>NZ_AAUW01000003.1 GCF_000168975.1 Roseibium aggregatum IAM 12614
AGACTTTGAGACTTTGAGACTTTGAGACTTTGAGACTTTGAGACTTTGAGACTTTGAGACTGAGAAACAACATCCGCTTCAGCCCGTCAACACCAACACCCTCATCCTGAGGAGGACCTTAGGTCCGTCTCGAAGGATGGGCCACGAGCTCATTTCTTCGCCGTCGCTCCTCCTCGTCTCGAAAGCGCGGGAAGAAGATCGAACTCGCCTTTTATCAAGGCTTCTTTTTTGTCACGCCTCCACTCTTTCACCTGCCGTTCACAGGCAATTGCGTCCGTGAGATTCTCGAACTCGCAATTGAACACGAGTTCGACAGGTCGATAGCGAGCAGTGTAACCGTCATATATTCCCTGTTGATGTTCACTGATCCGGCTCGCGAGATCCTTACGCGTGATGCCCGTGTAGTAGCTGCCGTTCGAGCATCTGAGGATATAGAAAGTCACCTGCATTCAGATGGCATATCATGGCTATAGCAACTTATGACTGATTATTTGGAGCAAGCTGCCCATCCTTCGAGACAGCGCTTCGCGCTTCCTCAGGATGAGGTGGCGGAGGGATTGCAGGGCTCTGATGCTCTGAGACAACTTTCACCTCAGACTTCCCACACAAACACCCTCATCTTGAGGAGGACCGTCAGGTCTGTCTCGAAAGATGGGCCCAAGGCACCTTTTCCCCACGCCAGCCGGACGCATTCCAAATACTTCCGCTTCGCGTCTTTCCGTTAAGACAATCCGTCGGTTAAGCTCTCCCCGTTAAAGACTGGGGGAATCGTCTTGGCGCATATGCAACGCAGTATCGGTCTGCTGGGCCTCACTTTTGTGGCGATCAGCGGAATTCTTGGATCTGGGTGGCTGTTCGCGCCCTTGATGGCTGCCCAGGCGGCCGGGCCATCTGCCCTTATCGCCTGGATGATCGGCGGCTTCGCCATGTTGCTTCTGGCCGCCACCTTCGCGGAGATCGCGACGATCCTGCCGGTTGCAGGCGGCATCGGGCGTGTGCCGCATTTCTCCCACGGGTCGGTCGTCTCCATGACAATGGGCTGGACGGCCTGGGTCGGCTACAACACCACCGCCACCATCGAGGTGGAGGCCGTGCTGCGCTACTCCAAGAGCCTTGCGCCCTGGTTATACGGATCAGACGGGCTTCTCAGTACCGCCGGCCTGGCCGTTGCCTGCGTTCTGCTGGCGGTCTTCACCGTGCTGAACGCGTTCGGAGTTCGTTTCTTCGCCCGGATCAACACGGCGCTGACCTGGGTGAAGATCCTTGTTCCGGCCCTTCTCGCCGCAGTTATCCTCACGTCCGAATTCCGATACGCCAATTTCAGCGAATACGGCGGCTTTGCTCCGGAAGGGCTGAAAGGCATTCTGTCGGCGATTTCCACCGGCGGCGTGATCTTCGCCCTGATCGGCTTCCGCCATGTGATCGATATGGCGGGCGAGGCCCGCAATCCGAAAGTCAACGTGCCCCTGGCTCTGGTGATCAGCCTTGTGGTCTGCCTGCTGATCTACGGCGGCTTGCAGCTCGCCTTTCTTGGTGCGCTCGATCCGTCTCAGCTCAAGCAGGGCTGGGCAGCGCTCAGCTTCCCGGGAGAGCTCGGCCCGATGGCAGCTCTTGCCACTGCGGTCGGCGCGCTCTGGATCGTCAGCATTCTGGACAGCAGCGCCCGCATTTCCAGTTTCGCATCGGCGCTCGTCTCCGTCGGGTCGAACGCCCGTCTCGGCCTTGCCATGGCGCAGAACGGTCTCTTTCCCAAGTTCATGGAAACCCTGTCCGCCCGCGGTGTGCCGCTGTTTGCCCTGCTGATCAACTTCGCCGTCTCGGCGCTGTTCTTCTTCATCCTGCCGTTCAAGGAAGTGATCGCCCTCAACACGTCCTCAATCGTGCTGTCCTTCGTTGTCGGCCCCGTCGCCGTACTGGCCTTTCGGGACCTCATGTCCGACGTGCCGCGCGCCTTCGTGCTGCCGGCGGCTCCTGTCACCGGGTGCTTTGCCTTCGTGGTCGCAAGCCTGATCATCTACTGGAGCGGCTGGGACACGATGCTGCACCTTGGGCTCTGCCTGCTGATCGGTTTCGTGCTGATGATCTACCGCAACAGCCAGGGCGGTTTCGACAGCCTGGACTGGCGCGAAGCGGCCTGGCTCGCGCCCTATCTCGCAGGACTTGTGCTGCTCTCCTGGCTTGGATCCTTTGGTGGCGGTGCCGGATACCTGCCGGTCGGGCCGGACATTGTCGTGGTCTCGGCGCTGGCGGTCGCGGTCTACGTTCTGGCGGTGCGTCTGCGGCTGCGCCAGGACAAGTTCGATCTCTACATGGCCGAGGAAAAGGCAGACGAGCGGATGGAATACGGCGATACGGCGTGACGGCTTTCAGGAGCCGGATCAGCTGAACCGGCGGCCCGGCACGGTTTTCCCGGCCTGCCCCGGCAGTTTGTCCTTCAGTCCCGAGGGATAAAGTTCAAGCCCCTTGGCGGCCAGTTCATCCAGCGTGATCCAGCGGGCTGTTCCGGTGGTGTCGTCATTCACTTCGTAAATGATCGTATCCGTCCGGTAATAGCTGTTGTCGGTGAAATGGGCATGGCACAGGAAAACCACCTCATGACCCGGGACACCGTGATGATCGTAAATGTTCTCCATCACGATAAAATCGTCGAGCAGGATGATCCTTGCGCCCAGTTCTTCCAGGAACTCGCGCTGAAGCGTGTCGCGCCAGGGCTCGCCGAATTCCACCGTGCCGCCCAGCGGCCGCATTCCGGTGACGCGGCCCGTGTCGTCGCAGACATCGGACAGAAGCAACGCGTCGTCCTGCCAGATCAGGGCAAGCGCCTTCACCGAAATCGTGTTAGCTGGCCGCCAGATCGTCATCCGTGTCTCCTCAAAGACAGCCGCATCGCCTACGTGTGCACCGTAAAATTCACATTCAGGCACCGTGCTGCAAGCAAAAACCGCCTCTCCTCATTGAAGGGGCAGCGCCCCTCTGCTATTCCGCAGCCAGAATTTCCACATATGAGGTCCATTCGCCGATGATCCCGCGCTATTCCCGCCCCGATATGGTTGCCATCTGGTCGCCGGAATCGAAGTTCCGCATCTGGTTCGAGATCGAGGCACATGCCTGCGACGCTCTGGCCGAACGCGGTGTGATCCCGAAGGAAGCGGCCAAGACCATCTGGGAAAAGGGCGGCAATGCCACGTTCGACATCGACCGCATCGACGAGATCGAGCGCGAGACCAAGCACGACGTCATCGCCTTCCTGACCCATCTGGCGGAAATCGTTGGCCCGGACGCCCGTTTCGTGCACCAGGGCATGACCTCATCCGACGTGCTCGACACCTGCTTCAACGTGCAGCTGGTCAAGGCAACCGACATGCTGCTGGCCGACATGGACGCCCTGCTGGCCGCGATCAAGCGCCGGGCGATGGAGCACAAGGACACCGTCTGCATCGGCCGGTCCCACGGCATCCATGCCGAACCGGTCACCTTCGGCCTGAAGATGGCCGAAGCCTATGCCGAGTTCGACCGCTGCAAGAAGCGCCTGCTGGCCGCGCGTGAGGAAATCGCCACCTGCGCCATTTCCGGTGCGGTCGGCACCTTCGCCAACATCGACCCTGCCGTTGAAGAACATGTCGCCAAGGCCATGGGCCTTCAGGCCGAGCCGGTCTCCACCCAGGTGATCCCGCGTGACCGTCACGCCATGTATTTCGCGACCCTCGGCGTGATCGCCTCGTCCATCGAGCGCCTGGCAACCGAAGTCCGCCACCTGCAGCGCACCGAGGTTCTGGAAGCGGAAGAATTCTTCTCCAAGGGCCAGAAGGGCTCGTCGGCGATGCCGCACAAGCGCAACCCGGTGTTGACCGAAAACCTGACCGGCCTTGCCCGCATCGTCCGTGGCTTCTCTATTCCCGCAATGGAAAACGTGGCTCTCTGGCACGAGCGCGACATTTCCCATTCCTCCGTCGAGCGCATGATCGGCCCGGACGCGACCATCACCCTCGATTTCGCTCTGGCACGCCTGACCGGCGTCATCGACAAGCTGCTGGTCTATCCGGAGCGCATGATCGGCAACATGGACCGTCTCGGCGGCCTCGTGCACTCCCAGCGCATCCTGCTAGCCCTCACGCAGGCTGGCTCCTCCCGCGAGGACGCTTACCGCCTGGTTCAGCGCAATGCCATGAAAGTCTGGGACAGCTACCAGGTGGCCGGTGCTGCCTCCGTCGACTTCCTGACCGAGCTTCTCAACGACGAGGATGTCCGCAAGTATCTGTCCGAAGAAGAAATCCGTGACCGCTTCGATCTTGGCTATCACACCAAGAATGTCGACGTGATCTTCGAACGGGTCTTCGGCAAAGCCTAAACCGCCACTAAATCCTTGTCGGTTCGTCATCCCGAACGCAGCGAAGCGAAGATCCGGGATCGGAGAGCCAGGGCATAACCAACGCATTGGGGGAGCCACGGCATAGACTGTGGCTCTCCGCTCCCGGCTCGCACTTCGTTTGGCCGGGATGACATCGGAAGGCAAAAACGAAGTCAGCGATGGCCGGAGGTATTCACCTCCCTTTCCTCTTGTATCGGGAGATTGGACATGTGCGGCGAAAACTCCCTTGTTGCATGGCAGCGCATTGAGGCGCTCTTTGTTCTGATTGCTGCGCTGGTCCTTTATTTCTGGATTGGTGCCCCCTGGCTGACGTTTGTCATCCTCATTCTGGTGCCCGACCTGTCGATGCTGGGATATTTCGCCAATCCACGGATCGGCGCCCTGATCTACAATCTCTTTCACACCTACATCGGCCCTGCGCTTCTGATGGGGCTCGGGGTGATCCTCACCGATAATGATCTCGATCCCTACGCCTTCTGGGATTTTGCCCCGATTGCGATCATCTGGACGGCCCACATTGCGTTCGACCGGGTTCTGGGCTACGGCCTGAAGAGCCCGGAAGGGTTCAAGATCACCCACCTTGGCCGGATCGGCCGACAGGATAGCTGAACGATGAAAATCGCCGTTGTGTCGGACATTCACGGCAATGTCCTGGCCCTTGAAGCCGTACTGGCAGACCTGAAGCTGGAAGCGCCGGACCTGATCGTCAATCTGGGCGATTGCGTTTCCGGCCCGCTCTGGCCGGAGGAAACTGCCGCCATCCTGCGCGAGACCGCCTGGCCGACCGTGCGCGGCAACCACGACCGCGTCGTGCTGGACGATCCGCTCGACAAGATGGGACCGACCGACGTCTTCGCCGCTGAGCGTCTTACTCAGGCAAGCCGCGACTGGCTGGCAACCAGCCAGCCGACCATCCGCCTGACCGACGAGATTTTTCTGTGCCATGGCACGCCGGACAATGACGACCGCTACCTGACCGAAAAGGTGGAGGGACCGAAAGGACACTTGCCGGACGAACAGACCTTGCTGGGCGAACTGAAGGGCGAAACGGCACCTGTCGTCTGCTGCGGTCACACGCATATTCCAAGGGTCATCCGGCTGCAGAAAACCGGGCAGGTCCTGCTCAATCCCGGTAGCGTCGGCCTGCCGTCCTACGAGGATGACCACCCGCACCGTCACGTCATGGAAGCCGGCAGCCCGCATGCCCGCTATGCCCTGATGACCAACAATCACGGTGCGTGGAACTTCCAGGAGAAGATCCTGACCTATGATTGGGACGCCGCCTCAGCCGAAGCGGAAAAGAACGGGCGTCCAGGCTGGGCACGCGCGCTCAAACACGGGTTTTACGGCCCGCTTTCCTGATCAACCGCCAGTCACCATTGACCTTGCCGGACGATTTCGCGGAACTAAGCCGTGTGATCCACGTTTTATCTCTATGATGCCCATGGAGTAAGTCATGCCGATCTGGAAATCCGTTTTAAGTCACGTCGCCATAGGCGGTCTCGCGGTGGGGTTGGCTCTGCCCGCATTCGCCGCCCCCCTTCCTCTTTCTCAGCTCGCACCAACGCGCGCTCAGACGCAAACGGAGGTGCCGGCCAACGTTCTCACGGTCGACCACAGACGTGGACACAATCCGCATCGCGGCTACAACAATCAAAACGGCCGCCATTATTACAACGGTCACCGAGGGTATCGGAAATACCGCCAGGGTTACCGCCGCTACAATGGTTGGTGGTTCCCGCCGGCAGCCTTTGGCTTCGGTATCGGCGTCGCCCCCGGGCCTCGCTACGTTGCCCCGCCCCGCTATGCCGCTCCGCCGCGGTACGGCCGCGGGTACAGCCCTGCCCATTACCAATGGTGCGACCAGCGCTACAGGTCCTACCGTGCCGTGGACAACAGTTTCCAGCCCTACCACGGACCACGCCGTGCATGCGTCTCGCCCTATGGGCCGTGATGGCAGTTGAAGCTCGCCAGGCAAAGAGCCGGTCCCCAGGGCCGGCTTTTTTTTTGCATTCCCTTCAATCGTCATCCCGCCCCGCGCTTGCCGCGATTGACAAGCGCCCGGAAAAACTGCGAGACAGCGGCACATCTTCGACAGCCACGCATAGGTGTAGCCCGTGAAAATTTCAGACACCGATATTCTGCTTGTTCCCGGCTACGGCAAGACCTTGCCGGGCCATTGGCTACTGCGATGGCGCGACAAGATGGCGAACGCCCGTGTGGTGAAACAGGCCGAATTGCACCGCCCGAGCAAGAAGGAATGGCTGGAAACGCTCGTCGAGGCAGTCGATGCCGCCGAGCGGCCTGTCGTGCTTGTCGCCCATTCGCTTGGCTGCATCCTGGTTGCCCATGGCGCTCATGCGCTGAAGGGCAAGATTGCCGGCGCCTATCTGGTCGCTCCATCCGATTGGGACCGCGAGGGACTGGTGACCGAGTTCGACGGCGGTGATTTCAAGCCCATTCCGGAGCACCCGCTGCCGTTCCCGGCGCACCTTGTTGCCAGCCGGGACGATCCCTATTGCGACTACGCGCGTGCCGAGCACTTTGCCAAGGTCTGGGGCACCACCTTCCAGTATGCCGGGGCCGCAGGCCACATCAACCTGGAAAGTGGCCATGGCCCCTGGCCGGAAGGCATGATGTCCTTCGCGCATTTCATGAAGAAGTTGGGCTGACGTCGCTCAGGTCCGTGCGGAGGAGGCGTCCATCATCGCGCCGATCCGCGTCGCGACCCAGTAACTTACCGGAGCAGCAAGCGCGGCGCCTGCCGCCGCGCCGCCGACAAGCAGCAGCGCGTTGAAGTCGCCGACGCCGTAGAACGACAACGGAACCAGGGCGCCAAGGCCCGCAAGTGTCGGGCCGATGATGATGAACAGGATCAATGCCAGTTTCCACATGAGGGTCTCCCATCGGGAAAGCGGCGGTTCTCCGTCCTGAGCACCACGGTTAGCAGTGATTGATTATGAGACATAATCACCCTTGCCGTTGAAGCTCAGAACCGTCGCGGTTTCGATATTCCATTACTTGCGCAAAATGGAAACTTACAGCATTGACCCAGGTCAAGTACGTGCACGAAGATCCTGCATCAATAGCCGGCAGTCGGCCCTGCGCCGGGCTCCGAAAGCCAGGCAACCTCCTTGAGCGCACCCCGGGCGGAATGATCGAGAAAGAGCGTGTCGACCCCGTGCGACATCAACCGGAAACCCTGATTGTAGGCATCCTCGACCTTGTCGGCATTGAGGCAGAAAATCCCGGCAAGTTTGCCTGCCGCAAGCGCCCTTTTCGCAATCTCTCCGGCAACCTCTCCCGTATGGGCCCCGTTCGGGTCAAGTGACGCGCCTTTCGACAGCGCGAGAGAAAGGTCACTCGGGCCGACGAACACGCCGTCGAGACAATCGACACTCAGAATCTCGTCCAATGCGTCGATGGCGTCCTGGGTTTCGATCATGGCGAAGGCCAGGGTCTGGGCGTTGGCGTTTTCAAGATATTCGTCCCGCGTCTGCCCGCTCAGCATGGCTGCTCGGAACGGCGACCAGCTTCGCTCGCCTATCGGCGGATACTTGACGGCGCGCGCAAAGATGTCCGCGTCCCGGAAGGAATTGATCATCGGCGCGATGATGCAATCGGCCCCCATGTCGATCAGCCGCCCCGCAAGCGCGTTGTCGCCCACGGGAATGCGGACGATGCGGTGGGCTCCGGCCAGGGCAATGGCGGCCATAGCCTCGCAGGCAGAGGCAAAATCATACATGCCATGCTGAAGATCAAGCGTCACCGCCTCGTAACCCGAGCGGGCAAACAACTCCGGAACCATGGGGGCGGACAACTGGGACCAGCCGGTAATGACAGCTTTTCCGGAACGCAGCTTGTCGGCGAGAAAGGCATTTTCTGACACGGGACGTCTCCTCCGTAAGTGGAGGTATCAAATCCGTCTGCCGGCACAACCGCAAGCGCTCTTTTTGCATATCCGCGAGCTTGGTTGACGCAAAGGGAGAAGGAAATTTTCTTCATTGCAGTCGAAAGAGGATTGTCTCAGATGCAAGGTCTGCCAGAAGCCCTGGCGGAAGTCCTGCCTGACAACGCAAAAACGCCCGCCGTTTCCGGCGGGCGCTTGAAGCGTAGAAAGCTGTGATCAGCCTTCTTTCTGCAACTGGTCGATTGCCGTGTGCATCAGTTCGTCCATGGTGCGGCGTATCTGATGATCGGACTGCTCGACGTTGTTTGCGTCGAAATCTTCGCGAAGCTTGCGGAACACGTCTTCCTCGCCCGGCTCTTCGAAATCGGCCCGGACGACTTCCTTGGCGTATTCGTCGGCCTTTTCGCCTTCAAAGCCCAGAAGACCGGCCGCCCACAGCCCCAGCAACTTGTTGCGGCGTGCGGTTGCCTTGAACCGCAGCTCCTCGTCATGCACGAACTTGTTTTCAAACCCCTGCTCGCGCTTGTCGAATGTGCTCATACTCATCGTCTCCTGAACTGCGCTGATGCATTTCTCCCCATATGGGGCTGATTTGGTCTCTTGCATATCCCCGCATGGCGATCAAATCAACGCAGTACGTACACGCATGCGTCAAAAGCATAACCGCCCTGCGCACTCTCTGGAAACATAAGATTGTACTTTTGCCCGGCTTCGGTTAAGTTCCGCGCCGCAAAAGAGGGCCAGCTGCCTTTAAGCATCGGCCGGTTGACGACAAACGTCCCGGTGGATTTTCAGACAAGGTAAGCATGTCCCGTCAAAGGTTTCTCTAAAAGACACGGTATAGCCAATGAACCGCCGCCGGCGCATTTACGAAGGTAAGGGCAAGATCCTTTACGAAGGTCCTGAACCGGGAACACTGGTTCAGCACTTCAAGGACGACGCGACTGCCTTCAACAACAAGAAACACGAGATTGTTGACGGCAAAGGCGTGCTCAACAACCGGATTTCCGAATATATCTTCAACCATCTGAATGCCATCGGCATCCCGACTCACTTCATTCGCCGCCTCAACATGCGCGAACAGTTGATCCGGGAAGTCGAGATCATTCCGCTGGAAGTGGTCGTGCGCAACGTCGCCGCCGGTTCCATCGCCACCCGTCTGGGCCTGGAAGAAGGCACTCAGTTGCCGCGTTCCATCATCGAATTCTACTACAAGAACGATGAGCTCAACGACCCGATGGTTGCCGAAGAACACATCACCGCGTTCGGCTGGGCAACCCCGCAGGAACTGGACGACATGATGGCGCTCGCCATCCGCGTCAACGATTTCCTGTGCGGTCTGTTCCTGGGCGTCGGCATTCGCCTTGTCGATTTCAAGATCGAATGCGGCCGCCTGTTCGAAGGAGACATGATGCGCATCGTCGTTGCCGACGAGATTTCCCCGGACAGCTGCCGTCTGTGGGACATCGAGACCAACGACAAGATGGACAAGGACCGCTTCCGCCGCGACATGGGCGGCATGCTGGAAGCCTACCAGGAAGTTGCCAAGCGGCTGGGGATCATGATCACCAGCGAGCGCCCGGCAGGTTCCGGACCGACCCTGGTCAAGTAAGACGCGCTGCTGATGCAGTATTGACACAGGCTGGTGCAATCGCTGCAAACGGCCCTTACGTCAACATTGCAACCATCGGTATTGCCAACTATGACGCCTCCTTGTTCAACAAGGGGGCGTTATGTCTTTTAGATTTTCTTCCATTTTCAAGGCCGTATCGATTGCGCTTCTGTGCGGTTTTCTTGCAGCCTGTCAAACCACGGGCCTGAAGCCCGGCAGCATATCCTCCAGCTTTGCACCCAAGGGTTGGGCCAGTAAGCAGAACGGCAACAAGGCCGTATATGTTTGTCTGCCATCCACCTGCAAATCGCCTGAAGTTGTCGTTGTGGGTCCGATCGAGGTCGAGGGCGACACGGAATCGGCCATCCGGCAAAACCTGATCTCTGCCGAATTGATGAATGCCGTCGGCAACATTGCGAACGTGGCCTCAAAGGGTCAGGTCCGTCTCAAAACCAATCGCCGTGTCGTCACCAAATCCTATTCCGGCTTCGACATGACTACCAGGTACCGGACGGACAAAGGCAACGTCTATGTCGCCGCACGCCTCATCATTCAAAACGACCGCGGCAGCACCGTTGCCTCCTTTGCGACATCAAGCTCCAGGGCAAAGGCAAATCTCGACCGCTTCCTGAAGCAGACAACGATCAAGCGCGTGCCGTAAATCGCAGGTTTTCTGCACACAGGCCTTTCGCAAATGGGGCTCCTCGTGTATGGGGAGCCCCAAAGTCATTCAACTGCAGAATCTGCAGTCTGCTGCGGGGATCCCAATCATGAAAGCACGTGTGATCGTCACCCTGAAAAACGGTGTACTCGATCCTCAGGGAAAAGCCATCGAAGGCGCGCTCGGCGGCCTCGGCTTCGGCGACGTCGGCTCCGTTCGTCAGGGCAAGGTGTTCGATGTCGAACTGACCGGTACCGACAAGGCAGCCGCCAAGGCTGAGCTGGAGCAGATGTGCGAAAAGCTGCTCGCCAACACCGTCATCGAGAACTACGCGATCGAGATCGCCTGACCGACACTTCGACACCGGGGCACCGCCGATGGATGACGACACCCGCAAGGCCCTGATCTTCATGGCCACCAAAGCGGCGATATTCATTCTGGTGCCCGCAATCGCGGCCCTGATTGCCGTACTTGTTCTGCTCTGAACCGACTGGATTGCCCATATGAAAACCGCAGTCATCGTTTTCCCCGGCTCCAACCGCGACCGTGACATGTTCCACGCTCTGGAACTGATCACCGGAACCAGGCCGCAGAGCGTCTGGCACACGGAAAGCACCCTGCCGGATGTGGATCTCGTGGTTGTTCCCGGCGGCTTTTCCTACGGCGACTATCTGCGCTCCGGTGCGATTGCCGCCCGTTCCCCGATCCTCAAGGACCTCGTGGCCAAGGCCGACAGCGGCGTCGCTGTGCTCGGTGTCTGCAACGGGTTCCAGATCCTGACCGAGGCCGGCCTGCTGCCGGGTGCCCTGATGCGCAACGCCGGGCTCACCTTCGTCTGCCGCGAAGTCCTGATGGAAACCGTCAACACCGCGACAAGGTTCTCCTCGAAATTCGAAAAGGGCCAGGTCTGGCGCTGCCCGGTGGCCCATCACGACGGCAACTACTTTGCCGACGCCGACACGCTGAAACAGATCGAGGACAATGGTCAGGTCGTCTTCCGCTACGCGGGCGGCACCAATCCGAACGGCTCCCTCAACGACATTGCCGGCATCACCAATGCCAAGGGCAACGTCCTCGGCATGATGCCGCATCCGGAAAACCTGATCGAACCGATCAATGGCGGTCTTGACGGCCGCCTGCTGTTTGAAAGCCTGCTGGAAGCAGCCTGAAAACCATCCGGGAGGCGGGCATGACAGACCTGACACTCGACAAGGACGCCAGAACCCGCCTCGCCTCCGAGATCAAGCATTATCTCGAAACCGATCTGGATATCGACATCGGCAACATGGACGCCGAATTGCTTATCGATTTCCTGACGCCGTCTCTGGGGGCCAGGTTCTACAACCTGGGCCTCAAGGACGCCCAGGCCCTGCTCGCCCGCAAGGTCGACGACATCAACGACGAACTCTACGCCCTGGAAAAACCAGTTCAGGATCGCGGCTAAACTTCAGGGGACGCTGCGGCGTGAAGAAGCCCGTCCACTCCGATTTCCGCAAGGCCTGGCGCCTTCAGTCCCCACTCTCCTTGTCATCCCCGCGCAGGCGGGGATCCAGTAACCGACCGCCTCAGCCGCCTTGCCCCATCCCGTCAGCTCCGGCGGATACTGGATACCGGTCTTGGCGCTGCGCACCAAACCGGGATGACAAATACAGAGGCTTATGAGGCTACTGAAGCTCAGGGAGTAGCCGGTTCAAGCCGCCTGGCTGCGCTTTTGCTTGGGGGAGTAGCCGAACCGGCGGGAGAAGGCTCTGGAAAAGGCTGCGGGGCTTGCGAAGCCGCAGAGGCTGGCGACGGCCTTGACCTGCCTGCCGGTTTCCAGCTCGGAGCGGGCAATGTCCAGCCGCCAGTTGGAGAGATAGCCCATGGGCGTTGTGCCGACGAGTTCCTTGAAGGTCACCGCGAACTGCGTGCGCGACATGCCGGCCGTCTCGGCCAGCTTTTCCAGCGTCCAGGGTTCTCCGGGCACCTCGTGGATCGCCACCAGCGCGGCTGCGATCCGCGGGTTTGCCAGACCGTTCAAGAGGCCTGTATCGGCCTTCCCCTCCTCCATGGCGTGACGCAGCAGCCGGATCACGACAACTTCGCATAAACGCTGGAACGCGGCCTGCCCGCCACATCTGGGCATGGTGGCTTCCTCGATCAGCGGTGTCACCACGGCAGAGAGAAAGGGATCTTCCGTCATTTGCACGGAAATGCAGTCCGGCAAGGCACTGATGAGCTGCCTGCCGACACCGGAGATCGTGATCCGGGCTGCAACAAGCGGCGTCTCATCGCTGGCGGGCTCCATGCCGCAAAGCGTTCCCTTCCCATCCCGCACAGGACAAAAGACAAGCCTCAGCCCTCTCACCGGGCTGTCGTAGATCCTCAGATTGGAATCGCTGCCGTCCGCGTCCGCGGTCAATGAGATGTCCACCTGCACGCGAAGTCGGTCGATGAGCGAAGACAGCCGGTCCAGTCTGCCATTGAAGGACGTTCGATAGGGGGCCGGCATTTCCGTACTCCTGAGCATTTTTTATGAATGTTTATGGAGCTTTCGTTCACTACCTTACAGCTATTCGCAGGGAAATGGAAAGCCTGCCCAGCCAAATGAGGAAAACATGCTTGTTCCACGCCAACCCGTTCCCGGCCTGACGGTCGAAACACTGAGCTCCGGATCCTTCGATCTGTCCAAGGATAACGCCGATTTCGCAACGCTTGTCGTTTTCTACCGGGGCCTGCATTGCCCGATCTGCGCAACCTACCTGAAAGAACTGGGCCGACTGACCGCCGATTTCGCGGCAAAGGGCGTCAAGACCATTGCGATTTCTTCGGACGACAGGGATCGCGCGGAAAAAATGGCGGAAAAAGTCGGCCATGCGGATCTGCGTTTCGGCTACGGCCTGCCGCTCACTGTCGCAAGAGAATGGGGGCTATACGTTTCCACCAGCCGTGGCACCACCTCGATCGGCATCGACGAGCCGGCGCTGTTTTCAGAACCCGGCGTCTTTCTGGTGAAATCGGACGGCACGCTTTACTTCGCCTCCGTCCAGACCATGCCTTTCGTGCGCCCGCACTTCCAGGAAATGGTCGGTGCGCTCGATTTCGTTCAGAAGAACGAGTATCCGGCACGCGGCGAATATACCGGCGCAGTCTGACGGCGCCTTTACACGGGCCTCAAAACAAGGATGCCGGACACGGGCTGCATCGTGTCCGGCATCAACAAAGACTTGCCAGGGGAAGCAGGTCCTTGTCCGTGGGGATCGGTAGCGATCTCCGCATCAATAGCGGCCCTTGCGCCGGCTTTCGGTATCCCAGAACGGACGCATTGCCTCGGCCAGCGCAGCCTCCCGGGTCAGTCCGAGGTCCTCAAGGGCCGCGTCTGACAATTCCAGAAGTTCCAGGCGGGTCCGGCGTCTCACAAACCATTCCCTCAGATATCTGAAAGCCGTTCTGGCGAGACCGCCGGGGATCCGGAGCCGCGATATCGGGCGCCCGGATATTGTTTCGATTGAACTCATTTAAGTCATCTCCAGGGTGACAATTACATCAATTGGACGCATTGTAGCGCTACAATCATATGAATTGACTCTGTTTGGGATGCAATATATTAAATTGTCACCATGACAAATTGGCACCCAGAGATTCCCGAGGGCCAAGGCCCGCTCTACATCCGGCTGGCGGACCGCATCGCCGAGGACATCGCCACCGGCGCGCTTGGTGCCGGCTCCAAACTGCCGCCGCAGCGCGACCTCGCCTACGATCTCGGCGTCACCGTCGGCACGATCGGCCGCGCCTATGCGCTGATCCGACAGCGTGGTCTCGTCAGCGGGGAAGTCGGGCGCGGCACCTTCGTTCTCGGCAGCACGTACGATCCGACGCTTGAAGAAGACACCAAGCCCGATCTCGACCGGCCCACACATCAGACCAACGGCTCTGTGGCACAGAACATATCCGCCTCTTCCTGGACCCAGGGTGCGATGCACGTGCCGAAGGACGTCGCCTTTGGCGGAACCCGGGTCATGGTGCCCTCTCCAGAGGCAATCCGCTTCGACAGCACGTCCGCACCCGAGATCGGTCAGGCTGCCGTTATCGGACGGCTGACGGCCGACATCACCCGTGAGGCGCCATACGAAATTGCCAGCTACACCCGCTCCGTGCCCGAAAGCTGGCGCCAGGCGGGGCGCATCTGGCTGTCTCGCGCCGGATGGCAACCGCCGGAAGGCAGCATCGTGCCGACGACAGGCGCCCAGGCGGCGATCATGGCCATCATCGCGGCCACGACCGCCCCAGGCGATCAGGTCGCCTTTGAGGAACTGACCTACAGTTCGATTGCCCGTGGTGCGGCTCTCTCCGGCAGGCGGCCGGTCCAGATCGCGCGCGATGACGAAGGCCCCCTGCCCGAAGATCTCGTCCGCGTCTGCGCTCAGAAGCACCCGAAGCTGCTGTTCGTGATGCCGACCATGCATAACCCGACCCTCGGCATGATGGGCGAACAGCGCCGCGCGGACATTGTGACCATTGCCCGCCAGTACAATCTCTGGATCATCGAGGACGAGGTCTACGGGTCCTTGCGCGAAACCTCACCGCCCCCGCTCGCCGCACTGGCGCCAGAGCGCACGTTTCACGTCGGCTCGTTGTCGAAATCCGTCACCGCCGGCGTGCGCGGCGGCTGGGTTTCCAGCCCGTTGTCGCACGCACAGCGGATCTACACCGCCCACAAGATGCTGACCGGCGGCATATCCTTTCTCCTGTCGGAACTGTCCACCCGGCTGGTTCTGTCCGGCGCCGCAGACGAAATCCGCGGGAAAATTCTTGCCGAAGTCTCCGCCCGGTTCGAATTGGTGCAGAAGTATCTCGGCGCCTACGACATGTGCGCCGCCGCAGATGCACCGTTTCTGTGGCTCAAGGTGCCCGAACCCTGGCTGTCCGGCACCTTCAAGGCGGCCGCCGCTGCCGCCAATGTGCTGGTCGATGATGAGGACGAATTCAAGACCGGCCGGTCCGGCAAGGTCTATCACCGCGTACGCATCGGCATCACCAACCCGATGACCCGGGCAGAGACCGCCAAGGGCCTGCTGATCCTGCAAAATTTGCTGGAAGACAGCGGAGCCTGCTACGACAGTTTCGAATAGAGACCTTTGAAGGCAGAAAAATATGCCGGAAACCAGTTTGCCCTTCGTCATCCTTCCGGTCTTCTTCGTCGTCTTCGCCCTGTTCTGGTCGCTGATTGTCTTCGTGATTGCCCAGACCGGCGGCTGGTCCGGGCTGGCGAACGCCTATCCCGCCACCGAAAAACCGGAAGGCCGAAGCTGGAACTGGCGAACCATCAGGTTCGGGCTCTTCGGCAACTACCGCAACAGTGTGAACGTGTCCCTGTCCGACGCTGGTCTCTACATGTGCCCGATCTTTCTCTTCAGGATCGGCCACAAGCCGATCCTCATACCCTGGAAAGCTGTTTCGGATACCCACCGGCGCGACCTGTGGTTTGCGCAGACACTCACGCTAGCGGTACCTCTGACCGGCAGCGGCGAAGAGAGACGGGTGTCCTTCTACGGCGCAGAATTCGTCGACGCGATCGAGGACTGCCTGAGACGTAACGGCAATGCTCTCTACCGGTGAAAACCACGACTGACCGGCCAGCCTGACGGCGCATGAACCGGGATCACGTTTTTCTTGTCCCGCACCCGCTCTGCTGCCAATGTGAGCTGGTGACCTGGAGGGTGCAATGACAGGGTCTGTGCCGTTGTGGGTGAAACTGGCCGGCGTGGCGGCTGCAGTCTATTGCATTGCCGTCTTTGGCGCCCTTTACCGCTACAACCAGTCCATCCTGGCAAATGCCAGCTTTGCCGAAATCACCGGTGGCGGTTTCATCTACAATTACCGCATTGCCGACATCCGGGCTGGCATCACGGTTGGTCTCGTCAAGCCGCTGCCGCTTGGAACCCGGCTCGTTGCCGAATTCGAACGCCCGCAGGGTGGCAAGATCGAGATCGAGAAGGCCGTTTCCCATGCCAGACGCAACTACAGTTTCGAAACGCCGTCGCTGAGCGATGTCGAAGCCGACCGCACTTATACCGCCGTTCTTCACGTCTTGGATGCCAAGACGGGTCAGGAGATCGAGCAACACGAAAAGGGCCTGAAGAGCGGCGTTGCGCCAAAGGCCATGCCCACCAAGGCACTGACCATCGGTCCCGGCTATCACATCAACCCGGAAATCCAGCCGGCACCGAAGGGGTGAACCGGCCGGTCGTTCTGAAAACGGCACCAGACGGCGCTTGAAGTCTCGAAAGTGACGCTATTTTCCGTGCCACGCGAAAAAAGTCTGCGCGGCATTGCCCTGGCCATTGTGCAGCGCAATCACGCACACCATCTGCCAGCAACGTGTCCTCGGGATCTCCAAAATGACTGTCTTTGAAATTGCGCTCGGCCTCGTGCTTCTGGTTGCCGGCGGTGACGTGCTGGTGCGCGGATCTGTTGGCCTTGCCAAGCGCTTCGGCCTGTCGGAACTCCTGATCGGCCTCGTTCTGGTCGGCTTCGGCACCTCGACGCCTGAACTGATGACCAGCGTGCTGGCGGCACTCGACGGCTCTGCCGGTATTGCGGTCGGCAATGTGGCAGGCTCCAACATCGCCAACATTCTGCTCATACTGGGTCTGACAGCCGTGATCTGTCCCTTGCGGGTGGAACCCGCGGCGCTGTTGCGCGATGGGCCGGCGAACCTGCTGGCGGCTCTTGCCTTTACCGGCCTTTCAATAACCGGCTTCATCGGGCGCGAAGCCGGAGTTGCACTGGTGCTGACGCTCGCAGCCTATCTCGTCCTCACCTACCGGATGGAAAAGGGCACGCACACACCCTCGGCCGAGCTGCACAGGGGCGAAGTCCAACTGGTGGCTCCGCCCGCCTGGAAGACCAGCCTGCTGCTCAGTCTGGTTATGGCGTTCGGCGGGCTCGTGATGATCCTCGGCGGCGCGCATTTTCTGGTGGCAGGCGCCACGCGTCTGGCGCAGGCGGCAGGCATCAGCGATGCCGTCATCGGCGTCACCATTGTTGCTGTCGGCACGTCCCTGCCGGAACTGGTAACGTCCGTCATTGCCGCCCTGAAGCGGCAGACGGATATCGCCCTTGGCAACATCCTGGGATCGAACCTTTTCAACATCCTCGGCATTCTGGGCGTGACCGCGCTTGTCTCGCCCTTGCAGGTGCCGCAGGAAATCATGCAGCTCGACATCTGGGTGCTGCTGGGTGCCACGGCGATTCTCCTGGTCTTTTCCATGAGCGGTTGGCGGATTTGCCGGCGCGAAGGGGCAGTCATGCTGTTCGCTTATGGGGCCTACACCACCGTAGTCCTGACAAAGGCCCTTGGATGATGCCAATTTATCGGATTTTCTTGGCACTCCGAGGCTCCCCATTTCGCGGACAATCTGCTAAACGGCGGCATCATCGTCTGCCCGTGCTGTCGCGGCCCCACCCATTGGCCAAAAACATTGGCCAAAAACAGTGAAACGTCATGATCCCGAACGACATCAAGATCACGCCCGACCTGATTGCTTCCCACGGCCTGAAGCCGGATGAATATGAACGCATCCTGGAGCTGATCGGCCGCGAGCCGACCTTCACCGAACTGGGCATCTTTTCCGCCATGTGGAACGAGCACTGCTCGTATAAATCCTCCAAGAAATGGCTGAAAACCCTGCCGACCGAGGGACCGCGCGTGCTGCAGGGCCCGGGTGAAAACGCCGGCGTGGTCGATATCGGCGATGGCCAGGCCGTGGTCTTCAAGATGGAAAGCCACAACCACCCGTCCTACATCGAGCCCTACCAGGGTGCGGCGACCGGTGTCGGCGGCATTCTGCGCGATGTCTTCACCATGGGCGCACGTCCGGTGGCAGCCATGAACGCCCTGCGCTTTGGCGAACCCGATCATCCGCGCACCCGGCACCTCGTTTCCGGCGTCGTTTCCGGTGTTGGCGGCTACGGCAACTCCTTCGGCGTTCCGACCGTCGGCGGCGAAGTCGAGTTCCATGCCCGTTATAACGGCAACTGCCTGGTCAATGCCTTCGCCGCAGGCCTTGCCAAGTCCGATGCCATCTTCCTGGCCAAGGCCGAAGGCGTCGGCCTGCCGGTCGTCTATCTGGGCGCCAAGACCGGTCGCGACGGTGTCGGCGGCGCGACCATGGCCTCGGCAGAATTCGACGACACGATCGAGGAAAAGCGCCCCACCGTTCAGGTCGGCGATCCTTTCACCGAAAAATGCCTGCTGGAAGCCTGCCTTGAGCTGATGGAAACAGGCGCGGTCATCGCCATTCAGGACATGGGCGCTGCCGGCCTCACCTGTTCGGCCGTTGAAATGGGCGCCAGTGGCGACCTTGGCATCGAGCTGGACCTGGACAAGGTTCCGGTGCGCGAAGAGCAGATGAGCGCCTACGAGATGATGCTTTCGGAAAGCCAAGAGCGCATGCTCATGGTGCTGCGTCCGGAAAAGGAACACGAAGCCGAGGCCATCTTCAAGAAATGGGGCCTCGACTTCGCCATCGTCGGCAAGACCACCGATACGCTGCGCTTCATCGTCAAGCACCAGGGCGAAGTGGTTGCCGATCTGCCGATCAAGGAACTCGGCGACGAAGCTCCCGAATATGACCGTCCCTGGGTCGAGCCGAAGAAGCGTCCCGTTCTGTCGCCTTCTGAAATCGAGGAACCGGCGGATTATGCCGAAGCCCTCAAGACCCTGGTCGGCAACGCCAACGGCTCGTCCCGCCGCTGGGTCTATGAACAATACGACACGCTGATCCAGGGCAACTCGGCCGCTACGCCGGGCGGTGATGCCGGTGTCATTCGCGTGGAAGGCACCCGCAAGGGCCTGTCCTTCTCCGTCGACGTGACCCCGCGCTACTGCGAGGCAGACCCGTTCGAAGGCGGCAAGCAGGCGGTTGCCGAAGTGTGGCGCAACCTGACCGCTGTCGGGTCCGAGCCCCTTGCGGCGACCGACAACCTGAATTTCGGCAACCCGGAAAAGCCGGAAATCATGGGCCAGTTCGTCGGCTGCATCAAAGGCATCGGCGAAGCCTGCCGGGAACTCGACTTCCCGATCGTTTCCGGCAACGTCTCTCTCTACAACGAGACCCATGGCGAAGCGATCCTGCCGACCCCGGCTATTGGCGGTGTCGGCCTGCTGCCGGACGTTACGGTGCGCGCCGGTGCGGCCTTTGTAAACGAAGGTGACGCAATCCTGCTCATCGGTGGCAATGGCACCCATCTGGGTGCCTCCCAGTATCTCGCCGATATTCTCGGCCGTGAGGAAGGTGCACCGCCGCCGGTCGACCTGGCCGCCGAAAAGCGGCGTGGCACGCTGGTTCGCCAGTTGATCGGCGCGGCCCGTGTGACGGCTGTCCATGACATTTCCTCAGGTGGCCTGGGTGTCGCGCTGGCCGAAATGGCGATGGCGAGCGGCATCGGCGCAAAGGTCAAGATTGATGGCCCGGCTCATGCGGCGCTCTTCGGCGAAGACCAGGGCCGGTATGTCGTTACGGTTGCCGAGGACAAGCTGGAAGCCGTTCTGGAAGACATTCTGGACGGCGGCGTCGATGTTCAACAGATCGGCACAACCGGGGGCACGGATTTGACTGTTGAGGGCATCCTCACCATATCCGTTGCAAACTTGAAGAAAGCGCACGAAGATTGGTTCCCGAATTACATGGCAACGGCATAAGCCGTTTGACCTTCAGGAACTTAACAACAGGACGGACGCACGATGCCGATGAACGCAAATGAGATCGAGACCCTGATCAAGGCAGCCCTGCCCGATGCTCAGGTCGAGATCCGGGATTTGGCTGGAGACGGTGATCACTATGCGGCGAATGTCGTCTCGGAATCGTTCCGGGGCAAAAGCCGCGTGCAACAGCACCAACTGGTTTACGAGGCGCTGAAGGGAAACATGGGCGGCGCTTTGCACGCCCTCGCCCTTCAGACCAAGGCACCGGATTGAGCTGACACATTGCCGCGCAGACAGCGCGCGCACTTGAACACGCCGCCTTAATTCGCCAGATAAGCGGCAAAGACACAAAGGACGGACCCCATGAGCATCCAGGACTGGATCAAGAACGAAGTCGACACCAACGACGTTGTGCTTTTCATGAAAGGCACGCCGAACTTCCCGCAGTGCGGTTTCTCCGGTCAGGTCGTGCAGATCCTCGACTATGTCGGTGCCCCGTACAAAGGCATCAACGTTCTGGAAGACGACGACCTGCGCCAGGGCATCAAGGAATTCACCAACTGGCCGACGATCCCGCAGCTTTACGTGAAGGGTGAATTCGTCGGCGGCTGCGACATCATCCGTGAAATGTTCCAGAACCAGGAACTGCAGGGCCTTCTGACCGAAAAAGGCATTGCGACCACGCAGCAGACCGCCTGAGCCTGAATCGATTTCTGAAGACAGCTTTCCAAGGGGCGGTTCTACCGCCCCTTTTTCGTGTCTGCGGTGTTTCCTGCGACAGCGATAATTCGGAAATGGAGAGCCAGGCTGTGGGGTGAACTTACCCGCAACTGTGACCAATGACGGCTCCCCGATCCCGGATCGCGCTTCGCTTGTCCGGGATGACGAAAGTGAGGGAGAGGTTCGGGCGACGGTTCGAGATGCGCTTGTCGAGCGTGTTGAGTTGCCCCTCCCCCTCCCGTCATTCCGGACAAGAGAGGCACCGCCGAACGCCGATCCGGAATCCAGACATATTTCGCGCCAGAGGCGCGGCCTTGCTTTGAAATAAAGAGTTCGCTTTGCTCACGATGACATCTGGTTTCCGGATTGGCGCGCAGCTTCGCTGCACTAGTCCGGAATGACGGAAGCGGAACGACGGGTGCCACGTGACACTCCGGAATCAGCTCACTGGAGCACCGGAACGATACCAATCAGCCTCCCGACCCCGTCAAAGCCGTCAGGATTTGCGGTTTATCCAATGCTAACACGAATCGATTGCGGTCGAATTTAGGCAGCGCCTCGGCAAATTTTGCCGAATCACCTAAGCTGAACGCAAGGTGAATGCGGATTTCAGGGTGAGTACAGGTGCGTTCCGCCATTCTCCGACCATATCGCAGGGCTCCAACGAACAACGGAGCCGGGAAATGGGACCGGGGACTATGAACAAGATTGCAGTTGCTGCCACCTCCACTTTCGTTCTGGCACTTGTCGGAGCCGGCGTCGTTCTGTCTGGCGGCGTCAGGACAGACAGCGAGCTGCGCCGGGTTGAATGCCAGGCCCTCACCATGTTCACACCGGCCAGAAGCAAGAGCGCCGAAGAGCTTTGCGCCAACTACGGCGGTGTTGCGCTGAAGGATGCCGAGCCCAGCAAGCAAGGCCTGGTGATTCTCGTCCGCAACCAGCCGATGGGCGGCTTCGATGGTGAAAACACCGTTCGCTAAATTCTGCCGATAAACACTCTGATCGATTGCGTCAGGCGCCGACTTGAGCGGATCATGCCACCACGCCTGATTGACGTTCCCCGAAGCGCGACCTCATCCAGGCAAGGACATCATGATCCCTCTCAACGGATGATCGGCAAACGCCGGGCAACCTGGGCTCTCCCGGGGAACAACCGGTCACTGCTCGGTCGCCCCGCACCGTAATCGCATGCGCGGTCACCGGCCCGGCGACTTTGTGCAGGTACGCCAGCCCGAGCGGCTGGCTCTCCTCAGGCCCTCCGCGCGCCTCCCCCCTCACGCCCGCAAACGGCACTTGCAAAAAACGCATAGGTGCTCTCCGCTGCAGACACCCGATCAAGCCACGGTTTGACCTCAATTCGCGATTACGCGCTTGTGAGCAGTCAGAGTATGGAAATTGAAAACCCTGTCGGGTACTGAAATTATATGCGCACCGTTCTGATCACATTGCTGATCTGTTTCTTTGCCGGGGTCACCTCCGCCGCAGCCTATACGCATGTTCCAAAGAGTATCCGGGCTCTGGAACGCTCGATTGCGCTGGAAACGGGCCTATCGGCAAAGACGGGGCAGTTCACCGCGCATTACGCCCAATGTTGCCAACCTGACAATCAGGCCGGAACGCCCAGCAAACCCTTTGGGTGCGGCCCGGATTGCCTCTCTCATTTTTCCGTCATGGCTCTGCAATTTCCGACGGCTGAAACCGGCCCGGAGACCACCTCGCCTCCCGTCCTGACGGACGGACTGCCATCCACGGAAGATCAACCTCCCATAAAAGGCTGAAAGCTCCATCGGAACGCGAAGTTCCAGCTTTGCCCACACTATTGGAAGGTTGAACGACTTCTTGTCGGGATTTGAGTGACCGGCGGGAAAACAGTTCGCCTGAATGACAGGAAAAAAACATGAGTCTTCAGGAAAACGGCACACAGGCATTCCATGCCGCGCCAGGATTTCGAACTCGGAAATATCTGAACAGGACCACCCTCTTCATGTCTGGTTGCTGCCTGCTTATGGCATTGGTGACCGGTCTTTTGATCGTCTCCGCCCCGGCCGGACTGACCGCGGGCGAAGCTTTGCTGCTGGCCGCGCCAATGTTCGGCTGCGTCGCCATTCATGCGATTCTGCATCGTATCATGGGCCAGCCCTGCCACGCGCCTGCACGAAAGGAGACCGACCATGTCTAAGAGACCACTCGTTTTCGCACTTGCCGGTGGCTTTCTCGCCTTGTCCTCTGCCGCTTGGGCTGCGGAAGACACCACCATCACGGTCTACAAGTCGCCCTTGTGCGGTTGCTGCGAACTGTGGACGGAGGCCGTCGAGGCTGCCGGATACAAGGTCGTCATTCACGATATGGAAGACCTGAGCTCCATCAAGGCCCAGGCAGGCATTCCGGACGACATGCAGGCTTGCCACACGGCAGTGACCGGCGGCGACCGGAAATACATCATCGAAGGACACGTGCCGCTGGAAGCGGTTGAAAAAATGCTGTCGGAGCGGCCGGACATTCGCGGTATCGCGGTCCCAGGCATGCCCCAGGGCTCGCTCGGCATGGGCTACGATCCGGCGGCGCAATACACGGTTTACACCCTCGGCCAGAACCCGGCCGATCCTCCCATCCCCTATCTAGAGACAGGCCAGTAGCCTTCACATGACGAACCTTACAAGAAGATCCTTTCTTGCCGGGTCGGCGAGCCTCACCGGGCTCGCCGTCAGCGGTTGTATGTCGACAGCTCCCCAGCAGCCACTTGCGCCCTGGCAGGACCCGTCCGTCCTTGCCATGTACCGTGCGATGCCGGAAGAACAGTTTCCGATCCCCGCCCCCGATTTGAAGAAGGTACCGGAACGCTATTACCGCAAGCAGGTCGACTACCCGACCAGCGAGAAGGTCGGTACGCTGGTGGTCGATACCAGCAACTATTACCTCTACCTCGTTCAGGAAAACGGCAAGGCAATGCGCTACGGCGTCGGCCTTGGCCGAGCCGGGTTCGAATGGTCCGGACGGGCCCGGATCGCCCGCAAGGCTGCCTGGCCCAAATGGACGCCGCCGGAAGAAATGATCCAGCGGCAACCCGAGCTGGAAAAGTGGAGCTGGCGCAACGGCGGCATGCCCCCGGGCATCGAGAACCCGCTTGGGGCAAGAGCGCTCTACATCTTCCAGGGCAACAAGGACACGCTTTACCGCATCCACGGCACCGCCGAATACTGGACGATCGGTTCTGCTGTCTCCAGCGGGTGTGTGCGCCTGATCAACCAGGATGTCATCGACCTTTACAGCCGCGTTCCGGACGGATCCCAGATCGTCGTACTGTAAGGGCGGAAGGACAGTTGAGCAAAAGGGGCTGGCCAGCCGGTCCCTTCGCCACCTCCAGGCACTACTAGTGTCTCATACCTCCGACACCTGGCTTCAGCCTGTTATGGCTTTCAGTTCCAGGAAATCTTCCAGGCCGAATTCGCCGAACTCGCGACCATTGCCGGACTGTTTGTAGCCGCCGAAGGGCACATCGTAATCCGGACTGGCGCCGTTGATATAGACGCTGCCCGCGCGTAGCTTGCGGGCAACGCGCTTGGCCCGTTCCGGATCGCCGGTCTGGATGTAGGCAGCAAGGCCGTAGGGCGTATCGTTGGCGATTGCGATGGCGTCCTCTTCCGTTTCGAACGGGATCATCACCAGCACCGGACCGAAGATCTCGTTGCGCGCAATCGACATCTGGTTGGTGACATCCGCAAAGACGGTCGGCTGGACAAAATACCCGGTCTCAAAGCCCTTCGGCTTACCTGGACCACCGGCAACAAGACGTGCACCATCGGCCAAACCACGCTCGATATGCCCCTGGATCTTCTCGTATTGCAGGTCGCTGATCACCGGTCCGATGTGATCGCCTTCCTCGGCCGGATCGCCGACCTTGGTCTCCGCGGCAATCTTGCCGGCAAGTTCGACGGCTTCGTCGTAGACGCTCCGCTCCACCAGCAGACGGGTCGGAGCATCGCAGGATTGGCCGGTGTTGGAAAAGCAGCCGGACAGCGACGTGCGCAGGGCCGTTTCCAGATCAGCATCCGCAAAAAGCAGGTTGGCCGATTTGCCGCCAAGCTCTTGTGCGACACGCTTGACAGTCGTCGCTGCGTTCTGGCTCACGGAAATGCCCGCCCGGGTGGAGCCGGTAAAGGACATCATGTCGATATCCGGATGCGAAGACATCGCCACGCCCACGCCCGGTCCATCGCCATTCACCAGATTGAACACGCCGGCCGGGCAACCGGCCTCGTCCAGAAACTCGGCGAAGAGAAGCCCGGAAAGCGGTGCGATTTCGCTCGGCTTCAGCACCATGGTGCAACCGGCGGCAAGCGCAGGCGCCACCTTGGCTGCGATCTGGTTGATCGGCCAGTTCCAGGGCGTGATCAGCCCGCAGACACCAATCGGCTCGTGCCGAAGCACGCTTCCGCCACGGGGGCTGGGACGTTCGAACGCGTGATGCTTCAAGGCTTCCAGGGTGGCTTCCAGATGGCCTGCGCCGGTTGGTGTCTGGCTGTCCCGCGCAAAGCAGCGCGGTGCGCCCATTTCCAGCCGGATCGCCTCGTCCATTTCCTCCGACCGGCGCTTGTAGATCACAATGATCCGCTCCAGCAACGCTGCGCGCTCATCGACACTCGTTTCCGACCAGTCGGTAAATGCGGCCTTGGCGGCAGCCACCGCCTTGTCTACATCGGCGGCACTGCCAAGGGAAATCACGGCAATCGGCTGTTCCGTTGCCGGGTTAATCACCTCAAGCGTTTTTGCCTCAACCGGATCGACCCAGGATCCACCGATATAGAACTGGCGCTTTTCAATCATCAGCCTGCTGCTTCCCATCTGTTCAGTTTCATCTCGCAGCCCCGTTTGGGCGTGACCTCATATCCGGCTTCTTCGGGCTCGTCGTCAACCATCTCCTCCGGAAAACCCGGAGCTCTGATGTCGAGACCCGTCGCGTCTTCCAGGCGCCTGATGATGTTGGGCGACAGTTCCCGCGGCCCGTAGCGGTCGATGCCGTCTGCGAATATCCGGTTGATAAGCGGTGACACTTCAAGCGGCACCTGATGATCGTCTGCGATTTTCTGGAAAAGGCCGACATCCTTGGCAACCAGATCCATGGTGAAGGAAATGTCTCGCGAACCATTCAGGATCACCTGGCTCTCCGTTTCATGCACGAAGGAGTTTCCCGAGGAAATCCGGATGGCTTCATAGGCGGTGCCAAGATCCATTCCCGCCGCCTTGCAAGTGGTCAGGGCCTCGGCGAGCGACACCAGATTGACCGTTGCCAGATAGTTGGTGACCACCTTCAGGACAGACGCCGAGCCGATCTCGCCTGTGTGCAGCACCCGGCGACCCAGAACCGTCAGCAGCGGAAGCATCCGCTCGAAGGTTTGCCGCGCGCACCCGGCAAAGATCGAGATATTTCCAGTAGCCGCCCGGTGACAGCCACCGGACACCGGACATTCGATTGCCTCACCGCCCCTGGCTGCGACAAGCCCCGCAAGACGCCGCACTTCACCAGCATCGGTGGTGGACATTTCCGCCCAGATCCTGCCCGGGCCAATCCCTTCCAGAATGCCGTCCCTGCCCTCCACGACCGCCGCACAGGCCGCCGGACTGGGCAGGCAGGTGATGACGACATCGCAGCTCTCGGCAAGCTGCCTGGGGCTTTCACCACGCACCGCGCCTCTTGCCGCAAAGCTTTCCATCAACAGCGGGTTCAGATCGAGAACCGCAATCTCAAACCCGTTTCTGAGAAGACTGCCGGCCAGTTTACCGCCGACATTGCCCAAACCGATAAATCCGACCCGCATGAGACGCCCCTTTCGTGAAGCAGGAAGTGACCGGACTTCACTTTGCGCCTCGCCCCGCAAACAGAGAAATGATATTAATTCAGGAGATTACCCGACTATTTTTATGAGTGCGCAAGATGTCGTCACTGCCCAATCTTCTGTGGCTGAGAAGCTTTGAAGCCGTCAGCCGGCTGGGTGGTTTCACAGCGGCGGGTGCGGAACTCGGCCTCACCCAGGCTGCCGTCAGCACGCACATCAGCGGTCTGGAAACCCAGCTCGGCCATCAGCTTTTCGAACGCACCACGCGCAAGCTGGAACTGACCGCAAGCGGCCAGGCTTATCTGCCCGCGGTGCGCAAGGCATTGCAGGAGCTGGCGGTTTCGACCGACAGCCTGTTCGGCAACCGGTCTGCCGGGTCCGTAACCATTCGCGCCCCGATTTCCGAAGCCGTGCTCATTATCGCCCCTGCCCTGGTAGAGTTTCAGAAGGAGCATCCCGAACTCGACATACGACTTCTGTCGGCAATCTGGGCCGATACGGCGCTCGACACTGGCACCGACATCGAAATCCGCCTCGGCACCGGCAACTGGTCCGGTGTGCATGCGGAGCCTCTGGGACCGGAAACCATCGTACCCGTGTGCCATCCGGATCTGGCCGGAAAACTGAAGCAACCGGCGGATCTGATGGACCTCCCGCGCATTCACATTCTGGGGTTCGACGATCACTGGCCAAGCTATTTCGACGCCCTCGGCCTTCCGCAGCCCTCGACCCGAACCAGTGCCACGGTCGACACATCGCTGGCGGCAGTCGAACTGGCGGCTGCAGGCGGCGGTGTCGCCCTGCTGCTGGGCAAGGTTGCGACCAGACTGGCGGCAACAGGGCGACTGACGACCCCTCTGTTCCCGGGCCTGCCTTCCGTGCGCACCCATTACCTGCTGAACCGGGACAATGCCTCACCGCGAAAACCGGCGGTTCAACGGGTGGAAACCTGGCTGCGAGACCTGTTTGCAGCATAGGCCGGCGACTATCCCGGCCAGGTCAAGCGCTCACCTGCGCGCTGGGAGTGGGCCAGAGGCTCATATCGATTTCAATAGGTGCGCGTCTCCGCGTTCACAGGCACTCACCCCAGCGAAAAGCAGATAAGCGGTTGAAACAGCGTCCTTTTCTCAAGCCCGACCGCACGGCGTACTGGATCCCGGTCTTGTCGCTGGTGCGACAAACCGGGATGACAAGTCAGGGGGTAGCGTAACAATGACGGAGCAGGCTGAGCGGGGACACCATCCCTTTCCTTGCCACACCCTCGTCATGCCATGGCTCGACCATGGCATCCACGCAGATGCATCACCGCACACCGCTATCTCTTCTTGTTGAAAGGTCACGGCATGGATTGCCGGATCAAGTCCGGCAATGACGGAAGAGACTGAGCTAGGGTGCTTTACCAATGCCTCTCCCCAAACCTCGTCATGCCATGGCTCGACCATGGCATCCATGCCGATACATCACCACACACCGCCACCTCTCCTCTTGGAAACGTCACGGAGTGGATTGCCGGATCAAGTCTGGCAATGTCGGATGGGCTGTAACAGAGTGCTTTCCCGCTGCCTCTCCCCGAACCACGTCATGCCATGGCTCGACCATGGCATCCATGCCGATACATCGCCACACACTGAGACCTCTCCTCTTGGAAACGTTACGGAGTGGATTGCAGGGTCAAGCCCCGCAATGACGGATGGACTGAGTTAGAGCACTTTCACAATGCCTCTCCCCAAACCACGTCATGCCATGGCTCGACCATGGCATCCATGCCGATACAACACGACACGGCAACGCCTGTCCTTTTGGAGAGGCCAAGGAGTGGATTGCAGGGTCAAGCCCTGCAATGACGGGGAGCGTGCGGGATAAGGTACGGGGCAGTCAGAACTCAGTTGGCAACTGTTGCCACGTCGCCTGATGTTACTCCGCTGCGAACAGCTTGGCCGTCATCGCGAGGCTGGCGCCACAGGGTTCTTCCGCCTCGCCGCTCGCCTCGGACATGCCCTCAGCAGGCCGCAGGTTGACGAAGTCGTAGAGCGAGCGGTCGAGAAGATGCGACGGACGGGTGTGGCCGAGAGCGCGGGCCATGACGCCGAGGCGGCCCGGTGTTGCCTTTTCCCAGCCCTGCAGCATGCGTTTGACTTCCTCGCGCTGCAGACCGTCCTGCGAACCGCACAGATTGCACGGAATGATCGGGAACTGCATGCCGGAGGCAAAGCGGGCGATATCGCTTTCGGCTGAATAGGCAAGCGGACGGAGCACCAGAAGGTCGCCCTCGTCGTTGATCAGCTTGGGCGGCATGGAGGCCAGACGGCCGCCATGGAAGAGGTTCATGAAGAACGTCTCCAGGATATCCTCCCGGTGATGGCCGAGCACGATGGCCTCGCAACCCTGCTCCCGCGCGATCCGGTAGAGAATGCCACGACGCAGCCGCGAACAGAGCGAACAATAGGTGCGGTGCTCGGGAATCTTGTCGGTGACGATGGAATAGGTATCTTCGCGCACGATGATGTGCTCGATGCCATTGTCCTCGAAGAACTTCGGCAGAATGTCCGTCGGAAAACCGGGCTGGGCCTGATCGAGATTGCAGGCGATCAGATCGACCGGTAGCAGACCACGCCATTTCAGTTCGATCAGCACCGCCAGCAGCGTGTAACTGTCCTTACCACCTGACAGGCAGACCAGCCATTTCGGACGGTTTTCCTGCGATGCCCCTGCCGGCAGCATGCCGAAATCGGCAATCGCCTCGCGCGTCTGGCGCAACAGGCGCTTGCGCAGCTTCTTGAACTCGACGCTTGAAGGCGCATTGCGGAGCAACGCGGGCACATCGATGTCGGTACTGTCGGCAATATCGTTCATGAGAGAAGCTCGGCGGCGTATCGGGATCTGGATCTTTCGCTGACATAGCGGATCAGGGCAGCCGGGAAAAGGGAAAAGCCGCGCTTATCAAGGGATGGCAGTTCCCTCACCGAAGCTGTTCGCGCCATTTCCTTGCGTATTTTGCCAGTCGTGGATCGCGATTGTCCGCGGTCTCGCCTGCCTGAGCCTCTGGTTCCTGCGCTTCACTATCCGCCACCAGCAACGCCGCGCCGATGCTGGTCCCAGTGACCGACCCAGCCGACGCTTCAACCGGCCGCCTTGTCGCTGCCACCAGCATGTCGAGATAAAGCCGGTTCTGCGCAAATGGTCCCTCAACGACGACTGGACCGTCTGCCCCGGTCATCGCCAGGCATTCCGCCGTCACCAGCGCCAGGTAGAAAGACGTTGCCGCAAAGCGTTCACCGTCGCTCAGGACCGTTTCATCCACGCTCCAGTGATGCTCCCGGCCCTGAAAAGGACCGGAGCGCGGATCGACGGCGGGAAAGAGCATGGTCTCGTGAGAAAGGATAGTTTCGATTTCCCTTTCAGAACAGCCTTTTTTGCGGCCTTGCAGGATCATGTCGAACTCGCGTCCGCCCATGAACCTTGCCGAGGGTACCGGATCCCCGAAAGCGTTGACGTTGATCAGCGTGTCGCGTGATGGATCGAGCATGACCTGGCCACCGCCTATCGCCAGCACGATTACCCAGGTGCCTGTGGAGACCACCGAAAACGGCGGCTCGCGCCCGATCAGGTGCGGATAAAGCGAGGCGTTGGAATCGTGGATGCCGCAGGCAATCTTGATGTCCTGTGGCAGGCCGGTCCGGGCTGCCACATCCGGCAAGATCGGCCCCAGACTGTCACCGGCCTTGCGCACGGGCGCCATCCTGTCTGTCAGACCGATCCTGTCAACCAGAGAGGAAAACCGGTTTTCCGAAGGGCACCAGAGGTCGGTATGGCAGCCGAGTGACGTCACCTCGTTGGAAAGAACGCCGGTGAGCTTGTACGCCCAGTATTGCGGATAGGTCAGAACCGTCGTCACCCTGCCAAGCAGATCCAGGTCCGTTTTCAGCTGCCAATGAAGCTGTGCCCCCAGATTGAGGCCCATGCCGAGCCGGGGTGACCCGGTCTCCGCGAAGTCCGGCCGGATCGCCTCATAATCATCCGCTAGGTCGTCCGGGCCGGTGGACTCATAATCGAGCATCGGCGCGGCAAGGTTTCCTTCCGCGTCCAGAAGAACGGCGCTGGCGCCATGGGTCGTCACCGACAGGGCATCGATACCATGGGCCTCATGCAACTTGCTCAGTGCGTCGCAGATGAAACCCCAGTGGCCTTCCAGATCGAAATGCGGATAAGGCGGCCCTGGCAGGACCGTGTTGGGCCGTGTCAGGACCCCAAGCTCTCTGCGCTGGTCCAGATCCACCACGGCGACCTTGGCATTGGTCTTGCCGATGTCGATGACGCCCACATTACGGATCGCTGCCATCAGCGCTCAATCCATGTGAAAGACGGTTGTGAGCGGCGTTGCCACCGGCTCGTTGTCCGGTTTTGTCGCCATCACATCGGCCATATGCGCCCACCATTTCCGCATCACCGGGTGGTTCGGCAGATCGTCCATCCTGTGGCCATCCTCGCGCCAGAGCACGCCGAAGAGGATATTTGTTTCCGGATCCAGGTGAATGGAATAGTCGCGGATGCCCGCCTCTTTCAGCAGGTCCACCAGGTCCGGCCAGATCTCGTCGTGGCGCTTCCGGTATTCAGCTTCCATGCCCGGATTGAGCTTCATCTTGAAGGCATATTTTTCCATGGCTCAGGCCTTCCTGCGCGCGAGGATACGGCCGGCGATGCGCGGCAGGGCAATGACGGCAATCAGCAGCAGGCCGATGAAGATCGACATGACGATGCCCGGCACGTTGAGCAGGCCGAAACCGAAGGTGACCATGCCCATGACGAAGGCGGCGATCACCACGCCGGGAATGGAGCCGGAGCCACCGAGAATATTGACCCCGCCCAGCACCACCATTGTCACCACCTCAAGCTCCCAGCCGAAGGCAATCGACGGCCTTGTCGCCCCGAGGCGCGAGGTCAGACAGATGGCGGCAACGCCGGACATCAGGCCCGTGATCAGGAAGAGCGCGAATTTCACGCGTGGCACGCGAATGCCGGAAAAAAGCGCACCGACCGGATTGTTGCCGACGACATAGACCGCGCGGCCGAAATTCGTCTTGTGCAGGATGACGGCGAAGACGATGGCCAGCAGTGCGAACAGGACGAACTCGAAAGAGATCACCCACCAGACGTAGCCCTGCCCGAAAAAGGCAAAGCTTGAGGGATAGCCGGTGTAGGCCTTGTCGCCCAGCACGATATAGGAAATGCCTCGGAAAAGGCTCATGGTGCCGATGGTCACAACGATGGACGGCAGGCCGAAGCCCGTCACCAGAAAGCCGTTGAACGCACCGCACAGCAGACCGGTGCCCAGCCCGATCATCACCAGAACCGGCGTATCGGCGCCCATCTGGACGGCAAAGCCCATGGCCGTTGAGGCAAGTGCAATGATCGAGGCGACCGAAAGGTCGATTTCGCCGGAAATGATCAACAGCCCCATGGCAAAGGCGATCATCGCCTTTTCGGTGAAATTGAAGGTCGCGTCGGAGAGGTTCCACGGGTCGAGGAAATAGGGCGAGGCAAAGCTGTTGAGCGTGAAGACGGCAACGGCGACTATCAGCAAAAGCAGTTCCCAGCTCACAAGGAACCGCTGCAGCGGTGACTTCAGCCTGTCCGGGATCTGGCGCCCTTGCGCGCCGGTGTCTGGGGTGGCGAGGCTCATGCTGCGTGCTCCGCTTTTTTCAGGATCACCCGGCCCTTGGCCCGGCTGGACGTGGCGTTGAAGGCAACGGCAATGATGATCGCGCTGCCGGAAATGGCGAGCTGCCAGAAGGGCGAGATATTGATGACCGGGAGCGCATTCTTGACGATGCCGAGGAACAGCGCCCCCAGCAGCGCCCCGCCGACCGACCCGATGCCGCCTGCAATCGAGATGCCGCCGATGACACAGGCCGCGACCACTTCCAGCTCGAAGCCGCCGGCGATATCGACATAGGCAACCGCATATCGGGCCACCCAGAGATAGCCGGTGAGACCGGCAAGCGCACCGGAGATGACATAGGCCGCGCATTGGGTGAGACCGACGTTGATGCCGGTGTAGACGGCAGCATGCGGATTGCCGCCAACGGCAAAGAAGGCCCTGCCGAGCGGTGTGCGCCCGACCAGAACGATGAAGCCGATCACGACGGCAATCGCGATCCACGAAAGAACCGGTAGCCCGAGCACGACCTCGCGCGGAAATGCCTTGAAGGCATCGCTCATCTCGTGGGCATTGATCCACTCCCCACCGGAAATCACGAAGATGATCCCCCGGTAGATAGTCATGGTGCCAAGGGTGACAACAATGGGCGGAATATCCAGCTTCCAGACAAGCAGCCCGTTGACGAGCCCCATCAAGGCCCCGAGGCTGATCGCCAGGGCAAGGATCACCGGCACCGGCAGGCCGGGCATGGCCATGTTGAGCATGGCAACCACCATGCCGGTGAGCGCAAGGTTGGCGGCCACCGACAGGTCTATACAGCGGGTGAGGATCACCACCATCTGGCCGAGTGCCAGTATGATCAGAGGTGAGGTGTCGTTGAAGACATTCGCCAGGTTGGACGGTGCAACAAAGCCGGGAAAGCGGGTGGCGATGGCCAGCACCAGTACCAGGATCGCCGCGGCGAGAATGGTTTCGCGGGATTTCATCAGCGGGCGGATCATGGGCGCACCTCCGTGATGCCGGCGGCCGCCCGCACCAGATGTTCCGGCGTCAGGTCAGCGCCTTCATATTCGGCCGCGATGCGCCCCTCGCGCATGACGATCACCCGGTCGGACATGCCGAGAATTTCCGGAATTTCGGACGACACCATGATCACCGCCAGACCTTCGGCTGCCAGTTCCGCCATGAATTCATGCACGGCGGCCTTGGACCCGATGTCGATGCCCTTGGTCGGCTCGTCCAGGATGATCACCCGGGGTTTGGTCGCAAGCCATTTGGCGATGACGACCTTCTGCTGGTTGCCTCCGGACAGTTCGCCGATGTCCTGATCTAGCGCGGCCGCGCGCAGATCCAGTCGCCGCGTGTAGTCGCGGGCAAGCTTGAATTCCTCTGCAAGCCGCAGGAACCCCTTGTGCGAGGTTTCCTTGAGCGACGGCAGCGAGACATTCTGGAAAATAGGCAGGCCCTTGATCGCCCCCTGTTTGCCCCGGTCCTCCGGCACATAGACGATGCCGTGCCGGATGGCCTCGTTGGGGTCGCGAATGACGGCAACCGTGTCATCGATCCGGATTGCCCCCTTGGAGGGCTTGGTCACCCCGAACAGCGCCTGCATGAATTCGCTGCGCCCGGCACCGACAAGACCGTAAAAACCCAGGATCTCGCCTGCGCGCAGTGTGAAGCCGATGTCCTCGAATTCGGTCGGGTGGCAATAGCCGACAACCTTCAGCACTTCCTTGCCAAGCTGCGGCGCCCGTTTCGGGAAAACCTGGTCGACCGAGCGGCCGACCATGAGTTTGACCAGCTCCTGTTCGGACACCTCCTCGATCTTGCCCATGCCGACCATCTGGCCGTCGCGGAAGACCGTATAGCGGTCCGCAATGCGGAAGATTTCGTCGAACTTGTGACTGATGAAGAGGATCGCCTTGCCCTCGGCTTTCAGGCGTTCCACCAGCTCGTAGGTTTCCTCGATTTCCTTGTGGGAGAGCGAGGCGGTCGGCTCATCCATGATGACGATCTTGGCGTCGATGGAGAGCGCCCGGGCAATCGCCACGAGGTGCTTGTTGGCAATACCGAGGTCTTTCAGGGTCACTTGGGGGTCGATCCTGGCACCGATCCGGTCGAGCAGCGCTTGCGCCTTGCGCAGCATTTCCTTGCGGTCGATCAGCCCGAAACGCGTTTTCGGTGCATGACCGATGAAGATGTTTTCCGCCACCGACAAATCATCGAACAGGACGGTTTCCTGGTGGATCGCCGTTACCCCTGCCCGGCCCGCATCCTGGGCGGTGGGAAAGGAGACCGGACTGCCGTTGATCGAAATCGCGCCCTCGTCCGGCTGATAGATCCCGGTCAGGATCTTCACGATTGTGGATTTTCCCGCGCCATTCTCGCCCACCAAAGCGGTGACTTCACCCGGAAAAAGCTCCAGCGACACCTCGGAAAGGGCCTTCACGCCGGGGAATGATTTGGAAATGCCGCTGAGGGTCAGTACCGGCCCCGCGCCGTCTGCCGTTTGCGAATGCGTGTCCGCTATGCCCTGCGTGTTCGCAAGCATGACCATGTCCCGGAGCCTGAAGTTTCGTTGCTGGTTTCAAAGACCCGGTGCCGCGCGCACCGGGTCTGACAGATTTCTATCGTCCGGTCGTGGCGACCAGCTTAGAAAATGTCCTTGAAGTCGTCGATGTTGGAGCTGTCATAGACGAACGGATCGGCCATCGCGCCTTCGTTATTGTCGTCGAGCGTGAGCGTGCCCATACGGCCCATCGGGATTTCCGCACCCGGCTTGGCTTCCGCGGCGCCGGTGGACAGATTGTAGGCCAGCATGGTTGCCGAATAGCCGAGATCGATCGGGTTCCAGATCGCGAAGGATTTGGACGCACCGGACTTGATGTGACCGGCCATTTCGGACGGCAGACCGAGACCGGTCACGTTGACCTGGCCGGCTTTTTCAGCGTCAGAAACAGCCTGCGCGGCAGCCACGATGCCGACGGAGGTTGGTGCGATGATCGCTTTCAGGTCCGGATAGGTCTGCATCAGGCCCTGGGCTTCACGATAGGACTTGTCGGCAAGGTCGTCGCCATAAACGGTGGCAACCACCTTGATGCCCGGATAATTGTCCTTCACCTTGTTCATTTCCTCGATCCAGATGTTCTGGTTCGTGGCGGTTGCGGACGCGGACAGGACGGCGACATCACCGCCATCGGGCAGATGATCGGCGGCCAGCTTGATGATCATGTTGCCGATCAGCGGATTGGACGACGGGTTGAGGTGTAGCTGACGGCCTTCCGGCGCGACACCACTGTCCCAGGAAATCACGGTGATGCCGCGATCCATGGCCTTCTTCAGGGCCGGGACCAGGGCGTCCTGATCGTTGGCGGAGATTGCGATGGCATCGACCTTCTGGGCGATCAGCGCGTTGATGACCTCGATCTGGCCTTCAGCGGTCGTATCAGTCGGTCCGGTGTAGATGATCTCGACATCGCCGAGTTCCTTGGCGGCTTCTTCAGCGCCCTTGGCGGCAGCTTCAAAGAAGCCGATGCCGAGCGCCTTGACGACAAGGGCGATGCGTTTTTCCGCGGCACTGGCCGGTGCGGCGATGCAGACGGCGGCGACTGCTGTTGCCGCCAGAAGTGACTTGAGCAATTTCATGGTCTTCCTCCCAAAAATGCTGCCGGCCCCTCCCAAGGTCCGGACAGTATGCCGGCTACCCGTTCGAGGTTGCCTTGGTCTGCGCGGCGCTTGTTTCCGCCACGATCAGATGGATGTCGGCCTGTTCCAGCATGCTGGCCGCGCTGTCGGGGATCCCGTCATCGGTGATGACGGTGGAGATCCGCTCGAGCGGGCACAGGATCAGGCTGGAACGGGCTCTGAATTTCGATGAGTCCACCAGAACCACCAGTTCGTCCGCCTGTCCGATCAGCTTCTGCTCGGCCTGAATGAGCAGCGGATCGGCCTCCATGAGCCCTAGCGGACCAAGCCCCTGCGCGCCCATAAACATGCGCTTGGCATAGAAATTCCGGGTCACGTCATTCTCGAAGGGACTGAGGATGATGTTCTGTTCTCGGTAAATGACACCACCGGAAAGCATGATGGTGTTCTTGGAATTCTTGAGGAGATGCTCTGCAATCGGAAACGAGTTGGTGAACACCTGGCAGCGCTTGGTTGCCAGCGGATGCACCATCTGAAACGTCGTGGTGCCGCCATTGATGATGATGGCATCACCATCTTCACACAGCTCCACCGCCTTTTGCGCGATTGCGCGTTTCTGAGCGATGTTGATCGTTTCGTTGACACTGAACGGACGCCCCGCCAGACCGACGAACTGCGGCGGATGTATGCTCTCCGCCCCACCCCGCACGCGGCGCAGCTTCTTCTGCACGTGCAGCTGGGCAATGTCGCGCCGGATGGTCGCTTCAGAGGAATCCGTCAACGCCACCAGTTCCTGAACCGTCACGACCGGACGATCCTGGACTGCGGACAATATGATCCTGTGGCGTTCTTTCTCGTGCATCTGGTCCTCCCATTGATCAGACGTTTCCACCAATACCGGTCAATGTCAATCATAAAAAATCAAAAATGATCATTTTGCAGCGCAATATGATTGATATTGATCGTTTTTGATTGACAACCTGATCCGTTCAAGCGAATTTCAACGCAACGAGACGCAAGCCATCAGGCTTACCTGGGAGGAAATGATGTTGAATTCCGCTGCCGGTTCCCGGCTTGCCAACCTGTGGGATGACCAGAAGGCTTCCGGCATGAGCGAAGCGGAGCTGCTGCTCTACCGCTCCAACCTTCTGGGCTCCGACAAGCGCATCACCAATTACGGCGGCGGCAATACCTCCGCAAAGGCGATGGAAAAGGATCCGCTCACCGGCGACCAGGTCGAGGTTCTGTGGGTCAAGGGCTCCGGCGGCGATGTCGGCACCATCAAGATGGATGGCTTTGCGACACTCTACATGGACAAGCTGCGGGCACTGAAAGGGCTCTACCGCGGCGTCGCGTTCGAAGACGAGATGGTCGCCTGCCTGCCCCACTGCACGTTCAACCTGAACCCGCGCGCCGCCTCCATCGACACCCCGCTTCATGCCTATGTGCCGAAAAAACATGTCGACCACATGCACCCGGATGCGATCATCGCCATTGCCGCGGCAAGCGACAGCAAGGCAATCACGCAGGAGATCTTCGGCAGCGACATCGGCTGGTTGCCCTGGAAGCGTCCGGGCTATGAACTTGGCCTCTGGCTGGAAAAATTCTGCCTGGAAAATCCGGAGGCTCGTGGGGTCGTTCTGGAAAGCCACGGCCTCTTTACATGGGCTGACGACGCCAGGGCCTGCTACGAGACCACACTGGAAATCATCAACAAGGCGATTGCCTGGTTTGAGGAAAAGACCGTCGGCAAGGATGCCTTCGGCGGGTCCAAACATCGCGCCCTCGCCCCCTCCGACCGGCGCGCGATTGCCGCCCGTCTGATGCCCGCGATCCGGGGCATGGTCTCCGGCAAGCAGCATATGGTCGGTCATTTCGACGACAGTGACGCCGTGCTGGAATTCGTCTGCGCCAACGACATGGAAGCGCTTGCCGCCCTCGGCACAAGCTGCCCGGACCATTTCCTGCGCACCAAGATCCGCCCGCTCGTGGTCGATTTCGATCCTGCCGCACCGGATATCGAGGCAACGCTTGCCGGTCTCGGCGAGGCAGCCGAAGCCTATCGTGATGACTATGCGGCCTATTATGAGCGCTGCAAGCACGACGACAGTCCCGCCCTGCGCGACCCGAACGCAGTCGTCTACCTGATACCAGGCGTCGGCATGATCACCTTTGCCAAGGACAAGGCGACGGCACGCATTTCCGGCGAGTTCTATACCAACGCCATCAACGTCATGCGCGGCGCTTCCAGCGTCTCCACCTACCGCGGCTTGCCCGAGCAGGAAGCCTTCGACATCGAATACTGGCTTCTGGAGGAAGCCAAGCTGCAGCGCATGCCGAAACCCAAGAGCCTTGCCGGCAAGATCGCTCTGGTCACCGGCGGTGCCGGTGGCATCGGTTCGGCCACCGCAGAACGCTTCCTGCGCGAAGGCGCCTGCGTGGTGCTGGCTGATATTGATGCGGACGCACTCACGGCCGCCGCCGACAATCTCACCGCACGCTATTCCAGGGACGTCGTGCGCACGGTGACGATGGATGTCACCAGCGAAGAGGCCGTTGCCGACAGTTTCGCCCGCGCAGCACTGGAATTCGGCGGGGTCGACATTCTCGTTTCCAACGCCGGCATCGCCTCTTCCGCCCCCATCGAGGACACCACGCTTGACCTGTGGAACCGGAACATGTCGATCCTGTCGACCGGTTATTTCCTGGTGTCCCGAGAGGCCTTCAAGGTCATGAAGACGCAAGGGGTCGGCGGTTCCATCGTTTTCATCGGATCGAAGAACGGCCTTGCCGCGTCTCCCGGCGCCAGCGCCTATTGCACCGCAAAGGCCTCCGAACTGCACCTTGCCCGCTGTCTGGCTCTGGAAGGCGCTCCAGAAGGAATTCGCGTCAATGTGGTCAACCCGGATGCTGTCCTGCGCGGGTCCAAGATCTGGTCCGGTGACTGGCTGAAGGAACGCGCGGAAGCCTACGGCAAGGACACATCGGAGCTTGAGGAACACTACCGCCAGCGTTCACTGCTGAAACTCTCCGTTCTGCCGGAAGACATCGCCGAGGCAACCTACTTTTTCGCCTCCGAGTTTTCCGCCAAGTCGACCGGGAACATCATCAACGTCGACGCCGGCAACGTTCAGGCGTTCACGCGGTAGCAATCCTTGAGGTAATCGAACCACATCTTCCCTCATCCTGAGGAGGACCGCCAGGTCCGTCTCGAAGGATGGGCCACACGATCTGAGCTTGCCGCCCATCCTTCGAGACGCGAGCAGGCTCGCTCCTCAGGATGAGGAAGTGGATTGAGGGAAGTGATCTTGGAACAAACGGATCGAAGAAAATCCGGGAAAGGATCTTCTCATGATGATCGACACATCGCTGGTCGCCGGGGAAAACGAGACCCGCACTGCCGACCTGAAGCGTGACTATGAAACCCTGGGCGAAAGGCTAGACCGGCGCGGCGTTTCCATTGACGCCGTCAAGGAAAAGGTCGCCGCCTATGGTGTTGCCGTACCGTCCTGGGGTGTCGGCACCGGCGGCACGCGCTTTGCGCGTTTTCCCGGCAAGGGCGAACCGCGCAACATCTTCGACAAGCTGGAAGATTGCAGCGTCATCCAGCAGCTGACCCGCGCAACGCCCAACGTTTCGCTGCATATTCCCTGGGACAAGGCCGACCCTGCAGAGCTGAAGGCCAAGGCAAACTCGCTCGGGCTTGGTTTTGACGCCATGAACTCCAACACCTTTCAGGATCAGGACGGCCAGCCACTTTCCTACAAGTTCGGCTCGCTCAGCCATACGGACGCCGGCACGCGCAGGCAGGCTGTCGAGCACAATCTGGAATGCATAGAGATCGGCAAGGCCATCGGCTCCAGGGCCCTGACCATCTGGATCGGCGACGGATCGAACTTCCCGGGACAGACCCACTTCACCCGTCAGTTCGAACGGTATCTGGACGCGGCCAAGACCATTTATGCGGAGCTGCCGGACGACTGGCGGCTGTTCACCGAGCACAAGATGTATGAGCCCGCCTTCTATTCCACCGTCGTGCAGGACTGGGGCACCAACTACATGATCGCGCAGGAACTGGGCGCGAAGGCCTACTGCCTTGTCGATCTCGGCCACCATGCCCCCAACGCCAATATCGAGATGATCGTTGCCCGGCTGATCCAGTTCGGCAAGCTCGGCGGTTTCCACTTCAACGACAGCAAGTATGGCGACGATGACCTGGATACCGGGTCCATCGACCCGTACCGGCTTTTCCTGGTCTTCAACGAGCTGGTGGATGCCGAAACGCGAAAGGCACCCGGTTTCGACCCCGCGCATATGCTCGACCAGTCTCACAATGTCACCGATCCCATCGAAAGCCTGATGGTCTCCGCCATGGAGGTGCAGCGTGCCTATGCCCAGGCCCTGCTGGTCGATCGGTCTGCCCTGGAGGGCTTTCAGGACAGCAACGACGCCCTGATGGCAACAACCACCCTGAAAACGGCGTTCAGAACCGACGTCGAGCCGATCCTGGCCATGGCAAGACTGGAAAACGGTGGCGCTATCGATCCCGTTGCGGCCTATCGTACAGCCGGATACCGGCAGAAGGTTTCGGAGATCCGCCCGGATGTGTCCGGGGCTGGTGGCGGGATCGTCTGACCCCCGGGCGTTGGACAGGAAAATACCGGCCGGGAGGGTCCCCCTTCCCGGTCAGGCCGAGGCGCGAATGAGCGACACCAGCGCCTCGACTTCAGGGTCGAATTCATCCTTGTTCGGGATCAGCAACCCGTAACGGCTCATGTGCTCTTCCAGTTTGACCGGCAGAATACGGATCAGGCCGTTTTCCTGGTAGTAGTCGGCAACCGATTGCGGCAGCACCGCCAGCATCTCGCTTTTGCCGACCGCCAGCGTCGTCATCAGCATCGATGATGTCTCAAGGCCGTAATGCGGCGCCGGCAGATCCGCATGGGCGAAAGCGAGTTCGATCGACATGCGCATCGGACTGGGGCGCGGCTGAAGGATCCAGCTGAAATCGCCAAGATCCACCAGGCTCAACTGTTTGCTTGACGCCAGTGGATGCGACGGCGCCGCCACGACCGCCAGTTTTTCCTGCCAGAGCGGCTCGAACCTGATCCCCGTCATGTCGAGATGTTCCACCGGCCGCCCCAGAACAATATCCAGAGCACCTTCGTTGAGCGCGGAAATCAGATTGTCGGAAGTGGACACCATCAGGCTGATCTGCGGCCCGACGTTCGTTTCCATCAGGTTCATCAGCAGTTCCGACACCTGCCCCGGCAAGGCTTCCATGATGGCCCCAAGCCGCACCTTGCCGTATTCACCGCGCTGCATCGCCGACAATTGCGCCTTCAGCCGCCCGGTCTCGGAAATGATCTGCCGGGCATGCCGGGCCACCACGACGCCATAGGCCGTCGGCTTCATGCCCCGGGAAAGACGCTCGAACAGGGTGACCCCAAGCGTGTCCTCAACTTCCTTCAGGAGCTTTGTCGCCCCCGGCTGCGACAGGTTCAACTCACGCGCGGATTCGTGAAGATTGGTTGTGACTTCCAGGCTCGCCACCAGGGCAAGCTGTTTGAACCGCAGGCGAGACAGGATCGCCATGTCGAAGGTTCCGTGCATATCGATCGATCCGCTCAGTCGTTGGCGTACCCGCTTGGCGGTTTCAATCGATACCGGATTTTTTCCTTTCCAGACAGTCAAATACCCGGCCTCATGCTTGTGGAGGGACCAAACGGCGGCGAACCGCCTGAAAGTCTCGTCACTTCCCCCAACGCAGAACCAGGGGATCGAGCCGGCGCAAAAGCGTCAGCAACCTTTCGCGCACCGGCTGCGGCAGCGGGTCGATCGGATGCCGGCAGAAATCGGATTTGATGACACCACCTTCGACCATCGCCGCCTTGCAGGAGCGCCAGCCGCATAAGCGGTTCTCATGATTGATGACAGGCAGAACACGCGCGTAGGCGTCTGCAGCCTCATCCGGCTTTCCTGCGTGATAAAGCTCGATCACGGGCTTGATCTGGTCGACAATCATCCCCGAGGTCATCGACCCGCGCGCACCCGCATCCAGATCCGCAAGCAGCGTGATGCCTTCCTCTCCGTCAAAGGGACCTTCAATGGCTGGACCGCCTTCTGCAATCAGAGACCGCAACTTGTTGGCAGCCTGCGGACATTCGATCTTGAAGAGCTTTACCATCTCGATCTCGCGCGCCATCTTCACCAGAAGCGGCACTGGCAGGTCGACGCCGGACAGGGGGGCATCCTGGATCATGATCGGAATGCCGACCTCGCCGACGGCGGCGAATTGATCGTAGGTTTGCTGGGCGTTCCCCTTCAGAAGAGCACCGTGATAGGGCGGCATCATCATGACAATGGCCGCGCCAAGCGACTTGGCAAGGTGCGCCCGCTCTACCGCGATCCTTGTCGCGAAATGGCTGATCGTGACGATGACCGGGACGCGGCCGTCGATATGCTCGATGCAAAGCCGCGTCAGCAGCTCTCTCTCGGCATCGGACAACAGGAACTGCTCCGAGAAATTCGCCAGAATACAGATGCCGTCCGCACCCTGGTCGATAAGGCAATCCAGCACGCGGCGCATGCCGGGCTCGTCCAGCGAGCCGTCTTCGTGAAAGGGTGTCGGGGCGACAGGCCAGATACCGGAATAAGGGGTCATGGGCTACGTGCTTTTTGCTTTCAGGATACGGGATGAGCTCACCGCCCTGGCCCACAGGCCAGGGCGGAAACCCGAAAGGTTACTCGGTGATATCAAAATGCTGGAGGTGCTTGTCCGAGATCGCGATGCCGAGGCCCGGCAGATCGTCGTCAAGCTGCAGATAGCCGTCCACGGCTTCCGGATCGCCTTCGAAAATGTAGTAGAAGAGCTCGTTGCCGACCTCGACATCGAAGACGGGGAAATATTCGCTGATCGGGCAATTCGTGTTGGCCATGGTCAAATGGTAGTTGTGCATCTGGCCCGCATGGGGAATGACCGGGATCTGGGCAGCTTCGGCAATGGCGTTGATCTTTTGTGCTGCCGTGATGCCACCGACGCGGTTGGTATCATACTGCAGCACGCTGACGGCCTTGCGGTTGATGAGCTCGGCGCAGCCGATCACCGAAAACTCGTGCTCTCCACCGGAAATCGGCACGATGTTCATCGCGTTGAGTTCGGCATAACCGGCAACATCGTCGGCAATCACCGGCTCTTCAAGCCAGCGCGGCTCGTAAGGAGCGAGTTTCGGCAACATGCGCTTGGCATAGTCGAGGTTCCAGCCCATGTAGCATTCGAGCATGAGATCATTGTCGTAACCGATGACCTCGCGAACCGCCTCGACCCGCTTCAGGTTTTCGCGCATGCCCGGCATGCCGTCCTTCGGACCGTAACCAAAGCGGGACTTGAAGGCCTTGTAACCGCCCTTCATCGCCTCTTCGGCTTCCTTCTGCATCGCTTCGATCGATCCGGCATAGAGCTTGGAATAATAGACCGGGATCCTGTCCTTGGTGCGCCCGCCCAGAAGCTTGAAGACAGGCTTACCGACCAGTTTGCCCATCAGGTCCCAGATGGCAATGTCAATGGCGGAGATCGCCGTCATGCCGATCCCCTTGCGGCCCCAGGCATGGCTGCGCCGGTACATCTTTTCCCAGATGTAGGCATAGTCGAACGGATCTTCGCCGATCACCAGCGGGGCGTACCAGTCGTCGATGACCTTCTTGACCACCGAGGGAGCCAGTGCGGCGTTGCCGATACCGATGGTGCCGTCTTCCGTCTCGACTTCACATGTCAGCCACTGGTGAAAGCGGAAGGACGACATTGCATCGCCCTTCATCCAGAGAGCATCGGAGGCATTGGTGCAGAAGTTGCCCTGCGGCGGGACCGTCGGACCTTTCCAGGTCCAGACGCGCGTGCGTACGGATTTGATTTTCATATGACTGGTCCACTCAATTGGAAATTCGGGAAGTCCGGCGCCGCGTTCCCATGGCGCAGGCAATGTTCCAGGCGTTGCGCATCGGGCCGACGTTGGCCGTTCCCTTGCCGCGAATGTCGAAAGCGGTTCCATGCGCCGGTGTCGTGATCGGGATCGGCAGGCCACCCTGCACCGTCACACCCTGCCAGAAGCCCAGCAGCTTGATCGCGATCTGCCCCTGGTCGTGATAGAGCGTCACGATGGCGTCGAGTTCCTTGGCAACCGCTTTCAGGAAAATCGTATCGGAGGGATAAGGCCCTTCCACCGGTAGGCCCAGCGCTTTCGCACGTTCGACCGCCGGCGTGATGATCTCGATTTCTTCCGTGCCGAAATTGCCGTTGTCGCCATTGTGCGGATTAAGGCCGCAAACACCGATCCGTGGGCTCTCGAACCCGGCATCCTTCAGGGCCGAATGGATCAGCCGGGCAGCCTCGATAATCTTGTCTTCGGTAATGAGGTCGGCAACGTCACGAAGCGCGATATGGCTCGTCACCCGGCTGGTCCACAGGCCATCCATGACATTGAGTTCCGAAACACTGCCGTTGTGGCCCAGCCTGTCGGCAAACCAGTGCAGTTCGTCCGACTGGCTCATGCCGGCAGAATGCAGCGAAGCCTTGTTGAGCGGGGCAAAGACCAGCGCATCCGCTTTGCCGGACCGCACCAGATCGACGCCTTTTCCAAGCGTTTCCAGACAATGGGCGCCACCTTCCGCACTCACCTCAGCCCGCTTCCAGCCGCCTTCCGGCGCGGTGCCGACCTGAAAAAACGAAGGCACGTCGGTGGCCTGCGAAGGCAAGGCGGCTTCGGAGACTTTCTCGTACTCAAAGCGGACGCCGGCGATATCCATGCCGTTCTTCAGTTCGTCCTCATCGCCGAGGATCAGGATAGCCGCCGCCTGACGAGCCTCCTCGTCGGCAAGCAGCCGGGCGACCAGTTCAGAGCCGATACCCGCTGGGTCGCCAAGGGTCAGAACCAAACGCGGTTTGGGCGTCGTCATTGAATAAACTCCGTCAAAGCAAGGGAAACCTGGGGAACGTAGGTCACCAGAAGCAGGATCAGGGCGAGCACGGCGATGAACGGCAGGTTGGCGCGGGAGGTTTCCCAGATGCCCGCCTTGGCAATCGAGCAGGACGTGATCAGCACCGAGGCAACCGGCGGCGTCTGCTGGCCGATGGCAAGATTGAGCGTCACCATGATGCCGAAATGGATCGGGTCGATGCCGACCGCATTCACCAGCGGCATCACCACCGGCACGACCAGGATGATCGCCGCCGCCCCGTGCAGGAACATGCCGAGCACCAGCAGAAGCAGGTTGAGCAGCGCCAGAACGATGTAGGGATTGGTCGTCAGCTCGGTGATCTGGGCGGCCAGCTGCTGCGGCACCTGGGCCTGCGTCAGGAACAGCCCGAGCGCTGCGGAGGTTGCCACCAGCAGCATGACGACACCTGTCTGGCTGATGCCTTCGAGCATGGTTTTGCGCAGCCGCCGGACATCAAGGTCCCGGTAGATGAACAAGCCGATCACCAGAGCCGCCAGCACCGCCAGCCCGGCGCCTTCGGTCGCCGTAACAAGCCCGGAGAAAATGCCGCCAAGGATGATCACCGGCATGGTAAGCGCCCAGAAGGCTTCCCGGAAGGTTTTGGCAACGTGGCGAAGATCGAACCCTTCGGCGCGCGGCAGGTTGTAGCGAACCGCCAGGATGTAGGTGACGACCATCAGCAGCCCTCCACCGAGAACACCCGGCACAATACCGGCCACAAAGAGCTTCAACACCGAGGTTTCGGCAATCGCACCGTAGAGGATCATCGGGATGGACGGCGGGATGATGATGGCAAGCGACGCCGAAGACGAGGTGATTGCCGCCGCAAGTGTGCGGGAATAGCCGCGCTTCTTCATTTCCGGGATCAGCACCGTGCCGGTGGCAGCCACATCCGCCACAGCTGATCCGGAAATCTCGGCAAAGACCATTGAGACGCCGATATTGACCATGCCCAGCCCGCCTCGGACAAAGCCGATGAGCGCGGTGACAAAGTTGATCAGCCTGACGGAGATGCCAGACGTGTTCATCAGATTACCGGCAAGGATGAACAGCGGGATGGCAATCAGCGGAAACGAGGTCGAGCCCGAATAGAGCGCGATTGCCATGTCGTAGAGCCGGTCCGTGCCCGAGGTCATGACGAAGCCGCCAAGAGCCACGATCCCGATTGCCACGGCAATCGGAACGTTGATCAGGATCAGGCCGATCAGAACGATTGTTGTCAGAAGAAGGATCATCGTGTGCCCTCCCGTGCATGCAGGGCCTGGGCTTCTTCTTCAGCCTCGGCAATTGCGTGTTCGATTTCTGCGTGTTCCCGGTCAATACCGGCAGCAGCGTCGCGCAAGGTGCGCGGCAACGTCAGCAGCGTTCCGATGATCATGAGGCCGCAGGTGATGGGGATGACCGATTGCACGATGTCGAGCGTCATCCATGGAAGGCTGAGGAGCGAATCCCACTTGGCAACGGCCAGAACGGCATAGCCGTACCAGGCGACAATTGCGAAGAAAGCGATGACGAGCAGCTCCGAAAAGGCCGTCAGGGCAACTGCCAGTCCCTTTGGCATGGCCGTCAGCAGCCCGGAAAAGGACATGTGGTGCCGCATGAAGACGGCATAGGTCGCACCAAAATAGGTCAGCCAGGCCAGCATCACGCTGGCGAGTTCGTCGTACCAGGACGGGGAAGACCCCAGGTACCGCATTGTCGTCGAGTAGATGACCGCTCCCGTCAACGCGAGCAGCAGTGCGATGCAGACAGCCTCGATTGCGCGCAACAAAAGGCGCTCGAACAAAGCAATCATGGCTCCTCCCAGAGAAATCGCCGGCCGGTTGGCCCGGCCGGCTGTTTTGTCAGTGTCTTGTTTGATCAGTCGGCCAGGCTCTGCGCTAGCCCCACCAGCTTGTCGCCTCCCTCAACCTTTGCAGCAAAGGCTTCGTAGATCGGCGCAGACGCTGCGATGAAAGCGGACTTGTCGGCCTCGTTCACCTCGACGCCAGCGGCACGCACCTTGTCGACCAGCTCCTTGTCCGCAGTCTCGCCTTCATTGAGCGACCAGTCCTGTACCGAAGCGGCAACTTCGGATACGGCCGTCTTGACGTTTTCCGGCAGCTCGCCCCAGGTGCCCGCACCCGTAGTCAGGTAGGTCGGCGAATAGACGTGACCTGTCAGGCTGAGATACTTCTGAACTTCCTGGAAATTAGCGCCGACAATGTTGGTGAGCGGGTTTTCCTGGCCGTCCATGGTGCCGGTCTGCAGAGCCACGAACACTTCCGAAAATGCCATCGGCGTCGGGTTGGAACCCCACTCCTTGAACATCGCGACACGCCACTCAGAAGACGGTGTGCGGATCTTCAGCCCGGCCAGGTCAGCCGGTGTGTTAATCGGGCGGGAGTTGTTCGTGATCTGGCGGAACCCGTTTTCCCAGGTCGAAATCACGTGAAGGCCGGCGGCCTCCGCCTTGGGAGCCAGCTCCGTCTTGACCAGGTTGGCATCGATGGCCTTCAGATGCTCGCGGTCCTTGACCAGAAACGGCATGTCGAACAGAGCGAACTCAGGAGCGACGTTGGTCATGATGGACGAAATCAGCGTGAACTGAACGGTACCGAGGCGCAGCTTCTGCATCAGCTCCTTCTCGTCACCCAGCTGAGCATCAGCATAAAACTCGACCTTGTCGGCATCACCGAGGCGCGTCTGCAGCTCTTCGGCGAATTTCTGTGCGCTGCGGCCCTGCAGGCTGTTGGAAGCCGCGCCAACCGCAACGATATAGGTCTCGGCCTGTGCCGGCAGAGCACCGAAAGCAAAGACGGACGCGAGCAGGCCAGCACAAAGGCCCTTGTGTATCTTGTTCATTGATGTCTCCTCCACTTGACGGGACCGACGACCGGCGACGGACGTCCACTCCCACCTAAGGGAACGTACTGAAGGTCCGTTGCCAAGAATAATGGGAAGACAGGATCGACCGATAACCAAATGGAATTGATCGCACCTGTTGCGAAAACCATGAGAGCAAGTATTGGTGCTTGCCGCAAGGCCACAAGAGTCCATTGCAGACCCTTGTCCCAAGCCGATATGCAGTGCTCTGTAGCCTGATCGGCCGAACTTTGGCACAGTCTGGCCCTGCCAGTAACCAACCGGAAGGCCCTTGGCGTGAAAGCCCAGTATGTGGAACTGATCGACGCGGTCGCGACCCTTGGAAGCATGGCCGCCGCCGCAAAGGCCCTCGGAAAATCTCAACCGGCAATCACCAAGGCGCTGAAGAAGATCGAGGCCGATCTCGGTGTTTTCCTGTTCCACCGGGTGCCGAGCGGTATCGTGCCCACGCTGGAAGGCCAGACGGTCATCGATCGTTGCCGCCGTATCCAGAGCGACCTGCAGAAGCTGTCGGAAGATGTGGCCCAGTCACGCGGGCAATATGTCGGCATGATTTCCGTGGTGGTGTCGCCGCTGGCCGCACTCAAGATCATTCCGCCGGTGATGCGCCGGTTTCAGAGCCGGTTTCCGGGCGTTGAACTGAACATTACCGGTGGCCATGCACCGAAAGCCTTTCACGCACTGAGGTCCGGCGAAGCGGACTTCGTCATCGGACCCGCTCCCGACGCCCAGCCCAAGGCCGGGCTTCACGTCGAGCCGCTGCTGACCACTTCGGTGACCTTCCTTGCCGGACAGCAGTCCCACCTCAAAGACCTGTCGAAACCGCAGGACCTGCTGACGGCACGATGGGCCGTTATCGGTCCGAGCAGCCGGCGCCCTCTCTTTCAGGATTTTTTCCGGATGCACGGTTTGCAAGGACCCGACCCGGTCATCCGCTCCGATTCGATCCTGAGCATCCTGTCGGTTATCGAACAGTCCGAAATCGTGTGCTCGTTTCCCTCGCTCATCGTCGACGAGGTGATGGAACGCTGGGCCGTAACCGCCCTGCCGATCGATCTGAGCATGCTGACCGTGGACATTGCCCTGACCTGGACCAAGGAAAGACTGCTGACACCAGCCGCTAACGCCTTTGCCGACATCGTGCGCGAGGAAGGCCGCAACTGGGTCTCACAGGCAAGAAAGACATAACCTGAAGTTATATCTATGAGATCGAGTTAATTGAGGGCTATACCCCCAAAGTGCTAGATTGAGTTCCAAGAAGGCCGCAGAAGCGGCACCTTGGGAGGACATCTGAGTGAATATCCTGTTCGTCATGTACGACCAGCTGCGCTTTGACTATCTGAGCTGCGCGGGGCACCCCTATCTGCACACCCCGAATTTCGACCGGGTCGCCGCCAGGGGCGTGCGTTTTACCAACGCCTATGTGCAATCCCCCATCTGCGGCGCCAGCCGGATGAGCTTCTACACCGGGCGTTATGCATCCTCCCACGGGGCACAGTGGAACGGCTTCCCGCTTCGGGTCGGCGAACACACGCTTGGCGATCACCTGCGCAAGGCCGGCATGGACTGCTGGCTGATCGGCAAGACCCACATGAAGGTGGATGCGGAAGGCATGACACGGCTGGGACTTTCGCCCGACAGCATCATCGGCGCCCGGCAGGCGGAATGCGGCTTCGATGTCTGGGTGCGCGACGACGGGCTCTGGGGCGAAGGACCGGACGGCTTTTATGATGAAAAACGTTCCCCTTACAACGAATACCTCAAGTCGCGCGGCTATGCGGGAGAGAACCCCTGGGCGGACTTCGCCAATGCCGGCGTCGAAAACGGCGAAAAGGCCTCCGGATGGATGTTCGACAATGCCGACAAGCCGGCCAACATCCGCGAGGAGGACAGCGAGACCCCCTGGCTGACCACCCGTACCATCGAATTCATCGAGCAGGCAAAGGCGCCCTGGTGCGCGCATGTCAGCTACATCAAGCCCCACTGGCCTTACATCGTCCCGGCGCCCTATCACGACATGTATGGGCAGAACCACGTTCCCGCCGCGATCCGCGCCGATGTCGAGCGCGACAATGCGCATCCGGTCTACGCGGCCTTCATGGCCAACAAGATCGCGGCCGCCTTTCAGCAGGATGACGTGCGCCGGAAGGTCATCCCCGCCTACATGGGCCTGATCAAGCAATGCGACGACCAGCTCGGCAGGCTCCTGGACTACCTGGAAGAAACCGGCCGGATGGAGGACACGATGATCGTGCTGACCTCCGACCACGGCGATTACCTCGGCGACCACTGGCTCGGCGAAAAGGACCTGTTCCACGAGCCTTCCGTCAAGATCCCGATGATCGTCTACGATCCGCGGAGCGAGGCCGATGCCACCAGAGGCTCCACCTGCGATGCGCTTGTGGAAGCCATCGACCTTGCCCCGACCTTCCTGGAAGCCGCAGGCGGGGCAGAAGCCGGTCATATTCTGGAAGGCCGCAGCCTGACCCCCTGGCTGCGCGGCGAGACGCCGGAGTGGCGCGAGGCGGTCATCAGCGAATACGACTATTCCGTCACCCCCATGTGCGCTTCGCTCGGTGTCACCACCCGCGATGCCCGTCTCTTCATGGTGTTCGACGGCCGCTACAAGCTGATCCATGCCGAAGGCGGCTTCCGGCCGATGCTGTTCGACCTTGAGAACGACCCGGAGGAATTCCACGATCTGGCCAAGGCGGACGGCCATGAGGCCGAGATCGCCCGCATGTACGACCTTTTGGCCCGCTGGGGCCGGCGCATGTCGCAGCGCGTGACCCGGTCGGATGCCGACATTGCCGCCATGCGCGGCAAGTCTGCCCGGCGCGGCATCCTGCCATTCCTGAAAGACGGTTCGGAAGTGCCGGAGGAACTGACGCAGGCCTATCGCGGCCCTGCCCTGCAGGATCACGTCACCCCCGAAAAGGGAGGACGCTGAGGTGAGCACGGCAACAGGCAACACCCCGGTCATTCCGCGCACCGACAAGTGGATTGCCGACTGTCTTGCCGTTCTTTTCGTGCTCGTGATCCTCACCTATGCGGCTTCCGGCCCGATCACGGATTTCGTTCGCTGGTTCATCGAAACCACCACGCAAGGCTTTGACGAACTGTCCCGCCGCGACCAGCGCGCGCTCATGCGCGATCATTGGCTGGGTTCGGGGTATCGCTCGTTCGAGCGATCCTTCCTGCTGCCGACGGGGCTGATCATCGGCCTGCCGATTGTCTTCTCCTTCGCCATCAGCCTCCTGACGCTGCACCGGGGCCGGGCCGGACGCTGGCTCAACTGGGCGCTGACCTTGCTGGCACTTGCGGCCTTCGTGTCCTGGATGCTGAAGATCTTCGCGACCGACGGCGGTGCGCTGCCCAGCGCCAGCCCGATCGACTTCGTGATGTTCCCGATTGCCACCGCCATCACGCTCTATCTGACGTGGCGCATGTTCGGCGGCTTTATCGTCGCCTTCTGCCTGTTCTGGGTGGTCTATTTCTTCATCCGTGGCTACCTGCCCGACTGGACCGGCATCCTGGCTGGATCCGACTCGACCTTCAGCCAGAGCCTGCGGGCCATGGTGCTGAACTTCTGGGCCCAGACCGGCGGTCAGTTCGGCCAGCCTTTGCAGGTGGTATCCGGCAGCGTGCTGATCTTCATCGTTTTCGGCGCGGTGATGATGGCTTCAGGTGCAGGCGATCTCCTGATGAAGATCGCCAACCGGCTCACCGGTGGTCTCGTCGGCGGGGCCGCTCATGCAGCCGTCGCCTCCTCCGCCCTCTTCGGCACGCTTTCCGGCGCGGCCATCTCCAACGTGGTCTCCACCGGCGTGATGACCATTCCGGTCATCAAGAAATCCGGCTTCAAGCCCGCCTTTGCCGGGGCCGTGGAAGCTGCCGCCTCCACCGGCGGTCAGATCATGCCGCCGGTAATGGGGGTTGTCGCCTTCTTCGTCGCCGGACAGATCGGGCTGGAATACCGCTACATCGTGGTGGCCGCCATCCTGCCTGCGATCATGTTCTACTTCGCCACCTTCCTGACAGTCTATTTCGAGGCCCGGCGGCTTGGCATCGGCGCCCTGCCAAGGGAGCAGCGCCCGCCGCTGACCGGCAAGGAATGGGTGCAGTGCCTTGTCTTCGTCGTGCCGCTGGGGATCCTCACCTATTTCCTGTTCAGTCAGCCCTCTGTGCCCAAGGCGGGATTTTACGGCTTTGTCGCCGCAATTGTTTGCGCCCTGGTCCTGTTCCGTGAATTCCGGTCCCGAAAACGGCTATGGCAGGCCTTCGTCAATGCCGGGCGGATGGCAGCTTCCATAGTGGTCATCGTCACGGCCATCGGCCTCATCGTCGGCCTGATCCAGGTATCGGGTTTTGCCGGCCGCCTCGCGCTGTTGCTGACACAGCTTGCCAGCGGGCCGTTGCCGCTCGTGCTCATCGTCGTTGCCCTTGGTGCTATCGTTCTCGGCATGGGTCTGCCCCCCGGGGCGACCTATTTCATCATCGTCATCGCGCTGTCCTCCGGCATCGATGCGGTCGGCATTCCCGAGCTGACGCTGCACATGTTCGTGGTCTTCTTTGCGGTCATGTCCACGGTCACGCCGCCCGTCGCGCTCGCTGCCTTTGCCGCTGCCCCGATTGCCGGCGCGGACCCGATCCGCACCGGTTTCGAGGCCGCCCGCATCGGCATTGCCGGGTTCCTGATCCCCTTCATCTTCGTCTATCACCCGGCGGTTCTCTACAAGCTGCAGGTGCTGTTCGTCTGGTTCGGTTCGGGCGCCCCGGACAGCAAGGCGATGGTCGATCTTGCCAGCGTTTCCTGGGGGGCGTTCTTCTGGATTATGGCCGCTTTCGCGCTCGCCATGTGGTCGATTGCGTCCGCGCTGGCCGGGTTCGACCGGGGACGCCTGCCGCACTGGGAGCGCCTGCTGCGCATCTGCCTTGGTCTGCTGGTCCTGGCCCCGAACGTCGCCATTGCCGGTGCCGCCACGGTCTTGATCATGGCTGATATCGTCTTTCACGCAACCCGGCAGCGGAGCCTGGCCTCCGCGCCCAATCCATCACAATGACAAGAGCACTTTTCCACGGGAGGACGGAATGAAACGATTTGCCTTTACGGCCCTTACGGGCCTTCTTCTGGCCGGCTCCGCGTCGGCTCAAGACACCACGCTGAAGATGCAGACCATCGAGCCGAGCCTCGGTCAGGCAATCACCATGGCGACCTTTGCCAACATCGTGACGGACAAGCTCGATGATGTCTCCATCGAGGTTGCCGGCGGCGGCGCGGCCACGCTGCACCAGATGGAAACCGCGCGCGGCAATCTCGACATGTACATGATCTCGCCGACCATCCATATCCTGATGAGCAACGGCGCGGCAATGTACAAGAATGAGCCGGAAGCTCCCGAACTTGCCAAGAATGTGCAGGTTCTGATGTGGTTCCCTTACGGCCAGTATCACTTCGCGGTGCGCGGCGACAGCGACATCACCGTTTTGGACGATATCGAAGGCGCGACGGTTTTCCTCGGTCCGCAGGGCGGCGGTGCCTACAACGCAGCCAAGGGCTGGATCGAGGCAACCACCGGTCTTGTTGCCGGTGAAGACTACGACGCCATCAAGGCCAACTGGGCAACCGGCTTCCAGTCGTTCATGGACGGCAAGGTGGAAATGTATGTCAACGGCTGCATCGACCCATGCCAGCAGTTCATCCAGTTTACCGAAACCGAGACTGTCCGCTTCATCGGCCCCGAGGACGATCAGGGAGAAGAGGTCGACAAGTTCCTTGGAAAGTTCCGCCATCGGGCCGAGATCCCGGCAGGGCTTTACGAGAACCAGGTCAACGACGGCCCGGTCATGTCCAACGATACGGCCGTCGGCATCGGCGTGCGTGCGGATCTCGACGAAGAACTCGTCTACCAGATCACCAAGGCCTTCTGGGAAAATCTCGACAGCATCACGACCGATGCTCCCTGGGCAAAGGCACTGTCGCCTGAATATGCCGCCCAGACACTCGGCACGGCCAAGTTCCACCCTGGCGCTGCCCGTTACTACAAGGAAATCGGCATTCAATAGCCGGCCGGACGCTCTGGCCGCATCACCGCGGCCAGAGCAGTCCCGTCAAAATCCGGAACGGCCTGTCGCCAGGACAGACCCCCGGCAAAGTTGCATCTATCGTTTTTCCGCCAAAACGTTGTACCCTTACAGAGTGCTGGTTGGGGGCAGCGGAAGATACCTGAGACTTTTTACGCGGAAGGTATTGATATGACTGTAACTCTCGACATCCAGCAGCCACAGCCGTTTGATCTGGTGAAATCCAGAATACTGATCGCGGGCAATGCGACCGCGTTCGAAGGCACCTTGAGCATTCGCGTTTCCGAAGGACACGACGAATATGCCTCCTTCACCCAGGTGGGTTCATTCGGGCTGAAGCAGTTCCAAGGCTTCATCGATATCCCGGACACCAACCAGTTTCAGATGAACCGCCTGTTCCTGACCCTGGCGGACGACACAGGCAACGAAAACGGCCCGTCCGTCGTCATTCCGGTGCTGTTCGGTCCGCGCATCCTGCCCGGTTACGGCGGCTGGCAGCCCTATACGGTGAAGGCGGGCGATACGCTGACAAAGATCGCGCAAGACCAGTATGGCAACGGCGACTATCAGCCGATCTACGAAGCCAATCAGCACATCTTATCCAACCCCAACGTGATTTTCCCGGGTCAGGTTCTTCGGATACCGCGAAACGACATCTGACATCCGGCGTCGGTGCGGAACTGCTGCCTGCCAAAAGAAAAGGCCCGCCAGAGGCGGGCCTTTCCGTCAAACCATATTCGGCGCTGATTAGCGCGAATAGAACTCGACCACCAGGTTCGGTTCCATCTGTACCGGGTACGGTACGTCAGAGAAGCCCGGAACGCGGGAGTAGGTCGCGGTCATCTTGTTGTGGTCGACGTCGAGGTAATCCGGAACGTCACGCTCTGCGGACTGGACAGCTTCCAGAACCAGGGCGAGCTGCTTGGACTTTTCACGAACTTCGATCACGTCACCCGGACGGATCTGGTAGCTCGAGATATTGACGCGCTTGCCGTTCACCTTCACGTGGCCGTGGTTGATGAACTGACGTGCTGCGAAAACGGTCGGGACGAACTTCGCACGGTAGACGATGGCGTCCAGACGGCGCTCCAGCAGGCCGATCAGGTTTTCGGAAGTGTCACCCTTCATACGGGACGCTTCAGCATAAACCTTGCGGAACTGCTTTTCGGAAATGTTGCCGTAGTAGCCTTTCAGCTTCTGCTTTGCGCGGAGCTGAACACCGAAGTCGGACAGCTTGCCCTTGCGGCGCTGGCCGTGCTGACCCGGGCCGTATTCACGCTTGTTGGCCGGGCTCTTCGGACGACCCCAGATGTTTTCGCCCATCCGGCGGTCAATTTTGTACTTAACGCTATGGCGCTTCGACATCGCGGTTTCCTTTGAATTCGCGTTGTTATTTAAAAGGAAACGCGCCCTCCTTTATCGTCACAACCCGTCTTGCGACGGAAAGGTCAGATCGACAGGGACCCAGCTAGACGGCGCCGGCCGGATGCCCACGGGTGCGTAGATCCGGAAGACATTGCCTACCGGACCGCGCGGAGATACAGGCAGTGCCCCCAAATGTCAATCCACGGGCGGGCCTGCCCCGGAATGGAACCGCCGAAATCCGGCCGGTTCCCTGAATTTTGTCGAACGAGAACACATATTTAACGATTAAGAGGGGTTTGATTGCCACAATTTATGACGCAGCGTCCACAAAATGGGGAAAACAATGCATACATTTAGAGATTTTTAATTGCAGCTTTTCACTATACAATCACCGTTGCAACCATAGCGAATAATATCAGTGCGACGGACTGCTCGAGACCCCATCAAATAATGAAAGCTTATCAGCCGGACCTTGGCAGTAGGATCAGTAATGTCAGCGAATCGTCAACCAGCTCTTCAGACCGTTCCGGAAGCGCCCGGTTTGCTCTGTCGTACGCCGAAGGACACACTGACGAAACTCGACTACGCCCTGCAGCCGGTCGTCGACATCGGCACCGGCGTTGTTTACGGCTACGAGGCCCAGATCCGGAACTGCGATCTTGTGGGAGCGCAGTCGGCTGACGAACTTATCGATTTTGCGCACTCCGAAGGATATTTGCCCCAGCTTGAAGCTCACCTTCTGGTCAAGGCGATGAAGCGCTTCGGCAATTTGAAGATCGCCCAGGGCACCAAACTCTATTTCAAGCTGGACGGCCGCGACCTCGGCCATGACAACGACCCGCGCATGCGGCTGGGTAAGCTGGTTGCCGAAGCCGGTTTGCAGGTCAACCAGATCTGTCTGGAGTTCTCCGAACGCCACCAGCAAACCTTTACCGATGTGACGCACCATGCCGTCAACGACCTGCGCCAGTTGGGCTTCCTGATTGCTCTCGACGATTTCGGACGGGGCTCGTCCGAACTGCGGCTCCTGCACGACATGTCGCCCGACTATGTCAAGATCGACCGGTTCTTCCTGAACGGGATCGACAGCGATGCAAGGCGCAAGCTGTTCGTCACCACCGTGGCCAACCTCGCGCACGTACTGGGCGCAAGGGTGATTGCTGAAGGGGTGGAAACGGAAAGCGAGTTCAAGGCCTGCCGCGAAGCCGGCTGCGACCTGATCCAGGGTTACTTCGTTGCCAAACCCTTCCAGGAAAGGTCTTCGGCGAAGCTCTTTTACGATCACGTGCGCGCGCCGGGTGTCGGCCGCAAGCGCCGCGAAGAACTCGACCGGATCCGCAACGAGCTGATCAAGCTTCCGACGATCCAGTCTGGCGCCTCCATGAACGATCTTCTCGACATGGTGGTTCACAACCAGCAAGCCAGTGTGGTTCCCGTTGTCGATACCAATAACGAACCGCGCGGCCTGATCCACGAACGCGACCTGAAAGCCTATCTCTATGCTGGCGCGCCCGGTGACGACGATGAAAAGGCAGCCCTCGATTTCCCGCTGCGTTCCTTTGTTCGCGCCTGCCCGATTGCCGACATCGATTCCAATGCGGACATGCTGCTGGTGACCTTTGCCTCCTCGATCAATTCGGATGGCATCATCATCACCGAGAATTTTCGCTACGCGGGTTTTCTCTCCGCCACCTCGCTTTTGAAGATCATCCACGAAAAGCGTCTTCAGGAAGCGCAGGACCAGAACCCCCTGACTCGTCTTCCGGGCAACGGTGCCGTGTCCCGGTTCATTGCCGAAAGCGGCCGCAAGGGCGCCCACGACCGGCACCTGTGTTATCTCGACTTCGACAACTTCAAGCCGTTCAACGACACATACGGCTATCGCCAGGGCGACAGGGCAATCATTCTGTTCAGCGAGTTGCTGCAGCGTCACGTGTCGGAGTCCGACACCTTTTACGGCCATATCGGCGGCGACGATTTCTTCGCCGGGTTCCAGAATGTCGACCAGACCGATGTCGCTGCCCGCATGCTGGCGCTCAAGCGCGCGTTCCGCCTGGACGTGGAAAGCTTCTATGACGCCGAACACCGGGAACAAGGCTTTATCGAAGCCCAGGACAGGTTTGGAACGACACGGCAGTTCCCGCTGCTGCAGTGTTCCATATCCATCCTCAGCCTGCCAAAGGGCGTGACGCTCAATCCCGACACGCTGAACCATGAGATCATGGACTTGAAACGCGCCGCCAAACGCTCCGACGACGGCCTGGCCGTCAAATGCCTTGCGGCTTGAGGCCGCGCGGAGCGCTGTCTTCAAGGACGGACGTCAAACGGCTGCTCGAAGGGTCTTTCGCTCGATAGCCGCAAAAGCCTGGATGGTTGGATGCTCGGGAAACCGCTCTACGGCAACCTTATCCCCGTTCAGTCCAGCACCAGGCCAAACCCGGCCAAAAGCCTTGCCAGCCCCGGATCCTTCGAGCCGGAGGTAAAGATCGCCCGGTCAGGCAGATTTCGAGCGGGGTGCCTGGCGGCCTCTTCCCCCAGTACCCGGACCAATTGGCGGGCGATTGCCTCGGCTGGGTCCAGCCAGTCGACCGGCCAGGGTGCGATCTTGCGGAAGCGGTTGGCAAGAAACGGATAGTGGGTGCAGGCAAGCACGACAATGTCAGTGCGTTTTCCATCCTGCTCCAGAAAACAGTCGGCAATTTCCGGAAGAAGCGCATCGTCGGAGACGGTTTCACCGCGCAGGTGCTTTTCCGCAAGTTCCGCCAGCATGTCCGAGCCGACCAGCCGGACATGACACTGGCTGGCAAAACTGTCGATCAGGCTTCTGGTGTAGGTTCTGCGCACAGTGCCGGGTGTCGCCAGCACCGAAATCAGCCCGGAGGACGTGCGCTCTGCCGCCGGTTTGATTGCCGGAACCGTGCCCACGAAAGGCACGTCCGGATGCGCCTCGCGCAAGGCGTCCCCGGCAAGCGTGAAGGCTGTGTTGCAGGCAATCACCACTGCTTTAGGGCCATGTTCGGCAATCAGATCGCCAAACAGGGACACGATCCGGGCCTTCAACTCTGCTTCTGGCCAGCGGCCGATGGGAAAAGCCGCGTCGTCGGCAACATAGAGCAGCGGCTCATAGGGTAGCAGATAGCGCGCCTCGCGCAGTACCGTGAGCCCGCCAAGACCTGAATCGAAAAAGAGTACCGGTCCCGAACCCTGCAAGATACGCCTCTATTCTTCGCTGCCCGAACCTGATCTGTCCTTGCGTGGCCGCGTCTCACGTTTTTCCAGCGAGGCTACGACACCACGCAGCGCACGCACTTCCTGGTCGGTCAGCTCCGCCTTCTGGAAGATGTTGCGCAGCGTGCGCACCATATGCGGCCGCCGCTCCGGAGGACGGAAGAAGGTCGCCTTGTCGAGCGCGCCTTCCAGGTGCTCGAAGAAGCGCAGCAGTTCGTCCTTTTTCGCAGGCGGATGCACGTCTTCCGACAGCAGGAAGGGCAGCGCTCCGGCTGTCGCGATCTTGCGCCACTCATAGGCGCACACCAGCACCGCCTGGGCAATATTCAGCGAGGCGAAATCCGGATCGACCGGCAGCGTGACGATCTCGTCGGACAGCGCCACTTCCTCGTTGTTGAGGCCCCAGCGTTCCCGGCCGAACAGATAACCGGTCGCGGCGCCCTGTTCTCCAAGTTCGACGGATTTCCTGGCAGCTTCGTCCGGCCCTCGCACGGGCTTGGGCACTTCGCGCGAGCGGGCGGTGGTGGCGAAGACAAATTGCAGGTCGGCAATGGCCGCCTCGACACTGTCGAACACCTGCACCTTGTCGATGACGTGATCGGCCCGGCTTGCCGACGCTCTTGCCTTTTCACTTGGCCAGCCGTCGCGCGGATTGACGATGCGCAGATCCACCAGACCGAAATTGGCCATGGCGCGGGCTGCCGTTCCGATGTTCTCGCCAAGCTGCGGCTCGCACAGGATCACCGCCGGCGGTTTGGCCGTCACCGCGCGCGCTTCGTCTCGGATGTGTGCATTCTTGCTCATGAGCCGGGGATTTAGCGTTTCTTCGGCGGATTGGGAAGCTGCTTTGCGAGCATTTCCATATCAATCAGCCCGTTTTTCGTTTCAGCCACAGGTCAGTCACGCCTGCTGTGACAGGGCCGGATTTCCCCTCCCCGATTGCCTTTTCCAACCGCTTTGCTAGAACACCAGCGGACTTCACGCCTTCGCCTTCCGGAGGGCTTTCAATTGATTGCGTACAATTGTATACGCATGTCGAAATTCATCGGGAGCGGTTCCGCGCCACTCCTTTGACCAAAGTTCGAACGCTAGGAAATGTGATTGTCATGGCCGACATTATCTACACCAAGGTCGACGAAGCACCGGAACTGGCCAGCGCCTCGTTCCTGCCGATCATCCGCTCCTTCACCAAGGCAGCCGGATTGACCGTGGGTACCAAGGATATCTCCCTCGCAGGCCGTATCCTGGCGAATTTCCCGGAATATCTGACGGACGCGCAAAAGCAGTCCGACGACCTTGCGGTCCTCGGCGAACTGGTCAAGCAGCCGGACGCCAATGTCATCAAGCTGCCGAACATCTCCGCATCCCAGCCGCAGCTCAACGCTGCCATCAAGGAACTACAGGCGCAGGGCTACAAGCTGCCGGACTATCCGGCCGATCCGAAGACGGACGAGGAAAAGACCGTCAAGGCCAAGTATGACGCCATCAAGGGCTCTGCCGTGAACCCGGTGCTGCGCGAAGGAAACTCCGACCGCCGCGCACCGAAAGCGGTCAAGGAATACGCCAAGAAGAACCCGCATCGCATGGGTGAATGGCTGCCCTCCTCCAAGACCCACGTCGCCACCATGGGTGAGAACGACTTCTTCTCCAACGAAAAGTCGGTGACCGTTTCTGCCGGCTCCGCAGGCAAGGCGAAGATCGAATTCGTTGGCAAGGACGGGGCTGCCACGGTTCTCAAGGGCGACTTTGCGCTGGATGAAGGCGACGTCATCGACGGTACCTACATGAGCGCCAAGGCGCTGTTCGCGTTCCTGGAAAAGGAAATTCAGGATGCCAAGGACATGGGCATCCTGTTCTCGCTGCACATGAAGGCGACCATGATGAAGGTCTCCGACCCGATCATCTTCGGTCTTTGTGTCCGCGCCTTCCTGAAGGACGTCTTCGAAAAGCACGCAGCAACCTTTGCCGAGCTTGGTGTCAACCCGGATCTCGGCATCGGCGATCTGGAAGCCAAGGTCGCAACGCTGCCGGCCGACAAGGCCGCCGAGATCAACTCCGACATCAAGGCCGCGCTCGACAACGGCCCGGCCATGTACATGGTGAACTCTGACAAGGGCATCACCAACCTGCATGTCTCTTCCGATGTCATCATCGACGCTTCCATGCCGGCGCTGATCCGCGCAGGCGGCAAGGGCTGGGGCCCGGACGGCAAGGAAGCCGACGCAAAATGCGTGATCCCGGACAGCTCCTATGCCGGTGTCTACTCCGCCGTGATCGACTTCTGCCGTGAAAACGGCGCGCTTGATCCGGCAAAGATGGGCACCGTGCCGAACGTCGGCCTGATGGCCCAGAAGGCCGAGGAATACGGCTCGCATCCGCAGACGTTCAAGGCTCCGGCCGACGGCAACATCCGCATTGTCGATGCTGCCGGCAACACCCTGATCGAACATGCCGTCGAAGAAGGTGACATCTGGCGCGCGTGCCGCACCAAGGACGCCCCGATCCGCGACTGGGTCAAGCTCGGCGTCACCCGTGCGCGCCTCTCCGGCATGCCGGGCATCTTCTGGCTGGACAAGGCCCGCGCCCATGACGCGGAACTGATCAAGAAGGTGGAAGCCTATCTGCCGGAACACGACACCTCCGGTCTCGATCTCAAGATCATGGCTCCGGCCGATGCGGCGAAACACACCACCGAGCGCCTTGCTCGCGGTGAAGACACGATCTCCATCACCGGCAACGTGCTGCGTGACTATCTGACCGATCTTTACCCGATCCTGGAAGTCGGCACATCGGCCAAGATGCTGTCCATCGTTCCGCTGATGAACGGCGGCGGTCTCTTCGAAACCGGTGCTGGCGGTTCGGCTCCCAAGCATGTCCAGCAGCTCATGGAAGAAAACTACCTGCGCTGGGACAGCCTCGGCGAGTTCTGTGCCCTCGGCGCATCGCTGGAGCATCTGGCCAACGTCAAGGACAATGCAAAGGCTCAGGTTCTGGCCGACGCGCTCGACAAGGCCGTCGAGAAGCTGCTCGACAACGACAAGTCCCCGTCCCGCAAGGTCGGTGGCCTCGACAACCGTGGCAGCCACTTCTACATCGCCCTCTACTGGGCCCAGGCTCTGGCCGAACAGGACAAGGACGCCGAGCTGAAGGCGCATTTTGCACCGATCGCCGAAGCGCTGTCTGCCAATGAGGACGCCATCGTTGCCGAACTCAACGGCGTTCAGGGCTCCCCCGCCAACACCGGCGGCTACTACCATGCTCCGCAGGAGAAGGTGAACGCCGTCATGCGTCCGAGCGCGACGCTCAACGGCATTATCGGTTGATTTGCCAATACACCCATGGGTAGAAGTAGGGCGGCTCCGGCCGCCCTATTTTTTGCGACAAGGAGCTCATTCTGAATGTTTTTTCGAAAAAAGAAGCAGCTTCCTGTCGTCCGCAACGGGGCCAAGGAAGAGTTCACGCTCTTTTCGGCCACAGACGACACCCACTCCCCGAAGTGGTGGCCGGACACGAGTTTTCTGGTGCATGCGCTCAGCGATGGCGATTTTTCAACCCTGCGCGGTGCCATACAACTCATGGACGATGAGCACGAACCAGTCTTCCTGACCGGACCCGGCAGCGTCACGAACGAACTATATGCCCGTCTGGAACACCTCGGCTACATGAGCGTCACGGAAAAGCCCCTGCCCGACGAGCTGCAAGGGCATTTGGTCGAGCGTGGCCTGACCGACTACGGCAGGGAACATATCGCCGACTTCGTGATTGCCCAGCGCATCCAGATGGAGGAGCTTGAGGGCAACAGGGAGCCGCTGGAAGACTTCTGCACCAAGTTCGACAATCTGCGGGAGCATCACACCGGCTTCCCGCTGGAAGCCCTGCACACGTTCCGGATGTTCTTCTCCGATCCCCGGTATGATTTCGATCTGGACCAGTCTTCAAACTATCTTTTCCGCCTCTACAAGATGTTCGGCATCGTCGAGATTTCCGATGAAGGTGTGGCGCGCGCAAGCCGCTTCGGCTCAATGAATGTGCCGTTTCTGTTCGATCTGCTTCTGAAAGAGCGTGGGGCAACCGTCAGACACTAGGTGTTGAAAGCCTTGTGCATCCCGCCCCTACCGACTGACCTTACATCGCTGGTCCCCAATCCGTCCGGGAAGACGAAATTGCGACTGGTGACAAAAAAGGGCGGCCTGAGCCGCCCTTTTTTAAGGAAGCCGCTTATCCGCGGATAAACGCCAGAACATCTTTGTTGAACGCCTCAGCCTGCAATTGAGCAAGGCCGTGGCCGCCGCCCGCGAAGATCTTCAAGGTGGCGCCCTCAATGATGTCCGCGGCCCGGTGCGCTGACGCCTTGATGGGCACGATCTGGTCGTCGTCGCCGTGAACGATCAGCGTCGGTACCTTGATAGCCTTCAGATCCGCCGTGTAGTCGACTTCCGAGAACTCGTGGATACAGTCGTACTGCCCCTTGATGCCACCGGCCATGCCCTGCAGCCAGAAGCTTTCCTGCAGGCCCTCGTTGGTTTCAACCCCGTCGCGGTTGAAGCCATAGAAAGGCACCGTCAGATCCCTGAAGAACTGCGACCGGTTGTAGGCGGTTCCCTGGCGGATACCGTCGAACACCTCCATCGGCGTTCCATCCGGATTGTCCGCAGTTTTCAGCATCAAGGGCGGAACCGCGCCGACGAGAACGACCTTGGCCACCCGGTCATTGCCATGTCGGCCGACATAGTGGGCAACTTCGCCGCCGCCCGTGGAATGACCGATCAGGATCACGTTCTTCAAATCCAGATGCTCGATCAGTTCGGCAAGATCGTCCGCGTAGCGGTCCATGTTGTTGCCGTCCCAGGGCTGGCTGGAGCGGCCGTGGCCGCGGCGGTCATGGGCAATCACCCGAAAACCATTCTGGCCGAAAAACAGCATTTGCGCGTCCCAGGCATCAGCCGACAGCGGCCAACCATGGGAGAAGACGATCGGCTGGCCCTGCCCCCAGTCCTTGTAGAAAAGCTCCGCGCCGTCGGATGTCGTGAAAGTCGTCATTTTCAAATTCTCCTGTTCAAGCAGTTGTTTTGCGGCACCGAACTTCGGCGCCATCACCAGACCGAGCCCGAGGACACCGCCGCCAATCAGCGTCTGGCGACGGTTGACCTTTGGCCCAACGATCTTGTTTCCCATCGGATGATCTCCATTTAACTCGTGCGCGATTTAATCGTGTACGATGTATATGTATCAGCAAGTTCGCTCTGTCAACGCTTGCCAAGAAAAAAAATGCTGCTTAGGAACGGTTCATGTCAGAACGCACTGAAAACAAAGACGCCTCCGGGACCTCGATGGAAACCGGCCCGCAAGGCCAAGGCGGAGATCTCGACGATTTTCTCTGTTTTGCCGTCTATGAGGCCAATTTGGCCTTCAATCACCTGTACCGGTCTCTGCTGGAAGAGCTTGGCCTGACCTATCCGCAGTATCTGGTGATGACCCTGCTGTGGCGCCGGAACGAGCGGACGGTCAAAGATATCGGCGACGCCCTCAGCCTGGAATACAACACACTGACGCCGATGATAAAACGCCTGGAAGCAATGGAGCTTGTCTCCCGCATCCGCGATACGCAAGACCAGCGCGTCGTCAATGTCTGCCTGACGGCCAGGGGCAGCGCACTCAGGGAAAAAGCCGCGGCTATACCGCAATGCGTGGCAGAGGCATCGGGCCTGACGGACAAGGCTTTCGAGGATCTGAAGTCGGCTCTCGACACCTTGCGTTCCAACCTGAAATCCACGGGAGACCGGAGTTGAAAAACGGAACAGGCAACATCACGGCCATCCTGTTCGACAAGGACGGTACGCTGCTCGATTTCGATGCGACGTGGGCGTCGGCCTATCGCGAGACCTCGCTCCATGCAGCCAGGGGCGACCGGGCTCTGGCCGACAGGCTGCTGGAACAGACCGGCATGGACCTGACGACCGGCAAGTCCGCGGCCGGTTCCCTGCTTGCTGCCGGCAACTCCGCCGAAATCGCTGCCGCGTGGATCGCCTGCGGCGCCGACTTTCAGGAAGGCGTGCTGACGGAAGACCTCGACCGGGTGTTCATTGGCTGCATGCATGATGCAGCAACGCTTCCAGGCGTTCCCGAAGCTGTCGAGACCCTGAGCGCAACCGGGTTCACCTTAGGCGTTGCCAGTAGCGACAGCGAAGCGGCCATCAGGGCCTTTCTCGCCGGCACCTGCCTTGCCCCCCGTTTCGCTTTCGTCACCGGTTATGACACCGGTTTCGGCCCCAAACCGGAACCCGGCATGGTGCATGGCTTTGCAGAGGCAACCGGTCTTGCGCCGGGCCGGATCGCCGTTGTCGGCGACAACACGCATGATCTGGAAATGGCCCGTTCGGCAGGCGCCGGGCTTTGCATCGGTGTCCTGACCGGCACAAGCGCACGTCATGACCTGGAATCCCTGGCCGATGCCGTTCTGGACAGCGTGGCCGACCTGCCTGCGTATCTCTCCTGTCGCTGACGCAGGTCAGGCAGATACTCCCGCCCCCTGCCGACGCACTTGTCCGGGTGTCTGGTTGAACTGGCGCTTGAAGGCCCGGTTGAAGGCAGCCTCCGAGCTGTAGCCGATGTTCTCGGCGATATCGATCAGGGGCAGATCCGTCTCGCGAATGTCACGCCGCGCCCGCTCCATGCGCCAGTGGGTGACATAGGCCAGCGGCGTCATGCCGACGAGGTTTGTAAACCTGTCGGCGAAAACCGTTCGGGACATGCCGGCCTCCCGGGCAAGGCTTTCCACCGTCCAGGGCTTTTCCGGCGCCAGATGGATCTTGGACATGCTGCGGCCGAGTTTCGGGTTGAGCACTGCCGCCAGGCATCCGGCCCTGTCGCCCTCCCTGTCGACAAATGTGCGCACCACCTGGATGAAGATGATCTCCGTCAGCCGGTGGATGATCGCCTCGGACCCTGGCTGCCCCGCACGCACCTCGCTGGCAACAAAACGCATCACCGCCTCCAGCCAGAAGGCATTCATCGTCTGGGTGTTGGGCAGATGGATGACGGCCGGCAAGGCATCCAGAAGTGGATGAACCGAACCTTCCTCGAACTCGAAATGACCGCAGAAAAGCTTGCAGGCCATATCCTCGTCAGGCCCGCCATAATAGAGCGCTCCTTCCCCCGCATAACCGGATTGCCGCACGACCTCGTCCACATCGGCGGCGGGACGGTCCGGTTCATCGCTCAGGATATGCGCGGCCCCGTGCGGAATGACGGCCAGATCGCCGGTCGCCAGGCGGATCGGCTTATCAAGGCCGTCCACTGCCAGCCAGCAGCCGCCGCGCATTGCCATGTGGAACCGCGCCACATTGCCGAAGGCAGGCACCCGCACGGCCCAGGGAGGTGAGAAACAGGTATGGAAATAGACGGATCCCCGAAGTTTCAAGGCATCCAGGATCTGGGTCAGGGCATCGTGTTTCATGCAAGGCAGGCTCCGGCTTGAGGCGCTCCTTCTGCATTTTTGCACCAACAGCTCAAAGCGCAAGGCTCCCGGACGATCAGTCAATTTTCAGGGACTTCCGTGCATGGATAGAACTGAAAGCTCGCAACATCTTTGGGCTCGTGGGCAATCCGCCCTCGGATAACCAACCTGGAGCACCTGAAAGATGTCTGTCCGCTTCGTTACGAAAACCATGCATGCCTACCTCGACTATCCCGTCGCCATCGGCCTGATTTCCCTGCCGGTCTTGCTGAACCTCGGCCAATCGAACCCGTTTGCCTTCTGGCTGTCCTTCCTGACCGGCTTCGCAGCCCTGGTGCTGACGATCCTGACGGATCATCAGACCGGCATCATCCGCGTCCTGCCCTATTCGGTGCATCTGGCCGTGGATTTCGCCGTCGGCGTCGTGTTCCTGGCAGCACCGTTTGCCCTTGGCTTCACCGGCCTTGACTTCGCCTACTACGTGGTCAACGCCCTTGCCGTTCTGACCGTGGTCAGTCTTGCCAAACCGCAGGAAGCCGTTCCGCAGACCGCCTGAAGGGCCTGCGGCGACCGAACCTTCGGACCAAAAGACACCGGCCACCGCGCCGGTGTTTTTTTGTGCCGCAATCCGGACGATCTGCAAATCCTCAGGAACTTGCGAACATGGAGAGGCCGGCATTTCGGACGCAAGGTAGAGGCACCGGAGCACATCCGGCCTTCAACCTTCACATCCTTTCAGGAGTAGAACATGTCCTTGATGAAATCCGCCCTCGCCGCAACTGTGCTGAGCCTTGCTGTCCTGTCCGTCCCGGCGATGGCCGCTGACGAATACAACACCTCCAGCGGCCTGACTGCGGCCGGCAGCCCGCTCGGTCTCCATGGCGTCGATCCCGTGGCCTTTGTCAGCCTGGGCAACCGCATTGACGGTACGGCACAATACACGGCCGTGCACGATGGTGTTGCCTATTACTTCGCATCCCAGGAAGCCATGGATGCGTTTACCGCGCATCCGGACCAGTATCTGCCGCAGAACGGCGGCTTCTGCACCTTTGGTGTTTCTGTTGGCAAGAAGTTCGACGGTGACCCGCAGTTCGCCGCCGTTGTCGACGGCAAGCTTTACCTGTTCCTGAACGAGGCCATCTTCCGCGAGTTCCAGAAGGACCAGTCCGGCACCATTTCCAAGGCGGAAGCCAACTGGAAGAAGATCCGCACGACCGCCGCGACGGAACTCTGACAGGCTCTCCGGCCAGACAGCCAGAAACAAACAAAAAGGGCGGCCCAGGGCCGCCCTTCATGGTTTCAATTCAGCCAAAAGCCTTGAAGGCTCAGGCAGCCGCGTCGTGCAGGCGGCTTTCGAAAGCAAGGTTCCGGGTCAGCGGTGCCAGGGTCTTGGCAGCGGCCAGAACAGCCAGGTCGGCCAGCGGCTCACCCAGGATCACCAGCATGTAGGCAACGCCGAAGGAGCCGACGGACGCCATGTTCTCGGCACCGAAGCCCTGACCGTAGAAGGCCCAGAAAGCAACCCAGCCAACGATACCGGCCTGGAACGTGGTGGAAAGCGCCAGCGCCTGAACGTAGGAAACGTCAACATAGGCGGTCTTTTCCGGGATGATCCGGTTGGCCAGCAGGCTGACGGCCCACAGCGGTACAAGCAGCGTGGTCACATTGATGCCGTACTGCGGCAGATCGAAAGGTGCAAACAGGGCGCCCTGAAGCAGAAGACCCGCGGCCAGGCCAATGGCAGCCGGACCGGCGCCGAACATCAGGAACAGGGTTGAGCCCAGAATGAAGTGAACTTCGGAAACCCCGACCGGATAATGCGGCAGAACTTCAAAGAAGCAGAAAACGGCAACCGTCGTGATGACAGACCGCACGGCCAGGCTGAGAACGCCGCTCTTGCGGATCGTGTCGAGCGCCATTTTGCCGAGAAGGCCGAAGGAAGCAGCTGCTGTACCGTAGCTGAGCACGATTTTGGCACCGTCGACGATGCCCGGTTCGATATGCATGTGTTTCTCCTTTGCGCACCCTCCGTGCGCGAGCAGATGTTGTAGACCGGCCCAATGGGACCGCTGGATGGCAGGTTTCCTGGCTCGCGAGTCTCCGCGCAGCCCGCCTTCCCGGATCGCTCCAGTGGCTCAAGGGCTTTGCTCTTCGCTTACAGTTGCGGGGGCAGCCACGGTCTTGGTCCCTGTTGGGTACGCCTCACCGTGTTCCCATTTCATCCGCCGTTACGCTTGTTCGGGCGAAACCATCACACGATCTAGGTTTGCAAGGATTGGCAATGCACTGCAAGCGAATTTTCGCCATATTCGCTCTGAATGCGACATTGCATCGAAATTTTGCCGCCTGAGGATCGCGGAATAAATCTGCCGGATAACCGGAGAAATGGACACAGGGACATCAAACACATCTTTTGAAAATGAGCTTCTGCCTGCTGTTCTTTCCGGCCTCCCACGACCGCAAACCAAAGAACAAAAATAAATCCGTTCTTTATTAAACTTTTCTGTATTTAGGGTAATGGCGATTTTTACTTGCAGAAACCCTAACGAAAGATAACCTCGCTCGTATACAAAGCACATCGTGAGAGTTTGCAATGCCCTTTACCAAATTGGGAACGCTGATCGCTGGTGTCGTCTTTTTTCTTGGTTGCATTCAGCTGGCACTTTTGGCCGGCGTTACCCTGGGTGCCATCACCGAACCGCGTCCGGGTTTTTTCCTTGGCAATCTGACACGCGAACAGGCCCTCGACAGCGGACTTCTGAAGATCATGGCCGCCGTCGCCTTCGGCGTGATCACCGAAATCAGCCGGTCGGTTGAACGGAAGTAGATCACAACCTCAGGCTTGCCGCAGGTGAATACCTGTGAAAGTCTGCGGACATGTTGAGATCGATTCCCTTGGCCGCCCTGGCGGTATCCCTCCTCGCTGCCACAGCCACTCCCGGCTGGGCTGCGCCTGTCAAGCTGTTCAGCGCCATTAACGAGCGCCTGTCCTACATGCAGTCGGTTGCGGCCTGGAAAGCGGATAACGACAAGCCGGTCGAGGATCTGCCGAGAGAAAGGGTGGTTCTGGAAGCCGCCCGCGCGAAGGCTGTCGAGAACGGCCTGTCCGCCGACAATGTCACCCTGTTTTTCCAGGCGCAGATCGATGCCGCCAAGGACATTCAAACCTGCTGGATCGACCGGTGGAACGGTGGTGAAGCCCGTCCGCTGAACGTGCCCGACCTGATCAAGGACGTCCGCCCGGAACTGCTGCGCCTCGGCAACGACATTCTGACCTTGCTTGCCGAAACCCCGGTCGAAGCCTCCGACAAGGAGGCTTTCACAGAGGCAGTGACCGTGGAATGCCTGTCTGACGATGCAAGGAATGCTCTCTTCGAAGGCCTTGTGGACGTTCACGAGTAGGCCTTTGCGTCAGAATATACGTGCTGGCGGTGACATCGTTAGCCGCCAGCCGCCCTCGATACGACACGGCTCACAAATGCCGCTCGCCTCGCTCGGCAATTTCCGAGATCTTGCGGCCAACACGCGCGACCTCGCAGCAGCTTGCGGTCAGGTCTCTCCTTCTGTTCGGGCTGAACGTTCGGCCGAACAATGCAACCTGCAAGGATTTCGCAATCGTCTCCCACGAACGAAAATCCTGTTTTCCATTGGAAATGTCAGGCGAGAGACCAGAGTCTCGCCGACACGGTGCCTGAGCGCACGACAGCAGGGGCACGGCGGCTGCTTTACGAGCCCACTTTTTACGAGCACACAGCCTCACCACGCATCAAATCCGCTTTGACGCCCGGTATTTTTGACATTGTTGGTTTGTTGGTAACTTTTGTGGTTTGTTGTTAAGGGGGAGCAACTATAAATTGTTTAGGCTCTACCTGTACCGGATTCTGCTTTCGGATATTGCCTGGATTTTTCGGGGTAGCAATGAAAGTCTCTTCTACCGGAAAGACTGAGACAGCATCGGACTGTAAAACTGAAAAATCTTCAGGCAACGAAGGTTTACGAGCAGATCTTGATATTTCACATGGCTCATTCCGCGCCTCATTGAGCCTTGCCGTTTTCGGGTTCGACGATCCGGCAGCCATGCACAACCAGATGAGCGAAGAACATCTGGCGGTGCTCGATCGCCGCTTCTCAACGGTGTGCGCCGTGGCGGCCTCCGAATTCGGCGGCAAGCTGGTCAATTTGCCGAACGGGCGGAAAGTCCTCACCTTCGGTGTTCCCCACCCGCATGAACTTGACGCGGAGCGGGCGGTGCTCGCAGCCCAGAAGGTTCTGCGCAGTTTCGAATGGAGCAGCTTCAAGTGCCCGGCGCGCTTGAGATGCGGCATTGCCAGTGGCGAGGGCTTCATAGTCCTCGATGATGGCCCCAACATGTCTCCTCTGGCTGTTTCCGGCCCCGTTTACGACAAGGCCTTGCACCTGGAGCAGCATGCTCCTGGCAATGTCCTGCTGGTCGCGGCGGACGCGAGAGCGCTCTTTCGCAGCAACTTCATGGCGCGAAAGGTCCAGCTCGGCAGTGAAGATGAAACCGCCTGGGAGGTCTCGCCAGCAATCGTCCCCTCCACGCGGTTCGACCCGGGAGACCAGGATCCGAGACTTCGATACTTCATGGGCCGCATGAAGGAGCTGCGCCTTCTGGGAAAAAGCTGGGCGACGTCGAAGAAAGGCCCGGCGCAATCGGTCCTCATCGAAGGCGAGCCGGGCATCGGCAAGTCGAGCCTGATGAACGCCTTCCTGAAAAAAGTACAGGCGGACCAGCCGCTGGTTCTCAATTTTCTCGGCTCCGCCCATCACAGACGCACACCGTATTTTCCGATTGCCCAGGGTCTGTTTTCGTTTCTGGGGCTGAAAGGCATGCAAAGCCCCTCGTTGCTCAGCACCGTCATTCATAATTTTCTGAGTGACCTTGGCCTCGATACCATGCGCGACAATGCCAACCTGCGCGCCATTCTCAAAAGCGGCGGCATCGAAAGCCACGTGCCTCAGGCGGAGGCCGCGGCGGAAAACCCGGTGGAAACGCTCATCGCCTGTTTCAGGCAACTTTCGGACGTCAATCCGGTCATTCTCGTTTTCGAAGATGCGCACTGGATGGACCCAAGCACGCTGAAGCTGATGACCGCGCTTCCCGGTGCACTTGGCAATAGCCGCGTCCTCTCCCTGATCAGCACGCGCCCCGGTCCCGGACCGGAAAACCTGGAAAGCTCTGTCGACGCCATCTGCCGGCTGGATAATCTGCCAGAACCTGAAGCCCGGGCGCTGGCCGACTTGCTTCGGCCGCCCGACATGACGGATGCCCAGTTCGAGACCATTGTCCAACGGTGCGACGGCATTCCGCTCTTTCTGGAAGAGCTGATGAATATTGCGGCCGAACGTGGCAGCCGTTTTTTCGAAGACGGACCGGAAAATCTGATCCCGGCGTCCTTGAGGGAAACGCTGGCAGCCCGGCTGTCGCATCTGGGTGGCAACAGGGACATACTGCTTGTGGCCGCAGTCATCGGACGGGAATTCAATATCCCACTGCTTTCGGTCGTTACCGGAGTGCCCGAAGACGCGTTGGCCACCCAGTTGGAGACCTTTCAACGCTCCAACCTGATTTACCGGATCGGTTCGCCGCAGGACGGGGTGTTCGAGTTCAAGCACAGCCTGGTTCAGGATCTGGCCTATCAATCCATAGAGCCCGGTGCGCGCGGCCGCTATCACGCGCGCATCGCCGAAGCGCTGACCGAAACCCCGGAGCGCTATCCGCCCGTCGCAGCCGAAGTCATCGCCCGCCATTTTCAATACGCCGGCAACATCCCGGCCGCGCTCGACTATCTGGAAGTTGCCGGTGTCGAAGCCGTGCGCGTTGCCGCCCACCGCGAGGCGGGACGCTATTTCCAGAAGGCTCTGGAACTGGCACAGAACATCGGCAACGCCGCAGAAAGGGACGTCGCCGTCAGCCGCTTCCTGTTGCTGCTCGGGCCGCAGTTGATCACCAACCACGGCTTTGCCTCCAACGAAGTGCAGGAGGTCTACACCCGTGCGCGCCACCTGACCTCAAGCGACACCGGTTCGCCGGAAATGCTGCAAATGCTCTGGGGACTGTGGGGCGCACATATCGTCAGGGCCGACATTGCCTTCGCCAAAACACTCAGCGACGATTTCCTGCGGATGGCCCAGGCAAGGCAGAACGGGCTGGAGGTCTCCGCCGGTCTCTATATGGCCGGTGTCGGCGCCTTCTATGTCGGCGATCTGGCCAGGGCCGAGCAACTGCTGCTGCGCTCGGTCGAAGCCGCTCTGGCGGCTGATTTCGACGAGATGATCACCAAGTACAGTCTGGATCTCGGCATATTGGCCCGCTCCTATCTGAGCTGGTGTTATGCCCTGATGGACCGTCCGGACGACCTTCGCGACAATGCGCTGTCGCTGGAAACGGCCGCTCTTCTGTCGGATCACGCCTTCTGCCAGGCTTTCAGCAGTTGTTTTCTGTCGACCACCCACAATTTCCTCGGCAATTCCGCTGAAGCCGAGCACCATGCCCTGGCGGCGGCCTCTCTCAGCCGCGAGCAAGGGTTTGCCCAGCAACTGGCGCAAGCCGACATCAACCTCGGCCGCGCCCAGGTCACTTCGGGCGACCCTTCCGGCCTGGACAGGATGCTGGACGGCTTGAAAGCCTACCTCGGTACGGGCGCGGTGCTTGCCCGCCCCTATGCGGAAGCCTGGATTGCCGAAGCGCAGCTTCACCGGGGCGATCCCGGCACTGCCTTCAGTCGGCTGATAGAGGTGCGCAGATTCACCCGCCGCTCCGGCGAACGCTATTATGACGCCGAACTGCTGCGCCTGTCCGCGCTTGCGGCAAAAGCGACACGCCCGGATGCCAGGCATCTGGTCAGGACGCTTCTCGGCAAATCCGCCAACCACGCCCGCCGGTCGGGAACCGACCTCCATCTGCTAAACCTGAAGCCCCACCTGAGCGCTTTCCCTGCGGTTTAGGCGACAAGCAAGATCATCTGCCTCCGGGCCAAACACCAAATTTAAATCAATAGCTGTATATTTTGACAAGGCACCAAAAAGGTGCATGGCTATTGATGGGGCAGACATGACGATACAGACACTTGTGAAACATGGTCTTCTGATTGAAGGCCGGTTGATACGCGACACCGCGCAGTTGAAGCTTGACCTGCTGGACCTTGCCGGAGACGAGCATAAGGAAACCATCCAGGGTCGATTGGCGGACGAGATCATCGTCACCTCCGCAGCACAAACCCAGCCACTGGAATTTCCCTCGCTGAAGCATTTCTGGGAAAACCTGCTGTTTCGCATCGGTGCTGTCGCCTCGATGACAGCTCTCACCTCCGGCGTCTACGACTGCGATTATTACGACCCGGCGACCGGGCCGGAAGCACGTTTGGGCTCAACGGACAGTGCCCGCGTTTCCAGATACTGGGCATTCGAGACGCCGGGTGGCACCGACGCAGACTGGCAGCAGGTTGTCACTGAGGAGGCCCTGGCCGCCATCCTGCCGCAGAACGGGCACGCGTTGCCGTTCCGCGGCGAATGCGCGGGAGCCTTCCAACTGACCGTCTTCTGGGGTCTTCTGAACGGGCTCGGCTCCGAGCGGTTCTGCGAAATCGCAAGCCAGTTCGGCACGATGCTGGTCGGCCCCTGGACGGACAATCCGGCAACCGAATTCATGGCCGAAAAGGCGTCGCTTCAGGACCCGCCGATCCCGGGTGACTACATGTATTTCAAGAACAAGGACGACTACCTGGAGTGGGCGCCCGACGGGTTCTGGCAGGGCCTCAACGCCATGTATATGGGCCAGGACATGCTCGGCACCCGGCATTACTCCGGCATGGGGGCAAGCTGGCTGAGCGAGCAGAACCTGCGCGCTTCTCTGGTCAATGCCTATTATCACGACTGCTATCCGCATATCGTGGCCTGTCCGCAATCCGAAGTCCGCTTCACGATCCGCCGCCTGCTGCAAATCCCGTCGACAATCACCAAACAGGCCTTGCCCTTGCAATCTGCTCATCCTTCCAGGGGCACGGTCCCGACAATCACCGCACTCAAGGCAGGCGGCTACCAAGCCATCGCCCGGGACACCTACGAGAACCAGCGCACGACGGTGAACGAATGCACGACCCTCTTCGGCATTACCGCGCTCGACCTGCACCAGCAGCAAAGTTCAGGCCTGGAAAACCCGGCCTCGCGCTTTGACGCTCCCGGGGCAACAATCGTGCTCACCTATCATGACCCGGAAGCCGGCCGACGCGATCCGGACGCCGTCGTCAGGGTCATCGTGAAGCTGAAACCCGGCCTGACAGCAGGCTGACATATAGCACCCCGCCCTTTCCCGACGCACTGTTGCGGGAAAGGGCGGGCGCCACACCAAAGACGGCAGACAGGCCCATTCAGGGGGTAAGCTCGATTGCCGTTGTCCAAATCCGCATTCACAGGCACTATTTTCGCATCAGGAAAATCAATCCTGGGCGGGAGGCCGAGGACATGTCCGGTAATGCGCAACACGATTCCTGGAGTGCAGGTCGCAGCTACGATCATTACATGGGCAGATGGAGCCGATTGATCGCAAGGGAGTTCGTCTCCTGGCTCAACGCACCTGCTGATGCCGACTGGGCAGACATAGGGTGCGGCACCGGAGCCTTGACCGAAACCATACTTGATATGGCAGCCCCGAAAACGGTCGTCGGTCTCGATCTGTCAGAAGGCTTCGTGATGCATGCTCGGGAAGCGATCACCGACGCAAGAGCGCGCTTTGAGATTGGATCTGCACAGGACCTGCCGCTTCCCGACAACTCCGTAGACGTTTCAACGTCCGCTCTCGCCCTCAACTTTGTTCCGGACAAACTTAAGGCACTTGCCGAGTTCCGCCGCATTACCCGCCCAGACGGGATAATATCCTTCTACGTCTGGGACTATCCGGGCGGTGGCATGGGCTTCATCGACGCCTTCTGGAAAACTGCCGCTTCAATTGATCCAGCTGCCGAAGATCTTGACGAGGCGCTCCGGTTTCCCTTTTGCACCCTGGAAGGGCTCCAGAAACTCTGCACTGAAGCCCAGTTACCGGGTGCAAGTGTTCACGCCCTTGAAGTGGACACCGTGTTTCCGGGGTTTGAAGAATTCTGGCATCCCTTCACGCTCGGGGCCGGGCCGGCGCCCGGGTATTGCATGAACCTGACCGAGGAAAAACGGGATGAGCTGAAAGCAAAGCTCCGGGACCAACTCGACACCGGTGGAGAAATCCGCCTGCCGGCGCGAGCCTTTGCTGTCCGCTACCCGCACCTTTGAAAAATCAGCTCACCTGCTGCGGAACTTGTACGCAAGACCAGCAGCAAGCACAGTGAGCGCAAAACACGCACCAGCCGGATAGAGCAGCGTTGCAGCCGCGGCCTCCCGGTAGAAGGCCTCACTGCTTCCAGCCACCAGACCATGAAAGAAGATCTGGCCTTGCACAGCGATGCCAAGCGCCATGCCGATCTGCTGGAAGGCCTGGAGCACGCCGGACCCCGCACCAGCATCCGGCCCGGAGACCCGAGACAGCACGAGCTGGAACAAGGCCGGGATCGCCGTTCCTGTTCCAAGTCCGACAATCAGGAACGGCAGCGCCAGCAGGCTTGCGCTCATTCGATCGGCAACCAGCAGCCGAGCTGCAAGCAATGCGCAGAAAACCGCCAGCATGGCAAGGCAGACCCGCGCCGCCTGAAAGCGGGTTCCAAAACGGCCTGTCAGCGTGGAAGTAAGCATCACACCGACCGGGTGCGGCGCCAGGATGAGCCCGGCAATCATCGGCGACAACCCAAGGCCAGCCTGCAGGAAGAGCGCCATCATGAAGAACAGTCCGGCAAGGCCGGAAAAGAACAGCGCGACAAATGCGACCCCGGCAACAAACACACAGTCCCGCGTCAACAGCACCGGCAGAAGCTGCGCCTTGCCGAGAAGCGCCCTGCGCTGCTGCAGCCGGTAGAACAACACACCCAGAACGACGCTCAGTCCCATCAGCACAAAGCACCAGGCAGGCCAGCCGAACTGCCTGCCTTCAACGAGAGGAAACACCAGCGCCAGCACTGCGAGGGTGAAAAGAAACGTTCCGGACCAGTCCGGCATCACCCGGCTCTCGTTTTCGATATGCGGCAGAAAGCGAAGAGCACCCGCCAGGGAGATCAGCCCCACGGGCAGATTGATCAGGAAGATCGGCCGCCAGCCCAGCCCGAAGACATCAGCTGCCACGATCACCCCGCCCACCAGCGGCCCCGCGACGGCCCCAAGCGCACTGACGGAGCCGAACAGGCCAATGGCCTTGCCCTTTTCCTCTACAGGAAAGATCACATGAACGATGGCAAGCACCTGTGGCACCATCATCGCCGCGCAGAGCCCCTGCAGCGCCCGGCTGGCAATCAGGAAGGTGATGTCGGGCGCCAGTCCGCACGCCAGCGAACTGGCAGTAAATCCGGCCACACCCCAGCGGAACATCCTCCCCCTGCCCGCAACATCTCCAAATCGGCCGAAAGGCAGCAATCCGGCGGCAAAGGCCAGCACATACACCACCAGCACCCATTCGAGCTGGGTATCCGAGGCACCGAGCCCCTGACGGATGGAGGGCAGCGCCAGATTGACCACCGAGACATCGAGAACATTCATGAACATGGCAAGATAGAGCGCGGCGAGTGCCGCCCAGCGATTGCGCCTTTCCCCGACTGCGCCGACAAACAAAAGGGACATTCAGAACTCCTGGAAACGCGTAAACTGATTTTGTTACTTATAAAGTTACATATTCAGATTCGTCAATCTCATGTACCTTGAATTGTCACGTAACCGAATCCGGCATAAGGTTTTCGAAACGGAGACTTCAATGCGAACCGACAGCCGATTGCCACGTGTGCTTCACGTGCTCCTGCATCTGGACCAGACACAAGACCCGGTGACGTCCGACCAGATCGGGAAGATGCTCAACACCAACCCATCCCTCGTCCGGCGCACCATGGCAGGGTTGCGGGAAGCCGGTTTTGTCGGGGCCACCAAGGGGCATGGCGGCGGCTGGGTGCTGGCCAAGAACCTGGACAGCATCTCGCTGGCCGAGGTCTATGCCGCGCTCGGCTCACCACAGCTCTTTGCCGTCGGCAAGTCCGCCGATGCTCCCACCTGCCTCCTGGAACAGGCAGCCAACCGGGCAACCTCGGCAGCCCTTGAGGCAGCACGGGAGACGTTTCAGGAAAAGCTCGGACAAGTGACGGTGGCCGATCTTGTCCGCCCGCATGCACAGGAAATCCGGCAGCATCAGGAAAAGCTGTAAACCTGAAATTTGGGCGCAACCCTTGGGCAAGCTGCAAGTTATTCCTTGGAGGCGAACTTCAGGGCATTGTCTGGAGCAAACCGAAGAGCCCCCTTGCCTCGCAGCGCAGCATTGTATACAAGCGCACACAATAGAAATCCGATACAACTCAAATCGGTTAGATTTCCGTTTCGCCCTCCCTTCTTCTAGACCCGCGAGGCAATGCGCATCATGGCAAAGATCAAAGTCGACAATCCGGTCGTCGAGCTCGACGGCGATGAGATGACCCGGATCATCTGGGCCTTTATCAAGGACAAGCTGATCCACCCCTATCTCGACATCGACCTGCTCTACTTCGATCTGTCGATCCAGAAACGCGACGAGACCGACGACCAGATCACGGTCGATGCAGCCAACGCCATCAAGGAACACGGCGTCGGCGTCAAATGCGCCACCATCACGCCGGATGAAGCCCGGGTTGAGGAATTCGGCCTGAAGCGCATGTACCGCTCGCCCAACGGCACGATCCGCAACATCCTCGGCGGCGTGATCTTCCGCGAACCGATCATCATGCAGAACGTGCCGCGCCTGGTGCCGGGCTGGACCCAGCCGATCATCGTCGGCCGCCATGCCTTTGGCGACCAGTACCGCGCCACCGACTTCCGTTTCCCCGGCAAGGGCAAGCTGACCATCACCTTCACCGGTGAAGATGGCCAGGTGATCGAGCACGAGGTCTATGACGCGCCGTCCGCAGGCGTTGCCATGGCGATGTATAACCTCGACGACTCGATCCGCGATTTTGCCCGGGCATCGCTGAACTACGCGCTCAACAGAAAAGTGCCCTGTTACCTCTCCACCAAGAACACGATCCTGAAAGCCTATGACGGCCGCTTCAAGGACCTGTTCCAGGAGATCTACGAAGCCGAATTCAAGGACCAGTATGCGGAAGCCGGCATCTGGTACGAACACCGGCTGATCGACGACATGGTCGCCTCCGCTCTGAAATGGTCGGGCGGTTACGTCTGGGCCTGCAAGAACTACGACGGCGATGTCCAGTCCGACACCGTCGCCCAGGGCTTCGGCTCGCTCGGCCTGATGACCTCCGTGCTGATGACCCCGGACGGCAAGACGGTGGAAGCGGAAGCCGCCCACGGCACGGTCACGCGCCACTATCGCCAGCTCCAGAAGGGCGAGAGCACCTCGACCAACTCCATTGCTTCGATCTTCGCCTGGACCCGCGGTCTCGCACACAGGGCCAAGCTTGACGACAACCAGGAGCTTGCCCGTTTTGCCCAAACGCTGGAAAAGGTCTGCATCGACACGGTGGAATCCGGCCACATGACGAAAGACCTCGCCCTGCTCGTCGGTCCGGATCAGGCCTGGCTCACCACCACCGGCTTCCTGGACAAGATCGACGAGAACCTTGCCAAAGCCATGGCTGCGAGCTGAAGATCTGCCTTCAAAGGCTGAAGCACCAACACCGCGGCTGTGTCCGCGGTGTTTTGCTTTAAGGGCCAAAGGCAAGCTGGCGATTGTCCCTCTCCCCTGCCCGCGCTAGGCTTGCCTGGTTGGCCGCCAGAGGAGAGGACGGGTGCTGACGATCCGCGAATTGAAGACACCTCTGATCGGCCCCATAGACCTTGCCTTGCATGCGGGTGAAGCCGTTGCGGTTTCAGGCCCCTCCGGCGCTGGCAAATCCCTGTTTCTCAGAGCAATTGCCGATCTCGATGAAAGCACCGGCCATGTTGCGCTGGATGGTACCGAGCGGGAAGCCATGCCAGCTCCCGAGTGGCGCCGCAAGGTGGCTTACGTGCCTGCCGAAAGCGGCTGGTGGGCTGACCGCGTCCTGGATCATTTTACCGAAACCGCAGACCTTTCCAGTCTGCTGCAACAGGTTGGCCTTGCCGATGCGCGCTCGTGGGAAGTTGCCCGGCTTTCCACCGGCGAGCGCCAACGCCTTGCCCTCGTGCGCGCGCTCCAGGCTGAACCGCAGGTTCTGCTTCTGGATGAACCCACTTCCGCACTGGATCCGCCTTCCGTGACGCTGGTCGAGGCGCTGGTCGAGGCGCTGCTGAAACAGCAGCTTGCGGCCAAGCGCGCCCTTCTGATCGTCAGTCACGACCCGGATCAGCCGGGCCGCCTCGGTGCACGGCGCTTCGTCATGGACAAAGGCTGCTTGACAGCGACCTCTTGTCAGGAGCCTGCCGCGTGACCGGCTATCTCGCCCTCACCTACTGGGACCTTGTCGCCGCCTCGGTATTCCTGCTTCTGAATGCCGTGTTTTCCATCGTGCTGGATCTCGGCCTCACCCGTACGCTCATCGTCTCGGCCGTGCGCATGAGCGTGCAGTTGATCCTGGTGGGGCTTGTTCTGAAGGCGATTTTCCTTGCCGGGTCCCTGCTCTGGACGCTGCTGGCCGCGGCCGTGATGCTGGCCTTTGCCGGGCGTGAAATCTGGGCCCGTCAGGACCGGCGGCTGTCGGGCCTCTGGGGTCCTGGCCTTGGCGCCGCTGCCATGCTGGTCGCCGGCACACTGGTCACGGTCTATGCCCTTGCAGGCCTCATCAGGCCCGATCCGGTCTGGATGCCGCAATATGCGCTGCCGCTTTTCGGCATGGTGCTCGGCAACACGATGACCGGGGTCAGCCTTGGCCTCGACACGCTCCACACCGCACTTGCCCGTGGCCGCCGCGAAGTGGAAGCCCAGCTGCTGCTGGGGCGCACCCGCTGGGAAGCAACCCGCCCTTTCACCCGGCAGGCGCTGCGGGCCGGGTTCACACCCATCATCAACGCCATGGCCGCCACGGGTGTCGTGTCTCTGCCCGGCATGATGACTGGCCAGATCCTGTCCGGTGTCGATCCGCGCGAAGCGGTTAAATACCAGCTCATGATCATGTTTCTTCTGGGGGGCGCAACAGGGCTCGGTGTCCTTGGCGCAACCTTCGGCAGCCTCTGGCGTGTGTCCGACACCCGCCACAGACTGCGTCTTGACCGTTTGAACGGAGGTTCACGATGATCGAACTCTATGGCGCCGATTATTCGGTTTATGTGCGCTCCGCCCGGCTGGCGCTCCTCGAAAAGGGCGTTGCCCATGAGCTTCGCCCGATCGACGCATTTGCCTCCGGCGGGCCGCCGGCAAGCTATCTCGAGCTGCAGCCTTTCGGCAAGATCCCGGCGCTGACGCATGACGACTTCACCCTTTACGAGACAGCGGCCATCCTGCGCTATGTCGATGAAGCCTTCGACGGACCACCACTCCAGCCCTCCGCGCCTCGAGCACGGGCGCGGATGACCCAGTTTCTCTCCATTCTCGACAATTATGCCTACAAGACCCTGGTCTGGGACATCTACGTGGAACGGGTGTCAAAGACACGCGAAGGGGCGCCGGCCGATGAAGTCAAGATTGCCTCGGCACTCGGCCCGGCCCGAACGATCATTGGCGCACTGGAGGCGATCGCCGCCGATGGCCCTTTTCTGTTGGGAGACCAGCTCACACTGACCGACTGCCATGCCGCCCCGATGCTGGCCCTGTTCGAAAAGGCCGATGAAGGCGCGCTCCTGCTGCGCTCGGCACCGAGGCTATCCGCCTGGCTGCAGACGTTCAGGGACCGCAACAGCTTCAAGCAAAGCGCCCCGGCAGGCCACTAGCTTCCGCGCACCAGGTGCTGCGCCAGAGCGCAGGGCAAGACCAGGACATCCGTGATAATCTCGACACTTGCCGCCTTGCCCACAGCCCCCACTCCCATGGCGAGGCACATTGAATCATTTTCTGAAGAAGGGGATTTTTTGATGAAGTTTCAGAAGCTTGTAATTGTTTTCTTGAGCACCCTCCTGCTGCTGTGGGCCGGTCTGGCGGCATCGGCACAAACCGTCCATGAGCCCGCGCGCGGCACCGGAGAACGCAAGGAGATCCTCGACGCGGTGCGTCCGATGATAGAAGCAAGGGTCGGTCCGCCGGTCGAATTCGTGGTTAACTGGATGCGCTCGGGCCACGGATGGGCCTTCGTGCAGGTTTCGCCGCAACGTCCGGGAGGCGGCGTCATTGACCTTTCCCGCACGACCTTCGCCTCGCAGGCGGAATATATGGACGGTCTCGTCACCTTTGCGCTGCTGCGCTACCAGTTCAACCGGTGGAACCTGGTGGACTTCGTCGTCGGCCCGACGGATGTCTTCTGGCAGGGCGATCCGCTCTATGCGCAGGTGCCCCGCGGCCTGACACCCTACTGACCGGCCTGGGGCGTGGCCCAATGAAGGAAGACGCAATGGCGTTAGAAATGGCGAAACCGCGTTGGGAAGTGTGCGCGGAGCGGGCGTTCTGCCCGGTCAAGCAAGCTGACGACACGAGTTGAACCCATTTCATCTTCATTTATGGGGCAGCACCTAGCGGGCCGGTTCCTTCGGTGAAGGAGTGGCGTCTTCCGGGCGGTCCTCTTCGCTGCCGGTTTCTTCCGCGCCGTCGTCTTCCGGAGAGCAGCTCTCCTCTTCAAAGAGTTCCGGCTCCTGGTCGCTTTGCTCCGACGAGGCAAAGACGCCCGCCTGCTGCAATTCCTCTTCCGCCAGCTCACCCAGCACACGCTTGCCGGCGGCCACACGGTCGCGCGCTTCGTCCATGATCTTCTTGGCCAGCCCCTCGTCCCTGTCCATCAGGTGTTTCAGGGCTTCGGCTTCCAGAACCAGGAGCTGACAGTCCTTGTAGGCAACCACCTTCGCGGTTCTCGGCGTCTGGTTGATCAAGGCCAGTTCGCCGAAGAAGCTGCCCTCACCCAGATAAACCGTGTCGTGCTGCAGGCGAATTTCCACCTCACCATCGGCGATGAAATACATCTTGTCGGCAACGTCGCCCTTGTCGGCTATCGTGCCGCCCTTGCGCACCCGGAGCGACTGCAGCAGCTTCGATACTTCGGCAATCTCAGTTGCCTTCAGGTCTTCAAACAGCGGCACCCGGGCCACCATGGACCAGGTAACGACAAAATCCCGGCTATGGATCTCGCGGGCGAAGGCTGAGGCAATGATGCCGACCGGCAAGGCAATGAGCCCATAGCCCATCAGCATGACGATGCCCCCAACCATCTTGCCAAGATTGGTGACCGGAACGACATCGCCATAGCCGACGGTCGTCACCGTGGTAATCGCCCAATAGATTCCGTGCAGAATGCTTCGGAACTTTTCCGGCTGGTCGTCATGCTCGATCAGATACATCAAGGTGGCAGCCATAAGGATGACCCCGGAGATGATCATGCTCGACCCGAGCAGCGCCCTGCGCTCGTTGCCGACAGCGGAAATCAACGAACGCAACGCCGGTGAATAACGGGCGAGCTTCAGGAAGCGCAGCAGCCTCAGGATGACGACCATCGTGACCGCCTGATTGGGCAGGAACACCACGAACAACAGCGGCAAGGCGCCGATCAGATCGATGATCGCGTCCGGCTGGATCGCATAGCGCAGCCTGGAAAACACCGGCCCGTAACGGCGCAGCGGCGGGTGAAGATCGGCCACGTAAAGACGCAGAATATATTCTGCCAGAAAGACAAAGCCGCTCACGAACTGAATGAGGCGCAGATGCGTGCTCAGGATGTCGCGGATTTCCGGCACGGTTTCCAGCACTGCAAGCGCGATGTTGATCAGGATGAGGACGATCAGGAAGTTCCGCAGCACGCGCGCGCCGATGCGCCGTTTGCCTGTGTCCTCAAGCAGCTCATAGAGCGCTCGTTTGAATTCGTGGCCGGACACCAAGCCCCCCGTTTCTGTCTTTGCTCGCATTTTCATGAATAGCGGAAAGACAGGCTACGACAAACCTTTCCGCACCGACAGCCCCTCTCCTGTCGCACGAAGCTGTGCATAGGGGTGAGAGCATCGTGATTGGGTTAATTTGCCGCAGGCCCCATCTTCAAGGATAGCCAACCGCACCAAAGGAGGATGCCATGACCATAGACACCGACAAGGCACGCGCCGCAGTAACCACACCGCACCACATCGTCCTGAAAATGTTGCTGGTCTCAACATTCTTCGCAGCCGTCGCACTGGCGATTACCGCTGTGGTGAACTGACCCGACTGGCTAACGCTTAAGGTTGGCGTTGATGAACCCGCTCGGCTAAGCCGCTCCAACCCAACCTCTCCATCGTCACCCGGCCAAGCGAAAGCGCGAGCCGGGACCGGGGAGCCACAGGTCTTTCGGTTATCATGTAATAACAGCCAAAGCTCGCGGGCTCCCCGATCCCGGATCTCCGCGTCGATGCGTCCGGGATGACCAACGGGGGTCCTGCGTCAATTTGGTTGGCCAGGAAATCGCGAGACCAAGTAACGAGCCACAGTGCCCTCTGTTGAACCACTCTGCGCAGCAGCCCACTCCACCCTATCCGTCGTCTTCCCGGCCAAGCGCAGCGCGAGCCGGGACCGGGGAGCCACAGGTTTTTCGGTTGTCACGTAATAACAGCCAAAGCTCGCGGGCTCCCCGATCCCGGATCTCCGCTTCGCTGCGTCCGGGATGACAAGTGAGGGCTAGGCTTGCGATCAGTCGTCAAAGAAGATTAGCGAAGGCTGGGAAAAAAGGCGGCCCCAATGGAGCCGCCCTTTTTCAATCTTCATCGCCGGAAGGACCAATCAGAGCCCTGCCAGGTGCGCCTCGATCACGGCAACGGCTTGCGCGGCCTTGGCACCGTCCGGTCCACCGGCCTGCGCCATGTCGGGCCGTCCGCCGCCACCGCGACCACCCAGAGCTTCCGAGCCGATCCGCACCAGATCCACGGCGCTGACCTTGTCGGTCAGATCCTGCGTAACGGCCGTCACGATGGCGGCCTTGTCGTCTTCGGCAACGCTGATCAGAACAACCACGCCGGACCCGAGCTGGGTTTTGGCCTCGTCAGCCATGCCCTTCAGGTCTTTCGGGTTGATGCCCTCAACGACGCGGGCCATCAGCTTGAACGACCCGGCTTCCTTCACCGGCGTACCGCCGTCCGCTCCGCCGCCCATGGCGAGCTTTTTCTTGGCGTCCGCCAGTTCGCGCTCCAGCTTCTTGCGGTCTTCAACCAGTTGCGCCACGCGGGCCGGAACATCGTCGGCGCTGATCTTCAGCAGGCTGGCCAGCTCACGCATGCGCTTGTCCTGCGCATCCAGGTATTCGCGGGCTTCTGAACCGGTCAGCGCCTCGATCCGGCGGACACCCGCCGCAACCGCGCCTTCCGAAACCAGTGTCACCAGGCCGATGTCGCCGGTCCGCTTTACATGGGTACCGCCGCACAGTTCCAGCGAATAGGGCTTGCCCTGCTTCGGACCATGGAGAGCCGTTCCCATGGAAACCACGCGGACTTCCTCGCCATATTTCTCGCCGAAGAGAGCCATGGCACCGGCTTCGATGGCATCGTCCACGGCCATCAGGCGCGTGTCGACCGGAGCGTTCTGCAACACGATCTCATTGGCGAAGCTTTCTACGGTCGCCAGTTCCTCATCGCTCACAGGCTTGGGATGCGAGAAGTCGAAACGCAGGCGCTCCGGCGTCACCAGAGAGCCCTTCTGCGCGACGTGATTGCCGAGCACTTCGCGCAATGCCTCATGCACCAGGTGGGTGGCCGAATGGTTGGAGCGGATCGCCTTGCGGCGGGAATGGTCGACCTTCAGCTCCAGCGCGAGGCCCGGAACCAGCTCGCCTTCCTCCACGGTGACGGAATGCACGAAGAGGCCATCGGCCTTCTTCTGAGTGTTGGTCACGGCCGCCTTGACGCCGCTCGCCAGCATCCAGCCGGTATCGCCGACCTGACCGCCGCTTTCGCCGTAAAACGGCGTCTGGTTCAGAACCACGAACCCGCTTTCACCGGCGGACAGCTTGTCGACTTCCTTGTCGTCGGCAGCAAGACCGGCAACAACCCCTTCAGCCGTCTCGGTTTCATAGCCGAGGAAGTCCGTCGCACCGTGTTTTTCCTTCAGCGCGAACCAGACAGCTTCCGTCGCAGCGCTGCCCGATCCGGACCACGCCGCCCGGGCTTCGGCTTTCTGGCGCTCCATCGCCGCATTGAACCCATCCGTATCAACGGAGATGTCGCGAGTTCTGAGCGCATCCTGGGTCAGGTCCAGCGGGAAGCCGTAGGTGTCGTAAAGCTTGAACGCGGTTTCCCCGTCAAGACGGCCGCCGGCCTCAAGGCCTTCGGTTGCCGTGTCGAGCAAGCCGAGCCCGCGCTCCAGGGTCTTGCGGAAGCGTGTTTCTTCCAGCTTCAGCGTTTCGGTGATCAGGTCTTCGGCGCGGCTCAGTTCCGGATAGGCACGGCCCATCTCGCGCACCAGCGCCGGAACCAGCTTGTGCATCAGCGGTTCGCTCGCGCCCAGAAGGTGGGCGTGACGCATGCCGCGGCGCATGATCCGGCGCAACACATAACCACGGCCCTCGTTCGACGGCAGCACCCCGTCGGCGATCAGGAAGCTCGTCGACCGCAAGTGGTCGGCAATCACGCGGTGGCTGCCGGTGGCGTCGCCCTCCGCTTCAACACCCGTGGCGTTGACCGACGCCGCGATCAGCGCCTTGAAGAGGTCGATGTCGTAGTTGTTGTGAACGCCCTGCATGACAGCGGCGATACGCTCGATCCCCATGCCGGTGTCGATGGACGGACGCGGCAGGTCGAGACGCTTTTCCGGCGTCTGTTCGTACTGCATGAAGACGAGGTTCCAGATCTCGATGAACCGGTCGCCGTCTTCTTCCGGGGAGCCCGGAGGGCCGCCCCAGATATGATCGCCATGGTCGTAGAAGATTTCAGAACAGGGGCCGCACGGGCCGGTATCGCCCATGGACCAGAAATTGTCCGACGTCGGAATACGGATGATCCGGTCTTCGCTGAGACCGGCGATCTTCTTCCACAGATCAAAAGCCTGATCGTCTTCAGCAAAGACCGTCACCAGGAGCTTCTCCTTCGGCAGGCCGAATTCCTTGGTGACGAGGTTCCAGGCCAGCTCGATCGCCCGATCCTTGAAATAGTCCCCGAACGAAAAATTGCCGAGCATTTCGAAGAAGGTGTGATGGCGTGCGGTGTAACCGACGTTGTCCAGGTCGTTGTGCTTGCCACCGGCGCGCACACACTTCTGTGCCGTGACCGCACGGGAATAGTCGCGCTTTTCCAGGCCGGTAAACACGTTCTTGAACTGGTTCATGCCTGCGTTCGCGAACATCAGGGTCGGATCGTTGCGCGGCACCAGCGGTCCGGACTCGACCACTTCGTGGCCGTTTGTCTTGAAATAGTCCAGAAAGGCAGAGCGGATTTCATTTACGCCGGTCATTCGGATCTCGCATCGGTCACAGCCCCGCAAATGAGGGCCTGTTGAAAATCTTGGGTGCGCGGGATCTGGCTCACCGATCCGCGCCGGAACAGCCTTTTAACTTTGACCTCCAACCCTGTCCAGCGGTTGCAAGGGCCCGCCCCAACGGAAACCGGCCCCGATAAAGGCGAATTCCGCATAGCACGCTGCAGCGACGCCCACGGCCACCTGTCAGTGCGCCGCCCAGCATTTTCGAATTTCGCTCCGGTCATGGCTCCGAACAGCAAAAGGCCCCCTTCCGATATACGGAAGGAGGCCCTTGGAAGACCGGACAAACGTCCGGAGCTCATGCGAACGGCGAGCGGAAGCTGAGGATCAATCCTCTGCTTCTTCTTCCACTCCCGCGTCCGGATCGATGATCGCCTCGGCGATCAGACCGGCGTTCTGGCGGATTGCCAGTTCGATTTCATCGGCAATTTCCGGATTGTCCTTCAGAAACTGCTTGGCGTTTTCCCGGCCCTGGCCAAGACGCTGGCTGTTGTAGGAGAACCAGGCGCCCGACTTTTCAACGATGTTGCCTTTGACACCAAGGTCGATCAGCTCGCCGGTCTTGGACACGCCCTCACCATAGACAATGTCGAATTCTACCTGACGGAAGGGAGGCGCCAGCTTGTTCTTGACGACTTTCACACGGGTCTGGTTGCCGACGACTTCGTCCCGGTCCTTGATCGCGCCGATGCGGCGGATATCCAGACGGACGGACGCATAGAATTTCAGCGCGTTGCCGCCTGTCGTGGTTTCCGGAGAGCCGAACATCACGCCGATCTTCATGCGGATCTGGTTGATGAAGATCACCATGCACTTCGACTTGGAGATCGAAGCGGTCAGTTTGCGAAGGGCCTGGCTCATCAGGCGGGCCTGCATGCCCGGCAGGCTGTCGCCCATCTCGCCTTCAAGTTCGGCCTTCGGCGTCAGCGCGGCGACCGAGTCGATGACCAGAACATCAATGGCACCGGATCGCACCAGCGTGTCGGCGATTTCCAGCGCCTGCTCACCGGCGTCCGGCTGGGAAATCAGAAGATTGTCGATATCAACGCCAAGCTTGCGCGCATAGATCGGATCCAGGGCATGCTCCGCATCGATAAAGGCGCAGATCCCACCGGTCTTCTGGGCTTCGGAAACCGCATGCAGGGCAAGCGTCGTCTTACCCGAAGATTCCGGACCGTAGATCTCGACGATACGCCCGCGCGGCAGACCGCCGATCCCGAGCGCGATATCAAGTCCGAGAGACCCGGTCGAGACGGCTTGCACCTCAACCACCTGGCCCTGGCCCATCTTCATGATGGAACCTTTGCCGAAGGCGCGTTCGATTTGGCTGAGCGCTGCGTCCAGCGCTTTTGTCTTATCCATCTGGCTGCTTTCTACGAGACGAAGTGTACTTTGCGACATGGCTTACGCTCCTTATTCCACGATGGACGCGTCGTTTCAATGAGAGCCTTTGTACATATTTTGTTCTCATTTGGCAAGTCGACAAAACCGATTGGTATTTAAATGAAAATGACCGTTTGTTTCCAATATGTTCTCCACCAGAACAATTATATATTACCCTACGTAAACAAGGCGTCGGGTTATTCCACGTTTCCACATTGAGATAGAATCAGTGATCTCCCGCATCCCTGGTGTAGGAATCGGCTATTGCCGCCAGCCGGGCGAGCCCCTTGGTCCGGTCCTTTCGGACGCCAACCAGCTTGGCCTTGCCGGAATCCAAATGTGAATATTGGGTAGCAATGAGCACATCTTTCAACCGGACATCGAAAAACAGTTTTGCAAGAAATTCCGGTTCGGCTAGGTCTACGCCTCATTCGATCCAATAGGCTGGGAAGCTATTTACATGAAAACAAACAAACTGTTGTGCCTTGCGCTTGCGCTTGGCTTGTCGGCTTGCGCCACCGCGACACGCGGCACCAATGAGACCGTGAAGGTCTATGCCTCCCCGGAAGGTGCGCAGATCGCCACGTCCATCGGCTTGACCTGCAACACGTCCCCCTGCTCGCTCCAGGTGTCCCGCAAACAGGAATTCACCGTTACGGTTTCCAAGGAAGGCTACAAGACGCAGACCGTCCAGGTGAACACCAAGGTTGCGCCCGGTGGCGTCGCCGGCATGGCAGGCAACGTACTGATCGGCGGCGTTATCGGTGTTGGCGTCGACAGCGTTTCGGGAGCCACGCTCGACCATTCGCCCAATCCGGTCCTCGTTGAGTTGGTGCCGAACAATCCCAGGAACCCGAAAACCCCCAAGGGTGATCTCTCCGAGATCAAGGAAAAGATCGCCGCCAAACAGCGTGCCCAGGAAGAGGCAGTGATGCGGAAGTCGGGTGGGGTCTAAATAGCCGAGACAACCTGGAGGCCTGGGATCTCCAGATCGCGAGATCTTGGGCCTCTAAAAAATGCGACCCGATGAGGGACATAAGCCGAGTACCCCAAAACAAAAATCTTGTGAAAGGCATCGACCTTATCTTCCAATCTAGCCGCTGCAGTCGGTTAGGCTCTGGCGACGCGCCTTGCCTGGAACTGCAGAACCTGTCCGGGGCAGGATGGCATTGCAGATGAGCGCCAACTTTGTTGCCGCAGTCGCGATGCGACCAATGGTTCGGTTCGAGAACAACCGTCCCCCCCGAAACAATTGCAGTTCAAGTTCCTGCGCAGAGCTCTTTATGGATTAAGACCCATAATTGGCGTAGCTTCTTCTTATGAAAGACACGTCTCGAAAAGAAGAAGTGCAAAGCCACTACGCGACGCCCCGCCATCTAGCGGCACGTGGCTCTTTTCAGGCAAAATATGCAAATGTCAGTTGGTTTGGCTGGCTGATTGAGCATTTGAATTTACAGACAGCAATGGAAGTTTTGGACGTCGGGTGTGGTCCTGGCTGGATTTGGCGTTTTCAGGCAGACCGTCTGCCGAACGAACTTCGTCTTTCTCTCATAGACTCCTCTCCCGGCATGATCGAGGAGGTCTTGGCGAACCTGGCAACGGTGGAAAAGATTGAGGTCGTCAACGCAAAGGTGGCAGACGCAATCGACCTGCCGCACCCAGATGAGACCTTTGACGCGGTGCTTCTTTTGCACGTCCTGTATCACGTGGAAGATCCTCGAACCGCGTTGCGTGAAGCGAAACGTGTCTTGCGCCCGGGCGGGCAGGTGTTCGTAAGCACAAATGCTCTGGAGAACATGTGCGAACTGCATTCAATCGGCGTCAAGGCATTTGGAGGCAGGCCCGTTGATCCAGGAGCCGCAATGTTCTCGCTTGATGATGCCGAGCAAGTTGTGGGGGAACTCTTCGACGATGTACGGCGATTTGATCTTACCGACACTATGACGTGCACCGATCCAGACGATGCGGTGATGTTCCTGTTATCCTGTCCACCAGGCATTACCGCGCCCGAGGCTCAACAGAGGCATCTTGCAAAGCTGATCCGCGAGGAAAGCGACAGCTCGCAAGGCAGGTTCATAACGACGCGCCGAAATGGCCTTGTCGTCGGCACAAAAGCACGATGACTGTGAAAAGCGTTCCTCTTGGCTGCTGATCCGTCGTTTCATGTTATCAACGGATGCTTCTTAGCGATGCCTGCGCGCTTCCCGTTGCCGCCCCCCGCTTAATCTGCTAGCCCGCGCTTTCAACGGTTGCCTGCGACCGGCGGACCGAGCCTTGGGTTCTGATGCCGGCCCTTTATGAGACAGTCCTGAACGTGACTTCACCCCATTCTTCTTCCGTCATCGCAATCGGTGCGATCCATTACGACACGATCGCTCATGCCAGCGAGCCGATCCGCCCGGAAACATCGACGCCGTCGAGACTGAGTGCAAAGCCGGGCGGCGTTGCCACGAATATTGCCCGCGCGCTTGTGCGCCTTGATGTGAGAACGCATCTGGTGGGGACGGTCGGGGACGATGGTCCCGCCGACATGCTCTCTCGCCAGCTTCACCAGGAAGGTCTTGTTCTCCATGTCCTGGCCCGGCCAGGTTTCGCGACGGGCCAATACCTTGCGCTGCATAATCCGGCGGGCGATCTTGCCGCCGCCTGCGTCGATGATAGTGTGCTGTCCGAAGCCCCGGAAGACCTGTTTGATGCCATCGTTGAGCAGCTTGCGGCAGGTGCGTCGGAGGAGACGATCTGGTTTCTGGATGCCAACCTCCCTGCTGCCATGCTGGCCCGGCTGGCAGGCCTTGCCCGGCCCGGCCGTCTCATTGCCAATGCCGTTTCGGATGCCAAGGCCATTCGGCTGCGTGGTGTCCTTGACGAACTGGACTGCCTGATGCTGAACCGCGGCGAAGCGGCGACGCTCACCGGTCTTTCCCGCGAGGCATCTTCCGAAGACCTTGCCGCAGCCCTGATGCAGACCGGCCTCAAGAGTTTTGTCCTGACCAGCGCCGCCGCGGACGTGCTTGTGCTGGAAGGGGGAAAGCTCCACCGCTTTGCTCCGCTTAAGACACAAATTGTCGACGTCACCGGCGCGGGCGACGCCTTGACAGCGGGCACGGTCGCAGCGCTTTCAAAAGGGTATGGGCTGACAGAAGCCCTCCCCTTTGGCCTTTCGGCAGCCGCCCTGACCTTGCGCTGCACGGGCGCGCTCGCCGATGAGCTTACGTGGGATGCCCTCGCCGACTTTTGACCATATGGACAAATTCCAATCTTGGCGCAGTCTCGCCTTGCGCCTATAAGACCTGCAGAATTGACCCGGCCGATAGCTGCCGGACGAAGAAACAGAAAGGCACACGCCGTGACCACCCCGACACCGCCCTCCGCCATCAAGGATCTGATCGTTTACAGCGATGAAGTGCGCGAGGCTCTTGCGAACGGCAAGCCGGTCGTTGCGCTGGAATCAACCATCATCACCCATGGCATGCCGTTCCCGAAGAACGTCGAGACGGCCCGTGACGTGGAGGCCGATATCCGTGCGGAAGGCGCTGTTCCGGCCACGATCGCTCTGATGGACGGCAAGATCATGGTCGGCCTTTCCGACGCGGATCTCGACCGTCTGGCGCAGGCCAGAGACGTTATGAAGTGTTCGCGTGCCGACCTGACATTCGCCCTTGCCACCGGGCGCTACGGTGCAACCACCGTTGCCGCCACCATGATGGCGGCCCATGCAGCCGGCCTGAAGGTGTTCGCCACCGGCGGCATCGGCGGCGTTCACAAGGGCGCTGAAGAAAGCTTCGACATTTCTGCTGACCTCGACGAGCTTGGTCGCACGCCGGTCTGCGTGGTGTCCGCTGGCGCCAAGGCGCTGCTCGACATTCCCAAAACGCTGGAAGTTCTGGAGACCAAGGGTGTGCCGGTCATTGCTTTCGGCACGGAAGAACTGCCGGCGTTCTGGTCACGGGCCAGCGGCCTCAAGGCCCCCTACTCGCTGAATTCGGCTGCCGAAATCGGCACGCTTTTGAAAATGCGGTCCCGCTTCCCGGACCACGGCGGTGTTCTGATCGCCAATCCGGTGCCGGAAGCCGCCCAGATCCCGCGGGATGAAATGACCGGCTACATCGATGCCGCCATTGCGGATGCCGCAGCCAAGGGCATTCGCGGCAAGGAGGTGACCCCGTTCGTGCTTGGCGCGATCCTGGAGCTGACCGGCGGCCGCAGCCTCGACACCAACATTGCCCTGGTGCGCAACAACGCCCGCCTGGCAGCCCGCATTGCCGCGGAACTCGTCTAGGACGGATTGAGCAAAAAGACCTCCGGGCTTTCGGTTACGACCAACCAGGAGCCCGGACCACGCGTCAGGACGGCTTGTCCACTGCCGGTTGAGAGGCCGGAACCGCCTGCCGGCGCTCCAGCGCCTCGGCCAACTGGTCGAAATCCTTGATATGCAGGTCGCGCTGCGGGAACGGAATCTCGACACCCGCTTTGCCAAGTTCGTTATAGACCGTGAAATAGAGGTCCGACTTGGTCGTCATCACGTTGCCGATGTCTTTCAGGAAGCACCGCAGTTCGAAGTTCAGCGAGCTGTCACCCAGCCCCATGAACAGAACCTGCGGTGTCGGATAGCGTGCGATCGTGTTGTGTGCCCGCGCCGCATCGAACAGGATCAACTTCACCTTCTCCAGATCGCTTCCATAGGCAACGCCCACCGGCAGGATGAGACGTCCTGACTTGTTCGTCAGAGTCATGTTCTTGACCGTTCCGGCGATCAGATCCGAATTCGGCACGATCACGTCATGACGGTCGAAGGTTTCGATGCGTGTCGAGCGGACGGAGATCTTGCGCACATAGCCGGATTGTCCGGACACTTCGATCCAGTCCCCTTCCTTGATCGGCCGCTCGATCAGGAGAATGATCCCGGAGACGAAGTTGGAGACGATGGTCTGCAGACCAAAACCGATACCGACCGACAACGCACCGGCGACAACCGCAAGGCTGGAGAGGTTCAGCCCGGCCGTCGACACCGCGATCAGCACCGCCAGCGTAAGCCCGACATAACCAGTCCCCGTAACCAGGGCATTCTGCGCGCCGCTATCCATGCGCGTCTGTGGCAGAACGGTGCCTTTGAGAAGGTTCTGCAGCCAGCGCGTCACCACAACGCCAATGCCGAAAATGGTGACGAGCACAATCAGGGAATCGAGCGACAGGTGAATGTCGCCCAGTTGCACGCCGTTTGTCAGCAAGATCCAGGCTTCGATGATATCCGTGGCACGCGCTCCCCATGTCATCGCAATCAATGGGGTGAAGATCATCGTCAGCACACAGATCAGGCTGAAGGCAACCAGGATGGGGACATGCTCGTCATCCCGCTTGCCGAGCGCCGCTTTCACGATGACCAGCACAAGATGGTAGAGCATGAACCCGAAGCCGAGCTGGGCAACGGTCATGATCACCGGCAGGATGGCCACCCGGGCAAGCTGCACGTACCCGAGCAGGGTCACGCAGACGGCCAGAACGGCAGAAGCCTTCATCAGCAGAGACAAAAACAGCAGAAAGCCCGACTCTTGCGGCTTTACCGAGCCTTCCTCGGGTTGTTCCGCCGTTTGTTCGCTTTCCGGCACCTCCCTTTCGGCAGCATCGCTGTAGCGGATGATACCGGCCAGAGCCCACAGCATGACCGCGGCAACGGCGATGGGCGACGCCGACAGGATCGAAATGGCGGACAGGCCAAAGGCATTGTCCAGCTCAAAGGCCTCGACAGCCACTTCCAGCGCCACGAAGACGCCGAGCCCCTGACAGAGGCGCAATCCGATCTTTGCTTCCCTGTCACCCAGGTCGAGCAGGCGCCAGCGGCTCTGTCCCGGCGCAAACAGCGTGTGCCCCAGCCAGTTGGCGATGATAACCACCAGCGCCATGACGGGTATCGCGATCACCGCCGTGCGAACCGAATTCGGATAGATGTCCAGAACCGGGAACACCGAAATCAGCGACGCGGCCCCAATTGTCGGCAGCACGATGAAACTGGCGTTGTAGAGCAACGCCAGCAGCAAGGCCTTGACGCCGGTTGCCGGCTTTTCGCAATAGCGTTTCAGAGCGCGGGAAATGGGCTGTTGCAGGACGGTCAGAAACAGGATGCCGAACAGCGTCAAGGCAAGCGCGAGCGGCAGCGTTTCGTCAAGTTTCTTCGACACGCTGGGGCGCGCCAGCTCGTTTTGCACGTCCCGTTCGAACCGCCTGAAGAACTGACCGATTTCCTGAAACCCGGTCGACCAGGTCGAAGGCGCCAGCGGCGATGGATACCTGTCGAACAGCTTGTCCAACTGCCGTGACCGCAGTTGCTTGTCCACCTCCCGAATGAAGAACACCGCCTCATCGTGGATTTCCGACGCCCGGCGGACAGGCGCATTCGCGATAGCTAGCTCATTGGTGAGCTCCTTGCGTCGCGCAGCGACGACGTCGGCTTCCTCCTGCCCCTCGGCCGGCGGCGGGCCGAGACTGTTGAGCTGCGCTGCAAGCGCGCTGGCGCGAATGCTGCCGCGCGAAATGATCTCCGAATTCGCATCCCGCACGGTAACCAGTTGAGAGCGGAGCTGATCAAGCGTTCTTGGCGAAACACTCCCACCCTCGAGCGCGGTGGCTGCGCGCCTGAAAAGATCATCGACATCAGACCGCCGCGTGGTTTCTGCGTTGCCGGCATCGCTCTGCGCCACCACCGTATCCGCTGTCTGGGCTCTTGGGGTATCCGGAGACAGGCCACCTGCAACGACAGCGGCAAAAACGGCGATCAGAAGAATGCTCTTGAGAAATTTCATAAAGGCGCCAACGAACTTGCTACGGACGGGACTGCAGGACGGCGACAGACACTTGCCTGTCGACTCACTGCCATAAGCTTATGCGCGAATTTCGGCAGATCTTGCACCATGGAAACACATTTGTCGCATAACCGGCCTAAGCAAAGGGTATGGCGGCTTTTTGCAGGCTGCCCGGCTTTGGCCTGAAATGCATGGCAAGCCGTTGACAGAGCGGCGTAAGCCTGCCCTAACATGCAAAATTATGACGATAACAGGACGTTGCGGCAACAGACCATAAACCGGGCCGCGTCCTTGAAGGAGGTCAGACATGACAGACGCGGCAGCCCCTGGAACCCCGCAGACTGAAACGGCTCCGGCGGGAAGTTTTACCCCGCTTCAGTATCTCGATCGTGCGCTGTCGACACTCCGCGACATCGGCATCACGCCGGAAAGCGAGCAGGACGCCCCGATCAACGCCCTGCTGGAGCAGATCACGGACCTTTCCCCCGACAAGGTGCTGATCATCACCCGCACGCTGGCGCAGGCCTCCAACTTCAACGAGGTTGTCCGTTCGCAGGTTCAGCAGATGGATATCGGTGAACGCTACGAGCAGATCACCGACGCCTTCAATTCCATCCGGGACGACGCCAAGGCCCTGGTCGACCAGTTGGCCGATGGCAAGATCTCCTTCACCGAGAACCTGTCCAACAAGTGGCGCGATTTCCGCCGCGGGACGATATCCGACCGTTTCGACGATATCCGCGGCACCTACAAGGATGTCGCCAAGGCAACGAAAGACCAGATCGAGCGGGAACAGACCATCCTGGAAGCCTATCGGGACTTCCGGGGCGCCCTGAAGCAGGCGGAAGTGACCGCGCTTGAACTCCTGAACATTGCGACCGGAAAACTGGACGCCGCAAAATCCGCACTTGAGAGTGCATCTGGCGACGTCGAAGCCTACACCGGCGACGATCCGGCGCAAAAGGCGCGCCTGGAACTGGCGCGTGACGAAAAACTGCGTGAGATGCAGGACGAGGAAAAGCGCTACCAGATCGCCAAGGACCTCTCCGACAACCTGACCATCGGCTACAACACCTCCGAAGTGATCATGGCGCGTCTGGTGCAGACCACCAATGCCAAGGAACGTGTCTACGCCCAGTCGGTCAGCTTCTTCTCCACCAATGAATCCGTTCTGACAGCGCTCAACGCCTCCTTCACCGGCCTGCAGGGCCTGCATGAAAGCACGGAAACGCTGAATGCCATGAAGGAGGGCATCAACAAGAGCCTGGAAACGCTTGCGGACATCGGCGACGAAGTTCAGAAGAAGGCGCTCGAGGCGGGATACGGCCCAACCGTCGCCGCAGCTTCGGTGAAGAAACTGGTCGACTCCGTTGTCAACTTCCAGGTCCAGTCGCGCGAGATCATCGACGAAATGCGCGAGATGTCGACGAAGAACTCCGAGGAAATCCGCACAGCCGTGGAAGACGGCAAGCGGCGGCTTGCCAAGCTGACCGCCCAGGGCAAGACCCTTTGATCTGACGATAATCCGGCAGGCCGGCCCCTCCGGCCCGCCCCTTTCAAGAAGACATGCATTCATGGCAAGCAATTCCGACGCCCCTCTCGACGATCTGATGATGGCGATGGACGTGGTCGACACGCTGCGTCATGAAGAGGGACAGGTGGCCCGCGAGCTGAAAAGCGATGAACGCGATGCGGCCATGGTGGAGCGGCTGCGGCAGGTCTATGCCTCGCAGGGCATCGATGTTCCGGACCATATCCTGAAAGCCGGCGTAGAGGATCTGAAGCGCGATCGCTTTGTCTATTCGCCGCCCGCCGCCGGTTTCCAGCGAACCCTGGCGATGATCTATATTTCGCGCGGCACCTGGTCGAAATGGCTGGCGGCTGCGTTTGCCGTCGTCATCGTCTGCATCGCTGCGTGGTACTTCATCGTCAAATTGCCCGCGCAGCGCGCGGAAGCCGATTTGCTGGCAAGGCTCCAGGCACTTCCGGCAACCTATTCCGAATTGGTCGGGCGTATCGACACCCTGACAGAAAACACCGACATCGAAGCCACCGCCGAGCGTCTGGCCACTGATGGCAACCTTGCCCTGTCGGACGGCAACAACGAGGCAGCCTTCAAGGCAGAAGCCGACCTGCGCGATCTGGTAGGGCGTTTGCAGGAAGTGTTCGAAGTTCGGATCATCTCCCGCGAGGGCGTGCCGACAGGCGTTTCCCGCATTCCAGAATCCAATCCGGACACCGAAAACTACTACATCGTGGTGGAGGCCGTGGACCCGGACGGCAAGATCCTGGACCGCAAGATCGTGTCGGAGGAAAGCAGCGAGGCCGAACTGGTCGACAAATGGGGCCAGCGCGTATCGGAAACCATCTATAACGCCGTTCGCCGGGACAAGATGGAAGACGGCATCGTGCAGAAAGGTGTGCTGGGCCAAAAGCGGCGCGGAGAGCTGGATATCAAATGGCGCAGCGGCGTTCAGGACGGAGCAATTACAAAATGGTAGCTGTTAGGATTGCACCGCCTCACCGGGAGGTACCGGCATGCTGACGGGACGCCAGACCCTTGGTACGATCGAGCAGTCGCTCGCCGACTTGCGCCGGGAAGAAGCCGAACTGAGCAAGCGGATCGAGCGGTCGACAAGAGCTCTGACGGACCTGCAGGAACGCCAGAGCGAAGCCTACCGCGACCTTGCCCGCTTCCGACTTGATACCGACAGTGCCGGCGCATTGAACACGCGCCTCGACAGCGCGGCGCGGGAAGCCCGCAAACTCCTGGACAAGCGAACCGCCGATTACAAGGTTCTGACCGAACAGCTTCGCCAGTGTGAAAGCGACCGCAGCCAGTTGCAGAAGAAACGGGTTGAGCTGGACACTGCACGCGATGCGGCCGAAAACCAGATGGACGAGTTGATGGAGGCCGTCGACGGCCGCCTGGAAGGCGACACCGCTTACCAGGCGCAGCGCGACAGGACGGAAGCGGCCATTGCCACGGCCGAGGCTGCTGCCACCAAGGCGGCAACATCCGAAAAGGACCGTCAGGAAAAGGGCAAGGCCTATAAGGCCGATCCCTTGTTCATGTATCTGTGGCAGCGCGGTTTCGGAACACCCGCCTATGCGCACCGTGGCCTCGTACGCTCGCTTGACCGATGGGTCGCCGGCCTCGTCGGCTTCAACGACGCGCGTGCCAACTTTGCCATGCTGACCAGCATCCCGGAACGGATGGCCCGCCATGCGGAGCGCTGTGCGGAAATTGCGCTGGAAGAACAGGACAAGCTCGCCGAATTCAGCCGCAACGCCATGACGGATGCGGCCGGAACGGACCTCGTCGGCACCATCGAAACGCTCAGCGCGGACATCGATCGTATCGACAACGAACTCGACAATCTGGACCGGCGCATCGAAACGCTTTCCTCCGCTCTTGCAGAATTCTCGAGCGGCGAAGACGCCGACTTTCAGAAGGCAGAGGAGCATCTTTCCGTCTCCCTGCAGGCGGACGATCTCAACGACCTTTGGCGCTCCGCGCTCGACACCCCCTCGCCCGAAGACGAAAAAATCGTCCAGCGGATCGAGGATTTGAGGGAGCGCGTAGAGCAGGTCACCCGTGAGATCCGACAGGATCGGGAACTGCAGCGCGATATTGGTAGGCGCAGGGGGGAACTAGCTGACGTCATCAAGCGTTTCCGATCCAGTGGCTATGGCAGCTGGGAGTCGACGTTCTCTGATGAGAAGCTGACCACCGTCCTTCTGGGCGAACTGGTCAAGGGTGCGATCACAGGTGCCGAATACTGGGCGCGCGCGGAACGTGCGCACAAACGCCGCAAACCGAAGGGACGTCAGGTTGCGTTCCCGAACGGTTCAGGCCTTCCCAAGTCCATGGGAGGTTTTGGGGGTGGGTTCGGCGGCAGTTCGGGCAAAGGCTCCGGCAACAGGGGTAGCTTTGGCGGCGGCGGGTTTAAAAGCGGTGGTAGTTTTGGTGGCGGCGGATTCAAGACAGGCGATACATTCTGACCTCAAACGAGGAAAACCTCCGCCGCCATGCGGCCACAAGGCTTCGTTAGGAGTGTTATGTCAGTTTACTGCCAGAACAGGGCGGCGGTCACATGCAGTTTTCTTGTACTTTATGAAGACGTGTTCTAGACCGGCACCAATTATGACCATTTTAACCTTGGGACTGCCCATGCGACGTATCGTTTTATCCGCTTTTTGCGCCCTTGCTGTTGCCGCCTGCCAGTCTGGCTCCTCTCAACGCCCATCTCAGCCCGATCAGCCGAGGCTGGAGGTGCCGGCCGGCGCGCAATCGGTGAAGATCGCAGCCGATCCTGCAAGCGTGCGATCGGCCCTGGTCTCCAGCGCCCAGGAACGCGGCACCGTCGTGCTGCAGGACCAGCCCAACATGGTGGTTCTGGAACGGCCGATGACCGGCCCGAACCCGGCGCTCGATTCTGAATTCGGACCGTCCGACAACGGCCAGCGCGTGATCCGCATCCGCGTCCGCTTCACCGGCACACCCTGCCAGACGCTGGCTGTCCAGGATCTGGCCGTGATCAACAACGTCCGCACGGCACTTGAGCAAAGCTTCGTCCTGCCGGGCAATCCGAACACGATGCAGAGCCTTCAAGGCCTGAAATCGCGCGCGGAACAGGGCAGTTCCTGTCCGCCTCTGTCGTCCTGACGGACAGGCCGTCAGTCTTGAAAATGAATGAGGCGTGGCCGGATCTCCTGCCACGCCTCTTTCGTGCCGGCTTGTACCGCAGCGGATCACAGCAGCGGGAGACTTCCCCCACTCCGGAGGCATTTCGCCGGCATGACTGCTGAACCTGTCACACAGGCACAGCTTCAGCGGCGAACTGCTTCAGAAACTCTTCGCTGGGCGGGATCGGCTTGATCACGTCGATCAACACTCCGTTCGGATCGCAGGTGATGAAATGGCGCTGGCCGAAAGCTTCGTCCCGTAAAGCCTGCAAGACAGGCAGCCCGTTTTCCTGCGCTGCCTCATAAACCGCATCCACATCCTCGACCTCGAAATTGAGCAGAAGTCCGCCCACTCCACGGCCGCGGCCGGCTTCCGGTATGGTCTCGTGGGTTTGGTCCAGGATCGCAAGGTTGACGCTTTCGTCTTCCTCCGACTGCAGATGCACATACCAGTCGGCTTCAAACATCGCCTTGAACCGAAAATTGTCACGATAGAACCGGACCGTCTCGGCGACCTTGTCGGTCATGAGGACGGGATAATACTGGGTGCATTTCATCGTTTCTCTCCTGTTCGTCGCCAACGCCGGGTGAAAAATGCCGGCTCTCTCCGGCCTCCGGCGGTTCCCGAGGCTTTTCATCTGCAGCAAAAAGACATACAGTCTGTATGTAATTTTCAATTAACATACAGGCTGCATGTATGCAAGATAAAAGCCGGGAGAAGACAGGGGAGCGGCGCACCCAGGCGGAACGGCGTGCGGAAACGCGAAAGGCCCTGCTGGATGCGGCTCGGGCGCTGATCGTTGAAAAAGGCTACGCGGAAACCGGAACGCCGGAGATCGTCAAGGCCGCCGACGTCACCCGCGGCGCCCTTTACCATCACTTCGCTGACAAGGCAGACCTGATGCGGGCGCTGGTTCACCAGGAATCTGAAGCAATCGCGGCAGAGATCAACAGCCGGACGAACACCGCCCAGACACCGCTCGATGCCTTCATGTCAGGGGCCAGCGCCTATTTCTCGGCCATGTCCGTTGCCGGCCGGGCAAGGATCATGTTGCTGGAAGGGCCAACCGTGCTTGGCCTTGCGGAAATGGCGGAGATCGACCGGCAAACCGGTGGCGCGACACTTCTGGATGGCCTGCGTCACGCGGCACATCACGGTGCGCTGAAAAACGTTCCTCTGGAGCCGTTGGCCGATTTGCTTTCCTCTGCGTTCGACCGCGCTGCACTGGCCATTGCAAACGGGGGCGACAGGAAAGCCTATGAGACCGCGACCCGCAAACTGCTGGCCGGGATCCTTGCTGACTGACGCTCGGCTTTGATGTCGCGATCCTTCAAGACGGCCTGACGACAATCATCTAAGGCTGGCGACAAACCAACCCAAGCGGGAGACCCAAGTGATCCTCAGATACACCATTCTCTATGTCGACAATGTCGCCGCCGCGCTAGACTTCTATGAAAAGGCCTTCGGATTGCAAAGGCTGTTCCTGCATGAGTCCGGCGACTATGGCGAACTGGCAACCGGAGAGACAAAACTCGCCTTTTCCTCCAAGTCGCTGATGAAGCAACTCGGCAAGACACCAGGCACCTCCGATCCGAAGTCACCCGTTTTCGAACTGGCCTTTGAAACGGATGACGTTGCAGGCTCCCTCGACCGCGCTGTCACCGCCGGTGCAACCAGGTTGCAGGATGCGCGCGAGGAACCATGGGGGCAGATCACGTCCTACGTGAGCGATCCCTTCGGCTACCTGGTCGAGATCTGCTCACCGGTCCAGTTGCCAAGTGCCGGTTGAGTCAATAGCGACAAGCAATAAGGGTCCCGGCGTATTTGCGCCGGTGACCCGCCGAACCAGCGCCTCAGGTCACGCGTCATATGGGCCTGGTCGCTGAAGCCGCAGGCGGATGCGATCTCCACAAGAGGCCGCTCGGAGGCCAGTAATCCTGCCGCCCTGCGGGCTCGCGCGAGCAGGCGCCAATACTCCGGCGACGGCAGCCCATACTCCCGGAAGCGCCTCTGCAGTGTGCGCAGCGAAACGCCCGCCTGCTTCGACACCTGCTCGACGGTTGCCATCGGCAGCGTCAGGGCAACGATCACGTCGTCCAGATCGTTGACCTCATCAAGTGCGTTGCCCAGGAGTTCTTCCACCTGTGCGCAATCGCGGGCGACGGCCAGAAGAACCTCGTCGGTCACCACGGCCCCCGGGCGCAACCGGAAGCCCGTGATCTCCGTGCCCTCCGCGAGTTCGGATACGCGCGGCTGAAAATCCAGATCCGTCAGCAGAACCTTTTCCCGTTTGCCCGGCTCGTGCACCACCAGCACGTCGCGGCAGCCATCCGGAAAGATCAGGGCATTTTCCGCCCTGTCGTTCCGGTGATGCCATTTTTCAAATCTGTCCGTGCCGCTCATGACGAGATCTTTATCAGCTGGCCGGTGCATACGCGAGGGGGCTCAACCCGCTTACCCTCCCCTTCAGAAAGGTTGAAACGCCGTATCGGAGGATCACCACATACTCTGATTTTAGTCCAATTAGTCTACAACGCGGCCTCGCGCCGCTCCCGCCCCCGATAGCGCGTAAAAATCTCAAGTCCGTCCACGGCTGACGTTTCTGCCATCTGAACCGATGTCGCCAACAGCCCGGCGAGATGCGCCGCCGCCGCGCTGGCGCCGCGGATATCGTCTCGCCCAAAGGCAGTCGGGCAAGCCCCGAAGGTGGCATGCGGCAGGTCCAGCCGCGAAAGCTCTTCCGGCGCGCAGCGTGCGTCGCCCTGGACGGACAGGACACCTTCAAATGCCGCCGGATAGGCGTTGCCACCGCGCGCCGGTGCGGAACCTACAATCCAGCTGCCTACCTGTTGCAGCCGGGAGACTGCCACGGAAAGCTCAACGGTAGAGCGCGCCATACCGAAGGCGCATAAGACGATGTCGGGCGGATTTTCGGCAAGCCAGGTCAAGGCGGCACACACAGCACCAAGCGAGGTCGAAAGCTGCCCTGGAAACACAACGGCGTTGAACACCTGAACATCTTCCGCATGGGCGCATATAGTCTCTGCCATGGCCTCGGCATGGCCCGTCGCCAGGTCCGCGCCATCTGGGCTGCAAAACCATTCCTGCGCCTCCAAGCCTGGCCAATCCCGTGGCAAGGCGCCATCTATCAGCCCGACCCGGATCATGAACCGGCCCCTCTTGCCTTCAACACAAGCTCCCCGTCAAAAGCGCCATAGCGTTCCGCATCCCCATGCGTGACGACAAGACGGGTGCGGTCGCCAAACCGGCTGTCTATGCGAGCCATGATCCGCGACACCCTCTCCGCATCAACCTCTGACAGGCTCTCGTCCAGGATCAACACCTGGAAGGGCTGCAGCAGGGCCCGGGCGAGACACAGCCGCTGGCGCTCGCCGCCGGACAGATCCAGCCCGCCCTCACCCAGTATTGTTTCAAGTCCCGCACCGGCAAACCGGTCTTCCAGTTCCACAAACTGCAGAACGGCCCGCATGTCTTCCTCATCCGCATCGGCAGCTCCAAGACGAAGGTTGTCTGCCACGGTTCCGGAAAAGACATGCCCTTTTTGCGGCACCAGCGCGATGACCGTACGCAGATCGCGGAGCGACAGATGGCGCAGGTCCGTGCCATCCAGCAGGATCGTTCCGGCCTTCGGGTCATCATGGCGCTGAAGCAGCGACAGCAGGGACGTCTTGCCGATGCCGGACGGCCCACTCAGCCGGACTTTCTGCCCTTTGGGCACGATCAGGGAAACATTCTCAAACAGCGGCGTACCGCCATCCGGTGCATAGGCAGCACCTGCCAGCACCAATTCACCGCCATCGGCTGGCAGCGGCACAGGCCATGCCGGTTCCTGGACATCCGGTACGGCGCTCATGATCTGGTCCAGCCGGTCAAGTGCCGCCTTCATGCGTGCCTGTCCGTGCCAGAGGGAAATCAGCGACTGCATCGGGCCAATCAGGAAGGCCAGATAGGCAGTGAAGGCAATCAGAGACCCCAGCGGCATCGTACCGTCGATTACCGCGAGCCCGCCGACCAGAAAAACAGCACTCCGCAGGATCGCCGTCAGCACCATCGGTACTGCACGCGTCACCTCGTTCCACATCTGCGCAGAGAGCAACGCTGCGACAAGGCCCTGCTGCCGTGTTTCAATTCGCTTAGCCGCCGCCCCGGTTGCATTCAGCGCCCGCAGCGCAGACAGCCCGGTTATCGTCTCCGCCAGGCCTGACGCCAGCACCCCGCGCGCCTGACGTACGTCTCTTGCCTTCGCCTGGGTCACGGGCCGGGCACGGGCAAAAAACAACAGCTCCACCGGAGCCAACGCAAGGGCCAGAAGAGCCAGTTTGGGCGCCAGCACAAACAGCATGACCAGGCCGCCCACCAGCCTCAGAAGGCTGCCGCCGCCATTCACCAGCACCGCAAACGTGAATTGCTGAACTTCACCGGCATCGCCGTCCAGACGGCTCATGAGTTCGCCGATGGATTGTCTTGCCTGCCAGCGGGGCGACTGGGCAAGGATCTGATCAACGGCGGACCGGCGCAGATCCTTCAGCAATCTTGCCGAAAACCGCAGGTGCAAGAGAGAATTGAGCGCGCCCAGCGCCAGTGCAGCCAGTCCGACGCAGAAGAGCACGGCCACAAACAGGACAAGCGCCTGCTTGTCCCCGGCCATCAGGCCCCGGTCAATGACAAGCTTGGTGAGGTAAGGCGGCACAAGCGCCGCCCCTGCCGCCACAAGGGACAACAGAAACAGCATCGCCAGCGGCCAGCGGTAGGGCGCAACCAGCGGCACCAGCCACGCCGCCTCGCGGCTGCCGAAGACCCGGTTGAACAGGCCAAGCAGCAGTGAAGGCCGGGACGGCACTGCCCCGGCCTGATCTGTTCCTTGCAAGGAAACTGCCTGCTTCATCCGTGTTCCTTGTCTGCAACCTTCCCATTGTCATCCCCGCGAAAGCGGGGACCCAGTAATCACTGGCAATGAGACAGGAGTGCTTCAGTTGCCACTGGGGATACTGGGTCCCGGTCTTGCCGCTGATGCAGCACACCGGGAGGACAACCGGGGACCTCGCAGGTTCGGTTCTCTCCCCTAGCTGCCGGTGCTGATCACCTGCATGGTGCCGGCAGCCATGTCGCCGCCCGAAGGCAGGAGAATTTCGCCGATACGTTCCAGGGTCTCTGCATCATAGACGCCAATGTCGTCATTGGTCCCGCCGACATAGATTTCCTTGCCGTCGGACGAGATGTTCACACAGTAGTAGGTGTGTGGCAGGTCGACCCGCTTGATCAGCTCTTTCTTCTCGACATCATGCTTGGAGAGCTGGGTGTAGACACCGTAAAGCTTGCTCTTGTCGTTGGGGTCGCGCACAGCAGAGAACATGATCACTTCCAGGCTGGCGAAATCCGCGATCTCGCTTTCCCCTGTCGTCAGATCGACCGACTGGTACCCCCAGACGAAATCGGCAATCTCGCTCATCGACTCGTCGGTGAACTTGGCAGCCGAATAGAGCAGCATGAACTCGTCTGCCTGCGTGCCGATGGGCCAGAACGCAAGGACGTCCGGCGGCGAATAGGTTGGCCGGTCCCAGGTGGCATTCTTGATCTTGATCGAGATCTCACCCGTCTTCGGGTCAATGGCATAGATCTCGTGTCCGGCGGCATAGAGCATGCCGTCCCGGCCGGTCGCCATCACCGTCATGCGACGCGGGCTTGGAAAGGTACGGGCCGGTTTGGCGCCAAGCCCAGCCGAAGTCTCATAGACCGCGATTTCAGGTTCCAGAACCTCGTAGCGGTCGGCAAGCAACCGCACAGGGTTGCGCACCGTGTAGACCTCCTTGCCATCCTTGGAAACGGCCAGGGAGGCAATGGTCTTGCGCCGAATGTCGCCTTCGGACTGATGTGCCGAAAACACCATCTCGCAGGTGGACAGGTCGATACCGAAAACATCCTCCCAGCGATTGCCGAGGATATAGGCGATCTTGTTGTCCGGCGACACGACGATGACACCGGGGATCAGGTTGAAGTCGAGCTTGCAGTCAGTCTCTATCGTTCTCGCCTTGGCGTCGATCACGTAAAGCCGGTCTGGTTTTGCGGCCGTGACGATCAGATCCTTGGCGACGGCCGGCAGAGCGGTAAGGCTCAGGGCCAGGGCTGCGCTTGCCGCAGCAATCAGATTTCGCATCGGGTTTCTCCGAATATCTTGTAGGGCGTCAGCCGGTCAGGTTTCGCTGTCGGACGGGAAAACCGTGCCGAGCGAACGCCAGTCCTTGCCGGCGTTGTCGGCATCGGCGTTCCAGTCCCGATAGGAATTGATCGTGTCCGGCACCTGGGCCGGCCACCAGCACGGGTCCGAGCAGCCATAGAGATCAGCCTCCATCGGCTGGCATAGGGCCGCGACACCGCCAAACGGATCGACCTCCCAGCCGGGATCGAGGGTCGATGTGCAGCCGACCACAACAGTCTGCATGGCGCGCACTTCGTCCATCTTGTCGGTTTCGACCGCAGTGACGACGCGGTCGGCTTTCTGGTTCAGGGGTTTCAAGTGTCTCATTTGCCGAATGCCCTCCGAGGCATGATGTGATCCGAAAAGAAAGCCGGAGCGCCAGCGATCAACTCGCCATAGACGCCGATGCCGAAATCCACCCAGTCGCGCATGAGGTCGCAATAGTGGTAGGTCGGCTTCATCGGATCGGAGAAATGGGCGTAACTCTCGTGATAACAGCCGCCCGCGCAGATGTTGCGGATGCGGCAAGTGGAGCAGCCCTTGTCGGTGCGGTCGGCCCGGTCCTCGATGAAACGGGCCAGCTTCTGCTTTTCAATGCCGCCATCGACCGTGCCATAGGTCTCCATGTCGGACCCGGTGAACCGGTGGCAGAGATTGAGCCCGCCCTCGTGGTCGACCGCCAGCATGCCGAGCCCTGCCCCGCAAGGCAGGGCCTTGGACCGGCCTTCGTAAAGGTCGTTCATGAGCTGGTGCATGTTGGAAAAGCCGATGTTGCGGCCCAGAAGCGCTTCATCCCGGTAATGCCGTCCGAGACGTTTCATCTCTTCGAACACCGTTTGAAGCTCGTCACCGGTCAGGTTGAACGGCGCGATGGGACCAGAGGTCACCGGCGAGAAACCGACTTCATGAAAGCCGATCTCGTTTTTCAGGTGATCCCAGATCTCGTAGACCGCCGTGACGCCATGGGTCAGCGTCACCCGCCCGCCGACCGGGCGGGAGGTGTAGCGTTCCAGCAGCATCCTGGTCTTGGAGGCAACGACGTTGTAGGTGCCCTTGCCCCCCACGGTCTTGCGATTCTTGTCGTGAAGCGCCTTCGGCCCGTCCATCGAAACGGTCAGGCCAAACCGGTGGGCATTGAGCCAGTCGACGATGTCCTCGGTCAGAAGCGTCGCGTTGGTCGTCAGGGTGAAGTCGACACGCTTGCCGAGAGTGCCGAAGCGGTCTTCCGCGTAGGCAACCACTTCCTTGATCAAGGCCAGGTTGCTGAGCGGTTCGCCGCCGAAGAAGACAACATTGTAGCTGTCCCGGTCCGGGCTTTCCGCCAGCAGCAATTCGATCGAGCGTTTCGCCGTCTCGAAGGCCATGCGCCGGCCCTTGGACGGCGTATCCAGATCTTCCTTGTAACAATAGGTGCAGGAAAGATTGCAGCCCGTGTTGACGTTGAGAACAATCGTCGTCAGCGGAAAGTTCTGGATATGGATCGGCGGCCGCTCCGCCCTTGGCGGGCGGCCGTCGGTGATGATGTCGAGATCGAGAAACGAACGGATCCGCTCTGTTACCTCGCCCGGATCGACCCGGCCGCTGAACCGCTCCCGGACATCGGCTTCTGAAACCTTCGTCCGGTTGCTGAAGAGGTCGATCACGTCATTGTCGAGCCGGTCGATCTCGAACAGAGATGTCGTCGGCACGTGGAAAAGCAGGTGACGCCCGTCCACTTCGACCCGATGCGCGTTCTGCGGCTGAAAAAAGAGATATCCCATGGTTTCAAACTCCTGTTTCAGCGGATCGGGGGATCGTTCCAGCGCTGCACCGTGACGATGAGCTGACCTTCACCGGTCGCCTCGCCGCTGGTTGCCAGCACCTTCAGATTGCCCGCATTGTTGGTGGAGAACGGACGCTCGGGATTGGGGCCCGCAACGGCAGGCATGAAGATGCCAAGCGTTTCGTCCATCGACCCTGCGTATTCGGTGTCTTTCAGGTGCTCTGCCTCTTCGTTAAAGGGCGCGAGCGACCAGGTGGCCGGCACGGAGCCGATGCGGATATCGTCCTCCGTCCCTGGCTGGCCGTCCGGACCGTTCCAGTAGCCGACAGCGTCGAAGCGCGCCGGAACCTTCCCGGCAGAGCCGCCACCGCCACCGACACGGGCAACGGCAAAGGCCGGTTCCACTTTCAGGCTGTCGATGTGGCTGTAGACAGCAAGCGTGTCTTCAGTGGCCGCATCCCCTGCCGCAATCGTGACCAGGCCGTCGGTATCTGCCGCAGGCGCCACGTCGATAACAGCGCCATAGGCGTTGGCTTCACCGCCGGTGACTTCCAGCGCACCACTGAGGGCGACTTCGCCAAGCCCGGTGCCGACGATCTGGACCTTTGCGCTGCTGCCGGCGGGAACAATGGAAGGCACCACGCCGACAATGGCAGGGTCACCACCTGCCCTGGCCGCCTTGAAGGAGCCTCCGAGGCTATCTTCGGCATGCACGAACTGACGCCCGCTCAGGCTGCTGCCGTCTTCCGAAATTGCCAGGATCTGCCGGTATTTCTCGCCGCCAATGTCGAGATTGGCGCGCCATTCGTAGCCCGTATAGACGTTCAGCTTGCCCTCAAGGGTCAGCTCCTCCCCGTCGACGGTCATCAAGGTGCCGGACACCGAATAGGGCTGGCTGTCGCCGGTTACCTCAAGCGCACCATAGGCGTCGCCCTTTTCCGGCAGACTGGTTGCGAACACCCATCTGCCGGTGGCCTGCGGCTTTTGTGCCTCCAGCCATTTGTTCCAGGCTTCCGTTTCCATCGGATAGCGCTCGGCCAATAGCGGCACCACTTCCTCGCGGGCCAGTTTCAGCCATTCCCGGTCGCGGCCAAGGGCCTGATATTCCAGGGTTGGCCATTGGCCGACATGGAAGTCGATATGCAGGGCCCATTCTTCCGGTGTCCGCCGCTGAAGTTTGAACCGGGCCGCCGAATGGCAACGGGCGCACATTTCGCCAAGTGGGGCCTCCACCTCTTCCATATGTGCCGGTTCGCGTTCCAGAACATACCGCAGTCCTTCGGTCTCGCTTGGGGCAAGGCCTTGCGTATCGGCAAGATAGTGCACCAGCTCGCTCTGAACGGCAGGATCGATTTCCATGCCGTGGAAGAGCCGCATGCGCACGATGGTCATCAGCCAGCCTTCGGGCGTCTTGCGCTGGCCGCTGATACGGCTGAGAGCGCCGCTGTCATCTGCCATGTGACAGCCGCTGCAATTTTCCTCCAGAAGCGTGGCCCCATCCTGCGCCCCCGCCGGCACAGGCAGCAGAAGCATGAGCCCGGCAATGCCGGCCAGATGCCCCTTTCGCATTCGTTTGATCATGCTGTTTCCCTCGTTTTGGTCTGGTGTTTTTGTGTGCGGCTCAGCGAGCCATGCAGAAGGCCGCGGCTCTCAAGCCAGCCGAAGGCGGCCTTGAGCGCGGGGGACGGCGCACACGGCGGCGGCTGCGCCATGGCGGAAGACGGAAAGAACGGCTTGAGATCGCCAACCGGGATGCCCGCGATATAGGCAACGCCGCTGGGATCCTGCGGCGTCAGCAGAACTTCCCGTTCGACCAGCCGGTTGTTGTCCACGACAACGCGCTGCTGCAGGAAGGTTTCGGAAACACTCGGGTGGGATGGCGCGTCGTCCGGCCAACAGACCCGCTCCGCCCAGAATGGATTGGAAGAAAGGCCCGTTTCCAGCCGGTAGAAGTCACGCCCGGTCCGCGCCTGACGCCAGAAGGTTTCCACCACGCGGTCGCGGTAAAAGCGGGCCGCGAGCCGCTGCCCCTCTTCCGGGGTTTCGAGGATGGTCAACACGCTCGGCACGGCCGAAAGTGCGGAGGAAAGCGCCCAGAACAGCCCGTGCCCGGACAAGGGGTCGATCGCAACCGCGGCATCGCCAACCGGAATGACCGGAAGCTGCAATTGGGGAGCTGACAGAACCAGACCGGCTGCGCGGGCGATCAATGGCTCCTGAAATGTTTGGTCTGAGAACCGTCCGGCAAGCTGTTCCTGCGCAAGAAACCGGCCCATCCGGTCCTGCAAGGCCGCTTGACCGGAGCCAACAAGATCGTCCGCTCCTATGGAAATCTGTAGCCAACGGCCAAAATCCGGATCTTCCGCAACCCAGAGCCAGCCCTGCGGTGTCGCTTCCACGTGGGTGCCGGCAACACCTGCTGTTCCCTGGGTCAGCCCTGCAATTGCAAGGGTTTGGGGACCTTTGAGGCGCTGGGCGGATGTGGCTTGCCGCCCGCGTGCGTCGATCAGCAGCCGTGCGCTGACCTCCTCCCCGGTGGAAAGCTTCAAAAGGACGCCCTGCTGTGCGTCGGTTTTCAGGATCCGGCCGAGACGCGCCTGCCGGGTTTGTGCTCCAGCTTCAAAGGCCGCACGTCTCAAGGCGTCATCGAATATATGACGGCGGACCAGCCGCTCGCCGTTGGCCGTGCCTGCGAGGCCAGCCCATGTCACATGCCGGGGCAAGGGTTGGCTGGCAGCCGCCAGTGCTTCATCAAGGCCCTTGGCGACGAGAAGCTGCGCCACCCGTTCGCCAAGACCTTCCAGCCTGGGACGGCAGGTTGCCAGGTCGATCAGGAGCACGCTGAGCCCGGCACGAGCCAACTCACGCGCTGTGAAGGCACCAGCGGGTCCACCGCCGGCCACTGCCACATCGATGCAGGTCACCAAATCTGTTCCCTCGTCCGGACGCCCAAGTTTTCAAGGTGCTGAACCGGATCTCTCTGTGCCTGCCATTAGAGAGAGGGCTTTTGCGTACTTCTCGACAATTTCGGCCAATCTTTGCGACGACCTTGAAATCCCGAGAGGCTCAATTGCAACAGCTCCGGAACTCTGCTGTACTTGACCCTTCCACTTGGCGTCACCTGCGTCAGGTGGGCCAAGCGGGGCTTTCGGGAGAGGCGGGGGTCATGCCAAGAGGTGCAACGATCATCTCAGGTGCCTTGAGCGGTCTGCAGGCAATGCTGATCGACAAGGGCCTTGAACCTGCGGCTCTGGGACGCCAGAGCGGCGTGCCAGTTGACGCCTGGCAGGACACCCAAGTTGAAATTCCACTGTATTCCTTTGTCGAGATCTACGAGCACGGGGCGGCGATGCTCGGTCAACCGGGCATCGGCTGGCAATCCGGCCCCAGGCTCAACCTGCAAGACCTCGGCGAACTGGGCGATGCGCTTCTGACTGCTTCCACTGTCGGCTCGGCATTGCGGACCTTCGAACGCTTCATAAAATTCATCCAGAGCGAGACGGATCTGCAGCTAACCGTTGAAGAGGGTGTCGCCACCCTCACCTACCGCATCCTCAATCCGGATATCTGGCCGCGCAGACAGGATGCCGAATTCACGCTGTCCGTGCTGACGGAACTCATCCGTCGAGGGGCCGGCGCGAACTGGCAGCCCGACCTGATCTGCTTCGAACACACCGCCGCGCGCCCGCTTTCGATCTGGGCGGAAACCGCAGGCAGTTTCTGCCTCTTTGACTGTGAAACAAATGCGCTCAGTTTTCCTGAAAAGGTCCTGAGCGCACCAATGCCGCGCGACACCTGCGGCGGGCATCGCAACGCCCTTGCCAGTCTGAGCGAGGCTCTTGCCAGCAAGGCCCGCACCAAGTCTTTGACCGCACGCACCCGCACCGCCATCTACGAAGGGCTTGGCACCGGGTCTTCCGACCAGGAAGCCGTTGCCCGCAGGCTTGGCCTCTCCCGACGCAGCCTGCACCGGCACCTCGGCGAGGAAGGCCTGCGCTTTTCCACCCTTCTGGACGACTGCCGCTACCGCATCGCCCGTCATGCCCTTGTCGACACCAGTCACTCACTGGCGCAGATCGCCTTCGAGCTGGACTATTCCGACCAGACCGCCTTCGAGCGGGCGTTCAAGCGCAAGACCGGCATGACGCCGAAACAGTACCGGCAAAGTTACGGCCGAGCGCCAAAGCGCTAGCAAGCGTTCTGCGAGCCAAAGGGCTAGCAAGCGTTCTGCGAGATTGACCCAAAGCGCCCTCCCCAGTCTCAGCCAGGTCTACTGCCGCTCTGCAAGTTCGGGATGCGCATAGGCCTGCGGATAGGGCATCGGCCGGAAGGGCCCCAGCGGTACGACATTGTTCCAGGACCGGCCGAAATACCCCTGCCTGCAATGGATCAGCGACGAACTGCCTGCGACACCCGGCAAGGCATGCACCCGGCACAGCCAGCGCCACAGATTTGGATAGTCCAGAATGCGGGCACCGTTCAGCTTCATGCGCACGAAATAGACCGGATCATGCCGGTAAAGCGTCGGGAACAGCCTCAGGTCGGCTTCAGTGAAGCTGTCGCCGGTCAGAAACGGCCTGCCATCGGCACCCAGCCGATCCTCCAGCTCTGCCAGCAAGGCGAAATAGCCTTCGTAAGCCGCCGCATAGACATTCTGGTCGGATGAAAATCCGGCCTTGTAGGCCCCATTGTTGATCCGCGTATAGATCGTTTCGTTCAGGACATCGATCTGTGCCTGCAGATCCGCATCGTCCGGATAAAGATCAGGCCGCGTTTCCTGTGCAATCGTGCTGCCCAGTGCCGCGGCATGGGCATTCAGCATGCGGATGATCTCGGCGCTTTCGTTGTTGACGATCCGCTTCTGTTTCTTGTCGTAGAGAACCGGGACGGATCGTTCATCTGATCCTTCCGCCGCATAGATTTGCTTCACCAGACGCAGCCCCTCACCTGTCGCCGTTTCATCCGTGCATTCCGGCAAGGGTCCACCCGTCAGGCTGGCCACTCTTTCAGGATTGAATTCCCAGAGGTTCTCACCTGCCGGATCGTCTTTTTCGGTCCGGCCCGGAAAGGCCACATCCATGGAAACGCCGGACTGAAGCCCGAGAACGTTTCGGGTAAGCGTCACACGGTGGCACCATGGGCAGTTGAGCGCGACGAACAGATGATATCGCCCGGGCTCTGCCGGAAAATCCGCATCGCCGATGGCAGAGCGAAACCCGCTGACACCGCGAACGAACTCCCCTTGTTTACGACGGTCGGCAGCATCGGCCTGGTTTTCTTCCGTTGACAAATCGGCAGTCGGCTCGGGCATCGTCTTCCTCCGGGTCAGTCCGTCATCATTCATGGGGCTCCCCCCCCTGAAACCAGCACACGGCCGGGAGCAATAACCGCACCCGGCCATGTGTTGCTGTTATCCGCGCAGGCGATGGTGAAGAATGATGGGCACTGCCAATTCCTCTTCATCGCTTAGGTGACGTCCCAGCAGCTTTTCGATCGTCTCCGTTACCGGCTGCAACTGGCCAGCCTCCTCGCGTGCCTGCGCTTCGTCAAGCTGGACCAGCTTGATTGCGCGATTGGCGGTTCGTGAGAAGCCGAACAACATCGCGTCCAGCGCTTCGTGGTCCTTTTCCAGGATCTCCAATCCCTTCTCGAAACGCGGGTCGGCCTCACACAGTTCCGGAAAGTAGCTCTTGTCTTCCCAGGTGTGGTGCCCGTGGAGATTGCGCACCAGCAGGTCGCCGTACCGCGACAGTCTGGCAGCAAAATCTTCCGGGTCTCTCAGCTTCTCCAGATAGGCCTCCGTTTCGAGACGCACCAGTTCCGCCAACTGCCGGAACATCACATGTGCCCCCAGCCAGTTGCTGGTTTTCTCCTTGAACCCGGGATGAGCTTCCCAGGTATCGCGCGGATACGCATCCAGCAGAATGCGCATGTCCGCGGGCATTTCCGTGGTGCGAATGTCAATCTCTGCGTTCATGGCGTTTCCAATCTGCTTGTGAGCGAGCCGGACCATTGGTCACCCGCGGTGAAACGGTCCGGCACTTCAGGTTCTCCGACAGATAGGAAGTTGCAAATTTCATAACCAGATATCAAAATCAGGGCTCATCGTTCTGATTTGGAGAACAATATGGGCCAGATGGAAGACCTGCGGCTGTTCGTTCAGGTGGTTGCCAGCGGCAGCATCTCGAAAGCCGCTGCGGAACTCGGCATCGCCAAGTCGGCTGTCAGCCGCCGTCTGTCGCTGCTGGAGGACCGCTATGGGACCCGTCTCGTCGATCGCTCTCCCGGCCATTGGGATCTGACCGAGACCGGACGCGAGCTCTTTCAGCGCGCGAGCCGCTTTGTCAGCGATGTCGACGACATCGAGGACGATTTCCTGAGCAACGGGACAGCCCCTTCCGGGCCCCTGTCAATCTCGATCCCGAGGGATTTCGGCCACGGTTTCCTCAACAAGGAGCTGATCGATTTCCAGGCCCGGCACCCGGACATCCAGCTAACCGTCGATTTCGATGACCGGCTGGTCGATCTTGCCAGAGAAAACTATGACTTTGCGATCCGCATCACCGAAACGCGGCCCGAAGACGCCATCACAATGAAATTGGGCACCGTGGAACATTGCCTCTTTGCCAGCCCCGACTACCTGCGAGGCCATCCCGCACCGCAATCGATAGACGATCTGCCGAAGCATCGGCTACTTCATTTCGGCTGGGCGCGCCGGACTGTCTGGGAGTTTCAGACGCAAAAGGGCAAGCGCCAGCAGATCGAGTTTCAGCCCGCGCTCAATTCCAATAGCGGGACGTTCCTGCTGGACGCAACAATCCAGGGGCATGGCATCAGCCGGCTGCCGGATTTCATCGTGACGGAGGCACTGGCTGCCGGAAAGCTGGTGCCCCTGCTACCGGACATCGCCGTGCCGGCATGGGGCATCTATCTGCTCCATGCCCGGGAACGCCGCCTCAACCGTCGCATGCGCCTCTTTGCCGAAGACATCCGGGCTGCTTGTCTTTCCGGCCTTGGCAACGACCCGCAAGCCGCTGCCCAAAGTTGAAATCCGGGCAGCGCACGCAGTCAGCCTAGCCGCGGCCGACGAACGGCATGCCGGTTGCCATCACCGTCAATGTCAGCACATTGGCATCCAGCGGCAGGCTGGCCATGTAGGTGACCGCATTGGCCACATGCACCGGATCGATGGTCGGCTCCGAGGCGGTTTCACCATTGGCCTGCAGCACGCCGCCGCTCATTTTGGCCGTCATGTCGCTGGCCGCATTGCCAATGTCGATCTGGCCGCAGGCGATATCGAACGGGCGGCCATCCAGCGCGGCCGATTTGGTCAGGCCGGTAATCGCATGTTTGGTCGCGGTATAGGGGGCTGAATTCGGCCTTGGCGTCGTTGCCGAAATCGAGCCATTGTTGATGATGCGCCCACCCCTCGGTTCCTGCGCCTTCATCAGCCGGAAGGCCTGCTGAGTGCACAGGAAAGCCCCGGTCAGGTTCGCCGCCACGACAGCGCTCCACTCCTCGAACGAGATGTCCTCCAGCGGGACGGACGCGTTCGAGATGCCCGCATTGTTGACCAGCAGATCCAGCCTGCCGAACGTCTTGGAAATCTCGTCGAAGAGGGCCTTCACAGAAGCTGGATCGCCCACATCCGCGGCAATCCAGGACACTTCGTTACCGGTATTTCGGGAGAGTTCGGTTGCGGCCTTTTCCAGAACATCCTTGCGGCGGCCGGTGATCAGAACCCGCCAGCCGGCCCTGCTCAAGCCAGCGGCAACAGCCTTGCCGACACCCGTGCCGCCACCGGTCACAAGCGCGATCCTGCCCTTCACGTCAAACCCGTCTGCGGTCATGGATTTCTGCCTTCCAATTCGTCTTCAATATGTATGCGGATGATGTCGTCAAAGCTGGTTTCCGCCTGAAACCCGAGGTCCAAGGCTCTTCTGGCATCGAAATTTCTCGGCCAGCCGTCAACAATTTGAACGATTGTTTCGTCCGGCTCCCGGCGGATCAGGCTGACGACCTTTTCCCCGGCAACCCGTCGCAGAGCCTCGATCTGCTCACCGACAGTTGCGGAAAGCCCTGGCAGCGTAACGGTGCGACGGGGGCCCAAGCGGCCCGAATCGAGCCGCGCGGCATGAACGAAAAAACCGACAGCAGCGCGCGGGCTTGCGAACCAGTGGCGTACGTCTTCATCCACCGGCAGAACCGCCTCCTGCCCGGCAAGAGGCTCGCGCATGATGTTGGAAAAGAAGCCGGAAGCCGCCTTGTTGGGCTTTCCCGGGCGAATGCAGATCGTTGGCAGGCGCAAGCCGATGCCGTCGAAGAAGCCCTTGCGGGTGTAGTCTGCCAGCAGCAGCTCTGTGATCGCCTTTTGCGTGCCGTAGCTTGTCAGCGGTGTTGTAAAGAACTCGTCGCCGATCTTCTCAGGAAACGGCTGGCCGAACACGGCAATCGACGACGCGAAGATCACCTTCGGAAAATACGGCTCGCGCGCCCCTTCCAGCCGGATGGCCTCGAACAAATCACGGCTGCCGTCGAGATTGACCGCATAGCCCTTTTCAAACGCCTGCTCCGCCTCGCCGCTGACGATGGCCGCAAGGTGAAAGATGACATCGGGGCGCGCAGCAACCAGCGTCTGTGCAGATCCAGGCTTCGAAAGGTCCACGGTAACCGCCTCGGCAACGCCGGGCAGAGCCGCCGGAACAGTTGGCTGGTTGGCGTCGGCCAGGGTCAGCCGCGAAACCTCGAACCCGAGCACGTCCGGTTCCGCGGCCAGCTTTTCAACCAGCTTTCGGCCAACCATACCGGCTGCGCCGATGATGAGAATATGCATGGAGGGTCTCCGCGGAACTTGATGGCAGGAACGTTCCAACGGAGACTTGCGGAGATTGAGCGCAAGGGCAAGTCGGTTTCAGCGAAAAGGTGTTCTTCGCCCGATTGCACAACCTGATTGTTTCAATATTCAGGCAGTGAGCCCGTCACATGTCATCCCCCTTGACCCCCAATCAAAGGCCAAGGGAGACCACAACAACGCGGTTGCTCAGCCCGCTTTGATAAAGCTTTCCAGCTTGCCCAGGGTCTGCTGCCCCAGTTCCACGGCGCCAAAGCCCCTGGCTTCCTGGAATTCCGCAGCGGTGCTGAAGACCATGCCGAGCGTGACTTTCGTTGCCCCGTCCTCCTCCTCGAACGAGGCCCAGGCGTCGGCGTGCTTCGGACCATTCTCGCCCCAGAGCAGCGTATAGCTGAGCCGTTCGTCTGGCCGGACGTCCGTATAGAGGTGATGGTTCGGAAAAACCGTGCCGTCAGGTGCGATCATATCGAACACCCATTCGCCGCCTGCGCGCAGATCAATCCGTGTGGTGCGGCAGGAAAAGCCGTCCGGCCCCCACCATTGCGGCAGGGTTTCGGGGTTCATCCAGGCGCCCCAGACGACGGATCGCGGTGCGCGGATCACCCGCTGCAGGATCATCGTGCGCTCGGCAGCGCCTGCAAGATTGTCCAGGGCCGCATTGAAGCCGTCCCGGTAGCCCCCTTCCATATTCGCGGTGAGCGAAGAAAGCTGCACCGTCACGGACAACCGGCTGCGTTCACCCAAATCCGCGATTGCTGCGGTCACAAGCGCGACGGACTGCGTTTCGCCTTCACACGAGGTCACCTCGTAGTTCACGCTACGCAGCGGTGGTTGCAGGTCCAGCCAACCGCATTCGCAGCGGATGTCCGGCTGACCGCCCGCCTTGCAGAGCGAGATCTCCCGTCCGCCCACCCTGGTGTCGGCTTCGACGAACTCCACGGTGACGGCAGGGGAAGGCGCAGCCCAGACCGCCCGTGCCGCCGGAGCGGTCCACGCCTGCCAGAGAGTTTCGGCAGGAACAGCCATGTCGCGCTCGAACGTGAGCGTCGCAAATCCCTCTCTTGCCTCGCCTGCGGTGGTGGAGGCTGCGCTGTCCAGAACCACGTTCTGCGTCATTCTTCGGTCTCCTTGATAACGTTCATGACGAATGCGTCCAGCCTGTCGAGGCGAGCCTCCCAGATGGCACGCTGTTCATCGATCCATGTCCGCACCGGCTCCATAGCCTCCGGAACGATGGCACAGGTGCGTATGCGTCCGTCCTTGGCGGTGGTGATGAACCCCGCCTGCTCCAGCACGGACAGGTGCCGCATGACCGTGGGCAGTTTCAGACCGGTCGGTTCAGCAAGGTCCGTCACCCGCGCCGGGCCACTTGCGAGCCTTGTCAGCATGGCGCGGCGTGTCGGGTCGGACAACGCGTGGAACAACAGGGAGAGATCAGGATCATGCTTAGCCATATTGCTAAGTATTGCGAAAGCCCTTGCAAGGGCAAGAGAAAACTTTGCTGATTGGCTAAGTTTTATCGTCCAGCGCTCTGGAGATCGAGGAAAACACTCTTAAATTCAGATAGTTGGAATAGAGGTTCGGAAACTGCCTGTCAGGACGAAACTGACAAGAGATGCGCCGGCTTCCCACAGCGGACGCATTTCTTGCCTGTTATCCCTATAGCACCAACATGCGAAACGGCATCCACAGCCCCATGGCCATCATCATCAGGCTTTCGGTCAGTGAGACGAAGCCGAGCGGAACCGAGGAACTGCCGCCGACACAGGCGCATTTCAGCTCTCGCTTCTCCAGATAGACCGCCTTGAAAATACTGACAGCGCCGATCAGGCCGATGCCGAAGGCCACCGGGGCCGACAGCCAGACCAGCGCACCGGCCGTCATCAGAATACCGGCGAAGGCCTCGGCATAGGGATAGATCCTGGAATAGGGAACCCAGCGCCGGGCAAGCAGATCGTAGTTCAAGAACATGGTGGAGAAGCTCTCCACGTCCTGCAGCTTCTGGATCGCGAGGATCGTCATCGAAAGCGACACGAACCATTCCACCGCCCGCAAGGTGACAGGCGTTCCATATTGATGCCAAGACAGGCCAAGGGCCAGAAGCAGGGCAACGGCAAAAATGGCGATCACAGGCCGGTAGGTCATGTCGCCGCGGTCCCCTTCAGGCGGATCGAGCTTGAAATAGACGCGCAGATCGTCATAGCCGTCAACCCGCGCATTACCGATGAAGGTTTGCGGTGTCGTCTCCACATCGTGTTTTTCCATGAAGGCGTCGGTCTCCTCACGTGTCGTGAGGTGATGATCTTCGACCTCATAGCCCTGCCGCTCCAGAAGGTCTTTCGACTTGAGACCATAAGGACAGATATGCTTGGGCATGACCATTCGGTAAAGCCTGGCCGTTTTCCTATCCGTCTTTTGCGCGGCTGTGCCATTCATGGGAAAAAGCTCCTTCATCCAAAAGGGTCTGACCGGATAAGCACCGTCCTTGTAAACAGGAGTCTAGACGCTCGAAGCAGCCTTCGCTCGCACCAGCCAGATGCAACAATCTGTGGGGCAAACGCTGCAGGCGTAAGATAGTTGCCGGAACTCAGGCTGCCCCTGGCTTCATCGCGCTTTCCAGCACGTCATACACCTGCCCATTGCTCATCTGGCTGACATTGAACCTCAGGAACCCGGTCATCGATTGCGAAACGCTGAAGACATTGCCGGGGGCCAGAACCACGTTCCGGCGCAGTGCCGCGCGGGCAATGGTGGCAGCGTCCTGGCCGGCGGGCAATCGGCACCAGAGGTAAAAACCGCCCTTTGGGCTGACCCAGGGCGTAATCCCGAGGGGCTCCAGCCTGGCGGCAACATCACGCCGCTTCTTTGCAAGGCGAACCCGCAACGCGTCCATGTGCTTGCGATAACTGCCGTCGCTCAGAACGCCATGGACCAGATCACTCGCGACCGGCCCCGGTCCGCCGAAATTGGTGGCCACCTGCAGGTCGACCAGCGCTTCGACCCAGTCCGCCCGCGCCGCGATATACCCGCAGCGCACGGAGGCAGACAGGGTCTTGGAGAAGCTGCCGATGCGGATAACCCGCTCCAGACCATCCAGAACGGCAAGGTTTGGCAGGGCTTCTGGCGCAAAGCCGCCGAAAATATCGTCCTCGATCACCACCAGACCGTGGGCCGTCACGAGGTTCAGAACCTTGTGCGCGACCTGGGGCGAAATCGTCGCGCCTGTCGGATTGTGAAGGGCGGAATTGGTGATGTAGAGCTTGGGCTTGTACCGGTTGAGCGCTTCTTCGAAGAGCGAGGTATCCGGTCCGCTGCGCGTGAACGGCACACCGGCAACCTCCACCCTGTGCGCCTTCAGCAGAGCCTGAAAGTTGAAATAACAGGGGTCATCCACCAGCACCGTATCTCCCGGCCGCAGGAAGAACCGGCAGATCAGATCGATGGCCTGCGTTCCCGACGGCGTCAGCAAGACCTGGCCTGGGTTCACCTCAAGTCCTTCGTCCGAGAATTGCCGCGCCAGCAGGTGGCGCAGGTTCGCGGCGCCCCGCGTTTCTCCATAGTCGAACAGGTGGCCACCGCCCGTCCGCGCAAGCGCTCGCAAACCGCGCTGCAGGGCTTCGTTCGGCATCCAGTCCGCCGGCATCCAGCCGCAGCCGGGTTTCAGAACATCCGGCCCGGCATCAAGCGATTGGCGCGACACCCAGAACGGGTCGATCTCCCGGTCTAGCTGCGGCCCGACCTCGGCAACCGAGAACGGCCGGGCGGCGTCGGCAACGAAAAATCCGGAACCGCGGCGGGCATAGATGATGCCTTCGGCAGCCAGCCGGTCATAGGCGGTCACCACGGTGGACGGCGACACGCGCATGGTGGCGGCGAACCCACGGATGGACGGCAGTTTTTCGCCAGGCTCCAGCGCCCGGCTGGCGATCTTGCGCTTGACGGCTTCCATCACCGTGGCCGTTCGCGTGTCCTGTTCCATGGGTTAATCCGCTAAAGTGTATGGCAAGTGTAAGCAGTACAGTTTTTATGAATTGTATTGCACTGTCACTGTCCTGACCAGCCCTGCCCGACTAATCCTGAACCTGCAACGTGTTCCGCCAAACGGGAACACTCAAAGGCAAGACAGCAGAAAGACCAGACATGCAGGCATCGATGGCAGGATGGGGCAGCGGGCTCCTGGGCGTTCTCATCTTCAGCGGCTCACTGCCGGCGACGCGGGTTGCGCTCGGCGGCTTCAGCCCGCTGTTTCTGACATCCGCCCGGGCTGTGGTCGCAGCCTTTCTCGGCATGGCTGTCCTGCTGCTTCTTCGGCAGGCGCGGCCGCAGCGGAGCGATCTGACCTCGCTGCTGATCGTCGCTCTTGGCGTCGTCGTCGGCTTTCCGTTGCTGACGGCCCTCGCCTTGCAGCATGTTACCGCCGCCCATTCGATTGTCTTCATCGGCCTCCTGCCCCTTGCGACCGCCCTTTTCGGCCTGCTGCGCGGAATGGAAAGGCCGAGGCCACTCTTCTGGGTGTTTTCCTGCACCGGCAGCGCCGCCGTTGCCGCCTACGCACTGTCGCAAGGGGCCGATCTTTCCTTCAAGGGGGATCTCCTGATGCTGGCGGCGGTCATCGTCTGCGGCTTCGGCTATGCGGAAGGTGGCGTGCTGTCCCGCCGCCTTGGCGGCTGGCAGGTCATCTCCTGGGCGCTGGCCCTTTCGCTTCCCGTCATGGGCACGCTCGCGCTGATCACATGGCCGGACAGTTGGACAGGCATTGATACCGCCGCCTGGGCCGGGCTCGGCTATGTCTCGGTTTTCTCGATGCTCGTCGGCTTCATCTTCTGGTACAGAGGCCTTGCCATCGGCGGCATTGCCAGTGTCGGCCAATTGCAGTTGCTGCAACCCTTTTTCGGCCTGATGCTGGCCGGCCTGCTGCTGCATGAACCGGTGTCCTCCACCATGATCCTCGTCACCACTCTGGTTGTCGGCTGCGTTGCCGGAGCCAAGCGCTTCGCATGAGCCCAGCCCTTGTCCAGCCCGCCCCCTCACCGCAAGTCCGCCTTGCCTCCCCGGATTTTGCTTCCGCCGTCCGGGGAAATTTGCAATATGGTTCCGCTGCGTGAAATGACCTCCAGCAGGGCGCGCCGGCAGATTTCGGCTGAATTGACTTAAAGGATAAAAGACATGGGTTTCTTTGATTTCGTGAAGGATGCGGGCAAGAAGCTGTTTGGCGACGACGATGCGCCGGAAGCAAGTGCGGAAGCCATCGAAAAGGAAGTTGCCGATCTCGGTCTCGACGGCGACGTCAAGGTTGAAGTCAGCGGCGACACCGTCAGGATCGCAGGCGCGGCCCCCAGCCAGGAAGCCCGTGAAAAACTGATCCTTGCCGCCGGCAACGTGCTCGGCATTTCCAAGGTCGAGGAAGAAATAACGGTCGAGAGCAGCGAACCGGAAGCCAAATTTCACACGGTGGTCAAGGGCGACACACTCTGGAAGGTCGCCGAAACGGTCTACGGCAACGGCGCCAAGTACCAGGCAATCTTCGAAGCCAACAAGCCGATGCTGTCCGACCCGGACAAGATCTATCCGGGTCAGGTCCTGCGGATACCCGCACTGTAAGATCGCGTTTCGGCAAGCCACGGCTCACCCGTGGCTTGCCTCCTCTTCCGGCTAACACCCGTTGCGCTCCATGTCCGCCCGCAGGGCCGGCATCGCTCAGACCCTCTGCCCCAGATACATGTTCCGAGACGCTCAGCCCCATGGTTCTGAGGGAAGCGTTGCATCTGCTCCCGAGACTTTTCCCCTTTCCACACGGCGGCACAAAACTGCCGGATAGAAATTTGAGTATTTTTTTCAAGTTTTTTACAAACCAACCTCGACACCACCCGTAGAAATATGATTATAAAGCTCAAGTTTTCTCATTTGACGGATTTGGGGCGGTTTTCGGATGGTGCGCCGGCTGAGCCACAGGCTTGTCCAATCGGTAATACTGCTGTTCCTGGTGTCCATTGCCGGCTTCGCCCTGTTGCGCCTGTTGCCGGGAGATTTTGCCGAGGTACTGCTGCTGTCCCAGATGGACGGCACCCTGCCAGATGCGGCTGCGGTTGAGAGATTTTCAGCCGAAAACGGCTTTGACGATCCCCTTCCCGTTCAATATCTGCACTGGCTTGGCAATGTGCTTACCGGGGATCTCGGCACTTCCTTCGTCACGGGAGAAAGTGTTTCTGGCGACATCCTGCTGCGGATACGCCAGTCGCTGATCCTGGCTTTGCTGTCGATCGGCCTTGCCTTGGTCCTTGCTGTACCAATCGGCTGTTTCTGTGCCTATCACGCCGGAGGTCTTGCTGATCGCCTTTTGGCGGCGGCAAGCGTTGCCGGCCTGTCCATTCCCAATTTCTGGTACGCGCTGCTATTGGCGCTTCTGTTCTCGCTCACGCTCGGCTGGCTGCCGAGCTCGGGCCACGGCACGCTTGCCCATGCCGTGTTGCCGACACTGGTGATTGCGACCACCATGACCGGCGTGATAGCGCGCTTTGTTCGTGCCCGGCTTTTGGACGAGTTTCACCATGCCTACATCCGCACGGCCAAGGCCAAGGGCCTGAGCCAAACGCGGATCCTGCTGCATCACGCCCTGCCCAACATCCTGCCCTCGCTCCTGACGCTCACCGGGCTGCAATTCGCCCGCGCCTTTGACGGCATGATCATCGTTGAAACGATCTTTGCCTGGCCGGGCATCGGCAGCCTGCTGGTCGCCTCGCTGCTCAACCGCGATTACCCGTTGATCCAGGTCTGTTTCCTGGTGATCGCCTGTGGCTACATCATCATCAACCTCCTGGTCGATTACCTGGTGACGCTGGCCGATCCGCGCATTCAGGAGGCAATCTGAATGGCAAGAGCCCACAGCCTGTTTCGGCCCAAACCTGACGCACAGCGCCGGCAAACGCGTGCCGGGTTGCTGGCCTGTCTCATTCTGATGATCGTGCTGGCACCGCTCGCAGCGCCCTACCCGCCAGACCAGATCGACATCCTGAACCGTCTTGTACCTCCTGGCTGGCCGCACCTTCTGGGCACCGACCAGATGGGCCGCGACGTCTTTTCCCGCCTGCTTTACGCCGGCAGACTCACCACAGGTGCAGCCCTGCTGGTGGTGCTGGCCTCCGCCCTCACCGGTACGCTGCTTGGCTGCGTCTGCGGCTATCTGGGCGGCTGGCCGGATCAGCTGTTGATGCGCTTCTGCGAGGGGCTTTCCGTGCTGCCCGCATTGGCGATTGCCATGATTATCGCCGGTGTCATGGGCCTTGGACTTGCCGTCGTGCTCCTGGCGCTCACCGCCGTCCACTGGACGGAATACGCCCGGCTGGTGCGCAACATGATCCTGGTGGAACGGGCGAAGCTCTACGTCCAGGCGGCAGAGGCTCTCGGATCGTCCCGCAGACGCATCGTCCACCGCCATCTTCTGCCGAACATCGCGGCGCCTCTCCTGACCATGGCCGCCTATTCGCTCTCCTGGGTCATCCTCGCCTTTGCAGGGCTCAGCTTTCTGGGCCTTGGCGTGGAACCCGGAACAGCCGAATGGGGCCGGATGATCGCCGATGCGCGCAACCACATGCGCAGTCATCCGCATCTTGTCCTCGCACCGGGCCTGACGATCACCGCCTTCGTCATGCTGGTGAACCTGCTTGGCGACGGCATCGGCGACCGGATGCGCTCCCGGCACACCAATCTTTTGACCCTTCGAAAAACAATCTTCAAACCAAGGAGTTGATCCTCATGATATCCCGCAGAACCCTGGGCCGACTTGCCGTTTCCGTGGCTACGGCCGCCATGCTGGCCCTGCCGCACATGCCAGCGCAGGCCGAAGGCAGTTCAACGCTGACCGTTGCCACCATGTGGGAAGCCCTGCCGCTGTCGATGAAACCGCGCCGCAGCCGCTTTTTCAACGAAAGCGAGATTCTGGACACTCTGGTAAAGCTCGATTTCGACATGAAACTGGTTCCGGGTCTTGCCACCTCCTGGGAGCGCGTTTCTCCCAACGTCTGGCGCTTCCAGCTGCGCGAGGGCGTCACCTTCCATGACGGCAGCACTTTCGACGCGGAAGCCGCCAAGTTCTCGCTGGAACGCGTGATCGCGCTCCTGCCCTATGCCTCGGACCTTCTCAACATCAAGGAAATCCGGGCTGTTTCCGGCACTGAACTGGAAATCGAAACCAACGAGCCTTTCACTGCCCTGCCCAACCAGCTGACCGACGCCATCACCGTCATCTACGGCAAGGCCTCGTTCGATGAGAACGGCGAGTTCGTGAAGCCGGTCGGCACCGGCCCCTGGGTGTTCAAGGATTACCAGAAGCATGACCGCACCACTGTTGTGCGCAACGATGCCTACTGGGGCGAAGCGCCCAAGCTGGAAGAAATCGTCTACCGCTATATTCCCGACCACAATGCCCGCGCGCTGGCGCTGGAAACCGGCGAGGTCGACTTCGTCGTCCACCTGTTGCCTTCCGATGTGGAACGCATGAAGGCCGACGAGAAATTCGAAGTCTATGCCGAGCCGAGCGCCGGTCTCTACTACGGTGCTTTCAATGCCGGTGAGAACAGCGTGCTGCATGATCCGAAGGTTCGCCAGGCAGTGAACCTGCTGGTTGACCGCGAGATCCTGGTCAAGGGTGCGCTCGACGGCATCGGCAAGCCGGCCTGGACCTTCTTCCCGCCGGAATTTCCCTGGGCCGCACCAGAGCTTTCTGCCTATTCCTTCAACCCGGAAAAAGCCGCCGAGCTTCTGACCGAGGCCGGATACGAGAAAGACGGCACCACCTGGCAGAAGGACGGCGAGCCGCTGAGCCTGCGTATCCTCAGCTATTCCAGCCGCGCCGAAATGGCCCCGATCAGTGAAACCATGGCAGCGCTGCTGCAGCAGCAGGGTATTTCCACCAAGCTGGAAATGTACACTTGGGAAGGCATGCTCGATCTCGTCAAGCAGAGTGATTATGACGTTTCCGTCGTCTTCTGGACACCGGAAATGACCGGCCACCCGGACCTGCACCTGAAGTCGCAGTTCCATTCCAAGGCGGGCCTCAACTACCAGAACTGGGCCAATCCGGAATTCGACGCCCTGGTCGACAAGGGCCGGACGCTGGAAGAAGGCCCGGAAGCGCTGGAAACCTATGCCAAGGCACAGGAAATCCTGCAGACGGATGCACCGATCATCCCGCTGGTTCACAAGATCTACGTGGCCGCGTCCAAGACCGGCGTCAGCGGCTACAAGGTCCACCCGTCCGGCTTCTTCTACAATTTCAAGGCAGTCAGCAAACAGTAACAGCCCAAGCTCAGCCCGGGCGGCTTCGCCGCCCGGGATCGTTCGAATGGAGAGCCCAATGGCGTCCTGCCTCTTTCTGCAGCCGATCAAGGGGGCAGGCAACGACCTGCCCGACGTCGGCGATTATGTGCCCGATATCGACGTAGTCGGCCATTATGACCTCGAAACTGCCGACCTGTCGCGCTATCCCGCGCTCTGCCTGCCGGCCCATCTCGACCAGCGCTTTTTCGGCAGCCTGACGTCGAAGATCGAGCAGTTCCTGAATGGTGGTGGAACACTGGTGTTCAACGGCCACGTTGCCTGGCCGATGCTGCCAGAATTCCAGCCCTTCGTTCCCCTGAACCGCTTCTCGCTGGAAGACCTGCAGATCCACCGGCTGACAGACCACCCGGTGTTTGAAGGCGTTGCAACCGAGGAGCTGACATACCGCCGGGGTGTTGCCGGCTTCTACGCCCGCGGTTTCAACCCGCCGCCGGAAGGCGCTGTTAACCTCCACGGTGTCGGCCCGGATCGCCTGCCCTGCGACTGGGTCTATGAGCGCCCTTCCGGCGGACGCATCTTCATGCATGCCGGCAACGATCTTTGGATGTACGTCGGCTCCAGCGACACGACCGCACGCATTGCCCCGCAGCTCTGCGCCTGGGCCAGCGGAAAGGGACCCCAGCAATGACAAGGCTCGCAGTCCTCGACGCCGGCACCTACTATCATCACCGCACCATTTACGAACCGCGATACCACGACTTTTTCGACGAGATCATCTACACACGCGATCTGCCTGAGGTGGATCTGTCCGCCTTTGACACCCTGCTTGTCTCCTGCCGCACCGATCCTTCGGTACTGCGTCCCCGGCGCGAGCAAATCGCCGACTTTCTGGCAAGCGGCAAGACCGTCGTCGCCATGGGCTCCACCGGCCATCCGGACTGGCTGCCTGATGTGAAGTGGACGGACACGCCGACCAATTTCTGGTGGTGGAAGGAAGGCGGCGAGATCGGCCTGAAGATCGCCGCGCCGGATCATCCCCTCTTCACCCACCTCACCCTTGCCGACGTCACCTGGCACTATCACGGTTATTTCCAGGTGCCGGACGGGGCGCAGTCGCTGGTCGACGTCGGCGAATTCGGCTCGATCTTTTACGAGGACACGGTCTCCACCCCCGGCCGCCTGCTGATCACTTCCCTTGACCCGATGTACCATCACGGCAGCTTCTTCATGCCGGCAACAACCCGGTTTCTGGACGGGTTCCTGCCATATCTGAAAGGGATCGGCGCAGGGCTTGCCAAAAGGACATCAGTCCCCTGAGCGCAGACCTTTCCGCTACGTTCCCGATGCGCTTCAAGTGAAAGCGGCATTGTCAGAATTGGCCGTGGTATTTTCAAGGATGTTGAGCGGCACACACATGTGTGGACGAAATACATCAGGAGCAAACCGGGTAGTGGCGGCAGGGAATTTGGCTTCCAGCATGACCCGGGTCGCGACTGGAAAAGGCCATTCTCGATCCCCACACGCAGAACCCGCGCTTTAACCGCCTCCCTTTCCTGACGCCCTGACAACGGCGCTTGTGTCCCCCTCCGCTCTGGCGGCGGCGCACCGACGGCCGGCGGTGCGTTCGCTGCCGTCGCCGCGCACCTCACCCGTGACGGACCGATACGGATATCTACCAATCCTCCGGGCACGGGGCCGCCACCTGGAACAGCCATTCCACCGAGCCCAGAAACCCGGCTCAGGTCAAGGCAGGCGCCTTGGAGGGAGAGCCCGGGTGTGGGATCCCCGCGTCGTCGGCGACGAAACCAGCGTCGCCCTGCCACAGATCCTTCGGGAGCTGGCTGAACGCGGCTGTTGAGTGTGGATTTACATCAATCCTGCGGGTTATCCCGGCAGGTCGGCGACCGCCTGGTTTCTGGATGCGTTTTGCCGTTTGAGGAGGCAGACGGGGCAGCTTTACGTCTCTAGAGAGGACGTTCACAGGTTCTCGGCTTGGTTATAGAAGCTGCCATTGAAGGCGAAACGACCATGAGTCCATTGTGGGCGGGAAGTGTGAATTCGCTGCGCCAGAAACCAATGGCGGCAATGCGGACTTTTTGGGACCTTAGAAAGATGGCAAGCCTCCGCCGTTTAGGGTGGTAAGCTGGCTCTCTTGTAGCTTGGAGTTTATGCTGTTGGGCTTTCCGTGGCAGCAGTCGGTTGAGGCTCCTCCGGTGGTATTTTTGCGAGGCGCTCAGCTATACCCCAGCGGCTCACCCTAACCTTATTGACAAGGTTCTCCTCCGCTATTTGCTGGAGTGCATCATTAGTTTTTCGCATAATTTCGATGTTATAGATATCGGGGTTTGAAAGACTATTGTACTGGGTCAAGGCGCTACGCATCACCTTGAATTCACTGCCCTTGTGGTGTTTGAGCACTCGGATGTACTCCTCAACTGGAAGTGCGGCCAATCGCTCAGTGATATCTTTATTGTGGCCGTCGTGTGCGAGCATTAGGAACAGTTCTTCAACTGACATCGATCGTTTCTCTTGCTCTTCCAATGCCAACAGTTTTTCTTTGATGTCATCATCAAGACGACGCCCAAACACCTCTATATCAATGAGATCATAGGCATCGCGTTCCCCGCGCCGTGCCTCAAGATAAACGTCCAGAAGTGTGTCGCCGTCGGGCCCTCGATCCAAATCACGAAACAAGTTCACAACTGAAATCACGTCACTAAGAGAGTAAAATTTCGCACTCTCTGCAATGCAGCTTTCAAAGCCCTTTAGCTTCTCGTTCAGATCATCATCGAAGGAGTCGTAGAACTCCCGCCATGCTTTGTTAATTTGATCTGCGGCAAAACCTTGTTCAACCCTTTGGTTTAATTCGGTCGCATGTTTATCGATGATTTCCTTGGTGAAGTAGCCGTCTTCGATCCCTTTAAGTAATGCGACATCAAACTCATCGGTAGCGTGGTATCCATAATCGGCAATTAGCTTGAGCCACTCCTGCTCCTGCGGGATGAGTTCATCTTCTTCCGGATTATTCAACGAATAGCCCGTAAACATTCCTTTATGACGAAGGAGAAATTCCTTGCTTGGCGCGATTTCCGGCTGGAGGTGACACCATCCCATCAACACAATTGTGTGCGCTACGCTTATGAATACGCCGGGTTTGTAATGCGTCAAAAGAGGCTGGATTTGCTGCACGAAGGAATACAGTTTGCGGATAACGCGAACGTTGTCGATCCCGAGCTTCGTAGTCCGTTCACTTACCAACTGTTTAATTTCATTGGTTCCATCAAACGCCTTTAGCGCGATATCTGCGCAATCCATCGCAGTTGGCCTAAAGCGTAGGTTGATATCCACGACCTTCTCCAGATAGCCCCCGAACATGGCTCTATCTTCACCATCCAGACGCTCGTCGTTCAACAGGATAACCACCTTGCAGTTCCGGTCTTCCCGAAGCTGGGACACCAGTCCAAGGACGTCGCCACTTCGAAGGTCTCTGCCCTTGCGTTCCAGATCGTCGATGCAAATGAGGCGGTTTCTGACGAGCATATACATGACCGCAACCCCCGCACTGGTATAATTTTCACCGAGGAATTTTCCAGCCAAGCCGCCCAGCTTCAGAATGCCAGGGAATGCGCCTTTGACATAGGATTCCACGTCCTGAAAGTCGAACGACTTCCCAACTTGATCCACGTCGATGGTCTGATGGATAATCTCTTGCTTGAGGTCGGCGAGGCTGTTTACGCCAAAGAGGGACACATAAGCGTACTTGTCTCGCCCAATCCTCCTATTGGCGACAGCCTCTTTGAGGGCCTCATTCCAACTGTAGGTTTTGCCAGTCCCCCAATTGCCGCGGATACACAACACCTCGGCCGTTTCTGATTCGAGAAAGCGCGCTGTTTGGGCCTTTACGTTGTCGATCGACATGGGGTTGCCTCAAAATAGTTGGACAGTTCACTGGAGTTCTCAACAGTCTGACACTAGACCGTGATGATATCGATTATGTCAGCCGCAAATTTCATTCTCCCAGTCTCTGCACAAAGGCGATAGAACCAAATTGGGGATACAAGCGCGACCTCTTCGGGGCAAATGTGGCGATGAAAGGAACGGCCCCAAGGTCTCAAAAGGGCTCCTTGCCGCCTTTCGCCGCAGATAGCGCGGATGTCCGCAACGGGCCGCAAACGACACTATGTCGAACCTAGTCACTAAAATCAGCGTTGCGCTGTCGCAGGTTGTTTTGAGCCCTTGCCAACCGAAGTGCCCACTATCCGTTCAGGCCCGTCAAGAGTTCGTTCAGGGCTAAGGTAAACCCGTGATCTTCGACAGGTTCACTGGTCCCAATTCGACCATTCATTGCAGTGGCCAAGGCAGCGCCATGGGTGAAGTCTACGAGTATTTCGAGCCAGAGCCGCCTCCTGTGATCGGGCAGGCCGGCTTCGGTCAGAAGCGTCGAGATTTCGTTGGTGATCCTCTCTGCCTGCTTTGGAAAGACATTCGGCTGGCTGAAGATGAGCATCGTCAGACCCGGGTAGCGGAGAACCTGCGCATGGTAGGCATTCAGGAGCTCGCGTATCCGCTCAATCGCCGTGCCGTCATCCCGCACCGAAACCCGCTCATAGGCGTATTCCGACATTGCGCCGATCAAGCCATCGCGTCCCCCGAAGTGATGATGGATCGTCATAGGGTTGATGTCGAGGCGCTCCGCCAGCGCCCTCATGGTGAAGGCACCGACTCCCTTGTGATCCAGAAGGTCAAAGGCGGCTCCGAGCATGTCTTTGCGCGAGACAGGTGCGTCTTCCCGGAGCGGACGTCCCCGGGGCCGCTTCATGCTTCGATCCGGTAACGGGCCTGGACAAGCCCGGAGGGAAAACTCTTCGTCTGCTCGAGGCGCAGCGAGATGTCTGCAGCAACGCTGCCGAACAATCGGCGTCCCTCCCCGAGTAGCACCGGCACACTCGTAATCACCATGTCGGCAATCAAACCCGCCCTCAGGAAGGACTGGATGAGGAGTCCTCCATCGATATAGACCTTCCTGTGTCCCTCGATCTGCAGCATGCGCATCGCCTCTTCGGGCGAGAGGTTGGCGACCCGGACCTTGTCGAGCAGATCTTCCGACAGATCACTCCGGGTCAGGGTCGAAGACAGGACAACAACCGGACGATGGTATGGCCAAGGCCTCACAGTGTGCATTTTCTCGAATGTTCCACGGCCCATCAGAATGACGTCAATGTCTGCAATGAAGGCATCGTAGCCATGATCTTCGCTGGGATCATCTCGCTCCAGCAGCCAAGCAATATCCCCGTCGCTCCGGGCGATGAAGCCGTCCAAACTGGTAGCGATAAAAACATGTCCAGTGATCATTTTACACCCATAATTATACATCGTATAATAAATGATTGTATGTATCGGTCGTGTCAAGACCAGCGCTGATCCAGGGCGCTATTCGAGGCTGAGTATTCGTCGCTACCGAGGCGGCTCATCACCCAAAGGGGACGGTAGCAATGTCCGCGTTGCTGGCGTCCGGTGTCCGCTGAACCAAGGCCTGATTTGAGAGTGATCCACGCAAAATCCGTCCCAACGAGTTCGGCGTTTGTGATCGCTGAAACGTTGACATGCCAGTGAGCATCAATCAGACCCGGCATCAGGGCGCGTCCGCCACCGTCAATAAGGGTAGCACCATCAGCTTCAATCGCATCGGTGGAAACCGACTTGATCAGGTTGCCTTCGATCAGGACATTGGCATTCTCAATGCGCTGTTCGTTCTCACCGTCAAAAATATGAACATTCGTGATCAGGGTTTGTTGCGGCGCATCCTGTGCGAAAGCAGATACAGAGTGCGCCAAGAAAACAGCACAACAAAATCCGATTAATGTTCAAAACACTCTCCGCTCCCGTTACGTCAATACGCTCCAAGATCGAAAGCGTTGCATGCGGATGAGCCGGAGCAAGACAAATGCAGTGTTACCAGGAAATAAGCGCGAGTGAGTCATCTTTGATCTTCAACTGGCAAGGTTTTACCTGATGTCGCCTGTCGCAAACACGCATTCACTTCAAAATCTAATGTCAAAAAAATCCGCAGTGCCGGCGTCTGGTTGATAACCGTCTTCCCAGATGCAGAAAATGGCTGCTTCGACGAGTTGCATCGCGGCGCCGCCTCAGCAGGTGAATGTCAGCTAAACCCAATCGGAGCAAGTAACCCGTCAGTTCCCTCTCGTCCCCATTGCGGTCCCCCTCGTCACACCCCCGTCTCCCCTGTACCCTGCCTTTCGTCCCGGTAAACGGGATGATCCGGTAACGCCCACCACGGGAGGCGGTCGTGATTCAGCTTGCTTCGGTTTTTGCAAAGCCCCTTTTGGGGAAGCTTGGTGTCAGTGATGAGGCCAGGGAGCGGTTTGTGGCGTTGCAGAAGGCGGTGACCGGGGATACGGGCACAGCCTGGATTCCGCTGTCACGCCCTTCCGCGACACTCGATTTTTCCACCCACCGGCAGATGCCGTCCGACATCCACAACACCGGCGAGATCGGTCCGGAGAAAGAGCCGGTTACCTGGAAGGAGTTCGTCTGGACATCGGACCAGACCATCAAGGACTGTGTCCTGCACAAGATTTCCTGGCGGTTCTATGAGAACGGGCTGATCTGCCTGGAGGTCTGCGGCAGCAAGGATGCGGTGGGGCTGGACGGCAGCGACCTGATCGGCCACCGGCTGGAGCTGCGCGACGACACCGGCTTCCTGATCGGCATCTGGGCCGCCGCCTTCCTGATCGTCAAGGACACCGAGCGGCGCAGCTTTCAGACGTCAACCGAGGATGACCACAAGCTGTTGAAACTGCATTTCAGCAAACTGGCCGAACAGCAGACCGGCATCGCCTTCCGCATCTGACCGAGCCTGGGGTGCCGATGCAATTTCTACTGTAGCCCCCTCGCTTGCCGGAGCGGCTGGGTTCTGGACCGGCCCGCCGATCGTCTGCGGTCAGGCGGGGATCAGTGTTTCGGCAATGGCCTTCGCGGTTCTGGAGGCCGCCGGCATGCCGCGCACCTGGGCGGTGGCGATGGCGCCTTCCTTCAAAAGGGCGAGTTGCTCGGCAAGTGCCGCGGGATCTTCCGCGCCCGCCTGCCGGCAAAGCGGTTCCAGATAATCGACGATCCTCTGCTTGTGCTCGGCCGCGGTGCGGTGGATCGGATGCTGATGGTCGCCGAATTCACTCGCCGCGTTGATGAAGGCGCAGCCGTTGAAGCCGAGCCCCTTGAAGGCGCGGCCATTGAACCACTCCTCCAGCGCGTCGAACATGGCCAGAAGCCGCTCCCTCGGGTGAGGTGAGGCTTTTTCCATTTCGCTCATCAGCCAGTTGCGGAACTGCTCGTCCCGGCGGTTGAGCGCGGCCAGGATAAGCTCCTCCTTCGAGCGGAAGTGCTTGTAGAGCGTCATCTTGGCCACCCCCGCTTCGGCGAGGATCTTGTCTATTCCGGTCGCATTGAACCCGCGGGTGTAGAACAGCCTGAGGGCCGTATCCACGAGTTCGTCTCGGCGTGATTGCACCATTATCTCCCTATACAGACAGGTTTGTCTATTTTCCTATCTTATTCGCCCCCTTCCCGTCCATCCTCACACTAGGCTATCACAGGATATTGACAGATAGACAGACCTGTCTGTATAAATTCCTTAACGTCACGATTTGGATTAAGGGAGGGAGTGGTCATGTCCGGAAATGAGATCGCGGTACACGCCCTTGCCGGAACCGGCATTCATCTCGAACACCAAACCTATTGCGCCTGCGGGGAAGCCACCACCGGACCTGGCGCCAGCGCGCGCTTTTCAACGGTGCGGGGTTCAAATTTTGCCTTGGTGCATCCCGCAGCACAAGGGGGCTGAAGATGCCCAGTGTAATTGCCTCCTTCGCACACACCATGGCCGCCACCGCCGGCCTGACCATGACAACCGACGGCAAGCTGCTCGCATCTGATGGCACCGTACGCTACGTGGTGCACACCGAGGACGGCCGGATACCGGACACGGCCCATTTCGAGTTGCTCGACTGGATCCGCAGCTGGTACCCGGACGAAGCCGGGCTGGTGTTTGCCTATGCACAGAAGATCAAGGCAGACGATCTCGGTGTTCTGGGTCTTGCCCTGAAAACAGCACCAACCCTTCGCAACACGCTGCAGCTGATCGAGCGCTACTTCCGGCTGGTAACCGACACGGCCGTCTATTGCCTTGAGGAAGATGGACCGCTTGCCGTCTTCTCCATTGCCGGGCAGACTTCGCCCCAGCCGATCCTGCATCTTCGCAACGAATGTGCCCTTGCAGGCTTTGCCCACAATCTGGCCTCCCAGATCGGCCCGTGCCTGCAGATTGAGGCGGTCACCTTTCGCCATCCCTGCCGGGGCGAGGCAGAGCGCTACGAGGCATTCTTCGGCTGCCCGGTCCGCTTCGGCGCAGCGCAGGACGCCATTGTGATGCCCCGGCCGATGCTGGACCTGCCGAACCGCCTTGGCGATCAGGGCGTCTGCACCTTCCTGACGGATCACCTCGAAACGGAAATCGACGCGCTGCCGGCCGGCAGTGCCTTGACGCGCGATCTTCTGAACCGCCTGTCGAAAACCCTCAGCAGCGGCGTGCCTTCGGCAGCTGCCATCGCCCGTGATCTCGGCATGAGCGAACGCACGCTCTATCGCCGCCTGGCGGAAGAAGGGCTGACCTATCGCGACATGCTGCGCGAAGCGCAGACGAAACTGGCCCGTGAACTGCTCGCCGGCAGCAGTTGTTCCATTGCCGAAATCGCCTTTCTGACCGGTTTTTCCGAACAGAGCACCTTTACCCGCGCCTTCAAGCGCTGGGTCGGCCAGCCGCCGGCGCAATTCCGCCAGCAGGCCGCCATCGCCTGATGCCACCGGCTGCCACCAGCCTCGCATGCCCCGTTAAATCCCTCTCCTGCAGAACACGGAAAGACCCGGCCAAACCTGGCCGGGTTTGGCGTGTTTGCCTGCTTTTGGCTGGTTTCACCGGGCTTGGCAGGTAAGGCCAAAACAGTGGCAGGCCGGGCCGATACCGCAAGGCTTCTCCCGCGTATTCAAGGGTCATCGAACGACGGAGCGGATATTCCGGGCATTGTCCCACAGCGCTCCAGGGCTTTTGAGACAAGGAGCGCCTCATGATTATCGAACAGATCACGGCCCGCAGTCCGGCCAGCCATGAATTTGCAACGTCGCCGCGCGCGGCAGCACGAAACCTGCCCGCCACGAGCGCCGGTGTTGCAACCGACAGCAACGCCTACGGCAGGACGCTTTCCATCGTCGCCCACGATCTGCGAGGACCGCTGGCAAACCTCTCGCTGCTGATTGAGGACATCGCCCAATACGCCATGTGGGAAGGCCAGCCCGCCATTGCCGAAAACGCGGCGAAGGCCGACCGCATTCTCGAACATCTGACGGCCAGCCTCAGCGCCCTGGTCAGACGCGGCAGGGAAGGCCGCGATCCGCTGTCCTGCGTGCTGCGCCCAGTCGATCTGGCTCAGGTCCTGTCGCTGGCTGCCACCGTCAACCAGCCCCTTGCCCGACGTCATGCGGTCAACCTGGAGATTGAACCACTTTCGCCATGCCTGATCTGCGGCGATGCGGAACTGTTGTTCGAGGCATTCGACAATCTCATCGGCAACGCCGTGCGCCACAGCCCTGAGAACGGGACTGTTCTTTGCACTGTCGCCCATGACGAAGACGGCAATGTCACTGTGCGCATCAGCGACCAGGGACAGGGCTTTACCGCCGCCGATCTTGCCCGGGCGTTCCGCCCCTTTACTCAATTATCCGCAAAAGCCGCCCGCCCCGGCCCTTCTTCCGGCCTTGGGCTTTGGATCGCCCGGCTGATTGCCGAACGCCATGGCGGCAGGATTTCCGCCCGGAACAGCGGTGGCGGCAAGGATACCGGCGCTGTTCTGACAGTGCGCCTGCCGGCCTTGCCCGCCAATGACACGAAACCGGCCTCGATCCGCCGCAAGGTTCCTGAGCGTGCCGGCAAGGCGCAGGACCTCGCCGCACTCTAACCTCAGCTTCCGGCACCTGCGCACCGGTGCCGCCCCCCATGGAACGTGGCCCAAGCCCAACGCCGACCCGGCACCTTTGCCGGGAACGGGAAAGGTATGCCTTCGGGCAAATAGGTGACCGGCAACGGACCAGACAGCGTTTCAACGAAACGCACCGTCCAACCCAAGCAAAGGAGACTTCACATGCACAACGAAGATGACAAGGCCTGCGGCTGCTGCGCAACGCCGGAAACGGTCGACCACGCCCGCCGCCGCCTGCTTGCAGGTGCTGCGGGTGCGGCAACGGCAGGAGCCGTCGCCATGGCCACTGGCTCGGCAACCGCTGCAACCGAAGAAGCCCGCGCCCTTTATGCCGATCCGGAAAAACCGGGCCTGCCGCAGATCGACATGGAGATTGCTGCCGGACGCACCGCGCTCGTCGTCACCGATCCGCAGATCGACTTCCTGTCCGAAGATGGCGTCACCTGGGGTGTCGTTGGCGAAAGCGTCACCGAGCAAGGCACGGTCGACAACATCGAACGCCTGTTCAAGGCGGCGAAGGCCGCATCGATGCCGGTGTTCATCTCGCCCCACTACTACTATCCGCACGACCACAAATGGCAGTTCGAGGGCACCCTGGAAAAGACCATGCATTCCATCGGCATGTTCGATCGCCCGGGCCCGCTTTCCCTGGAAAACTTCGAAGGTTCCGGCGCCGACTGGATGCCGCAGTACAAGAAATACATCGAGGACGGCGAAACCGTCATCTGCTCGCCGCACAAGGTCTACAGCCCGGCGCAGAACGACTTGAACCTGCAGCTGCGCAAGCGCGGCATCGACAAGGTGATCCTGGCCGGCATGTCCGCAAACCTGTGCACGCAGGCCCATCTTTATGAACTGCTGGAACTCGGCTTCGAAGTGGCGGTGGTTCGCGATGCGACCGCAGGCGCCAAGGTGCCGGAAGGCGACGGTTATCTCGCCGCCATCATCAATTTCCGCATGGTCGCCAATGGCGTCTGGTGGACCGACGACGCGGTCGAACGCATCGCCCGTTCCGCCTGACCGGCAACTCTCCTCCAGACCGACTTACCCAACCCAAGACTGGATCAAACCGATGAAACTCAAATTTGCCCTTCCGGCCCTGGCCGCAGCCCTTGTTCTGTCCACCGCCGCCCTTGCCGCAGATGAATACAACGTCGCCAACGGCCTGACGCTCAACGGCAACCCGCTCGGCATGCACGGCATCGACCCGGTGTCGATGTTCGCAGGCAACGCACCGGGCGCGGGCGATGCCGTCTACACCTCCAGCCATGACGGCGTCGATTATTACTTCGCCACGGCCGAAACCAAGGAACAGTTCGACGCTGCGCCGGAAAGCTTCCTGCCGCAGTTCGGCGGCTTCTGCGCCTTCGGCATCTATGTCGGCAAGAAACTCGACGGTGACGTCCGATTTGCCGATATCGTCGACGGCAAACTGTACCTCTTCGTCAATGCCGTCATCTTCGACAAGTACCTGCAGCAGAAGGACGAGGTTCTCGCCGGCGCCTACGCCAAATGGCCGGAAATCCGCGAGACCGCGATCAGCGATCTCTGATCATACCTTGCCCCGCCGAAAGAACGAGCCCCTCACCGGGGCTCGTTCTGCGTGGAAGCAAGTCCGAGATCGACAGCGCACCGGCTAGCTCGCAGCGCGCAGCCTGAAAGCTTCATATGTCAGAACGTTCACGCCGCTCTTCTTGGCTTCATACATGGCCTGGTCGGCATGTGTGATCAGTGACTTGGCGTCATCCGCATCATCGGGATAGAAGGAAACGCCGATGCTGATGCCGATGTTGATCTGGTTGCCCTTGATGTCCATCGGCCTGGAGACTTCCCGGTAAATGCGCTCAGCGCAGGCCAGAACGTCCTTTTCCTGGGCGTAGTCGCTGATAATCACCGCAAACTCATCACCGCCGATCCGTGTCACCACATCCCCGTCGCGCGTGCAGCGCTTGATGGTGGAGGCAACAACCTGCAGCAGTGCGTCTCCCACTGGATGCCCGTGGCGGTCGTTGACCGGTTTGAAGGTGTCCAGATCCAGCATCATCAGCGCGAACTTGCGGTTTTCCCGGTCCGCAATGGCAATACTCTCCGCAAGGCTCTGGCTGAAATGCGCCCTGTTCGAAAGCCCGGTCAGATGATCCGTCATCGCCAGGCGCCGGACGGCCTCTTCCGTCTTTTTCAGGCGTGTGATGTCTGTGTGTGTTCCCGACATGCGCAAGGGCTTGCCGTCCTTGGTCCATTCGACCACACGCCCCCTGTCGAGCACCCAGACCCACCTGCCTTCCTTGTGGTGCATGCGGATTTCATTGTCATAGGATTCCCGCACGCCGGAGAGCACTTCAGCCAGGATCTGCTCCGATTTTTCTACGTCTTCCGGGTGGGTCAGCTTCCGCCAGGTTTCCGTACTGACAGGTTGCAGCTCTGCCAGCGTATAGCCGACGATTTCAGCCCAGCGTTCGTTGTAGATCGCCTCTTCGGTCTGAACGTTGCGCTCCCAGGTCCCCACGTTGGTTCCGAAGATGATCTCCCGCAAACGCTGCTCCGAGGACTGCAGCCGCTTGTGTGCGGTATGCCGCTCAAGCAGCAGGAAACAGACGACGACAAACGACAGTCCGAGCGTGCCGACCACCCCGAGCATCCACTGGTTACGGGCGTGATAGACAGAGGAGAGTTCCGCGCTCTTGCTGTCGACCATCTCTTCAAGGCGGTTCTTGTAGTGCCAGAGTTCCTCCTGCCGCTCGCGGTCGGCCGAGATGTCGTGCACCACGGAAAGCAGGGCCTTCCTGCCGTCATAGTCGACCGGCGTCGAATGAACTTCCACACTCCGGATGGAACCATTCGCCAGCTTGTGGCGGAAGATGAAGAAATTGCGGTGCTCGCTCCTGGCAAGCTGGCGCTCGGCTTCAACCTGTTCGGGGGTCAGCTGATTGATATCCTGAATGGACATGCTGCGCAGGGTGTCCCGGTCGAACCCGTAGAACCGTGCCGCTGCGTTGTTGGCATCGAGAATGTCGCCGGTTTCGGGATCGATGAGCATCATTGTTGCGCTGTGGCGCAGGAAAAACTGCTCATAGGACAAGGCGGCCTCTTCAGCCTGAGCGGGCATGACTAGCCAAGACAAGCAGACAAAGAGCGCCGATGCGAACAGTCTTCTCCAAAGTGTCGTCAACATTTACCGCCTTTTTCTGCAGTTAAACGTTCACATGTTAAATTTTGGACAACAAAAAATTCGCAATTGATCAATTTCCGCAACGACATCCGCCTCGGCATTCCCTTAAGGAAATCAAAACAACTGTCGAACTGCCGTATTCCCGTCCTACTCCGTGGTTATGCCCTCTTCATGTTGTTCGGAGGTCTCACATGAAGCGGCGTACATTCCTGATAGGGGCCGGATTACTGGCGTCAGGCGGCGCTTACGCGGCTTACACCACGCCTCTCTACCGGCTTGAAACCGGTCTGAAGCTGGTTGGTACGGCGCTTGCCGGACCTTCCTCACCGCCCCCGCCCGAACCAGGGGAGAATGGTTTCGCCAAGCCCGATGCATGGGCCGAACACCTGATCGCGGCGGCAGAAAGCCAGATCGGCGTCACGGTGATCTACGACCCGGCCTACATCTCGCTGCCATTTCCCAATGGCGACCTTCCGCGTGAACGTGGCGTGTGCACCGACGTCGTTGTCAGGGCCTACCGCGACGCCTTTGGCTATGATCTCCAGGCGGCGGTCAATGCGGACATGAGGTCGAATTTTTCAGCTTATCCCAAAATCTGGGGCCTCAAGCAGCCGGACAGGAACATCGACCACCGGCGCGTGCCCAATCTGCAGGCCTTCTTCAGGCGGCAGGGCGCGGCGCTTCCTGTTACGGAAATTGCCAAGGACTACCAGCCCGGCGACATCGTCTCCCAGATGCTGCCCGGCAACCTGCCGCATATCGCCATCGTCAGCCACCGTGCTTCCCGTGACGGCCAGAGGCCCATGCTGGTTCACAACATCGGCGCGGGTACTCAGCTTGAAGACAGGCTCTTTGATTTTCAGATCACCGGCCACTACAGGTACAAGGCAGCCTGACGGTGCCGGGTCCTCTTTAACTTTCGGTCAAGGTCATCAGAATATCGGCATACCAGGCGCAGTTGAGGCCCAGCGCTTCGTCCAGCACGAGGTCACGGGTGCCGACGTCAAGGCGCGCCGAGTGAACGCCGAGCAATTTCCACGTCAATTCGCCAGGCGCCCCCTCGCCGTCGCGCATGACCACCGGTGCCCCACTCGTGCCGCGGTGCGTGCGGCCATCGGTCAGAAAATAACCCATGCCCTGAAAGCGAAAGCCGAAGGACGAGGCCACGATCGCATGACGGACCACCGGCATGTGATGCAGCGTGTCATGAAATCCGAGCGGAAAACCGACAACCAGAATGGATGACCCGATCTCCACATGGTCTTCAGGGGCGCTGAGGTGTTCCGGTCCAAAGGCCCGGTAGAGGATCTTTTCAGGCAAGGCTGACCGGTTGATCTCGATCACGGCGACATCGATATCGCCCGCCGTATCTCCTCCCTGGCGCCAGAGGCTCTTGCCGTCCCGGAAAAGCGGGATCGAAAAGCCGATGGACTTGGCAAGGTTCTCAGGATCGTTGTGCAGCTCGATTTCGATCCGGGACGGGTGGTGCCCGCTGGCCTCATCCACCATGACATGCCGGCTGGTGACTAGAAACAGGCGCCCGTCACGCTCGAAAAAGAAGCTGCTGGCATTTGTCAGATAGGTCTGGTCGTCAAATGTGGAAATGCGGGGGGAGGTCAAAAGGAGAGCGTCGATCATCGTCAGTAGGATCTCTTGAAAAGAGGAAAGCCCTGCCGCGGATCGACAGACTGCTTGTCAAACCACCATAGGGCAGTCCCGGGTAAACAATAGAGCCGCGTGGTTTGTTCCGCGCAAGTTGTGCGCCCAAATCGGAAAAGCTCAGGGAGTTGCTGCAGAGCCTGTCTCTTCTGGGGTCTGCCCAGTTTGCAGGCTGAAAAAGTGCGCCTTCGTCTGTGCAATGGCGGAGGCTACTGCGGCGGCCGTGAGGCAGCCCAGGCGCCGCTGTCGCGCAGATCCAGTATGACGTCGCGCAGCACGGTGTGCACGGCTTCAACGGCCCGTGTCACCGGCCGCCCGCCGGGCGACATCAGGTGCGCCCCCCGCCAAAGACCTGGTGCCGCGATACGGCTGACACAAAGCGTACCGGCCGCCACTTCCTCTGTCACGGCATAAAGCGGCAGGATCGACGGGCCGAACCCGGCAGCGACCAGACGTTTGATGTTGTTGAAGGAGTCGATTTCCATCGCGATTTCGGGCGCGAAGCCCAGCGCCTGGAACTCACTGTCGATCAACACCCTGAGCCCATGTGCGCCGCTGGGCAGAACCATCGGCACCTTTTCCAGATCGCCAAGGCTCATGACGGGCAGGCACCCGGCCTCGCCTGGCCATAGCACAACAAGCTCTTCTTCCAGCAGCAATTCCGAAAGGATGCGCTTATCCTTTGAGCGGCTGTAGAGCACGGCAAGGTCGACCTTGCCTTCGCTCAGCCAATCGCCAACGAAACCGCTCATGGCCTCTCTGATGTTGAGCGTGATCCGCGGAAAGCGTTCACGCGCTGCCAGGATCAGCGGCAGGGACACCGTGGCGCTGATCGTGCCTGGAAGGCCTATGCGCACGACGCCGGACGGATCGGCTTCCAGATTGCGGATATCGTCTTCCGTGCGCGCCAGATCCTCAAGGATCGTCCGCGCCCTTTGCAGCAGCAGGTCACCAGCCTCCGTCGGCGTGACACCGGAGCGGCTGCGCGTCAGCAGCCTCGTGCCCAGTTGCTCTTCCATGTTCTTCAGGTGCAACGACAGGGCCGGCTGCGCCACGTGCAGGCTTTCGGCAGCCCGTGTCAGCGAGCCCTGCGCGACGATTTCCTGAAAGTAGCGGAGTTGGCGAATATCCATGAGGTCAAACTAGCATATAAAAATTATATGAGATCCATCCAAAACATATATTTGTTCGATATCACTTCAACGGTTTAACTGCGGTCACCAGACACCCCAGACGAAAAGCCGACATGACCAGCCAATCCGACAGCTACCAGGATATTCGCGACGGTATCCGTGCGCTTTGTGCCCAGTTTCCTGCTGAATATCACCGTAAGATCGATGAGGCTCGAACCTACCCGGAAGAATTTGTCGACGCTCTGACGCGCGAAGGCTGGATGGCGGCCCTGATCCCGGAAGAATACGGCGGGTCCGGACTCGGGTTGACCGAAGCCTCGGTCATCATGGAGGAAATCAACCGTGCGGGCGGCAATTCCGGTGCATGTCACGGCCAGATGTACAACATGAACACCCTCGTGCGGCACGGCTCGGAGGAACAGCGGCGGACATATCTGCCGAAGATCGCCAGCGGCGAATTGCGGTTGCAGTCCATGGGCGTGACCGAACCGACCACCGGCACGGACACCACCAGGATCAAGACCACCGCCGTGAAGAAGGGCGACCGTTATGTGGTCAACGGCCAGAAGGTCTGGATCAGCCGTGTGCAGCATTCCGACCTGATGATCCTCCTGGCGCGCACGACGCCGCTTGCCGAGGTGCAAAAGAAATCGGAAGGCCTGTCGATCTTCCTGGTCGATATCAGGCAGGCCATGAAATCGGGCATGGAGGTTCGCCCGATCCTGAACATGGTCAACCATGAAACCAACGAGCTGTTCTTCGACAATCTGGAAATCCCGGAAGAAAACCTCATCGGCGAGGAAGGCAAGGGTTTCAAATACATCCTCACCGGCCTCAACGCCGAGCGCACGTTGATTGCGGCCGAATGCATCGGCGACGGGTACTGGTTCACCGACAAGGTGATCGACTATGTGCGTGAACGGGAAGTTTTCGGCCGTCCGATTGGCCAGAACCAGGGTGTTCAGTTCCCCATAGCCGAAGCCTTTATCGAGGTCGAGGCGGCCAATCTGATGCGTTACAAGGCCTGCAGCCTGTTCGATGCCGGCGCTCCCTGTGGCGCGGAGGCAAACATGGCCAAATATCTGGCTGCAAAGGCAAGCTGGGAAGCGGCCAATGCCTGCATCCAGTTCCATGGCGGTTTCGGCTTTGCGTGCGAATATGACGTCGAGCGCAAGTTTCGCGAGACGCGGCTCTACCAGGTGGCGCCGATCTCCACCAATCTCATCCTGTCTTATGTCGCCGAGCATGTGCTTGGCCTGCCGAGGTCGTTCTGATGGGTCTGCCGCTGGCGGGAGTGAAGGTCGTCGCCATCGAACAGGCGGTCGCCGCCCCCTACGCAAGCTCCCGGCTGGCCGATGCCGGCGCGAAAGTCACCAAGATCGAAAGGCCGGAAGGCGACTTTGCCCGGGGTTATGACGATGTCGCCCAGGGCCAGTCGAGCTATTTCGTCTGGCTGAACCGCGGCAAGGACAGCCTCACGCTGGATCTTGCCTCCGTCACGGGCAGGCAAAAGCTGGCGAGCCTGATCGCAGATGCCGACGTTCTGATCCAGAACCTCAAGCCCGGCGCACTGGCCCGCCTTGGTTTTGATCCAGACAGGTTGGTGGTGGACTATCCGCGGCTCATCACCTGTTCCATAAGCGGCTTCGGCGAAACCGGGCCGATGGCAGACCGCAAGGCCTATGATCTGCTGATCCAGGCCGAAACCGGCCTTTGCTCGATCACCGGCGGGCCGAACGAACCGGCGCGTGTCGGCATTTCCCTCGTCGACATCGCCACCGGGGCAACAGCCTATACTGCCATTCTGGAAGCCCTCATCCAGCGTGGCATCACCGGCAAGGGCGCGCAGATCTCCGTTTCCATGTTCGATGTTCTGGCCGACTGGCTGACAGTACCCCTCCTCAACCATGAAGGCGGAAAAAGCCCGCAGCGGGTTGGCCTCGCCCATCCGTCGATTGCCCCTTACGGCGTCTTCCAGCCAAAGGAAGGCCCCGCAATCCTGATCTCCATTCAGAGCGACCGGGAATGGCGAACCCTTTGCAGCAGCTTCATGAAAAAACCCGAACTTGGCACCGATCCCCGGTTCGCAACCAACTTGGCACGGGTCAAAAACCGCAGCGAAACGGACGCCGTGGTTGCCGAAGCCTTTGCGAAAGTTGACGCCGAAACAGCCATCAGGCTGCTGACGGATGCCAACATCGCCCTGGCCTCGGTCAATGACATGGAGAGCCTTTCGAACCATCCTCATTTACGGCGGATCACCGTGGACAGCCCGAACGGCCCGGTCTCCTTCCCTGCCCCTGCCGCCATCTTTTCGGGCGAACCGCGCAGCTATGGCCCGGTCCCCGCCCTCAAGCCCCTGGAGGTGTGACCATGGAATTCGACATCGACCATCTGCGGAGCTGGATCGGGCACGAGGACAGCGCCTCGGAGGTCTTGAGCCCGATGCTGGTGCGCCAGTTCAACGCGACCTTTGACCGGACATCAGGCGAAAACCCCGGCGATCTCGCGCCGCTGCTGATCCATTTCTGTCTCGCCCAGCCGACCGCTCCGACAGCTACTCTCGGCCTGGACGGTCATGCCGCCCGGGGCGAGTTTCTGCCGCCCGTGCCCCTGCCCCGGCGCATGTGGGCAGGCGGCGCCTTTACCTTCCACGGCGACATTCGGATTGGCGAAGAAGTCAGACGGGTCTCGACCGTCAGGGACGTGGTCCTGAAACAGGGGCGCACGGGCACGCTCTGTTTCGTCGCAGTCGATCACGAGGTCACGTCAAATGGCCGTCCCGTCCTGAGCGAGCGTCAGGACATCGTCTACCGCGAGGCTGAGAGCCTCGCCACGGCGAAAGCACCTCCGGAACCTGCACCGGCCGGCGCGCACGCGGCACAGATTACGCCGTCGGCTGTCTACCTCTTCCGTTATTCGGCCATGACCTTCAACGGCCACCGCATTCACTACGACAAGGACTATGTCCGCGATGTCGAAGGCTATCCCGGCCTTATTGTTCATGGCCCCTTGCAGGCGACGCTGCTGTGCCAGTTCGCAGCTGATCTCAAAGGGCGCGCGCCGAAGACCTTCCGGTTCCGCAGTCTCTCGGCCATATTCGATACTGCGGATTTCACGGTGAATGCGCAAGCCGAAGGCGACACCATGAAGCTCTGGACCGCGCAGCTTGGCGGCCCGGTTGCCATGGAGGCAACTGTGGCATGGTGACGGCAGTCAGGACACCGCTGTTCGTGCCGGCAAATCGGCCGGACAGGTTCGCAAAGGCCGCCGCCACAGAAGCCGACGCGATCATCCTGGACCTGGAAGACGCGGTCCCCGTGTCCGAAAAGGACATTGCCCGTGGCAATCTCACGACCGGCTTCACCGACAAACCGGTCATCGTCCGCATCAACGCGGCAGGATCGTCCTGGCACCCGGAAGATGTCATTGCTGTTCGCCAGTTGATGCCCAGCGCCGTCATGCTGCCGAAAGCGGAAGACCCCGGAGAAATTTCCATCCTCCTCGCTTCCCTCGGTGGCACTGTCCCGGTCATCGCGCTCATTGAAAGCGCCCGGGGGCTTGCCAACGCGCGGAGCCTTGCAAACGCTGATGGGGTGGTTCGACTGGCCTTCGGCTCCATCGATTATTGTGCCGATCTCGGCTGCGCGCACTTGAAAGACGTGCTGCTGCCGGTGCGCTCCGAACTGGTACTGGCCTCCCGACTTGCCGGCATCGCAGCCCCGATCGACGGCGTCACGGCCCAACTCGACAACCCTGTGCAGACATTTGAAGACGCCTCCCATGCACGGGATCTCGGCATGACCGGCAAACTCTGCATCCACCCGAAACAGATAGCCGAGATCAAACACGCCTTCGCCCCGAGCCAAGACGAAATCGCGTGGGCCCGGCGTGTTCTCGCCTCCGGAGATGGTGCGGCCACTGTCGACGGCGCAATGGTTGACGAGCCCGTTCGCATCCGTGCCCGGACAATCCTCGCCTCCGCTGAGGAGAGCAATGCCTGAGCCAGCCGAAGGAAACGAGGAAGCTGAACCGTCTGCCTTGGCAAAGCCGTGTCAGCAACTGACAGCAGGCCACTGAAATTCTGGCGTGCGTCTGCGGGCGTGTCCCTATATCTTTCCCGGAAACAGACGGGAAAGTCCACGCAATGCCAACGATTTACCAACTGAAATCCCGCTTTCAGGACCTGCTTCGCCCTTTATGCAGATCGCTTGCGGCAAACGGGGTGACCGCCAATCAGGTGACGCTGGCTGCTCTCGGGCTTTCGGTTGGCGAAGGCCTGTTGTTGTGGGCCTTTCCCGGCGCTTTCCTGCCCTTGATCCTGCTGCCGCTGGTTCTCTTCATTCGCATGGGCCTCAACGCCATCGACGGGATGCTGGCGCGCGAGCACGATCAGAAATCCGACCTGGGTGCGGTGCTCAACGAATTGGGTGACGTCCTGTCCGATGCCGCGCTCTACCTGCCCTTCGCACTCCTTCCTTTTGTAGATGGACCAATTGTCGTCGGCCTGGTGGTGCTGGCCATCATCGGTGAGATGACTGGCGTGATCGCGGTTCAGATCGGCGCGAGCCGCCGCTACGACGGCCCCTTCGGCAAGAGCGACCGGGCGGCCCTTTTCGGTCTCTGCGGGTTTCTGATCGCCTTTGGGCTGACCGCCCCCCTCTTTTACCAGATCCTCTTCGGCGCCGGACTTGTGCTGTCGGCCGTGACTGTCTTCAACCGTGCAAGAGCAGCGATCAGGGAGAAACAATCCGCATGAACCTCCTGACCATCCATTGGGCCCTGATCGGCATCTGGGGCGTGCTGTGCCTTGCCAGCTTCATAGTCTTCGTGATTTCGAAACGCTCCGCCAAGAACATGAGCGAGTTGGTTCAGCGCACCGTAAGCTGGTGGGTGATGGTGGCGATCTTCACCGTCTCGTTTCTTGTCAGCAACACGGTCTCGATCATCGTGTTTGCCCTCATCAGCTTCCTGGCGCTGAAGGAATATTTCTCGATGATCCCCACCCGCCGAGCCGACAGGCGGGTGCTGTTCTGGGCGTATCTGTCGATCCCTGTCCAGTATTTCTGGGTCTATGACAATTACTACGGCATGTTTGCCGTGTTCATCCCTGTCTACATGTTCCTGTTCCTGCCCTTTGTCAGCCTGCTGACCCAGCAGACCGTAGGATTCCTGCGCGCTGTCGGCACCCTCAACTGGGGCCTGATGCTGTGCGTGTTCTCCATCAGCAATGCGGCGTTCCTCCTGATCCTGCCGGCAACGGAGACCAACAGCACTGGTGGGCCGGGCCTGCTGCTGTTCCTCCTGTTCCTGACCCAGTTCAACGACGTTACCCAATACACCTGGGGCAAGCTGTTCGGGCGGCACAAGATCATCCCGGGCGTCAGCCCCAACAAGACCTGGGAAGGCTTTGTCGGCGGCGTCGCGACAACCTTCGTGCTGGCGCTTCTGACCGCCCCGCTGGTGACACCCTTTGACATGATCCACGCCGCCGCCGCAGGCCTGCTGATCCCGGTGGCCGGTTTTGTCGGTGATGTCACCGTGTCAGCCCTGAAGCGTGATCTCGGCGTCAAGGACACCGGCAGCCTGATCCCCGGCCATGGTGGCATACTCGACCGCATCGATAGTCTGACCTACACCGCACCGCTGTTCTTCCACTTCACCCGTTATTTCTATTACTGAAGGGGATGTCAGGATGACTGCTTTCACGCTGCGCACACAGCCGCCTCTTCGTCACCGCAGTCACTCTCCCTGCCATCGTCACCCCGGACGCAGCGAAGCGGAGATCCGGGGCCGGCGAGCCAAAGCGTCGAGACTATTTTCGTTCAATTCGCTGAGTCCGGCGGCTCCCCGATCCCGGCTCGCGCTACGCTTGGCCGGGATGACGGAAAAGGGCCTTGGCGTTTTTGGAAAGACCAAGACCGGGAACCTCCATTGATGCTCCAGAAGATCTTCTACATCTTCGTCAAGATCGCCGTCCTGTTCCTGCTCGGGCTGAACGTGCGCCGCAAGGAACTGCTGCCGGCAAACGGTCCGGCCATCATCGTTGCCAATCACAACAGCCATCTGGATACGATGGTGCTGATGGCCCTGATGCCGCTGTCGAAGCTGAAGGACATCAAGCCGGTTGCCGCCGCCGACTATTTCTTCTCCTCGCCGCTCAAGGCCTGGCTGTCGGAACATGTCCTTGGCATCATCCCGGTAGAGCGTGGCAGCAAGGATAGGACTAACGATCCGCTGGAAGGCTGCTACGAGGTGCTGCGCCAGGGCAAGGTCCTGATCCTGTTTCCGGAAGGATCGCGGGGCGAACCTGAGCAGATGACCGATCTCAAGAAAGGCGTCTCCTTTCTTGCAGAACGGTTTCCGGATGCACCGGTAGTGCCCGTCTTCACCCACGGCCTCGGCAAGGCCTTGCCGAAAGGGTCGTTCCTGCTTGTGCCGTTCTTCTGCGATATTTTTGTTGGAGAGCCAGTCACCTGGGACGGAGACCGGACTCATTTTATGATCGAGCTGAAGGAGCGCTTTAACGCGCTCTCGACCGAAAAGACCTTCGCGCCCTGGGAATAGCGCCAGGATGGGGACCTATAAATGAAGATGAAATGGTTTGAGGCGGACCATTCCGGTCAAATCCGAAGGACATGAAGATGGCTTCACCGCCTGTCCTCTTCGTTTATGGATCCACACCCTAGCCCACCTGCGACAACAGCACACCGCCGAGCGCCGCCGTGAGCAGCACCCAGATCAGACCGACGTGAAGGCGCAGCAGCAACAGGCCGCACAGTGCCGCCAGCACCGGCACACGCCAGTCGAGACTGGCAAGATCCGGGATCCAGAGTGTCACGACACCCCACTTGGAGGCCGTGACCTCCTCGAAGAAGACATGCAACGCGAACCAGACCGACAGGTTGAGCACCACCCCGACCACGGCCGCAACAATGGCCGACAAGGCCGACTTGAGCCTTGGTTGCGCCGAGATCCATTCGATGTAAGGCGCGCCGGCAAAGATCCAGAGAAAACAGGGCGCAAAGGTCACCCAGAGCGCGACCAGCCCCCCAGCCAGGCCAAGCAAGAGACCTCCCTCGTGAAAGGCAGCCAGAAAGCCGACGAACTGGGTCACCAGAATGAGCGGCCCCGGCGTCGTTTCCGCAAGACCGAGCCCGTCCATCATCTCCCCGGCATTCAGCCAGCCGTGAATGGCGACCACATCCTGGGCCATATAGGCAAGCACCGCATAAGCGCCGCCAAAGGTGACGACTGCGAGCTTGGAAAAGAACCAACCGATATCGGCCAGCAAGGGCACACCGCCTGCCAGATCCAGCAGCACCAGCGGCGCGATCCAGATGAACAGCCAGAGGCACACCGTTCGAAGCGTTTTCGCAAACGGTCTGCCAACCGCAACGCCAGACTCCGCCTGGCTTGCCATCTGCGCCCCTCCGAACGCTGCTCCATAAAGCCCGGCGGCCAGAACGATCAGCGGGAATGGCAAGGACAGGAAGAAAATCCCGACAAAGGCGAGAGCTGCAATGACCCATTGCCGCCTGATGGTGAGCGCACGTTTGGAGAGGCGCAGCAGCGCCTCCAGAACCACGATCAGAACGGCGGCCTTGATGCCCAGAAAGAGCTGGCTGACCAGCGGCACGTTGCCGAAGGTTCCATAGACCGCAGCAAGGGCAAATATCGCAAGTGCCCCGGGCACGACAAAAAGAAGGCCTGCCAGCAGCCCACCGGCAACCCCGCGCAGTTTCCAGCCGCAATAGGTAGCAAGCTGCATGGCTTCCGGCCCCGGCAGCAACATGCAGAACCCGAGTGCATTGACGTAGCTTTTTTCCGAAAGCCAGCCGGTCTCATCCACCAGCTTGCGGTGCATGAGCGCAATCTGGGCGGCCGGACCACCGAAGGACAAGAGACCGATACCGCCAAAGACGGAGGTCAGCCGCCGCCAGGAGGTGTTCTCGCCTTGCGGCAGCGACGCAGCACCGGACATTTCCGGCGCGGGAGTGTGATGTGCGGTCATCGGATCAGCCCTTACTGCTGGCAGATGGCCAGTCATGACCTTCCTCTACCGCATCGCGGGCCCAACGGTAATAGGCATCGTAAAGTCCCATGCCGGCGTCCAGTTGCTTCAAGTCGTCCTTGAACATTCGTGACAGGCCGAGCGAGGCTGCAAGCAAGCCGGCAGCTTCCGGAGCAAGGTCGTGCCGGTTTGTATCCGCCCCACGCACAATCGCCGCAAGCCGGTTTAAGGGATCACTGACAAGCCCGAATTCCTCCACCATCGTATCGAAGCTGCATGCATCGTCGCGATGGCTCCAGAACGCACCTTCGACATCAAAGGGCGTTGCACCGAAACGCTCCGCAACCCCTTCGACCGCCGAAGGCGTGACATAGAGAAACCTGGCAGTGGGATCGACAAAGCGGCGTATCAGCCACGGACAGGCAATCCGGTCGATTTTAGGCCGATGCCGCGTGACCCAGACTGTCTGTTTCTGAGCATTCCTTTTCGGAATGCTGGCAGCAGGTACGCGCGGCAACCCTGCCTCCCGCCAGGCTGTCGTGCCGCCTTCCAGCGTTTCAGCCTTGACACCGGCAGCGCGCAAAATGGCTGCAGCGCCTTCGCTGAGCTTCAATCCCTTCCAGCAGACGGCAATCACTTTCCGTCCGGCAAGTCTTGCCGCCAGTGTATCTATTTCCGTGAAGGGATGACGGAACGCTGAGGGAATGAAATACGGATCTTCGTCAAAGTCCTCATCGAGGCGCACATCGACTATGACCGGACAGTCCGGCAGCCCTACAAGTCTCTGAAGTTGAGAAATGGTGATGGTATTCGGAGACGGCATTGTGCGTCCTCCCGTTTCTGGGGATCAATGGACGCGAAACTTTAGCTGACGCCTCACGGGGTATTCGCTCGCCCCATGCTTATTAGGTGCCAAATCGGTGGAATGCTGTCAAGTAGACAGCGCTGCAACAGGCACTTCCCGTCTTTGAACCCGACACCCTGTCGACTGCGAGATAACGCTTCGCTGACTCGCAATCCGACCCAGAGGAGGATCGTCAGGTCCATCTCGAAGGATTGACCGCTTGCGCCTGACAAGGTTTCAGGTCCTTCGAGAAATTCAAGCGCGCCTCTGGCTACGGGGATCATGAAAAGGCCAGCCCCGGATTCGGCTAAAGCATTTTCTATCCGTTCAAGACATCCTTCACGGTCGTAGCAAGCTGCTTCAGCGTGAACGGCTTGGGCAGGAAGAAGAACTGTTCGCCCGGAGGCAGGTTTTCCTCGAAGGCGTCCTCGGCGTAACCGGAAACGAAGATGATTTTCAGATCCGGGCGGGTCTTGCGCAGCTCGACCAAGAGCGTCGGTCCGTCCATTTCCGGCATGACCACATCGGAGACCACCAGATCGATCTTGCCGCCGGTCTCTTCCATGACCTCCAGCGCCTCGTTGCCCGAGCCCGCCTCGTAGACCGTGTAGCCGCGTGAAGCGAGTGCGCGGGCGCCGAAGGCACGCACGGCCTCTTCGTCCTCGACAAGCAGAATAGACGCCGAGCCGGTCAGATCCTTGACCTTTTCCGGTTCGCTTTCCTTCGGCTCCGGCTTTTTCTTTTCCACCACCTTCGGGATGTGGCGCGGCAGGAACAGGCGGAACGTGGTGCCGACATCGACTTCGGAGGTACAGAAGATGAACCCGCCCGTCTGTTTGACGATGCCGTAAACCGTCGACAGGCCAAGGCCCGTGCCCTTGCCCACTTCCTTGGTGGAGAAGAACGGGTCGAAGATCTTTTCCATCACGTCCGGCGGAATGCCATGGCCGGTGTCGTCCACCTCGACGAGGGTATATTCGCCCGGAGGCATACCCCGGATGTTCTCGAACTGAGTGCTTTCCGCTTCGCTGACGTTGCGCGTGCGGATGGTGAGACGGCCACCGTCGGACATTGCATCGCCCGCGTTGACCGCCAGGTTGACGATCACCTGCTCAAGCTGGTTGAGATCCGCCATTACCGGCCACAGATCGCGGCCATGGATGACCTTCAGCTCCACCTTCTCGCCCAGCAGGCGGTCGAGCAGGATGGAGAGATCCGCCAGAACGTCATTCAGCTCCAGTTGCTGCGGACGCAGGGTCTGACGGCGCGAGAAAGCCAGGAGCTGCCGCACGAGGCCGGCGGCGCGGTTGGCATTCTGCTTGATGTTCATGATGTCCTGGAAGGACGGATCGGTCGGCCGGTGGCTGGCCAGCAGCAGATCCGAGAAGCCGATGATGGCGGTCAGGACGTTGTTGAAATCATGTGCGACACCGCCGGCAAGCTGACCGATGGCCTGCATCTTCTGGCTCTGGGCAAACTGGGCTTCCAGCGCTCGCTGCTGGGTGGTTTCCAGCGCGTAGACGATGGCCGCTTCTCCGTCGCCCTCGCCCTCCTGTACGGCGGAGACATAGAAGGTCGCGGAGCGCGGATCGTTGCCCTCGACCAGCGGAATGTCGATGGGCGCGATCTCGCCGATCCCGTTGGCCGCTGCCTGCAGAGACTTCGCCAGTTCCTGGCGCCCGCTCTCGGCCACATAGGCCTCCAGCTTGGGGGATTCGTCATCCGTATCGACCGCGCCGAACAGTTTCAGGAACGGCGCATTGGTTCTCAGAACCCGGCCTTCCTTGTCGAGCGAGGCAATGGCAATCGGCGTGTTGTTGAAGAAACGGGCAAAGCGAACCTCCGCCGCCCGCAGTGCCTCGGAGGCTTCCTCGCCGCGCGATCTGTTGAGCACCAGCGTGCGGCTGTCGCCCGGCTGGCCGTTCTCGCCGAAGGGAACGCGGTGAAGCAGGCGCACCGGCAGACCGCGGCCGTTGCGGGTGACAAAGTCGAGATCGAAGGTTTCGCTCTTGACCTCTCCCGCCTGTCCCTTGATGGAGCGGATCAGCTCGGTACCGTCGCCGCGCACAATGCTCGAAAGGTCGAGGTCGCCCGCATCGAACTGGGCAAGATCGTAACCGAGCCAGTCGGCAAGCGTTGCGTTCAGATAAACGATGCGCCCTTCCGCATCGCACGAGAAGAAGCCGGCCGGTGCATGATCCAGGAAATTGATGACGCGCTGCAGTTCCTGGAACGAGTTTTCCTGTTCCGCCCGGTCGCGGGTGATGTCGGCCAGTTGCCAGACCGCCATGGGCTTGCCGCCACCGCGCTCCTTGGGCACTTGCAGCGGCCGTACCGACACCCGGTACCAGCGCGCCGCGCCGTCTGCCCGGCCAAGCGGGAACGGCATGCGGATTTCTTCCTGTGCCCTGCGGCTGTCGCGCATGGCCTGGGAGAGGCGGAAAATGGCGTCGGCGGCATCCGGATCGGACGAAAACACGCGCTCGACCACACGGATGTCGGCGGCGGTTTCAGCGCCGGTCAGATCCGCATAGGCCTTGTTGGCATAGACGAGCCGGCCGTCCAGATCGGTAATGAGAGCCCCGTCCTCAAGCGTATCGACAAAAGCGGACGCCAGCGGGTTGGCTTCACCCGGGCGGGCAGACAGACGCAGAAACCCGATGGCTCCGGCAAACAGGCAGAAAACACCCACAACGGCCAGGATACCGAGCAGCGCAAGAATGAACGGCTGCGCCACTTCGCGATCCATGACAGCAAAGGCAGCAGCAGCGCCGACGAGCAGCAGTGCGAGACCTATGAGAAGGCCTATATTCCCGGAACGTTCCGGGCGGCTGATCATTGGCCCGCTCGGTGCCCCGTCCATGTCACTCATCAATCCTGTCTCCCGGGCCCGATTCGGTTCTTGAAGGGGCCGTTCATAAGCATTCTGTGCTTAATAACCGATTTCAACTGATATGCGACCAAGTCCTGTTGAAATTCACCTGTTTGCAGCGGACTTTTTCAGACCGCTTTCCTTGAGAGCAACTTAGTTGGAGCGCCAGGATGCGCGCTTGCGCATGCGGAAGACGAAGCCGATGACTTCGGCAACCGCCTTGTAGTGTTCCTCTGGTACTTCCTGGTCGATTTCGACCGTCGCATAAAGCGCGCGTGCAAGGGGCGGATTTTCGACGACCGGAATATCGCTTTCCTTGGCAATTTCCCGAATTTTAAGCGCGATTGCGTCCGTTCCCTTGGCAAGGCAGAGCGGCGCGCCCATGCCCTCTTCGTATTTCAGCGCCACAGCATAGTGCGTCGGGTTCGTTACCACCACCGTTGCCTGCGGCACGGCAGACATCATGCGCTTGCGCGAGCGTTCCATGCGCAGCTGACGGATCTTGCCCTTGATCTGCGGATCGCCTTCCGTCTGCTTGTATTCTTCCTTGACCTCGCGCAGCGACATCTTCTGCTTGTTGAACCATTTGTTGCGCTGGTAGATGAAGTCGGCTCCTGCAACGACCGTCATCACCGCCAGAACGGCAGACAGAAGCTGCAGGATCAGGATCCTGGCTTCCTCCAGAATGATGTTCGTATCGGCAAAGACCATCACTTCCGCTTCGTCGCGGTGCGGCCACATCACGGCCACCATGATGGCGCCGACCACCGAAATCTTGATCATGCCTTTGGCGAAGTTCACCAGGCTCTCGGATGAGAACAGGCGTTTGAAGCCAGATGCCGGCGAGACCTTGGACAGTTTCGGCTTGATCGTCTCCGCTGTCAGCAGTGGCTGGTGCTGCACAAGATTGCCCGCCACGGCCATGATCACCAGCGCCAGAAGCGGAATGCCGACAATAAGGGCAACCGACTGACCGGTGTCCCGCCACAAGGCCTTGAGCGCATAACCGTCCACTGCGATCTGGTGCGCGTGCTCCAGGTAGCCTTTCATCATCTCCCCCAGCGACACGGCGGTGCTGGGCGCGAAAATCGCAATCATCAGCGTCGCCCCGGCCAAGGTGAACCAGGTGCTGACTTCCTGAGATTTCGGTACGTCCCCCTTGTCATGCGCCTCTTTCAGGCGCTTGTGCGTGGGGTCCTCTGTTTTTTCAGAGTCGTCGCTATCGTCTGCCATTGCGCAGCGCTACCCCACGATGAACTTGCCGAGCGCTTCCTGAAAATGGTCCAGATAGAACATCATCAGGGTCGTGATCAGCACCATGAGCATGAACAGCCCGATCGCGATATTCACGGGCATGGCGATAAAGAAGATCTGCATCTGCGGCATCAGCTTGTTGAGCAGGCCAAGGCCAAAATAGAAAACGAGACCGACAACCAGAAAAGGCGCGCTCATGCGCACCGCTATGGAAAACACGTGTGCGACTGTTTCCGTCGCGTTCTGGGAAAAGTCGCCCACAGGCGGCGCCAGTCCCGGTGGAAAGATCATGAAACTGTCGTGGAGCGCGGCAATTACAAGGTAATGGCTGTCGCTGACGAAAACGAGCGTGATGCCGAGGATCGACAGGAAGTTGCCGAACAGCGCCCCCTGCTGGCCCTGGTTGGCGAAATCGGTGCCAAGCGCGAAAGCAAGGCCGGACTGGTTGGCCATGATCATGCCTGCGATCTGCAGAACGGAAGTGATCATCTTGGCGCACAGACCGATCCCAAGGCCTATGGCGACTTCCCCGAACAGAAGCGCAATCATCCGGTAGGTGTTTGACGTCACCTCGACCGGATAATACTGCGACCCGACGGGATAAAGAACCATGGTCAGCGCCAGGGCAATTGTCAGCCGGAACCGGGTCGGGATCGTGCTTTCGCCAAGGGCCGGCAGCAGCATGACCATCGTGCCCAGACGCGCGAACATCAGCATGAAGATTGTAGCGACGTTCGGCAGATAATCGAGCTGAATGGTCATGAAGGGCCACGTCCTAACCGGTGGTCAGGATCATTTCGGCAACCCTGCTCATGAAGGCCTCCAGAACCTGGCTCATGAAGGGCAGCGAAATCAGGATTGTCACGAAGATCGCAAGGATCTTGGGCACGAAAACCAGCGTCATTTCCTGGATCTGCGTCAGCGCCTGGAACAGGGCGATAACGACGCCCACCAGAAGGCCGACAATCATGACTGGGCCTGCCACCAGGATCATGGTCCAAACGCCTTCCCGGGCGAGATCGAGAACTTCACCACCGGTCATGACAGGCCCCCATGCCTCTTCATATCAGATCGGCATCCGCATGATTTCCTCATAGGCGGAAATCACCCTGTCGCGCACGGCGACCATCGTTTCCAGGGCAACTTCCGTTTCGGCGATGGCGGTGACCACGTCGACCACATCCGCCTTGCCCTCGACAAGGCCGACAGCCTTGTCATCGGCCACGCGGCCCTTGTCGACAACGCCGCCGACAGCCTCATTCACCAACGCACCGAAATCGAGACCGGCAACTTCGGGAGCGCCTGCCTTGTCCTCGATCGCCCGTGCCTGCTGCTGCAGCTTGGCGGCCATCTGATAGGCGTTATTTGCGATCGACGGAGTAGACATGACTTTGGCTCCCTTCCCGGATTAGGACTGCCGCTCAGGCGCGCAGGATATCGATGGTTCTCTGCAGCATCTTCCGCGTGGAATCGATGACGTTCAGATTGGCTTCATAGGACCGCTGCGCCTCGCGCATGTCCGTCGTTTCGATCAGGGTATTGACGTTGGGCTGAAGCACGTACCCGTTGGCATCGGCTGCCGGATGGCCAGGCATCAGCACCGAACGGAAATCCGTGTTGTCTTCGGCGATCTTGCCCAACTCGACCATATCCGCCCCCATTTCCCTGTCGAAATGGCTCTTGAAGGTCGGAATCTTGCGCCGGTACGGCAGTTCTTCCGGGGTCTTCGCGGTGGAGTTCGCATTCGCGATGTTCTCCGCGATGATGCGCATGCGCCCGTTCTGCGCTCTCAGCCCGCTTGCCGAGATGAACAGGGATTTGATCAGGTCCATGTTATCGGTCCTTTAGCTTGTGCTGCCTTGCCTCATACACTTTTGGAAAGTGCCGTACGGATCAGACCCAGTCCCTTGGTGTAAAGCGTCGTTGCGGCCTGATAGTCCATCTGGTTCTCGGTAATGTGCATCATCTGCTCTTCCAGATTGACGCTGTTGCCGCTTGGTGTGACTTCGAAGGTGTCGTCTTCCTCGATCTTTGCCTTATCGGTCGCGCCCAGGCTGCCGCGGATATGGCCGGATGCAGTCGTATCCGTCGACAGGTTCAGCGACTGCCGGCCAATGTGGTCCTTGAAAGAGTACTCCTTCACATCCCGCGCCATGTAACCGGGCGTATCGGCATTGGCGATGTTCTGTGCCAGCACGCTCTGTCTCGTCTGGTGCCACTGCATCTTGGACTTCAATGCCTGGAACAGCGGCAGATCCGTTATGGCCATTCCGATTCACCATTCGTTAACCAACTCGGCAATGATTGCCGCTCAAATAGTTAATGAAAAGTTAACAGCCGTTTACCACTTGCGACCAGAACCCTTCAAAAACCAGTGGAGGAGGCAACATTCCTTTGCATTTCGCAAAAAGAGCGGCACCGCCGACAGGCAAAATTTGCCTGCTTCTGTTAACTTCAAGTCCTAGAGAGATTCGAAGTGTATCAGCAAGCAGCCGAACCAGTGGCGACGGGGCAAAACACACTCGCCGCCACCAGGAAACACGAAAAAGCCGAGAGGTTTGCGGCATAGGAGCCTGCACCGGCGCAACAGCCGGAATTACTGGGGATAAAGGCCAACCTCCCCAATTGAGGCCAAAAACCGGAGTAACCGGCAAACGCGATCAAACCGCAAGCGGGGCGGCACGAGGATAAGATGTACAATTGGATTGAGACCACATTTAACGTGAGCGGGGGCATCACGCAGGCAATCGCAGTTATCCTGGCATTGGCCGTCGTGCTGCTGCTGTTCGGCCTTTTCATTTTCATTCTGAAGCGCCTGATGGGCGCCAGTGCCCCGCAAAGCCGCAACCGGCAGCCCCGGATCGCCATCATGGACAGTGCCACGGTCGATGCCCGTCGCCGGCTGCTGCTCATTCGCCGGGACAACATAGAACATCTCATCCTGGTCGGCGGGCCGAGCGACGTGGTTGTGGAACAGAACATCATCCGCAACACGCCCCTGACCCAGGCCCGGACCGGGCACCACGCCCCGGCGCCCTCCGGCATGGCAATGCCGGTGAAGGCCGCACTCGCACCCGGACCGGAAATTCCGGCGCGGCCGGACGAACTTCTCCCGGACGAAGAAGCCGCAGCTCCCGCCGTTCAGGCCCGCACGCCTGTACAGTCTCCCGAACCGGCACCGCAACCTGCCACGCCAGCACCGCAGCCAGCCGCATCCTTTTCTCCGGCACCTGCCCCGGCACAGCCTTCAACGCCCGTGGCACCTGCCTACAAGGCACCGGCCGCGGCGGCCCCCGCAACCGTCACACCTTCTGCCCCCAGCCCGACCACGCCTCCGGCAGCACCGACGCGCAGTTACGCTGAACCCACGGTTGCCCGGCCGATGGCAGCGCGTGCAGTGGAGACCGCTCCTGCTCCGGCCCCCGCAGCCGCCGCCCCTTCCTCCGCTCAACAGCCGGCCGCGCCCAAAGCCAGTCCGGCAGCCAGCCCGGCGGTAGGTGGAGGGTTGAGCCGCGCGAGCGACCTCTTGCGCGCCGCGACCCAGAACGGCTTCAACAGGGCAATGCCGAAAGCAGCCGAACCCGTTCCTCCGGTTCAGGAGGTTCAGGCGCCTCAAAGTGCCAGTGAGCCAAAGGTTGATATCACCGCGACTCTGGAGACAGACATCCAGCCAAGCGAACCGGCCGCAACAACGGCAAAAGCTCCTGAAGTGCGCCCTGCCGTCTCGGCCGCCTCCGCGCCACAGGAAAGCAGGGCCGCTTCCACACTGAAATCTCTTGCGCGTCCCTTTACTGCCCGGGACCGTCCGTCCTATGGCGGCACCATTTCACCGCCGGCATCGGGCCCGGCCGCGCGCGCCAAGACCGCACTCTTAAAGCCTGTTGAACCGCTCCAGACGGACCACAAGGTGGAGCCGGTGCTTGCAGCAGCCACGGTGGCAGTCGCAAGCCCTCAGCTTGCAGAGGAAAACAAAGCCCCTTCTGAGGAAAATACGCCGACGCCAGACCAATCGGCTTTCGCTGCGCCGCAGCAGGAAGAACCAGCAGACGCGAATGACCAAACGGCATCTGAACAGCAGGCATCCGACGCGCTTTCGCTGACGGAAGAAGCCGAGGCTGTCGAAGCCAGCACGGACAAAGAGGAAGACACGGCCCAGACCGCTGCTCCAACCGTTGAAAGCGGCGCTTCGAGCGAGGCTCAATCTGCCGAGGGGGATGGCCCGTCCAGGGAGATAACCCTGGATATCGGCGATCTTCTGGAAGATGTTCCGGAACCTTCCGCCCCAGCTCCGGCACAGAGCCCGGAACCCGCTCCGGCATCGGTGCAAGCGCAGGCACAGGCGGAAACCGCCGGCACGCCAGAGCCGCAGTCCGAAGAACCATTTGCCGAAACGAGTGAAGACTCCCAGGAAAAAACCGCGACGGCAACCGTAACGTCCGCCGCGACGGTTGCACCGGCCGCGCCGGTTTCCAGCACTCCAGTGATGACCTCCGCTCCCCCGGTGAAGGCTCCGGTCAGGCCATCGGCCGGACTTGGCGACAGAAACCCCATCGAGGAAGAAATGGCGAAGATCCTGGACGAACTGGGTGGACAGTCAAACGGATGATACGCTTCCAATCGCTCCGGCGCCCAAGCGGCCTTGTCCGCTTGTTGCTTATATTGACCGCACTGCTTGCGGTTCTGGTTGGCCCGGCTGCGGCGCAGGAAATTTCGGTCGGTTTCGGCGAAGACACCACCTTGACGGAACGCGCCGTCCAGATGGTCATCCTTCTGACCGTCCTGTCGCTGGCGCCGTCTATTCTCGTCATGGTGACCAGCTTTACCCGTATCGTGGTGGTTTTGTCGCTGCTGCGGTCCGCAATCGGACTGCAGACGGCTCCGCCCAACATGGTCATGGTCAGCCTTGCGCTGTTCCTGTCGGCCTTCATCATGATGCCGACACTGCAGGCCTCCTACGATGCCGGCGTTCAGCCGCTCATCGATGGGGACATTGAACTGGAGCAGGCCTTCGAACGCGCCTCCGATCCGTTCCGCACGTTCATGCTGTCCCAGGTCCGCGAAAAGGACCTCGCCCTGTTTGAGGAACTTTCCGGAGCAGAGGAAGCGCCGGAAAGTCCGGAAGATCTCTCCATGGCCACGCTGGTTCCGGCTTTCATGATTTCGGAATTGCGGCGCGCCTTTGAAATCGGCTTCCTGCTCTACCTGCCGTTTCTGATCATCGACCTCGTGATTGCATCTGTTTTGATGTCCATGGGTATGATGATGTTGCCGCCGGTGGTAATCTCTCTTCCGTTCAAGCTGATCTTCTTCGTACTCGTCGACGGCTGGAACCTCGTTGCCGGCTCTCTGGTGAAAAGCTTTGGCGGCGGCTGAAGCAGCAAGCCAAGTCGTTAAAAGTAGAAGAAAATTAAGATAGGACTGTAATAGTTACAGCCGTGCGGGCCACATCTGTGCCCCATCGTTTATATCGGCAGGACAGTGTTAAGAGAACAGTTAGAACAGCTCGCCCGGATCAAAGAGCCGGAGGCGAGATCAAAGCTCATCCGCACCCTCGTCGGTGAATATGCGCGTTCGGAAGAACACGAGCCGACCGAGATGGAGCGGGAACTGTTCTCGCATATTGTTCTTTCGGTCTTCGACCAGCTCGACCGCGCCGCACGTTACGAACTCGTGGTACGCCTTGCAAAGACCGACCGCATCATCCCGGATCTTGCGGACAGGCTTGCACAGGAAGACTATGAACTGTCTGAGCCGGTGATCGAATGCTCGCCGATGATCAGCCAGAACGGCCTCATGCAGATCGCGAAAAGCGGCGGCAACGAAAAGCGCAAGTCAGCCGCGAGGAGGTCTGATCTCTCCGAAGAGATGACCGACACCATGATCGCGCGGGCCAGCCGCGATGTGGTGCACGAGCTCCTCCACAATATGGAGGCCCCTTTTTCCGTCCGCGGCACGCTGGCTCTCCTGATCTTCGCGAACACCGAAGCCGACGTGCTCGCCGGCATCGCAAGACGCGCAATGGAGGACGAAGAGTTTCTGCAAACACAGATGGATATTCTGGAAAGCAACTGTCCGCTGATCCCTCCTCCCCTCAAGAAGGCACTGGAAACCGGCGAACTTCAGCGCCTGGCGAAAACCATCGAAGAGCGGCACGATGGCAGCATCGATCTCGACGGCGTCACCTACTCGCGCCACGAGGCCAGCATCCAGATTGCCAACGGGGAACTCTCCTTCGATGCAATTCTGCGGACACTGTTCGAAGAAGGCCGTCTTGATGCGGCCATCTGGCTGATCAGCCGCAAGATCAACCTCGCCGACGAGGTTGTTTCCGACACGCTGAAGTCCGATGCAGACGGTGCGATCATGCGCCTGATGCTGCAGACGGGCATCCACGAAAAGACCTATCGCGATTTCCTGAAGGCGCGCTGCGAGTGGCTGGACCGGAGCACCCGCTCCATTCCCGAACTCGTCATGCGCTACAAGTCCGAACTCAAGAAACCGCGCCAGAATCCTGGCCAGCCGCCGTCCCAGGCGCTGCTGAAAGCAGCCACCTGACCCAGGCTCAACTTCCCTGAAGATGTTCCTTGCCCGCTGTGCTCACCACAGGTGATTAGGCTGCGCGAAAGGCAATCAGCCCATCGTCTGCGGCTGCGTCTCGTTGCGAGAAGGTGCCTGTCTGGAAACGACAGTAGCCCCTTGTGATGCAAGATCTGGCCGGAAATTGCCCGACCACAACCCGACGACGGGCGCAGCCTGAAACATATCCGCGTCTATCAGGCGATCGCGTCAGCCAGCCGTTTCGTCCGTAACCGGAGCAGCCGCAGACTGATCCGGGCTGCGGTCAGGCGACATGTACTGGCGCCGATATTCCTTCAGGAAGGTTTCCAGGGAATCGATGTCGGCCAGCCGGTTGGCAACCTCGAGAAACTCGACGCCCTGCGCTTCGATAGGCCGCGTGACGACCTCGAAGGACGTGGCCTCCGGGCTGTCGGACATCTTGCTCATGTATTTCGTCTGCAGCCGCTCCAGGCTGAGCTGGTCGCCCGCAAGGGAATAGGCGATCGCCGCCCGCAGGATGTCCCGGCGTTCCAGATCGTCCAGCGGGATGTTGTCGGACCAGCGTGAGCCGTGCATGGCTTCCAGTTGCTCACCCGCGTCCCGCCAGCTTTCGGCTGCCCAGAACGTATCCGCCCGCAGCCGGTCGACGTCGGACCCGCGCATGTTGCGAACCAGTTCCAGCGCAAGATCGGGGCGTCCGCTTTCGGTCAGCGCGCGGGCTTCAACGATGTTGCGCTGACGCTCGAGTGTCGAGGGCAAGCTTGCCTGCCGCGTCCGGTTGAGCACGCGCAGGGCTTCTTCGGCCTTGCGGTCCATCAGATAGATCGCGGCCAGATCCGCGGCGATCTGCGCTCGGGCAGCGCCTTTCAGCCGGTTATCGACCTGATGGCGTAAAAGTTCCGTGGCCTGGTCCAGCAGATCGACTTCCACCAGTCTCTTGGCCAGAAGGCGGACCATCTCGTCGCCCTGACGGCCGATCGGCACCAGTTCCCGGAAATCATAGAAGAGAGCCAGCGCCTTCACCGGCGGCATTTCATCCGCCTTGCCGTCCAGGAACAGCGCATTGAAAAGGCCGTTCATTTCTTCCTGCAGCAACCGTGTGGTGTCCGCGTCTGGCTCGGCCTGAACAGCAGACTTCATGGCTTCGAAGGCTTCGCGGTACTGGCCCTGTTCAGCATAGAGCTGCGCCAGGAACCGCAGGGTCTTCAATTCGATTTCATCGCCGCGCCAGGACGTTGCCAGCCCTGCAAGCTGGTCGATGGCCTCATCAATGGTAAGTTCGCCGTCCCGATAGCGGATCCGGAGGGCCCGGTATTCCGCTTCAGCCGCGCGCGGCCGGTCGTCGGACTTGGTCACGAGGTCGAACACGGTCAGCGCTTCCTGCGACCGGCCGGAAGCATCGGCAACGCGGCCCCGCAGGATATCGTAGCGGGCAGCCTGCGTCCGCGTCACTTCGGCAGGCTCGATCTCCGCCAGCATGCCGTTGGCAACGCCAAAATCATTGACCTCAACCATGGCCTGGGCGGCGGCAAGCTTGAATTCGGTCTGGATCGCCGGAGGATAGTTGCCGACCACGGCCCGCCCTCTTGGCATTGCAATGCGCGCGGATGTCCAGTTGCCCAGCTTCACATCGACAATCGTCTGCCAGACTGCGGCATCAGGACTGTTCTTCAGGTCCGGCCGGTTCAAATGAGCAAACGCGATGTCGGGCCTGTTTGCCAGGGTCTGGGCAGCTCCCATCATGAGATTGAAGGAGCTGTCTTCGGCAAGGGCTGGTTCTTCCTCCAGCGCAAGCTTCATCAACCCCAGCGCTTCCTGAGCGAACTGATGTGCCAGATAGAACCGCGACAGTGCCATCAGCGGCTTGCGCCGCTTGCCTGCCGGAGACTTCGCCAGCTTGTCCTGAAGCTCCTGCAGGCGAGTGCGGTAAGCGCCCGGCCCTTCCGTGCTCAGGGAAACGAATTCGATGAAGTTGCCGTCCTCCGGATCGACGATCGTGCTGCCCGACCCGGTCCCGCCGCGCAGGTGCTGGCTGGAGAGCGCAAGACCGCCTTCCTTTTCGATGATCACGTCATCACCGATGATCTTCATCTTCAGACCATCGGACTTCGGCACGACAGCGATGCCTTGCGCGGAACTAAGCGCATCCAGATCGACAAACGTCTGAGGTTTCAACAGACCGCGCGGCGGACCGAACCCGGTGACGAGTGAAATCGTGTCGCCCACGAACGGGTCGGTCACCTGCCGGATGTTCTGCGGATTCTGATAGAGCACGCGCAGCACGGAGCCGCCGTCGCCCCGCACGTTCCGTTCCAGTTGCAGCGGAATGGACGGCTCCAGGATCAGATCGCCGATCACAAGCGACCAGGCATTCCCGTCGACCCCGACGGTGGCCAGCACCGGATCGGTCATATCCATGCGCAGGATCTGGTAATCGTCGAATTGCTGAACCTCGATGGTTTCCGCCGTTTCGGCCAACGCCGATACCATCCCTCTGGTGTCGATCGTGGCATCGGTATCGAAAATCAGCCAGATGCTGTCGTTACGGCGAAACACCGCACTGGAAACCGGCTCGGAGAACGGAAACACCACCCGGACCGTATTGCCGATGCGCCGGGCTTCGGCGGAAACGAAATTGCGAACTTCTTCAGCGAAATTTTCCGGCGGCTGTTCCGGCGACGGACGCTCTTTCAGGTCCTGCCCGCCGCTGGCACGCCAGGTTTCCGGCGCGGACTGTTGCTGGCCGGGCAGCTGTATTCCGGCTGGAACTTCACTGCCGCCGAGTGTCGGCGAGTTGAGGATCTGAACCGGCGCCGCGCCATAAGGCGCATTCGGCTGGCTGCCACGGTTGATTGTCTCAACCGGCTGCAAGGTCGGAATACCGTTGTTCTCGGGCGGAGCTTCCTGTTGCTGATCGTTGATCTGCTGGGTCGAGAGGTCCAGCATCGGGGCCTCCCGGACGATTTCGCCATCTTGCGGAAGCACTTCGTTCAGCGGCAACGCACCGGGATCAGTAGCCTGGGCAACAATAATCGGGCTATCTCCGGACGGGTTCGCAGCCCCGGTTTCGCCAGAGGGCGCCGTTGCCGGTGCCGTTGCAGGAATGGTGGCTGTCGTCAGCCCCTCCACGACCCCCTCGGAAGAGGCCGGCAGTACTGCGGCTGCAAGCTCTGGTGCAGGAAGCGTTTCGACCGCCGAAGCGGTCGGGAGGTCGTCAACACCTGCGGCTGCGATCTTGGTCCCGTCACCTGGTCCCGGTGGCGCATCATCCTGCGAAAGCGGCTTGGCTCGCGGAACCATGGCTAGCTGTGTTTGAACCGGACCTTCCGCCCGGCCAGCTTCCGGATCCGGCTCGGCCTGAAGCGATGCAGACGGGCCTGGAACTTCGCCAGGTGTCGGCTGCGGCGCTTGCGGAGCCTGTGCGCCTTCGTCCGTCTTGCTGCTTCCCAGAGGAACCACGAGATAGGCCGGAGATTCATCGGCCCTTGATTCCTTCAACGCCCCGCCACCCGTTGACGAGGCAGCCTCAGTCCGCGGGTTTCCGCGCGGATCCTTCACCTCACGCGTGTCCCGCAGGCCCGGCGCGGTAATCATGTTCTTGCGGTTTTCATTGTCCTCGACGGACAGTTCCTTGTTGATCAGCGCATTTGCCGGATCGTTGACTTCCATGTTCTCCGGCGTCACGTCGATGACGTAGGTCTGCTCCTCGCGGAACGCCCGGATGTCGACGGACGGCTCGACACGCATCAGGAATTTCAGCTTGCCCTGGTCCAGGAAGGACGTCGCGTCGATCACGCCCTGGGGCAGATGCGCGCGCAAATGGGCAATGTCGAGCTGTGCCGGATGATTGAACGTCACCTTGATGATGTCGTTTTCACGCACGAATGCAGTATCGAACTTGATCGACCAGTCGAACACCAGACGGGTGAAGGTCGGGTGTTCGCCCACATGGAGGGTAACTTCGGGGCCTTCCTGCGCCTTCAGCCGCGCCTGCTCAAGCGCACGAACCTTGCGCATCGCCTCTTCGGCGCGCTTGGCAAGATCGCGAACGACATCGTCGGGAAGCCCCGGCGGCAAGCCCTGCCAGTCCAGCGGCAGGATATCGACAAACAGCTTTTCACCGGCTTCCAGCGTATTGATCTGAAACTGGTTCTTCAGCGCAAACCGGATGGCGCTGCCGTCCGGATCGCGGCGGGCAATGGTGACATAATTGCCGAGATCCAGCGGAACGTCATCGACATTGATGTCGATCGGATCTTCGAACGAGATCCGCAAGACCCCGCCGGTGATGACCGCGTCATAGATCGGCAGCAGGGTGCGGTCCTTGAACGTCAGGACGATACGGCCATAGCCCTCTTCCTGGGAAACGCTCAGATCAACCGGTTCCAGATTTTCGGATTGGGCCAGGGCGGCCCCGGTCAGACAGACAAGACCAAGCCAGATGGCAGCCAGCAGATGCGCGAAAACACGCACCCCGCCCGCAAACGCGGGAGTTCCGCCGGTCTGGGATGTCAGGAAAGGTCCTGGCAAGATGTTCTGTCCTCGGATGACGCCAACACACTATTGTTAGTCAGGTCTTGTTAACGTGCCCTTACGCGATACGCGGGAATCCCGCCTTTCCGGTCAGTTTGACGGAATTTTCGGCAGCGTCTCCGGCACCTGCGCCTGTGCCTGCACCGGTTTTGCGTCCTCGGCGGGAATTGGCGAGGCGCTGGCGATTGCCACGGTCAGGCGTTCGGCCGCTTCGGGATCCATTTTCCCGAGGATATCCGCCATCTTGCGAGGTTTCATCTGACGCACCACCTTCAGCAGGACCGGCAGGCTCAGCCGGTTGAAGATCCGCGCGGCATCCTTTGGCTTCATGCTCTCATACATGGTCACCAGGCCGGCGATCTCGCTTTCTTCCTTCTCCTGCTTCTGTCCGACCGCAGCCTCGATACGCTCCTCAAGCTTTTTCAGCTCGTTGACCCGCTTCTGGATGCGCTCTTCGGTGGCCTGCAACAGCTTTTCGCGCAGGTCGAGCTGGCCTTCATGCTCCTGCAGCGTTTCACGCCGCCTGCCGAGGCTCTCCAGAACCGCGCGTTCGGCGGCCGAGCCACCGATTTCAAGACTGTCCGGCAAAACCGGCTCATCGCCCCCTCCACCAGGCGGCGGTGGTGGCGGCGGCGGACCATCCGCGGCCATCTCCGCAGTTGGCTCTGCCGCGTCGCCGCTGCCGTCCCCCGGCGTTTCCTGAGCGACTGCGCCGTTGATGGGCAGGTTGCTGCTCTGTGGGCCCAGTGCGAAGCCAAGCAGCTTCAGGGCCAGCAGGGCGCTTGCCGAAATCCCCAACAAAGGCAGCAGTCTTACATTCATGCAGCAGCACCGTTCCTTTTACGGAATTGTTCCAGCCGCGCTGTCGCTTCCGCCGCAGCACTGCGGATGTCGGAAGCCCGGCTGCTTCTGCGGCGCTCCGGCTCGACTGCCGGAGCTGCCTGGCCGTAGCCCGCAGCCTGATGCGCGTATTGTTGTTGCGGTTCCGGTTGCGGCGCAGCCGCATAGGGATCGCTTCTCGTCACCGCTTCCCTTTGCGGTGCGGCCGAACGGGCGGCCTCCGCAATCTGCGATATCCTGGCGAATACTAACTCACCTTCGCCGACTTGTTCGGCAAGAGTGTGAGACATGGTTTCCGCTTGCTTAAGACGGCTCCCGAGGGTCTTGTCGGCTTCCGCAGCGGTTGTCTTGAGGCCGAGAATGGCGCGCTCGGCAATTTCCGTTGCCGTCATCAGCTCCGAAATGGTTGCCCGAAGCACCTCTTCATCGGCTCGCAACCGCTGCAGGCGGCTGTTCAGTGTGAAGCAGTAGCCGATGGTGATCACCAGAAGAACCGCAACCAGTCCTTCAATGATCATTCCGAGTGGCAATGCGCTCATTGGTCCCCCATTTCGCTTTGCATGGCGCGTTCGAAGGCGGCCAGCGTCATTTTTGGCTTGCGCAAGTTCTTTGCGACGCGGATGGCAATGGAATCGTCCACTTTACCGAGCGTTCCCTCGGTCAGTGGAATGTTTCCGCATTTGATCATCACCGGGTCGGTCGGCTCCTTGTCGAAGACAAGCGTCTGACCGACATCCAGGCTGAGCACCCGCCCGAGCGGCAGGTAAGTCTCATAAAGTACGGCATCGACCTCGACTTCGGCGGCGTGAATTTCGGTCGCAAGGTGGCCTTCCCAGATCGGGTCCCGGCCGAATTTTTCCCCCATGAACATTTGCAGCAGCAGATCGCGGATCGGCTCCAGCGTTGCATAGGGCATCATGATTTCAACGGACCCGCCCCGGTCTTCCATGTCGATTCTGAGTTCGACGAGAATAGCGGCGTTGGCGGGCCGGGAGATCGCGGCAAAGCGCGGGTTCGTTTCCAGACGTTCCAGGTTGAAGTGAACCGGGGACAAGGGGGCGAAGGCGTGCTCGGCGTCCTGAAGGATCAGCGCCACCATCTGCTGGACCAGACCGGTTTCGATCGTGGTGTAGGGCCGGCCTTCGACACGCACTGCCGAGGTGCCGCGCCCGCCGCCCAGAAGCACGTCGATGATCGAATAGATCAGGCTGGACTCGACGGTAATCAGGCCGAAACCGTCCCATTCCTCGGCCTTGAAGACCCCCAGGATGGCCGGCAGCGGAATGGAGTTCAGGTAATCGCCGAACCGGACCGAGCTGATGGAATCGAGCGATACTTCCACGTTGTCGGACGTGAAGTTGCGCAAGGAAGTGGTCGTCAGACGCACCAGACGGTCGAACACGATTTCGAGCATCGGCAGACGCTCGTAGGAGACCATCGCCGAGTTGATCAGCGCGCGGATGCCGCTCTGGTCGCCCGCAATCGTGTCCTCGATGTTGAAGCCGAGGAGGTTGTCGATTTCTTCCTGGTTCAGGACACGGTCGGCACCGCGCGTGGCGTTTTCCAGATCCGGCTCGCTGTCGTCGATCATGGCCGCCCACTGGGCCGCCATGTCGTCGGAACTGCCAGCGCCCTGCTCCTCTAGAGCAGCACCCCACGCCGCGGCGAGATCTTCGTCGTCGTCACTGCCGGCGCCCTGCTCTGCAAGAGCGGCTCCCCAGGCATCGGCCATGTCCTCTTCGGACAGGTCATCATCGTCGTCGATATCAGCCATCTATAAAGTCACTGGACAAGGATTTCCTTGAACAGCACCCCTTCAACTCTCGCCGGATAGACCGACAGATTGATCCGTCTGAGCAATTCTTCCTTCAGGCGGAACAAACCGGCAGACCCTTCCAGGTCCGCGGGGCGAAGCTCGCGCAGATAGATCTGAAACGCATCCAGGATCCGCGGCAGATACGGCTGGATCTGGTCGATCATTGCGCGGTTCTCGACTTCGAGGGCAATCCGGACCTTCAGATAGGTCGTACGCCCTTCCGTCGCCAAATTCACCGTCATTTCCGGCAGGTCGTAGAAGACCACCGGTTTTTGCACTTCCTGCGGCGACTCGGCATCTCCTGGAACCGGCGCAGGTGCGCTCGACCCCATCAGGAAGTAATAGCCCGCCCCGCCTGCAGCCAGCAGAACCACCAGACCGATGCCGCCGAACAGGATCAGCTTCTTCTTGCGGCCACCGCCACCAGCTTCAGCTCCATCCTCGCCGTCTTCTCCGGCTGCGGCATTTTCATCCGTCATTCCGCACTCCGATCTGCAGGCGCTCGCGCGCGCTTATTTATTACTAAAGAGTTAATGGTTAACGAATGGTTACCGAGCCATTAACGCGAGTCACCGGGCAAAAATTGCCAAGTGGTTAACTTCTGCCGGAATCTCTTGCCGCATGCACCCGCCCCATTTGATTTTTACCCAGATTTCCCAAGGATTTAAAAACTGGCACGCCTCGTGCATTAACCTTAACGAGCCAGCGGATCTGGGGAGATCGGCCGGCTTACTCGGGGAGCACGAAGGGAACCGTTCACTATGGAGAACGCTCAACTAGTTGCCTTATCAAGGCAATCGATCCTGCGGAACCATCTGGATGTGATCGCCAACAACATGGCGAACATCAATACATCCGGGTTCAAATCGCAGAATCTGCATTTTGCGGAATACGTCATGCCAGTGGCAGACGGCTCGGCTTTTGAGCCGCAGGACCGCGCCATTTCCTACGTCGACATGTTCACGACACGGACCGACTTCACGCATGGTCCGATCAAGATGACGGGTAATGAATTCGACCTGTCCCTCAACAGCGACGGTTTTTTCGCTGTGCAGATGCCCGATGGCACCGAAGCCTACACGCGCAGCGGCGCGTTCCGACTCGACTCGACCGGCCAGTTGATCTCGGCAGATGGAAGTCCGGTCATGACAGACCAGGGCCCGATCTCCTTCAACGCCGAGGACGGCCGTGTTGAGATCGCACAGGACGGCACGATTTCAACACGTCTGGGCATTCGCGGCCGCATCAAGGTCGTCGATTTCGAGGATCCGCGGACCCTGGAGAAGATCGGCAACACAATGTTCAAGGGTGAGGACCCGATACCGGCCCAGGAAGTCCGAATGGTCCAGGGCGCCGTCGAAGGGTCAAACGTCTACGGCATCACGGAAGTCACGCGCCTCATCGAAGTGACGCGCGCCTACGACTCCACTGCCAAAATCGTGAAAGACCTGGATGAGTTGCGCCAGCAGGCGATCTCCACCCTCGGCAAGCTGCAGGCCTAAGAGCCTTTAAGGGATCACTACCATGAAAGCACTTCATATTGCCGCAACTGGCATGAAGGCCCAGGAACTGAACGTCGAAGTCATCTCGAACAACGTCGCCAACATGCGGACGACGGGCTTCAAGAAGCAGCGCGCCGACTTCCAGGACCTGCTCTACCAGAACCTCCGGCGCATGGGCACGGAAACGTCCGATTCCGGCACCATCGTCCCGACCGGTATCCAGATCGGCTCCGGCGTCAAGATCGCAGCCACCGGCCGTATCATGTCCCAGGGTTCCCTGGAACAGACCGGCAAGGAACTGGATCTTGCCATCCGCGGTGAAGGCTTCTTCCAGATCGACATGCCGGACGGAACGACGGCCTACACCCGCGACGGCTCGTTCGAACGCGATGCCAACGGACAGCTCGTGACCATCGACGGCTATTCCGTCAATCCGGGCATCACCATTCCGCAGACGGTGAAGGACGTCACCATTTCAAACACCGGTGTCGTTCAGGGCGTCGACCAGGCCGGCAACACGGTGCAGCTTGGCCAGATCCAGCTTGCCCGCTTCGTCAACAAGGCCGGTCTCGAAGCCATCGGCGACAACCTCTACCTGGAGACGGACGCCAGTGGCGCACCGGAAACCAGCAATCCGGGCGACGAGAGCTACGGCACGGTGCAGCAGTACTTTCTGGAAATGGCCAACGTGGATGCAGTCACGGAAATCGCCGATCTGATTTCCGCCCAGCGCGCCTACGAGATGAACTCACAGATCATCCAGGCCGCCGACGAGATGTATTCCACCACCACGAACCTCCGCTAAGACCGAGGCTTGAGACGATGATGAGACATCTGCTGAAAGCTGCATCCGGACTGTTGCTGGCGGGCTTCCTCGCCCTGCCGGCCCAGGCGAGTGAAACGGCGGGCGAAAAACCGGTCCTGCGGTCGCAGGTCATGACCCTGTCGGACATCGTGACCGTTGGCGACTTCTACTCCAATGCCGGAATGCTGGCTTCCAAACCGCTGTTCCGGTCTCCTGACATGGGGACTTCCGGCAATGTGCCAGCGGATGTCGTCGCCGAGCGGGCCCGCGCGGCCGGACTGGAAACCGCAGGCACCGACGGACTGAGAACAGTCGTCGTCTATCGGGGCGCAACACGACTGAACCATGACCAGCTCGCAGGTCTTGCCCGCAAGGCCCTGGCGGAACGCAATGCCGGCATCGACACCGAGCGCCTGGACATCCGCCTGATGCAGGCACCTGATGAGGTTCTCGCCGACCCCAAGGTCCACGACCCGATCCGGATCGACCGCGTTGAGTGGAACCAGTCGAACGGCCGCTTCACGATCCAGGCAACCGTGGCGGTCGAAGTCGGCACGGAACCGCTGATCCTGACAGGCGTTGCCACCGAAATGGTCGATGTGCTGGTTCTGGTGCAGCCCGTGCGCCGTGGCGACATCGTCCGGGAAGAAGACCTGAACATCATTCGCGAAGCCCGCACCAAGGTCCCTGCAGGCGCCCTCACCGAGGTGGAAGACATCGTCGGCAAGCAGGCCCGCACCACCTTGCGCGCAAATGCCCCCCTCTCCCGCAACGACGTTCAGCGCCCGATCCTGATCGAGCGTGGTGAGAAGATCACGGTGACCTACGTCATGCCGGGCATGAAACTGACCTCGCGAGCCCAGGCCATGGATAGCGGCGCCAAGGGCGACGTGATCGATGTCATGAACCTGCAATCACGGCGCATCGTGCCGGCGACGATTACCTCCCGCGGCCAGGTACGCGTTCACGCCGCCAATCCGATTGTCGCAAGCTTGAACAGCGAGAAAAATTAAATGCTGAGCACCTTTCCCAGACACCTGCTGGCAAGCATCGCCCTTTCCACCCTCGCTGCAGGGTGCGGCACCGCCGACAAACTGGCGAACGTCGGCCAGCAACCCGCCCTGAACGCGATTCAGGATCCGACCACCACTCCGGGCTACCGGCCAGTGCAGATGCCGATGCCCGAACCGCAGCAGGCCCATTACAATCCCAACTCGCTGTGGCAGTCCGGCAGCCGTGCCTTCTTCAAGGATCAGCGCGCCAGCCAGGTTGGCGACATCCTGACCGTTGTCGTCACCATCGACGATCAGGCCGAGATCGAGAACAAGACGGAGCGTAAACGCAGCGAATCCAGCGGCGCCGGCGTCGGTGGCGCTCTTGGCACGGCGATCGACACCATCTTCCTGCCGGCAAGTTCTGCCGCCAGCGATCTGGCCAACGTCAACAGCGACTCCAGCTTCTCCGGCGACGGCAGTGTGGACCGCAACGAAACCCTGCAGACCACAGTCGCCGCCGTGGTGACCCAGGTTCTGCCGAACGGCAACATGGTGATCGAAGGCCGGCAGGAAGTGCGCGTGAACTTCGAAGTCCGCGAACTGATCGTCGCCGGTATCGTCAGGCCTGAAGACATCACGTCCGACAACCGCATCGCCAGCGAACAAATCGCCGAAGCGCGGATCGGGTATGGCGGCCGCGGCCAGATTACCGACGTTCAACAACCCCGGGTCGGCAACCAGGTCCTGGATATCCTGCTGCCGTTCTGATCCCCAACCTTTCTCAGTCCCCCGGCCGAAACCTGCGGCGTGTTCTAGAAGCGCCTCAGGACCGGCTGATGACGGGCACGATGTCTCGCTCCCCGAGCATCGTGCCCGTTCTCATTTCCACACCGGAAAAGACCGGTTAGAACCCTTGCGTGATTTGTTGCCCTTTCCGGAAAGTCCAACCACGTGACCACCACCCTCATTGTTCTCGCCCATCCTGCGCAAACCTCCTTCAACGCCGCCTGGGCACGCGCAACCGAGGCCGCTTGCCGGGCCGAAGGTGACGACGTGCTTTGGTCCGACCTCTACCAGCTCGGTTTCGATCCGGCGGAGCGGGCAGAACACTACGCAGCGGACATCGTTACCGATCCCTACGACGTCCTGAAAACCCAGGAAGCCGCCTCCAGAACCGGAAACCTTCCTGAAATTGTTGCCGACGAAATCGAAAAGCTGCGCAAGGCGGACCGGATCGTTTTCCATTTTCCGGTCTGGTGGTTCGCGCCGCCTGCAATTTTGAAAGGCTGGTGCGAGCGTGTGCTGACCAACGGCGGCCTGCACGACACCTCCAACCGTTTCGACACCGGCCAGTTCAGGGGCAAGCCGGTGCTTTTCTGCGTCACGACCGGCTCCAAGGCGAGCGAAAGCGCCCATAACGGCAAGGAAGGCGACATTCAATTGCTGCTGTGGCCGATGGCCTACACCCTGCGCTATCTGGGTTTCAGCGTACTGGTGCCCCGGGTCGTTCACGGAGTGCACGGCTATCACAAAGGGGTGGCAAAGGAAGACCTGGAAACACGCCTTCAACACGAGATCGATCGCCACCGGGAAACGATTGCCCGTTTCGAAATTCTGCCGAAAATCGAATTCAACGCCGACAACGACTTCGACAGCGCCGGCACACTTGACCCCGGAGCGCCCTCTCACAGCCATTTCATCCGGCACACGCCCTGATTTCCCGGTGTAAGGCAAAGACCGGCGCTAGATTTGTCCACCGCCGGAGCCGATTTTCGTCTATCTAGCGGATGACGCTAGCGGTTTTTCAGATAGAATGGTGACAACCTTCTTATTGGCACAACGGGGTTTCGATGCGCCTTCTTTCAGCAGTCGTCTTTGGGTTTGTTCTCTTGTCCGCACCCTCCGCCTGGAGTGCCTCATGCGGTAACGGACCGGGCGGTTTTGAGGCCTGGAAACAGGCTTTCATCGCAAATTCTCAAAGCTACGGCCTCAAGCAAAGGGTCGTGGAATCGTCTCTCAAGAACGTGAAATACAGCAAGAAGGTCGTCTCGCTGGACCGGAACCAGAAATCCTTCAAGCTCAGCTTCAACCAGTTCTATGCCAAGCGGGTCAACAACGCGATGATCCGGCGTGGCAAGCAACTCGGCAAGACCTACGCCCGCATCTTCCGGGGCATCGAAAAGAAATACGGCGTACCAGCTCCTATCATTCTGTCCATCTGGGGTCTTGAAACCAATTACGGCAGCTTCTCCGGCAACATGCCGGTTCTTCAGTCCCTTGCCACGCTGGCTTATGATTGCCGCAGGTCCGATTTCTTCACCGCGGAACTGATTGCCGCGCTGACAATCGTGCAAAGTCGGGACATGCAGCCGGCGGAAATGAAGGGTGCCTGGGCCGGAGAACTCGGCCAGACCCAGTTTCTCGCGACCAGTTATGTCCGCTACGCAGTCGACTATGACCGGGATGGCCGCAAGGACCTGATCCGCTCCATCCCGGATGTGCTGGCCTCCACCGCCAACTACCTGGCCCAGAAAGGCTGGCGGCGCGGCCAGGGCTGGGGCCCGGGCACGGCCAACTACAACGTTCTCAAACAATGGAACAAGGCCAGCGTCTACGTGGAAACGATCTCGGTCATGGCGGGCCAGATCAGCGAATGAGCCCGCGCTGACCGCTCACAATCCAGCTTGACAAAACTGCCGATCCGGGCAGCAATTTCCGTCATACGGGTGTAACCCTTGCGGACCAATACCGTTGGCGGCGGACACTTGCTGCGCGGCGGGCACTGGCGGCTGTCTGTCTGCCATGCGCTGTTACGCCGGGCAACATCGACACCAACCCTTGAGCGGCCGAACAGGAGCCAACTGATGTCCACTCTCAAAGACTTTTCGATTTCACGGCGCACGCTCCTGATGGGTGTGGCGGCAACAGGCTTCACCGCTGCGCTTCACCCCTATTCCGTTCTGGCCAAGGAAGGCACGGCGCACCTGCGCCTGATGGAGACCACCGATCTCCACGTCTATGTATTCCCTTACGACTACTACAGCGACAAACCGGTCGATACCGCCGGACTTGCACGCACCGCCACGCTGATACGCGACATCCGGAACGAGGCGACAAACTCGGTACTGGTGGACAATGGCGACTTTCTGCAAGGCAACCCGATGGGGGACTATGTCGCCTACGAGCGCGGCATGCGCGAAGGCGACCTCCACCCCGTCATCAAGGGCATGAACGTCCTGGATTTCGACGCGGCGACGCTCGGCAATCACGAATTCAACTACGGCCTGGACTTCATGATGAAGGTGCTGGCCGGCGCCAATTTCCCGGTTGTCTGTGCAAACCTTGTCAAGGGAAGCGCGCTCGCGGGCAATCCGCGGGACGACGCCCTGTTTCTGAAACCTTATGTGATCGTCGAAAAGCAGGTCACGGATGGTGCGGGAAAGACCTATCCGATCAAGATCGGCTTCATCGGCTTTGTACCGCCGCAGATCATGAACTGGGACCGCCGCCATCTGGAAGGCAACGCCAATGCTCGCGACATCGTCGAAACCGCCAGGGCCTTCGTTCCGGAAATGCGCGAACAGGGGTGCGACCTTGTGATCGCCCTCTCCCACTCAGGCATTGACGCCAACGACTACTCCGAAGGCATGGAAAACGCCTCGCTGCACCTTGCCGCTGTCGACGGCATCGATGCCGTCTTTACCGGTCACCAGCATCTGGTTTTCCCGGGCCCGCAATATGAGGGTCTGCCGGGTGTCGACAGCGAAAAAGGCACCTTGTTCGGCAAACCGGCCGCCATGGGCGGTTTCTGGGGATCGCATCTGGGCGTGATCGACCTGATGATCGAGCGCGATGGCAACGGCTGGCGTGTCGCCAACTTCATGACCGAAGCACGCCCGATTTACGAAAAGGATGGCCGCACCGTAACGCCTCTGGTGGAGAGCCAGCAGGATGTGCTCGACGCAGTAAAGGAAGATCACGAGGCAACCCTTGCCTATGTCCGTCGGCCCGTCGGCAAGACATCCGCACCGCTTCATTCCTATTTCGCCCTGGTGGCGGACGATCCGAGTGTCCAGATCGTGTCAAAGGCACAGATCTGGTACATCGAACAGATGCTGAAGGGCACCGAATGGGAGGGGCTGCCAGTGCTCTCCGCCGCTGCGCCCTTCAAAGCCGGCGGCCGGGGCGGCCCGGACTATTACACCGACGTTCCCGTCGGTGATGTCGCCATCAAGAACGTGGCCGATCTTTATCTTTATCCGAACACCGTTCGCGCGGTCGCCATCAAGGGCAGCACGGTCAAGGAATGGCTGGAGCGCTCTGCCGGAATTTTCCATGAAATCGAGCCGGGCAAAGCCGACCAGGCGCTGATCAACCCGGAGTTTCCAAGCTATAATTTCGACGTGATCGACGGCGTCACCTATCAGATCGACCTGAGCCAGCCGTCGAAATATGACTCCAAAGGCGAAGTGATCAATCCGGACGCGAGCCGCATCGTCAATCTGCAGTTTGACGGCTCACCAATCGACCCGGATGCCGCGTTCGTGGTCGCCACCAACAACTACCGCGCAGGTGGCGGCGGCAATTTCCCGGGCATCAACGACGATGTCGTCATCTTTGTCGGCCCGGATACCAACCGAGACGTCCTGGTGCGCTACATCATCGAACAGGGAACCATCAACCCGTCGGCAGACGCCAACTGGTCGTTCAAACCGATGCCGGATACCACCGTTCTGTTCGAAACCGGCCCGGGCGGCACGCAGCACGCCGCCTCGGTGGAAGGGGTCAAGATTGAACCGGCTGGCGACGGCGCGGACGGATTCGCCCGTTACCGGATCACACTTTGAACGTCAGCACCTATTAACAAGCCCCGTTCGCCAAAATAGCGCCACAAAGAAATACAACCTGAAAGAGTTGTTTTTGTTCATTGTGGATTTTAGGGGCTGAAAATGCGCTATTTTTCTCTCGTTATGCTCGCCAGCATCCACCTGCTGGCGAGTGGCATAGACGCAAACGCTTGTATCACCTTCGCTCAAATGGACTTGAGTGACGTCAAATTTGGCGATGTTGTCGTTGTTGGAAAAATCCGAAACTACAAAATCGTTGAAGACCCCAAAGTCAGAGAAATACAGAAAAAGCGCTGTGAAAACAAAAAAACCGCGGACGACAGATACTGCAAAATGCGGAGCTTTCTTTCTGACTACGCCCAGTTTCAGATCGAAGTGGACACCGTGCTCAAAGGTGAGCCTGATGAGTCAGTTTCCGTGACCTGGGACAATTCGACCTTTGGTGAGCCGATCAGCCTGGGCGAAGAAAACGAGCGTTTTCTGATTGCGCTGAGAGCTGCGAATTCGAACATGCCGCCGTTGCGCGGACCAAGCGCCTTTATCTCCGCGAATCCAAGTCCGGAATTGCTGACGGTCTTGCAGGCGCCTTGCTCCTCCCCATTTATTTTCAAATTCCCCGGCGAAACAGCCTCCAAGGTCAAGGACATTCTGGACGGCAAAGATCCTGGCGACGCCGGAAGTACGAACCCAAGAAGCGGCTTCTATTGACGTTGACAGCATAAAAAAACCTTCCCGCGAGGGGAAGGTCTTGAAAGTCGTTACGGATCTGCCGTCTGCGCGGCAAACCGGCCGTTTCTGGAAATCAGTCGTCGCGATACACTTTTTCCCGACGCTCGTGGGCTTCCTGAGCCTCGATCGACAAAGTTGCGATCGGGCGCGCCTCGAGGCGCCGAAGAGAGATCGGCTCGCCGGTCTCTTCGCAATAGCCATAGCTTCCGTCTGTAATGCGTTCCAACGCATCATCGATCTTCGAAATCAGTTTCCGCTGACGGTCCCTGGCACGCAGTTCAATGGAGCGGTCTGTTTCGGACGACGCACGGTCGGCAAAGTCGGGATGGTTCTGGCTTTCCTCCTGAAGATTGGCGAGGGTTTCCTTGCTTTCCTTCAGGATCTCTTCTTTCCACACAAGCAGTTTGTTGCGAAAGTATTCGCGCTGCCTGTCGTTCATGAACGGCTCGTCTTCCGAGGGTCGATATTCAGACTCAATTTCAACCGTCATCGATAGCTCCGGATTACCGTTATGCCGGGCGCAATATATAGACCGTTCCTTCAACCGACAACGGTTCATTTGCGAAAAATGGCATCAAAGAAAGTTTATACCTTTCAAGACGTTGCGTAATTTTTGATCATTAAGATGGCAAATTTTGACCGTTTTGGAGCTCCCTCAGTCCTGGAATCGCCCAAGCTTTGCGAGCTCGACTTTGACCCGCAATTCGATCTCCTCCAGCACTGAATCGATCTCCGGATCACCACTCGACTGGCGTTTGGAGACCTGCCTGGCAAGCAGTTCCAACCTGTCTTCCGACACATGCCCGGCAAGCAGATCGGCACGCACGGATTCCAGCGTGTCCAGCAGATTGTGTCCGTGCTTTGTAGCCCGGGACCGGCGCTCGGCGCGGTCGTCCACCTCCTGCAGAGCCAGCAAGGCATCCATGCCCTGAATGGATGCACCGCCGGCGGTCTGGGAAGACTGCGAGACCTCTCCCCCCAGATCCGGTGCAAACTGGTTGCCGCCAGAAGAGACACTCTTCTTGGCACCGCGGCCCTGAACGCCGGTAATGGGTTTATTGCCTGTAATACGCATGGTCGATCTTTCGGTCGGTCTGACGGTCATTCTGGCGTATGGAGCGGCTCAGCCCGTCAGATTCTGCCGGGAAGGGTAAATGAGTCCTTAGGGGTGAGGCAATATTTGCCGACCGGCAGGTGCATTTCTTTAACCCCAAACGACAGTTTTACGTGGACATGCTCGCCATCATACCAGCAAAGGGCGCAGAATTCCGGCACTTTGATACAAAGAACCACCGCTTTTGAAAAAGTGGCACGGCTCTCGCATTGCGCATCTCAGAAAATTGTCTCCCGGCCCAGCGCCGGAAACACAAAGACGGGTCAGATCGGTAATGCAAGAAGTTGGTGACATGATCTGCAAAGGGTTCAAGCGGCTGGCGCTTCTGGGGGCTGCCGCCGTAGTTGCTGCAACAGCCTTGGTGGCGCCGGCCCAGGCCGCATCCCGCATCAAGGACATCGCCGATTTCGAAGGCATTCGCGAAAACCAGCTCATCGGCTACGGCCTCGTGGTCGGCCTGAACGGAACCGGCGACTCGCTCAACAACTCGCCTTTCACCCAGCAGAGCTTGCAGGCCATGCTGGAACGCCTCGGGGTCAACACCCGCAATATCGACCTCAATACCAACACCGTCGCCGCCGTCATGGTGACCGCCAACCTGCCACCTTTCTCCACTCAGGGTACCCGGATCGACGTCAACGTCAGTGCGCTTGGCGATTCTGACTCGCTTCAGGGCGGCACGCTTCTGGTCACTCCGCTGGTCGGCGCTGATGGCGAAGTCTACGCCATTGCCCAGGGGTCGATCGCCATCGGCGGTTTTTCCGCCCAGGCTGATGCCGCTTCCGTTGTCCGCGGCGTACCGACCGCCGGGCGCATCGCAAACGGCGGCCTGGTGGAACGCGAGCTGGACTTCAAGCTGGCCTCGCTGACCACGCTTCGCCTCGCCCTTCGCAATCCGGATCTGACCACTGCGCGGCGCATTGCCCTGTCCGTCAACGAACTGATCGGCATGCCGACCGCAGAGCCTCTCGACCCGGCAACCGTGCGCATCGACCTGCCTCAGCAATACGACGGCAACATCGTCGACCTCCTGACCGACATCGAACAATTGATCGTCGAACCGGATCTGGCCGCCCGCATCGTCATTGACGAGAACTCCGGCATCATTGTCATGGGCCAGGATGTGAAAGTGTCCATGGTCGCCGTTGCCCAGGGCAACCTGACCGTGACCATCGCCGAATCTCCGCAGGTCTCACAGCCTCTGCCTTTCGCCAACGGTCAGACCGCCGTCGTGCCGCGCTCCGACGTGAGCGTTGACGAGGAAGGCTCCAAACTCGCCATCGTTCCGCAAACCGTCACGCTGAAACAGCTTGTCGACGGGCTGAACGCCCTGGGGATCGGCCCGCGTGACATGATCTCCATCCTGCAGGCCATCAAGGCCGCAGGCGCCCTCCAGGCCGATATCGAGGTGCTCTGATGGCCGAGCTGGTTTCTCCAACGTCCTTTCAACAGAGCCCGATGGATACGCTGCGCGGTGTTGACCGGACAAACAAGACCCGGGTTCGCGAGGCCGCCGAGGAGTTCGAGGCGGTTTTCCTGAACACCATGCTCCAGAACATGTTCACTGGCCTTGAGAACGGCGGCACCTGGGGCAAGGGTCACGGGGCGGATGCCTGGCAGAGCCTTCTGGTCGACGAATACGCACGCAACATCGCCGCGAGCGGCGGCATCGGCCTTGCCGACAGCGTGGAACGTGAACTGCTCGCATTGCAAGAGGGGTCAAGATGACCGCACAACCCAACACCTCCACCTTTCCGTTTTCACTGGACCGGCCCACCAGCCAGCAGGAAGCCGAGCAGTTCTGCTCTGCCCTGTCCGGCACGATGGAAGCCCTCTTGTCCGTTATCGAAATGGAGACCGACCTGGTCAGGGCGGGCAAACTCCGGGAAGCCGGCGAACTTCAGCCGGACAAGGCCCGGCTGATCCACGAATACACGCGCGGCATGATGACCGCAAAGGAACACGCGGTGGCTTTGGGTAACCTGTCCCCGGCCTCCACTCAGTCGCTCCGCCGGCAGCATGCCGAGTTCCAGCCGGTTCTGCGCATCAATCTGGCAGTGCTTTCAACCGCGAGGGAAGTTGCCAGCAACATCGTCGCAAGTGTTGCCAAGGCGGCCGGCGCGAAAAACGCCAACGCCCCGACAACATATGGACGCAACGGTTCCGCACCGGTCGGTCCTCAGTCTGCCCGCGGCATCGCCGTCAATCAGTCGCTGTAAAGATTTCGGTCAGCCTGTAAGCAGATCGAAGTAATGCGGTTCTTAAAGAAAGGCTCCCTCATCGGGAGCTTTTCGTGTATTTGATGGGCTCCCTAAACTCATCCGGTTGCCGATTGCTGAGGCTAAATCTGCCAACAGAAACGAATCAGGAACAGCGACAACCGCATAGATCGCAATCCCTAAAAGTCTAATCATTCCGTTAACGGAGGATTCATTCCCTTACGTTACTTTTCTCTGTCTATCGGGTAAAAGTTGTTAGTCACCCGGAGGAAAAGATGTTGGACACGGGATTGGCCCGGCCGCCATCGCCGACATATACGGCGATAACGCCGGTTACGCGGGCACCGGAGCGCAATGCTCCATCTGTTGAAACGGACCTTCCGGTCGAAGAGACCGTCAGACCGTCCACAGAGACGCAAAATGGACAGCGCACTGCGAACAACGAACGCGAGCAACGTTCGCTGGGCGATCGCTTTTCTTCTTCTGTCGAACGCCAGAATATCATCGATCCGGAATATGACGCTCTGGTCTATGTCGCGACCAATACCGAAACCGGTCAGGTCGTCCGTCAGATTCCGGCCGAAACCCTGCTGCGGCTGCGGGCATACAACGAGTCTGTCCAATCGCAACAGAGTCAGGCTCCGACGGAACCGGTGCAGCGCGTCATCTGACCGGCTGCGGGCAAGCGAACGTTCCTGCCCGCTAAACGACGGCGTTCAGATGCGCCTTCGCCCCCTTCTGCCAGCCATCTTCTCCTCATTCCGGTTCCGGCAGGGCCCCAGTCATCTCTTCCCTGGATTTGCTTCCGGATCTGGCTCCAATCTCTTCTGAATTGCAAAGCTGCGTTTCTTCCCTGGAGCGCGCTCAAGGTGCCTTCCCTGCCAGGCTTGCCCAATGAAGCTTGCCCTACAAAACTTGCAATGAGGCGTTGATCCCAAGACGCTCACTCCTGGAAGCCTTCCAGCAAACCGCCCCTCAAGATCTGCCTGACAGCACCTAACCGACCACCTGTCTGTTGCCCCGTATGCCCCCTCTCCGCACTTTCATTTGGCTCCTTTGGACCGCGGGTTAACAGATCCATCAGGTTTCCGGTCGGCGGACCGTCTTGAGGGAATTTTCCATCGCAGAAGGGCTTTTTCAAACACGACCGCCAAGCATTCAACCTGCACCGTTAAGAACTTCATTAAGACCAAAATAGTTATTTAAAAACAATCCACTCAACTCATTCTGGCAATGATTTTAGTTGCTCGGCTTAGGGGGCTGTTAAGGTTAATTCACGCTAACCATCTTTGTTTAGAAGTTGTTACAAGAAACTGCCGATAGATGTTCCTCGACCCAGGAAGGGTCCGAGTATCTTGTACTCCTAGAAAGGAAACATTATGGGCGACATTACTCTGTCCAGCGCAGTTCGCGCCAACCTGAACACCCTCCAGTCCACCGCACAGTTCATGTCGGACGTCCAGAACAAACTGGCGACCGGTAAAAAAGTGAACTCCGCTCTGGACAATCCGAACAGCTTCTTCACTGCTTCCGGCCTGACCTCGCGTGCAAACGACCTGTCCACGCTTCTGGACGACATGGGCCAGTCCACGCAGACCCTGAAGGCAGCCGATCAGGGTATTTCGAGCATCACCAAGCTCGTTGAATCTGCAAAAGCAAAGGCCAACCAGGCCCTGCAGACCCAGAGCCAGTACGAGCGCAAGCAGTTTGCCGCTCAGTACAACGACCTGCTGACGCAGATCGAAGACCTGGCGAAGGACTCCGGTTATAAAGGCAAGAACCTGCTCGCAGGTGAAGGCAACGACCTGAGAACCATCTTCAACGAAGACTCCACTTCGAAGCTCGACATCGAAGCTGTTGACTACACCGATACGTCCCTGTCCACCGGTCTGAACCTTTCCGACCTGGCAGAAGGCGAAGGCGCTTCCGCATCCCTGCAGCTGCAGGGCGGCAAAACCGTCATCACGCTTCAGGACTCCGGTGGTTCCGCACTGAACACCTCCTCCACCCTGTCGGACTCCACTCTGATCTCCACGACCCAGAGCCTGTCCTTCGTCGATGACACAGCCACCAACCCGGCCGTGCTCTCCGGCGGCGTTTCCTCGACGGCTTCCGTTCAGGATCTCGTTGACAGCCTCAACGCCATCTCCGGCGTTCGTGCTGAATTCGACAACGGCACGGGTGAACTGACCATCTACTCCGATGAAGACTTCTACATCGGTGGTAACGGTTCTGCGACCACGAGCTTTGCAGGTACCCTCGTCGATGCGACTGCATTCTCCTCGACCACGGATACTCTGATCAATTCCGGTTCCTTCTCGGTTGGCGACACTCTGACGCTGACGGATGGTAACGGTTACGAGCTCGGCTCCTTCGAAGTTGAAGACGACAGCACTGTTGATGATCTGGAAAACTTCATCAACGACTTCAACGGCGTCTCCGCTGACTTCGACACGGGCTCCGGCCGCATCACCATCACGTCGGAAACCGACCTGTCTCTGACCAGTGACAACGCGGATTTCGCAAGCTCCGGCTTCACCGCGAACACCACGGGCATCGGCATTTCGGCTATCTCCGACAGTGGCTTTGCAACGGATACCGACATCAACCGCACGGTTGACCGGTTGAACACCGCACTGTCCAACCTGAGAACCCAGGCTTCCTCCTTCGGTACCAACCTCTCCATCGTTGAAAACCGTCAGGACTTCACAAAGAACCTGATCAACACGCTGGAAGAAGGTGCAGGCAAGCTGACGCTGGCCGACACCAACGAAGAAGGCGCGAACCTGCTGGCCCTGCAGACTCGTCAGAGCCTGGCTTCTACCTCGCTGTCCTTCGCAGCTCAGGCAGACCAGAACGTTCTGCGTCTCTTCTAAGCCAGAAACTCCGGTTAATACGGCATTGGAAAGCGGGCTCCGGCCCGCTTTTCTCATTTCAGGCACTCGCACAACCTGCCGCCTATTCGCGGTAAAACACGCCGCCAGGCTGCCACAAGCAGGGCCGGCGACTGCCCTCTTCCCGATTGAAGGTGTTTGTTGATTCTATGCAGCCGCTTCGTTTCCGGCAGCTTCGGCCGGGAACTCCGGTTCTGGCTCGTTTGTTAAGCCCTTCGCGCCGACAGATGAAAACGCGGCTCGCAATCTGCGCACACGCCTTGCCGTGATCAAGGCCGTCCTGGCTACGCCGGACGCCCACTCAACCGACCACTGGCCGTCTTTGCAGCCCCCAATGCCAGCTCCTGTATTTTTTTCCTGATCGCTTCGACGGCCAGTTTTTCATGCGAACCAACCGCGCAGAAACTCTTGGCTTGCGAGCTCCCTTCTGGCCCCAAGCCCCCCGCCCCCGCAGTAAGCTCATTGATACTTTTTAGAAGTGTCAGCCGGACCTGAAATGCAATGGCCTTGACAGTTCTGGCGAGGCCTTCAGCAGCGTTAACGTACTGATAACCCAATTTTTCAAGCGTTTAACCATTGATTAAGGTTAACGCCTGATGATCGGTCCCAACCTGCTCAGGAAGAGCAGTTGAAATTTGACCCAGGAAAGGGATAAACCGATGCGTGACATTACGCTGTCAGCCGCCGTGCGGCAAAACCTCCTCACACTTCAATCTACTGCAGACCTGATGTCGGGCGTCCAGAACAAGCTGGCAACCGGCATGAAGGTCAACTCCGCGCTGGACAATCCGAACAGCTTCTTCACGGCGTCCGGCTTGAACTCCCGCGCAGGCGATCTCAGCACTCTGCTGGACGACATGGGCCAGTCCCTGCAGACCATCAAAGCCGCGGACAAAGGCATTCAGACCATCACGGATCTGGTCGAGACCGCGAAGGCGAAAGCCAACCAGGCGCTGCAGACCCAGAGCCAGTACGAGCGTAAGACCTACGCAGCACAGTACAACGCTCTGCTGGAACAGATCGAAGATGTCGCCAAGGACAGCTCGTATAAAGGCAAGAACCTGCTTGCAGGCGCCGGCAACGACCTGACCACCATCTTCAACGAAGATGCGACCTCCAAGCTGACCATTGAAGCGGTTGACTACACCGACACCGCTCTCTCCACCGGTCTGAACCTTTCCGACCTGGCAGAGGGCGAAGGCGCGACCTCTTCTCTGCAGCTTCGTGGCGGCAAAACCGTCATCACGCTTCAGGATGCTGGTGGTTCGGCTCTGAACACTGCCTCCACCCTGTCGGACTCCACTCTGATCTCTACGACCCAGAGCCTGTCCTTCGTTGATGACACCGCGACCAACCCGTCGGTGCTCTCCGGCGGCGTTTCCTCGACGGCTTCCGTTCAGGATCTGATCGATGGCCTCAACGCTATTGCCGGTGTTCGTGCAGAATTCGACAACGGCACGGGCGAACTGACCATCTACTCCGATGAAGACTTCTACATCGGTGGTAACGGTTCTGCGACCACGAGCTTTGCAGGTACCCTCGTCGATGCGACCGCATTCTCCTCGACCACGGATGCCCTGGTCGACTCCGGCTCCTTCGCGGTTGGCGACACTCTGACGCTGACGGACGGTAACGGCTACGAACTCGGCACTTTCGAAGTTGAAGCAGACAGCACTGTTGATGATCTGGAAAACTTCATCAACGACTTCAACGGCGTCACCGCTGACTTCGACACGGGCTCCGGCCGCATCACCATCACGTCGGAAACCGATCTGTCTCTGACCAGTGACAACTCGGACTTCGCAAGCTCCGGCTTCACCACCGACACGGACGGCATCGTGATCGAAGCTATCTCCGACAGCGGATTTGCGACAGATACGAACATCAACCGTGTCATAGACCGGTTGAACACCAGCCTGTCCAACCTGCGGTCCCAGGCCTCCGAATTCGGTACCAACCTCTCCACTGTAGAGATCCGGCAAGACTTCACGAAGACCTTGATCAATACTCTGCAGGAAGGTGCTGGTCTTTTGACCCTGGCCGATACGAACGAGGAAGGTGCAAACCTGCTGGCCCTTCAGACCCGTCAGCAGCTTGCGTCCACCTCTCTGTCCTTCGCCTCTCAGGCGGACCAGACGGTGCTATCCCTCTTCTAATTCAAAGAGAATCAGTCGGACGCACGACTCACCAACAAGCAACGGAAACGGCGGGCCACTGGTCCGCCGTTTTCGTTTCAGGCCTGAATTACTGTCAGAAGGCGAAATTTTTTATCGTTCAGAATCAACGCTTTAAAAGAAAGCTTTTGGTAACTTTTATTTACGAGACGTTAATACGTGCATCAGCGATTAACTTTCCATTTAGTTTTACGACAAAGGTGCATGCTCGACTTGGAATAGCTGCATGATGCCTTTGGCGAGACCTGAATAGGGAAAGCGGTGAAGTCTGATGCCTGATATTGTTCTCTCCAGTGCTGTCCGGGACAATCTCCTGTCGCTGAAACAGACGGCTGATTTGCAATCGATCACGCAAACACGCCTGGCAACGGGTTTGAAGGTCAACACAGCGCTCGACAATCCGAACTCCTATTTCACGGCGCAGTCGCTCAACGACAGGGCAAGCGATCTGTCCAACCTTCTGGACAACATGGGCCAGGCGGTGCAGACGATCCGCGCCGCGGACAAGGGCATTACGTCGATCACCAAATTGGTGGAATCGGCCAAGGCCATCGCGAACCAGGCCTTGCAGACCTCCAGCGAATACGAACGCAAGCTGTTCACCAGCCAGTACAACGATCTGCTGGAGCAGATCGAGGACATGGCGCGGGACTCCAGCTACAAGGGCAAGAACCTTCTTGCCGGCGCCGGCAACGAGCTTGAAGTTATCTTCAACGAGGACAGCACCTCGAACCTCACTGTCAATCCGGTCGACTTTACAGATACTTCGCTGGAGGATGGTCTGAATCTGGACGATCTGGATGCCGGCGGCACCGGCACGTCGTCCTTCAACCTCTACAGTGGCACCACCACCATTTCCCTTTCGGGCTTGCAGGCCTCCTCAAACCTGACGGACCTCGCCGACTGGGCAACCGGCAACGTTGTCAGCATCACGGACTCCTCCGGCACCACCAACCTGACGGTTGGAACCGACATCACCACGGTGCAGGATTATGTCGACGCATTGAATGAATTGAGCGGCGTTCACGCCACTTTCGACGAAGCCACGGATTCGATCACGATCACGTCCGGCCTCGACAACGCGCTCTATGTTTCAAAAGACAATACCGGCGGTGGCGCAGCGACGGACGGTGGCGACACTGGCGGCACCACGACCACGATGACGGTGTCTCCTCTCAGTTCTACGGCAACACTGATCACCTCCGGCGGTTTCCAGGCTGGTGACACGATCACGATCACCGACGGCAACGGCTTCGAGCCGGCCTCTCTGGAGATTGATGAAGAAACCACGGTCAGCGATCTCGTGACCTTCATCAACAACGTGAAGGGCCTGGATGCGACCTTCTCGGGAGGCAGCATCAGTCTTATCGGCGAAGTGTCCTTCGACATTTCCAGCAGCAACAGCGATTTCAACAGAACGACACTCGGATCGACGTCGGGAACCGTGTCACTGACGGCCGCGGCCTCCGAGTTCAAGTCGGATACGGATATCAATCGAACGCTTCAGGCCATCAACGCGGCGCTGGATGAGCTTCGCAATGCGGCCCGATCCATGGGTACAGCTCTTTCGACAGTGGAAATCCGGACAGATTTCACTCAAAACCTGATCAACACGCTTGAGGTTGGCGCAGGCCACCTGACAATTGCTGACATGAACGAAGAAGGTGCTAACATGCTTGCGCTGCAAACCCGTCAGCAGCTTTCTTCGACGGCTCTGTCTCTCGCCAACCAGGCAGATCAGAGCGTCTTGAGCCTGTTCGGTTAACACCGGAGGCGTTTATCATTAAGGTATCGGGGGCAAATCGTTAACGGTTTCGTTAACGTTTCATGGCGATACTTCTGCGTGGAGGTCACGGAATGGCGCTCAAGGTCGAGTTGAAACCGGGCGAGCGAATTATCATTGGGGAAAGTGTCATCACCAATGACAATCAACGCACTCGCCTTTTTATCGAAGGCCAGGCTCCCATTCTGCGAGAAAAGGACATTCTCACGCCGGCCACTGCTGATACACCAGCGAAACGGGTCTACCTGGCCGTCCAGCTGATGTATCTGTCAACTGACTTGGAGAAGATACAGGAGAGTTACTTCAGCCTCGTCAATGACATAGTGAAGGCCGCGCCGAGTACAATTCCTTTTGTCACCAGGATTAGTAACGCCATACTAACCGGCGCCTTCTATAAAGCACTGAAAGAAGCACGTAAGCTCATCGAGTATGAAGGGACGCTGATCAGTCATGTACAAACAGGCAGCGCAGGCTTACCAGAAAACAAGCCAGGTGGCGATGTCACCGAGGGAGCTGGAAGCGAATCTGCTGATGAAGGCCGCAGCCCGGCTTCAGTTGATCAAGGATGAATGGGCAAATTCCTCGCTTGCGGAAAAAGATGACGCCCTGGTGTACAATCGCAAGCTCTGGACAATTCTCGTAACATCCGCGACCAGTGCTGAAAGCGAGCTGCCTCAGGACATAAAGAACAACATCGCCACGCTCGGCGTATTCGTGTTCAAACAGACCATGACAGTCATGACGACTGACGATGAAAACAAGCTCGACACCCTTATCAGCATCAATCGCTCGATCGCCGAGGGTCTGAGATCCTGATCCCGGCACGCCCGGTTATAGAACAGTCTCAGAAAACACGATCAAACATCAAGAAAGGCCGCCGGGGTAACCTCGGCGGCCTTTCTCTTGACTGCAACGTCCATCTGCCCTCCCCCGGTGGAGACGGAGGAAGTCTCTACCGAAGATCAGCGGGTCCTCAAGCTGCGGGCAGGATTTGCAGCCACGAGACATTCAGCATGTCCGGAAATGCCTGGCTTCAAATGTGCGCAGACAATTCCTTTAGAGCCTACGGGGTAGGCAGCCCCCTGAACGCGCAACGTCCCGGAAGCTGGCCTGCACAGGACTACAGATTGCCTGTACTCATTTCCCGGGCGATGTGATCGGCCTGACGGATGGCCAGCGCCACGATTGTCAGGGTCGGGTTTTCGGCAGCCCCCGTGGTGAACTGGGACCCGTCCGACACGAACAGATTGGCAATATCGTGGGTCTGCCCCCAGCGATTGACCACGCCGTCGCGAGGGTTTTCCGACATCCGGTTGGTGCCCAGGTTATGGGTCGACGGATATGGCGGCGTCGGGAAGGTCCGGGTCGCCCCGACGGCCTCATAGATGGCTATTCCCTGCTTATAGGCGTGATTGCGCATGGCGACGTCATTGGGATGATCGTCGAAGTGAACATTCGCCACTGGCAGGCCGAATTTGTCCTTCACATCATGATTGAGCGTGACGCGGTTCGTTTCCTGAGGCATGTCCTCGCCCACGATCCACATCCCGGCCATGTTTTCATAGCCGTCGAGCGCACTGGTGAACTCCCGGCCCCATCCGCCCGGGTCGAGAAACGCTGCCATGAACGGCAGTCCGAGCGACAGGGTTTCAAGCTCATAGCCCCCGACGAAGCCACGCGACGGATCATGACGGGCTTCATCCTGGATGATCCCGGCCATGGTGGTTCCCCGCCACATCTTCACCGGCTTGTCGAAAATGGCGTAGACCGACCCGGTGGTGTGGCGCATGTAGTTGCGTCCCACCTGGCCGGAGCTGTTGGCAAGACCATCCGGAAACATCGAAGATGCGGAATTCAGCAAGAGCCTCGGGCTCTCGAACGAGTTGCCGGCAACGCACACGACACGGGCTTTCTGAAGCTGCAGATTGCCGTCCTTGTCGAAATACTCGACCCCGGTCACCTTGCCTGTATCGTCATGAAGAATGCGCGCGACATGGGCGTGATCGCGAACCTCCAGATTTCCGGTCGCCTCACCGCGCGGAATGTCCGTGTAGGCGGCCGACCACTTTGCCCCCCATTTGCAGCCCTGAAAACAAAAGCCGGTCTGCTGACAGGAAATGCGCTCGTCATAATCATCCGAATTGATGGCCATCCGGCCCGTGTGGACTTCCTTGTAACCGAGCGCCTTGGCACCTTTCTCGAAAACCAGATAGTTGTTGTTGCCCGGCAGGCCTGCCCGCCCCCCTGTGCGCGTCACGCCCAGCTTTGTTTCCGCAAGCGTGTACCAGGGATCCATTTCCTCCGCATCCAGCGGCCAATCTAGCAGATTGGCTCCCTGGACGTTGCCGTAGGACGTTTTTGCCTTCCACTCATGTGGCTGGAAGCGGATCGACGCCCCCGCCCAGTGAACGGTGGTCCCGCCAACGGCCTTGACGATCCAGGCCGGCAGGCCGGAAAAGTCCTTTGCAACCCGCCAGTCGCCCGACGTGGTTCTGGGATCGACCCAGGCAAGCTGCCCGAAGCTTTCCCACTCGTCGTTGACATAATCATCCGGAAGATAGCGTCCGCCCGCCTCCAGAGCCACGACACTCACGCCTTTCTGCGCCAGTTCGTTGGCAAGCACACCGCCGCCGGCGCCTGTTCCGATCACGACGACAACCGTGTCGTCATTCAGGTCAAAAGGTGCAGCCATGATTTCCTCCCTCAGGCTCAAAGCCAGTTTATGTCGTTGAAGCCCCGGTCGATGTAGCCACCCAACTCGTAGGAAGCTCCCTCGTAACCAAACAACGGCCAGACCGCTTTCTGATTGTAGAAACCGGTCACGAGACCGCCCCTGATCCGTTGAAAGAACGGGCTGTCCTCCATCGACCGCAGCAGATCGGCTCTGTCGCGCTCCCAGCCGATTGCGAGATAGGAAGCATGCCCTCTCCCCTGGGCCGCTCCATTCAGGGCCTCGATACCGGCTTCGATATCCTCGGCTAGGTCGGGCGTGTCGTATCCCTTGACGGCGATGACGTAATATTCGTCGCCGACGTGGTCATGCGGATAGATGTCCCGTGCCATCTGCACCAGTGTGGCAAAGCTGTCCGGCTTGAGGGCGCTCAACTCCGTCGCCCAGGCTCCATCCCTGGCCGCCAGAAACCCCGATCCGGTGACGAAGGCGGCTCCCGCCGCCGTCGCCCGGGCCAGAAGCTGCCGTCTTGTCAAACCTCGCGGACTGTTTTCCGTTTTCATGCTCTCCTCCCATTCAAGTCACTCGTATCGACCGCCGCGCTGAAGCACCTCGATCTGATAGCCATCGGGATCCGCAACGAAGAAGAAGCGCGCAATGACGTCTCCTCCGGGAGCGAAATCGACCAGTTTTCGTGGATTGAGACCTGCGGCTTCGAACCGTGCGTGCTCGCTGTCGAGATCATCGACGCTGAACGCCAGATGGCCATAGCCGTCGCCAAGGTCATAGGGCTCCGTCCGGCCCTTGTTGACCGTCAGTTCCAGCTCGAAGCCGGTTTCGCTGTTGCTCAGGTAGATCAGGGTAAAATCGGGGAAATCCAGACGATCCGCTACGGTCAATCCGAATGCTTTTTCATAAAAGGAAAGAGACCTGTGTTCGTCCAGAACACGGATCATGGAATGGATTGCTTTCGCCACGCGTTACTCCGCTTTGCTTGAATTGGTATGAGAGAAGCGTAGCGCGTGGCAACTATCGCCCGGGTAGTATGCTTATACTGCGAGCGGTAAAACTTGCGTTGCAGCGCAAAATATCATTCCGCGGCAATCGAAGCCGCATGCTGGTTCGACGAAATCTCAAGAAACTTCAGACAGGCGCAGCGCAGCAGCGAGGTGAAGTTCTTCGGTTCACCCCGCAATTCGATCACTTCGGAATGAAGCGTCGAGATGAAATGGGGCGTCGTCACCCCTTCCGAAGCGGCGATCTGATCCAGAATCGCCCAGAAGGAGTTTTCCAGACGAATGCTCGTGCTTTGTCCATTGAGCCGCAACCGCCGTGTCTGGCTGGCATAGCGTTCCGGATCCTGGCCGGCGAATACATGACACATTGGCTCTCCCTCCCATGGTGTCGATCTTTACGCGGTACGCCGCGGTGTTTTCTTGGAAAAGGAATAAAAAAGTGGTCGTCGCCAAAACCGTCCTGCCCGGGTCAGGCTGGCTGTGGACGCCATTTAGAGATCGGCCGGGACAAAAGCGACAGAAAGAGTGTTTCCCCAAAGACGGGATATTTCAAGACTTTTCCCAGGCCGAACCAAAGGCATGCGCATCCGCAGGCTTAAAACGCCTGCGGAGGGTTATCTGAGATTGGGAGATCTTACAGGTAATCGGACAGGGTCAGATTGAACACGATCGACGAAGCCCGGTAGGAAACCTCGATGTTCGTCTGCAATTGCAGGATCTCGGCCGCAACCTGATCCTGGTCGATGCCTTCGATGTCCGCGATCGTGCCCTGATAGCTGCTTTTCATCTGCACATGCCGTTCGTCGGTCAACGAAACCGTACGGTGCGTGATGGCGATGTCCGTGGCAATGTCGGTGATCCCCGACTGATCGACACCGGGGGGCTGCAAGGTGGTGCGCAGATTTGTCGAGAGCGTGTTGTAGTATTCTTCGTCAGTGGTCGTGCCGCCGGAAAAATCCGCGGCAATGAATGCCGCCAGAGACTGGACCAGTTCCTGCAAAGGCTTTTCGTTGGCCCGAATGCCGTATTGCACCGTCAGGTTACTGTCGATCACCGCGTTCTTGTCCGTTCGCGGATCGTCCGTTGGTGTGTTGCGGCCGGTGTACCACGCGACAGTCGTCGATCCGCCCCCGGTCAGTGCGGTTGCACTGTCGAATGGCGGCCCGTCGACCCGCTGCGGTTCCTCGCCGCCAAAGGTCTTGAAGAACTCTTCCGCCGCCCATTCGTCGGATACGGCGCGAAGGGTTGTCTGAGCCTGATGCTCGATCTCAGCCGCCAGGGCATCGCGCAGGTTCTGCGCGGTTTCCTCAAGATCGCTTCCGATCGCAAACGTGCCCTCTTCAGCGGTGCTGTTGGCAGCCGTAAGCTCAATGGAAATCGTCTCGCTGTGGTCGGGTGGCAGGGAAAGCTCTACCGTGATGGTCTCGCCCAGTTCCGGTTGTCCGGTAAACTGCACATCGAAACTGTCCGGGTCGGTCGCCGAAGGTCCGGTGATGGTGACATTGGTCAGGGTCGAGGCGACCGAAGCGATATCGAAACCGAAATCATGCGCACCATCCTCGGCAATGGTGAAGGTGGAATCGGTTGGCACAGTGCCCGCGTAATTGGTGGTCAGCGCCGAGGTGGTCGTGCGGCCGTTGTTGCCGACCCCAAGGTTCGCCTCGGAATACTCGCTCATGACGGTTCTCAGCCCGTCACGACCGTTCGCTCCGTCCAGAATGGCGTCGATCCTGGCAACGGGGTCCTGAACGGCATCCGTGCCGCCGAAGACGTAAAATCCGGCGACTTCCGTGTTCAGGATGTTCAGCGCTTCGTTCAGCAGCAGCTTGGCACGAGACTGGGTCTGGGTCTGTCCGTCGTCCTGAAGCACGAAGTCGTTGGTGTCGAGAGCGGATTTCGCATCCTGACGGATGTCCTCCAGGCGTTCCAGAGACATGGTAGAGGTTTGCAGGTGCAGGTTCGCGATGGTGATCGTGTCCTGATAGCTCTCGATCATGCTGACCTTCTGGGTCAGCTGGATATCCAGAAGCCGTCGGTCGCCCACCTCGCCGTAGGTCGTGCCCACCTTGCCTCTGGCAAGCTGCGTGGTCTTGCTTGCCAGCATATCGTTGAGCTCGCCAAGCTGGCGGGTCAGATAAGTCCGGGAGGTGGTGATATTCGAAACTGCCATAACGCACCCAACCTTAAACGATGTTCAGGAGCTCTTCGAAGAGATCCTTGATGGTCTGCATGACGCGGGCATTGGCCGCATAGGCGTTTTCAAGCTGAACCATGAAGGCCAGCTCGGCGTCGAGATCGACCGAGTAGCTCTGCTCATAACGAATGGCGAGATTCATGGTCAGCGCCTCCTTGGAATCCGCATATGTGGCTGCGTCTTCCGCCTGGTTGCCCTGAAACGCGACTGTCTGGTTGACGTAGTCCACCAGCGTTCCCTGGAACGGGGTCGACGCGCTGCCGATCCCCGAACCCGGATCATAATGCTTGGTGCCGACACTGAGCGCATCCGACAGGTACTTGGCCCGTGCGGGATCATTGGATGTGTTTGGTGTTGGCGTGGTCTGGTAGTTCACCAGAAGCGCACTGTCGGCCAGAAGATCAGGATTAACGCTGATCCCGGACGCATAGCCGAGCCGCTGGCCGCCGCCTTCAAGCGCATCGGTGAAGAGGTCTGTTCCGACGCGCTGGTCGACGAAGATCGCAAGCCCCAATCCCTGATCGGAATTGGCTGTCACGGTGACATTCGCGCTCAGGCTCTCGACGCTGGTCGGCGCGGTGTTGTCGCCGAGAACGCGCAGGTTGTCCGATCCGTCGTTGCTGACCAGAAGGCCGGTCCCGGACAGTGCCGCGGTGATGTTGGTGATGTAGGTTGCCGGGACGCCGCTGGAAATATCGATACCGAAGACGGTATCGCCCGGATTGGCAGTCGCGGAATCGTCCAGCGGCAGCAAGGTGGGATCGTCCACGGCCACCAGCGTGACGGTCTGCGGGTTGCCGCTGCTGTCGGTATAGTCCAGCGTGATCGTGTTGCCCGGCTGAAGCGCGGACACATCGAGATCGAAGCCGCTGTCCAGTCCGACCGTCGCAGCCGTGCTTTCAACATTCACATTGGAAAAGGCAAGTGAGAGCTCGGCGGCGATCGTGTCGAGCTGGGTCTGGGCCTCGACCAGAATATCGTCGCGAAGTTCAGCAGTTGCCAGCATTGAACCGGATTTCGACGACGCGATGAGATCATACTGGGTGCCACCCGGTGTTCTCACCATCACGGAGTTGCCGGCTTGTCCCGGTTGCAGCAGATGCGTGGCATTGAAAGTCAGCGTCGAGGCCTTGCCGTCTGCGTAGAGCTGGTTGCCGCCTGCGGTCCGGATCGCAATAGAATTGTTGTCGTTCTTGGAAACGTCGATATCGAGATAACCGGACAACTGCTCGATCAGCCGGTCACGCTCGTCTTCCATGTCCGCAGTCGAAACGCCGGACTGGGTCGCGCTCTGGATGGCTTCGTCGATGTCTTCGATGCTTGCGAGCAGGCCATTCACGCTGTCTGTCTGCGAGGCCAGTGCGTTGTCCGCTTCCTGGCGCAGATCCGCGATCTGCTCATAGGAAGCGTTGATTTCCCGGGCGAAAGCTTCCGCGGCCGAGACCACATCCTTTTGAATGGCATAATTGCCCGGATCGTTCACCAGGCTGGAAAGAGCGGAGGACAGGTTGCCGGCGAGCGTCGACAAGGAGCTCTTGTCATCGATGGTGCCGAAAATATCGTCCAGCCGGTCGGTAAAATCCGCGATCTGGCGGGAATAGCTGGTGTCGGCGAGAGAGTTGAAATAGTCGGACTGGATCTGCTCGTTGACGATCCGGCGCACTTCAGTTGCGTTCAGCCCGGCAACATTGCCGTTTCCGTCGAAATAGACATTCGCCGAAATTGTCTTTTTGGAATAGCCGGCCGTATCCGCGTTCGCGATGTTGGACGCGGTAACGTCCAGCTGACGCTGATTATAGGTGATTCCGAAAACCGCGGTATTGAGGGCGCTTGTAAGACCCATGGCGGCTTCTCCTTCGTACTACGCGACAAGGCCAGGCCGGCCGGCGGGTAAAGACCCCGCCGGCCAGGGCGGGATTACCGGACCATATTCAAGGCATCATCGAGCATCTCGTCCGCGGACGTAACGATCCTCGAGTTTGCGGAATAGGCCTGCTGGGTGATGATCAGCTTGGAAAACTCGTCAGCAATATCGGCGTTGGAGAGTTCCACCTTCTTGGCAAGGATCTGTCCGCCACCGGAAAGATCCGCGTCGCCCGATCCGGCGGTTGCCGCAAACGCGGCACCGTCAACGCGCTGCAGGTCCTGTTCGGCCTGGAAGGTAGCGAGCGGGATCTGGTAAACGGGGCGCTGCTGGTTGTTGGAATAGCTGGCAATCACGCGGCCGGAAGCATCCACGGCGACGCCGGTCAGTTCACCTGCCGGGAAACCATCCTGATCCAGCGACACGGAGCTGGCCCTGCCGTCCTTGTCGGAATACTGGGTCAGGGACCCGTCGGCGAAGGAAAATTCAACGTTCGCCGCCGTGGTGCCGCCAATGGTGAGCGAGGAAATGGTAAAACCGTCACCTGAGCCGTTCACAGCCGAACCGGCCATGGCACCGGCAGTCAGGGTGGTCATCTCGCCGGTATCGTCAAACTGGATCGTACCCACATCGTACCAGGCATCGGTCGCATCGCCACCGGTGCCGATATACATCGTCCAGGCGTCTTCCACGACGGGGGGACCGGCGTCATAGTTCGCGGTCTTGGCATAACGAACTTCGACGGGCATCGCCGTGCCGTTCTGGTTGTAGATCGTGATCGACCCACCGGAAATGGAGCTGTTCAGGAAGTCCGCTTCGTTCGCAACAGCAACGTTGCCGGCACCGACGGTGGCGTTCAGCAGAGCCGTGGATTCATCCGTACCATCGTAGTCGTTGGTGGCCGGAACACGCGGCAGGTTGGCCTGGTAATCAACTGCCGTGGTGGCAGAGGCCGCCAAAGGCTGGTTCTCAATCTGGATCACTGTCGGATTGTCGCCGATCGCATTACCGGTATTGGGATCCAGCGGGAAGCCCTGCAGGTAGTAGCCGGAGCTGTTGATCAGATAACCTTCCTTGTCGCGCTCGAAGTCGCCGGCGCGGGTGTAGTAGGTTTCGTCAGCAAAGGTGGTCGAGCCGTCGACAACATCGGACGCCTTGGTCACGACAAAATAGCCCGGGCCATTGATGGCCATGTAGGTATCAACGTCGACCGACGTGATATCGCCTTGCACGGTGTTGGTGGCGCGAGATGTGGCGAAGGTGGTTCCGGACACCTGCTGAGCCTGCTTGGACCCGCCACCGGACACCAGATCGGAGAATGTGGTGTCGAGCCGTTTGTAACCGGTCGTCTGCGAGTTTGCGACGTTACCGGAAATATTTTCGAGAGCCTTAGCCTGCGCAGCCAGTCCTGAGACAGCCGAGTTGATAGCCCCATAAATACCCATTTTCGGTCCTCTTTATAGATCGGGCACTGCGACGCGGGCTTGCGCCCATGATCGGCCTTCCTCCGCAAAGGCCGTGCCAGTTTGGACAAACCAGACATTTCCATTTTATTTCAGTACTTTAGACAGATTTCTTTTGTCGATAGCGGAAAAACCAACCCGGCAGGTCATGACCCAACAGGCAAAAACTACCGTGCGACCCGGTAAGAGAGGTTCAAAATTGCCGCGCCCCGGCACTCCTGCCTTTTACAGGCTTGCACAGCCGCGCGCGGCCTGCCACCTTGCGCCCGATTGAGGAAAAACGGACGGCCAAATGCGCTTCGAAGGAACTGAAAGCTATATCGCCACGGAAGATCTGCGGGTCGCGGTCAATGCCGCGGTTGCCCTGGAGCGGCCGTTGCTGATCAAGGGGGAACCCGGCACCGGCAAGACCGTGCTTGCCGAACAGGTTGCGGCAGCCCTGAAAGCCCCGCTGATCGAATGGCATGTCAAATCCACGACAAAGGCTCAGCAGGGCCTTTATGAATACGATGCGGTGTCACGCCTGCGCGACAGCCAGCTCGGCGACGAGCGCGTGAAGGACATCAACAACTACATCCGCAAGGGCAAGCTCTGGGAAGCATTCGATTCTGCGCAGAGGCCGGTTCTGCTGATCGATGAGGTCGACAAGGCCGATATCGAGTTTCCGAACGATCTTCTCCTGGAACTCGACCGCATGGAGTTCCACGTCTATGAAACCGGCGAAACCGTGCGCGCAAGGCAGCGCCCGATCGTCATCATCACGTCCAACAACGAGAAGGACCTGCCCGACGCCTTTCTGCGCCGGTGTTTCTTCCATTTCATCAAGTTCCCCGACGCCGAAACCATGACGGAAATCGTCGAGGTGCACTTCCCGGGCATCAAGCAAAGGCTGCTGTCGGAAGCCCTGCGCCTGTTCTATGATGTGCGCGACGTTCCGGGGCTGAAAAAGAAGCCATCCACCTCTGAGCTGATCGACTGGATCAAGCTGCTTTTGAACGAAGACATCGACCCCGAAACCCTTCGTCAACAAGATAGCTCCAAACTGATACCGCCGCTGCACGGTGCGCTGTTGAAGAACGAGCAGGACGTGCATCTGTTCGAACGCCTGGCGTTCATGGCACGCCGGGAACGGTCCTGAAGTCCGGGCCTGCGCGGGACAACTGATCGACCGGGATCGGGCGAGGAGGAGACTGACTTGGCGAAACAGGCCGCCGCCCTTCTAGTGCTGGCGATGCTCGCGCTGCCGACAGCCGCGGGGATGCCTGCTTACGCGCAGGTGCCGCCCGAAAAGGACGCGGGCTGGCAAAGCGACGTCGGCGGATTGCGTCATTTCACCGGCCTGCGCTGCCCCGACATGATTGGCGATTTCTACCGCATCAAGGTGATGGAGGGCGACACCGTCAGCCAGGCGGGATGCATCTACACGGGCCGTGACGGCATAACCGCAGTGCTGCGCAAGCATCTGCAGGGAACCGGCCGCCGCGAAGCGCTGACCTTTTCCCGCAATTACAAGGCGGCCGGCTTCGAGCCGATCAAGCTGACCGGGGCCGCAGCCTCCGGCATATCGTTCCGGACACGCAGCTGGACACCGACAAGCCTGTGCGAAACCTTGTGGTACTTTTCCGGTGCCACATCGGACTATACATTATGGCTGTCCTACACACTGCCGACTCAAGAGGTGGAGATCGGCCCGGCTGTCACCGCCTTCACCATGGCGCTTGCCAACCAGAACTGACCGGCAGTCCGGCCCTTGTGCGCCGGCACGTCTCCAACATCCAGGGAACCAGGAAAGACGATGCGGCTCCTTTTGTTCAGACACGCGAAATCAGACTGGGGCGATCCGAACATGGCCGATATCGACCGGCCTTTGAACAGCCGTGGCAAGACCGCATCCGTCAAGATGGCCCGCTATATGAAGGAACAGGGCCTGCAGCCGAACCAGATCCTGTGTTCCACCGCGCAGCGTACGCGGGAGACCCTCGCCCGCCTTCTGCCCACCCTCACCCAGGAAACCCAGATCCACCTGGTGTCCGATCTCTACCAGCAAAGCGAAGACGACTATGTCGGGCTGATCCGCCGCTACGGCGGCCGTGCGCAGAACCTCATGGTCATCGGTCACAATCCCGCCACCGAGGACACGGCGCTGAGCCTGAGCGGCACGACGTCGTCCGGCGCGCTTGCCGACATCCAGGAAAAGTTTCCGACCGGCGCTCTGGCGGTGATCGATTTCGACATTGCCGACTGGTCGGAGCTGCAGCCCAAGACCGGACATCTGGAGCGTTTCGTCAAACCGCGAGACCTGAAGGACGAGACCGCCTAGGGCTTCCGGGCGTAATCCGGATTGCACTTGGCCGCGCCCGCGCCTACATGAACGCGCTGGAGGCCTTTGTGAACCCATTGACGACACTTGCAGAAGAAACCCGGCTGACATTGGCCAACCTTGCCGACGCGGCAACCGATCTGGCAGTGCCAAGCGTCCGGCTGGGCGTCACCGGGCTTGCGCGGGCGGGCAAGACCGTTTTCCTCACCGCGCTTGTGCACAATCTCGTTCACGGCGGTCGCCTGCCGCTGTTCAGTGCAGCGTCCGGCCACCGGATGACCGGCGCAAGGCTTCAACCGCAACCGGACGATGCCGTGCCTCGCTTTGATTACGAGGCGCATGTGCGCGCCCTTGTCGGCGAGCGGATCTGGCCGGAGTCGACCCGTCAGGTTTCAGAACTGCGCCTGACGATCGATTATGAAAGCGCCTCCTACTTCTACCGCAAGCTGGGTCCCGGCCGCCTGCATCTGGACCTGATCGACTATCCCGGCGAATGGCTGCTGGACCTGCCCCTGCTCGGCAAGGATTACGCCACTTTCTCCGCCGAAGCGATGCAGCGCGCCCGGGCAGACAATCGGGCGGAGATTGCCGAACCGTTTCTGAAGATCCTCGCGGTGACGGACGCCAACGCGCAGGAAAGCGAACCGGCGGCGCAGGAACTGTCGGCGAGCTTCAAGACCTATCTGGCCGCCTGCCGCGCGGATGCCCACGCCCTGTCCATGCTGCCTCCCGGCCGCTTCCTGATGCCGGGCGATCTGGACGGCTCTCCGGCCCTGACCTTTGCCCCGCTGGACATTCCCGCTGACGCCGCCCCCGCCAGGGCTGGCACATTGCGTGCGATGATGGAGCGGCGGTACGAGGCCTACAAGACCCATGTGGTGCGGCCGTTCTTCCGTAATCACTTCGCGCGCCTCGACCGTCAGATCGTGCTGGTCGATGTGCTGCACGCCTTGAACGCGGGCCCGCATGCAATCGCGGATCTGGAAACAGCGCTCACGGAAGTTCTGGGGGCGTTCCGTCCCGGCAAACGAAGCTGGCTGTCTTCGATCCTGTCACGCCGGATCGACCGCATCCTGTTCGCGGCGACCAAGGCAGACCACCTGCACAGATCGGACCATGACCGGCTGGAACTGATCCTGAAGAGGCTGGTTGCCCGGGCCGAGGATCGCGCGACCTTCAAGGGGGCCGAGGTCGAGGTTCTCGCCATGGCCGCTGTCCGGGCAACGCGCGAGGCGACGGTCAAACATCGCGGCGAAGCCCTTCCCGCCATCCTCGGAACGCCATTGCCTGGCGAACGGTTGAACGGCGACACCTACGATGGCAAGACCGAAATCGCCATGTTTCCCGGGGACTTGCCGGACGATCCTGAATCACTTTTTGGACAAGCTGAATCAGTTTCTGAAGCGCTTCGAGCAAGTTTTCAAACCGCCCAGGCTGATCTTCAGTTCCTGAGATTCCGGCCCCCGGAGCTCGACAAGACCGCCGAAGGCCTGACATTGTCTCTGCCGCATATCCGGCTTGACCGCGCCCTTGAATTCCTGATCGGAGATCGCCTGGCATGACCGGTTCCCAGCCCCCGTCCAATCGCAAACCGGCCGCCTTTCGTCTCGACGATGCCAAGGTGCGGATGACAGATGACGACACGCGGATCCCCGGCTCCGGCGAAGCCCTGATCACCCAGGCCTTTGTCGACGAGGAAGAGCCGCGCCTTCCCCGCGCCGCCAGCACGCCCCGTTCCGGCTTTCGCTTCGGCAGGTGGATGATGATCGGCCTGTCGGGCCTCGTCTCGCTGGCCGTCGGCCTGGCGGTCGACAGCCTGATACGGGATCTCTTCGCCCGGACCGACTGGCTAGGCTGGCTGGGCGTTGCGCTGGCAGCGCTGGCGGCGCTCGGCCTGCTCGGGCTGGTCGTTCGCGAGATCGCGGGCCTCATGCGCCTTGGCCGTATCGACCATCTGCGCGACGGACTGCAGAGCGCCGCCGATGCGGACGATGCAAAGGCGGCATCTGCCGGCCTGAAGGAACTGCTCACACTCTACAAGGACCGTCCTGAAACCGCCCAGGGCCGCAAGGCCCTTGCCGGGCACATGCGTGAAGTGATCGACGGCCGCGACCTGGTCAAACTGGCCGAACGCGACCTGCTCGGCCCGCTCGACCTGGAAGCCCGGCGCATCGTGATGAACAGCGCAAAGCGCGTCTCCATCGTCACGGCCGTCAGCCCGAGAGCTCTTGTCGACCTGCTGGCGGTCCTGTTTGAAAACCTCCGGACGATCCGGCGTCTGTCCGCCCTCTATGGCGGGCGGCCCGGCACGCTTGGCTTCCTGCGTCTTGCCAAGCAGGTCATTGCGCATCTGGCCGTCACAGGTGGCATGGCCGCCGGTGACAGCCTTGCCTCGCAAGTGCTGGGTCACGGACTGGCGGCACGGCTATCCGCCCGCCTGGGCGAAGGTGTGGTCAACGGACTGCTGACAGCCCGCATTGGCATTGCGGCAATTGCCGTATGCAGACCCGCACCATTTGTGGCCGGCACTGGCCCTACCATTTCCGATTTCATGGGCGAACTGGTCTCCTTTGCCAAAAAAGAAGACCCGTCCGGCAAGTCTTAAAGTTTAGACTTCAAATAGTACACGGCAAAGCTCTGCGCACAGCGCGATCAAACCAATTGCTATTTCTACCGATGACACATACACGTCTTGAGCATTAATATTTCTTCGGAAGCCGCCGTAGCGTTTTTAACGAAATAAAACAGAAATAATCAGGTGAGACGTTAACTTGTGCAGCGATAGGCCGGTGTCGGCCCCGCAGAAATCCGCGTTTTCGTTTTGCCGCCCACTCAAGGGATTTCTGCTCTGCAGTGGCGCAGTGGCCCAGCTCGGTTCCGGCGAGGTATTAGCCAGTGACATTACCGTGGCCTCGGGCTCCACAGTTACCACAAAACAGACACTGACGGATGTCGGTGACACCGGAACGGTCGAAAGCGGTGGCACGATCGACGTGACCAATCAGGACGGCCTCGTCCTCGACAATGACGATCAGACGGCAACCAACAACGGCACTATCACCGTTACCAAGACGACCACCGGCACGCCGAACCTTGCCGGTATCGGCTCGAACGAAGATGACGCCACGGTTCACAACAACGGGTCCATTACCACCACAGGCAGCCGCGCCTTCGGTATTGCAGGCGACGGGAACGACTTCACGGTCACCAACTCGGGCATAATCACCACGACGGGCAAGGAATCCGATGCCATTTTCTCCCTTGGTACAGATTCCGAGATCACCAACTCCGGCACGATCTCAACCACCGGCGAAGCTGCTTACGGCATAAACGCCGAGGGAGACCGTCCGACAGTTTTGAACTCGGGCGCAATCACCACGACTGGCGACGACGCCTATGCCATCGACACAGACGAAGACGACGCGAAGATAACCAACACCGGAACGATCACGACGTCCGGTGAGGACGCAGACGGCTTCGATAGCGACGGCGACGATGTCACCCTGATCAATACCGGCGTCATGACCATGTCCGGCAGGCTGGCAGACGGCATCGACAACGACGGTGACCGCGCAGCGATCACCAACTCGGGCACGATCACTGTTTCGGGGGAAGACGCCAACCCGATCGAATCCAACGGCGATGATGTCTCCATTTCCAACAGTGGCACGCTGCGCAACACCGGTACCATTTCCGGCACTGATGACGATGTCGGACACGGCATCGCTGTTGACGGCGACAATGTCACGATCACCAATTCCGGCAGGATCTACAGCACAAACGGCTCCTCGATCTATGTCGACGGATCTGATGCAACAATCTCTCTGAACGAGGGCACAATCCTGCAGGGTGCGTTGACGTTCACCGATCCGACAACCGCGACCCTGAACTACGCCGCAGGGCGAACCGCGATCCTGACCTTCAACGGTCTCCCGGCAACGCTGACGACGGCGGGCCTCGCCTCTTCGACCAATGGCAACACGGTCACCATCCTCAATCCGGAGGATTTCCGGCTGGACACGGTCGGCCAGACGTTCAACGCGATGACACGCGCCGTCACCGGCAGCATCGAACAGCAGATGGACCTCAATCGACTGAGCGGAACGTCCTTCGTCGCAACCAACGGCCCGGCTCCTGACCAGGAAAATTCCACGTCGATATGGGTCACGCCGCTCGGCGGTGTTCTTTCTCGCCAGGGAAGCGATAGCTTTGATCACGCTTTCGGCGGACTCAGCGCCGGGGCTGAAAAGACTTTCACCGAAGGGCTCACAGCCGGTATTGCCGGTGGTTTCACACTCGGCAGAACGACCAGCGACGGCGACATTCACTCGGCCTCCAGTTACAGCATCCACGCCGGCGGCTATCTCAGCCGTTCCTGGCAGGCGACCTTTGCCCAATTTGGCCTGCTGGGCGGCTATCTGAAGAGCGATGAAGAAGTCACCGTCCTCAACAACATGGTTGTCGGTGGCCTTCAGGACCTGTCCATCGACTACGACTATGTCTACGTGACGCCTTCTGCCCGTCTCGGCCATGCCTTCGCCCTGAGTGAGGGAACGCTGACGCCCAGCGCTCGGGTGCGCTACTCGGGTCTCTGGCAAACCGGCAGTGCCACGGAAGACGTCACAGGCCTATCGGTTTCGAGCCGCTCACTGCACGTTCTGGAACTGCGCGCTCAGGCCACCTATGATCATGCTCCCATCATCCAGAACGGTGGAACGCTTTATCTGGGTGCAAAAGCAGGTATCGATGGCATCTTCACGCTGAACGACAGCGTGGACGGCACCCTGCAAGGCGCTGCCTTGAACCTGTCCGTTGACAGTGACGATGCAGTGCTCCGGGGTTTTGCGGCTGCCGATGCCGTTTGGCAGGTGAACGACGGCACCAGGTTCCTCGCCGGCATAGAAGGCGGCTACGACAGCGCCGATACGCTGTCGGCATCGGTTCGCCTTGCCGCCAGGATCAGCTTCTGAGGCTTTCAGACGAAGCTACCCGGTTCTTCTGCGTCCGGTGCTCGTGGCAGCACCCTTAGGCACCGAAAAGGCCTTCACGCGCAATTTCGCGCCCCCGATCTCCACATCCCGGAGAAACCTGTTAGTCTGGCGCAGGGTCTGGATGGGGCTCGAACTAAGCGAAAGTGAAACGGCTGCTGGGGTCAGACAATTCGATGGAAACCCGGGAAACGTCAATTGAGGGCGTGATTGTCCATGACCTGGTTGCCCACATTGATGAGCGTGGCAGTTTCACCGAGATTTACCGGGAAACGTGGCTCACCGATTTCAAATCGATCCAGTGGAACATCGTCACCTCGAGAGAGGACACCCTGCGCGGCGTTCATGTACACAAGGATCACTACGATTATCTGATGATTCTGGCCGGCAGAATGCTGCTTGGCCTGCATGACATTCGCCGTGACAGCCCTACGTTCGGAACATCGGAAATTCTGGATCTCACTGATGAACATAGACGTGCCGTTTCCATCCCGCCGGGTGTGTGCCACGGGTTCTATTACCCCGAAGCCTCGACACACCTTTATTCCGTTTCCACCTACTTCGACCCGAGAGATGATCTCGGCTGCAAATTCGATTGTCCGGAGCTGAACCTGGCTTGGCCGACGAAAGACCCGGTTCTTTCCGATCGCGACAGAACAGCCGACAGCTATGCACAGATGCTTGATAAATTCTATTTGGACGCCAATGCCTGATAACAGGGAGCCCTGCCCTTTCCCGCTATCGATGATCGGGCATTTTCATGACTGATGTCGGTTTGGTCGGATTTGGCCGATGGGGGAAACTCATCTTCCGCGATTTGCGAAATCTGGGCGTTCCGGTACACGTGGCCGTGCCCGGTTCAGACAGCCGGAAAGCAGCTCTTGAGGCCGGGGCCGCTTCTGTGTGCGAAAGCGTCGCAGACCTTCCCGACTGCACAGGATACGTCGTTGCGCCGCCGACAGTGCATCACGCTGCCTGCATAGACGCACTTGCATCGCGGAACCGGCCGATCTTCTGCGAAAAACCGCTCACCAACGATGCGCGGGCCGCGCAACAGCTTGCCGATACGCTTAAAGAGCGTCTCTTCGTCATGGACAAGTGGCGTTACCACCCCGGTATTCTGAAACTTGCAGAACTGGCAAAGTCCGGCGAGCTTGGTCAGATCGAAGCCGTACGCACCTATCGTCTCGGCTGGGGCAATCCGCATAAGGATGTCGACAGTCTCTGGATCCTGATAACGCATGACCTCTCGATTGCCCTGGAAATTCTGGGAACGCTGCCGAAGGCTTGTTCGGCCATTTCCCAGATCCCGGGCATGGGTGGCGAGGACATGATCGCCCATCTTCAAAATGATGGCGAACCGCTCACCGTTACAATGGAGATTTCGTCGCTTCATCCATTCCCCACCCGCTCCGTTGTCGTAATCGGCAGCAAGGCGGTCGCCCAACTGGCCTCATCCTATGATGACCGTATTCTCCTCGCCCCGAGAGATAACAGCCGGAAGCCGCAGCAGATCGAGGTCGGCACAAAAATGCCCCTCCTTGCGGAGCTGGAAGCTTTTTTGGCGCATTTGAATGGTGGACCTGCTCCGAAGTCCTCTGCGGCAGAAGGAGCGCTCATCGTCAAACGCATTGCCGAACTGAGAGCCCTTGCAGGATTGCCGTGACACAGCCGCGCTTCACTGTCCTACTGCCGGTCAACCGACCGCCCGCTCTGCTGCCATTTGCAGTCGACAGCGTGCTGGGCCAGTCCCTGCGGGACTTCGAACTTTTCATCGTTTGCGACGGCGCGCCTGAAGAAACCGTTGAGGCAGCGGAGAAGCTGGCATCGGATGACGACAGGATCCGTGTTTTTTCCTTTGCCAAGGGCGAAAGGCACGGCGAGGCGCACCGGCACACCGCGCTTCTGCAGGCAAACGGCAGGTATGTGGCCCAGATCGGCGATGACGATATCTGGTTTCCCGAACATCTGTCGGAACTCGACCACCTGCTGCAGACCTGCGACTTCGGTAATCTGCTTCAGGCCGAAATTATGCCCGATGGCGCGTTCACGGTTTACATCGGAGACCTTTCGGACGCCGACACACGCCGCAAGATGCTTGAATCAAAATGGAACTTCTTCGGCCCGTCCACGGTCGGTTATTCCCTTGAGGCCTATAGGTCTCTCGACGTCGGCTGGAGCCCGGCTCCTTCCGATTTGTGGACGGACCTCTTCATGTGGCGGAAGTTCCTGGCGCGCACGGACCTCACCTTTGCGACCAGACCCACAGTCCAATGTATCAAGCCTTCCGCCGTGCTCCGTCAGGATATGTCGCTGTCAGAAAGACAAAACGAATTGGCAGCGCTGGTGCAAAGGTTTGCCGATCCGGCGGAAAGGCAGGCTTTCCAGACCGGGTGCAATGAACACCTGATCAGCCATCTCAGGTCCGAAAGCCGCCGTCATGCGGACAATGCAGCCCGACATGCGCAAACAGCGACTGCGCAACAGGGAAAGATCAGGCAACAGCAAGCCGAAATCGACCAATTGAAACAGCGCCACAACGCCCTTCTCGCCTCAAGGTCCTGGAAAATGACAGCTCCCTTTCGGGCTATCGGCAAGGCGCTTCAAAAACTCTTCGCCAGGCGTCCTTTTTGACCCCTCGACAGGCAACTGCCGGGAACTTACCTTTCGCATCATGTTCATTACCTTCTTCACCGAACTGAAATCGGCCGGCATTCCCGTCTCCCTCCGCGAATATCTGACGCTCATGGAAGCGCTGGATAAGGATCTGGCGGAAAAGAGCGTCGAGGATTTCTATTATCTTGCCCGCCTCACCCTGGTGAAGGACGAGAGCAACCTGGACAAGTTCGACCGCGTCTTCGGCCATGTCTTCAAGGGGCTCGACCTCATGAGCGAGGTCCCGACCACCGATATACCGGAAGAGTGGCTGCGCCGGTTGGCGGAAAAGCACCTGAGTGAAGAGGAAAAGGCGCAGATCGAGGCGCTCGGCGGCTTTGAAAAGCTGATGGAAACCCTGCGCGAACGCCTGAAGGAACAGCAGAAACGCCACCAGGGTGGCAACAAATGGATCGGCACTGCCGGCACATCCCCTTTTGGTGCCTATGGCTACAATCCGGAAGGTGTGCGCATCGGCCAGCACGAAAGCCGGCACCGGCGCGCGGTCAAGGTCTGGGACAAGCGCGAGTTCAAGGATCTCGACGACACCCAGTTGCTTGGCACGCGCAACATTCAGGTGGCCCTGAAACGGCTGCGCAACTTCGCGCGCACGGGCGCTGCTGAAGAACTGGATCTCGACGACACGATCCGCGCCACCGCTCACAAGGGCCTTCTGGACATCAAGATGCGCCCGGAGCGGCACAACGCGGTCAAGGTGCTGCTGTTCTTCGACATCGGCGGGTCCATGGACGATCACATCCGGGTCTGCGAGGAACTGTTTTCAGCCGCCCGTTCCGAATTCAAGGTGATGGAGCATTTCTACTTCCACAACTGCCTTTATGAATATGTCTGGAAGGAAAACCGCCGCCGCCACACCGAGCGCATGCCGACGATGGACGTGCTGCACAAGTATCCGGCTGACTACAAGATCATCTTTGTCGGCGATGCCTCGATGAGCCCCTACGAGATTGCCTACCCCGGAGGCTCAGTGGAGCATTGGAACGAGGAGGCCGGGGCCGACTGGATGCAGCGGATTACCGGGCTTTACAAAAGCGCGGTCTGGCTGAACCCGGTCCGGCAGGAACACTGGCACTACACCCATTCCATCCAGATGCTGCACGAACTGATGGAAGGCCGCATGTTCCCGATGACGGTCGAGGGCCTGACAGAGGCGATGAAGGAACTGGCCAGGTAGAGCCGAGCTACGCGCAGGGCACCTAATCCAGACAGCTCCCGCCTTTCACAACGCTCACCAAACCCCGGACGCAAAGTTGGCTCGGGGCTGGAAAGCGCTTGCCAGAAAACGCCGAAGGTTCCGCTTCCCGCCTTTCAAAGCTGAGTGCGCGCGTGCCAGTCGCGGGCAACATTCCGCTCAGCACCCCTTTCAGCCATTATCGCTTAACCGGCGCGCAGCACCATGACCGAGCACGGCGCGTGCCGCACGATGTGAGCGGCGTTCGAGCCGATGAAATAGGTCGAGAGGCCCGGCTTGTGCGATGTCATGAGCACCAGGTCGCAGCTTGCCCGTTCCGCTTCCTCGATCACCTCGTGATAGACCGACCCCATGCGCACGGTCAGATCGACAGTGCCTTCGGGAACGTCCAGATCTCCGGCGATCGTGTCGAGGATTTTCGAGGTTTCCTCGAATTCCCGCTTCTGCCACCCTTCCGGAAGCTGGCTTGCGACGAAGCTCTGAACCTCCGGGCACACCGCCATCAGGTGGATCTTGGAGCCGTAGTCGCGGGCAAATTGCGAGGCTTTGGCAAGTGCTTCCGCGGCGAAGCCGGTTTCGGCAGGATCAACGGGTACGAGGATTTTCTTGAACATCTTTTGTCTCCCCAAAAAGCAGGTGATCCTGTTTTGCGCCCGGGAGAACTGGGCCGCCATGACAAGGATCAATCCGCCTCGACACCGTCAAAGTATCGGCCGGGGGTGACCCCGAAGGCCTTTTTGAAGGTCGACACAAAAGCGCTCGGCCCCTCGTAGCCGAGTTTATGAGAGACGTCGGACACGCTGCGCCCGGAGGCAAGCAGTTCGAGCGCCCGGAACAGCTTCACCTGCCGGCACCAGGTCCGGTAGCTGAGGCCCGTCTCCGCCTTGATCCGCCGCTCGAACGAGCGCACGGACGTCGCGCAGCGGTCCGCAGCCTCGCTGAGCGAGGGAATATGCGCCGGGCAGCGAACCACCCCTTCGCACAGGTCGCGCAGCCGGGCATCCTGCGGCATCGGCAGTTGCAGCGGGGCAACCGGCAGCATCTTCAGTTGATCCAGGATAACCGCGGCGATCCGTGCTGCCGGGCCCTTGTCCGTTTCCGAACGCGGATAGGACATGAACTCCAGGATAAGCGCCCTCAAGAGGGTCGTCACCTGCATCACCTGGGGCGTTTTCGGCAGATCCCGTGTGTAATCATACTGCACGTAGATGTAGCGCAGCTCGGTGTCGGTGAGATACCTGGTCTGGTGGCTGACCCGGGGCGGAAGCCAGACTGCCCGCTCCGGCGGTACGAAATAGGTGCCCATTTCCGTATCGATGGCAATCGATCCCCGGATCACATGAAAAAGCTGAGCGGCATCATGAGAATGCCAGCCGTTGTTCCGGCCCTGAAGCTGGGTCCGTGCATAGCCGATGATCGGGGCGGCGACGGCCTCTCTCGGAAACTCGGCAAGTTCGGGATGAATGCTCATGATCGGGATCGTATACTTTCACCTCGAAATTGCACAGTAGGACCTCTCGGGCCAGTCGCCACCGACAAGGCGAGAAGCCGCCCCTGTCTGAGCCCAGACCACATAAAGACAATTTCTTCAACTCGCCGGGCTGCGGCTGTCTTTCCATCTGGATTTTGGCGTTTCGGAAACATCTCATGACAAAACAGCGCTAACACGCAAGACACAATTGGCGTTAGAAACGGCTCGTATCACTGCCGAACGTTACCAATTTCCCACGGCTACAGAATGTCTTACTTCACTCAGAATGCTCACCCGAACGAAGCAACCGGCTGGCGATCGCCAGTGGTTCTCCTGATGATCATGGCAGGTGCCATGCAGCTCTCCTTTGCTGCCTGGTGGAACCTGATGAACAACTTCGCCGTTCAGGAGCTGGATTTCACCGGCCGGGAGATCGGCATCCAGCAATCGATCCGGGAAATCCCGGGTTTCCTGAGCTTCCTCGCAGTCTATCTTCTGCTGATGATGCGCGAGCAGACGCTGGCCTATGTCTCGCTGCTGCTCCTGGGGGTCGGTGTCGCCGTCACGGGTTATTTCCCGACCGCCTTCGGTTTTTACGTAACGACGCTGATCATGTCGATCGGCTTCCACTACTACGAGACGATGGCGCAGTCGCTGTCGCTGCAATGGCTGCCAAAGGCGACAGCCGCCGCCAGCATGGGCAAGATCCTGTCCGTCGGCGCGTTCGCCCAGTTGATTGCCTATGGCGTCATCTTCGTGGCCTGGAAGATGTTCGAGCTGTCCTTCACGGTGGTTTTTGCCATTGCCGGCGGCCTGACGCTTGCCGTCCTCGTCTTCCTGATCTTCGCCTACCCGCATTTCCGCGAAGGCGTGCCGCAGCACAAGAAGCTGATCCTCAGAAAGCGCTACTGGCTCTATTATGCCCTCACCTTCATGGCGGGGGCGCGCCGGCAGATCTTCACGGTTTTCGCCGGCTTCCTGATGGTGGAGCGCTTCGGCTATGACGTGCACGAGGTCGCGGGACTGTTCCTTCTGAACGGCGCCTTCAACATGGTGCTGGCCCCCAAGATCGGCAGGCTGATCGTCCGCTTTGGCGAGCGCAAGGCGCTGGTTCTGGAATATATCGGCCTGATTCTGGTGTTCGTCTGCTACGCCTTCGTCACCAACGCGACGCTGGCAGCCAGCCTGTATGTGATCGACCACGCCTTCTTCGCCATCGCAATCGCCATCAAGACCTACTTCCAGAAGATCGCCGATCCGGCCGACATAGCGCCCACCGCCGGTGTGGCCTTCACCATCAATCACATCGCCGCGGTGTTCATTCCGGTGGCCTTCGGCTTCATCTGGCTGGTGTCCCCGGCCGCCGTCTTCCTGGCGGGTGCTGCCATGGCGGTGGTCAGCCTTGTGCTGGCAACCCTGATCCCGAGCAATCCGGAAGAAGGCCGCGAGGTCGACTTCTGGTACCGCAAGCCGTCCGCCCAGCCGGCGGAGTAACCGGCAGGCAATTTGCAGTCAAAACAAAACGCCCGCCGGAACGATCCGGCGGGCGTTTTCTATGAAATCTACTCTGAATTGAGCCGATCAGGCCTGCCGTTCCGGCACATGCACCACCAGGCCGTCGAGTTCGGACGTCACCTTGATCTGGCAGGACAGACGCGAGGTCGGCTTCACATCGTAGGCGAAGTCGAGCATGTCCTCTTCCATCGGCTCCGGAGAGCCGGTCTTGCCGCTCCAGGCGTCGTCAACATAGACGTGGCAGGTTGCGCAGGCGCAGGCGCCGCCGCATTCCGCTTCGATACCCTGAACCATGTTCTTGATGGCGTTTTCCATCACGGTTGAGCCTTCAGCGGCCTCAACGTCTGTCCGGTTTCCATCGGCGGTTACAAATGTGATTTTCGGCATATGTCGCGTCCAAGCCTGAATTTGCGGATCTTCGAAGCACGACATAAAGATTTACGGCGAAAGGTCAAGGACCGTGCCATTTCCACGCGGCAATCTGCCTCCCCCCGTTTTCAGCGGGAAGGTGGCTGTCAACCTTCCAGAAGGTCCCGGATATAACGGTTTGCCTCATCGACCGCCGCGATCAGGCCTTCGGTGGCCGTATCCGTGCTGGAGCGCATCTTGCCTTCCAGATTTTCGCAAACAATCGCGACCCGTTCCGCACCGATGGCGCGCGCAGACCCTTTGAGCGTGTGCACCAGGTCGAGGCGAACGGCGTTGTCGGTTTCCTGCTTCAACCGCTCAAGCGTCGAGATGGACTGCGACTTGAACAGATGCAGGACCTGCACTTCAAGATCCCGGTTGCCGAGCGTGTTTGTCGCCAGTTGCACCAGATCAATCGGTGCCTCCGGGCCGGTGCGTCCGGCGACGCGGGCCATGGATGAAGGGGCCATAAGGGTGCTCCACATTACTCTGTACCTGCCTGACGGCACCCCGCCGCAAGCTGTAGAGCCCTAACAATGAGCCCGAAGCCCAAACACCCGGTTAAACCGGTCGCTCAAACCCTCCCTTTCGGGCCATGTCCCCAAAAAATTGATTTCATGGTTAATGCGTTTTAACGCAGGTTACGAAACAGGATTAAAAAAGTCCTTGCGTTTCCGCCGATTTCCTGAATCGCTAAAATTTTAACGACCTGATTCGGCGTTAACTTTTTTTGACTTTTTGACTTGCGGTGAGCGCCTCGATAGCGGCGGGCGTAAGCTTGCAGACCAGCCAGTCGGGCTTGATTGGGTTGGAAAACCAAGGCTCTGCCCACCCCGCATCGATGCAGGCGCGAATTGTGCGGGCCGGAATTTCCCGGCCGTTGTCATCGAACAGGGGCAGCTTGCCGCCGGCCTGTTCGAGCCCCTTTTGCAACCAGCGCTTTTGCGCAGCCGTCAGATTTCCCGCTTTGAGCGTAACTTCCGAGGCTGTTTTTTCCGCATCTGACGATGCGTCAACCTGCTTTGAATCCGGCATCCAATCCGCCCCCTAAGTGACTCACGCTATTGCCGTTTCTTGTTCGTTAGGAGAGATTGTGCCATTACAGTTACTGATGCGGCAAGGTGGGGAGTGTACCGTCGAACGGAAAGTTCACGGTCGGTCAGCGGCGGCCCTCCCTCACGAACAGGTTTTGCGGCGTTGCCACAGTTGAGCAGCGCCCGCAACGAGGACGCATCCGGTAGATAACTGTAAAGAGCTGCGCCAGCAGCTCTGCGCGATTACCGGTGTGTAATGAGTACGGATGTGAGGCGACCCTAAATGGCAAATCCGACAAAGGCGAAAGATCCGGCAGAAGCGGCTCTCTCAGCAGTTGAAGAAGCCCTGAAACTCGATTTCGGCGGCCCGGATACCACAGAAACAACCTCGGCGGCAGAGGCCAGCCCTGCCCAGGCGGAACCGGCACGCCGGTCCCAGGGGGAAACGCGCGGCCAGTCCCAGCGCGAAGAGCAGCGCCAGTCCAGGCGCCGTGGCCGCGGCGGACGCCCGCCTGCTGCCAACGATGATCGCCGGAACATCGGCAACCTGATCTACTCCTTGCAGCGCCGTCCCTCGTCCGCGCCGTTCTGGGGCGCCCTCGCCCTCAGCGCCCTGTGGGCCGCGCTCGGCAGCAGCCTCTTCATGACCGCGTTTTCCGACAAGGTGGGATCGCTGACCGATCCCCAGACCCTGATCGGCTCGCCGGAAATGATCCTGGCCGTCGTCGGCATCGTCGTCCCCATCATCTTCTTCTTCGTCATGGCCATGATGATCTGGCGCGCGCAGGAAATGCGCATCGTTGCCCGGGGCATGACGGAAGTCGCCCTGCGTCTGGCCGAGCCGGAAGACATGGCCAAGGAAAGCATCCTCAGCGTTGGCCAGGCCATCCGCCGCGAAGTCGCTGCCATGGGCGACGGCATCGAACGCGCGATCGCGCGCGCCAGCGAGCTGGAAGTCCTGGTCCATAACGAAGTGTCTTCGCTGGAACGCTCCTATAATGACAACGAACTGAAGATCCGCGCCCTGATCGACGAACTGATCAGCCAGCGCGAGTCCATCGTCATGAACGCCGAACGCGTGCGCGAGACCATCGCCGGTGCCCACGAGAGCTTCGCCTCACAGCTTTCCAGCACCTCCGGCGAACTCGGCAGCACCGTGGACCACGCGACGCAGCGCATGATCGACGCGGTCAACAGCCGTGTCGAGGAACTGACCTCCACCGTCGACAGCCGCATCGAGTCCCTTGGCGCAACGCTGAATGCCTCCGGCAACGAACTGGTCGACAGCCTCACCGTCCGCGCGGAAGACTATGTTGCCCGCCTCTCCTCCACCGGCAACGACCTGGTCGACAGCCTGGCAGAGACCGGCGCCACCATGTGGGAAACGCTCACGGCGCGCGGCAACGAGGTCAACGAGCGCTTCGCCAACACGGCGAACACCTTCGTGGAAACCCTGTCCGAACGCAGCACGGCGATCAACGAGACCCTGGCATCGTCCAGCAACTCGGTGATCAATACCTTGAGCGAAAAGGCGGACGAGTTCCGGGTCACCCTGGAAACCACCGGCACCAACGTCGGCGACGTCATCACGGCGCGCGGCGAAGAGATCAACGCTAACCTGTCGCTCACCTCCGGCCGTCTCATCGACACCATTACCTCGCGCACCGAGGAACTGGTGGCGACTGTCGACAACCGCGTCACCACGCTGGATGAGTCCCTTGCCGAAACCGGCAACCGCGTGGTCGAGAGCATTTCCGAAAAAGGCCAGGCAGTCACCGACACCATCTCCATCCGGGGTGCGGAAATTGTCGAAACCCTGTCCAGCCGGTCTACGGAAGTTGCGGAAATCCTGCGCGGCACCGGCGAAAGCATCGTGGTCGATCTGTCGCTGCGCGGTGGTGAAATCGCCTCCAAACTCGACGAGACCGCAGGCTCCCTCACCCAGACCATCTCCGTTCGCGGTGGTGAACTGGCCGAGAAACTCGACAATATCTCCGAGCGGATCTACACCGCCATCTCCATCAACGGCAGCGAACTGGACGAACGTCTGGCAGCCCGCAGCAACGAGATGGCCTCCGTCCTGGAACAGCAGACCATCGGCTTCCGGGAAACCCTGGAAAGCGTTTCCGGCGAGTTCTCCGCCAGCCTTGGCGACCAGACCGGCGCGCTTACCCAGAAACTGGCCGAAACCGGTACCCAGCTTGCCGAACTTATCGGCAGCCGCGGCGACCGCGTTGCCGGAGACATCAACCAGATCAGCGGCAAGATTGCCGAAACCCTGGAAGTCCGCGGCCAGGCGCTGCAGGATGGTCTGTCCAGCCGCCTTTCCGAGCTGGAAACCATCGTTACCGATCGCGGTGGCCAGTTGATCGACGCTTTCGATACCAAGACGCTGCTCTTGTCCGACGCGCTGGATTCCCGCCTGTCCACGCTGGACACGACCTTCGCGACCCGGATCGACTCCATGGACGCCTCCCTGGGCAACCGCATTGCGGCCATGGATGCATCGCTCGACCAGCGCTACTCCGCAATCGATGCAACCCTGAACGACCGCATCGCGGCCATGGACGCATCGCTCGAGCACCGCTACACGGCAATCGATACGAGCCTGAGCGAGCGGATCGCGGCCATGGATGCAACGCTCGAGCAGCGTTACACCTCCATCGACACGACTTTGTCCGACCGTATCGCCACCATGGACAGCTCTCTGGAGCACCGTTTCACGACCATGGACGCAACCCTTGGCGAGCGGATCGGCACCATGGATGCCTCGCTGGAACAGCGCTACTCCCTGATGGACGCGACCCTTACCGATCGCATCAGCACGCTGGACACCTCGCTTGAGCAGCGCCTCTCGTCGATGGACAGTTCGCTCAGCGAGCGTATCTCCACGATGGACGCCTCTCTCGGCAGCCACATCAATACTCTGGACCTGACGCTGGATCAGCGGACCGCTGCCTTCGAGGCCACCCTGGAAGCCCGCACGCAGATCCTGTCCGACGCCATCGAGAACCGCACCACCGGCATCAGCGATGCGCTGGAGGAAAAGACCCGCAACATCACCGATGTGCTTGCGGATCGCTCCGACGCCATCACGTTGCAGCTTGGTCAGCGGATCGAGGCGGCCGGCAACACGCTTGCCGAACGCGCCGAGGAAATCGGTCAGTCCCTGTCGCAGCGTGTCGACACCGCGACGTCTGCCATGGCCGACAAGGCCGAACTGATCTCCGCCTCCATGACCAGCGGCACCGACCGGATCGACGAGACCCTCGACGCCCGTGCCCGCCAGATCTCCGAAACCCTGATTTCCCGGACCAAGGAAATCGCCAAGGCCTTTGTCGACGGTCAGGACGAGATGACCTCTGCCCTCGACAACCGCCTGGCGGAAGCCGGCAGCGTTCTGGGCAAGCAGAGCGAGCAACTGACGGAATCCCTGTCCGAGCGCATCGCCGAGATCAACGTCTCCCTGGGCGCCAAGGTGTTCGAGGTTGCAGAAACCCTCGACAGCCGTGCCACCCAGCTCGAAACGCTGCTCAACGAGCGCCTGGAAAGCATTTCCGGTACGCTCACCGGCGAAAGCGAGCGCGCCCGTGACATTCTCACGGCCGTTATCTCCGAAGCCGGGGCAACGCTCTCCACCGAAAGCACGCGCCTGCGCGACGTGGTCCAGGAAGCGGTTACCGCCGCTGTCCAGACCCTCTCCGACGAGCGCAACCGCACCGTCGAGATCGTCGACAGCGCCCTCACCCAGGCAACGGAAAAGCTTTCCGGCGAAGGCGACCGCATGCGCCAGATCGTTCTGGGTTCCGTCGGCGAAGCCCGCGGCGTGCTGGTCGGCGAAAGCCAGAAGGCAGCCGACGCTGTCACCTCGGCTATGAACCAGGCAACCGGCGCAATGTCGGGTGAAAGCGGCAAGATCCGCGAACTGGTGCTCAGTGCGGTCGGCGATGCCGCCCGTGCCATGGCCGCCGAAAGCGAGAAGGCCCGTACGCTCTATGCCGGCACGCTGGCAGAATTCTCCGGTTCTCTGACCGGCGAAAGCGAAAAGGTCCGCAACGAGCTGTCCGGCCTGATTGCCGAGATCTCCGGCAACCTGTCCGCCGAAAGCGAGCAGGCCCGCATGACGCTGGCAAAAACGCTGGAGGAAATCCGCGGCCAGATGTCCAGCGAAGCCGGCATGGTTCGTGCCCGCGTCAACAGCGCCGTTACCGAAGCGGCAGATCTTCTGGTTGGCCGCGGCAACGAGGTCGCCAACGAACTGCTCGACAAGGCAACCGCCCTCAACGAGGCCTTTGGTGCCCGTTCCGGCGAACTGGCCAAGATCGTCGGCACCGATGGCAACGAACTCATCAGCGCCATCGAGCTGCGTGCCAACGACCTCACCGGACGCCTGTCCGAGGTCCACACGGCGATCCTGGAAGCCATCACGGTCAAAGGCCGCGATGTCACCGACACCTTCGCCCACACCGGCCTCGACGCCACCCGCTCGCTGGTGGAAGCTGGCGACCGCATCGTCGCCAGCATCAACGAGCGCAGCGAACAGGCAACCGCCCTGCTCACCGACACCAAGCGTCGTCTGGAAGCGGATGTCACCGAGATCCTCAACAAGATCGAGACGTCCAACACCAACCTGCAGGGTATCGTGGCGACCGCCGGTGAGAACCTCAACGAAGTGGAGGGCAACCTGGCCCGTCGCGCCGGCGAGTTCCGCTCCGCCGTCGACCGTGCTGTCTCGGAAACCAATTCCACCACGGCGCTCATCACCGAGCAGGTCGCGAACCTGCGCGATGTGACCGATACCACCCTGGCGGATATCAAGAACCTCACCGGCCGCTTCGGCGACCAGTCCGAGGAACTGACCAAGGCAGCCCGTCACCTGGAAGACACCAACCGCTCCGTCGAGAGCCGTGTCACCGAGCGCCGGACCGCGATCGAGGACGTTGCCGACACGCTTCTGGCCAAGACCGAAGCCGTCGACACGCTCATGCGCTCCTTCACCTCAACCCTGTCGGAAACGCTGGAATCAGCGGACGACAAGGCACGCGATGCAGCCAACATGCTGTCCGCAGCGGCTGAAGCTGCATCCAAGCAGGTGTCCGAGCAGTTCGAATCCATGCGCCTGACGGCGGGCATGGAAGGCCAGAAGGCCCGCGACGCGATCCGCTCCGCACAGGATGACATCATCGCCGAGATGACCCGCACCGTCACCGAAGCATCCGATCGCTTCAACGATGCGGCCGCCCGGATGCGTGATGTTGCCCGCGAAGTTCACCGCGAGCTGGAAGCAACCCGCAGCGAACTGAAACAGGGCGTCCTGAACCTGCCGGAAGAAGCAGAAGAATCTTCCGCAGCGCTGCGCAAGGTGGTCAACGAGCAGATCCGCGCTCTGACGGAACTCTCCGAGATTGTTGCCAAGCAGTCCAACGCTCTGGACATCTCCCGCCCGCAGGCACAGGCAGCAGCGGCAAGCGCCGCCCCTGCCCCGCAGCAGCCGGCACCAACGGTGACCTATGCTCCGGCAACACCAACGCGTCAGCAGAGCGCTCCGGCCAGCGAGCCGCGTCCGGCACCGGTCAACACGCGCCGTCAGCAGCCTGCCGCTGCCGAAAGCACGAGTTCCGGTGGCAAGGGCTGGGTCGCCGACCTGCTGCGCCGCGCCTCGCGCGACGACGACGCCGGTTCCGACACGGACATGAGCCGCACGCCGCTGCACACGGTTGAAAGCCTGAACTCGCTGTCGGTCGACATTGCCCGCGCCATCGATCACGAAACCTTCGTCGATCTGTGGAACCGCTACCGCAATGGCGAGCGTCACGTGTTCACCCGCCGTCTCTACACGCTGCAGGGTCAGCAGACCTTCGACGAAATCCGTCAGAAGTACGCGCGCGATCCCGAGTTCCGCACCGCTGTGGAACGCTACGTGGCCGACTTCGAGCAGCTTCTGGCCCAGGTATCGCGTAACGACCGCGACAACATGCTCGGCCAGACCTACCTGACGTCGGACACCGGCAAGGTCTACACCATGCTAGCCCACGCCAGCGGCCGCCTCGACTAAGAGCCGGTAAGCAGACACGAAAAAGGCGGCCAGTGGCCGCCTTTTTTATTTCGCCACTGGAGGGAGCCTGGACTTCGTCAACGATCATCAACGGCCCTTCCCTCACCCGGTTTGCTATTCCTGGGAATGTGACCGAATAAAACCGGACGTTTCGAAGATCTTCCAATAATCGCTCTGCAAACGAGTGGGCCCCAGGTCTCGCGGTGCTCGCCCGGGGTGACGTCAGAGACTGGCGGCCAGTAAATCGTCCCACTGAGAATTGGTTTTCTCGATCAGTTGGATCCTCCAGGCCCTATGCCATTTCTTGAAGCGTTTTTCCATTGCTATGGCTTCATTTACATCATTGAAAGCTTCGGCAAAGACCAGCCTGTCGACGCCATGTTTGCGGGTGAAACTATCGACCTGTCCGGCACGATGTTCAGCGACACGCCGTGCAAGATCGTTGGTCACGCCAACATAGAGCGTACCATTTTTCCGGCTTGCCAGGATGTAAACGTAATAGGCCATGCACCATTTCTGAATTGATGCGGATCAGCGTGCACAATTTCTTCCGGGCATCAAATCAAACGGTCTCAGATCAATTGACACAGTTGTCCGCTACGATTTCGGTGTCACCCCGGGCGAGCACCGCGAGACCCGGGGCCTACTCGTTCGAAGAGCGCTTGAGAGCGAGCCAAAGCGGCGCCTCGAGTTCAATTTCAAAATCCGACAGCCGATGCTTTTTCCAGGTTAAAGCATAACAACAAGTGGCCAGTGGCCCCTATCAATCACTCACACCGTCCAGTTCATCCGACAGGTTTTCCCGGATCCGCCGGGTTACCGCCAGGAACGCTTTTATTTCCTCGGCGGAGAGGCCGCTGAGCATTTTCTGTTCGACGGCTTTCAGCTTGGGGGCCAGGTCCTCGAAGGCAGCGCGGCCTTCTTCGGAAAGCTGCAAAAGGAAGCTGCGTCCGTCTGCCTCGTTGCTTTCCCGTGTCAGAAAGCCGCGCTCTTCCATGCGTTTCACGGCCCGGCTGACCACGACCTTGTCCATGCTGGAGCGGGCAACGATCTCGCTTGCCTGCAATCCGCCGGAGGCAGATCCGAGGATGGCCATGGTGCGCCATTCCGCCGGCATCATGCCGTAATCCCGTTGATAGACCGCCGAAAGGGCCCGTGTGACATCGGAATAAAACACGCGCACCCGGTAGGGGAAAAATGTTTCCAGCTCGAAGTCCGGCAGCGGGGCCTCTGGCGTTTCGCCTGTAATCCCAATGGCTTCTTTTATATCGGTGTCCGGTTCGGTCAGCTTTGGCATCGGCACTCAACAGGTTCGGTTAGGTCGTCAGCACGATTTTACGATTGACTTGGTTTCATGTGTAACTATTTTGTTTCACATGTAACTATGTTTGGTATCTCGTTTCAAGTCCGGGATCATACCGGCAAGAACGGCCTTCATGGAAATGAAGGGGAGGAGAAAATCGTGAAACAGTTGAAGTGTCTTTCCATATTGGCAGGCGTCGCCGCTTCCACGCTGACAGGTTTCATCGCCAGTGCATCCGCGGACGAGCTGGTTATGTCGTCCTGGCTGCCACCGAAGCATCCGCTCGTCACCGAAGTGATGGAGCCCTGGGCTGCGGAAGTTGCCAAGGTTACCGACGGCCGCGTGACCGTGCGCATCCTGCCCAAGCCGGTTGGCTCGCCACCCGAGCATTTCGACCTTGCCGCGGAAGGCATCGTCGACATCACTTACGGGCTGCATTCCTTTACCCGCGATGACCGCTTCCTGCGCTCGCGCATCGGCCAGTTCTCCTTCATTGCCGACACCGCCGTCGAAGGCTCCAAAGCCTATTGGGACGTCTATGGCGGCGCGCTGGACGCACAAAGCGAGCACAAGGGCACGAAGCTGCTCGGCCTCTGGGTGCATGGCCCAGGCATGTTTCACAACAATCAGCGCAAGATCGAAACGCCTGAAGATTTCGCGGGCCTGAAGATCCGCACGCCGGGCGGCTATATCGCGGACCTGTCTCAGGATCTCAACATCATCACCCAGTTCATGGGCCCGGGCGAGGTTTATGAAAAGCTGTCGCGCGGCGTCATTGACGGTGTCACCTTCCCGATGGAGGCTCTGCAGGCGTTCAACCTGACCGACTACACCAAATACTCCCTGCGTCTTCCGGGCGGTTTCTACAACACCTCCTGGTTCATGGTCATGAACGAAGACATCTGGGACGGCCTGTCGGAAGAAGACCAGGCGGCTATCGAAAAGATCTCCGGTGAGGCCCTTGCCGAAATGGCCGGCAACGTCTGGGATGGCGCGGATACCCGCGCAGCCTCCTTCATCGCCGACAAGGACATCGAGGTTTACGACACGTCCGCACCGGTTCTGGAGGCCGTGAAGGAACTTGCAGCCAAGCACGAGGCCACCTGGGCTGCAGCCGTTGCCGAAACCGGCTTCGACGGCACTGCCGCGCTGGCAGAGTTCCGCGACAAAACCGGCATCAAGCACTAGACATGTCTGCCAAACCCAATGGCCAGACACCTCGCCGGATCGATACGATCCGGCGAGGTGTCGGTTTCCTGCTTGGCCTGGCCTGTTTACTCGTGCTGGCCGGGTTGATCGGGCTCACCTGCGTCGACGTCGTCGCACGCTATGCCTTCAACAGCCCCGTCAACGGTGCCTATGAGCTGACAGAGATTCTGCTGGCCACTCTGATCTTCCTTGCGCTGCCGCTGACCACTGCCGCCGGCGAGCACATCGAGGTGGAACTGCTGGACGGGCTCAAGAGCAGCTTCCTCAAGCGGTTCGGTACGCTGGTTGCCGCCGTGTGCACCGTCGGCGTTCTGGCACTGATTGCCTTCAAGCTGTTCGAGCATGCCGAAAAGATGGACCGCCGCGGACAAGTGACGGATTCCCTTCAGATCCCGCTCTCGCTGATCGGCTGGCTGGGCGCTGCCTCCTTCGCGCTTTCCGCCCTCGCCGCCATCGTCTTCGCGGTCAGACGGTTCCGTGAAAAAGCCTGAAACCAGTGAGTATTGATTATGCTTGAAGCTCTGATCGGTTTCATTGCGCTGTTTGCCCTTGTGCTGCTGCGCGTTCCCATTGCCATTGCCATGATCATCGTCGGAACGGCCGGGTTCGCAGCGCTTCGCAACTGGAACGCGGCGCTCAACCTGCTCGGCAATGCCGCATTCGAGACTGGCCTGTCCTTCACCCTGTCGGTGATCCCGCTGTTTATCCTGATGGGCAATCTCCTGACCATCTCGGGCGTCAGCCAGTCGCTGTTCTCGACCGCCCACCACATGCTTCACCGCATGCGCGGCGGCCTTGCCATGGCGGCAATTGTCGCCTGTGGCGGCTTTTCCGCCGTCTGCGGCTCGTCTCTGGCAACCGCAGCCACCATGTCGAAGGTCGCCATGCCGTCCATGCGCAAGGCCGGCTATGCCGACAGCCTTGCAACAGGTTCCATCGCCGCAGGCGGCACACTCGGCATCCTGATCCCACCCTCCGTCATCCTGATCATCTACGGGCTGCTCACAGAGGCCGATATCGGCAAACTGTTCATCGCCGGCATCATCCCGGGCCTTCTCGGCGTCCTGTTCTATCTCGCTGCCATCTATGTCACCGTTCTGCTGAAGCCTGAACTGGCACCTGAGGCGTCCGAAGACATGAAGCTAGAAAAGCGGGACGTCTGGGGCGTTGCGGCGGTCGTCGGCCTGTTCGCCGTCATCATGATCGGGATTTACGGCGGTTTGTTCACCCCGACGGAAGCCGCCGGCATCGGTGCGGCAACGTCCTTCGTGATCGCGCTGGTGTCGGGTGGGTTGACCTTCGAAAAGCTCTACATGGCTGCAATCAACTGCGCGCGGACCACCGCCATGATCTTCGCGATCATCATCGGTGCGGAAGTCTTTTCCAACTTCATCAGCTATGCCGGCGTCCCCGACGCGCTTCTGACGTTCGTTCAGTCGCTCGACGTCAACGCCTATGTGGTGATCCTGGTTCTGGTGCTGATCTACGTGGTGCTGGGTGCGGTGCTGGAGAGCCTGTCGATGATCCTGCTGACAGTGCCGGTATTCTTTCCGCTTGTCAGCTCGCTCGACTTCGGCAGCGGTCTTCTGGCAGATCCGGAGATGGTGCTGATCTGGTTCGGCATCATCGTGGTGGTGGTCACCGAAATCAGCCTGATCTCGCCGCCAATCGGCCTCAACGTCTTCGTGCTGCGCTCGGTGCTGACCGATGTGCCGCTGAGGACCATGTTCGCCGGCATCATGCCATTCTGGCTGGCCGACATCCTGCGTCTGGCGCTCTTGATCGCCGTTCCGCTGCTGTCGCTCGCCCTCATCTGATGTGCTGCCATTCGGCGCAACATCAGGAAGTCTTCAACCGAAAGGGTCTGCCGGACGACACTCGGATCGCCCGGCGGACCGATTTTTCAAGCGGCAAGCACCTCGGCATCGCTGCCGGCAGGCAGATGAGCGGGACAGGACGGATCGGTGACTGCTCGCCAGACGGCCTTCACCACAACTTCCGATCGGGTCAGCTCCCCGGAAGCCTCCGCTATGAAAGCTCCCATGACTTCCTCGACAAAGGGTTTGTAGGCCGCAGGCGCTTCCAGAGCGTCCGCCATCAGCGCTCGTGCATTCGTGCCAAAGCTGGTCGAAGGTGCGCGGCCCGGCAGGACCAGTTGAACGCGGATCCCAAGCGGCGCAAGTTCAAGGGCCAGGCAGTCGGTATAGGCGTTCACGGCCGCCTTGCTGGCCGTATAGATCGGCAGCAGCGGCAAGGACTTCAGCGTGACGCTGGATGACACGTTGACGATAACGCCCTCGCCCTTCTCCCGCATCTGCGGCAGCACCGCGCGGATCACCTCGAAGGTTCCGAAGGTATTGGTGTCGAATATCCTGCGCACCACGTCTTCCGATGTGGCTTCAAAAGGCGACAACCAGCCGACACCTGCATTGTTGACCAGCGCATCGATTGGCCCGGCAACGGCAACAGCCTCGGCAATGCTGGTACGATCCGTCACGTCCATCGGCAGGATGCGAAGCCGCTCGGAGGCAGGCAGCAAAGTGGCGTCCGGCTTGCGCATGGTCGCAACCACCTGCCAGCCTTCACTCAGAAAATGCCGCGCCGTTTCCAGGCCGAAGCCGGAGGAACATCCGGTGATCATGATGGTCTTCATGACAAAGTCTCCTGTTGTTGGATGCTCCCCATATCGACACAACAGACAAAACTTTCTATCATGGATAATCTTAGTTTTATTATCGAAAGTCCGAAATGGCAGATCCACTGTCCGAGGTGATCGCGCTTTTGCGGCCACGAGCCCCTTTCTCGAAACTCGCGGAGGCCGCCGGCCCCTTCCGGCTACGGCGGGACGACATCAACGAAGCGTTCTATTGCCTGGTGCTGATGGGGCGGCTGAAGCTGGAAGTGGATGGAAAGGAACCGGTCATCTTGTCGGCGGGAGATTTTGCCCTGCTTCCCGCCGTCGGCGGGCTGACTGTCTCCAGCCTCGATCCGCCACCGCCTCCGGGCCACTTGAGCCAACCGGTATACGGTGAAGATGGCATTGTGCGCATTGGCATGGCGGCTCCGCATGAAACGCCTCCTGAGGTCCAGCAACTGGTTGGCCATTGCAGCTTCGGCAGTCCGGACGCCGAACTTCTGGTTTCTCTCCTGCCGGATATGGTGGTGGTGCGCGGAGAAGACCGTCTGGCGTCCCTGGCCACCCTGGTGCGCGACGAGGCACGTGCCACTCGTCCGGCAAGAGATGTGGTTCTGGAAAACTTGCTACAGGTCCTCTTGATCGAGGCCTTCCGGCCCACCATTCAGCCTGCTGCCTCCAAGGGCCTTCTCAGTGGCCTGGCGGATGCACGGGTTGCGCCAGCCCTGCGCGCGATGCACAGCGCTCCGCATGAGGCCTGGTCGATCCGGACGCTGGCAGGCGAAGCCGGCCTTTCCCGCTCCGCGTTCTTCACCCGCTTCAACCGCATCGTCGGCCTGCCGCCAATGAGTTATCTGCTCAACTGGCGCATGACACTTGCCAAGCACATGCTGCGATCAGGCCTTCACAGCATCGGCGAGATATCCAGCCGGACCGGCTATGGCTCCACCAGCGCCTTCAGCACAGCCTTCACCCGCCATGTTGGCTGCCCACCGGCAAGATACGGCAAGGCACTCGCAACGGGCTGATCCGGCTATTGTTCCTGGACCTCGTTCCAGGAAGGCTTCACCCGGCGCGTGATCGGCAGGAACTCACCGGCTTCGTAGTAAAGGTTCGGCGAGACATAGCGCGCGCTGACCCAGCCGGTTTGCCCTTCAAACTGCCCCTGGTACCAGATGCCGACCTTGTCTCCACGGATCATGCAACCTGTCAGGGACAGCGTGGCGCCGGCAGGCAACATGCCCAGAACCTGCCCTCCCACATCGGGACTGGAGCGGAAATTCACGTTGCTTTTCACCCGGCCGGAAGGGCCACCGTTTTCTGACAGCCATCCGCCTGAGGAAACAAGCCGGTTGTCCGAGCACCCTAGGACGTTCCCCATCAGACCCAGCGTTACAGGCGCTGAAATGACTTTCCTGGACGCACACCAGCCCTGCAGCGCACCGTTGACTTCCTCGTTACCGGGGCCCTGTTGCAGGCAAAGAGGTTTGCCGCGCCACAGCGCAACCGACAAGGTACCCTCTGGCGTCATCGACAGTTGGCAAGAGAACGCGTCCGTATATAGGGTTGCCGTTCTGCCCTTCAGAGACTTCAGGTCCGAAAGCGTGAAGTCGGAGTTCATGAACTGGAACAGGTCGGCGACCTCGTAGTAGGCCTTGAAGGATCGCCCTGCCACATTGACGGTGTTGCAGATTTCGTTGGCGTCATAGTCGACGCCATCCCCCACATGAACGAGATTTGCTTCAGCTTCGTTGGAAACGGGTGAAAAGCCGAGGTTCCAGGTGTTAATTCCACCGCGCAGATAGAAGAAGCTGTCAGCCGTCGAATGCTTCAGGGCCTCCATCATCAGTTCAGGAGGATTGATATTGAATCCGATCAGCTTGCTGTAACGCTCGGTCACCTGGTAGCCAAAGGCGAGGATCTTGTCGATCCGTTCGACCTGCGCCCCCTGATCTCCTGCCAGATACGCCATGTGAAAGCCGAGCTCTGCGCCTTTTTCGACATATCTGGCATCGTTGGCAAAGGGAGATACCATGTCCACGGAAAGGGAGAACGCCAGAGCACAGGCAGACAGACATCTGGTGTTCTTCAGCACGAAGACACCACCGATGTTCGGATCCTGACTTTCAAGATTGTACCGGATGTTATCAGCGATCTTGAACCCTTCGAGGAAATCGCCTCCAGGGCTGTTGAAAACAAGGTATCGGACGGACGGGCCGTCGATAGCGTCCAGAAAGGCAGATAATTTGCCAGCATCTCCCTTTGCAATCGGACCTGAAATCTCGATCACATGCGTCCCCACGCCAGGATCGGCTGGATGGAGCACAAACTGATTGATCTGCCCTGCCTCGCTGTCGTCCACGATTGGAAGCTGCGCCAGGACACTATGCGGTCCTTCCGGGGGATAAATAAGCTTGAGGCTTCTCAGGTGCGGTTCGAGATCAGGCCGCAGCCTGAAGTCGGCTGCCTTTGCAAGGGGCATGGTAATTGCCCCCAGCAGCAAAATGAAAAGCAGGGCACCAGCCTTGCACCAGACGTCACCGGCAACTCTCGTCATATCTCGCCCCACGTTGACCTTCGGCCACCTGACTAGCAGGCCGCTGTTTTTTTCATTGCCCCCAGATAGGGAAGACGGCAACGAATTTTTTCAAGGCACCGGTTTTTTGCGCAATACCGGTCAGGCAGATACAAGCTGGAAGATGAGAAATGCTCCCCTTCAGCTTCAAAGCCGGAGGTGCCAGGGGCAAGGCTACGCGCTTGCTCATGTCAGGGGTTAACGGTGTCAGACGTTCTGCAACGTCCAGGCAGCCATTTCGGCAAACACGCGATCAGCCGACGCATTCATGGCCTCGACCGCCTTGTTGACAGATGTACTGCCGGCGGAGGTTTCTGCGCGGAAGACCTTGTTGGCGACCGTTTGGCCGTTGCGGTCATTGACGATACGGGCCGAAATTTCGACAACGCCGCGATTGGCCCCGGCGAGCTGAAGTTCGAAAGCACGGATTTCGGTCTGGAGCTGATAGTCGATCAAGAGCCCGTCCCCCGGCAGTCCGACACCGCGCAAGCGGTTGGTATTCTGCAGGGTTTCGACCAGTTTCGACTGCACCACATTGGGCAGTGAATCCGCCCAGGCAGAATCCGGGAAGTAGCTGTAGACCGGCCCCTTGTCGACAACGGCAATGTAACTGGTATCCAGCGCCTTCAATGCCCGGGGGGCGGCCACCAGAACCTGGACGCGGCTGGAGCGGCCCTGCAGGCCACCGACATCGGCCGCACCGATGCTGTAATAGGCTGAAGGCGTGGAACTGGCGCATCCGGACACCAGCACGCCGAGACCGAGAGCGGTCAATACGCCCCGGCGGGTCATGTCAGTGGTTGCCTTCGTCATACGCCCCTGCCTCTGCACATTCAGTCTCATCGGCGCCGCCCGCCGTTATAGGTCGGCACATCCTCACCCCCGAAGATCACCCGGTTCGGACTGCGTTCAAAGCTTTCCGCCGCCCGCTGGATCGAGATCAGTGTCCGGTTCACCTGCGCCAGTGCCGCAGCAAAATCCGCTGAGCCCTGGGTCGCAAACTTGGAAAGCCCACCCGCAATCGCATCCGCCCGGCTTTCAAACGCAACCGCAACCTTGCGGATCGCCTGCGCTGCCAGCGTCGCTTCCTTGATCAGGCCCTCGCCGTCGCCGTCCACCATGGTGGAAACCTTCTCCACCAGGCTTTCGACACGAACAGAGGTGGAATTCAGCGTCGCGGTCATCTGCTTGGCATCGGAGATGATCTGGTCGACGTCAGGTGTCCGCTTGGAGAGATCGTCCGTCATCCGCTGAACGTTGTCCGCTGCCTTGCGGGCGCTTTCCAGGATGGCCGGAATGCCGTCTTCCGGATTTGCCAGACCTGATGTCGCCGTCTCGACGGAACCGACGATATTCGCGACCTTTTCCGGGTCCACGGCCTTCATCAGGTCGTTCGCGGTCTGAAGCGTCGTCGCGAAGCGTTCGGCTGCCGCCTGAACATCGGTGATCAGCGCCGCGATCCGGTCATCCTGGCCGCGAACCGTCGCCGATACGGCCTCGAAGTTCTGAACGGTGGACTTGGTGGAAGCGATGATCTCGTTGATCTGGCTTTGCTGATTGTTGAAGTTGTCAATGATGCTGGAAACGTTGTCGACGGCCTTGCTGACCTTTTCCGGATCGACACTCGCCACAAGCTCGTCGACCTTGCCCAGCGATGCGTTGAGGTTGTCGGTGAAGGTGCTGACATTGGCAACCACTTCTTCAACCTTGAGCGGATCGATGGCAGCGGCGATTTCCACGCCGCGAGTCATGATGGCATCCACCTTGACCACGACCTCACGCCCGCCTTGCACGATATCCTTGATCGCGCCTTCCTGGTTCCTGATGTTTTCCACCACCGCATTGACGTTCTGCATGGTTTCGCTGGTGGAACTGATCAGCTTGTCGATATCCCCGGTGCGCTTCTGCAGCACCTCGCCCAGAGCCGCGGCGCCCTGGACCACCTTCTGGACATCTTCAGGATTGACAGCGCCAACGATCTTGTGAACGCGGTCCAGTCCTTCGTTGAGGTTCACCGTGAAGGTCTGCAATTCCTTCGCCGCACTCTGGGCGTCAGCCATCAGGAGATCGATGTCGCTGCTGGCCTTGCCGAGACTTGCGGAAAACTTCGACAGATCATCGACGATGGTGGTCACCTTGTCGGACGGCACGGCGGCCAAAATGCGCTCGCCTTCCTGTACCAGCGTCTCAAGACGGGCGGACAGGCTGGAGAATGCCTCTGATGCCTTGCCGATGCTGGCCATGAAATCCTTCACGCCATCGGAATTGGCTGCCAGCGCAGCGGAAAACGTCTCGGCGTTGTTGACGATCTCGGTGATTGCCGGTCCGTTGTCCTTGAGCAGGTCATCGACCGTCTTCATGGTCGAATCCGCACGCTTCAGCACATCGCGCGCGCCATCGACGATATCGTCGAAGAAGGACCGTTCGGCATAGATAACCGGAATATTGTCCTCATCCTGATCTTCATTCGAGCTGAGCAGAAGAGGCGATTCGGACGATCCGCCGCTGAGATCGACATAAGCGACACCCGTCAGGCCGGTGAAATTCAGCGTTGCCTTGGTGTCCTCGCGCAAAGGCGTGGAGGGCTTGATGCCGATGGTCGCCACAACCTTGGTCGGATCGCCCGGCGCAAAGTCGAGCGATTTCACATCGCCCACCTTGATGCCGTTGAACAGCACCTGCCCGCCCACGGGAAGACCCGTTACAGGCCCGGGATAGACAATTTTCAGTTCAACATTCTGCCTGGAGTCCGCGGTAACGGCGAGCCAATACACAAAGCCGAACGCACCGATCAGGACTGCCACCATGAAGGCACCGATCAGGATATAGTTCGCGCGGGTTTCCATTCAGTCCAACCTATGCTCGGCGCAGGGCACGTTCACCCCTGAAGTAAGATTTAATCCAGGGATCATCATTTTTCATCATGTCGTCCATCGTTCCGATGGCCAGAACCCGCTTTTTCCCAAGAACAGCAATCCGATCGCAGATAGAATGCAGACTATCAAGATCATGGGTGACCATATAAACGGTCAGTCCGAGGGTCGAACTGAGATTTGCAATAAGCGAATCAAAGGCCGCCGCCCCGATCGGATCAAGTCCGGACGTCGGCTCGTCCAGAAACACCAAATCCGGGTCGAGTGCAAGGGCACGGGCCAGGCTGGCTCTTTTGATCATGCCCCCGGAAAGTTCTGACGGAAGCTTGTCGGCAGCATCTTGCGGCAAGCCGACAAGTTCCAGCTTCAAGGTTGCAAGCTCGTCCATCAACTGCGGAGAAAGCTTCAGGTGTTCCCGCATGGGAACCTGAATGTTCTGTTTGACCGACAGCGAGGAAAACAGCGCGCCCTGCTGAAAAAGCACGCCCCAGCGGCGCTCGATGGCCGTGCGCTCCTTCGCTGTTGCGGTCGACAGGTCGTGCCCGAACACCGAGATCTTTCCGGTTCGCCGCGGCGTCAGGCCCAGGATTGTGCGCATCAACACCGACTTGCCAGTCCCCGACCCGCCAACGAACCCCAACACCTCACCCCGGCGTACATCCAGGTCGAGATCCTGCAGGATGATCTTGGAACCGAACCCGACCGTGATATCGCGCACGGACAGGACGTTGTCCGAATCCTCTCCCGTCGAGGTGGTCTCTCTTTCAGGCGTGGCGCTTTGGCTCTGCGTCATCGGTTGGTCAAACTCCAATCGCGGCAAAGAAAATGGCGAAGAAACCATCCACCACGATGACAAGAAAAATGGCTTTCACCACCGACATGGTTGTATGGCGGCCAAGAGATTCGGATGAGCCTTCGACCTTCAATCCCTCCACACAGGCAATCAGGCCGACGATCAGCGCCATGAAAGGTGCCTTCACGAGGCCCACAACCAGCGTATTGATGGTGATGGCTGCCTGCAACTGGGTCAGAAAGGCGGCGGGCGGAATGTCCAGATACGCCCAGGTCACCATCCCCGATCCGAAAAGGGCTGCGAGGTCGGAAATGAAGGTGAGGATAGGCAGCGCAATCATCAGCGCCAGAATGCGCGGCAGCACCAGGACTTCGGTCACGCTGAGGCCGATCACGTGCAGCGCATCGACTTCCTCCTGCATCCGCATGGCCCCCAGTTCCGCCGTGAAGGCGGACCCCGAGCGGCCTGCCACCATGATGGCGGTCAGAATCACCCCGATTTCCCTGAGCACCAGGATGCCGGCAAGGTCGACCACGAAGATGTCGGCCCCGAATTGTCTGAGGTAGAAGCCGCCCTGCTGCGAGATGATGGCGCCGATGAGAAAACTCATCAGGGCGACGATCGGCACAGCGCCGATGCAGCTCCGGTCGAACTGAACCGCGATCGATATGCTGCGCAGCCGTTTGGGCTGCAGCAGAACCGTCGACAAAACCAGGCCGAGGGAGCCCAGAATATGCAGCATCGCCAGAGCGTCGTGATAAACATCGACCATCTGCCGGCCGGTGGCTTCCAGAAAGCCGGCAATGGAAAACCCGCCCGGATCCGGTTTCCAGCTTGGCGGATGGTGGTTCTCGATCTCTTCGAACAGGGTCTTTCGGACGGGGGAAACACCGGACAGGCCAACCTTGCGTCCCTCGAATTCCAAGCGCCCGCGCGTGCGATGGATCAGCCAGGCGCCGCTCGTGTCCAGGTGTTCGATCCTTGAAACATCAATGCAGGTGAGCCGTTTTTTGTCGAGGGTGAGGCCGTTCAGCTCTCTTTCGGCGTCGGCAATGGTGCTGACGGTCCAGTCACCGGAAAGGGCAAGGTACTGTTCATCAGGCCCATCCGCCTCCAGAGCCGATTTCGGCGCGATGTTTTTTTCCAAGAATGCCATTCCGGCTGGCTGCCCTCTTGCCGCTGGTTCACCATCCCCCGTATACCTGATGGAGAAGTTCAATACCAACCGTCATTCACCATGAAGTTGGTATCCCCCTCCAGCAGCCACTTGAAAGCTCTATCCATGGAAATTGCACGTCCTTACCTGTTGTTTCTCGGTGATGTTCCCGATGCCCTTGCCGCCAAGACCGCCATTGGCATTGTAGACTGGCGCAAGGACTGGTGCCTGGGCCAGGTCCGCATGCCGGGCTGCGCCGCCGACACCGGCCTCACCGACATGTCGATTGCACAGGGGGCGGAAGCCGGCGCCAAGACGTTCATCATCGGGGCCGTAAACGCCGGTGGACGTTTGCCGGAACATTGGGTCGAATCCGTCGTTGAAGCTCTCGACGCAGGTATGGACGTGGCCTCCGGCCTGCACGTGCGCCTTGCCAGTGTGCCGGCGATCAAGGAAGCCGCCGAGCGCAACGGCCGCCAGCTTCACGACGTGCGCCACAGCGACATGGCGTTTGCCACCGGCAAAGGCACCAAACGCGCAGGCAAGCGCATTCTGGCCGTCGGCACCGATTGCTCCGTCGGCAAGAAATACACCGCCCTTGCCATGGACAAGGCCATGAACGACCGCGGCTACTCCAGCACTTTCTGCGCCACCGGCCAGACCGGCGTGTTCATTTCCGGCCGCGGCGTCGCGCTCGACGCGGTGATTGCGGACTTCATTTCCGGTGCCGCCGAATGGATCTCGCCCGAGACCGATCCCGATCACTGGCAGATCATCGAGGGCCAGGGCTCGCTGTTCCACCCGTCCTTTGCCGGGGTCACGCTTGGCCTTCTGCACGGCTCCCAGCCGGACGGCTTCATCGTCTGCCACGAACCGACCCGCACCAAGATGCGCGGTGTCGAAACGCCGCTGCCGACGATCCAGCAGGTCATCGACATGACGATCGCCTGCGGCAAGCTGACCAATCCGGACATCCGCTGTGTCGGCATTGCGGTCAACACAACCGCACTCGATGACGACGAAGCCCTCGCGTATCTGGCCAAGATCGGCGAAAAGCATGGCCTGCCCGCAACCGATCCGGTGCGCTACGGCATGGAAACCATCGTCGACAAGGTTTCGGCCGAATTCGGTGCGCCATGAGCCTTGAGGTCAGCATCGAGGCACAACGCTTCGAAATCGCGGGAGGTTTCAGGATCTCCCGCGAGACCCGCACCCATGCCCAGGTCATCGTCGTTACCCTGAGCGACGGCACCGCGACCGGCCATGGCGAAAGCGTGCCCTATCCGCGTTACGGCGAATCGCTCGAAACCGTGCAGACTCAGATCGAGGAAATCGCGCCTCTTTTGAAAGACGGCCTCAACCGGGAACAGCTTCTTGAGGCTATGCCCGCGGGAGCCGCCCGCAACGCCGTCGACTGCGCCCTTTGGGATCTGGAAGCCAAGCGCACCGGAAGATCTGCGACAGACATCGCCGGTGTCGGACCGTTGAAACCCGTCACCACGGCCTTCACCATCAGTGTCGATACGCCGGACAAGATGGCTGAAAAGACGCGGGCCGCTGCTCATCGCCCGCTGTTGAAGATCAAGCTTGCGGGCCCCGGTGACGACGAGCGGATTGCCGCCGTGCGCCTTGCCGCCCCCGACAGCACCCTGATCGTCGACGCCAACGAAGCCTGGGACGAAAGCTGTTTCGAAACCAACATGGCCGCCTGTGAGGCTGCAGGCGTTGCCCTGATCGAGCAGCCGCTGCCATCGAAGAACGACGGTCTTCTGGCGGGGCTTGAAAGGCGTGTGGTGATCTGCGCCGACGAAAGTCTCCATCCGGGCAAGAGCATCGACGGACTGCGCGCGAAGTATGACGCGGTCAACATCAAGCTCGACAAGGCAGGCGGCCTGACGGCTGCACTGAAGCTTTTCGATGATGCGCGCGCCCAGGATCTGAAAGTCATGGTCGGCTGCATGCTTGGCACGTCTCTGGCCATGGCACCCGCAGTGCTGATAGCCCAGAAGGCGGATTTCGTCGATCTCGACGGGCCGCTGCTTCTGGCCGAAGACCGCTCGCCGGGCCTGAAGTTCGAAGGCAGCACCCTTTTCCCGCCTCAGCCGGAGCTGTGGGGGTAAGGTAAAAAGCCTGAATGAAAACGAAAAACGCCGGCTCCTGTGATCAGGACCGGCGTTTTTAGTGGCCTGCGTATCCCGAGTTTTAGAAGTGGCAACAATCTCGTTTCAGCGCAGATCGTCAGCTTATTTCAGTGTTACTCCGCCGCCATGCGCTTTCGCAGCATCGGCGTCATGGCCAGCGTCAGCAGGGTGCCTATTGCCGCGACCACCGACATCACGAAGAAGGGCCAGTCCGGATTGATCTCGTAAATGGCACCGGAAACGCTGAGACCGATCGCCATCTGGATGCCCACGGACGTTGCCAAAAGCCCCTGCCCCGTTCCCGCCCACCGGCTGGGCACGACCCGCGCAAGAATTGCCACAGCCCCCAGATGCGCCGCACCGAAAGAAAGGCCATGCAACGTCTGGAGGGCGGCCATGGCAGAAACCGTATCTGCGAAGGGAAACAGCAGCCACCGCACAGTGGCCGCCGCGCCGGCTGCCAGCAGGAAGAGCGGCGGATCGAACCGTTGCGCCAGCTTTCCGGCGACCGTGAACAGGGCGATTTCAGCCGCAACGCCTGTTGCCCACAACAGACCGATAGCAAAATCCGGAACGTCCATGGCCTGCCAATAAAGCGTGCCAAAGCCGTAGAAGGCAGAATGGCTCGCCTGGTAAAGGCCGAGCACCACCAGCAATGGCCAGAACCAGACGCTTTTGAAAGGCGTGTCCATGTCGTCGTCGTCAGATCCAGTTCCGGCTCCTGACGTGGCGCTCGCGTCACGCCGCTTTTGGCGGGGAAGCGACATGGCAACAGCTCCTGTTGCGAGCGAAGCCAGGCCCACGGCAACGACGATGAGCCAGGATGTGCCCTCTGCAGCCAGCGAACCTCCGACAATGCTGGCGACCACAAAACCGGCCGAACCCCACAGCCGCATGCGCGCATAATCGGCCCCGGTATTGCGCTGAACATCCAGCGCATAGGCATCGCTGAGCGGCACCACGGGTGCATTCATGACCATGTAGCCGATCACCGCGATGGACAGGAACACAAGCCCAAGGGGGAGAAAATACAGACCGATGAAGGTTGCCGCCGCCAAGGAGTAGATCAGGATCGACAGACGGCGCTGGCCGGTACGGTCGGAGAGATTCGACAGAAGCGGGCTTGCCGCGATCCGGGCAATGGTGCCTATCCCCAGAACAAATCCGATTTCGGCAGCCGTCAGCCCGCGAAAGCCGAGTACGACCGGAATAAACGGCAGAAACAGGCCAACGCCGAAGAAATGGCTGGCGAACAGGGCCGAGACACGGCTGCTGATGCTGGAACGGTCGAGCGACATGGGATACCGGGCGTGGAACCGCCCTAAAAGGATGTTAACGATTTCCGCCTTACCTTAGGGCGAAGTTGTCCGTGTTACGGCAATAAACGACCCTTAGGCAAGTTGAGAATCGCGTCCACATGAAAGCGGCAGCAGCACAGGAACAGCCGGAGCTGATCGGCGAAGCCGAATATCAGACTCTCGAACAGACCCTGATGGAGTCCGATCGCGGGCGCAGGTTCCTGAAAGAGTTCCTCAATCGCAACAAGACACCGGAAACCACCGAGATCCTGACTGCGATTGGTCGGCTTGAAAAAATGATGACCCGGCAACGCAAGGTGCCGGACCTCGACAAGATCCGACTCGACATTGCGGACATGCACGAGGCCATAGAGCGCACCAAGGCGGAGATTGCCAACATCAAGGCGGAAGGCGAGGAAAGCAACCGCTTTGTCGACGCCTCTCATGAACTCGATGCCATCGTCACCCAGACCGAAGGCGCGACCCAATCCATCCTGGAAGCCGCCGAGCAGATTCAGGAAAAGGCATGGGTCCTGCGCGAGAACGGTGCCGAGGATGCGGTCTGCGACGACATCGATGCCAAGGCGACCGAAATCTTCATGGCCTGCTCCTTCCAGGATCTGACCGGCCAGCGGACGAACAAGGTGGTCCAGGTGCTGCGCTACCTTGAAAGCCGCATCAACCTGATGATCAACATCTGGGGCATCGAGGAAATGGACGCCGACGCGACGGCCGGTCCTGTCGACAATCGCCCGGATGCTCATCTCCTGAACGGTCCGCAGCTTGCTGGCGGCGTTTCCCAGACCAACGTCGATGAGCTGATGTCCGTGAGCGACGATGTGTTCGACGCCGCGCTGAAGGAAACCGGCGTCGATGAGAGGGCGCCGGAAGCCCCAACCCATGCCAGCGCAGCAGACGTCGATGCCATCATGGCGACCGAGTCCGACGTCGATGACATTATGGCCGGCGGCGATGAGCCCATGGATGCGGCCGCCATCGACGACATGTTCGCCTCAGCCCCCGCGGCCGAGGAAGAAGAAGAAGACGAAACCGAACTCGCCGGTGCAGATCCGGACGCCACCCTGGACGAGGCTGCCATCGAACGCCTGTTCGACAGCGAAGTCGGCGATACCGCCGACGAAGCCGAAGCCGATGCGGAATGGGAACTGACCGAGGAAGTCGCCGAGGAAGATGGCGAAGACCCGCTGAAGCAGCTCTCCGAAGCAGAGCGTCAGGCCCTTTTCAACTAAGGCCGGATCTGACAGCAAATTCGAAAAAGGCGCCCACTGCGGCGCCTTTTTTGTGTCTTCGGCTATCCTTAGGCCCCGGCACGACCTTTTAAAGACTCAGGCAGGGAACCGGTGCCGAAGAGAAAAAGGTACGTGACCACAGGGATCACAGCCTCCCCGATCCGGCTCGCGCTGCGCTTGTCCGGGATGACGATGGAGGGGAAAACCATGGAGGCATCGCAGGTCCAAGTGCCGTCACTGCGCTCGTGTTGCTCCCCTTACGAGGTCATCCCGGACGCAGCAAAGCGGAGATCCGGGATCGGGGCACCGAGGCGTTTGGATTGAAGCCACCAAGTCCCGGCAAAAGGCCGGGACAAAAATCAGGTGGCGAACCGCAACGGAGTGCCGGCCAGGTGTCAGGGCCGGGAGTTTATCTTGGCGAAGAATTGTTCCGCCTGCTGGCCAAGCTGACCGGCCTGATCCCTCAACGCCGCCGACATGTCCTGAATGGTGACAACGGCCCCTTCGACATTTTCAACCGACCCGCGCACGGCAGTGATCTCGTCGGTAAAGGCCTGGGTGCCCTGCGCGGCGATCTGGACGTTGGAGGAAATTTCGGCGGTTGCCGCTGCCTGCTGTTCCACGGCCGATGCAATCCCGGTCGCGATTTCGGACAGTGCACCGATGATCGACGTGATGCCGTCGATATCCTGTACCGACTGCTTCGTGGCCTGCTGGATGCTGGCCACCTGTTCGGTGATTTCTTCCGTTGCCTTGGTGGTCTGGCTGGCAAGTTCCTTGACCTCGGCGGCAACGACCGCAAATCCGCGCCCCATTTCTCCGGCGCGGGCCGCCTCGATGGTGGCGTTCAATGCCAGCAGGTTGGTCTGTGCCGCAATTTCGGAGATAAGACCGATCACCGAACCGACCTGATCCGCAAAGCCGGCAAGCTTCGTGACGGAATCGTTGGTGCTGCGCGCGCCTGCCACGGCCTTGATAGCCATTTCGCGCGACTGCTCCGCCTGACGGCCGATCTCGAGGATCGACGCGGACATTTCCTCCGTTGCCGTCGCGCTGGATTGCACACCGCTCGCCGTCTCCGCGGAGGTATTATCCATCATGACCATTCGTTCGCCAATGGCGCCGGTTTCCCGGCGCAGACTGCCCGAAGATGCCTCAAGCTGTTCGGAGGCCGTGCCGAGAGTACCGACCGTACCGCCGAGCACATCCTGAAATTCCTGGATGGCTGCCTTCAGTTCGGTCTCGCGCCCGACCGCATCGGTCACCATTTTCTCGTGATAGGTGGAGATCGCCACATCCATGTCGAGCATGACCAGCTTCGTCATCACCTGCACTGCCTGCAAGCGCTTGCCTGAGGACATGAAGCGCTTCGTCAGGATCATCTCTGTGAGCTGTGTCAGGGCGAAGGAATAGCCACCGATGTACCAGCTTGGATCGAGACCGATCCGTTCATGGGTAAGGCCGATCTTCACCGCCCGTTCCTGATAGGCTTCATCGGGGCCCGTTGCGAAAAGGCCTTCCCAATGGCTCATCTGCGCTTTCACCAGGCGGGCCTGCTGATCGCCGACAAGCGCCGCCAGATGCGGAACGGTTTTCACATGCGTATAGAACTCGTCCAGAATCTTCGGCAAGGCATCCTTGATCGCCGGCCAGACGGACTGCGCCAGCGTCCGGTCCTCATCGGTGTAACGGAAAAACTTCAACCGATCTTTCAAGGTGTTAGTCTGCATGGATGCCCCTTGGAACAGCTCGGAGACGGCCGGGAAGCCGGCCTCATGAGCTGATCGCTTTACAGTTACCGGACCGCCGGGCCTTGCCAGTGAAAAGGCACGGGATCCCTACCCAATTCAGCGTGTGTCGCCCGGCCTCTTTCAAGCCTCTGCGGACTTTTAAAAGGCAAAAGACGGCGAACCGCGCCATGTTTGATGCATCGGGAACGCTGGCAATGACCAGATGATGAAAGGAGAAGACGCTGCAGCGTTGCTGGCAATGCCCACTGCAATTGGATCTTCGGCAATCCCGTTCACATCGTCCCGACGAAAATGCAAACAGACCGCCGCACCGGATGGGCTCTCCCACCCGGCGTCGGCAAGCCATGCTTGTAGACCCCGCTCTAGCGAATAGGCCCTAAGGGTGCGTTAACGGGACAGCGCCGTCATCAGCATTTGTGGATCTATGTTTCCGCCAGTCAGCACGATGCCTACGGTCTTGCCTCTGAAAGGCAGCTTTCCGGCCAGCAAGGCTGCCAGTGCAACAGCACCTCCCGGCTCCACGACAAGCTTCAATTCGGTAAAGGCGAAAGCCACCGCCGCCAGGGCTTCCTCATCGGTGACGGTCACGCCCTCGCCTGCGACGCGTTGCAGGATCGAGAAACCGATATCGCCCGGCGAATCAGACAGGAGCGCATCGCAGATGGACCCGGTCTTGACCGGGTTCGACAACCGCTCGCCCGCTTCCAGAGACCGCTTGTAATCGTCAAACAAGACCGGCTCAGCCGTATGAAAGACCGTCCCGGGCGATTTGCTTTCCAGGGCCAGTGCAATGCCGCTGGACAATCCACCGCCGCCTGTACAGGCCAGCACATCGTCCAGGTGAAGGCCCAGCGCTGCTGCTTGAGCAGCCATTTCCAGCCCGACAGTACCCTGCCCTGCGATCACACCGACATCGTTGTAGGGGTGGACAAATGTCGCTCCGGACTCGGAACACAGATCTCCAGCGATCGCATCGCGGTCTTCGGTCTCCCGGTCGTAGGTGATGACGGTCGCTCCGTAGCCGCGCGTCCGCTCCAGCTTGATCCTGGGAGCGTCGGACGGCATGACGATGGTTGCGGGCATACCCAGCAACTGCGCGCTTGCAGCAACGCCTTGAGCGTGATTTCCGGACGAACAGGCGACCACCCCCTTGGAGCGGTCTGCTTCCGGAATGAGGCTTAGGCGGTTGAAGGCGCCGCGAAACTTGAAAGAGCCGCTGCGTTGCAGATTTTCCGGTTTGAGGACAACGGTGGTCCCGGTCATCTCGTCGAGCAAGGGATGGCGCAGCAGCGGTGTTACCAGCGCCTCGGCACTGATCCGCTCCGCCGCAGCTTCCACATCCTCGATGGAAACCGTGTTACCAGCCATCTTCGAACCTGCTTCAGACACAGGCAGCGATTGCATATTCGTCATCGGAACTCGCTCTAAACGTCAAACAATTGCTCGCAGGCCCCGCCACAGCAGGGCACTGGGCAATGCCTCGGCCCATTTCAAGGCCGGGTTTCGATGCAAGTGTTTTCACAGGAAAGCGGGCAGTTCCAGCGGGAACTTGTCTTGGTGTCAATTTCGTGCACTGGTCCGCGCCGTGCCTTGGAACACCCGGTCAGCGGCCTATTCGGCGGCGCTTCCCTGCACTGAACGGCCGTTGAAAATGTCCTGTGCCTCGATGCAATTGTCCAGGAACTGACGAGCGCTGGCAGCCCAAGTGTAGTTCATGGCAATCGCCCGGCAATGGTCGCGCGGAATATCCAAGGCCGCTTCCGCTGCTTCGCGCAGGTCCTCGGACAGCACACCCGCTCCCGTATCGCTGATGACGTCGAGCGGGCCCATCACCGGGAAGGCGGCAACCGGTACGCCGCAGGCCAGTGCCTCCAGCATCACGTTGCCGAAGGTGTCGGTGAGGGACGGAAAGACGAAGACATCCGCGTCCGAGTAGTGTCTTGCGAGATCCTCGCCGACCTTCGACCCGGTGAAATGCACCGCCGGATACTCCCGGCGCAGATTGTCGAGCTGGGGGCCGTCCCCGACCACCACCTTCGATCCCGGCAGGTCGAGATCCAGAAACGCCTTGATGTTCTTTTCGATCGCAACCCGGCCGACATACATGAACACAGGGCGCGGCAGATCGGCAGGCAGCACGGAGCCCTCGTAGGGCTTGAACTGCTGTTCATCGACCCCACGCGACCAGCGCATGAGGTTGGTAAAACCTCGGTCGCGCAGATCCTGTTCCAGCGACCGCGTCGCAACCATGCAGCCGCAGCCGGAATTGTGAAACCGGCGCAGCCAGCTATAGGACCACGTCAGCGGAACCGGCAAACGAGCCGACACATATTCCGGAAACCGGGTGTGGTAGCTGGTGGTGAAGGGGCGCCTTGCCTTTTTGGCCACGCTTGCCGCCAGAAGGCCGAGCGGGCCTTCCGTTGCAATGTGAAGATGCTCGCAGCCGTAATCCTCGATCTTGCGACGCACGATGCCCCGGTGGGTCAGAGACAGGCGGATTTCCGGATAGGTCGGGCATGGCAAGGTGGTGAATTCCTGAGGGGACAGGAATTCGACCCGCACGCCGATCTTTTCCAGTTCCTCTGCCGTCCGCTCCAAAGAGCGAACCACTCCGTTTATCTGGGGATGCCAGGCATCCGTCACAATCAAAATGGAACTCATGCGGCGACCGGCGCTTCCTTGGCTTTCGCCGGCACGGCCTCCACCTGGGTACGGTCCACCCATCGGATCACCTCAAATGTTCCATCGTGGTGCTCGGCAACTGCAGTGCAGCTTTCCACCCAGTCACCCGTATTGATGTAGTGAATGCCATCCAGATCGCGATCCGCAGCATGGTGAATATGCCCGCAAATGACCCCATCGACACCCTGCCGGCGTGCCTCGTCGGACAGAGCCTCCTCGAAACGGCCGATGAAACTCACCGCATTCTTGACCTTGAGTTTGGCCCAGGCGGAAAGCGACCAGTAGGTCAGGCCAAGGCGGCGGCGCACCATGTTCACCCAGGTGTTGATACCGAGCGCGGTCACATAGGCCTTGTCGCCAAAGAACGCCAGCCACTTGGCATGGCGGATCACCACGTCGAACTGGTCGCCGTGAATGACCAGATAGCGTTTGCCGTTGGCTGCCTCGTGAACGATGCTGTCAGTCACTTCGACACCGCCAAAATGGGTACCGAGGAAACTGCGCAGAAACTCGTCGTGATTTCCCGGAATATAGATGATGCGCGCGCCCTTGCGCCCCTTGCGCAGGATCTTCTGCACAACGTCGTTGTGAAGCTGCGGCCAGTACCAGGACCGCCGCAAGCGCCAGCCATCAGCGATGTCACCGACCAGATAAATGGTCTCGGCTTCATTGTCCTTCAGAAAATCCAGCAGCATATCCGCCTGACAACCGCGCGTGCCGAGATGGACGTCGGAAATAAACAAGGCCCGGTAATGCCGCGATGCCTCAGCGGTAGACATAGCACTTCTCCAAATTTCCTTTGGAGCGCTATAGACGCGATTCAAGTATCACTATTATGACAAATGGCAGGACTTCCCCGACGGCGCCTGTTTTCAAGCTTGATGATTAACGCCGGAACTTACCGGGAAAAAGGCAACTCGCAGATCACCAGCCGGTTCGCCAATACTCTGCCGGGAGCCGGCTGACATTCTGCCTGCCTCCTCCAACGGCCTTATTGCCATTTGACAGCATCCGCTATTGCCAGCCACAAAGCCTATCCAAATTGCAGCAAGGAGATCGCTCATGGACCTCGGCCTCAAGGGCAAAAAGGCAATCATCTGTGCGTCGAGCCGCGGCCTCGGTAAGGGCTGCGCGCAAGCGCTGGCGGAAGCGGGCTGCGACATCGTCCTGAACGGTCGCAACGAAACGGTTCTGGAAGAAACCCGCTCGCAGCTTCAGAACCTCTACGGCGTGAGCGTTGCCGCTATCGCAGCCGATGTTTCCACCAGAGAAGGCCAGGAGGCGCTTCTGACCGCCTGCCCGAATCCGGACATTCTGGTCAACAACAATGGCGGCCCGCCCCGGCGTGACTATTCCGAGCTGGACCGTGAGGCGCTTCTGGAAGGTGTGGTGCAGAACTTCGTCACCCCTATCGAGCTCATCCAGGCGGTCGTTCCGGGAATGAAGGAACGCGGCTTCGGCCGGATCGTCAACATCACCTCGCTTTCGGTGAAAATGCCGATCGAAGGGCTCGATCTGTCCAGCGGAGCACGGGCGGGGCTCACTGCGTTCCTGGCTGGTGTCTGCCGTCAGCTTGCACCCCATGGTGTGACGGTCAACAACCTTCTGCCGGGCAAGATGGACACCGACCGGCTGAAGGGCGGCTTTGAGCGCGCCGCGCAGCAGAGCGGAAAAAGCCTCGAGGATGTTCGCGCGGCTCAGGCTGCTGAAATTCCGGCGAGACGTTTCGGCTCGGCCGAGGAATTCGGCCAGACCTGCGCTTTCCTGTGCTCCCGCCACGCCGGCTACATCACCGGCCAGAACATCCTGATGGATGGCGGGCTCTATCCGGCGGCATTCTAAGGGGCTGCCCAAACAAAAAAGGCCGGCGCGATTGCCCCGGCCTTTTTTCGTCATATCAGCGGGCCTCCTGACCTTCCCCGAACTCAGCCAGTCATTCGGGACACGGTGCAACGGAGATCTCAGTATCGCTGTGCCCAGTTCCACGAAAATGGGACGAACGACAGAACTCCTGCATTCGAAAGACCTTTGCCTCCCCGATCCCGGCTCTCGCTACGCTCGGCCGGGATGACTACACTGTGGAACGTCCTTGCTGAATGAACCTGAAACGTTCGTCTTGGCATTGGGACCGTTAGCTCCCCCTACCCCTCGGCTGGTCATCCCGGACGCAGCGCAGCGGAGATCCGGGATCGGGGAGCCGAACGCCTGTGCGAGGAACTTCTCAAAAAGACCTCTGCAATCAAGAAGGCTTCTGCATCACCTCCCTCACCTCTTGCGCCAGCCAGGCTGAATGAGAATGGAGAGTTTTTCTTCAAGCAAAAAGGCCGGAGCATATGCCCCGGCCTTGTTTCTATTTGTCAGCAAGCTTCCGCTCAGTAGGTATACCTGAGCGCAGCCGAGATGATGTTCACCTGGCTGTCGACCTTGCCGGTGTAGGTACCGATATTGGAATTGTAGTCCTGGTGGTTGCCCGAGATATCGATCTTGGTATCGGCCGGGATCAGGTGCGAGTAGCCGATGTCGAAGGCGAGATTTTCAGACGGAGACCAGGTCATACCGGCCGACAACCACAGACGGTCGTTATCCGGCAAACGTGTGGAACGAATGGCCTCGTCGATCGGCGAAAGCTCGTAACCAACACCTGCGCGCAAGGTAACCTGCTGATTCCAGTTGTATTCGCCGCCTACCGAGAAGAACCAACCGTCGTCATAGTTGAATTCGAGGTTGGGCAAACCGGTCGGGTTGGTCGTCGCCGTGCCACCATCGCTGCTCGGATGCACGGTCTTCAGGCGGGACCAGTTGGTCCATTCAACCGTACCGGCGATCTTGAAGGTATCGTTGATGCGGTGACTTGCCGAAAGGGTAACGGTTTCCGGCGTGACGACTGTCGCCTCGATACCCGCACGATTGCCTGAAAAGGATACCGGGGTCATGCCGGCAAAAAAGCGCCCGCCCGGATTGGTGTAGGAACCGTCGAGATTATTGGCCACTGCGGACCGGTAGCCGAGACCGATCTCGGTCCCCTCCCAAGGCCGCACGGTCAGACCGGCAGTGACGCCGATGCCATAGCCTTCTCCCTTGAACTCGGTCGTCGCCGCAGAGGTGGAGAACGGATAGGCCGATTTCAGCCGAACTTGCAGATACTGCGCCTGGACCCCGACACCGACAGCGAACATGTCGTTGATCTGATAGGCGATGGCCGGATTTACGTTGACCGAGAACACTTCGGACGACCGGGAATAATACTGGCCCGCCCAGTTCTGCTCCGGTTTTGTGCTGAGCCCGAACGGCGCGTTGACGGCAAGGCCGAACACCACTTGATCGTTGAAGCGGTAAGCTGTGTAGGTGGACGGTACCCAGGCATCCGATGCAATGTCGCCACTGCCTGCGGTGCTGGTCGTCGCACCATTGACGGTTGTCAGCGCTCCGGGTGTAAAGGTTCCGTCAATATCGGACTCAGGCATGATGAAAGAACTGTGCGATTCAACCGTGAGCCCTTTGCCCGCACCAATCAGCGTTGCCGGGTTCCAGAACATCGAGGAGATGGACTCACCCGTCGTTCCGTTCCCCGCGAAAGACATTCCCTGGTAATAGGCACTCTGTTCTCTCAGTGCGAACCCACCTGCGAACGCTGAACTCGCAACCATTGATAGAACTACGGCTGTAGAAGCAAGTAGAACTGATTTCTTGTTTACCCACGGCATTAAGTTTCCTCCCATCCCCTAGCCCCCGGATGTTCCATGACTACCGGAGACAGGATTTTAGGAGAATGCCGTTCGTTTCAACCGCATATTTACGTCAGTTCGGCGGACGGTTTTTCATGCTGCAATGCGAAATACGCACCAATTTTCGAAGGCAATGCTGGCGGAATGTTCAAAACACTTCAAAAAGGACAAGTTCAAAGTGTGTTCGTTATAGAACCGACACACTTTCGAACATTTGCCTAAAAAACAGGCAGTCAGAATGTCAGTTTCCGATAACGTAATTTAACGTTGAATCGTTGCGGCTTTGCCACAGATCTCGCAACGGAATGTGGATGGTTTGTAGGACAAATCCTTTGGTATTCCTTGGTAAAAACACCAATCAGCTTCCTAAACGGAAACCGAACTGACCGAATGCAGGCTCGCGATTGCCTGCCTCAAAAAGACATTTTGTCAGGAAGTTTTCCTGCGGATGGCACATTCGTTTCGCTTGGAAACAGTCCATTTCCGGTCCGCTGGTTTCAAAACACAAACCGGTCGGTTGCAACGGTTCGCAACAAGAGTAGCTGCGGAGTGCCAATATGCAGTCCGCAGCCGTGACACGCAGGTCTAACCGTCCCGGGCTTCCAGGAAACGGCGCATGGCAACGTCGCTCCAGGGAGCCAGACGAGCCCGGGCAGCCATGTGGCTGTCGTAGATGCTCTGGCTGAGCGCGTCCTTGCTCGCGAATTCCGCCAGCACCTCGGCCGAAGTCACGCGCAATGCGTCCAGAACGTCATCCGGATAGGGACGCACGATGACGCCGTCTTCTTCCTGCAACAGCTGCAGCGCGCCGGCATTCTCCCAATCGCTTTCGGCAAGCGAGCGGCCGTTTTCTGCCTTGCAGGCTTCCAAAACGATTGCGCCCAGATCTTCCGGCAGGCCTTCCAGCGCCACCTTGTTGAACAGCGCTTCGCCGGTGCCATTGGGCTCATGGAACCCGGGTGTATAATAGGATTTGGCAGCTTTCTGGAATCCCATTGCCCGGTCCGACCATGGCCCCAGGAATTCCGTTGCATCCAGCACGCCGCTATCCAGCGCCTGGAACAACTCACCTGGCGGCAGACTGATGGGCGTTGCCCCGAGCCTGCGCATCACCTCGCCGCCAAGACCCGGCATGCGGATCTTCAGCCCCTTGAGATCGTCCAGAGTGGTGATCTCGCGTTTGAACCAGCCCCCCATCTGGACGCCGGTGTTGCCGGCCATGACCGGGCGCAGTCCGAAGGGGGCATAAAGCTCATCCCAAAGCGCCTGACCGCCCCCCTGTTCGATCCAGGTGATGTGTTCATGTGGCAGCAGGCCGAAAGGGATCGCGGTGAAATAGACCGAGGCCGGGATCTTGCCCTGCCAGAAAAACGAGGCCGTATGCGCCATCTGCGCCGTGCCCGCGGAAACCGCCTCGAACACGCCCAGAGCCGGCACCAGTTCACCGGCGGCATAAAGCCAGACGCGCAGCCGGCCGCCGGACATCAGCTCGATCCTGTCCGCAATGCGCTGTGCGGTCATCCCGGGTCCCGGCAGGTTCTTCGGCCAGGAGGTCACCATTTTCCATTCCAGCGTCGCCTGCTCCTGCGCCAACGCTGGCGCGGCCAAGGCGCTGGCTCCGGCGGCTGCGGAAGCCCCCAGTAGTCCGCGCCGGCTGATCCGTCCGGCTTCGGTCTTTGGCTGATCGGTCATCTCACTTGCTCCAGAACGCGTGGAAATGATGGACGGGCCCGTGACCGCTACCTATGTGCAGGGTATCGGCGGCGGCGATTGCGGCCTGAATATAGGATTTGGCGGACCGCACGGCCGCTTCCATGTCCTGTCCCTTGGCGAGACCCGCGGCAATGGCTGATGACAACGTGCAGCCGGTGCCATGCGTGTTGTCGGTCTTGACCCGGTCGGACCGGAGCCAGATCGTATTGCCTTCACGGTCCAGCAGGAGGTCAGCACTTTGCTCGCCGGCCCCATGCCCGCCCTTGAGCAGAACCGCATTGGCTCCAAGGCCGAGCAGACGCTCGGCCTGTTCGTGCATCTGGGTTTCGTCAGCCGCAACATCGCCCTGCAACATGCGCGCGGCTTCATGCAGGTTCGGCGTCACGATGTCGGCCAGCGGCAGCAACAGGCTGATCAAGGTGTCCACGGCACTGTCCGCCAACAAGGGATCTCCGGACGCTGCCACCATCACCGGGTCGAGCACCAATGCCCCCGTCTCGAGCGTCTGCAACCCTTCCGCCACCGCCTCGATCGTATCGAAACGAGACAGCATGCCGATCTTGGTTGCCTTGACGGCCAGGTCGGAGAAAACTGCCGTCATCTGGGCTCGTATGAAGTCCGGCGGCACATCGTGAATGGCGCTGACACCAAGCGTGTTCTGCGCGGTCAGTGCCGCAATGACGCTCGCGCCATAGACACCATTGGCGGAAAAGGTCTTGAGATCCGCCTGAATACCGGCTCCGCCGCCGGAATCCGATCCTGCAATGGTTACCGCGATTGCGGTCATGAGAGCCTCCTGGAGAAGATGGACGACAAGCGCGCGTCAGCCGGTCTTGAGACGGGCTTCAATGTCGCGGTCGGTTAGGGAATAAAGCGCGTCGAGCAATTCCGGCACCAGACTGCCCGGTCCCGCCGCCCGGCTGGCGGCAATTTCACCGGCTATGTTGAAGACGGACAGTCCGCAGGCAGCTGCCAGCGCCCGGTCGTTTTCGACACTCAGGAAGGCCGCCAGAACCGCGCCCCCGGCGCAGCCGGTGGCCGTCACGCGGGACATCAGTGGATCGCCGTTGCGCAACAGAAAATCCTCGCCGCGGCTTTCGATCCTGTCTTCCGGTCCGGTGACGGCAAACACCGTTCCGGCCTCGATCAAGGCATCGACATCCGCCCGTTCCGGCAGAAGGGCGGCAAGTTCTTCCGAATTGAGCCGCACCAGATCCGGCTTCGAGCCCAACAGCTCACGCGCATAGGCGCAGCGCACGGGCGACCGGTTGACGAAAACCGGATCGACACAGATCGGCCGGCCAGCCTTTTTTGCGGCTTCCATCGCAAGCGGAATGGCCGCGCGGCGCTCCTCATCGAGCGTGCCGAGGTTCACCAGCAGCGCATCGGCTCCACCCGCGAAGGCGGCAACTTCCTCCCTTGCGATGGTCATGGAGGGGATGGCACCGAGCGCCAGCAGCACATTGGCGGTGAAGCTCTGCGCAACCGCATTGGTGATGGTGTGAACGCGCGGCGCTTTCTGCCGGACCCGCTCCAGAAGGGAGAAGACCAGATCGGCGCTGAGCGCCTGCGTGGATGCGGCGACGGACAAGCTCATGACGGCTCTCCTGTGAAAGAAAGCCCGTTGCCGGTCTTCCCGGTTGGACATGTTGTGGAAAATGGTGCGTGCATCATGATCTCAAATCCCTCCGCCGGTATCAGCCGGATCAGGTTCAAGGAGTTGGCAGGCGGCCTCTCAGCCCGGTCCTGGATGGCCGGGCACCCCCATGAGATGTTTGCACTGCTAACAAGGTGGCAGCGCGAATGCAAGACCCGGCCTGTACGGGGCGGCTACTCGGCAATTGACTGGCGCGGGGAGATGGGCGATGTCCTAGTCTGCTTTTGTGAATCTGTCGCCCGGCCTGTTTGGAAAACCGAATGGGCCGGTGAACGGTTCAGGTGACACGCTCACCCCCTTCAAACACCAACTGCCGGAGCATCCCATGGTACCGTTTTTCGTGATGATCAAATGCCAGTTGGGCAAGACCTATCAGGTTGCCGACGCAATCGCCGATGCGGAAATTGCGTCCGAAGTCTATTCCACCTCCGGCGATTACGATCTTCTGGTGAAATTCTATGTCGAGGATGGTTCGGACATCGGCCATTTCGTAAACGAGAAGGTCCATCCGATCGACGGCATTCAGGACACCAAAACCATCATAACCTTCAAAGCTTTCTAAGGTCAGATCCGGACAGTTTCCATGCAGCTTTTCAAATCCGCAGCCCTTTGCCTGAGCCTTGCTCTTGCCCCTCTCAGCACCACCGCATCCGCGCAAGGCATGCCGCCGGAGCAGATCAAGCAGATCCTGGATCTGACCAAGGCCAACTGGGTGTCTTTCCGAGACTGGCAGGGCCAGGAGCTGATCTATTTCACCCACCTGGAATCCTGGAAGTGCGGCATCGATTATGTCTTCTACGGACTGAACGACGACCCGATTGACCAGGAATGGCAGCTGGATGCCTGCGACCCCGACAACCCGAATGTCGTGCTCAAAGACAAGCCTTACCTGGAACTTCCCGCCGGTTCGGCCCAGTCGATCAACGTGCAGCTCATCTTCAAGGACGGCACCAAGAGCGCTGTTGAGCGGTTCGAGTACAAGCCGCAGTAAAGTCTACTGCGCGCGCCCCTCACCTCCGTCATTCCGGACAAGTGAGGCAAAGCCGAACGCCGATCCGGAATCCAGACATATTTCGCGCTTTATGCGCGGCAATATCTCAAAGAAAGAAGCGTTTGCTTCGCTCACACTGAAGTGCTGGATTCCGGATCGGCACGCAGCATCGCTGCGCATGTCCGGAATGACTGAGGAAAGGCGGCGTCGCCTGCCTTCTTGTCTCTCCCCCCCCTACGAACGCGAAGGCGAAGAGGCCCGGCGGGCTTTCGTCCGGTCCAGACCGAGCTTGTGTTCGCGATAGATGACGAAGATACCGGCGGCAATCACGATCAGAGCCCCCAGCACGACGGCAGGCAGCGGTGTTTCGTTGAACACCACCCAGCCGACAATGATCGCCCACAGCATGTTGACGTAGTCGAACGGGGCGATGGTGGAGGCATCCGCAAACCGGTAGCTCTGCGTGAGCAGGATCTGGCCGACACCGCCTGCCAGACCGATCAGCAGAAGCAGACCGGCCGTGGGCAGGTCCGGCACGATCCAGGCCTGCCCCGGCAGCAGAAATCCGAGCGGCAGGGTGAGCAGAGACAAAATGGAAGACATGCCTGCGAACCAGGTAACGATGGTCGACGTGCGTTCCGTCTCGCACAATTTGCGCACGGTAATCATGGCAAGCGCCGCGAAGCCCGCGCCGGTAAGTCCGATCAGGGCACCGATCATCGAATCGTTGTCCAGCCCTGCATCCCCCAGATGCGGCGACAGCACCACCAGAATGCCGACAAAACCGACACAAACTGCGCTCCAGCGGTAGACCCGAACCTTTTCGCCAAGGAGAAAGAACGCCAGCACCACCACGAAAAGCGGCGAGGCGAAGCCGATGGCCGTCGCATCCGGCAGGGGCAGCAGGGAAAGTGCGGTGAAGCCGCAGACCATCGCCGTCAGCCCGACGGACGCCCGGGTCAGATGCCCCAGCGGATTGGCCGTTCTGAAGGCGAGCCCCAGCTCCCGGCGCATGGCCACCATGATCAGCACCGGAAACAGCCCGAAGAAATTGCGCGCGAACACAAGTTCACCGATCGGCACCTGTTCGGCAGCGATCTTGAGCGCCGTTGCCATGACGAAAAACACCATGGTGGACGCAACTTTCAGGGTTATTCCGATAAGGGGGGCCTGCCGGGTCATCCCGGTGGGCGCCGGAGGTCCGGATAAACGGGACTTCTGGCTCAAGAACGCCATGACAACTTCCAGGCCCGGCTTTTCAAAGATAAATCCCACGGTGTACCGGTCCAAAAACCGTGGGAAGAACCAGTGCGACTGGCCCTTCGAGTGCAGCAGATCAAGAATTGTCCCGCGTACAGGGTGTGCGTAGGCGGGAAGGAGGTGAAGGGCCAACAGTATTTGAGCAAACGAGGCTTACGGCAAGCCCACTTGCAGGAAAATTGCCGCACGCTCAAAAGACCGGCGGCAATTCTTCACGTGTGAACGCTCCGTCCGCAGGCCTCAGCCTCAAAGCCGGGATTCTTTTTCCGCCACTAACCTTGCAAGTTCTTCCGGCGACATTCTCTCGTGCTCGGCAATCGAGACCTCAAAACCCTTCAGACGTTTGTAGATGGACAGAAGCTCGATGATCGTCGTCCAGGAATTGACCAAGTACTGGAACGAATTCGACACCTGGCCGAAGGCGGTCAGGATCTGTTGCAGGATGCCGTAGGTGATCGCGCCGGAGACAATGGTGGGTACAAGAATGAAATAGGTGAACAGGTTATCCGCCTGAAGATAGATGCCTCTGGCCAGATTGAAGTAGAGGTAGTGGCGGTATAGCCGGAAATAGTTCTTGCGAACGTTGGCAAACAGTTCCGTCAGCGTGATCGGCTGCGCCCTGTGCTCGTAGTCCTCTCCGTAGACCAGCTCCTTACGATAGGCCGCCTCGACGCGTTGGTTGTGAAACTCAAGCCCTGGCAGCTTGATACCGACAAGCGCCAGCAGACCCGTGCCGAACAGCGACCACAAGATCGCCGCCGTGAACAACGGAGCCGGAATGGCTCCGACGATCGGCAGCTCGGAGACATAACTCGACAGCGACAGCAACACGGGCAGGAAGGCGATCAACGTCATGACGGAGTCGATCATTGCGACCCCAAGCCCTTCCATGATCGCGGCAAAACGCATCGTATCTTCCTGGATACGCTGCGAGGCACCTTCGATGTGGCGAACCTTCGACCACTTTTCGACATAGTAATCGTTCATCGCCGTACGCCATCGGAAGACGTAGTGGCTCACGAAAAACCGGGTAAAGACATATAACACGACCTGAAACGCCACGATTTGCACGAACACAATCATGAGCGAATAGAAGTCCCAGGCCGTAACGCCTTTGTCGCCTGGCAACGCGTTCTGCAGCGTATCGCCGAACGGTCTGCGCCAGTTGTTGATGGCGACCGAAACCTGCACCGAATAATAGGTCGAGAAGATGATCGCGGACGATCCCCAGACGGACCAGATCTGCCAGCGATGGTTTCTGGCGAACATCCACCAGAAGCCGCCGAAGAGGACCGTGCAGATGAAATAATAGCAGTAAAACCAGATGAATTCTGGCGAAACGAAAAACCCTGGCCCAACAATTTCCTTGGGATCGGTTTCGGAAACGCCGAAGCCGAGCGGACCACTCAACTCATCTGCGAAACCGTACCAGAAAGCGACGGTCACAATGGTCCACAGCAAAGCCGAGGTAAAAAACAGCTTCGGTCTTGGAAAGAAGGATTGAAACACAGGCGACAGTCCTGTTCTTGGGGATCTACGATTCTCGCGCACCGATGAACAGCAAGATTGCGGCAAGAACCGGATTATTCATACGGTTATTTAAAAGAAACCACAGACACAATCACGAGACCCCGGCTTTACCGGCGTCAACTTCCACCCGGAAAGAATAAAGGCGCCTGGAAAGGGCGCCTTTTTCAGTCTTCGTTACTTTGCTGCCTGGATGGCTTCCCACACCCGCAACGGCGTTGCCGGCATGTCGACTATCTCGCTGACCCCTGCTCCATCCTTCAGGGCCTTCTGCACGGCATTCATGATCGACGCGCAGCCACCGATGGTACCGGCCTCGCCCGCGCCCTTGATGCCCATGGCATTGGTGGTCGAGGGAACGTTGCGGGTTTCGAAGTGAATGTCCGGCAGGTCGGCCGCGCGGATCATGCGGTAATCGAGCAGCGACGCCGTCAGAAGCTGTCCGTCTTCATCGTAGATCGTCTGCTCGCACAAGGCCTGGCTGAGTGCGGAGGCTGCTCCGCCGTGAACCTGACCGGCCAGAAGAAGCGGGTTCACCGTGACACCGAAATCATCGACGATCACATAGTTGACGATGGCAACGTCTCCCGTGTCCGGATCGATTTCCACTTCACACACATGGGTGCCGTTCGGATAGGTCGCTTCGGCCTGTTTGACCTCTTGGCGGGCCGTCAGCGTTTCGCCCGCGCCTGCCGCAATCTCCGCCAGCGTCACCTGCTGGTCGGTTCCGACCACACGAACCATGCCCCCGTCGAGTTCAAGATCTTCGATCCCGGCTTCCAGCCGGTCGGCAGCGAGTTCCTTCACCTTCTTCACCAGCGCAATGCCAGCATCGCGAACGGACGGCAGGCCGATGGGAATGGACCGGGACCCGCCCGTGCCGCCGCCCTTGCGCACCCGGTCGGTATCCCCCTGGATGACGGTGATGTCCTCGATGGTAATGCCGAACTGCTCAGCGATCACCTGGCTGTAGGCCGTCGCATGGCCCTGGCCGTTGGTCTGCGTGCCGATCAAAAGCGTCAGCGTGCCCTTGTCGTTGAGCTCCAGCGTGGCTTCCTCGCTGCCGGGGAAGGCGCACGCCTCGATATAGGAACAGATGCCGATCCCGCGATACTTGCCGTTCTTCGCGCTGTCGTCCTGCCGGGCCTTGAAGCCGTCCCAATCGGCAACTTCGAGAGCCTTCTGAAGGTGCCCGGAAAACTCGCCGGTGTCATACATGCGCCCTGTCTGGGTCGTGTAGGGCAGTTGCTCGGGCTTGATGAAGTTGCGTTTGCGGATTTCAACGGAGCCGAGGCCGGTTTCCTCACCCGCCTTCTCGATCAACCGTTCGATCAGATAGGCAGCTTCCGGGCGGCCGGCGCCGCGGAAGGCGTCGGTCGGCACAGTGTGCATGTAGACACCCTCGACCTTCGCGAAGACGGCCGGGATATCGTACAGGCCGGAGGTCATGGACGTTCCGACAAAAGGAATGAACGGGCCGAACTGATGCAGGTAGGCGCCCATGGCGGCCTTGACGTGCACCTTCAGACCCAGGATCCGACCGTCGGCATCCAGCGCCAGTTCCGCGTGGGAGACGTTGTCGCGGCCATGCGCATCGGTGACGAAGTGGTCCATGCGCTCCCCCGTCCAGCGCACCGGCCGGCCGAGTTCACGGGCCGCGATCATGCTCAGCGGATATTCGCGGTAGCAGAACATCTTGGTGCCGAAGCCGCCGCCCACTTCCGGCGTGATCACCTGCAGTTTTTCAGTCTCGAGATCCAGAATGCCGCAGATAATGTCGCGCAGTCCATGACCGCCCTGGGTTCCGACGGTCAGCTTGAAGCGCTCGCTTGCCGCATCGAATTCGGCAACGCAGCCGCGCAGCTCCATGTAGTTGGCGACGATCCGGTTGTTGACCACATCGATGGAGACGACCTTGTCTGCCTTGTCAAAGGCGGCATCGGTCTTGGCCTGATCGCCCTGCCCATAGGTAAAGGCGACATTGGTGCCGAATTCCGGCCAGACCTTCACGGCATCGGGAGCCAGAGCGGCTTCAATCCCGACCACCACTTCCAGCGGATCATAATCGATTTCCAGCATCTCGGCGGCATTTTTGGCCGCATTGACATCGTCAGCCACGATGAAGGCAATGGCATCGCCCACGTAACGCACTTCATCGGAACACAGCACCGGCTGGTCGGGCGCTTTGAAACTGGAGCCGTCGATCTGTTTCGGACGAGCCTGACAAGGCATCTTCCGGCCTTCGAGTTCAGTGCCGGTCAGCACCAGACGGACACCCTCCATCTCGCGAATCTCGTCCACATTCCCAAGGCTGATGCGCGCATGCGCCATGGCGGAGCGAACGACGACACCATGCAGGCACCCCTCCGGCATGTAATCGCCCGTATAGATGCCCTTGCCCGTAATGAGCGGCTCATCTTCCTTGCGGCGCAATGGGGCACCAACACCGAATTTCGGAGTGACCATCTGGTTCATGAATCTGGACCTGCTTTTTTTGGGAAGACTTTCCCTTGGGAAACATCCACGCGCCGGGAGCGCCGGTTTCCACCAACATAATGCCCGAAAGCCGACGTGGCCAGAGCTTTGGGCAACTCAGTTTCGTAGAAGTGTTTTTCCAGCCGAGCGACTGGTGCCGAGACGGGTTGCTCTACACCCGGTCCTCGCGGCTCAAGCGGGCGGGCCACAAGAGCATCCTTACCTTGAAAAGACGCAAATCATTGTCTCGCTGGATGGCGCGAATTCGGCACCTGCGGCCCATCCTTATCTGTTGAGATTTGATTAGATTGGTCTTGGGAGGGCCGGTTGCTGCCCTCCCAAGTGGGCCGGAGACCGTACCATCCTGGGTACTCGGCAAGTCCGTTCGAAGCCAGGTTCCCGGTCCACTTTCCAACTTATCCCGAATGGTTGCTCGCGCAAGAGTGCGTAGATAAGGCAGGGACAGATGGACGAGACCAAGCACTTTGTCGGAATTGACGTGTCGAAGGCAGCGCTGGATGTGCATGTTCTGCCAGTCGGCAAAAGCCAGCGGTTTCCCAATGATGGTGACGGCCATGCGGCTCTTGAGGGATGGTTGTCATCCCATCCAGTCGAGCGCGTGGTCCTTGAGGCGACGGGTGGCTATGAACGCAAGGCGGTGCAGGCGCTGCAGCAGCAGGGATACCATGTTTGTGTGGTCAATCCGGCCCGCCCCCGGGACTTTGCCAAGGCCGGTAGTCGGTTGGCCAAGACCGACCGGCTGGATGCAGCCGTTCTGGCCCACTATGCGCAGGTGTTTGATCCGCCGTCGGCTCCTCGTCCGGGCGACGTCGAGGCGAAGCTTGCGCGCTATGCCTCTGCTCGGGACAGCTTTGTTGCCGAGAAGACCCGGCTGCGCAATCAGCTCGGCCTCAATGACGATGCTGATCTGGAGCGCATGCACCGGGATATACTGGAGACGATAGAGGCCAAGCTTGCGGAATTGGACCGCATGATCCAGAGCTGCATTCGCGAAAAGGCCGAGTTGAGCCAGCGCTATGACCAGCTCAGGGCCGTTCCGGGCATCGGGCCGGTCGCCGCCGTCAGCCTCCTGGCGTTCCTGCCCGAACTGGGGCAGGTCTCGCGGCGGGCCATTGCTGCCCTGGTTGGCGTCGCGCCCTTCGCCAGAGACAGTGGCATGATGCGGGGGCAACGCAGGATCGCCGGCGGCAGGGCCAAGGTGCGCAAGATGCTGTTCATGGCAAGCCTGTCAGCGGCACGCCACAACCCCATCATCAAAACCTTCTACGAACGCCTCATCAAAGGTGGAACAGGCAAGAAACAGGCAATCATCGCCTGCTCCAGGAAACTCCTGACCATCCTCAACGCAATGGTCAGGGACAATAAGGAATGGCAGCCGATGAGCACCTAAAAACATGGTTGCTTCGAGACGGGCCTTTGGCCCTCCTCAGGATGAGGCGGTGGTTTGAGGAGACGTCGTCGGGTCAGGAAAGAGACATTCACCGAGCACCTCGAAGGCGCTCGTTGGAACAAGTACGGAGCGGTTGGCACCCTTCCCCTCAACCTCATCCTGAGGAGAACCGACAGGTTCGTCTCGAAGGACGGGCGGCAAACTCGGCGCATTTGGCCCATCCTTCAAGACAGCGCTAACGCGTTTCCTCAGGATGAGGCAGTGGTTAGAGAAGCCGCGGTTCGTCCGGAGAAACCCTGAACCCGAGCGCCTCTAGATAATCTCATCCTCGTCGAACAGCGGATCGGCTTCCAGTTGGGAAGCGAGGCTGTCGAGGGTGGTTTCCGCATCATAGCGTTCGTTGAACTCGGCGATGTGAAACAGCCCGTCCCCTTCGTTGACCACCGGCAGATTGGTTCTGCCGACGATCAGCCCGCCCTGCTCGGCCAGGACGTTCCGTTCCTTTTCGCCGAACGGATCCGACGTGATACCCAGTAGCATACCCGGTTCGACAACATCGCCGACCGATTTGAACGGCCGCAGCAGGCCGCCCGCGGGTGCGCGGACCCAGTAGCTCGACTTGCTGAGGATCGAACGTGCTTTCGGCCGCGTGATGCCTTTGGCGCCCAGCATCTTCAACGCGCGCATCACCCGCAAGACGCCGGACACCCCGGCCCGGATCGCCATTTCATCGAAGCGAAGGCCCTCGCCCGCCTCGAACACCAGCACATCCGTCCCCTTCAAATGGCCTGCCTGGCGCAAGGACCCGTCGCGGACTTTCGAGGTCAGGATGACCGGTGCGCCGAAGGCTTTCGCCAGCGCCAGCGTATCGGCCCTGGACGGCGACACGCGGATCTGCGGCAGGTTGGTCCGGTGAATGGCGGCCGAATGCAGGTCGATGCCATAGTCCGAGCGGTTGACGATTTCGCTCATGAACAGATACGCCAGCCGCCCGGCAAGCGAACCGCGCAGGCTGCCCGGGAACGAGCGGTTGAGGTCGCGCCGGTCAGGCAGGTAACGCGAATGGTTCAGAAAGCCGAACGCGTTGACGATCGGAATGACCATCAGCGTGCCCTTGAGCTTGTCGAGCTCCTGGATTTCAAGCTGCGGCGCCTTCAGGACCCGGCGGGCGATCTCCACGCCGATGACCTCATCGCCGTGAACCGCCGCACTTACGAACATCACCGGCCCCGGCTTGCTTCCGTGGAGGACATGCACGGACATCGTCACGGGCGTGTGGTCCGACAGCACGCTGACCGGAAGGTCGACCGTGCGTCGGGTTCCCGGGGCGATCTTGTGCTCGCCGATCTCGAAGGCTTTTACTTTTGTGCTCAACCGCGTCCCTTGGTCTTGGTTTTGCCAACCTGGGCATTCTTGGCGATAAAGTCGATGATCTTGCCGGCAACATCAATGCCTGTCGCCTTTTCCACACCCTCCAGACCGGGCGAGGAGTTGACCTCCATCACCACCGGACCATGGTTGGACCGCAGCATGTCGACACCGCAGACGTTCAGCCCCATGGTCTTTGCCGCGCGAATGGCGGTCGAACGTTCCTCGGGCGAAATCTTGATGGCCGCCGCACTGCCGCCGCGGTGCAGGTTGGAACGGAATTCGCCCTCGGCGCCCGTCCGCTTCATGGCGGCAATCACCTTGCCGCCAACCACAAGAGCGCGGATGTCGGTGCCGCCCGCTTCCTTGATGAACTCCTGCACAAGGATGTTCACGTTGGCTCCGCGAAACGCTTCGATGACCGACTTGGCAGACCGCTCCGTATCGGCCAGAACCACACCGATGCCCTGTGTGCCTTCCAGAAGCTTGATCACCACTGGCGCGCCACCCGCTGTCGCCAGCACTTCCTCGGTCATCTTCGGATCATGGGCAAAGGTCGTCACCGGCAGGCCGATCCCGTCACGGGCGAGCAACTGCATGGATCGCAGCTTGTCGCGCGACCGGCCGATGGCAACGGATTCATTCAGCGGATAAACACCCATCATCTCGAACTGGCGCAGAACCGCCAGGCCGTAGAAAGTGACAGACGCACCGATCCTCGGGATAACCGCATCGAAGCCGGTCAGCTTGCTGCCGTTGTAATAGATTTCCGGCCGCCGCGAGGCGATGTTCATGTAGCAGCGCAGTGTATTGATGATTTCCAGCTCGTGACCGCGCTCTTCGGCAGCGTCCTTCAGGCGCTTGTGCGAATAGAGCTCGGGATTCCGCGCCATCATAGCAATCTTCATTGGTTCAAGTCCCTCGGTCTCAGCCTCGTTCCAGCCGGTGTTGCGACACCGAATTTTCAGTGATTGTTGTTTGCCACGTAAACGCGTGGCTCAGTGTTTTGTTGCCAGGGCGGGCTTTCCCGCCAGAAATGACCGGCCCGCATGCACCAGCACGTTGTGCCGCCGGATCGCTGTCCGGCCGAGGATCATGTCGAACCCCATGTTCGACCTGTCCGCCAGAGACACATCCACATGCCAGTGATGTTTTCCAAGGTGAAGTAACGTCCGGATGACAATGCGTCGCTCGGGAACACCACTCGTGTTCTTGATGTTGCGCTCGTCTAGGACAGGAACCTCCGCACGGAAGTCGCTGTGATGACGCGAAGCAGGCACCCGGAAGCGTACCCAGGTCCGGCCGTCGCGTTCGAACACTTCCTGCTCTTCGGCATGGAGTGCAGATGTGCGGGCACCGGTATCGATCTTGGCACGCATATCGAAGACGCCCAGTTCGGGAAGGCTCACGATTTCACGCCAGCCGATGATATCGGCAGTGGCCAGGGGACGCCCCTTCTTAGCCATTGTCATTCAAAAAAACCCTGGGACCCCTTGCCGGGGCCTTTCCCAAACGACCTTGTTCATCGAGCATTGCATGGCCCGCCGGAGAGCGCAACTCAGGTTGCGGTCCGGCCTGGAAACAAGATTCCGGACGCAGCTCATCATCATGATTCACGCCGGCACGCAAGCGAATTTGCATGTGCTGAAAAAGAACTCCGCAAAGGCGTCGCGTCAGGTCGTCTTCTATTCTTTGTAGGGGTTCTTCGGACTCCGGTCGTCCGACAGGCTGCGCCTCGTCTCGCGCGTCAACTGCTCGATGGCATCGGCAAGGTGAACTTCCTGGATATTGTAGTCGCCGCGCGCCACGCGGATCTTGTGCGCCTCCAGCATGACCTCGCCCATCGCGACGCCTTCCGGCGGCACGAAGCGATAGCTGGCCAGTTCGATCAGCAGCCCGAGCGGGTCCCGGAAATAGATGGAATCCATGAAGCCGCGATCCTTCGGACCGCTGTGCGATATACCACGCGCATCAAGCCGCTCGGCGATCTGCCGGAAGGTCGCCTGCGACACGGCCAGCGCCAGATGATGGACACACCCCATGGTCTGCGGGGCCGGTTCCGGGTCCGGCTTTCGGTCTTCGCTGGTGAAGATCGTGATGAGGCGGCCATCGCCCGGATCGAAATAAAGGTGGCTCTGGTCGGCAGCGTCCAGATTGGGCTGTTCGAACACGAACGGCATTCCCAGGAGACCTTCCCAGAAATCGATGGACGTCTGCCTGTCTGCGCCCACAAGAGTGATGTGATGCACGCCCTGTGTCTGGATTTTTTCCATGAATTTCCTCCCGGTTCGGCGCAGTTTAATGGGCATCTGCGTGCAAAGGCAAACAGCCACCCTCTTTCCTTCTGCACGAAAAACGCTAAGCTTGTTTCAACTGCAACAAATAGCCTTATCCGAGTCTTGCCCGTGCCCCGGCCCCGAAGCGCCGCCGCATCCGCATGCCCTTCGGCAAGGATTCACGATGGACATGCCCACTCAAAAGCCGGAGCCTTCCGAGGCAACCGGCAACCGTCTTCAACGCAAGGTGACACGCCTGACGGAGAACCTCCCGTCAAACACTATCGGCGCACTCTGGATCCTTCTGGCCGCATTTCTGTTCTCGATCATGGTCACCCTCATCAAGCTGCTGGGCAAGGACCTGACGGTGTTCCAGATCCTGGTGATCCGCCAGGCCGTCATGCTGGCGATCGTTGCTCCTAAGATCCTCAGCGGCCTGCCGACCTCCCTGGTGACGAAGCGTCCCGGGCTGCAAATCACCCGTATCGTGTTCGCCACCACAGCCATGCTCTGCGGCTTCACGGCGGTCATCGAACTGCCTCTGGCCGATGCCACGGCCATCAGCTTCTCCAAGACATTCTTCCTGACGATCTTCGCCATCTGGTTTCTGGGTGAAACGGTCGGGGTGCACCGATGGGGCGCGACAATCGTCGGGTTTCTGGGGGTTGTGATGATGCTGCGCCCGCAAGGCGACGGGCTGGTCGACCCCTATGCGCTGCTCGCCATTGCAGGGGCGGCCTGCGCCGGCATGGTCATGATCGTCGTCCGTCTGCTGACGCGCACGGATCCCCCAGTCACCATCCTGACCTACCAGGCCTTCGGGGTCGGGCTGATCATGGTTATTCCAGCCGTGATGACGTGGCAGACCCCGACGCTGGAACAATGGGGGCTACTGATCTGTATCGGCATCATCTCCTGGGCCGCCCAGATGGCCAATATCCGAGCGTTTCGTGCAGGCGAAGCCACGGCCATCGCCTCCCTCGACTACACCCGGCTTCTCTACGCCACCATTTTCGGCGCTCTTGTGTTCCACCAGTGGCCCCGTGTGGAAACGCTGGCCGGGGCCGCCGTCATCATCGCCGCCTCGATCTACACGGTCCGCCGCGAGGCCAAACGCGGCCAGAAACTGGCCAGGGCCTCGGACGGACGCGGGTACAATAGCTGAAGGATCAGGCGACAAGTTAGCCTGCCGGCTCAGGCAAGCACGTGCCAGAAATCCAGATCGACGCTGTCAGGGTCAAACAGGTTCAAAAGCGGCGCGCAGGCCGCGTTCGAGACATAGCCTGCGCAGATCTCCCGGGCAGCGCCTTCCGTCTCGACAAGGCAGATCTCAGAATAGGTATCGTCCCCTGCCCGCGCCATCAGATGTGCCCGGACCTCCGGCAAGGCGGCAAGATACTCCTGCTCGATCCGTCTGGAAGCGGCCATCAGCGCCTCTTCAGAAAAGCTGCCATCCCTACTGGGACGAAACGTACCGAATTCGATTGCCGAAAATCCCTCTGGCACCGCGTCGAGGTCAAGCATCAGCCGGTTGAGGCACAGGCGGATGCTGCCGGGCTCCAGCAGTTCCATGAAAGCTCTGGAGCTTGCCGCCTGCATATGCGCCTCGGACATGGCTGCGAAACTGGCTTCGTCTCTTGCCAGAATTGCATCAGCATAGTCCCCTGTTGCATTGCCCAGAAAGCAGTGGAAGGCGATGCCCGGCTGGTTGCTCAGGAATTCCTTCTGCCACAGGCGGGCGGCAGCTATCAGCTCGGGCAGGCCGACGCCTGGTTTTGCTTCGTAACGGGCAAAGCCCATCACCTTCATCGGTCCCAGATCTTTTCGCAGCATGAGATGTCCTTTCGTGTTTCAGCTGCCCGCTCTATAGAAGGGACCAGAGACAGTTTCTGTCAGGGGGATATGGTCAAGATCTCTCCAAAGCGCCTTGTTGCAAGCGCCTTCAGAAACCGGCCGGAGACCAACTGCCCATGCGAACCATCAGGCTGTTTTCCATTCTGGATGCCCTGCGCAGCCGCAGGAGCGCGGTTCCGGCTGCGATGCTGGCCGACATGCTCGGCGTGACGGAACGCACGATCTATCGGGACATGGCCACATTGAAGGCCATGGGGGCTCCCATTCGCGGCGAAGGCGGGGTCGGCTACATTCTTGAACGCGGCTATTTCCTGCCACCGATGCAGTTCGATCCGAACGAGCTGGACGTCATCCTGCTTGGCATTCGCATGGTGAAGGCACGCGGTGATGCTGTCATGAGGGAAACGGCCGAACGGGTACTCGGCAAGCTCGGTGCGGTTCTTTCCGAGGGCGAGCGCTCGCTGAACCGTCCGCTGCTTGCCGTCGGCAAGGCTTCCTCTGCACTCGGTCAGGACGCCCTGTCACCGCTGCGCGATGCCATTCGCAAACGGCGCAAGGTGCAGCTGAGCTATGCCGACATGCAGGAGCGAGTCAGTGATCGCCTCACCCGCCCGCTGGGACTGACCGCCTTCGAAAGTGTCTGGGTGTTGACAGCCTGGTGCGAAATGCGCGGCGGCTTCCGCAATTTCCGTCTGGACCGCATCAGGAGCTACAAGGTGACAGAAACACGGTTTCCGATGGAACCTGGCAAGGAATTTCAGGACTATCTGAAGACGTTGTGAGGCAGACCCAGGCAAGCCACACGGACCTCGACTGGCGGAAGCGCCTTTTTTCAGAGCGCTTCCGGTGTTGTCAGGCAGCAAACGCTCAGGCGCTCTTGGCTTCCGCCTCAGCCCGTTTCCGGGCTTCCTCCTCGACCAGTTCCTTTTTCGACAATTTACCGACCATGGTTTTCGGCAGCTCGTCGCGGAACTCGAAGTCGCGAGGCAATTCGATGGCCGACAAATGGTCCTTCAGGAAGGTCTTCATGTCGTCGGCCGTCAGCGAGTGGCCTTCCTTCAGCTTGATGAAGGCTTTCGGGCTCTGCCCGCGATAGGCATCCGGCACGGCAATGACGATGGTCTCATCGACCGCCTCGTGCTGATAGATCGCTTCCTCGATGACGCGCGGATAGACATTGTAGCCTGAACACAGGATCAGATCCTTGATCCGGTCGACCAGATAGATGAAGCCGCCGTCGTCCAGATAGCCAACGTCGCCGGTATGCAGATAGCCGTCCCGGGTAATGGTTTCCGCGGTCGCGTCGTCCCGCTTCCAGTACCCCTTCATCACCTGGGGACCGTGTAGCAGCAACTCGCCTTTTTCCCCGGCCGGAACCTCGGTCTCGCGGTCTTCGATACTGACGAACCGGGCACTTGTTCCCGGCACCAGCCGGCCGATGGAGCCCGCCCGGCGGCTGTCATCCAGCGGATTGACCGCGGCAACGGGTGACGTTTCCGTCAGACCGTAGCCTTCCACAAGAATACAGCCGGTGATCTTTTCGAAGCTTTCCTTGACCTCAACCGGTAAGGGCGCCCCACCCGACAGGCAGATCCGTATGCTGGTCAGGTCGTAATTGGCAGTCATGGGTGAATTGTTGATGGCCGTATAGATCGTCGGCACACCCGGAAACAGGGTCACCTTCTTGCGCTTGACCGCATCCAGCAGGGACTTCAGGTCAAAGCGCGGCTGCAACACCATTTCCGCGCCCAGGATGATCGACAGGTTTTGCGCCACCGTCATCGCGAAAACGTGGAAGAACGGCAGCACGCACAGCATCTTTTCTTCGCCCGGCCGCGCCTTTTCGAAGACGCAGCGCATCTGCTCGATGTTGGCGGACAGGTTCCGATGCGTCAGCATGGCGCCCTTGGGAACGCCGGTGGTGCCACCCGTATACTGCAGCACGGCGACATCGTTGGTCGGGTCTATTTTGACCGGCTTCGGCTGGTCGCCCTTCTTCTGCAGGTCCTCGAAGCGGACATGCGCATCGTCACGGGGAATGTCGGCCAGTTCCTTGCGCTTGAACAGGCTGAACAGCACTTTCTTGATCGTCGGCAGACACCAGGCCATCGGGCAGACGATGATCTTGTCGAGCACGCGTTCCTTACGCACCTCCTCGACCTTGTCGTAGATCACCTTCAGATCCATGGTCACCATGATGCGCACATCCGCATCACGCGCCTGAAACGACAATTCGCGCTCCACATAAAGCGGATTGAAGTTGGCGACCGTGCCGCCGATCTTCAGAACCGCGAAGTAGAAGATGGTGTAATAGGGCGTGTTGGGCAGACAGAGGCCGACATGAACACCCGGGCCAACGCCCATTGCCTGCAGTCCGGCGGCCGTTCTGTCGACGAGTGCACCGATTTCGGCATAGCTCCACGTCTTGCCCATGAAATCACAGGCCGGACGGGCGCCATATTGCGCAACGGTCGTCTCGAGATACTCGTGTACTGGACGAGGCTTAAACGCCGCGTTCCACTCCTCCGCAGTCGTCATTACGTTCTCCAACGCGTTTTGTCGCTTCACTGCGCGGACGGGCCTTCATCCTGAAATTTCGCGATCGGGATACCATCCAGGGCGCGAAAAGGTCCTCCTCCAGGGCCCGGCCACCAACGAGGCGCCACCTCTTTGGGTCTTTCCTGACATGACGCAACCTTCCGTTCACGTCAACTCGCGACGTAACGACACCTGGTCATTTTTTGCGCGCGAAGAACCATACGGTTAAGATAAGCCTGCTGAGGAAATTGGCAATAGAGCCGTCAAATCAAAAACTTATCAAGGCCGTCACCGGAAGGCGGTTTATCTCTTCGGCCAGCTCCACCGGGGTGTATCGACACTATCCACAACCGTCTCGCCAAGGTCCTTGCGTAGATTGTAGCGCATGCAGCCTGCTTCCGCCGACAGCTCGGACACCAGTTCTTCCGCATGGGAAACGACGATCACCTGCGTCTTTTCCGCGGCCCGCGCGATCAGCCGGGCGAGAGGTTGCAGCAATGCCGGATGGAGACTTGTCTCAGGCTCGTTCAGCACCACCAGAGGTGCCGGGCGCGGCGATAACAACGCCGCAGTCAACAACAGATACCGAAGCGTGCCGTCAGACAGTTCGCTGGCCCGCAGCTCCCGCAACAGACCCTTCTGCTGCATCAGCAATTCAAAATAGCCGTCATTGACCGATATCCGGATGGAAGCTCCTGGAAAAGCATCGTCGATTGCCTCTTCCAGTGCGCGCTCGTCGCCAATTTCCAGGATGGTCTGGAGAGCGGCTGCCAGATCCCCACCATCCCCGCTCAAAACAGGTGTCCGTGTCCCGATCTTGGGGAACCGCGCGGGAGCGTCCCTGTCGGTGCGCAGATGATCATAAAAACGCCAGGCGCGCATGCGTTCGCGCAGGACCAGAAGTTCCAGCCCGTCGTTCGGATCGGCGGCATGGGTCATCATGCTGTCGAAGCGGGCAAGGTTCTGGAAAACCGGTATGCGTTGCCCCTGGGCATTGAGAACCCGTACCGTCGGGCCGTTTCTGGCTGCAATCTCGTTCGAGCGGGACAAGGCTTCGCCGGCCCACAGGGCCTCGGCCTTGATTTCCGGATCCATGGAAAACAGCGAACGCCCGGCATCAGCCGGCAGACCGAGATCTATCGCATAGCCGTAGTCCTCATCGGCAAAGCCCAGCTTCAGACTGACCATGCCCTTGCGCACGGTTCCCTGAACCGGCACCTCGCCCTGTTTCATGGCGCGGGAGAAAGCTTCCGGGCCGGCCCAGAGCGTCGAATTAAGGCCACCTTCTGCCGCCAGCGAGGCTATCGCCTGGCCTTGCGAGACTTCCGCCAGCAAACGGATCGACCGGTAAAGGCTCGATTTGCCGCTGCCGTTCGCACCCGTCACCAGAGTGATTCGGTCGAGCGGCAAGACGATGTCGCGCAGCGAGCGGTATCCGGAAACGGCAAGAGTGAGGATCATCGTCCAAAGACCTGTTTCTGCGTTCCTGATCCACCAGTTCGAACTTGTTGACGTCGAAGACGCCGAAATTGGTGATCTTCAGGTGCGTATTGACCGTCAGCGGCAGGAAGGGGACGTGCGCATTCCGAAAGCTGGAGCGAGCCAGGCCCATTGATTTTTGTCTTGAGGAATTGCGTCATGCTACTTCTAGATGCATATCCTGGTGCAATGCTCGAATGAAAGGTGTTGCCTTTGTATAACCCGAAAGAAGCGGTCGAAGACAGCCACGCGCTTAACCTGGCCATCCTGTTTTTTGCGGCCTGCGCTGTCGCGATCACAATTTATTTCCACCACGACAGCGGCTTGAAGTACTGGCTTTTAAAAGGCTTTGGCGAAACCACCCCCGGCAAGGTTGTCGTCATTATCGACGACAGGGACGATGGTTCGAGGCATCTTCGTTCCAATAGCCGGAACACTTTAAAGAACATCACAGCCTGGCAAGATGAAAGAATCGTCGTTGAAATCAAGCCTGAGGACGCACCGGTTGAAACTCTGAATTTCAGGATAAAGCCTCAGGAGCTCATCCGAGAGACAGACGGGGCTCTGAACGTCACTTATTTGCCGCTCAATCCGAAGATTGCCTATCCCACCCGCAGTTTGGACAGGTTCTCTCTCGACAGCCAGATCCTGCTCTGGTCCCTTGTTGCCGGAGCTATCCTCTTGGTCCTTGCGTTGCGAGCCGCACGGAAGTGGGCACGTTTTCGAACAGGATTGCACCGGTACTGAAGGCGCGCATCAACTCCCCTGATCGATCAGTTCGAACTTGTTGACATCGAAGACGCCAAAATCGGTGATCTTCAGATGCGGAATGACCGGCAACGGCAGGAAGGCGACCTGAAGGAACGGTTCGGCCAGCGTGCAGCCGAGATCCTTGGCGGCGGCGCGCAGGTGCTCCAGCTCCTCCTTCACCGTTTCGAACGGTTCGAGGCTCATCAGTCCCGCCAGCGGCAGGGCGAGCTCGGCCTTCACCCCGCCCTTGTCGGCAACCGCAAATCCGCCCTTCATGGCGATCACCCGGTTGACCGCGTGGGCCATGGCTTCCTCGTCCGCGCCAACCACGCAGATGTTGTGGCTGTCATGGCCGACGGACGAAGCAATTGCGCCCTGTTTCATGCCGAAACCATTGACGAACCCGAGGCCGATGTTGCCCGTGCCCTTGTGCCGTTCGACGACGGCGACCTTCAGCACATCCTGGTCAAGATCGGCCAGCGTCTTGCCGCCGGTCACCGGCAGGGTGCGTTTAAGGTGTTCGGTGATGATCCTGCCCGGCACCACGCCGATGACGTCGGCCTCGCTGTTGCGCGCCGGAACGTCGAACTTTGACGCGGTGACCTCGCCGACATGCACGCTGTCGAGGCCAACCGGCGGGACGATGGTTCTTCTTGCAAAGGCCGCGTCCGTCGCCTGAACGCCGCCGCAGATCACTTGCGCCACGCGGCAATCGGCAAAGTCGCTCAATAGCACGATGTCTGCGCGCTTGCCCGGCGCGATCACGCCCTTGTCTTTCAGGCCGAAGGCATTGGCCGCCGACCAGCTTGCGGCCCGATAGGCATCAAGCGGACGAATGCCCTTGGCGATCAGGCGGCGGATCATGCTGTCGAGATGGCCCTCTTCGGCGATATCCAGCGGGTTGCGGTCGTCCGTGCATAACGCGACGAACGCGGAAACATCCGGTGTCAGGATCGGGGCCAGCGCTTCCAGGTCCTTTGAGACGGAGCCTTCGCGCATCAGGATCGTCATGCCCTTGGCGAGCTTTTCCAGCGCCTCATCCGCGGAAGTTGCCTCATGATCGGTGCGAATGCCTGCGGCCAGATAACCGTTGAGGCCGATGCCCTGAAGCAGAGGCGCATGGCCGTCGATATGGCCGTCCTGAAAGGCGGCAAGCTTTGCCAGCACCTTGGGATCGCGCGCAAGCACACCTGGAAAATTCATGAATTCCGCAAGGCCGATCACACTTGGATGATCGCGGAACGGCAGCAGGTCCTCGATTTCCAGACAGGCCCCCGCTGTTTCGAAAGCCGTTGCAGGAACGCAGGACGACAGGTTGACCCTGAGGTCCATCACCGTTTCCAGCGAACTGTCCAGGAAATAGCGTATCCCTTCGGCACCCAGCACATTTGCGATCTCATGCGGATCGCAAATGGCGGTGGTGACACCGTGCGGCAGCACGCAGCGGTCAAACTCGAACGGTGTGACCAGAGACGATTCCACATGAAGATGCGTGTCGATGAAGCCGGGAACGGCGGTCAGTCCGCTGCCGTCGATGGTCTCCGCTGCCTCATACTGCCCGTGCGTGCCGACAATCCTGTCACCGACGATCGCAATATCCGTTTCGACCGTAGATCCGTCGACAACGCTGAACAGGCTAACATTTTTTATCACCAGATCGGCAGGGCGCTCCCCTGCTCCAGCGGCAATCGCCCGTTCCAGAAACGCTTCGTCGTGTGTGGCCGGCATTTATTGTCTCCGATTCTCGTCCATCCCCGACAATACGGATGTTGAACGCTCCGGCAACGATTTCGCGAAGCTGTGGTAGGATGTCCCTGCCCGAAAGAGCAGGAAAGCCAATGGCCATCCGCCGCCGAGCCCGAGTTGGCAGCAGAAAACTGCCGTTACGAGACTTTCTGCAAATTTGTTACCGGGGCAGGTCAAATTTTTTCGTGTTATTGCGCAGCAACTTACCGCGCCACGATACGGAAAACGTGCACTGCAAAACAAATAGCGATTGACAGCAGCGTCAATTGAACGAATAATTTCATCACACTTAGTTATTATGATGCCGCCGACAAGAGCAGGCAGTTCCTGGGGAGGAGCAACACCGGTGGAGGACACGCGTAAAAGCGGCCGTGGTTCGAATTCCGCGCAATTGCGCCGGTATAACGAGCGCATCGTACTTCAGATCCTTCGGCGGGCCGGCGAAGCATCCAAGGCGGAACTCGCCCGTGCGGTGCAGCTCACCAACGCCGCCATTGGCGCCATCATCCAGAATCTCATCGAGGAAGGGCTGATTGTCGAAGCGGGCAAGCGCCACGATGGCAGCCGCGGACAACCGGCCACCATCCTCCGGCTCGCGCCGCGAGGCGCCTATTCCTTCGGCGTGCGACTGGACCGTACCAACATGGAAACGGTGCTGATGGATTTTTCCGGCCAGCTCATCGGACGCCGGCTGCACGACATGATCCTGCCGGCTCCCGAGCAGGCGCTGGAAATCCTGAAGGACGATCTGGAAATTCTGCGTCAGAACCTGAGTGAGGAAGACCAATCCCGCATCACCGGCATCGGCCTGGCACAACCCTTCAACCTCGGCGCCTGGCTGCATGAACTCGGCCTGCCCCAGGCCGACTTCATGAAGTGGGAAGATTTCGATCTTGCCGAAGCCCTTGAGCAAGCCACCGGCCTGCCCGTGTTCAGCGAGAATGACGGCACGGCGGCGGCTGTGGCCGAACTCTTTTACGGGCTGGGCCGGCAAAACGACAATTTCGTCTATCTGTTCCTCGGACCGGCAATTGGCGGCGGCCTGATCCTGAAAGGGGATGTCGTGAGGGGCGTGTCCGGCAATGCTGGCGACGTCGCCATGATCCCCGTTCCGCCGAGCACGCTGTCGACAGCTCCCAAGGCGCGCAATTCCTGGGACCTGCTGCTGACGCGCGCCTCGCTGGTGGCTCTCGCCCGGCACATGTCGCCGACGGATTTCGCGAAACTCAATCGCTCCGACATTCAGCATGCAGTGGAAACCGGTGACCCGAAATACACCGAATGGCTGGAAGACTGCGCCGAGGCGCTCGCGCTTGCCCTGCGCTCGGCCTACGCGCTTCTGGATGTTCCGCTGGTCGTTCTCGACAGCGACCTCGGCGGTCCCTTCCCGGAAAGCTTCCGCACTGCGCTGAGAAAGGCCGTCGAAAAGGCCGCGCCGGAGAAACGGCTATCACCAGACATCGAAATCGGCAGCTTTGGCCATGACGCTGGCGCTATCGGCGCTGCCAGCCTGCCGCAATTCTTCAATTTCTCGCCCAGGGCAGCAATCCTGACCGGCGGGAAAGACACCGGACCCGCCGGGGCTGGCAGCTCGGAAGATCGAGCCAGCTTTCCGGCACGGGCAGCACGGTTGGGGTCACATCTGGCCACACCCAACCGTTCAACCTGAATTGGCCAGGGAGGAAAAACGCAAATGATCCGCAAACTACTCGCGACCGGTTCCGTTCTCGCTGCCATGGCTGCCGCTCCGGCAGCCGCAGCAGATGTCTCGGCCTGCCTCATCACCAAGACGGACACCAACCCGTTCTTCGTGAAAATGAAGGAAGGCGCCACCGCCAAGGCCGAGGAACTCGGCATCGAGCTGAAGTCCTTCGCAGGCAAGGTCGACGGCGATCACGAAACCCAGGTGGCAGCTATTGAAACCTGCATTGCCGACGGTGCCAAGGGCATCCTGCTGACCGCATCCGACACGTCGTCCATCGTGCCCGCTGTCAAGCAGGCCCGCGACGCCGGCCTTCTGGTGATTGCACTCGATACGCCGCTCGATCCCATCGACGCAGCCGACGCGACCTTCGCCACCGACAACTTCAAGGCGGGTGAGCTGATCGGCCAATGGGCCGCGGCCAGCCTGGGTGACGAGGCTGCCAATGCCAAGATCGCCATGCTCGACCTCGGCATCAGCCAGCCGACCGTCGGCGTGCTGCGCGACCAGGGCTTCCTGCAGGGCTTCGGCATCGAACTAGGCGACCCGAACAAATGGGGTGACGAAACCGATCCGCGCATCGTCGGCAACGACGTGACCGCAGGCAACGAGGAAGGCGGCCGCAAGGCCATGGAAAACCTGCTTGCCAAGGATCCGATGGTCAACGTGGTCTACACGATCAACGAACCGGCAGCAGCCGGCGCTTACGAAGCGTTGAAGTCGATCGGCCGCGAAAACGACGTGCTGATCGTCTCTGTCGACGGTGGCTGCCCGGGCGTTCAGAACGTCAAGGACGGTGTCATCGGCGCAACCTCCCAGCAGTATCCGCTGCTGATGGCTTCCCTCGGCATCGAGGCCATCAAGGCCTGGGCCGACAATGGCACCAAGCCGGCGCCGACCGAAGGCAAGGATTTCTTCGACACCGGTGTCGCCCTCGTGACCGACAAGCCGGTTGAAGGCGTCGAATCCATCGACACCGCCAAGGGTATGGATCTCTGCTGGGGCTAAGGCACCTCCACGCAAGACCAAAAGGGGCATGGGCAACCTTGCCCCTTTTTTCAAAACCGGCGTAGAGAAGGTTAAACGGGCATGACCTTAGAAAGCAAACCGGCAAAGGGGCCGGCGAATTATGAATCCGCGGTAGCCTCCGGACCGCAGGCCGTCGCCTCATTCGATGACCAACGTCATGGGATCGGGCACAAAATTCAGCACACGCTGCACCAGACCCCATCACTGGTTCCGCTGATCGTGCTGGTAATCTCCCTTGTCGTTTTCGGGCTTTTGCTCGGATCGAAACTGTTCTCCCCCTTCGCGCTGACGCTGATCCTGCAGCAGGTCCAGATCGTCGGCATCGTGGCGGCAGCTCAGAGCATCGTTATCCTGACTGCCGGCATCGACCTCTCGGTCGGCGCCATCATGGTGCTGTCCTCCGTCGTCATGGGGCAGTTCACCTTCCGCTACGGTCTGCCGGTGGAGATATCCATCGTCTGTGGCCTGATCTGCGGCACCTTGTGCGGCTATCTCAACGGCTTCCTTGTCGCCATCGTCAAGCTGCCGCCCTTCATCGTGACACTCGGCATGTGGCAGATCGTTCTGGCCACCAACTTCCTGTACTCGGCCAACGAAACCATCCGCTCGCAGGAAATTGCCGAGGTCGCGCCACTGCTTCAGTTCTTCGGAAACAAGGTCAATGTGGGCGGGGCCATCTTCACCTACGGTGTCATCTTCATGGTGGTTCTGGTGATGGTTCTGGCCTACGCGCTGCGACAGACGGCCTGGGGCCGGCATGTCTACGCCGTCGGCGACGATCCGGAGGCGGCACAGCTTTCAGGCGTTCAGGTGAAGAAGGTGCTGATTTCGGTCTACATGCTGTCCGGCCTCATCTGCGCCTTTGCCGGCTGGGCCATGATCGGCCGCATCGGTTCGGTCTCTCCGACCACCGGCCAGCTCGCCAACATCGAATCCATCACGGCTGTGGTGATCGGCGGCATCTCGCTCTTCGGCGGTCGCGGCTCCGTCCTCGGCACCCTGTTCGGTGCGCTCATCGTCGGCGTGTTCACGCTCAGCCTTCGCCTGCTCGGCGCGGATGCCCAGTGGACCTATCTGCTGATCGGCATTCTCATCATCGGTGCGGTCGCGATCGACCAATGGATCAGAAAGGTATCTGTGTGATGGAACCTGTCCTGCAAGCACGTAAACTGGTCAAGCGCTACGGCCGTGTCGTGGCCATGGACCGGGCCGATTTCGAACTCTATCCCGGCGAGATCCTCGCCGTGATCGGGGACAACGGGGCCGGCAAGTCCACCCTGATCAAGGCGCTCAGCGGCGCGGTGCAACCGGACGGCGGAGAAATCCTGCTGGATGGCAAGCCCGTTCATTTCACCTCGCCCATCGACGCCCGCGAAGCCGGGATCGAGACGGTCTACCAGACCCTGGCCATGTCCCCTGCCCTGTCGATCACCGACAACATGTTCATGGGCCGCGAGATAAAGAAACCCGGCTTCCGGGGCACCTGGCTGCGCCAGCTGGACCGCAAGAAGATGGAAGAGATCGCCCGCGAGAAGCTGAACGAACTGGGGCTCCTGACCATTCAGAACATCAACCAGGCCGTCGAAACCCTTTCCGGCGGTCAGCGCCAGGGGGTGGCCGTGGCAAGGGCGGCCGCCTTCGGGTCCAAGGTCGTGATCATGGACGAACCGACCGCCGCTCTCGGCGTCAAGGAAAGCCGGCGCGTTCTGGAGCTGATCAAGGACGTCAGGGCAAGGGGCTTGCCCATCGTGCTGATCAGTCACAACATGCCCCATGTGTTCGAGGTCGCCGACCGTATCCACATCCATCGCCTGGGCAGTCGTGCCTGTGTCATCAAACCGTCGGACTTTACCATGTCCGATGCGGTAGCGATCATGACCGGAGCCATGGACCCGCCCGACAGCATGGCGGCTTAAGGTTGGAACGAAAAACGGACGGCACCTTTATCCGGCGCCGCGCACACGGGACCTCATCCTGAGGAGAACCGACAGGTTCGTCTCGAAGGATGGGCGGCAAGTTCAGCGCCTGTGGCCCATCCTTCGAGACGGGCCCCTGGCCCTCCTCAGGATGAGGTGGTGGATTGGTGAGCCGCTGTGGGGTCAGAGAAGACACATTCAACGAGGGCCGTTGGCGAGCCTCGTTGGAACCATTAAGGGAACGGGAGACACCGGGTTCAGCCCCCTCCCACCCACACTCTCATCCTGAGGAGAACCGAGAGGTTCGTCTCGAAGGATGGGCGGCAAATTCAGCGTCTGTGGCCCATCCTTCGAGACGGGCCCTGGCCCTCCTCAGGATGAGGTGGTGGATTGGTGAGCCGCTGTGGGGTCAGAGAAGACACATTCAACGAGGGCCGTTGGCGAGCCTCGTTGGAACCATTAAGGGAACGGGAGACACCGGGTTCAGCCCCCTCCCACCCACACTCTCATCCTGAGGAGAACCGAAAGGTTCGTCTCGAAGGATGGGCGGCAAATTCAGCGCCTGTGGCCCATCCTTCGAGACGGGCCCTGGCCCTCCTCAGGATGAGGCGGTGGATTGGTAAGCCGCTGCGGGGTCGAAGACGAGACATTCAACGAGCGCCATTGGCGACCTCGTTGGAACAAGAAAGAAGCGGACGGCACCTTTATCCGGCGCCGCCCACCCAAACCCTCATCCTGAGGAGAACCGACAGGTTCGTCTCGAAGGATGGGCGTCAAGTTCAGCGCCTGCGGCCCATCCTTCGAGACAGGCCCTGTCCCTCCTCAGGATGAGGTGGTGGATTGGTGAGCCGCTGCGGGGTCGAAGACGAGACATTCAACGAGCGCCATCGGCGGCTTCGTTGGAACAAGAAAGAAGCGGACGGCACCTTTATCCGGCGCCGCCCACCCAACCCCTCATCCTGAGGAGAACCGACAGGTTCGTCTCGAAGGATGGGCGGCAAAATCAGCGCCTGTGGCCCATACTTCGAAACGGGCCACAGGCCATCCTCAGGATGTGGGGGGTGGTTTGAACGACCGCTGCCGGGAATGATAGACAGTCACAAACCTGCCGCTGGAGCAGGTCCTGACAAACGACAAAAGACCGGAACACATATGTTTTTGATTTGCGGTGAAGCGCTGTTCGACCTCTTTGGGGAAGCCGGTTCAGGCGACAGTGTTTCCTTCGATGCCCGTATCGGCGGATCGCCCTTCAACGTGGCCATGGGGCTGGCGCGCCTTGAAGAGGACGCCGGCTTTTTCGGTGGCATCTCAAGGGATGCGCTTGGCGAGCGTCTGGTCCAGAAGCTCCGCAGTGAAGGTGTTTCCGAACGCTATATCCTGCGGACCGACTACCTGACCACACTGAGCCTCGTCCAGAAGGACGAACACGGCTCTCCGGCCTATACGTTCTACGGTGAAAACGCAGCCGACCGAATGGTGACAGTGGACGACCTGCCCGATTTCGACGAACCGCCGCTGTTTCTGCACATCGGCTCCTACACCGCGCTTGTCGAGCCTGTTTCGGATGCCTTCAAGGCATTGATCGAACGTGAACGCGCCCATACGCTGATCTCCTTCGACCCGAACATCCGCCCGACCGTGGTGCCGGACATGGCGCTCTGGCGCCGCAACACCGAAAGTCTTGTGCCGTTGACGGACGTCGTCAAAGTCTCCGACGAAGACCTTGCGCTCATCGCGCCGGGCGAACCTGTCGAGACCATTGCGCGTTCCTGGCTCGGCATGGGTGCGTCGCTGGTGATCGTCACCCGTGGCGGCGATGGTGCGACCGCATTTGCCAAGGGCGTTGAAGTCAGCCGTCCGGGCGTCAAGGTTGCGGTTGAAGACACGGTCGGCGCGGGCGACACCTTTCAGGCGTCCCTCCTTGCCGGACTGAAGCATCTGGGCGCAACCAGCCGCGACTCTCTTGCGGCCCTTGACGCCGGCCAGCTAAATCGTCTTCTTGATTTCGCCGTCGGGGCTGCGGCCATAACCTGCTCCCGGCGCGGAGCCGATCTGCCGCGCAGGAGCGAACTGGAAAAAGAATGGTCGGCCCTGAAATGAGGGGCTGACAAGAGAATTAAATCGATTTAAAAGGCAGTCGAAAACGGTCCTGGCTGGTGCGGCCAATCGGACTGGCAGCTGTGAGAAGGGATGTGTTTATGGCGGTACGCGTCATTGAAGTTGAAGAATTCGACCTCGTCGTTTTCGGAGCCTCCGGAGACCTTGCCCATCGCAAGCTTCTGCCTGCCCTTTACCACCGTGATGCGGACGGCCAGATGCCGGACAATGCCCGCATCATCTGCAGCGCCCGGCGGGACTATTCAGACGACGATTATCGCGACTATGCCAAGGCAGCGCTGGAAGAACACGTCAAGGATCTGGAAGACGAGCATCTGCAGCAGTTCCTGAAGCGCCTGCGCTACGTCAAGATCGACATTGCCACGGGTGAAGGCTTCGAGGACCTGAGAACAGTTCTGGATGAACGCCCCGACGTCATCCGCGCCTTCTATCTTGCTGTCGGTCCGGACCTCTTCGGCACGATCTGCGAGAACCTCGGCCGCATCGGTGTCGTCAACGACCATTCCCGCGTTGTCATGGAAAAGCCCATCGGCAAGGACGGCGCATCTGCCAGGGCACTCAACGACACTGTCGGTGCCGTCTTCAACGAAGATCAGATTTTCCGTATCGACCACTACCTCGGCAAGGAGACGGTGCAGAACCTGATGGCCCTGCGCTTCGCCAATGCCCTGTTCGAGCCCCTTTGGAACGCGGCCCATATCGACCATGTCCAGATCACCGTGGCCGAGTCGCTCGGCACCGGTGGCCGCGCCGGTTACTACGACACGGCGGGCGCGCTGCGTGACATGGTGCAGAACCACATTCTGCAGTTGCTTTGCCTGGTGGCAATGGAGCCGCCGGAGAGCATGAACGCCGACAGCGTGCGCGACGAAAAGCTGAAGGTCCTGAAGGCGCTTGCGCCGATCGAGGAGCAGAGCATCGACAAGCTGACCGTACGCGGCCAGTACCGTGCGGGCGCTTCCGCCGGCGGCGCGGTTCCAGGGTATCTGGAAGAACTCGGCAATACCGAAAGCCGCACGGAAACCTTCGTTGCCCTGAAGGCGGAAATCGCCAACTGGCGGTGGGCGGGCGTGCCCTTCTATCTGCGCACCGGCAAGCGCCTGGCGCAGCGGGTATCGGAAATTGTCGTCCAGTTCCGCCCGATCCCCCATTCGATCTTCGACGCGGAAGCCGGCGCCATCACCGCCAACCGGCTGATCATCCGCCTGCAGCCGGATGAAGGCGTGCAGATGCAGATCATGATCAAGGACCCTGGCCCCGGTGGCATGCGTTTGCGCCAGGTCCCGCTCGACATGAGTTTTGCCGAAGCCTTCAAGGTCCGCAACCCGGATGCCTACGAACGCCTGATCATGGACGTCATCCGTGGCAACCAGACCCTGTTCATGCGCCGCGACGAAGTCGACGCCGCCTGGGCATGGATCGATCCCATCCAGGCCGCATGGGCAGCCTCCAAGGAAACGCCGAAAGGCTACACCGCCGGCACCTGGGGCCCGTCCGCCTCTATCGCGCTGGTGGAGCGCGATGGCCGCACCTGGGCCGAAGACGACGGCACCTGACACCTCTCGCGCAAGGCCCGGCCTTGCGCGTTTCCGGCCTCTTAAATCGATTAGAGAGCGGCGTGTCTGCCGCAATGCCCTATGTTACCGGACATAGACCCAGCCAGGCCGCGGCGCGGCTAGCAAAGGATTTGAAACGATGACCATCCAGGATCGCATTGGCGACGTCACCGAACGGATCGTCAAACGCAGTCACGACAGCCGCTCAAGATATCTGGACCGGATCGGCAAGGCGGCCGAAAAGGGTCCCCAGCGCTCGCGCCTGTCCTGTGGCAACCTTGCGCACGGCTTTGCCGCCTGTGGCCTGTCCGACAAGCAAGCTCTTTCCGGCGACGTGGTGCCGAACCTCGGCATCATCACCTCCTACAACGACATGCTGTCGGCCCATCAGCCCTATGAAACCTACCCGGCCCTGATCCGCGAAGCCGCCCATGACGTCGGCGCGGTCGCGCAGGTGGCCGGGGGTGTTCCAGCCATGTGTGACGGTGTCACCCAGGGCCAGGACGGCATGGAACTGTCCCTGTTTTCCCGCGATGTGATCGCAATGGCCGCCGCCGTCGGCCTGTCGCACCAGATGTTCGATGCCGCGGTCTTTCTCGGCATCTGCGACAAGATCGTACCCGGCCTTGCGATCGCCGCCCTCTCCTTCGGCCATCTGCCGGCCGTATTCGTCCCGGCCGGCCCGATGCCGACCGGCATCTCCAACGACGAGAAGTCGAAGATCCGCCAGCTCTATGCCGAAGGCAAGGTCGGCCGCGATGCCCTTCTGGAAAGTGAATCCCGTGCCTACCATTCGCCGGGCACCTGCACCTTCTACGGCACGGCCAATTCCAACCAGATGCTGATGGAGATCATGGGCCTGCATATGCCGGGCGCATCCTTCGTCAATCCGGGCACACCGCTGCGCGACGCCCTGACCCGGGAAGCTGCCAAACGCGCTATCGCGATTTCCGCGCTCGGCAACGAGTTCACGCCGGCAGGGGAAGTCATCAGCGAAAAGGCGATCGTCAACGGCGTCGTCGGCCTGCACGCAACTGGCGGGTCCACCAACCACACCATGCATCTGGTGGCAATTGCAGCAGCTGCCGGCATCAAGCTGACCTGGGACGATATTTCCGACCTGTCCGACGTCGTGCCGCTTCTCGCCCGCGTCTATCCGAACGGCAAGGCCGACGTGAACCACTTCCAGGCCGCTGGTGGCCTCGCCTTCCTGATCCGCGAACTGTTGGGCGAAGGCTATCTGCACCGGGATGTGAAGACCGTCTACGGCACCGACCTGTCGGGCTACACCGTGGAAGCGAAACTCGATGCCGACGGCAACGTCCGCCGTGAGGAAGTGCCTGAGGCATCCGGGGATGAGACGGTGCTGGCACCCGTCTCCAAGGCCTTCCAGCCGACCGGCGGGCTGAAGATGCTGACCGGCAACATGGGCAAGGCTGTCATCAAGATCTCGGCGGTTGCCAAGGAACGTCACATCATCGAGGCCCCTGCCCGCGTCTTCCACGACCAGAACGACTTCCTGACCGCCTTCAACAACAAGGAACTGACCGGAGACGTTGCTGCCGTGGTCCGGTTCCAGGGCCCGAAGGCCATCGGCATGCCCGAGCTGCACAAGCTGACGCCGTGCCTTGGCATCCTGCAGGACCGCGGCCACAAGGTCGCCCTGATCACCGACGGCCGCATGTCCGGTGCGTCCGGCAAGGTGCCGGCGGCAATCCACGTGACCCCGGAAGCGGCTGCCGGAGGCCCCATCGCCCGGATCCGCGACGGCGACATGATCCGCGTCGATGCCGTCGCCGGAACGCTGGAAGTGCTGGTTGATGAAGCCGAATTCAACGCCCGGCCGCTGGCCGAAGCGGATCTGAGCGAGAGCCACTTCGGCACCGGCCGGGACCTGTTCGCCGCCTTCCGCAGTGCTGTCGGCACGGCCGACACTGGCGCACATGTGTTCGGTGAGTAAGGATCAGGCCCAGACCGGTGAGATGACCGGACCGGCCAGGTGAATTTGGCACGATAGATTTTGCGATCCGCTTCGGCTGTGGCAGATGCAGGCGCGACAAGAAAGAGATTTTGGAGGCGACATGGCCCAGGACATTGAAAAGATCGAGAAGGTAATGTGCGCGGCACCGGTGATCCCGGTGCTGATCGTGGAAGATCCCAAGAAGGCCGTTCCCATGGCCGAGGCGCTTGTGCGCGGCGGCCTTCCGGCCATCGAGATCACGCTGCGCACGGCTCATGCCCTGGAAGCGATCAACGCCGTCAACGAACACGTGGAAGGCGCAATTGTCGGCGCCGGGACTGTGCTGGACGGCAAGCAATATGACGCCGCCGTTTCTGCCGGTGCCCGCTTCATCGTCTCGCCTGGCGCGACCGCAAACCTCCTGGATGCCGCCGACCAGCACAGCGTGCCGCTGCTTCCGGGCGCAGCGACCGCTTCGGAAGTCATGTTCCTGCTGGAGCGCGGCTATGAGCGGTTGAAATTCTTCCCGGCCGAACAGGCAGGCGGCGCGTCTTATCTCAAGTCCCTGTCCTCGCCTCTGGCCGCGGCCAAGTTCTGCCCCACAGGCGGCGTCAGCCTCGACAAGGCTCCGGACTATCTGAAACTGCCGAACGTTCTCTGCGTTGGCGGTTCCTGGATTGCGGATGCCAAGGCAATTGCAGCGGACGACTGGTCCGGGATCGAAGCACGCGCAAAGGCAGCAGCGGCGCTCAAGATCTGAATAGCGAGCAGTCTCCGGGCAGCAGGCGGCCGGAATGCCGTTTACAAACGAAAAGAGCCGGGCGACAGATCGCCCGGCTCTTTTTCATCTGTACGACGATTAGTGGCGGCTTGCCCACTCATCGACTTCGCGCTCTGCTTCTTCGCGCGACTTGCCGTAGAGCTCCTGGATCTTGCCGGCAAGCTGATCGCGATTGCCTTCGATCCGGTCCAGATCGTCTTTGGTAAGCTTGCCCCACTGTTCCTGGGCCTTACCTTTAACCTGTTTCCAGTTGCCTTCGATGATATCCCAATTCATGTCGCTTCTCCTTTGATGAGCCGCCGGTCAAATGGTTTCCACTTGCTCCGGTCGGTTGTTGCGGGGCTGCAGGGTCTCAACGTCCTGACAGCGGCATTCGAACCACCTGTCCGGAAGTGCCTCCGCATCAGCCCCGGTTGGGAAATCGCCTGTTTGGGCGATTGGCCTGGCTGCATGAACGGATTGCCCAGGCAGCCAGGGCTTGGATTATTGAGCCGCTTCGTAAGTCGGCAGCGCTTCAAGCTGCTCCTTGGTGGCACCCACGTAGATACGCAGGTCGTCGCCGCTATCTTCACGGATGATCTGCAGTTCGTCGAACGTCATGGCGACCGGCTTTTCGCCGATACCCAGGAAGCCGCCGATGTCCATGACCACCTTCTGGATCTGACCGTCTTCGGAGATCACGAGCTGGTCGATTTCGCCGATGTCTTCGTCATTGGCGTCATAGACACTCGCTTCCTGAAGATCTTCCGCAGTCAGTTCGGAAATGACAGCTTCCTTGTAGCCTTCGCGCTCAACGTCTGCACGCGGCAGCATCGGGCGGCTTGCAGCACTGCCTTCGGCGTTCGAGTCGGCCATTTTGGTGGCTTCAGAAGGTTCTGAAGAACGGTTCGGGTTTTCATAGGCTTCGGCGCTGGTCAGAACGTCCTTGTTGGCGTTGACCACCAGGAAGAAGCTCTCGGCGTCATCCTGCTCGCGAACCACCTTGAGCTGATCCATCGGCAGGGCGATATCCTTCTCGCCAATTCCGATGAAGCCGCCGACACCCAGAACGACTGCCTTCACCGAGCCGTCGAAGCTGAGGATGACATCATCGACTTCGCCGATGTCGTCCCATTCCTTTTCTTCATCGGCCCGCGCCTGATACTCGTCGCTGAACCGGTCGTAGTTCTCCTCGACAGAGTAGATACGCATGCCGATCAGATCGGAAGCAAGAAATTCGCTGGTAGCGGCTGCATCCGTATACTTGTATGTTTGCAGCGCTTTTACTTGTTCAGCCGCGTAAATTGATGTTGTCAGCATCAAGGACATAGCGGTAGCGGTGATAATCCGTTTCATAATGTTATATCCTCTCACATTTATTTCACACGCCAGCAACATCAGTATTTCTGTTGATGAGACAGTTACTGTGAGAACCACCGAGCACAAAAGAAGTTCCGGTCAAAAAACTATTTTTTAAAAAATCGAGCATCCCCTTTGCAAACGCCAGTGGATCATGCACGGCACTCCGCTGGAGACCGGCGCTCAAGATACAGCTTCTCCATTTGGGGTCAGATATTCGCTCCGCAGGGCACTCGTTTGCAGGCAAGTGAGATGGAAAGCCCTGGTGAGAGAACGCCCAGGTCAGGCTGACAAGATCAGGTCAGGTCAGGTCAGGTCAGGCGTCCTGCTGCTCTTCCGAGTCCACGTCGGTATCGTCGTCGCTCTCGCCGTCCTCGTCATCCTGCTCGAGCGTCCTGTCCCACAGAAGACGCAACCCGGCCGAGGTGTCGTTGCGCCACGCAAATTCGGCAACAACCGCCCTGTCGAATTTCCTCATCGTCAGCAGCACTTCCTCGGGAAGCGCCGTCAATCCCTTGGCGGTTATCCGGCAACCGTTCTTGCCTGCATCGACAATCGTGCCACTGATTTCCGTAATTCCGTCGAAGTCTGCGATCTTGACCGGAATGCTGACGTTGTTCCGCTTTTCCCGGCGCTTGTCCGAAACGGATGTTTCGTTCTTGGAGAAGACGACCGCCGCGTCACTGCCTTTTACGGACGTAACATGGGCCTTGAAAAGCTTTGCCGCGTCCTTGGGACGGATACCGATATTTTTATAGAGTTCGCCGATGTCCGGCGAGGTCAACCGAAAACCCCATTCGCTGACATTTGACGCAACGGCGTTGATCACCGACAGATTGTCGAAATCAACCACGAGGACTTCTTCCTCGGCATCCGGTTGATCGAGCAGATGGGCCAAACCATGTAATTTGTTCTCGGAACTCATAGATTCGGTTTACCTTCAGGAAACTTTCATTTCACTTAAAACAATGCCGTTTCCAGGTTAAATTGGCGCTGTTTTCCGCCAGGTTTTCACATAGTGGCTTTCACCGCCCAGGCAACATGAGCAAATTTTCCTATTGGCGAGCGCATCAAAAGCGCGCTTAGGTAGTCCACGCCCATTCGTGCAGCTCTTTTGCCATGGGCGCCCCTCGACCTGCCTTGCCCCCCTTACGCAGGAGTTTCCCATGGCAAAACTTATCGGACTGGCATTTGCGGCTGCCGCAAGCATTGGTTTTCTGGCGCAAGCACATGCAGAAGAATTGTGCCAGGGCTTCGGCCCTCAAACGCCACGCGACATCACCCAGACCGCCGGGTTGAACACATCCTCGGTCTCGATTGCACCGTCCGCCGACAAATTGAACCTGTGCAACATCCACACGCACACGAATGCCGAACACAAAGGCCCAGGCTTTACCGTTTTTGCCGGTGACGGCGAACATGGCGGCTATCAGTGTAATGAAACCGCCGAGCTGACTGAGGCCGAGCTGAAGGCACCTGCCAGCTCAGCCTTCAAGGGAGTGAAGCCCGGCGACACGATTGAAGTCCACTGGGTCTACACTTCCTGCAACGCCACACCCGGCAAGGGCCTCGGCTCCTGCCTGAGTGATGCCTGCGCCAACCCGCAGCTTCGGGTCGAAGCGCAGGTCTTCCTGGTGGTGAACGATGCAGACGCCCTGAATTTTCTCGACTTCGCCTACGACGGTAACATCGTGAATGGCCTGCACCAGCCCAAGGCCCTGCCGGAGGGAACGGGCACACCCGTCACCTTCATCGGGTCGACGACAGGCCCCAGCTACACACAGTCAACCTGTTCTCCGCTGCAAGTGACCTGGAGCGTGAAACCGCAATGTGCCAAGCTGGATATCAACTCGCTCAACGCCTGGGCGGAACAAGGCAATGTCTTCAAGGAAGACTATTCCCACGGCGTCCGCCAACTGGTCACCGCGCCTGAATTGCTGGCCCCGATCGCCAACTGACCGGCCCTCCGCCGCCGGCAACCTCCTCTGCGTTTCCGGCGGCGCCTGCTCCAGAATTTCCTCTCCCGCTCGATGGATGGGTATGTTAATGGATGCCCTGCGCAACGGGCGCGTAACCAGGCCGCTAAATCGATTTAAGAGGATTGTTCATGGCGCTAGAAGCAGCATTTGAGGCTCTCAACCAGCACGCGGAACAATTGGAAGGCACATCTCTTCGGCAACTCTTTGCAGCCGACCCCGCTCGGTTCGAGACGTTCTCCGCCAAAACAGACGACCTGTTGCTCGACTACTCCAAGTCCCGGATCGACGCCAAGGCGCTCGACCTGCTCATCGGCCTTGCTCGCGCCGCAGATGTGGAAGGCAAACGTGCGGCCATGTTTGCCGGCGAAAAGATCAATGGCACCGAACAGCGGGCCGTTCTGCACACGGCCCTGCGCAACCAGTCCGACCAGCCGGTACTGGTCGACGGTGAAGATGTGATGCCCGATGTGCGGGCGGTTCTGGCGGCCATGGCCGATTTTGCCGAAGCCGTCCGCTCCGGCGACCTGACGTCTTCCACCGGCGATGCGTTCACCGATGTCGTTAACATCGGCATTGGCGGCTCGGATCTCGGGCCGGTCATGACCACCATTGCCCTGAGCCCTTACCATGACGGCCCCGAGCTGCACTACGTCTCGAACGTCGACGGCGCCCATATTGCCGATACGCTGGAAAAACTCGACCCGGCCACGACGCTGATCATCGTCGCCTCCAAGACCTTCACCACTATCGAAACCATGACGAACGCGCAGACCGCGCGCAAATGGATCGCCGGCGCACTTGGGGAAGACGCTGTCGGCGACCACTTCGCCGCCGTTTCGACGGCGCTCGACAAGGTCGCAGCCTTCGGCATCGATGAGAGCCGCGTCTTCGGTTTCTGGGACTGGGTCGGCGGGCGCTATTCCGTCTGGTCGGCCATCGGTCTACCCCTGATGATCGCCATCGGACCGGATGCCTTCACAGACTTCCTGTCCGGCGCCCACGCGATGGACACCCACTTCGCAGAAACCCCGCTTGAGCAGAACCTGCCGGTACTGATGGCTTTGGTCGGCGTCTGGAACCGCGATGTGCTGGGCTATTCCACCCGCGCCGTCCTACCCTACGACCAGCGCCTGTCGCGCCTGCCTGCCTATCTGCAGCAGCTCGACATGGAATCGAACGGCAAGCGCGTGAAGCTGGACGGCAGCCCCGTGACGCAGGAAACCGGACCGCTTGTCTGGGGTGAACCCGGCACCAATGGTCAGCATGCGTTTTACCAGCTGCTGCATCAGGGCACGACCGTCATACCCTGTGAATTTCTGATCGCCGCAAACGGCCATGAGGAAGACCTGAAGCACCATCATGATCTTCTGGTCGCAAACTGTCTGGCCCAGTCCGAAGCCCTGATGCTGGGCCGGACGCTTGAAGAGGCAAAGGCCCTGCTCAGCGCGTCCGGTATGGCTTCAAGCGAAGTGGACCGTCTGGCACCGCACAAGGTCTTTCCGGGCGACAGGCCGTCGATAACCCTGGTCTACGACCAGTTGACGCCCTTCGCGCTCGGCCGCCTGATCGCCCTTTACGAACACCGGGTTTTCGTCGAAGGCGCCATCTGGGGAATCAACTCGTTCGACCAGTGGGGCGTGGAATTGGGCAAGGAGCTGGCCACCGCTCTACTGCCGATGGTCAAGGGCGAAGTCTCCGCGGAATCCAAGGACGCCTCCACCAAAGGCTTGCTTGCCGCCCTGAAAAGTTGATTTGGGAACCAGACATTCGTTTACGCGTTAAAAGGTGAGGCGATCTCGTCATAATTTTGCCCAAGCGACCCTATCTGGTTCACATCGTTGAAGAACTCTTCTTGCGATTCACGATAAAGAAGGGCTTGCTGTCGCAAACAGAGATTGCCCCAACGTGCAAAGCAGCTTAGGCTTGGAAAGATTTTATACATTCGACCCGCCGTGGATGCGGTCCGAGAGGGAGACTGATTTCATGAAAAAACTCGTTCTGCTCGCAGCAGTTGGCCTTGCCCTGGCGGGCTGCCAATCGGATAGCCAGCGCGACCGAGCCCTCGTAGGCGGCGGTCTTGGCGCGGCAACCGGTGCAGCAATCGGTGCTGCGGCAACCGGCGATGTCGGCGGTGCGCTGGTTGGTGGTGCAATCGGTGCGGCCGGTGGTGCCATCGTTGGCAGCGCGACGACACCGAAGAACTGCGTCGCTTACGACCGCTACGGCAATCCATACCGGGTCGCTTGCCCGTAACAGAGAGCGATCCTTTTTCGTTTCGGTACGATACCGTTGGGAAGAAAACTATGAAGAAACTCCTTCTGATTGCCGCTTCGGCCGCATTTCTGGCAGGGTGTCAGTCTGACAGTCAAAGAGACCGTGCGCTGGTTGGCGGTGGTCTCGGCGCGGCAACCGGTGCCGTGATCGGTGCCGCCGCCGGTAACGGCGTCGGCCCGGCACTCGCCGGTGCGGCAATCGGTGCAGCAGGCGGTGCCATCGTCGGGTCTGCAACGACGCCCAAGAACTGCGTCGCCTATGACCGGTATGGCAACCCGTATCGCGTCGCCTGCCCCTGATCTCAATTGACCTGAGCCAGTCAGGTCTTCACAGGTTTACGAAATGAAAAAGATCCTGCTGGTGGCCCTCGCAGCCGCTGCCCTTGCTGGTTGTCAATCGAGCAGCCAGAGAGACCGTGCGCTGGTTGGCGGCGGCCTTGGTGCCGCAACCGGTGCCATTGTCGGCGCTGCTGCCGGTGCCGGTGCTGCTCCGGTTCTTGCTGGCGCCGCCATCGGTGCCGCAGGTGGTGCCGTGATCGGCGCTGCGACCACCCCAAAGAACTGCGTGGCACACGACCGCTATGGCAACCCATATCGAGTCGCCTGCCCGTAACGTCTGCAGTTCCCTTGCCTTACTGCAGACGGGAGCGACCACACTTTGCGACTGATACCGGCCATGCCCGTGATTTCAAGGGCATGGCCGTTTTGCTTTCATGATCTGCCTTGGATAAACCCGCCTTGGTAAGAAACTGTTAACCATAGATCGCCACCCTTACCGGACGCATTTTTTCGCCAAGGGGTTCTGGATGAGATCTGTCCTTGCAGCCGCAAGTCTCGCCATTGTGCTGACAGGCTGCGCCAACACCGAAAGTCAACGGGACAGAATGCTGATCGGGGCAGGTCTCGGCGCAGCAACCGGAGCCACGATTGGCGCAGTTGCCGGTTCGACAGTGAATGCGACCCTTGCCGGCGCCGCGCTCGGTGCCGTCGGAGGTGGCCTTATCGGCGTCGTCACTACCCCGCGCAACTGCATAGCCACGGATGAACAGGGCACGCCCTACAAGGTGCGCTGCCCGTAAGCAGCCTCTGCGCCTGACAAACAGGTCAATTTCGCGCGCCATCCCTGCGAAGGCAGGGAGCCGGCAACTCGGCTGAGCTGCGTGTTTTTCCAACTCAACCCGCGCAGAGGACCGATCTTGGTCTTGCCGCCAACGCGTCGCACCGGAACGGCAACGTGAAAGCAAAAAAGCCGGCCCAGAGGACCGGCTTTTCTCATGTTCTGAAGCGAAAGCTTCTATCAGGCAGCCGCACTTTCCTTGGCCTGCTCAAGAGCAACCTTCGGATCGACATAGGCATAGCCGAGAGCGGTTGCGACCGCTTCACAGGTCACCTGGCCGCCGATGACGTTGAGGCCTGGCAGGAAGTGCGGATCGTCGAGCAGCGCCTTCTTCGCGCCCTTGTCGGCCAGCGCCAGGGCAAACGGCAGCGTTGCGTTGTTCAGGGCGTAGGTGGAGGTTTTCGGCACCGCACCCGGCATGTTGGCGACGCAATAGTGAACGACTTCATCGATGATGTAGGTCGGCTCGGAATGCGTCGTTGCCTTGGACGTTTCGAAGCAGCCACCCTGGTCGATGGCGACATCCACGAGAACCGAGCCCGGCTTCATGCGGCTGACCAGTTCGCGCGAGACCAGCTTCGGCGCGGCGGCACCGGCCACCAGCACGGCCCCAATGACCATGTCGGCTTCCAGTACATGCTTTTCCAGCGCAGCCTTGGTTGAATAGACGGTCTTCAGAGCCGGACCGAATGTCTGGGAAAGATTGCCCAGAACAGTGGTGGACCGGTCAAGAACGGTGACATCCGCCCCCAGGCCGAGCGCCATGGTGATGGCATGCGAACCGACCACACCGCCGCCGATCACGACAACCTTGGCCGGTTCCACACCCGGTACACCGCCCACAAGCGTGCCGGAGCCGCCCTGCGCCTTTTCCAGCGCCTTTGCACCGGCAATCACCGACAGGCGGCCGGCAACCTGGGACATCGGCACCAGAAGCGGCAGACCGCCACGGGCATCGACAACGGTTTCATATGCAATGCAGGTCGCACCGGATTTCACCAGATCGGCGGTCTGTTCCGCGTCCGGTGCCAGGTGCAGGTAAGTGAAGAGAATGTGGTCCGGACGCAGCATGGCGCGCTCGACGGCCTGCGGTTCCTTGACCTTCACGATCATGTTGGCCGCATCGAAGACTTCCTTGGCGGTTGCCAGGATCTTCGCGCCTGCCGCTTCGTAATCGGCGTCGCTGGCACCGATGCCGACACCGGCGTTGGTTTCAACGACAACTTCGTGGCCGTGCGCCACCATTTCGACAACGCTGTTCGGGGTCAGACCGACCCGGTATTCATGGTTCTTGATTTCTTTCGGCACACCAATGCGCATAACTCGTCTCCTCTGGAAGCTTTATTGATTGGCGCGGATTCTACCGCTTTTTTTGTCGAATGTGCTTGCGTTCCAGGGGGCTGCAGTTCAAATTTGCGCAATAACCTTGCGTCAGATCATTTGTTCTTCAAATAATCTGCAATCTTTTATCCTCAACCTCGCATTATGTGCGGTGCAGCAAAATGAAACTCGACCGTCTCGACCAGAAGATCCTCAACGTGCTGCAAAGCGACGGCCGCATTGCCAATGCGGATCTGGCGGAAAAGGTGGGCCTGTCGCAATCTGCCTGCCTGCGGCGCATGCGCGCGCTGGAGGAATCCGGCGTCATCGAGAAATATGTCGCGTTGCTGGACCAGAAGAAGCTTGGCCGGCACATGGACGTTTTCGTGGAAATCTCTCTCACCAGCCAATCCAAGGAAACGCTGGAGAATTTCGAACGCGCCGTTGCTCGCTCCGGAGAGATCATGGAGTGTTTCCTGATGGCAGGCGATGCCGACTATATCCTGCGCCTCTCGGCCCGGGATCCGATCGACTTCGAACGCATCCACCGCGATCACCTTGCCCAGCTTCCGGGCGTCCTCAGAATGAAATCCTCCTTCGCCATCCGGCCGATCGTCAGACGCACCGCGATTCCCCTGAATGGCGAAATTTGAACGCTCCTGCCCGCCGGTCCACAGCCAAACCACACGCATTTCCGCCATTGTTTCCAGCGTCTCGACGCAGCCAACGCTGGCGGGTATAGTCCGCATCCATTCAAGTGCCTGGCTTTTCAAGGAACCCGCTCCGGTGACACATACGATCACCCGTTTCATCAATACGACTTACCAGCTTGCCGAATGTCCCACCTGGGACGACAGACTGAACCGCTTGCTCTGGGCCGACATTCAGGGCCGCTCCATCCAGTCGATGGATTGGGCCAACCGCGAGATCACCACCTGGCATTTCGACAATGAGGTCGGCTCCTTCGGCCTGACTGACGATGACCGGCTGATCGTCAGCGTCTGGGACAAGGTCGTCCTGTTCGATCCTGCTAGCGGTTCGAGCGAGCTTCTGGCCGAAGTGCAGGCGGACGAGCCGCGCACACGGCTGAACGATGGCAAGGTCGGACCGGACGGAGCCTTCTGGGTCGGCACCATGGACACCAGCTCCCCGCGCGAGCCGATTGCGGGCCTCTACCGGGTAGACGGCAGTGGCGACGTTGCCGAGATCCGGGACGAGTTGCAATGTTCCAACGGCCTCGCCTGGACGCCGGACGGCACCTACATGTACCACTCCGATACTTCCCCCGGCTGGATCGAATGCTACGGCTTCGATCCGCAGACCGGTGCGCTCGGCTCGAAGATGCTTTACGCCCAGCAAACCAACGACACCGGGCGCCCGGATGGCGCGGCGGTGGATATCGAAGGCAATTACTGGAGTGCTGGCGTTTCCGCTGGTGTCCTCAACTGCTTCGGCCCGGATGGTGATCTGCTGCAGGCCATCAAGCTGCCGGTCGACAAGCCGACCATGCCTTGCTTCTGCGGCCCGGACCTCGACCACCTGATCGTCACCAGCATCAAGCAGCCCGCAGACCCGACCGCCATCGAACCCGACACGCTGTCCGGTGGTCTGTTCCTGGTGGAAGGTCACGGCAAGACCGGCCTGAAGACCTACCGGTTCAAGACGGCGCGCGGCTGAGAAATCGCGGAGCGCTGTCTCTAGGGACAGGCAGCATGCTCCGGTGTTGTGGCACATCCTTCGAGACGGGCCTGCCGGCCCTCCTCAGGATGAGGAGGAGGGAGCGGCTCGGGTCGGACTTTGGGGCACAGTTTCCGCCGCCGTTGCTTCGATTTACCGCCCTACCCATCGCATAACCCCATCCATCACGCAGGCATGCCTCTCAGCCCCCACCCGCCTCATCCTGAGGAAGCGCGGAGCGCTGTCTCGAAGCAACCATGTTTTTAGGTGCTCATCGGCTGCCATTCCCTATTGTCCCTGACCATTGCGTTGAGGATGGTCAGGAGCTTCCGGGAGCAGGCGATGATTGCCTGTTTCTTGCCCGTCCCACCTTTGATGAGGCGTTCGTAGAAGGTTTTGATGATGGGGTTGTGGCGTGCCGCTGACAGGCTTGCCATGAACAGCATCCTGCGCACCTTGGCCCTGCCGCCGGCGATCCTGCGTTGCCCCCGCATCATGCCACTGTCTCTGGCGAAGGGCGCGACGCCAACCAGGGCAGCAATGGCCCGCCGCGAGACCTGCCCCAGTTCGGGCAGGAACGCCAGGAGGCTGACGGCGGCGACCGGCCCGATGCCCGGAACGGCCCTGAGCTGGTCATAGCGCTGGCTCACCTCGGCCTTTTCGCGAATGCAGCTCTGGATCATGCGGTCCAATTCCGCAAGCTTGGCCTCTATCGTCTCCAGTATATCCCGGTGCATGCGCTCCAGATCAGCATCGTCATTGAGGCCGAGCTGATTGCGCAGCCGGGTCTTCTCGGCAACAAAGCTGTCCCGAGCAGAGGCATAGCGCGCAAGCTTCGCCTCGACGTCGCCCGGACGAGGAGCCGACGGCGGATCAAACACCTGCGCATAGTGGGCCAGAACGGCTGCATCCAGCCGGTCGGTCTTGGCCAACCGACTACCGGCCTTGGCAAAGTCCCGGGGGCGGGCCGGATTGACCACACAAACATGGTACCCCTGCTGCTGCAGCGCCTGCACCGCCTTGCGTTCATAGCCACCCGTCGCCTCAAGGACCACGCTCTCGACTGGATGGGATGACAACCATCCCTCAAGAGCCGCATGGCCGTCACCATCATTGGGAAACCGCTGGCTTTTGCCGACTGGCAGAACATGCACATCCAGCGCTGCCTTCGACACGTCAATTCCGACAAAGTGCTTGGTCTCGTCCATCTGTCCCTGCCTTATCTACGCACTCTTGCGCGAGCAACCATTCGGGATAAGTTGGAAAGTGGACCGGGAACCTGGCTTCGAACGGACTTGCCGAGTACCCAGGATGGTACGGTCTCCGGCCCACTTGGGAGGGCAGCAACCGGCCCTCCCAAGACCAATCTAATCAAATCTCAACAGATAAGGATGGCCGCACATTCCAGAACAAGGGGCCAATCCTTCGAGACGGACCTGAACGGTCCTCCTCGGGATGAGGTGGAGTAGGTGGCCCGGCATTGGTGAATTGGTGGGAAGGGTTGCGACCAGGCTTCAGAGTACTGCCTCAACCCGGGCAGCTATTCAGCATCATTGGGAGGCTGGCAGTCCCTGAGGGCTTCAATGATCTGTTCCGCGTTCACCCCAGGAACCTGGATCTTCGTTTCCCCGTAAAGGTGAACGACGGCAACGTCCCCTTTGGTGGTTTGCTCATTGAAGATGCGCACCGACTGGTTCTCGGGAATGAGCACGGCCATGGAGCCGTCCTCCATGCTGAGCAGGATGGAAGACGCAATCAATGTGCAAATCATGTTTCAGCCCCACAACTGGTCAGGTAACCGGCTTTCAACCTGTTCCGGAAAACGGACGGATAACCGATCTTGACCCAGCCACCTAGTAGCGGCAACCCCGGACCCTGACGGGCTTCCACACTGTCTGGGCCGGCTGAACCAGAACCCGGCGGCTGACCGTCTGGTAGACTGCGGGTTTCTGTACCCGGTAGCTGGTGGCTGGCTGGACCAGAACCTTTTCCTTCACCGAACTGTAGATAGCCGGCTGGCGCACCGCAACCCGGGAGGCTGACTGCACGAGAACCTTCTGGCTGACAGTTCGATAAACGGCAGGGTTTTGCACCTTGCACAGGATGTTGCGGCCGTTGATGACCCGGTATTCCCAGCCGATGCTGGCAGGCTGCACCAGAACCCGGCTCTGCCGCGTCTGATAGACGGCAGGTGATGTGCGATAGCTGACCCGTTCGGGCTGCACCAGCACGCGCCGGGCCTGATAGCCGTAGACAGCAGGTTTCTGCACCACGTAGCTGGACGCCGGCTCCACGAGAACCCGTTCGTTGACCGTCCTGTAGACGGCCGGCACTGTTGCCTGTTCATAGCAGGATAATGCGGTTCCCCCTGCCAGCACGGACGTGCTGACCAACGGGGCGACGATCAGCGCGGCAAGCGCGCTCCAGTAGCTGTGACGCATGTACTTTCCCCCAGTCTGGTGCAGGAAAACACCTGCAACCTTGACTTTAGGGAAGTTCCACAAGGGGTTAAAGCTAAAAAGTTAATATCCGTTAAGAAACGCGCTGGCGCCAAGTCAGCCTCAGGCTTCTTTTTCCGTCTCGGCACGGGCACTTTTTTCGTAGTCGGTGTCTTCGTTGATAATGTGGCGGGCTTCTTCCGGCACCCACTCTCCCCAACGCGGCTGAAGCTCGTGGTCGACGGACACCCTGTCATCGAAGACGAAACATTCACCCTTCCAGAGGCTGTCGGCCTCGGGCACCTTTTCCAGATAGTTCAGAATGCCGCCTTCCAGGTGGTAGACTTCCTCAAAGCCGTTCTTCAGCATCCAGGCCGTCGCCTTTTCGCAGCGGATGCCGCCGGTGCAGAACATGGCCACCTTCGGCTTCTTCTGCAATTCGTCTTCGCCTTCCACCCAGGCTGGAAACTCGCGGAACGACTGGGTTTTCGGATTGAGTGCCCGCTCGAAAGTGCCAAAGGCAAATTCGTAGTCGTTGCGCGTGTCGATGACGACAACGTCCGGATCGGAGATCAGCGCGTTCCAGTCCTCCGGCTTGACGTATTCACCGACAATTTCGTTTGGATCGATCCCATCGACCGCAAGCCGAACGATCTCCTGCTTCAGCCTCACCTTCATGCGCTTGAAGACATGACGATGGGTCCAGGCTTCCTTGTGGTTCAGCCCTGCAAGACGCGGATCAGACCGCAGATGCGCCAGCACCTCGCGCACGCCGGCCTCCGGTCCGCAGATGGTGCCGTTGATGCCCTCGCCTGCAAGCAACAGGCTGCCGCGCACATCGCGCGCCTCGCAAAAGGCCTTCAACGGGCTGCGCATGGCCTCGAAGTCATCGAGCGGCGTGAACATATAAAGGGCGGCAACGAGAAATTCGTTCATGGGGCTTGTTCTGTTTCTTGAAGGACGCCGGATCCCAGGGTGCGGACCCCAGGGGCAAAAGCCCTCGCCCGGCTATTGGCGCCCTCTATACAGCCTAAGGGGCCTGTCTGGAAAGTCCGCAGTTTCTCGGACCCGTGGCTCGGCGAAACGAAGATCAGAAAAAACTCAGCCGATAAACTCTTGAAGTGACCGTAAAGTCACCCCAAACGTTTCCAGACCGGCACGGCATTTCATCACTCGAAAGCTTGCCACACGGAAAGATGACATCGCGAGAAATACGTATGAATTCATATGGTTAAAAAAGGACCTTCATTCGCATTCATTTAAGGATCATTAAGCACACAACCGTACCCTTCACCCAGAATTGCCAAGTGGAACAGGCGCACCAAGGATGACCCAGTACAAGGTCACCCCGACGGGGGTGGAACGGTTCTTTTCCGAACGGGACCTGATCGTCTCGAAAACGGATACGCGCGGGCGGATCACCTATGCCAACGACATCTTCCGGGATATCGCCGGGTTCGACGGCAAGGCCCTCGAGAACGCACCGCACAGCCTCATTCGCCACCCGGACATGCCCCGGTGTGTCTTCAAGCTGCTTTGGGACACCATAGAGGCAGGCGGAGAGATCTTCGCCTATGTGGTCAACATGTCTGCCAACGGCGATCACTACTGGGTGCTGGCCCACGTCACACCGTCCTACGACGAGAGCGGCAAGATTATCGGCTATCACTCCAACCGCCGCGTGCCGAACCGGCGCATTGTCGATGACATCATCACCCCGCTTTATGCCCAGCTCAGGCAGACAGAACAGCAGGCGAACAATCGAAAGACCGGCATGCAGGCCGGACACGATCAGCTTGTATCGATCCTTCAATCGAAAGGCGTGAGCTATGACGAGCTCATTCACACTCTTTAACGCAGCGCTCGCCTGCGGTGCCTCGATGACTGCCGGTGCGGCGGCCGTGGTCTGCGCCTTGCTTGGCCTGACGGCGGCAACTGTGGTGTGCGGCGGCCTCGTGATGCTTGCCATGCTGTTTGCGCTTACCGCCGTGCAGCGGACCCGGCGGGGCCTCACAGCTGCGACCGAAGTCTGCAGCCAGGTCGGCTGGGGCAACTTCGAGGCGCGTGCCAGGGATTACACCGAAGCCGGTGAAGTTCGCGACCTGATGACCGCCATGAACCACATGATCGACCGGACGGATGCCTTTCTGCGCGAAGCCGCAGCTTCGATGACCGCGATCGAGAACAACCAGTATTACCGCCGCATCCAGCCCGGTGGCCTCAATGGCAGCTATCTGCAGAATGCGAAGATCATGAATACGGCCATCGAGACGATCAAGGGCCGTGTCGGTGCCTTCCGCCAGTCGACCGACTCCTTCGAAAGCCAGATCAGCCAGATTGCGCAGAGCCTGATGGCCTCCGCCGAACAGATGACCGGAACGGCGGAAGAAATGGAAACCTCCGCCGTTTCCAATTCCGAAGTCGTGACAGCCATTGCAGACGCGGCCGACCTGACGGCGGAAAACGTGAACGCAGCGGCCTCCGCCGCCGATCACCTGTCGACCACCGCCAGCGAGATCAGCGGCCAGATCGAGCGGTCCATCGAGATCGCCCGCGCTGCCGTCGCCCAGGTCACGCAAGGCCAGGAAAAGGCAAACAGCCTGCGCACGTCCGCCGAAGCGATCGGCGAGATCATCAGCCTGATTTCTTCCATCGCCGACCAGACCAACCTGCTGGCGCTGAACGCGACCATTGAGGCCGCGCGGGCGGGTGAAATGGGTAAGGGCTTTGCCGTGGTTGCCGCCGAGGTCAAGGAACTGGCAACGCAGACGGCCAAGGCGACACAGGAGATCACCCAGTCGCTGGAAGAAGTCGACGCGGCCAGCCGCGATACGGCGCAGTCTTTCGACACGATTTCCAAAACCATTACGGAAATCGAATCGATCACCACGATGATTTCCACCGCCTCGGTGAAGCAGGCCGAGGCGACGCAAGCCATTCAGGAAAACGTCACCAACACCGTTGCCTGCACCAACAGAGTCACCGGCATTGTCGACGGTGTCGCCCAGAACGCGGCAACCACCCACGCGGCCTCCAAGACTGTGCTCAGTTCAGCTGAAAGCATGTCTTCCAACGCCGGGCAGCTCACCGAAGCGGTGACAGCCTTCTTCAAATCGCTGAAAAAAGGCCCGCTCGACCAGCAGGACAGCGAAGCCGCCTGACGGCGCCGCCGTCACCTGCAGACGCCGCGGGCGATGACGCCCGGGTTGCCTCTTTTGGGGAATTGGGTCGGCGCTGCGAACAACCTATCTTCAGGACAGAGCCCACCCCTCACCGGATGTTCTGGAGACCCCTATGACCATTCTCGGCGATCTGCTGTCGACCATCTTCGAGCGCCGCTACCGTACGGCAGCGCCCGACCGGCGTGACAACCGGCCGACGGAGGATCTCGTTGCCGCCCTTGCCGGCACGGCCGGCGAAGTCACGGTCGTCGCCGCCGCCAGCACGCTCCTGCAACGGTTTCAGGAAATGGAGGACAGCGAGAAGCTGCAGCTCTTCCGTCACCTCGCCCACGACATGAACATCGATCCGGGAGCCGTGCGCACCGCACTGGACGCTTACGAGGCCACCCCGAACCGGAAAACCTACACTGCCTTCATGGCCGCGGTTGAGCCCAAGCGCCAGGAATTGATCCGCCGGCTGAACCAGATCCCCGGCGCCACCGAGCAACTGGTGCGCATGCGCGCCGATCTCTTGCGCCTCGGCGGCACCGATCCGGAACTGCAGGCGCTCGACCAGGACTTCCGGCATCTGTTCATTTCCTGGTTCAACAGGGGCTTTCTGGTGCTTCGGCCGATCAGTTGGGAAAGCCCGGCGCACATCCTGGAAAAGATCATCGCCTATGAGGCCGTACACGAAATCACCAGTTGGGAAGACCTGCGCAGCCGTCTTGCACCTGGCGACCGAAGGTGTTTCGCCTTCTTTCACCCGTCCATGCCCGACGAACCGCTGATCTTCGTGGAAGTTGCGCTGACGGCCGACATCCCAGGCTCGATCCAGGATCTTCTGGCGGGCGACCGGGAACCGATCACGGCGGCCACGGCGCGCACCGCCGTGTTCTATTCCATTTCCAACTGCCAGGATGGGCTGGCCCGTATCTCCTTCGGCAACTCGCTGATCAAGCAGGTGGCCGCAGACCTTTCGGCAGAGCTGCCGAACCTGAAGACGTTTGTCACCCTGTCACCGATCCCGGGATTGACGAAGTGGCTGTCTGCCGAAGGCATTGCCTATGAAGACGCGGACCCGAAGCTGCTGCGCACCCTCGCCGCGCATTATCTTTTGTCGGCCCGCCGCGAGGATGGGCAGCCGGCTGACCCGGTGGCGCGCTTTCATCTTGGCAACGGAGCCCAGGTGCATGCGGTTCATGCGGATGCCGATACTTCGGCAAAGGGCATTGCCCAATCTGCCGGCGTAATGGTGAATTACCTCTACGACCTCGGCAAGGTTGCCCAGAACCATGATCGCTACGCCGCCGCGCGGGAGATCGCAGCCTCTTCGGATATCAAGGCCCTGGACGCAGGCGCAAAGAAACTGGATCTGCGCCCCAAGCAAACTGAACAGCAGGCCTGATCCGGTCCAGCCTTTCCTCGCATCAGGCAGCCAGCAGCTCCGGATCCGTTGCCAGGACGTCCACCGCTCCAAGGGGCGTGCGCACCACGAAAATGGCGTCGAGACCGGCGTGCTGTGCGTGTGCCAGCGCTTTTTCGCAGCCCATGACCATATAGGCCGTTGCCCATGCGTCGGCCGTCATGCAGCTCTCGGCAATCACCGAGACGGACAGAAGTTCATTTTTGACCGGCGCTCCCGATTGCGGGTTCATCGTGTGCGAGACCGTGCGGCCACCGGCGTTCCGGATCTTGCGATAGGTGCCGGAGGTCGCGATGGCGACATCGGAAACTTCGAGCCTCAGCGCCTCGCGGCGAACATCCGCTTCTGGCGCTTCCAAGGCCACCTGCCAGCCACTGCCACCGGCCTTGCGCCCGCTGGCCCGTAACTCGCCATCGATGCTGACCAGATGGTTCGGCAAGCCCCAGCGATGCATCACCTGGCTGAGGCAATCGACCCCGTAGCCCTTGGCGATGCCGCAAAGGTCCAGCCGGCAGGTCGCCGGACGGCGCAAACGCCGGTTTTTCCGGTCGAATTCCACCTCCCGCCTGCGGCTATTCCAGTCGCCTTGCAACTGTTTGGCCTTGCTCAGGTCCGGGGCGTCCGTTTCCGGTCCGAATCCCCATGCGGACACGAGGTCGCCGACGAACGGATCGAATGCCCCCTCGGACTCCACGCATGTCAGAAGCGCAGCCTCACAGACCTCGAAAGTTTCGTCCGGCAGATCGATCCAGCTTGCCGGCTCCATGCGATTGATTTCACACAGGATCGAATCCGCTTTCCAGGGCGACATCTGCTCATCCACACGGTCGACCGCTTCTTGAAGCTCCCGCTGCAGGGCTTCGGCGTCGAAGTCTAACTCGGAATAAAAGACCACCGAATAGCGGGTTCCCATGGTTTTTCCGCTGATGACATGCCGTCCGGGAACTGAATTGGACGGGATTGCCGGAGTGCCGAGCATCTGAAACATCAATAGACATCCTCCTGATAACGACCGTCTGCCCGCAGTTTCTGAACCGTCAGGCCAAGCGGGCCCAATACATCGTCAAGCGCCTTGCTCACGCCCTCGGCCATGCTGGTGCCGCCACAAATCATGATGTCAGCGCCTTGCCGGACCATCCGGCGCAGCTCCTCCGCATTGGCGCGCAAAGCGTCCTGCACATAGGCGCCGCCCGGAACACGGGAAAAGCTATAGCTGACGTTCCGAACCCGGCCGGATTTTCTGAAAGTGTCGATCTCTTCCCGGTAAAGCTGATCGGACTGCGGATCCCGGCTTCCGGCGAACAGATAGGCAGGTTTGAGAGCGTCATTTGCCCGCACCATGCCGACCAGTGGCGCAACACCCGTGCCTGCTCCGATGAGGATGACTGGAGCCTTGCCCCTGGGCATGTTGAAGCGTGCATTCGGCTGGATAAAGCCAGCTATCCGGTCGCAGGGACCTAGATCGCACAATTGCCCGGAGCACAATCCGCCCGGATGCTTGCTGACCGCGATTTCAAGGAAACCGTCGCTGGCGCTCGAGGCGAGCGAGTAAAAGCGGGGCAAGTCGGATCCCTTCGGCAGGATGCCGATCAGGTCGCCAGCCTTGAAGGACGGCCCTCCTGCGCGGGAAAGACCGAACCTGCCGGGCTTGGTCTGCACCGCGCGAAATCTCAGGATGGATTTCGGCGTCTGATAAGCCTGGCCGAAGTCCTTGCGGGCAACACATTCCCATTCCTTCAGACCCGGCAGATCTGCCGTGTGCTCCACATGAAGGTCGATGCTGATCGCCTTGCCCAGATCGTGGCTCCAGGCGGCGAATTGCTGCGTTGACTGCCGGTCGACCGTGGCCATCGGCAACAACTCTGCGACGCCCATATGTTTCAGAGCTCCCTCGACTTGTCTGGCATAGGCGCAAAACGCCGGGAAGCTTCGATCGCCGAACCCGACGACACTGACAGCCAGATCCGTCTGACAGCTGAACCCCGCTAGACGCGACAGAAAGCGGGAAGCAGACGCAGGTGCGTCACCGTCCCCATAAGTCGCGGCAAGGACGATCAACCGCCTGGCAGAGGGATAGGAGCCGGCAAGATCGTTCATCGCCCCGGTATGGACCACCATCCCCTGCGCCTTCAACGCCGCATGAAGGCTGCGGGCAAAGCCCCAGGTGGAATTGCCTTCGCTGCCAACCAGGATGACAGTGTCCGCCCGTCCGGCAGATACATTACCGGCAATACGAACACTGCGCCGCACGCGGCGAACCCATGTCGCCATGCCCGAGACGAAGAGCACCGGCACACTGAGCCCGGCAATTCCCAGCACAAGCGCATAACCCCAGGCCCCCTGCCCCGTGTGAAGCGTATAGGCGAGCTGATAAAGGCTTTCCGCAGGCGTGTTGGCACTGAAACTCAGAAAGTCACCAGTTGCCTGGTCGATGAAGCCCGACCCTTGAGCGACCGTCAGGCCAAAGACATCAAGGGCATCGCCCTTTGCCGGAAAGACCAGTTCGCGAAGATCCGCAATGTCCACCTTTTGCAGCGCCGGCATGTCGGCAACGGCAAGGACCGGCCCACCGGAGGATTCGGCAAATGACAGGAAGCTGTCCTCAACCGGTGCACCGATCAGCCCGAAAGACGTCAGGGACATGAACAGCCCCGTAACAGCAAGGATGCCCAGCCCGGCAACGGCAATCCGGCCGGCTTCAACATGAAGACGCTGAGCAAATGTGCCGCTCGACGGTTTCAGGAGCTTGCGCCAGCCGCCGCTCCGCGTCACCAGAAGCAGGACACCGCCGACAGACAGCAGGATCATGACAGCCGCACCGATACCAGTCGCAATCCGCCCGGTTTCACCAGCAAACAGCGAGCGGTGCAGTTCGGTAACCGTCTGGAAAAACGCTGAAGGCTGATAGGCTCCAAGGCTCGCACCCGTCGCCGGATTGACCAGGTCTGCCGCAAAGCCGTCAGCATCTGCGTGATAGACAACGACCTGCCCACTTGCCCTGCGCACGATCTTCTGCGGATCGCTGAAATGCGCAACGACCCCGCTCGCAAGCGACGCGACCGTCGTGTCCTCGGCGACGGTCTGGCCAACAGGCTGGGAAAAGCGTGCCACGGCTGGTTCCAGTGAAAGAACAGCGCCAGAAATGGCCATGACTGTCACGAGAACGCCCGCAAGCAGCGTCGGCCATGTGTGAAGGATCCTGAGCATGGGCGGTAACCTCCGTTACATCTTGACCGACAGCTTGCCAACGAAGCCGGATCCGCCAGCACTGGCACCATTGACCAGCGGCACGGCGGCATCGTGTGGCCGGTCCCCCCAGTCTTCGACCGCGGAATCGACGACAACCTGGTAACCGGCATTGATGAGCGCATCGGCGATATTGGCCCGGACCGTCAGCGAACGTCCGCTGCCGACGCTGGGCCCGGTCAGGCCGTCAATCGATCCGCCGGTGCTGGAAACGCCGCGCGCCCAGCCTTTCAGGTGGCGGTAGTATTTCGACTTCCTTCCGGCGACCCAGAGGGTCTGCTGGAACTGGCCAGCTCCGTCGACCAGATAGACGGCCAGATAGGCGCCCGGACCGCCATAGGACTTCATGTCGACGGTCACATTGACGTCCTTGGCCATCGCGGTGGCGGGCATCACCAGGGCCGTTGAAAGCAGCAGAGCGCAGGCGATATTCTTCATGGCGAGTTGATCCTCGTTGCGTTAGACGCCACAAGAAGACGGGATCAAACTGACAGGCACCTGAAGCCAACCCGGAAATCCGTTCAGGCTGGTGTCAGGTTTCCATGTCAGGTGCGCCTGTCGGATGCCTAAACGGGAGAGCGCCTTGCGCGTATTACTGATCGAGGACGATGCCATTCTGGGCGAAGCGATCCACGACCATGTGGTCATGCAGGGCCACGGTGTTGACTGGGTCAAACGCCTTGACGAAGCCGCGCTTGCCCTCGACGCCGTGCCCTATGAACTGATCCTGCTCGACCTGAACCTGCCGGACGGGCTCGGCCTGAATTTCCTGAAGACGCTGCGCCGTGGCGGCAACCAGGTGCCGGTCATTATCGTGACGGCTCAGGACCAGGTGGCCATGCGCATCGAAGGCCTCGACAGCGGTGCGGACGATTATCTGGTCAAGCCGTTTGATCTTGCCGAACTGCGGGCCCGGCTTTCCGCCGTTGCCCGCCGCTATGCCGGCGCGCCCAATCCCGAAACGACACTTGGCGACATCACCCTGGATCTGACCCGCAAGAGCGCCGAACGGGCCGGCAAGCCGGTGGACTTGACCTCTCGTGAATGGGCCGTTCTGGAACGCTTGCTGCGTCACCGCGGCGGCATCGTCTCGAAATCCGATATCGAGGAAAGCCTCTACGCCTTCGGTGCGGAAGTCGAAAGCAACACTGTGGAAGTTTACGTCAGCCGCCTGCGCAAGAAGATCGGTGCCGATGCCGTCACCACCGTGCGCGGGCTCGGCTACAAGGCCGGCGCATGAGACGGACGCCTTCGATAACTTTCCAGCTGGCCCTGCTGCTTGGCGTCTCGACACTGCTGCTCTGGCTGGGCGCCGCCGCCATTGCCGCGCTCGTGCTGAAGCACGAGTTGACGGAAACCTTCGATGACACCCTGCGTCAAAGTGCGCTGCGCCTTCTGCCGCTTGCCGTCCATGACCTGCGCGAAAAGGAAGACCACGAGGAGCGGGAAGAATTTCGCGTCCCGGGTTTTGACGGGTTCGAGACGGAAAATTTCGGCTACCTCATTCGCGACAAGCGAGGCCGGACCCGGCTGGTCTCCGGCAACATGCCCCCTGAAAGCGCCTTTCTCGACCCGATCCCTAGCGGGTTTTTCGAAGTGGACGGCAGACGCGCCCTGTCGTTGCGCGAACGCAAGCGGGGCTACAGCATTGTGCTGGTGGAAACCGGTGATCACCGAAAGACAGTCCTGATGGACGCTGCGGGGGCCCTGCTCCTGCCGCTCGCGGCCCTGCTGCCGTTGATTGGCCTCGGCATCTGGCTGACCGTTCGGATCGCCATGCGGCCGGTTGAACGCCTGCGCCGCGAAATCGCCGAGCGCGGTCACACCAATCTCGAGGGGATCGACATCGAAGGGCATCCGAAGGAACTGGTCCCGATTGCCAACGAGGTTGCCAGCCTGCTCGGTCGATTGCGGTCTGCACTTGATGCGGAGCGTGCATTTTCCGCCATGAGCGCCCATGAATTGCGAACCCCGATTGCCGGTGCTCTTGCCCAGGTGCAACAGCTTTCCGAAGAACTTGCGAACCTGCCGCATCGCGCCAGGGCACAATCGGTAGAAGCTGCGCTGAAGAACCTGTCGGCGCTTTCGGAGAACCTCCTCCGTCTCGCCCGTCTGGAAGCGGGCTTTGCTCGGGCCGATCGGGAAACAGACCTCATGCCGATTCTGAAGTTCCTTCTGCGTGATGCGCAAGATGTGAGCCTTTCGATCCATCCGAACGCCGATCTCACCATCGCGATCAATCCGGATGCTTTCAGCATCGTGATCTCGAACCTCCTTGAGAATGCTCGCCGGCACGGCGGCGATGAGGCCCTCATCTCCGTAACCGCAGGGCCAGGCAAGAAGCTTACCGTTGCCAATACAGGCACGGTTGTGGCGGCTGAAACCCTTCGAAAGCTTGGCGAGAAATTCGTCCGGGGCGAAACACAGGCACGTGGAACCGGCCTCGGACTCGCGCTGGTAAAGACGATTGCCGACCAGACCGGCGGCACACTGACGCTGGCCTCCCCGCGGCACGGTCACGCAGACGGTTTCGAGGTGATCTTGTCCTGGCCGGCGTCTTCCGCAGGGTCAATCCACAAGTTAAAGGGGGCCAGATCATAGGCTCCCCGGTTCACTTCTAAGGGAAGTTGAAGAAGAATACTCGCCTGCCGCGAATTTGTTTGATAATCTGAGATTGGCGAGAGGAGATCCTTGCTATCCCGGATTGAAGCGGCCTCTGCACACTTGGGGACGCCCGGAGACCATTGCCGGTAAAAAAGCCGGCAACCTCCAGGCGCGCAGACCGCTCATGGGACCTCGTCACGCCAGAAATTGTCTGAAAGGCAAAACAAAGAATGACATGCGATGACAAGGCGGCAGGGATGAGCGAAGATCAATACACCAAAGAGCAGCTCGAATTCCTGGAAATATTTGAAATTGCAGCAAGATACGACTGTCTGTTTCTGCTGGATTTCCATTGCTTCGATCTGTTCGATCACGACCAGACAAGCCTGCTGAGCGACGGCGAACGTTCCCAGTTGGCGGCAGCGGCAAGATATGACATCTATGCTGAAGCCATTCAGAAAGGATTTCTACCGAAATCCAGTCCCTTCGGAGGCGTCCATGAGCAACAACGCTTTTGTTGAGCCCCTTTCCTTCTCGCTGATCGAAAATGGATTGGCGGGAGAGAAAACGCAGTTTCTGTTCAGGACCTGGCGCGACAACGAAGGCATTATCGCGCAGGACAGCCAGATGACGCGGCTGAGCCAATACCTGCTCATGACCTTGCCGAGCGCTGAGCCGGGTGACGTGCCGCCGCTGACCTTTGCGGGCAAACACAGCACTTTCCGCCGGTTCTTTCCGCATGCGCTTGAGCCGGAAACGCCGCGTCCGCCGACCAGTTTCCTGCCGTCGGTCTACCGTCAGGGCGTAGCCGATGCCTATCAGATCGTCATGAACGGCGAACCCTGGTTCGACATTCAACGCACGGGCAACAGGCTGGGGGACGGTATTCCGGACATGACGTTGCAGAGGCTGCTGGTAAAGTTCCGCACCAGTGCCGGCTTCACGCGGATTTTCTGTCTCATGACTTTGCTTGAAGTCCACTCGCGATCCTATCAATCAGATCGCACACATCATCAGCCGAGTTCGCAACAAAAATCAGATTGGCATCCAGCGTACCAGGCAAGGGTTCAACCCAGTTCAATGCATGGAAATGTGCCCGGGTGAAGCCGCAGTCGCGCCAGAAGCCATCCATGAAATTGAAGCCCTGCACCCAGCCGTAATAAAAACCGGCACCCCACTCGTCCAGGGCCTCGATCTGCGCCATCTGGTTGAGCAGGCCGCCGAGCTTTGAGCCGCGCCACTCCTTGGCGACTTCCGTTCCCCCCAGATAGACCACATCGCCGGTAATCCGCCGGCCGACGCGCGGCTGCTTGTCGCTCAAGACAACCTTGCCGCCTTCCGCGTTCGGATAGCAGCGGTGAAAATACTTGCGCCAGAAGTCTGTCAGCGTCATCGGATAGGCCATCCTGTCGAAGCGCGCGCACACGCGCCCGACCATCCGGTCCTCCTCGTCCACCAGCGCCAGCCAGAACGCCTGAGAGGGCGTATAGGTGTTGAGGCTCGGGGTGAAATGCCCTTCCAACCGCTTCAGACCGCTGGCGGCCGCCATCGCCTCGACAACATCGAAATCCGACCCGCGGCGCAGCGTCAGCCCCAGGCGTTGAAACTCCCTGTCTATAACGCCCCAGGCACGCTTGAGCTGTGCCTTGTCCAACTCGAAATCCAGTTTATGCATGGATGTCCTGTCTGATGTCGCCCTTCATCCGCATCCCGCGAACAGCCGCCGCGCCAAACGCGGCAAACACCTTGTTTGCTGCCAGGGTGTGGCCCCATAAATGAAGACGAAATGGCGTGAGAAATGGCGAAACCGCGTTAGGAACGGTGCGCGGAGCGGGCTTTATGCCCGGTCACGCATGCTGACGACACGCGGTGAAGCCATTTCCACCTCCTTCGGATTTGACCGGATTGATCTTCCTCAGCGTTGCGAAAGCTTGAAAATGAGCCACATTTCCTGCGCTTTCGCTCCTTGACGAAGCCCAATCCGCCTCAAACCATTTCATCTTCATTTATGTGTCCACACCCTAGATTAGATAGGCACCGATTTTCCCTGCTTGGCAGCACGTTAAGTTGTCTGCCAAGGCGGTCAAACAAGAAAAAATATCAAGGTTAAAACTTGCGGGTACCGTCTTGAAAGACCGGTAGTTTTCAACCGGAGATTCACCGCTTCCAAGAATACCGGTTATCCACTGCACTGCAAATGCCGCTCCGCCTGGCTGGCATTCGCCCCGCTTGAGCCGATCTCGAAGGCTCCGGATTCGCTTTTATATACACATCCTTTGATCAAGTTGTCCGCCTCACCGTAGGCAAATATAATGCCGGCGTTACTGCGCGATAACTTACTGATTTATATTGTTCTTGATTGGAGAGTGCTATGATGAAGCAAATCTTCCTGCTTGCTGCCGTATGCGCAATTTCAACTGCCTCAATCGCCAAAGATCTTCCTGCGTCAGCCAAGCCGATGACGGAGGCGGAACGGATCGAAGTCTTGTCCGGCAAAAAGATCGAGGGAATCTTTTACGGAAAAAACGGCAAGAAGGCCGGAGACTGGATTGTTGAGTGGAACGACAACGGCGACAAGATCGCGGTCGTCACCGTGACCGGCAAAAAGCCGGCGAAGAAAACACTGAAATGGGAAGTGAAAGACGGCCAGCTCTGTGAACAGGGCTTCCGGGACGAGACAATGGTCTGCGGCCACGCAAACAACTACTTCAAGGACGGCAACACCTGTTTCACGACCATGAAGGATTCGAAGTTCATCACAAACGAATTTCCGTGCTGACAGCAGCTACAAGGCAATAACTTTCGTGGCCGTCGACCGGCGGCCACAGATATCGACAAAATGCGCAATGAGAAGCACGGCGCGCAATCACGACGCACCTGAATTTTCAGATTTTCAAAGGAAGAAAATGGTGGGTGAGTGGGGGCTCGAACCCCAGACCCGCTGATTAAGAGTCAGCTGCTCTACCAACTGAGCTACACACCCAAAGCGACAGGGCCGCGAGAACCGCGCGGCACGTCGGATGGCGGGTGTATATAGTGCGTCGCCCTTTCGCGCAACGGTTTTTATGACAATTTTTTATCATGGCAGCGTCATGGCAAATGCAGCCTCGGAAAAATCCGGCATCACCGGAAGGAAACCTCATGAACGAGGCCCGAAAGGCAACTTTCAGAAACATCTGCGATCTTTTGCGCAATTTTCGAAATTAAGGCTTGACCGGTCATATCCACCTCACTAGGGTGCGGCGCATCAAGACCGGGGCAGACGTGACGGGATTGAGCCAGCCTGTTGACGCCGCTTTCATTTCGGTTTCTCTCAGGTCGGTGGGACATTCCCGGCTCCGGGAGGTTTCTGATAAACGTCAATCCAGGCCTGACGGCCTGCAGCATCAAAGGACCGGGACGACATGGCTATGTCGCTCATTCTAGTAGTAGTAGGAAAGCGCGCCTCCGCGGCGGGATGAACCCCGTACGGACAGGATGGCGCGCGACCAAGGCTCCCAAAGGGGCCTTTTTTTGTACCCGCCTCCTGACTTCGCCTTTTCTACCTCTGCCCGGATCTTTGACGCCGCATGCGTCGGGCCAGACAGACAGTGTTGAATCAGTCCGCGCCCAATCGGGTACGGATTGACAGAAGAACAAACAGTTATGTGAGCCAAAGCCTGACGAACAGGCGAGAATGCAAGGACGAAACGAATGACACGGGAAATGACCGGCGCCGAAATGGTCATCCAGGCGCTGAAAGACCAGGGAGTTGACACGATCTTCGGCTACCCGGGCGGTGCAGTGCTTCCCATTTACGACGAGATCATTCAGCAGGAAGGTCTGGAGCATATTCTCGTACGGCACGAACAGGGTGCAGGCCATGCCGCTGAAGGCTATGCCCGCTCCACCGGCAAGCCCGGTGTTGCCCTGGTCACTTCCGGCCCCGGCGCCACCAACATGGTGACCGCGCTGACCGACGCGATGCTGGATTCCATTCCGCTTGTCTGCATTTCCGGCCAGGTGCCGACCCATCTGATCGGCAACGATGCGTTTCAGGAATGCGACACGGTCGGCATCACCCGCCCCTGCACCAAGCACAACTGGCTGGTGCGCGACGTCGATGACCTGCCGCGCATCCTGCACGAAGCCTTCTATGTCGCCACCTCCGGCCGTCCGGGCCCGGTTGTCGTCGACATTCCGAAGGACGTTCAGTTCGCGACCGGCACCTATCAGGGACCGACGCCGAATCCGGCCGCCGCGCACAAGAGCTACCGTCCGCAATTGAAAGGCGATCCCGCCGGCATCCGCATGGCCGCCGAAATGATGGCCGCCGCCAAGAGGCCGGTTCTCTATACCGGTGGCGGCGTAATCAATTCCGGCCCGCAGGCCTGCCAGTTACTGCGCGAACTGGTGTCGCTGACCGGTTTCCCGATCACCTCCACCCTGATGGGCCTCGGTGCCTATCCGGCCTCTGGTGACAACTGGCTCGGCATGCTGGGCATGCATGGCACCTACGAAGCCAACATGACCATGCACGACTGCGATCTGATGATCTGCATCGGGGCCCGCTTCGACGACCGCATCACCGGCCGGACTGACGCCTTCTCGCCGAATTCCAAGAAGGTCCACATCGACATCGATCCGTCTTCCATCAACAAGACGATCAATGTCGACCTGCCGATCATCGGCGATGTCGCCCATGTTCTGGAAGACCTGGTACGGATCTGGCGGTCTTCGTCGCTGAAGTCCGACGCCAAGGCCATGAAGGACTGGTGGACACAGATCGATCAGTGGCGGGCCCGCAACTCGCTGGCCTACAAGCCGAACAACGATGTCATCATGCCGCAGTATGCGATCCAGCGGCTCTATGAACTGACCAAGCACCGCAAGACCTTCATTTCCACGGAAGTCGGTCAGCACCAGATGTGGGCGGCCCAGTTCTATGGCTTTGAGGAGCCGAACCACTGGCTCACCTCCGGTGGCCTCGGCACCATGGGGTACGGCCTGCCGGCCGCCATCGGCGCTCAGGTTGCCCACCGCGACGCGCTGTGCGTGGACATTGCCGGCGATGCATCGATCCTGATGAACATTCAGGAAATGTCGACCGCCGTTCAGTTCGGCCTGCCGGTCAAGGTGTTCATTCTGAACAACCAGTACATGGGCATGGTGCGCCAGTGGCAGCAACTGCTGCACGGCAACCGCCTGTCCCATTCCTACACCGACAGCCTGCCGGACTTCGTCAAGCTGGCCGATGCCTATGGCGGGGTTGGGTTCCGGGTCGAGAAGCCCGGAGATCTGGACGGAGCCATCGAAGAGATGATCGCCGTCGACAAGCCGGTGCTGTTCGACTGCCGCGTCGCCAATCTGACCAACTGTTTCCCGATGATCCCCTCGGGCAAGGCACATAACGAAATGCTGCTGCCGGATGAAGCCAACGACGAAGCTGTCGCCAACGCCATCAGTGCCGAAGGCAAGTCGCTCGTTTGAGGTGAAGAAGGCAAAAGGACTTTAAGACAATGAACGCACAGAATGTTGATGCGCCTTCCGCCTACTTCCTGGCTGAAGTCAGCAATGAAATCGAAACCCATACCCTATCGCTCCTCGTCGACAACGAGCCGGGTGTCCTTGCCCGCGTGATCGGCCTGTTCTCCGGCCGCGGCTACAACATCGACAGCCTGACCGTCTCGGAGACCGAGCACGAGAAGCACCTGTCCCGCATCACCATCGTGACCACCGGTACGCCGATGATCATCGAGCAGATCCGCCACCAGCTTGACCGGTTGGTGCCGGTCCACCGGGTGACGGATCTGACTGTCCGGGCCAAGCACGCCAATCAGGACAAGCCGCTGGAGCGTGAACTCGCCCTGGTCAAGGTGGCAGGCACCGGTGAAAAGCGCCTGGAGGCCCTGCGCCTTGCAGATGCCTTCCGCACCACCGTGATCGACGCGACGACGGAACACTTCGTCTTCGAGATCACCGGGCGGACCTCCAAGATCGAGCAGTTCATCTCGATCATGAAACCGCTTGGCCTTGTCGAAGTCTCCCGCACCGGCGTCGCCGCCGTTCAACGCGGACCGGAAGGCCTTTAAGAGATCGAATTCTGATCACCTGGCCCGCCGCACCCTGTGCGGCGGGCTTTTTGTTTTCTCGTTGATGTTGAGGCACGGCACACTTCAGGCCCGGGACGCTTCCGAAACGCCATCATCCCGCTTACTAACGCTGAACAGTCTTGCTCCCGGCAACGTGTTTCTTGGCAACAGCGGCAAGTTTGCCTACATGCAACGAACACCTGAAGACCGGACAGAGCCTGCCCATGCCCTTCGACCTCAACACCTATCTGGACCGCATTGCCCTGGAGACATGCCCGGCGACCCTCGACGGCTTGCGAAGCCTGCAGGCAGCCCAGATCAGCGCTATCCCGTTTGAAAACGTCCTGCCTTTTCTCGGCAAGGTTCCGGACCTTGACCGGGAAAGCCTCTGGCAAAAACTCGTACAAAACCGCTGTGGCGGTTACTGCTTCGAGCTGAATTCCCTGCTCGGCGACGCACTGGCAGCCGTCGGTTTTTCTTCCCGGCAGATTCTGGCGCGGGTGCGCATGGGGGCAGCGGAAGGCGGAGCCCGTTCCCATCTTGCCTTTGTCGTGACCGTCAACGGCACCGAATGGCTGGTCGATGCCGGCTTCGGCGGGCAGGCCCCGGCCGAGCCGGTACGCATTTCCGAGGAAGACCAGCAGATCCGCGATCAGGTCTACCGGATCCGCTTTGAAGTCACGTCAGGGGAGCATGTGCTGGAACGACAGACCGAGGAGGGCTGGTTTGCGCTTTACGGCTTTGACCGGGTCGACGTCCGCCCTGCCGACATCGAAGCATCCAATTTCCTGTGCGCTGCCTCGCCCAGGCAATCCTTTGCCGGCAGCATGAAGTTCTACCGGCTGACGGATCGCGGCTTCATCAGCTTCCTGGACGGCAGGGCCCGGTTTGTCGGCGGCGGCAACAAGCGGGAGTGGCTGATCGAAGAAGCGGAAGACCTTGGCCGTTTCATGCGCAACGACCTTGGCCTCGGATATGACGACGACACGGTCCACGCCATTGCCCTGCGATTGAAGGATCTGCGCCGTTTCGAATGAATTGGGGGCAACAGAACCACAATACCAAGAGGCCTGCGGCATTTCCACAGGCCTCGCCTTCCCTAAAGCTTGCTCTCGATATTGATCGTCAGCGTCTTGCGCAGCGGTGCATCGTCCGGTCCGATCATCGGCGCGACGTGGTGCCAGGAATTGTAGGTCTTCACGAACAGGACACACTGGTTTTCCTCGAACGGGAAGGTCTTCAGTGTCTCGACCTGATCGAGCGGCATGGCCTTGTTGACGTGGTTGAAAACCTTGGTCCGGTCCTTGGGCAGACAAACCGCCGTGCCGCCGCCCCATGCGTGATCCCAGGAGCCCGGCTCCATCATCGAGAGAACGAGTGTGATCAATTTGTGCGGAGCGTCGGTGTGCGGAAGGATCTGTCCGCCATTGGCGGGCATCATCGAGAACTCGAACCGCGCGCTCACTTCGGTCTTGCGCCGGATGCGGCTCAAGACACTTGCCTTCCGCTGGCCGTCCTTGGAAATGACTTTCAGCCGCCGAAGGCCAAGGTCGACATTGTTGGCTGACAGCATATCCAGAACATTATCTATGAACTCTTCAGACTTCACATGGTCGTAGAACGCCTTCCAGGCCCGCGATCCGGAAAGGAACGCGTAATAGTTTTCCGGGTTGTTGATATCGGACAAGGAGTATTTGTGTCCGAGATTCGGCATGTATTTGAACAGAGCCTTGTCCGGATAGCTTTTGACGAGTTCCCGATAGGTATCGGACGGCAAAACGTCTTTTACATAGCAGACAGGATAAGGCTCATAATCAAAATGAGGCCCGTTCAATTTCAACATGGATCGGGGTACCTGCTCTCGCTTGGTATTGGATTTCAGTCAAGCAGCCGGTTGGAGATCCGGCCAAAACGCGCCCCCCGGTGGTTGTGTGGCACAGGCTACAACCTGTCAGCAACCTGTTTTCTCAACACCGGAGTGACAAAACGCGCGTGGGGCGGCATGCGTTCCATCGGAACGTCACCCTAGACGCGACGTGAACGAGCGCGTATACGACACGCGCGCTGTTAGCGCCCTCCCGGCGCGATTCAAACCAATCAGACCAAAAGGCATTTCGCCATGATTCACGGTCTCTCCCGGCCGAAAAACCAGATCCGCTGGCTGCTGCTGGAAGGCATTTCGCCGACCGCGCGCGCGGTTCTTGAAAAACACGGTTATAACAACGTGGAAATCCTGTCCGGTGCCCTGGAAAAGGACGCGTTGATTGACAAGTTGCAGGGCGTGCAGATGCTCGGCATCCGCTCCCGCACCCAGGTGACCGAAGAGGTTCTGGATGCAGCCAAGAGCCTTGTGGCCGTCGGTTGCTTTTCCGTCGGCACCAACCAGGTCGACCTCAAAGGCGCGCTGACACGCGGGATCCCGGTGTTCAATGCCCCCTTCTCCAACACGAGATCCGTGGCCGAGCTGACCGTCGCCGAAATCGTCATGCTGATGCGCGGCATCTTCCCCAAGTCCACCGCCGCCCATGAAGGCCGCTGGATGAAAAGCGCTGCCGGTTCTCACGAAGTCCGCGGCAAGACGCTCGGTATTGTCGGCTACGGCAACATCGGCACGCAATTGTCGAACCTGGCCGAAGCCATGGGCCTTCGGGTGATCTATTTCGATCTGGTCGACAAGCTGCAGCACGGCAACGTGATGCCGTCCGAGAGCCTCGACGGGCTGCTGGCGGAATCCGACGTTGTGTCCCTGCATGTTCCCGACACGCCGGAAACGCGCAACATGTTCGGCGCAGATCAGATTTCGAAGATGAAAAAGGGCGCGTTCCTGATCAACAACGCCCGCGGCAAGGTTGTCGATATCGACGCTCTGGCCGCTGCGCTGAAATCGGGCCATCTGGCCGGCGCGGCTATCGACGTGTTCCCGGTCGAACCGAAGTCCAACAAGGACGAGTTCCTGTCGCCGCTGCGCGGTCTCGACAACGTCATCCTGACACCGCATGTGGGCGGCTCGACGGAAGAAGCACAGGACCGGATTGGCGAGGAAGTCTCCAAGCGGCTGGTGGAGTATTCCGATGTCGGCTCCACCATCGGTTCCGTTTCCTTCCCGCAGGTACAACTGTCCAAGGGCACGGAAGCAACGCGCTTCATCCAGGTGCATCACAACGCCCCCGGCGCCATGCGCACGCTGAACGACCTCTTCACCCGGCATAATCTCAACATCTGTGCCCAGTACCTGCAGTCCCATCTGGACATCGGTTACGTGGTGCTGGATGTCGACAGCCCGGTGGAAGATCCGGTCAGCATTCTGGAAGAGATCCGCAGCCTGCCCAACACCATCCGGGCACGACTGCTCAACCGGGTCTGATCGCCCGGCCTTCAGAAACGACAAAAGCCCTGGAGCGTTTCCAGGGCTTTTTCTTTTTCAAATGCTTTGGCCTAGCAGATTGGTCTAATCCACCGTGACAGGACTGAAGACCCGGTTGCGGCCCTGTTTCTTGGCTTCATAGAGCCTCAGGTCCGCCTGCCGGAACAAGGCTTCCATGGTGACACCGTCTTGCGGCGCGCTGGCCAGACCGATGCTGACCGTCACCTTTTCCGGAAGATAGATCTTGCTGAAGCGCTCGATTGTCTTGCGCAGACGCTCAGCCAGGGTAGTCGCGCCCTCCACCGGAAGTTTCTCGCACAACAGCACGAATTCCTCACCGCCAACCCTGTAGAGATGGTCGTCGGTGCGCAGATTGTCGGCCAGAAGCCGGGCGACTGTCTTCAGGATCTCGTCACCCGCCTGGTGGCCATGCCGGTCGTTCACCTGCTTGAAATGGTCGATGTCGATCACCAGCAGCGACAAGGGCCGCTTTTCCTCAATGTTCTTAGCCAGGATCTTGGGCGCCTTCTGGTCGTACTGGCTGCGGTGCAGGGCGCCGGTCAGATGGTCGCGAATGGAGGCTTCCAGGAGCTTGTGATAGCGCTCCCGGTAGGTCAACACCTGAAACACATCCTTGAAGGACCGGTTGGTGAGCCAACTGCTCTCGTCGTCGAAGTACTTCAGATAGAGGATGAACAGCGCCGTATAGACCAGCACCGCCACCAGCTTCGCCACCCAGCCGCCGATGAACACATGCCAGGGCGCACCGGAGACATAGTGTAGCGCCAGGAAAAACCCGGCCTGATCGAAGGTCAGCACCGCCGCGCCGCAGATCAGGAATCGCAGGCCCAGGTGACGTCCGCCCCAATTGCCGATCCGTTCGTAAAGAACGATGATCGCGATTGCATCAATGAACAGCAAGACGGTGCCCCAGACCATCAGCAATCCCATTTCGTCGATAAAGGCGAAATCCGGGTTGCGGCCGTCCGTAACGGAGATCGTCTCGTGGTTCCGCAGGATCATCACCAGCGCGACGATCAGGAAATTACCGATCAGGAGCCCATAAATGGGCTGACGCACGACCAGCGCATCTTCCCGGATATAGAGCAAGAGGATCATCAGAAGCTTGCCGGAAAAAAGCACCGTCGATCCCGGGGAGACGATGCCGAACGGCAGCTCAATGTAGAAAACACTGGCGAGATAGGTTTCCAGGAAGTGCATCACGCCAAGGGCGCACATGAACACGCCAATACCGATCACCTGACGCGCCCTCAGCAGGCTCATCATGACGGTAAAATAAACGGCTGCCTGGGCGAAGAGGAGGAGCGCGTTGGTTATGGCCATGAATTATCCGGTACTTTTCTCGTTCGGAGTTCTCGATGTATGCATTGATTCTCGTCCTGATCGACACCGAAATCGGCTTCAACCTGGAACGCAATCGTCAGATTCGGGGCCCCCTTTCGGCTTGTCTTAGAGGAATCGGCAGGACCTGAAAACCTCGTCGTAATACTGTAGTGCGACCTTGTGCGGGTTCGCCAAAGCCTTCTGCCCATGCGTAAATCTCTAGTCGAAACCCGACGTTGCCTGCGAAAGCACCAAGACAATGGACCCCATAACAAGCCACAGGCAGTCCCCTCCCGCCATTGCGGACCGACTCGTTAATCTGCCTGACAATCTGCCCGACAATCTGATTGTCTTCGATGGCATCTGCGTTCTGTGTTCCGGCTTTGCCCGCTTCGTCGCAAGGCATGACCGGACGGTTGGCTATCGGTTTGTCGACGCACACTCGGAAATAGGACAGGCACTTTACCGGCTTCACGGGCTCGACCCGCAGAAGATGGAAACCAACATCGTCATCCGTCATGGCCGGGCCTACACCAAAATGGCTTCCTTCACCGCAACGATGAGAAGCCTCGGCTGGCCCTGGAAAGCTCTGACGATCCTGGAACTTCTGCCGCGCAGTTTCTCAGACTGGACGTATGACAGGATCGCTGGAAACCGCTATCGCCTCGGCCGACGCGCCTGCCCTCTGCCCTCCGCAGCCCTGAGGGAGCGGCTCCTTGGCTGAGCCTTCTTCCAGGAAGCGGATCGTCATTCTCGGCGGCTATGGCGTTTTCGGCGGCAAGCTGGCCGAAGCTCTGCTGAGGCATGAGCATCTGGAGGTAATCGTTGCAGGCCGCAGTCTGCAAAAGGCCGAAGCTTTCTGTCGCCACCATGGCGGCACTGCCGCCGTTCTGGATCGAACTTCACCGGATTTCGCGGCGCCCCTTCGGGCCCTTCGCCCCTTCGTGACCATTGATGCCGCCGGACCGTTTCAGGCCTACCGGACAGCCCCCTATGCCGTTGCAGAAGCCGCGCTGGCCGCCGGCAGCCATTATCTCGACCTCTCCGACGACGCCGGCTTCACCAGCGGCATTGCCATACTCGACGAGAAGGCACGCGCAGCCGGACTGAGCGTGCTGTCAGGCGTATCCAGCGTACCGGCCCTCTCCTCGGTTGCCGTCGAAGCTCTTCGGGAGGATTTCTCCCAGGTCGACCTGATCGAAAGTGCGATCCTGCCCGGCAACCGAGCCCCACGTGGCCTCTCCGTCATCGAAGCGATCCTGGCGCAAGCCGGGCAGCCTGTTGCGGTCTACCGCGATGGCAGGTGGGTACAAGTCATCGGCTGGTCCGGCCTCTCCCGGCGCCGGATAGGCCCTGAAGGCAGCAGCGGTCTTGCAAGGCGCTGGTCAAGCTTTATCGGCGCACCTGATCTGGCCCTTTTTCCCGATGCCTATCACGCCCGAACCGTGCTCTTCCGGGCAGGACTTGAACTGCCCCTGCTGCATCTGGGCCTCTGGGGGCTTTCCTGGCTGGTTCGGCTTCGTCTTGTCAGGTCCCTTGAGGCGGCAGCGCCACTGCTTCGAACCGCCGCCGGATGGTTCGAACGGTTCGGTTCCGACCGCGGCGGGATGGAAGTCCGGGTTGCAGGCCTTGGCAGGGACGGTATGCCTTTGGCCGCAAGCTGGACGCTGATCGCAGAAGCTGGCGACGGCCCACATATTCCGGCCGTTCCGGGCGCTATCATGTGCAGGCACTTGTGTGAAGGCGATGTTCTCCCGGGCGCACGGCCCTGCCTGGGGGAATTTTCCCTGTCAGACGTCAAGGACGCCACCGCGCATCTGAACGTCCACACGTATAGGGCAACACAGTCTGCACCGGTCCTGTTTCAAAAGGCACTCGGGGCCACCTTCAACGCACTGCCCGCACCAATCCGGGCCCTTCACACGGTGCACGACCGCAGTCAATGGGCGGGCGAAGCAAGGGTCACCCGCGGCACCTCCCGGCTTGGCCAGTTGCTCTGCCGCATTGTCGGCTTCCCGCCCGCAGCCGATGCGACGCCGGTGACGGTGACCATCGAACGGCAGGACGGGAAGGAACGCTGGCTGCGCAACTTCGGTGGCAAGACCTTCCGGTCCGTGCTCAGCCTGTCTGGAGCACCTGGATCCGGTGTGGTTCAGGAACGGTTCGGGCCAACCGCGTTCAACATCCACCTGAACCTGAAAGACGGCGCCCTCGCCTATCCCGTTCGCAGCGGCAAGCTGTTTGGCCTTCCCTTGCCACGCTGGTTGCTGCCGGTGAGCGAAGCTGTCGAAGTCGCTCCGGACGGCACCTTCCGCTTCAACGTCGAAATCTCCCTGCCCGGCCTCGGGCGGATCGTGCGGTATCAGGGCTGGCTGAAACCGTCTCCAAGGCAATCCGCGTCGCAAAACCAAGGAAAAGAGCAATAAAAAACATTGTCTCTAGTGACAATTCCTCGTTTGACTTCAACGGCTTTTGACACAATCTTGCAATCCTGACCCAGTCTCTTAAAGCCAGATCAGAACCGCTTTCACCGGACTATCAACCATGCCTGCCGTTTCTCGCCTTTCCGTCAATGTCAACGCCATCGCCATGCTGCGCAACCGCCGTGATCTGCCCTGGCCAAGCGTGACCGGCCTGGCGGCCATCGCGATGGAAGCGGGCGCCAAGGGCATCACCGTCCATCCCCGTCCGGACGAACGGCATATCCGCAAGACGGACGTGTTCGAGCTTTCCGAGTTGATCGAGGACAGGTTCCCGAACAAGGAGCTTTGCCTGGAAGGCTACCCGGCCCCCGACTTCATGAAGCTGGTGGAGGACGCGCGCCCTGAACAGGTGCTGTTCGTGCCGGACGACCCGCAGCAGACGACCTCGGACCACGGCTGGGACTTTTCGAAAGACACCGGCGCCCTGGAAACGGCGATTGCCGCTGCCAAGGAATGGGCCGTCACGGTTTCTCTCTTCTGCGATCCGGATCCGGCCGCGCCCGAACACGCCGCAAGGCTCGGGGCCGAGCGCATCGAGATCTATACCGGGCCCTATGGCGCCTGCTACGACGACCCGGCACGCGCCGAGAAGGAACTCGACAAGATCGTCGCCACGGCGGAAGCCGCCAAGGCCTGCGGGCTTGGCGTCAATGCCGGGCACGATCTGACCGTTGAAAACATCCCTGCCCTGATGGCGCGCGCGCCCTTCATTCGGGAAATGTCGATCGGCCATGGTTTCACCGCCGATGCGCTGATCTACGGCTTTGCCGAAAGTGTCGCGCGCTTCCGCCGGGCCATGGGCGAGATCTGATGAACGGCACCTTGCAAAAGCAGGTCGCGTTTCTTCTGGAAACCGACAAGCTGAAGGAAGTGGTCCGGCTCAACCAGCTCACGTGCGGTGCCCGGCGCGAGACGACGGCCGAACACTGCTGGCACGTGATCCTGCAGACGCTGACCCTTGCCGAACATGCCCCGGCCGGCACCGACATCAGCCACGTCGTCAAGCTGCTCGCCGTACACGACCTTGTGGAGATCGATGCTGGCGACCATTGGGTCACCGACGACAACAGGGCCGGAATCAAGGATCTGGAGCAGGCCGCTGCCAGCCGGCTGTTTGCCCTGCTTCCAACCTCCCAGGGACTTGATTTCAAGGCCCTGTGGCTGGAATTTGAGGCCAATGAAACGCCGGAAGCCAAATTCGCCAATGCCATGGACGCCCTGCACCCGATGGTTTTGGTCTTTGCCTCTGGCCTGGACGATCCGACCCACGAGCCTATTTCCGCAGAAGCCTTGAGACTGACCAAGGAATCCCGTCTGTCGCCCTTCCCCGGTCTTTGGGACTTTGCCCAGGACCTGCTGAATCAGGCCGTGCGTGACGGCAAGCTCCTGCCCTGAAGCACCCCTGAAACACCTCTCCGGCTGCATTCCGCAGCCTATTTCTTGAGAACCGAAATGCCGATAGATCTTTGGCTCCTCTTCATTGCCGTCTCGCTTCTGCCTGCCGTCAGCCCCGGCCCGGCGGTCATGCTGGCCATTTCCAACACGCTCCGCTTCGGCCGCAACGCGACCCTTGCGTCGGCCGCGGGCAACGCCACCGGTCTGGTGATCCTGGGCTACGCCGTCGCCCTTGGCTTCGGCGCCCTGATGGCAGCCTCAGCCGTGGCCTTCACGGTGCTGAAGATTATTGGCGCCGCCTATCTGATCTTCATCGGCATCAAGATCTGGCGCGACAAGTCGGCCTTTCATGTGGAAGATGGCGTCCTGATCGCGCGCAAGAGCCCTAGAAAACTGTTTCTGGAAGCGCTGCTGGTGTCCATCACCAATCCGAAAGCCATTCTGGTCATCACCGCTCTGTTCCCGCAGTTCATGCGGGCCGACGGCATAGATCTCATGGAGATCTCGGTGCTGTCCTTCACCTATGCCGCCCTGTGTTTCGCCAACCATGCCGCGATTGCCTATGCAGGCGGCCATATGCGCCGCTTCCTGACCTCCGCAAAACGGATGCTCTGGGTGCGTCGGGTCACAGGCACGCTCTTTGTCGGCTTCGGTGCGGCCCTGGCAGCCGCCAGCCGGTAAACCGGAACACGCAAGAAGGCGTTCGGGGGATCACGCGAAGGGGCGAATCCGATAGGCTCGCCTCTCGACACCCTCAGCCGGACCGATCCCTTGCCTTTCAGGATCCTTACATTTTGCGGCAGTCTTCGTGCCGCATCGTCCAATCTGGCCCTGCTGAGCGCAGCAGAACAACTGGCGCCCGACGGGCTCGTTCTCAACCGCTATGACCGCATCGGCGATCTGCCGCATTTCGTGCCGGATCTGGATATTACAGACCGCCTGCCGGAAATCGTCATCGAGCTGCGCGAACAGGTTGCACGCGCCGACGGGCTGCTGTTCGCCGTGCCGGAATACATGCATGCACTGCCTGGCAGCTTCAAAAACACTCTCGACTGGATGGTTGGCTGTCAGAAGTTTCCCGGCAAGCCGGTCGCCCTTGCCCACGTCACCTCCCGCCACGCCTTTGCCCCGGTTCAGCTGGAAGAGATCCTCCGGACCATGTCTGCCGAAATCGTCAGCGAAGCCGGATTTTCGCTTGGCCTCACCAGCAATGCCATCACCCCAGAGATGATCTGTACGGATGCCTGCCTTGCCGCGATCGTCACGCGACACCTGGACCGATATCAAACCTGGCTAACGCGAGAGCGTGGCTGAGTCCCCTTCGGAAATGCAGCCCGCCTAGTCTGCCGGATCGATCACCAGAAGAAGCCGCGGGCCACCTGCCGGGGTTGCGGCCGGAGACCGGTGCAAGAGAGCGGTTCTTTCGCCGCAAGACCATTGCCGGCCGCGAAAAACGGCAACGCCTCCAGGCGGCACCTGACGGATGCGGCCAGTCTCCTCGGCAACATTTTCCGGAACATATTCCGTTCCCGGCCCGCGATAGGTGCACAACAACCGGGCGCGAACATTGTCCTGGTGGAACTTCGGACACATCACGTCTTCCGAAACATCCAGCCGCAATCGCAGCAGACGCACTGTCAGCGTCTTTGCCAGCATCAGGGCAAGTGCCCCGACATCACTTGCCAGCATATCCCTCTCCTGACACGCAGGAAGTCCATGGCTCTCGCAAGCCGACCTGACAGCCACCTCTGCCAGATGCACAGGCACCACCGTGCGCAGTTCCGGCAGGTTGTCTTTCGGCAAGGCATTCATCCACCTCTGAAATTCGGGATCCGGCGTTCGCCGCCAGATAGCGGCGGCGATGCCCGGATCGCAAATGTCAGCGAGGATGTCCGGATCCCGGCCGATAATCACATCCCGCGCGGCAGGCCCGTTCGAAAAGGCGTCCACCTTCGGTTCCAGCGCTGTCATGCTGCGCGGTCCGCATGGCGGAAGGCAGGAAAGGGATCCGGCAGTTGCGCAAAGGCCGATAGATCGTTCCCCGCGTTTTCGCCGATCAGGCACGCGTCGAGCCGGCTTTTCAGAAGCGGCCAGTCGATGCCCGCACCGATGAAGACAATTTCCTGCCGACGGTCGCCAAACGGCTCGACCCAGAGCGACTTCGCATAGGCTCGGGCGCGGTCGTCATCCGGCCAACGCTCCTTCGGCACCGACGCCCACCAGGTGCCAAGCGGACTGATGCTGGAGAGCGCCCCGGCCAACGAGAACTCGATCACCCACTGCGGTCGGCTGCCGATCCAGAAATGGCCCTTGGCGCGGATCACGCCCGGTAACTGCCCGTTGAGCAGCTCATGGATCTTTTCCGGATCGAATGGCCGCCGTGCCCGGTAGACGTAGGAGGCAACGCCATATTCCTCGGTTTCGGGAATGTGGTCGGCAAAGCCGTAAAGCTCCTTGGCCCACATCGGGTGTTCATGAGCCTTGTCAAAATTGAAGAGTCCCGTGTTCAGGATGTCGGAAGGCGAGACTTCCGAGTAGTCGGTCTCGATGATCTTCGCATCCGCGTTGAGACTGCGGATGATCTTGCGCGCTGCATCCACCTGCCCGGCCGACGCGGCGCCCACCTTGTTGAGAACCACCACATCGGCAAACTCTATCTGGTCCGTCAGGAGATGCACCAGCGTGCGTTCGTCCTCCTCGCCCAGCGTCTCGCCCCGATCGCTCAGGAAATCATGGCTGGAGTAATCCTTCAGTAGATTGACCGCATCGACCACCGTCACCATCGTGTCGAGCCTTGCCACATCGGCGAGGCTATCGCCGGCTTCGTCTCGGAATTCGAAGGTCGCTGCCACCGGCAACGGTTCGGATATTCCCGTTGATTCAATAAGCAGGTAGTCGAACCGCCCTTCACCAGCCAGGCGGCGAACCTCGTTCAGCAGATCGTCGCGCAAGGTGCAGCAGATGCAGCCGTTGGACATCTCGACAAGCGTTTCCTCGGTCTTGCTCAACTCCGCACCGCCAGCCCGTACCAGGTCTGCGTCGATATTCACCTCCGACATGTCGTTGACGATTACAGCCACCTTCAACCCGGAACGGTTGTTGAGAATGCGATTGAGCAAGGTGGTTTTTCCCGCTCCAAGGAACCCGGACAGAACGGTTACAGGCAGGCGTCGATCGGACATAAGGCCTCCAGCAAGTTTGATATGTTATGTTATTACATATCAAGTCTGTACTTTATTGCCGGTGACCAAGGCAACCGTTTTTTGAACTAGGCGATCGATGCTAACTGGCGGCAGGACAATGGAAGGGAATTCCAGGCAGCAGATCCGGGGCGTTCATCAGTTCCCGGGTCTGCGAGGCGGGCAACCAGGCGACCAGGAGAGCCGAAATATTTCAGAATGGCAGTGGCGCATTGTCCGTCACTTCTTTCATGACGAAGAACGTACGGGTCTGGCGCACGCCCGGCAGCGCGATCAGTTTTTCGCCGTGCAGCTTGTTGAAGTCCGTCATGTCCCGCGTGCGGATCTTCAGGAAATAATCAAAGTCGCCCGCCACCAGATGGCAGTCGAGAACGAAGTCCGCCTTGCGAACGACCTCTTCGAACTCCGCAAAACTTTGTGGCGTCGACCGGTCCAGCACAACCCCCACGATGACAAGGGCCGACCTGTCGACCTTTTGCGGATCGACGTGAGCGTGCACACCTTGAATGAAGCCCTCGTCGAACAGGCGCTGTGTCCGCCTGTGACACGTGGCCGGGCTGACGTTCACCAGCCCCGCTAGTTCGGCATTACTGAGACGGCCATCCTGCTGCAGCAGCTTCAGAATTTTGCGGTCGATCCTGTCCAGCTCATCAGCCATGAAAGATTCTTTCATTTTTTCGGCATTTGTTCGATCAATTTTCAATTATTAACCACTTAGACTTATCAATAACAGAAAAAATTGACCGAAATTCGAGAGCACCTTTCTGAAATTTTCTGCAACTCTCAATGGATCATCAATCTATCCGGTGCGCTCCATGAATCTCAGCAAGTTTGAACGTTACCCCCTCACCTTCGGTCCGACACCGATCGAACACCTGCCCCGGCTTTCCGAAGCGCTTGGCGGCAAGGTCGACATTTATGCAAAGCGGGACGACTGCAATTCCGGCCTTGCCTTTGGCGGCAACAAGCTGCGCAAGCTGGAATATATCGTGCCCGATGCCATCGCTTCCGGCGCCGACACGCTGGTGTCCATCGGCGGTGTCCAGTCCAACCACACTCGCATGGTCGCGGCGACCGCTGCCAAGATCGGCATGAAATGCGTCGTGGTGCAGGAAAAGTGGGTACCTCACTATGATGCCGTCTACGACCGGGTCGGCAACATTCTGCTGACCCGCCTGATGGGCGCGGATTCCCGCCTGGTCGAAGACGGCTTCGACATCGGCATCCGCCAGAGTTGGGAAGACGCCATGCAGTCCGTGCGCGACGCAGGCGGCACGCCTTACGGCATTCCCGCCGGTGCGTCCGTGCACAAGTACGGCGGCCTTGGCTATGTGCGCTTTGCCGAGGAAGTGAAGCAGCAGGAAGAAGAGCTTGGCTTTACCTTCGACTACATCATCGTCTGCGTGGTCACCGGCTCAACCCAGGCCGGAATGATCGTTGGCTTCGCCGACCAGAACCGGGCCGACCGCGTGATCGGCATCGATGCCTCCGGCACGGTGGACCAGACGCGTGCACAGGTCCGTCAGATCGTCGACAACACAGCCTCCCTGGTGGAGCTTGGCCGCGCGGTGCGGGACGACGAGATCGTGATCAATCCCGATTACGCCTACCCGGCCTATGGCGTTCCGTCTGAAGAGACCAACGACGCCATCCGGCTTGCCGCCAAGACCGAGGCAATGATCACCGACCCGGTCTATGAGGGCAAATCCATGCAAGGCATGATCGACCTGGTCAAGCTGGGCAAAATTCCAGCCGGGTCGAAGGTGCTCTACGCACATCTGGGCGGCGCGCCTGCCCTCAACGGCTACAGCTACTACTACAAGGACGGCTGATCCCGGTCAGACCGGCCGTTGCGCGATCGCACCGGCCGGTTCCCGCGGCCTGACAGGCCCATCCCAAGGCCTGTCAGCTGCGCGCCTTGCAGTCGAAAGACGTGCCCTGCGGCCATTCGACCATGGCCTCGTCTCCCTTGCTCCAGAACAGAATGCCGAAGTCCCCCTCGTAGCGTGCGCCGGATCCGCTTGGGCCCTGCACCACAATCTCCGTCGTGTCGCCGCGTTCCAGCCGGGCAGACGGTGGCTCCGTGTCGAAAAACGTCGCGACGATCTCGTCGGCCGGATTATCGTTGCAGGTGTAAAAGACCGGGGCCTGTCCCTTGATCAGTTGATAGCGCGCGGTCAGCTCCGCGATCCGCCGTTCATAGGCCGAGCGGACGCAGGAGAGTTCGTCGTCGCTCTTCCAGCAGTCGTCGCGCCCCTTCACCCAGCCGCGCTGATAGGCCTTCAGCGTGTTGAGCTCTTCTTCCGCGCCCGCATCCAGCGACTTCACGACGCCGACCGCGCCTTCATAGACATCCGCCAGTTTCTGATCCAGCGCTCCCAGATCGTCGTTCGAACAGACCAGCTTTTCAGCCGAACTTTCCGCTTTCGCGCAATCGAAGGCCGGACCGGCAGCCCAGGCCGCCGGCACAAAGCCAACCGCAGCAACAAAGAGACCAAGACCAACTGTCAAACCACGCATGAGACCACCTCCCGAAAGACCTGTAGCAACAGATCTAAGGGATCTCAGGTTGATGGCAAGGTTGGGATGGACGATAGCTGTGCACCAACACGCTTCACCGGATGGTTTCCAGCTCCTTCCGGTTGGAACGGCGCCCAACCGGTGAAGCGTGCGCTTTTCCGGCGAAGGGGCCTCAGGCGGCTTCCGCCCGTTTGAGCTGCTGGTGCTCGTCCTCGACAAGTCCGATTTTCCAGTAGCCGGAGATGTAGGTGTCTGCCTTGGGGACTTTCCGCTCGTTGTGAAGGTAATCCCGAAGCGCCCGAATGACGGAGCTTTCACCTGCAATGCAGGTCTGGATGGTTCCGGCAGGCCATTCCAGGGACTTCACAAGGTCAACCTGCGCAGTTGACGGCACATGTGGACGCTCCTGGATCAACCACCTGATTTCAACGCCTTCAGGGGCTGCAATGTCGCGCCGGTCTTCTTCCGTAGGCACTTCAAACAGCACAAGCCCTCTTGCATCGCGGGGCATTGCTTCAAGCGTCGCTTCGACAACCGGCATCGCTGAAAGGTCCGCTGCCAGCAGATACCAGTCGGCATGAAACTCGGTGATCTTCGGCTGGCTGGGGCCCATAAAGCCCAGGAAGTCGCCTTCCGCGGCTTGCTGAGCCCAGCGCGTTGCCGGGCCTTCGTCGCCGTGCGCAACAAAATCGATATCGAGTTCGAGCGCCTCCTTGCGGAAGGATCGAACGGTATAGGTGCGAACCGGATGAACACGTTCGGATGGTCCGTCTGGTCCAAAATACGCTTCAAAGGCCTCTCGGCTTTCACCGTCGCGCGGCAGCAGCAACTTGCAGTTCGCACCCTCGTGGCCTTCCGGAAAGCCCTCCAGTTCGGGACCTGCAAAGGTGACACGGATGAGATTGGGGCTGAGGTAGCGCGTCGTCTTGACGGTTAGAAAGCGGGGCTTGCGTTTCGGTGGAGTGGCCAAGGGGCACCTCATAAATCTTGAGTAATAATCTCAAGATTTAACATCACCGAAAGCCGATTTAAAGATCCACCTTTTGGAAAAGTCTTTCCGCGCCCTCAGGAGAGGCTTCACGCCTCCCCAATCCCGCCCCCGCTCCGTGTTTTGCCGGAATGACGATGAGAAGTTGGTTTTCCTGCAAAGAGGCCTGAGCCCGCCGGCTGGCGGGTTTGCCGCTGAAAACTGCAACCCCCGCGTCACTCGCGGATGATCGGTTCTTTCAGGTCGCCCGGGTTCTTGTCCTTGATGATGTCCCAGTTAAGGGTCGCCTTACGGATATAGCCCGGCACATCTTCCTCGAACCGTTCCTGAACCTTCAGGGAGTTGTTCAGGTAAAGCTTGCCGTCCACAATGGACCAGGCTTCCGGCACCACCGGCACCTTGAATCCCATGGCCGCACCGAAGGCACAGAAACCGCCGTATTGCGGGGCATATTTCGCCGGGTCGGCAAGGAATTTGTCGCGGTTTTCGGCAGACGAGAACTTCCAGGTGACGTCGTCATATTCCGCGGTGAATTCGTCGGAGCCGGCAACCGGTTTTCCGGCCGTGAAATAGGCCACCGGATCGGTTCCGCCAATTGCGGCCCCGCCTTTGGTGAAGGTGGTGATCTCGTCGGCGGAAGCAGTAAAGGCAGCAGCGGAGAAGAGCGCGGTCAGTCCCAGCAGAACGGATTTGGACGTATAGAGCGTCATGTGCGTCTCCAATGGAGTGTGAAATGGCATAATGACGTGGAGCCTTACGTTCCACGCGAAAAACCATGTCTTCTGCTGCAGAAATTGGCCAATCACCCTTGTTCACAGAGCCGCTAACGGCGGGCGAGAAAAACGTGATGGTGAGCCGCTTCACAATCCCGGGAGGCCTGGAAGCTCCTGACGCGGTGCCGGTTCACGTGGCGCCACCAGCCCCAGCACCAGATAGATGGCTGTCTCGATGTCCCTCGTCTCGATCCTGATATTGCGGATCAGCAGGCGGAAATAGATGAGCCCGAGGAGAAGATCGATCCGCGCTTCCATGTCAGCTTCGAACGGGGTCGCGATGAAGATCTGGCGCAGGACCAGACGCCGGGCAGCCTCTGCCTCATCCAGAACGCCGGCGAGATCCGGCCTGCCGCGATAGGGCACCAGTGCGCGAACCGCCGCGCCCAGCGCTGTATCCTGCAAGGCCGCAACGGTGTTGGACAGACACTGCCGCAGATCCTCCGCGACGCTGCCTCGCTGGGGCGGCGCCGGATTGACCCTGGCAAGAGCCGCCTCGACAGCGGCTGCAATCAGCGCGCCCTTGTCTGCATAGCGCCGATAGACCGCCTGCTTGCTGGTGCGCGCTCGTGCGGCAATGGCGGCAATCGTGGTTTTCTCGTAGCCGTTCTCGGCCAGTTCCATCAACGTGGCCTCCAGAAGCGCCTTGCTGACCCGCTCCTCCTGTGGCCGGCCGGCCGTACTGTCTTCAGGCACCGGCAGCCTCTTCAAGGGCAGCTTCATAATCCTGGAACCCGTTCTCGATGCCGGTCGTCACGTTGACGATCCGGGCATAGGGTTTGGAGAAGATCACGGTGTCGCGCAGTTCCTCCCACAGGTGGTGATAGGCGCGCATGTCGGAAAACCGGCAAATTGCGAAATCGGAAAAGCCGCCCGCCAGCGCATCTGCGTCGAACCATTCGAAGACAACCTTCGGATGGCGTGCCAGGATTTCGCCGATCTGACCGGCAATCTCTCCCCGCTCCTGGCGGCTGAGCGCCAGCCATGCCGGCTCGAATGCCAGATAGACGACTGCTGCCATCGACAATGGACGGATGGTTTCGGAGGACTGGGTCATGCACTCATCCCTATTTCGGTTACCACTGGTACCGATTTATTCCGAAATCACCGGCAACGCAAGCCCGCACACTTGCGTTCGGCGCGCTGTCGCAGCAAGAAGAGCCCAAGCCTTGAGCGGACATCCGCTTCGGGCACCAGTAACGACGAGGAACACATGTCTGTTGATACCGATACGGTGAAACGCGTTGCCCGCCTGGCACGCATCAAGGTGAGCGAAGAAGACGCGACCCGCATGACCGGCGAACTGAACGCCATTCTCGGCTTTGTCGAACAGCTGGACGAAGTCGACATTTCCGGCGTCGAACCGCTGACCTCCGTGGTCGAGCAGACCATGAAAAAGCGCGCCGACGGCGTGACCGACGGCAACAAGGCCGACGACATCACCCTGAATGCACCGGCTTCCGAAGATCACTTCTTCATGGTGCCGAAAGTCGTCGAATAAGCGGCCCACCCCGGATGACCGCACCCGTTCCAGCTATCGCCATCGAAACGCCCCTGTCTGCAGACATGGGCGAGATGATTGCCGAGCTGAACGCCCTGCTGCTGACGCTGAGCCCGCCCGAGGCCTGCTATCACATGACGGCCGAAGAGATGGCCGGCGAGGCAACGACCGTCTTCGTCGCCCGGATCGACGGCAAGGCAGCTGCATGCGGCGCCCTGCACCGGCACGCTGACGGCGTTGCCGAAGTCAAGCGCATGTACACCAGACCGGCCTATCAGGGCCTCGGCCTGGGAGGCAGCATTCTGGACCGGATCATTGCGCAGGCAACCCGGGAGGGCCATTCCAGGCTCGTGCTGGAAACCGGCGACAAACACCCGGCAGCCTGGCGCGTCTATGAACGTGCGGGCTTCAGCCGCTGCGGCCCGGTGCTCGATTATCCCGACAGTCCCTATTCCATCTTCTATTCCCGGTCCCTCGTGACCGCCTGAGAGTTCAAATCCATGACCGATCTGACCAAACTGACCATTGCCGAGGCCCGTGAAGGCCTGAAGAACAAGGACTACACGTCCCTGGAACTGACCGATGCCTTCATCAGGAACATCGAGACAGCCAACGAAAAACTGAACGCCTATGTGACCGTGACCGCCGACAAGGCGCGCGACATGGCAAAGGCCTCCGACGCCAAGCTCGCCAAGGGTGAAGGCGGTGCGCTGGAAGGCATTCCGCTCGGCATCAAGGACCTGTTTGCTACAAAGGGCGTGCACACCCAGGCGTGCAGCCACATTCTGGATGGCTTCAAGCCGGCGTACGAATCCACCGTCACGTCCAACCTGTGGGCCGACGGTGCCGTCATGCTCGGCAAACTGAACATGGACGAGTTCGCCATGGGCTCTTCCAACGAAACTTCCTACTACGGCCCCGTGATCAACCCGTGGCGCAAGAAGGGCTCCAACCAGGATCTGGTTCCCGGTGGGTCTTCCGGCGGATCGGCTGCCGCCGTTGCCGCCCGCATGTGCATGGGTGCCACCGCCACCGATACCGGCGGCTCCATCCGTCAGCCGGCCGCGTTCACCGGCACCGTCGGCATCAAGCCGACCTATGGCCGTTGCTCGCGCTGGGGCGTCGTCGCCTTTGCCTCCTCGCTCGACCAGGCCGGCCCGATCGCCCACACCGTGCGTGACAGCGCCATCATGCTGAAGTCGATGGCCTCCGTCGACGCCAAGGACACCACTTCGGTGGATCTGCCCGTGCCGGATTATGAAGCTGCCATCGGCAAGTCGGTAAAGGGTCTGAAGATCGGCATTCCGGCAGAATATCGCCTGGAGGGTATGCCCGCTGACATTGAAGCCCTGTGGCAGAAGGGTATCGACTGGCTGAAGGATGCCGGCGCAGAAATCGTCGACATCGCGATGCCACACACCAAATACGCCCTGCCGGCCTATTACATCGTGGCACCGGCGGAGGCGTCCTCGAACCTTGCCCGTTATGACGGCGTGCGCTATGGCCTGCGCGTTCCTGGCAAGGACATCGTTGAGATGTACGAGAACACCCGCGCCGCAGGCTTCGGCGAAGAGGTCAAGCGCCGTATCCTGATCGGCACCTACGTTCTGTCTGCCGGGTACTACGATGCCTATTACCTGAAAGCCCAGAAGGTTCGCACGCTCATCAAGCGCGACTTCGACCTTGCCTGGGAAAACGGTGTCGACACCATCCTGACCCCGGCAACCCCGTCGGCCGCATTCGGTGTTGCCGACCAGGACCTTCATTCCGATCCGGTGAAAATGTACCTCAACGACATTTTCACCGTGACCGTGAACATGGCCGGTCTTCCGGGCATTTCCGTTCCGGCCGGCCTCGACAACAATGGCCTGCCGCTCGGCCTGCAGCTCATCGGCAAACCGTTCGACGAGAGCACGCTGTTCCAGGTCGGCCAGGTCATCGAAGACGCCGCAGGCTCCTTCGCACCGGAAGCCTGGTGGAGCTGATCCCGTTTGTTGATATGCGCCCCGGACCGTTCATCGGCCCGGGGCTGCACACCTGATTTTCTCCGGTCCGTCACCGCCTGACCATGACATCGCTGCCGCTTTGTGCCGGCAGTCCCTTCAAGAACATTTTCAGGTTGCAAACTGGAGTGGAGCAAACATCCCTCCACCGTTATGCCATGGCTCGACCATGGCAGCCATGCCGCACCTATCGATTTAATTCACCGATGCTCGTTGCTCCGCACCCGAACGGGATAGATTGCCGGGTCGAGGCGGCAATGACGGGAAAAGAATTATGAGTTTCAATCCAGGGCAGAGCCGACGTTTGTTGATTTGAGTTCCTTGCCCTTGTGCCCACCCGCAACTCCAGCATCGACGTCTGGGCCAAGCCGTGGCATGACGGGCCAACAAAGAAACGAACGCACGACCAGGATAACCTGCAACACCATGCATGACCTTGAAACCATCGTCATCGGCGCTGGCGCCGTCGGGCTTGCGATTGCGCGTGCACAGGCTTTGACCGGTCGTGAGGTGATGGTTCTGGAGCAGCACGGCCTCATCGGATCGGAGACCAGCGCCCGCAATTAGGAAGTCATCCATGCAGGCATCTATTACCCGGCAGGCAGTCTGAAGGCCCGTCTGTGCGTCAAAGGCAAGGAGCAGCTTTACCGGTTTTGCGCCGAGAACGGCGTCGGTTTCGAGCGCATTGGCAAACTGATCGTTGCGTCCAATAACGATCAACTGGAGCAACTTGAGTCAATCCGGCGCAAAGCCGCGGAAAACGGCGTTTCAGATCTCGTGTTTGTGGACAGGGACAGCCTGAAACGCTCCGAACCGGACCTTGCCTGCACCGGCGCCCTGCAGTCTCCCTCCACCGGCATTGTCGACAGTCACGGGTTCATGCTCGCTCTTCAGGGCGGGCTGGAAGCAAACGGCGGCCAGGTTGTGCTGAACACCAGGGTCGCACGGCTGGAACTCCTGGAACAGGGCGGGTACCGGGTACATGCCGAGACGGACGGGGCCGACACCTACGCCCTTACCTGCAAGGAGCTGATCCTTTCGGCGGGCCACGGCGCGCCTCAATTGGCGTCTGCGCTGGAAGGTGCCAACCCTCCTGCCGCCTATCTTGCAAAGGGCAGCTATTTCAAACTTCAGGGCAAGGCACCGTTTTCCAGGCTCATCTACCCCGTGCCGGAGCCCGGCGGGCTCGGTGTTCACCTGACGCTCGACCTGCAGCACCAGGCGCGCTTCGGACCGGATGTGGAATGGGTGGAGACGATGGACTACCGGGTCGACCCGGCCCGCGGTGAACGTTTCTACGCTGCCATCCGCCGCTATTGGCCGGACCTTGCCGACGGTGTGCTGGTGCCCGACTATTCCGGCATCCGGCCCAAGATATCCGGCCCCGGGGAACTCGCCGCAGACTTCCGCATTGACGGCCCTGCGCACCACGGACTTGAAGGCCTGGTCGCCCTTTACGGAATCGAATCCCCCGGCCTGACTTCGGCAATGGCAATTGCTGATTATGTAGCCGAAATGATTGCAACCGAATCCTAGGTTGCATCTTTTTCCGATTAATTTTGAAACCAACCCGCAGTTTGGGCGTTTGAAAAACAACCAAACAGGCGTACGATGCTGCGCTGCACAGGAATGCCATTTTTTGGACCGTATTTCTCCATAAAATTGCTTCAGTGCGCGTGCTCATTCAACAAACGAACCACAAAGAACACTTTAATTTCAACAAGGTGACCAATCGTCGTGATCAATCGACGCACGTTTTTATCGGCAACGGCCCTTGCGGCCGGCGCATTGGCAAGCGCGAATCTGCGCGCTGCATTCGCTGCAGAGAATACCGCACCTGCACAATCGGGCGGATCCTTTGCGGCGGGCGAAGAATTCGACTTTGCGGCACTCGTCGAGCGGATGAAGGAAAAGGCAGGCAACGCCTTTAGCCCCAATGTCCAGGCCCTGCCCGAGATTCTCGCCAAGCTCGATTATGACCAGCATCGGGCCATACGCTTCAATCCCGAAAGGTCGGTCTGGAAAGACACCCGCAGCAACTATCAACTGCAAGCCTTCCACCCGGGCTGGCTCTACAAGGAGCCGGTGGAACTTTACGAGATTGTCGACGGCAAGATCAGCGAGCTGCACTTCACCGGCGCGGATTTCGAATACCGTGAGCCGCTGGATCCGGAGAAGTTCAAGGATGTGGACCTGCCGGGCATCGCCGGATTCCGCCTGCACCACCCGCTGAACACGCCGGAATATTTCGACGAATTGGCGGTGTTCCTGGGGGCAAGCTATTTCCGGGCGCTCGGCAAGGGCAACGTCTACGGCCTGTCCGCACGCGGACTTGCGATAGACACCGCCATCGCCGGACCGGAGGAGTTCCCACGCTTCACGAAGTTCTATCTTGAACGTCCGACGGACGGCGCCGCTGAAATGCGGCTTTATGCGGAGCTTGAAAGCGAGCGCGTCGCTGGCGCCTACCAGTTCACCATCAAACCGGGCATCAACACGGTGATGGAAGTCGACGCGCGCATCTTCCTGCGCGACGATGTCGAACGTCTCGGCATCGCACCGCTGACGTCCATGTATCTGTTCGGCGAGAACGATCGCACGACCTTCGACGACTACCGTCCGGAAGTTCACGACAACGACGGCCTGCTGATCCTGCGCCAGAACGGACAGCGCCTGTGGCGCCCGGCCCGTAATCCGGAGAAGCTTGCCCTCTCGTTCTTCAACGAAGAGAACCCGGCCGGCTTCGGCCTGCTGCAGCGGGACCGGGATTTCGATCATTACCAGGATACGGAAGCAAAATATCAGCGCCGTCCGTCACTCTGGATCGAGCCGGTCAACGACTGGGGCAAAGGCCAGGTCATGCTGGCGGAGATCCCGGCCGAAAAAGAGATCTACGACAACCTCGTCGCCTGCTGGGTTCCGGAAAACGGCGCCAAGGCAGGCTCCGAGCACCGTTTCGCCTATCGGGTGATCTGGGGCCGGGAACCGGAACCGGGCACTGAGCTGGCACAGGTGATCGCGACCAGCACAGGGCATGGTGGCGCGGCCGCCTCCGATCCGGATCCGAAACTGCGCAAATTCGTCGTGGAATTTGCCGGTGGCAATCTGGCTGACATGGGGGCGGACGCTCCTCTGACGGCAAGACTGACGCTGCAGAACGGCAAGGTGGAACACCAGTTCGTCCAGCGTCTGGAAAGCGGCAGTTGGCGTGCCGTGCTCGATATCGCGCGGGACGATCAGGAAATACCGGTGGAGTTCATCCTCGCCCTGCAACTGGATGGGGCGGATGTAACGGAAACCTGGATGTATCAGTGGAGTGGGAACAGATGACACAGCATGTGAGTATCGATCATCAGACGGCCACTACGGCCGCCCTTTTCGCCGACAGCGATCTGCTTGACGAAATCCGGTCTGTCCTGAAGCGCCCAGACCTTGGTGACGACGTGCTCTTGTCCGCTCTCGCCAGCTCGCCTGCAGCCCGGCATGGTATCAACCACGTCACCGCCATGCCGCAGGACCGGGAGACCTTCATCAGGACCTTGCCGGTGCCAGCCCCCCGCCATGGGCTGGAAATGCCGCAGCATGATCTCAACCCGCCGCTGGCCGTTCGTTTTGCGCCGCTCGTTGCCCTGTGGCATCGGGCCTTGCAGCCCTTGGCTCCGCAGTTGAAGCGCGTTCCGGTTCCAGCCAAGGATCGCTGACATGAAGAAGGCCGGCCCCGAAGCCTGGTCGACGGCCTTTCGGCGGCTGGCCATGGCAGTGATCGCCCTGTGCCTGACCACAGGGGCATCCTACATGTTTGCCATCGTTGTCCAGTCGGACGGGTTCGACTGGCTGGACATCATCCGCATCGCGCTCATGGCAGTCGCCTCGTTCTGGCTGGCCTGGGGTGGATGCATAGCCCTCTTCGGCATCCTGTTTCCGCCCGAGGAAAGATCGACGGGCGTCAATCTTCCGGAAGGCCGCACCGCCATTCTCCTGCCGATCTACAACGAAGCCACCGGACCGGTGTTCGCCCGCCTGGAGGCCATCATGAAATCGGTTGCCGCCCTGCCTGCGGCAGACCGGTTCGATTTCTTCGTCCTGTCCGACACCACCAAAGACGACGTCGGCGAGGCGGAGCAGCGCGCCTACCAACAGTTGCTCGTTCGCCAGAATGCCGGCGGCCGCCTGTTCTACCGGCGGCGTGAGCAGAACATCGGCCGCAAAGCGGGCAATATCGCCGATTTCCTGACGACGTCCGGTGGTGCCTACGAATATATGCTGGTGCTTGATGCCGACAGCCTGATGGACGGAAAGACCATTCTGGAGATGGTCCGGCGCATGGAAGCCGATCCGCGCCTCGGTTTGCTGCAATCGCTGCCGCAGATCATCGGGCTTTCCACCTTGTTCGGCCGCCTGTTGCAATTCGCGACCGGTCTCTACGGCCCTTATTTCGCGCGCGGACTCGCAGCGGTTCAGGGTGAGGAAGGAACCTTCTGGGGTCATAACGCCCTGATCCGCACCCGCGCTTTTGCTGCCGCCTGCGGCATGGCCCCCCTCACCGGCAAACCGCCCTTCGGCGGTCATATCCTAAGCCATGACACCGTCGAAGCCGCGCTACTGGCACGGGATGGCTGGAAGGTTCATCTCGATCCGGACCTCACCGGGTCATACGAGGAAGCGCCGGCCAATATGGTCGACTACGCCAAGCGCGACCGGCGCTGGTGCCAGGGCAATCTGCAGCACAGCCGCATTCTGGCGGCCCCCCGTTTCCGTTTCTGGAGCCGGATTTCGATCCTGCAAGGTGTTTTCGCCTATCTTGCCTCGCCGATCTGGTGCGTCTTCCTGCTGGCAAGCCTTGCCGCTCCGCTGGTGGCGCCGCCCCCCGTCTATTTCGACGGGCACTCTCCCTTCCCGGTCTTTCCCCATCCGGAAACGACGACAGCGCTTGCCCTGCTGTTCGGTCTGGTGGCACTGCTCATCCTGCCAAAGCTCCTGCTGGTGGCACGGGCGCTCCTTGGCGGCAATTCGGCGGACTTTGGCGGCCCTGTGCGCCTCCTGATCAGCTTCTTACTGGAAATCCTGCTGACCTCGATCCTTGCGCCGATCCACATGATGTTTCACTGCCGTTCGGTGTTTCAGGTACTGACGGGGGCCGACAGCGGCTGGCCGACAGCCGATCGGGATGACGGGTCCCTGCCGATCTCGGCGGCGTTTTCCGCCACGTGGTGGATGAGCATTGCAGGCGCCGGCGCCATCGCCTTCTCGCACAGCTATGCGCCGGAAATGTTCTACTGGCTGCTGCCTGTTGCTCTGCCGCTGGTGGTCGCACCCTTGCTGGTCTGGATGACCGCCTCGGTGATGTTGGGCAAGGTGACGAAAAAACTGGGCCTCTTCCAGGTTCCGACAGAAGCTGCCCCGGTAGAGGTTGCCGAAGACATGCGGCTTGCGCTTTCACAGAAAGCCGCAGCCTGAACAAGCGTTTCACCAGGTTCCAAAACCTATCTTTCCATCGTCGTTCCGGCTGGCCGGGATGACGATGGAAAAAAGACTGCGCTCACTCCGCCGCTTGCCTCAGTGCATACGGCCGGTCTCGGCTTCCAGAATGCCGTCTGCATCAAGGCCTGCAATCGGCAGGCGCTTGTCGGTCGGCACATCGCCGGACAATTGCAGCGCCAGATAGCGGCCGCAGCACACCCGCAGAAAACTCGTGAAGTTCCCGAGGTCGTGTCCCGCGTCGATGCTTTCATGATGAAGCTTGGTGATCAGTTGCACCACATTCATGCCGTCCCGTCCGGCAATCTCGTCCAGAACCTTCCAGAAGAAAGTTTCCAGCCGCACCGATGTCACCATGCCATCGATGCGCAACGACTTTGTCGTGCTTTCCCAAAGCGTGGAATCTGCTTCGATGAAGAGTTTGCACATGATGCTTCCTCCGGTTCGTCAGGGGACAAGCGAAGACCCCGAAACTTCGCAAGGCGCGCCAACGTCCGTTGCTCGGCCATAGCCTAGCCCCCTTCTCTCTTTTGAGAAAGAGGTCAGACATGGCATGACCAGCGCCCCCCCCGGGAGCTTGCAGCGCCGTCCTTCCAGACAGCGCTCTGGCGCTTTCTCAAAACGAAAACAGGGGGAGAATTGGCGGTGCGGCCCAATCGACTGGCCCGCACCTTTTGCCTTAGGCAGCCATGGAGCCGGCGGCTGCGCCGCTCAGAACCGCATGGAACTGCGACAGCCATGCCGGATGGGCCGGCCAGGCCGGAGCGGTGACAAGGTTGCCGTCGGTCACGGCACCGTCAATGGCAATATCGGCATAGGTGGCACCGGCAAGTTCCACCTCCGGACGGCAGGCCGGATAGGCCGATACGGTGCGGCCCTCGATGACCTTGGCAGCGGTCAGGATCTGCGCTCCGTGGCAGATTGCGGCAACCGGCTTGTCCGCATCCATGAAATGCTTCACGGCATCGAGAACAGCCGCGTCAAGCCGCAGATATTCCGGGGCCCGGCCACCCGGGATTACCAGGGCATCGTAGCTGGCAACGTCAACCTCGGCGAAAGTGGCATTCAGCGTGAAGTTATGGCCGCGTTTTTCGGAATAGGTCTGGTCGCCTTCGAAATCGTGGATGCAGGTGGCAACCGTGTCGCCCGCCTTCTTGCCGGGGCAAACCGCGTCGACCGTATATCCCATGGCCAGCAGCGTCTGAAACGGCACCATGGTCTCGTAATCTTCGGTGAAATCACCCGTGATCATCAGGATCTTCTTCGCACTCATGCTTCGTCCTCCAGCGTGGCAAATAGCGATGAAGGAAGGCTAGCAGGCAGCAGGCTCCAACGGGTATTAGGTCGCTACTACAGGGCGAATTTCTGCTGTTTCGGCGGCCCATGGCAGGAACGTTTGTCCGGCCGTCAATCCGGACAAGTGAGGCGGAAGCCGAACGCTGATCCCGAACCCGGACATAACTTGCGGCAAAGCCGCTCCTGCTCAAAATTGGAGAGATGACCCATGACTAGGAGCTCGCTGAAGCTCGCGCTGACATCTGGATTCCGGCTCACGCGATGCCGCCATGCACCCCGCTGTCCGGAATGACGGCGAGCTGCTGCCTCCGATGTCAGCCGAACGATTGCAGCGAGATCCCGGGCCACTCATTTTCAGAGAGATCATTGAGTTGGAGCACATTTATCCAATCCACTCACAGGCCTCAGCAATGTGCCTTGCGAGGGGGCCCCGGGTCTCGCGTCGCTCGCCCGGGCGACATCGAGAGTGGCGCTGAACGCATTTCGCCTCCCCAGACTGGAGAGGCGAAAGCATGTCGAAATGTGCAGGTATCAGTCCCGATAATCCGGCTCGCTCCGGTCGAGATCACGCTTCCAGTAGTCGAAATGGGCATAGCCCATGCCGACATAGGGTTCCCATTCGGCGGCCGTCTTGGCGGCCAGATTGTCCGACATGACAGCAAGTGGCTGGCCAGTGGCATAGGCTTTCAGCAGCGTTTCTGCGGCGCGTTCGAAGAAATAGAGATGCTCGAAGGCTTCGGCGACGGTGACGGCAGAGATCGAAACCCCGTGATTGCCCATCACCAGAACAGGCTTTTCGCCCAGCGTTTCGGCAATCCGCCGGCCCTCCTCCGCCTCGTCGGCCATGCCGCCGAAGCCGAGATCGACCGCGACCTTGCCGAAGAAGCGGGCCGTGTTCAGATCGATCGGCTTCATCGACGGATCCTGCAACGTCGCCAGTGCCGTGGCATTGGGCGGATGGCAGTGAAACAGCACCCGCGCCTTGGGATTGGCCCGGTGAACCGTGCCGTGAATGCACCAGGCGGACGGGTCCGGCGCATTTTCGCTCGCCATCACCGTGTCGTCATTGGCATCGAGCAGCAGAAGGTCGCTGGCCCGGATTTCCGCGAAATGGCGCCACTTCGGGTTCATCAGGAACTTCGACCCGTCGTCGGAAACCGCCGCACTGAAATGATTGCCGACGGATTCGCTCCAGCCGAATTTCACAGCCAGACGGAAGACGGCTGCGAGATCCTCACGCAGGGCCTGTTCGCTTTGCCGGTCCGGGTCCGCCCCGAAGCGTACGTCCGTCACAACACTCATTTGAACCGTCCTTCCCCGGACAGGATCCGGTAAGTGGAGCGCAGTTCGCCCCGGTCGGTGTAGCAGCCGCGCAGGTGCCGTTCGCCACTGGTTGCCGAATAGGCGGCCCGGCCATGCACGATGCGGTGATTGTCGAAGACGATACATTCACCCGCATTCAGACGGAACTGCATCAGATACTTCTTGTCCCGCATCATCCGGCCGAAGCGGCAGAATGCCGGATAGTAGCGGTCCAGCTCATGCTGCGGCATGTCGAAGATATCGGCATGGTGCTGGCTGATCGTGACACCGGAGATATTGCCGTGTTCATCCAGCTCGATTACCCGCTGGCGGGAGCGCATGTCGAAGGTGTCATGCTCGCAGAAATAGGGCACGTCCACGTTGACCAGAAGGTCAAAGTCTTCAGGATAGGCCTTGCGGAAATCTTCCGCGACCGCCAGCCCGTCGACAAAGATGCTGTTGCCGCCTTCCACCGTATTGGCCCGGCAGTGCAGGAACTGCACGCCCGGCGCCAGATCCTCGTCCGGCAGATCCGTGTGGAGCGGCAGCGCCTTGGAGGTAAAGGCAAGGTTGGTCGGTTTGATGTGGGTTTTGACCTCGAACGTCAAGCCGAAGTAGCTCGGTCGCACGTAACCGATGAGGCCGGCGGTATCGGTGAGCGCTTCATCCGTATCCGGCAGACCGGTCAGGAGCGCAACACCGTCGGTCAGCATCGCCTTGGCCCAGTCGCGCCGGCGCCCGGTATCTTCCATGACCTCGTCATAGGAAAAACGCGCCATCTTGGCGTAGTGATCGCCATACCAGGGTTCACGCGGCAGGTTCGCGATGTCCGGCCGTTTTTCGCCGGCGGAGTAAGCCGAGAGCAGCGACAGCGGCAGACGGGAGACGTCGTTGGTGCCGGCCCAGGCGATTTCCAGATCACCGCCGACGATGGCCGCGGAAGCTGCCCTCGGCGCTTCATCCAGAGCGAAGATGTCGTTGACCCGCTCCCGGGTTTCCGGATCGAAGGAACTCGGGCAATTGTCGCGCAGCCAGTAGTAATTGAAGTAGGCGGTTTGTCCGTTGCTCAGCGGTACATCGAGCCCCTTTTCCTGAAGCAATACACCCGCATCACCTGTTCCAAGCATTAGATCCGTCCTTCTAAGTTTAGTTCAACGGCCCTTCAGATGCCTTGCGCGCATCACTGAAAGGCCCAGCGTTCCAAATAGCTTTCATGAAGTTGCTCTTGCGCTACCGATTTGAAAAGGCGATAAAATCGAAACTTAAATTAAGCATTCACTTAACTTGGATGGACACATGCTTCGGCTTCCTCCGCTCAGGCTGCTCACCGTTTTCGAGACGGTTCAACGCGCTGGTGGCACCAAGGCCGCGGCGGCTGAACTCAATGTGTCCATGTCGGCGGTCAGCCAGGCGTTGCGCCAACTGGAAGAGCATATCGGCGCCGCCCTGATCGACCGCAGCACGCGCCCCTCGGGCCTTACGGAAGCCGGCGAAATCCTGCTGAAGGCTGTTATCGAGAACACGGAACGGCTGAGTGAAGCGCTGAACGACATCCGCGCGCTCACCGACCCGGCCGGTGCCTCCGTCACCGTTGCATGCACCATCGGCTTTGCCACCTACTGGCTGATGCCGCGTCTGGAGGCCTTTTACATCGACCATCCGGACATCGCGGTGAACGTTCACACCACGCAGCAGGAGGTGCCCCGGCTTGGTCAGGGTACGGATATCGCCATGCGCTACGGTGACGGCCGCTGGGACGATGGCACGGTGGATCTTCTGTTCCGGGAAACCGTGGAGCCCGTCTGCTCCCCGTCCCTGGCCGAACGGATAAGGAGCGACGACGGCAACCTTGGCACCGCCTTTCTGATCCATGTGGACACCAGCGATCGGCGCTGGCTCTCCTGGCCGGACTATCTTGCGCGCACGCACCAGAAAGCGGCAGGCTCCGCCAAGGGACTAAGGTTCTCCAACTATGTCCAGGCCACCCAGGCAGCCATCTCCGGACACGGTGTCATGCTCGGCTGGCGCTCGATCACCGGCGATCAGGTCGAAAAAGGCCTGCTGGTTTCTGCCGGTCTGCCGCGACTTCAGCCGGACAACGCCTATCACGCCGTGCTGTCGCACCAAAGCCGGAACCGGGAAACGGCAGCCGTGGTCGTCGACTGGTTGAGGGCTGCCGCGCAGCCGCAGGTCTAGGTGTGTACCCGCAGCTAAAGACGGAAGCATCTGACCGGACTGGTTCTCCTCACACCATTTCGTCTCCAATGTACGGGTCCGCCCCTAGCGCTCATCGCCAAAGTAGCGCACGCGCAGGTCCTCGATCAGATTGGTTTCATGCGCCGTGAGCAGTTCCAGGGTCAGCGGCCTTGTCCAGCGGCTGCCATGGGCGACGGCAAAACCGTATTTGTCCGGCTCGAAGATCGGCCCCACCACGTCGACATTCGCCCGCGGGTGATTGTGGGCGTAATACTCAAGGACGGGAGCATCGCCGACAACGGCATCGACGTCACCGTTGCTCAGGGCGGAAACAGCACTCTCGATATCGTCATAGGACCGGACGGACCAACCAGCTTCTTCGGCAAACTCTTCGGCCACGCTCCCGGTGAAGACACCCACGCTCTTGCCTGGCAGGTCCGCAACGCCGTTGATCTGATTTGTTAGCGAAAGGGTGGTCATGACACTGGTCACCGACGAAGTGACATACGCCATCACTGCAATGCCGCAGACCAGCCACAGCGCTTGCCAGATACGCCCCGGCCAGCCAAAGAGGTTCTTGCGCGAGGGGGCCTTGCCCGATGTCACCACCGACATGACCGCATAGAAACTCTCCGATGCGCCTTCCGGCCAGCCGCGGGGAAAATTCTTGTCAAAGCGCCGGTCGAACAACGTCATCAGAGCCGTGGCGATAACAATCACGAGCGCCAGCCAGCCATAGGCTTTCAGATAACCGGATTCACTCAGCCCGGTGATGATCTCGCTGAAGCTCGCGCCCTGACTGTCCGGAACGAGAATGCGCAGGCCCGCATCAAACCAGGGCTGGGTAAAGTCGACCCTGTCCGCACGCTTGCGAGTGATCGTCAGGTTGGTAACGGCGATACCGATGGACTTGTCTGCGGTCGCATCCACGAGACTGCGGATAGTGGGAAACACCTCGTATTCAAACGGAATGTCGTTTTTGTGCGCCAGCGCTTCCCACAAGTCGATCGCCATTCCGGAATAGACGCCTGGCTCTTCCTCCATGACGAAAGGTGGACTGATGTAGAGACCCACTGTCACCGGGTTGATCGGCAGCGGCGTATCACCGCCCTCGTCCGCCGTCTGGCCCATCGCCGGTACGGTGAGGAAAATGAACAGACACAACAGGAGGATACTAGAGAGACGTTGACGGGACTTGGAGCAGGCGGTCATGGCTGCCTCCGCTTGGCACATCGGGAATCATGCAGAAGATGTCCAAAAAGGTAAGCCGCCCCGCAGGAGGCATGCAACCTGTGACCGAAGGAAATCGGCGTCAGAACAGCCGCAGGTAGGAAAATGCAACCCGCACTGCCACCTGCCTTGAAGCCTTTTGCCCGGCTCAAGCGCGGTGCGGCGCGGCGCGTTCCAGTAGGCCGTTGCGGGAAAGCCCGCAGCTACCGTGTAATAACGATCCTCGTTTCGGCACGGCCAACCTTGCGCACCAGGTTATAAAGATGAGCGGCGTTCTTGGGATGAAGCCGGACGCAGCCGTGCGAGGCAGGACGCCCCAATCGCTTGAGGTCGGTAGTCCCGTGAATGGCATAGCCACCCAGGAAGAAGATCGAATAGGGCATCGGCGCCCAGTTGTATTTGCGCGAATGCCAATCGCGTTCCAGCCGGGTCGGCCGCCAGCTTCCAGTCGGTGTACGATAGCCCTTGCGTGCGGTTGAAACGGGCCATTTGTTTCGCAAACGGCCATCGACGTAAAGATAAAGCTGCTGTTCGGATAGATCGATCTTGGCTGTCACCCGCGGCGCCGCACTTGCGCCGACAGCGGACAAGACAAGAAAGACCAGCAACAACGGCCCGATAACGAGTTTTCTGATCGTCAACATTTCAAAACCATCCAGCAAAAATAAAACAACAAACTTCAATACAAAAATCTAATCCGCATTTTCTTCCCGAAGCAAGCTGGACCTGAAGTAAGCGTAAATTTCTACTCCACCGACGCTTTTGAGCGCGTATTCAAGAGCCCTACCCAGGCACGAGAGCTCGCCGAAAAGGTGTAAAATTACGCTTGACCTGCCCTCTTGCCGATGCCATAACCACACCCGAACCGTACCGTACGGTTCCCTACAGTTCATCAACGACCCGACCAGACAAATGCCAGCAACCGCCTACGATATTGCCACCTCCCGCCCGGATGCAGCGCCCGAATTTTCGCCGCGCCAGCAGGTGGTGCTGCAACACGCGCTGACGCTGCTGGTCGAGGGCGGCGAGAAAGCGCTGACGACGGCAGGTCTTGCCCGCACGGCAAGCTGCTCCAAGGAAAGCCTCTACAAGTGGTTCGGCGACCGGGACGGCCTGCTGGCTGCCGTCGTTGCCTTTCAGGCGAGCCAGGTTCAGTTTCCCTCCGAGGCCGGCGCCACGGCAGACGCGGCAACGTTTCGGGCGCATGTGACCGCCTTTGTCGAAGCCCTGCTGGGTGTC
>NZ_AAUW01000002.1:0-400000 GCF_000168975.1 Roseibium aggregatum IAM 12614
ATCTCCCGGAAGGAATAAGCCCTTCTCCGCCGATCTCCGCATCGGCGAAGATCACCACATCGTGGCTTGAGACCGCCAGCGCGTGCTCGGCGACAAGCTGATAATCGGTGTCGACCTCAAGTCCCGGCAAGCTGCGCGCGGCAATGGCCTCGGACAAGGCCGGCCCAAGCCCGTCATCGCCTCTACCTGGATTGCCATAGCCGATCAGCAGCATAAAGGCGTCCTCAATTCTGGGTTCCTACAAAAGCCCTTTCCACCGTCATCCCGGGCAAGCGCAGCGCGAGCCGGGATCGGGGAGGCAATCACCATTCCAAGCTTCTTTTTTCCCAAACGGGAACAAGGGGCTCGCCGATCCCGGATCTCCGCTTTGCTGCGTCCGGGATGACTATCTGAGAGGCATTCATTCCACCGAACCTCCCCATGATCAAACACACTGCGTCCGGCTGTCGACCAGCGCGCCGTCCGCGTTGAACAGCTCCACCTGCAGCGGCATCTGGCCGAGGGCGTGGGTGGCGCAGGAAAGGCACGGGTCATAGGCGCGGATCGCGACTTCGACGTGGTTCAGCATGCCCTCGGTGATCTGTTCCTTGCCGGACAGATGCTTGACCGCGACATCCTTCACCGCGCGGTTCATGCCCTCGTTGTTATGGGTCGTGGAGACAATCAGGTTGCAATAGGTCACCTGGTCATGCTCATCGACCTTGTAATGGTGGATGAGGTTGCCGCGCGGCGCTTCAATCACGCCGATGCCTTCCTCGCGCCGGTCGCCCTTCACGATCAGATCCGTTCCCTGCAGGTCGGGATCGTTCAGAAGCTCCCTGATCTTTTCCACGCAGTGCAGAACCTCGATCATCCGCGCCCAGTGATTGGCCAGCGTGGAATTGTTCGGCGTGCCGCAGGTCACGGCCTTCAGGTCCTTCAGGGCGGCATTCGCCAGAGCCGTATCGATGAAGGCTGCCGTGTTCATGCGCGCCAGAGGTCCGACCCGGTACCAGCCTGCGTCTGAACCAAGCGTCTTGATGAAGGGGAACTTCATGTAGGACCAGGAGCGCACGTCCTCGACGATCAGCTCATGATACTTCGTGTAAGGCACCTGATCGAAAATCATGTCTCCGGTCGAGCTGAGCGCCCGCAAATTACCGTGATAAAGATCGAGCGCACCGTCGCTCTCACGCACCAGCGACATATAGTTGGACGGGAACGAGCCGAACTCGGCGACCAGATCCTCATGTTCCAGCGTGTAGTCTTTTGCGAGCTTCACCGCATCCAGGGACCATTCGATCATCTGATCCACTGAAGCCAGGAAATGATCGCGCCGTTCGATGGGAAGATTGCGGTTGATGCCGCCCGGAATGGCGCCGGTGCCATGAACCTTCTTGCCGGCCGTCGCCTCGATGATTTCCTGCCCGTACTTGCGCATCAGGATGGCGCGCTTGCCGAGTTCCGGGTTCTCCTTGATCACCTCGAAGATGTTGCGTTTTTCCGCAGGCGCGCCGAAGCCGAACAGGAGATCGGGCGCTGCAAGATGGAAGAAGTGCAAAACGTGGGACTGCATCACCTGGCCGTAATGCATCAGCCGGCGCATCTTTTCCGCCGTCGGCGTCAGTTGGTCGACACCGGCGATCATGTCCATGGCTTTCGCCGCCGCCAGATGGTGGCTGACCGGGCAGATGCCGCACAGCCGCTGCACGATCACCGGCACTTCCCACATCAGGCGCCCGCGAATGAAGCGCTCGAAGCCGCGGAATTCGACGATATGCAGCCGGGCTTCATCCACCTCGTTTTCCGCATTGAGATGGATCGTCACCTTGCCGTGGCCTTCCACGCGGGTGACGGGGGAGATTTCAATCAGTCTGGGTTCAGCCATTGTGATCCCCCTCAGTCGAACTTGATCATGTCACGCTCAAAGCCCCGGAACTTGCCGGTCAGCAGCTTGGAAAGCGTATCGAAAATGATGTCCCCACTCGGTGCGCAGCCCGGGATCTGGTAGTCGATCTCCACCACCTGGGAACACGGATAGACCTCGTCCAGCAGCAAGGGCAGGGCCGGATCGTTGGGCACGTTGTGGGTCGTGTTGCGGATGTATTTGCCGGTGATATAGGCCTCGTCCAGACATTCGCGCAGCGGTGCATCGGAATGCATGATCGCGTTGCGCATGGCCGGCAGCCCACCCATGATCGCACATTGACCGAGCGCGATCAGCACATCGCAGTTGCGCCGGAAATCATGCAGCACATGCACGTTCTCCTCGTTGCAGCAGCCCCCCTCGATGATGCCGATGTCGCAGCGCTGGGTGAAGCGCTTCTTGTCGGTGAGCGGCGAGCGGTCGACTTCGACAAGCTGCATCAGCTCGATCAGCCTCTCATCGATATCGAGAATCGCCATGTGACAGCCGAAACAGCCGGCAAGAGAAGCGGTCGCGATCCGGGCCTTGGGCAGCTCGCTCATTTGCGCTTCTCCTCGATGTCGTGGCCGATCAGACCATGATCGAATTCCCGCTCGCCGATGGGAACGGCGAAGCCGACGCGCTTGCGGATGATGCAGCCAACCGGGCAGACCTCGGCCGAGATCGCATGATCGGTGACCTCGGCATCGGTATCGGCAAGGTTCTCGCCGTTGACCGCGACCCGCCGGTGAATACCGCGGCCGACATAGCCGAAGATGCCCTTGCCATCGACGTCCTGGGAGGCGCGGATGCAGCGCCCGCAGGAGATGCAGCGGTTGGTGTCCAGCGCGATGTCGGGGTGAGACGCATCCAGGGCCCGGCACGGTTCCAGATACGGAAATCTGGTGGCTTCCGTCATGTCGAGCCGGTAGGCCATGGCCTGAAGCTCGCAATTGCCGCTGGCTTCGCAGATCGGGCAAAGGTGATTGCCCTCATGGAACAGCATTTCCACCAGGTCCCGGCGCATCTTGGTCAGGCGTGGTGTCTCGTTTTCCACCGCCTGCCCCGGCGCTGCCGGCTGGGTGCAGGCGGCAACGCTGCGCCCGCCTGCCTTCACCGTGCAGACCCGGCAACTGCCCTGGTGGCGCAAGCCCTCGTGATCGCACAGGCGCGGGATATAGACCCCGGCCTCGTCGGCCGCTTCCATGATGGTCTGGCCTGCATAGGCGGTGATCTCCACCCCGTCGATGGTGAAGGTAAAGCCGGTCTCTTTCTTCGTGCCGCTCATTGGGTGAAATCCTTGTCGAAGATATAGGAGCGGCGCTTGGCGATCTTGCGCGCACCGTCGATGGCCGACTGGATGTCGAACGTGTCGCGAATGCCGTCCTTGCTCGGCTTGATCACTGCCGAATAGACCAGCGGAAAGTTCTTCAAGGTGGTGAGGACCGGGTTGGGAGACGTCATGCCGAGGCCGCAGCGGCTGGTCTCGATGATCGTTCCGGACAGGTCCTTGAGGTAGTCTATGTCCTCCGGGTTCGCGAGGCCCTTGCGGAACTTCTGGATCGCCTTCTGCAGAAAGACGTTGCCGACGCGGCAGGGTGTGCAATAGCCGCAGCTCTCATGCACGAAGAAGGACATGTAGTATTCGACGATCTCCAGAACGTTGCGCTCGCCGTTGAAGACGATGATCGCACCACCGGTCGCAAGGTCGTCGAACGTCAGTTTGCGGTGAAAGCTGTCGCGGGCAATCATCGTGCCGCTCGGTCCGCCAACCTGGACGGCGGCAGCATCCTCGCCGCCAACCATCGCCAGCAGTTCCCAGACCGTGTGTCCGTAAGGCAGTTCATAGATGCCCGGGTTCAGGCAGTCGCCACAGACGGAAAACAGCTTGGTGCCGTGCGAGCCTTCCATGCCCATGGCATTGAACCAGGCCGCCCCCTTGTCAAGAATGCGCGCGGCGTGACAGAAGGTCTCCACGTTGTTGACCACCGTCGGATACCCGAGATAGCCGCGGTTGACCGGAAACGGAGGCCGCGTCTTGGGTTCGCCCGGCAGGCCCTCGCAGGAGCTGATAAGCGCACCTTCTTCGCCGCAGATATAGGCGCCCGCACCGAGCTGCAGGCGGATATCGAAATCAAACCCCTTCACGCCCAGAATGTCCTTGCCGAGCAGGCCCCGCCAGCGGCGCTCTTCCAGCACCTGAAGCAGAAGCTCGCGCAAATAGACATACTCGCCGCGCAGATAAAGGATGCCCTCGCGGGCCCCGACGGCTCTTGCCGCAATCGTCATGCCTTCGATCAGCAGATGGGGCCGTTCGGTCAGGAGGACGCGGTCCTTGAAGGTGCCCGGTTCGCCTTCATCGGCATTGCAGATGACGAAGTGCTTTTCGGCACGCTCGCTGGCGGCAAAACGCCATTTCCGGCCGGTGGTAAAGCCCGCGCCGCCGCAGCCGCGCAGCCCGCTTTCCTCAATCGCCGAAATGATCTGCGTCGGGGTAATGGTGGCCGCCTTGGCAAGCCCGGCGTCTTCCGGCACCGGACCGAGCAACACTTCACCTGCATGGCGGATATTGTTGTCGACCATATGCAAGGCGCGTTCGGAGGGTGTCAGCGCCTCGAACCGGTCGCTGATCAGCTGCTCCGGGCTGCGGCCTGCCTTCAACGCCTGCGCGGCGCTGCGCGCCGTCTCCGGCGTCAGCTTCGTCAGGACGATGTCGTTGACCATCGCGGCCGGTGCCTGGTCGCACATGCCGATGCAGGGAGTGTATTCCAGCGAAAACGCGCCGTCGTTGCTGGTCTCGCCCACCTTCAGCCCGAGCTCGTCTTCAAATGCGCAGGCAACTTCCGACAGCCCGGAGAAGCGGTCGACGATATCATCACACAGCCGGATGGTGACCCTGCCCTTCGGTGTCAGGGACAGAAAGGAATAGAAGCTGGCAACGCCTTCCACCTCGATCCGGGTGAGACCGGTGGCAGCGGCGATATGGTCCATGGTCGCCGGAGCAATGCAGCGGTAGCGATCCTGCACCTCGCGCAGGATATCGAGCATGCGATGCTTGTCGTTGCCGAATTGCGCGCAGATCGCGTCGATCTCTTCGGCTGAAACAGGTGCGGTTCCGCAGATGGCCGTCGAGATCCCGTTTCCGGTCTTCTGCCCGTTATCCATGGCCCCTCCCTTCCGATACTCAAAGCTGACTGCACCCGAGCAGGCACAAAACAGCGCCGCCCCTTCCGGAACCGATTGCGGGTGTCGCGCCTGCCCTAAATCGATTTGAGGTCTAACCGGCCTGCTGCACATGATGGCAGCGACCCGCGACAGACTTGTGAAATTTCCCGGTGGCCTCACGCTCCCAGACTTGCAGGGCAACGTCTTTGAGGAAGATCAACCTGCATAAAATCGGGGCAGCCTGTGCCCTCACGGCCCGTCATCGGGATGCGGTTGCGGTCCCGGACTGGCGCACACTTGCCTCCGGCAATCACGTGCATGGCTGAATGTTCAAAGTCGGATGTTGTGAAGGTAACGGGAGAGAAAGCGCCAGTTGCGCAAGCAGTACCACACGCTAGCGTGTGCTTGCGTCATCTCACGAGGGCGTGGTGAGACCTATGCCCTGCTCCGGACGGCAAGCCGACCGGAGCAACGCGACATCCCTCAGCGCAGCGGGCGCTGCGCGAAGGTGTTATAGGCCTGCAGCTGCCCGTTCGAACCGTTTCTGGTTTCCAGCCGTTCCAGGTTGATGATCGCCGACAGCATCAGCCGGTCCTGGCTCCAGTCGGCCGGTTTCTGGATCGACAGAGCCGACAGAAACACCACTGCCACCATGGGCAAGACGGCCAGACAGGTTACACCCCAATGCGGGCGCACCCGGTTGGTTTCCAACAGGGCTTCCACCCGGCGGCGCAGTTTCTGTGCCGGTGAGCGGCGCAGCAGCTTGTCCTGCACTTCCAGAAGGGCAACGGCAGCAATGCCGACGGAACGCTTGCGCGCTTCCCTGTCCTGGTGCTTGCGGATTCCCGCCTGGGCGGCCCGCAGCAGGCACATGCAGTAGGACCTCAGGTCCACATGAGCGTTTTCCGCGACCTTTTGATCGCAGGCCAGTTCACGCAGGCGCTCGACTTCGGACTTCCACATGTAGAAGAACGGGTTCCAGAAAAACAGCGGCCGCAGAAGCTCCAGTCCGATTTCCCAGGTGACGTCGCCCTGGCGCAGATGCTGGAACTCGTGCTTGAGAACCAGCTTCAGATCTTCCGGCTCGGCTAGAAGATCGGACGGGATGACCACGTAGTGACGCTTCAGGCCGCGCGCCGAGAACGGCACCATTGCGCGGTCCGACAAAAGCAGTTGCACACGGCCGTTAGTCCGCCATTCATGGCAGGTGGCCAGCACCCGGTACAAACGCACGAAACCGACGACAAGCTTCAATGCGAAATAGCTGAACCCGGCCACCAGGGCAAAAGCAATTCCGGCACCAACGCCGGTAGACACGGTCAGGATCTTTTCACTGAGCTGCGCGCGAAGGCCCAGCAATGACTGGAAGTCTTCCGCCGGAATGGCAATGCCGCCACGCAGGTACTGCGAGACCGCATAATCGGCCAGATTGACGGACAGGGTCCGGGGGACCACTTCCGCCGACAGCATGTGCTGGTAGCCCATGACGGCGAAAGGCGTTAGCAGGATCAGGGCGAACAAGCCGTTCAGCAGCCCAAGCTGCACGGAAAAATCGACCTTTCTACCGGAACGGGCCAGCAGAAGTTTGGCGCCCAGCCACACCATTGCAGTGATGGCGAGTGTGATGTTCAGATCGATATAGATATCGAAAATCTGGTTAAGTAGCGTCATCTGTCCTCCTCCTGTCCAGCAACGCTCTGATTTCCTCCAGATCGTCTCCCGTGAGTTCGTATTCATCGACAAGCCGGGCCACGAGGGACGCAGGTGTGCCGTCGAACAGTTTTTCTGACAGATTTCGGAGAGATCGGGACTGGTAGGTATCCCTGGTCAGCCGAGGGGAATAGATGAAAGTCTTGCCTTCTTTGCGGCTGTCCACGAAGCCTTTTTCATCCAGAATTCGCATGATGGTGGCACAGGACGTATAGGCGAGTTTTCTCTCCGGCGGCAGACAAGCTAGAATGTCCCGCACGGAGCCTTCACCGAGTTTCCAGAGTTCAGTCATGAACTCCAGCTCGACTTCGGTCAAAAACTCGTTGCTCTTACGCTTTCTCATTACAGTCCTGTACCGATCACGGAAAATGAATGTGGCTTACAACATCTATTCATGCACCAGAATATCGGAAATTACTATGTCTTTAGTCGACGAAGAGGTTCGTGTTTCTCCAATCGTTGAGACGTCCTGATGGACGAAACGCGCGGGAAACCCGCGCGCCTTTGGTCACATCAGACTTTCCAGAAGCAGAACACGCCCCAGCTGATGCTCAGGGCCAGCGGCCACCAGAGCGGGTTGCCCACCAGGCCGAGCCAGGCCAGGAAGATATAGGCCGTTCCGAGCAAGGTGATGAAGAGGCGGTCGCCGCGGGTCGTTTCCAGTCCGAGGACGCCCCTTCGGGCAGCTCCGCCGGGAAACTTCACCTCCAGGGCGGTCAGCACCCCGATTGCGGAGAAGATGCCGACGAACAGCAGAGCCGTCGGCAAGGTCCAGGCCATCCAACCGAGCATCATACCCTCCCCAGGGCAAAGCCCTTGGCAATGTAGTTACGGACAAAATAGATGACGATGGCGCCGGGAATGATAGTCAGGGTCCCGGCGGCCGCCAGCAGACCCAGTTCGTAACCGGCGGAGGAAGCGGTTCGGGTCATCACGGCGGCAATGGGTTTCGCCTCGACGGCGGTAAGTGTCTTGGACAGCAGCATTTCCACCCAGGAGAACATGAAGCAGAAGAAGGCCGCCACCCCGACGCCGGACTTGATGGCCGGCAGGAAGATCGTCATGAAGAAGCGCGGGAAGGAATAGCCGTCCACATAGGCGGTTTCGTCCAGTTCCTTCGGCACCCCGCTCATGAACCCTTCCAGGATCCAGACCGCCAGCGGCACGTTGAACAGGCAGTGCGCCAGGGCAACGGCCAGATGCGTGTCGAACAGGCCGACGGCGGAATAGAGCTGGAAGAACGGCAGCGCGAAGACGGCGGCCGGTGCCATGCGGTTGGTCAGCAGCCAGAAGAACAGGTGCTTGTCGCCCACGAAGGAATAGCGGGAGAACGCATAGGCTGCCGGCAGTGCAACTGTGATCGAAATGACCGTATTGATGGTCACGTAGATGATCGAATTGATGTACCCCCAATACCACGTCGGATCGGTGAAGATGTCGATGTAGTTGGCAAAGGTCCAGGTCTGCGGGAACAGGGTGAACCCGGACAGGATCTCGTTGGTGGTCTTGAAGCTCATCGCGACGAGCCAGTAGATCGGCAACATCAGGAAGAGAATGTAAAGGATGGGAACCAGGCTTTTCAGGCGCATGACGGTTCTCCTCAGGACTTGTTATCGTTCATCGTCATCAGCGTGTAGAACAGCCAGGAGGCGAACAACGTGATGGCGAAATAGATGAGGGACATGGCGGCTGCCGGTCCAAGGTCGAACTGACCAAGCGCGATCTTCACAAGATCGATCGACAGCAGGGTCGTGGAGTTGCCCGGACCGCCCCCCGTCAGCACGAAAGGCTCCGTGTAGATGTTGAAGCTGTCCATGAAGCGCAGCAGCACGGCAATGGTCAGCACCGTTTTCATCTTTGGCAACTGGATGAAGCGGAACACGGCCCAGCGGGAAGCCCCGTCGATTTCCGCCGCCTGATAATAGGCGTTCGGGATCGAGACCAGGCCGGCATAGGCCAGCAGCACCACCAGCGACGTCCAGTGCCAGACATCCATGACGATGATCGTCACCCAGGCCGCAATCGGGTTCTGGGTCATGTCATAGGAAATGCCCAGGGTGTGGTTCAGGAAGTAACCGAGCAGGCCGATGTCCGGCAGGGTGAAGATGTTCCACATGGCGCCGACCACGTTCCACGGGATCAGCATCGGCAGGGCCATGGTGACCAGGCAGAACGGCACCCAGAAACCCTTCTTGGGCATGGACAGCGCAATCGCGACGCCGAGCGGCACCTCGATGATCAGGATCAGGAAGGTGAACAGGAACTGCCGTCCGAGCGCATTGTGGAAACGCTCGGAACGAAGCACCTGCTCGAACCAGTCCAGCCCCTGCCAGAAGAACAGATTATCGCCGAAGGTTTCCTGCACGGAGTAGTTCACCACGGTCATCATCGGGATGAGCGCGTTGAAGGCGACGAGAAGGAGCACCGGGGTTACGAAGAACCAGGCGCGTTGATTTTGCGTTTTCATCGGGCACCTCCCTCAGGCTGGCTCGCCAGCCACCCGTCCTTGTAGAGACGCGTCTGGGATTGTTTGAAGTCGAGCATCACGTCGTCTCCGGCATTGGGTGCTTCGCCCTCCAGAATGGCGTTGATGCGCATGTCGTGAGCGACCGCCTCAACCACCTTGTGGCGGCCGATGTCGGCAACCTTGCGAACCTTCGCCGCAATGCCCGCACCACCGGCGGACACCTTGACGAATTCGGGCCGGACGCCGATCTCCGCCGCGCCATCGCCGGCAGTGGCCACCGGGCCTTCCAGCGCGACCCTTTCGCCGCGGAAGAATGCCGCTCCGTTCTGGACGTCGCAGGGAAGGACGTTCATGCCCGGAGAGCCGATGAAGTGCCCGACGAAAGTGTGGGCGGGACGTTCGAACAGATCCACGGGCGTGCCGATCTGCACAACCTCGCCGTCCTGCATCACCACCACCTGATCAGCGAACGTCAGCGCTTCGGTCTGATCGTGGGTCACATAGATCATGGTCGCCCTGACCCGTTGGTGAAGTTCTTTCAGCTTGGACCGCAGCTTCCATTTCAGATGCGGATCGATCACCGTCAGTGGTTCGTCGAACATCACCACGTTGACGTCCTCACGGATGAGGCCACGGCCCATGGAGATCTTCTGCTTGTTGTCCGGCGAAAGATTTGCCGCCCGGACCTTCAGCATGTCTGTGACTTCCAGCATTTCGGCGATCGCGGCGACCCGGCGCTTGACCGTATCCTCGTCGCGCCCCCGGTTCCTGAGCGGAAAGGCCAGATTGTCGTAGACGGTCATCGTGTCGTAGATGACCGGGAACTGGAACACCTGTGCGATGTTGCGTTTCGCCGGCGGCAGCGACGTGACATCCTGATCGTTGAACAGGATCTTGCCTTCAGAAGGCACCAGCAGGCCGGAAATGATGTTCAGCAGCGTGGACTTGCCGCAGCCCGACGGGCCAAGCAGGGCGTAGGCCCCGCCGTCGTCCCAGGTCAGGTCGATCTTCTTCAGGGCGTAATCTGCGTCGCTCGCCGGATTGGGCTGGTAGCTGTGGCGCAGATTGGAGAGCTTGATTTGTGCCATGATGTCCTCTCCTCAGGCGACCAGCTGGCCGTCAGGCGCAAAGAAGAAACAATGGCGCGGATCCAGGTAGAAACTGTGGACCTCGCCGACGGAATAGGGATGAACTCCCGGAGACAACGACACCCAGGCATTGCCGTCCATGTCGAAGTGGGCGCTGCTTTCCGATCCGCTGAGCTCCGTCACCAGAACGTGACCGTCGAGCTTCACCGTGTGATGGGCACTTTCCACCGGCATGACATGGTGGGGCCTTATCGCCAGGGTGTATGTGCCGTCCTGAAGCCCTGAGGCGGCGCCCGTCACCTGCCAGCGTGTGACCTCGTTGAGGATGACCATGTCACCCTGCTTGGTCACCGGCGCGATATTGATCGGCGGGTTTGAGAAGACCTTGGCCGCATCCAGGTCCTTCGGCTTGCGGTAGATGTCGGCGGTCGGGCCGAACTGCACTACGTTGCCATCGGTCATCAGGGCCGTGTGCCCGCCCAGAAGCAGGGCTTCCTCGGGCTCCGAGGTCGCATAGACGACGACCGCGCCGCGGCCTGCGAAAAGCTCGGGAAGCTGATCGCGCAGTTCTTCGCGCAGCTTGTAATCGAGGTTGGCAAGAGGCTCGTCGAGGAACACCGCGTCGCTTTCCTTGACGATGGCGCGCGCCAACGCGGTGCGCTGCTGCTGGCCGCCGGAAAGTTCATGCGGATTGCGCTTGAGATAGGGCTTCAACTTCATCAGTTGAGCGGCTTCTTCCACCCGGCCCTCTATCTCCGACTTGGCAACGCCCGCGACTTTCAGCGGCGAGGCGATATTGTCGAAAACAGACATATGCGGGTAGTTGACGAAAAACTGATGCACCAGGCTGATGTTGCGCTTTTGCGCGGACAGGCGCGACACGTCCTTGCCGTTGAGCACGATCTGCCCGCTGGCCAGGCTGTCGAGGCCCGCCATCAGCTTGATCAGCGAGGTCTTGCCCGAGCCGGTTTCTCCAAGCAAAACGTTGAAGTGACCGGGATGCAGCGTGAGGCTCGTTTCCTTGACATGGGTGATGCCTGCAACGCGCTTGCTGACGTTCTTGAGTTCTAGAGACATTTATTTTTCGCCCGCGTCCGGACAGGTGCAAATGGCGAAACATTGATTTCGCGCCCTGTCGCTTCGGATCGGTGGTGGACCGGGGAAACGCCCCGGTCCGGCTTGTTGGGTGATGGGTGCCCGGGCACCGTGCGCCGCATGGCGGACACGATGCCCCTGCACGTTGCCAAGGCTTATTTTTCAGCCCAGCGTGCGACCAGTTCGTCGTAGTTCACGGTCTGGCCCTGCGGCTTTTCGTTTTCGAGCTTGGCCTTCGGTGCGCCCGGTTTGTCGAGCCATACCTGCGGGTCGGACTCTTCGTTCAGACGCGGGCCGCACCCGCCGTAGACGTTGGCGCGTTCGTCAGCCTGCTGCATGCGGGCCATGACGATGTCCATTTCCTCGGCCAGACGGTCCATGGCTTCCTGCGGCGTGAAGGCGCCGGAGTTCACGTCACCGATCTGCTGCCACCAGATCTGGGCCAGCTTCGGATAGTCCGGAACGTTGATGCCGGTCGGGGACCAGGCCACACGGTCCGGCGAGCGATAGAACTCGACCAGGCCGCCGAGCTTCGGAGCACGCTCGGTGAAGGACTCGTGACGAACGGTACTGTCGCGGATGAAGGTGAGACCGACATGGCTCTTCTTCACGTCAACCGTCTTGGAGACCACGAACTGCGCATAGAGCCAGGCGGCTTTCGCACGGTCCACCGGAGTGGAGTTCAGGATCGTCCAGGAGCCCACGTCCTGGTAGCCGACCTTCTGGCCTTCTTCCCAGTAAGGACCATGGGGGCTCGGCGCCATGCGCCACAGCGGCGTACCTTCGTCGTCAACCGTGTTGTTGCCTTCGGACTTCGGCTTCACCATGTCCGCGGTGAACGCGGTGTACCAGAAGATCTGCTGGGCAACGTTGCCCTGGCTGAGAGCCGGCAGGGACTGGTAGAAGTCGAAGCTGGCAGCACCCGGAGGCGCATAGTTGCGCAGCCACTCGTCCCACTTGCGGATTGCATAGACGGCCGCCGGGCCGTTTGCAGCACCGCCGCGGGAAACCGAAGCACCAACCGGGTTACAGGTGCCGGCTTCCATGCGGATGCCCCACTCGTCAACCGGGATACCGTTCGGCTCGCCCTTGTCGCCAGCGCCCGCCATGGACAGCCAGGCATCGGTCATGCGCCAGCCGAGGTCCGGTGCGCGCTTGCCGTAGTCCATGTGACCATAGATCTGAACGCCGTCGACTTCCTTCACGTCCTTGGTGAAGAATTCCGCAATATCCTCATATGCGGACCAGTTGACCGGCACACCGAGATCATAGCCGTATTTTTCCTTGAAGGCCTTCTGCAGGTCTTCGCGGTCGAACCAGTCCTTGCGGAACCAGTAGAGGTTCGCGAACTGCTGGTCAGGAAGCTGGTAGAGGTCGCCGTCCGGACCGGTCGTGAACTGGGTGCCCATGAAGTCATCCAGGTCGAGACCCGGGTTGGTGACATCCTTGGCGTCGCCGTTCATCCAGTCGGTCAGGTTGTAGGCAAGCTGCAGACGCGAATGGGTGCCGATCAGGTCGGAGTCGTTGACATAGGCGTCATAGAGGTTCCGTCCGGTCTGCATCTGGGTCTGCACGGCCTGAACCACTTCCCCTTCGCCGAGGATCTGGTGATTGACCTTGATACCGGTGATTTCTTCGAAGGCCTTGGTCAGAACTTCCGACTCGTAGGAGTGCGTCGGAATGCCTTCTGACAGGACGTTGATTTCCATGCCTTTGAACGGTTCGGCCGCCTTGATGAACCACTGCATTTCTGCAAGCTGATCGTCTTTCGACAGAACGGATGGCTGGAATTCCTGGTCGATCCACTTTTGCGCCGCTGCTTCATCGGCAAAAGCGGACCCTGCCCCCGCAAGCACAGCACCAGCTGCGACTGCGGTGAGTAGATACTTACGCATCTGCATCTCCTCCCGTGAGATAATATTCGCCGTCTTTATCCGGCTAGGGATAGATGGTCACAGCATCGCCATGATGTCAAACTAAATTTTTAGTAGATAATCAAGCCGCCTCTATGGAGAGGCAATACATTGTTTTTAAAAGCTTTTCCAGGAAAGGAAACCCAATCAAATGCGATCCAGAAACCCTGCAGCCTGTCAAGCCATGCCTGTAGTGTGGCATAAATTTGACACTGTATGTAGCACGAAATCGGGTTTCGAGTCTTTCATATTTTTCATCAAGACGCTTCTATTGAGGTTCGTTTTGCATCGCAAAACGAAATCTGAATTAATATTTTGCACTGCAGCAGAGCGTGTAGAGTTACATGCAGGCGCTGCGTAGAGCCTGATGATGGACCCCGGTCCTGCTCCGGTGATTAGATGCAGCCAGCCGCGGTGCAGATCATCTCCTGCATTGACGCACCCCCTCCAGTGGCTATGTCTCATGGCGAACGAGCCGCCAGCGCCTTCACGGCTCCCCGAAGCGAGGATCAAAGCAACCAATGACCACTTTTCCAACTGATGAACCGGTGCTGGTAACGGGGGCCACAGGCTATGTCGCCGGCTGGCTGGTGAAAGAATTGCTCGATGCGGGAATAACGGTACATGCTGCCGTCCGAGATCCGGGAGACACCAGAAAGACCGCACACCTTCAGGAAATTGCAGCCACATCACCCGGCACCTTGCGCTTCTTCAAGGCCGATCTGCTGAACGAGGGCTCCTACGCCGAGGCCATGGCAGGCTGCGCGATCGTGTTCCACACAGCCTCGCCGTTCACCACGTCGGTCAGGGACCCGCAACGGGAGCTGGTCGATCCGGCCGTAAAAGGCACAGGGAACGTTCTGGAAACGGCCGCCCGGACACCTGGTGTCAAACGCGTGGTCGTCACCAGTTCCTGCGCGGCCATCTACACCGATGCGATCGATTGCTCAAAGGCGCCCGGCGGCGTTCTGACGGAAGATGTCTGGAACACCTCGGCATCCCTCGACTACCAGCCCTACAGCTATTCCAAGACACTCGCGGAACAGGAAGCCTGGAAGATTGCCGAGGCGCAGGACCGCTTCAAACTGGTCACCGTCAATCCGTCACTGGTGATCGGCCCTGCCCTCAACGACAGGCCGACCTCGGAAAGTTTCAACATCGTCCGCCAGATGGGCGATGGCACCATGAAACGGGGCGCGCCGAAACTCGGCCTGGGGGTTGTGGATGTACGCGACCTCGCAAGGGCGCATATGGAAGCAGGCTTCAGGGAAGATGCCGACGGTCGGCACATCATCTCCGGCCACAACACCAACATTCTGGAACTCGGCAAGGCCTTGATCGAGAAATACGGCGACCGCTACCCGGTCCCGCGCCAGTCTCTGCCGAAATGGATCGTCTGGCTGGTCGGACCGATTGTCGGCGATATTTCCCGGAAATTCGTCGCCAACAATGTCGACGTGAAATGGCGCGCCGACAACACCAAGAGCAAACGTGCACTCGGCATGACCTACAGGCCGATGAAGACCTCCATGGAAGAGATGTTCCAGCAGATGATCGACGCCGGGGCCTTCGGGAAATAGCTCGCGTCAGATCACACCCTCTCCGTTCGCTGAGGTCGCGGCATGGATTGCAGGGTCAAGCCCTGCAATGACGGAAGCTGGGCAAAGTATCGAAGTATACATGCCCTCTATTCTCCTACTCGCTCCCCGTCATCCCATGGCTCGACCATGGGATCCATGCCGATGCCCTTGGGCCAGACCGCAGCCCCAACTGGAATGGTCAAGGTGTGGTTTGCCGGGGGCGAGCCCTGGAAAGACCGCAGTCAGGTGAGGTGTAATTTCGCCAGCATAGGCAATGGAACCCAGCCCCGTGCTTCCGGCGAAGCGCGAGCCGGGACCGGGGAGCCCCATGATTTCAAAAAGAAAAAGGCGCAGCCGGAAGCCGCGCCTTTCTGATGAAGAAAACCCGAAGTGGGCTTACATCTTGCACTCGTCCGAATAGGCATCGCCGTGATCGGTCAGGGCCGTTCCGACGATCTTGTTGGTGTAGACGTCACCTTCCTTGATCACCTCACGGACGTAGATGTCCTGGATCGGGTGATGGTTCGGGCCGAAGCTGAACTTGCCACGCACGGACGGGAAGTCGGCGGCTTCAAGAGCTGCGCGGAAAGCGTCCGCGTCCGTCACATCCGATTTGGCCATGGCCGACAGCAGCAGGTTGGCGGTGTCGAAGCCCTGGGCCGCATAGAGCGACGGCAGGCGGCCGTATTCGGCCTGGAAGCTTTCGACAAACGCCTTGTTGGCATCATTGTCGATGTCCTTGCTCCACTGGCTGGTGTTCTTCACCCCCAGCGCCGCATCGCCAACGGCCTGCAGGATGCCCTGATCGAACGAGAAAGCCGGACCGACGACCGGCAAGCCGATGCCGCTGTCGGCATATTGCTTCAGGAAGGAAATCCCCATGCCGCCGGGCAGGAAGAAGAACACGCTGTCGGCGCCCGATGCGCGGATCTGGGCAAGCTCGGCCGCATAGTCGGTCTGGCCCAGCTTGGTGTAGATCTCACCCGCCAGTTCGCCGTCATAGTAGCGCTTGAAGCCCGTGAGCGAATCCTGGCCGGCCGGATAATTCGGCGCCAGGATAAAGGTCTTCTTGAAACCGGCTTCCTTGGAGTACGCACCAGCGGCTTCATGCAGGTTGTCGTTCTGGTAGGCGACGCTGAAATAGTTCGGATGACAGCCCTTGCCGGCCAGTGCGGAAGGCCCCGCGTTCGGCGACAGATAGAACTTGCCCTGAGCCGTTACCGACGGCACCACCGCCATGGCCAGGTTCGACCAGATGATACCGGTCAGGACGTCGACCTTGTCCGACTGGATCATCTTGTCGGCAAGTTGAACCGCCACGTCCGGCTTGCGCTGGTCATCCTCGATGATCACTTCCAGGTCCTTGTTGCCGGCTTGTTTGACCGCCAGCATGAAGCCGTCGCGCGCGTCGATGCCGAGACCCGCGCCACCACCAGACAGCGTCGTGATCATGCCGACCTTCACCGGTTCGGCCTGGGCGGCTCCTGCCAGAATGGCCACCAGGCTGGCAGCCGCAGCAAATTGTTTCAACATAGGAAATCCCCTCTCTTAAGTCCCTTGAGCCCGCTTGCGGGGCTCTTGAAACGACACTCTATCGGCACATTCGCGGATGGCAAACATGCAATTCGTCATAGAGTGAGAGGAGCGCTCCCTTTACTTTAAAGAGCGGTGCGCACGTGCCAGAGTTCGGGGAAGAGTTCGACTTCCAGCATGCGTTTCAGATAGGTCACGCCGCCAGTGCCGCCGGTCCCGCGCTTGAAGCCGATCACCCGTTCCACGGTGGTGACATGATTGAAGCGCCAGCGGCGGAAGTAGTCTTCCAGATCAACCAGTTTTTCACCAACCTCATAGAGCGCCCAATGGGCGGCCGGGTCCCGGTAGACCGTCTGCCACAAAGCCATGATCTCGGGGATTTCGCGATGCGGGGCAGACGAAGGCTCGGCGATGGCGCTCTCCGGCACATCGAGCCCCTGACGGCGGGCAAAGGCAAGCACGACCTGATACAGGCTCGGCCGCGCCAGCTCCGCATTCAGCAGAGCAACGCTTTGCGCGTCATGCTCATGCGGGCGGATCATCGCCGTGTTCCGGTTGCCCAGCGCATATTCGATCAACCGGTATTGCAGCGACTGGAAACCGGAGGACATGCCGAGCGCATCGCGGAACTGCGTGTAGTCGCTGGGGGTCATTGTCCGCAGCACGTCCCAGGCTGAATTCAGCTGCTCCATGATACGGCTCACCCGGGCAAGCAACTTCATCGCCTGCGGCATGTGATCGTCTTCAATGGCCTCGCGGGCGGCGTTCAGCTCATGCAGCATGAGCTTCATCCACAATTCCGAGGTCTGATGCTGAATGATGAAAAGCAGCTCGTCGGACGCATCGGACAAGGGCGCCTGAGCGCGCAATATCTGTGTCAGGCCCAGATAATCGCCGTAGGACATCTTGTCCGCAAAGCGCATCTCGGCGCCTTCCGATTCCGGATTATAGGCTTTTTCCGGCTCGACTTTATCGTTCATGGTTCTCCCCGCTGGTCTCTTCGAACGACCGTTTGACGGCATCTATAGCCTCCACACGGCAGAGTTGGATAGAAGAGATATCAAAGGGTCATGACAAAACGGGTGGATACCGGCGCTTCCCTCCGGCGTGTTCTCAATTGTCGGCGGCTTCCAGAATGGCGGTTGCGGAAAAGTCGTAGTGGCTGCGGTTGGACATTGATTTGCAGAAGCCCGCAAAATCTATCTTGTCCCAGTTCCCGTCCCCAAGCCGACTGAGATAAACGTCCACATTCTGCGAGGTAATGGGCGACATCTTGAACATGACATCGACGGAGACCTCGCTCTGGATGCGTCTGAAATAATGGTCTCTCAGCATGACAATCGACCAGGCACCCGCGAAAAAATGACCGCCATGGGTCATGGTCAGGTTGCCCGATTTCACCGAGTTCATACCCCTGTTTGACCAGTTGAGCCCTGCAAACAAGATGTCCTTGCCGATATGCAATCCGGCCTCGGCCGCTGCCCGTTGTGCGCCGAGGGCAATCTCGTCATTTGCGCCCCACACCACATCGATCCGCGTCCGGTTCAGGACGTTGCGCGTGCGCACGAAAGCAAGTTCCTCGTTCCAGTTCACCGGAATGGCATGGACCAGCTTGACATCGCTGTTGTCCGCGACGGCGCGCATCATGCCGAGTTCGCGTTGAAGGCCGGCAGGTGTGGTCGTGTCACCTGTCAGCGCAAGCAGCCGGATTTCCTTTACCTGCGGATGAAACAGCCGCGCCTCGTCAAACAGCGACTGCGCCATGTCGTAACCGGCCGTTTCATTATCCGGAACGATCGAGGCAATGATGCCGCTCAGATCGATATTCCGGCGTTCGAGTTCAACCCTTTGCTGGGGTGTCAGCTTGTTGAGCAGGAACAGAACCTTGCTGGGCTTGCCTTCCATAAGCTGCATCAGCCGGGCTGCTGACTGGTTCTCGTTGACCAGGATGAAATAGTCGGGCAGGTCCCCCTGGTCCAGACGGCGTCTGAGCAGTTCCTGCATGCCGTAGGGACGCCGGTTTGCGTAGAGAATTTCCAGGTCGACATTCAGATCGGCGGCAGCAGCAGACATCGTTTTGGACACGTCGCCCCAGAAGCCCGTTTCACCACCCGGATTGATGAAGGTCACGCGAAAGTCCGACGCCTGGACCACACTGGCCGCAATCCAGAACCAAACCATGCACAGCAGTCTGACGAACATATCTATCCTTCGCACTTCAACCTTGCCAGCAACGGACCTGCAGCCCGGCTCGCCTTGACAGACGTGCCCCGAACCTTGGCTCTGAAGCCCGTCCGCCGCCAGGGAAAGAGGCTGGAACAGCTTCATGTTCATATGAACCACAAAACACATTCTGAAGAAGCGGCAAGCATTTGCACGCACTTCAGTCGGTCAACACCCAAGATTGTCAGGAACAGGCCCTCAAGACTGCCTGCGAAGGAACCGGGTTCGGCAGGAGAACTGCCACCAGGCCATTTGCAGGCAGGCGGCACCTTGATCCGATTTTCTTAATCAAAGCAAAATCAGCGCTGAAAAAGCACGTTTCAAAACCGGCGTCACCGGAAGGCTCACGGCGTGCTTAACGAACCCTGACCGGCTGATCGGGGGTGCGCTTGACCACCTGCCCGAGCGTCAGCGCTGCTGTCAACACACGACGCTCCGGCCGGTTTGCAAGGCCAAACTGCCTACAGAAAGACGTGGTTATACGTTTGATTTTGTGAAAACCTGAGACACGCGCCTTGAAACGGACACTACCGGGATCCTGTTAATGTCAATTCGTGCAAGCATTTATCATCTCACCCATTACCGATACGACCGTCCAGTTACGTTAAGCCCGCAGATCATTCGCCTGCGGCCGGCCCCTCACAGCCGCACCCGGGTCCTCTCTCACTCGCTCAAGGTTTCGCCGCAAGGACACTTCGTCAATCACCAGCAGGACCCCTACGGCAACTGGCTGTCCCGCTTCGTGTTTCCCGAACCTGTGCGCGAATTCAAGATCGAGGTGGATCTGGTCGCCGACATGGCCGTCTATAATCCGTTCGATTTCTTCATCGAGGAAAGCGCGGAGGAATGGCCCTTCGACTATCCGCCGGAACTTCGCGAGGATCTCCAGATCTACCGGCGGCTCGACCCGACCGGGCCGCGCATGACCGCATTCCTGGAAACCGTCCCGAAGGATCGCCTGAGAACCGTCGACTTCATCGTCGGGCTGAATGCCAAAGTCTCCCAGACCGTCAACTACGTCATCCGCATGGAGCCCGGCGTCCAGACACCGGAAGAAACCTTCGAGAAAGGCACCGGGTCCTGCCGCGATTCCACCTGGCTGCTGGTGCAGGCTCTGCGCCATCTCGGCTTTGCCGCAAGGTTTGTCTCCGGGTATCTCATCCAGTTGAAGCCGGACCTCGAAGCACTGGACGGCCCCTCCGGCACCGACCACGACTTCACCGATCTGCACGCCTGGGCCGAGGTTTTCCTGCCCGGTGCCGGCTGGATCGGACTGGACCCCACCTCCGGACTGCTTGCAGGCGAAAGCCACATTCCGCTGGCCGCGACACCGCATTACGTCAACGCTGCGCCGATTGTCGGCATGGCGAGCAAGGCGGAGGTCGACTTTTCCTTCGACATGAAGGTCGCCCGAGTTGCCGAACATCCGCGCATCACCAAACCGTTTTCCGACGACGCCTGGGCCGCGCTCAATCAGCTCGGTGCCAAGGTCGACCGTATCCTGTCGCAGGAAGATGTTCGCCTCACCATGGGCGGCGAGCCGACCTTCGTCTCGATCGACGATTTCGAAGCCGCAGAATGGAACACCGACGCGGTCGGCCCGACCAAACGCCAGAAGGCGGACATTCTGATCCGCCGTCTGCGCGAACGGTTCGCCCCCGGCGGTTTCCTGCATTACGGCCAGGGGAAATGGTATCCGGGCGAAACATTGCCCCGCTGGACCTTTTCGCTCTACTGGCGGCGCGACGAAAAACCCATCTGGAAAGACCCGGCCCTGATCGCCGAAGAAGGCGACGACACCAAAGCCGGCGCCGAACAGGCAGAAGCGCTGCTGCAGGAGATTGCGACAAAGCTGGAAATCGATCCGGACTATGTCGTGCCTGCCTACGAGGACCCGGCGGTCTGGCTGGTGAAGGAAGCCAACCTGCCGGAAAACGTCACCCCGAAAAACTCCAAGCTGGAGGATGCCGAAGCCCGGCATCGCATCGCGCGCGTCTTCGACCGGGGGCTGACCGAACCTGCCGGCCATGTGCTGCCGATCCAGCGATGGCAGTCGAAGGCTAGCGGACACCGCTGGCGGTCCGAGCGCTGGAAACTGCGCCGTGATGCACTGTTCCTCGTTCCCGGAGACAGCCCCGTCGGCTACCGCCTGCCGCTGGAATCCCTGCCCTATGTCCCACCGGCCCGGTACCCCTACACCAACATCGCCGACCCGACTGTGCCGCGCGACCCTCTGCCGGAGTTTCCCGCCGGTCAACGCGCCGACCGCAAGCAGAATGTCGCCCATTTCACCGCTGCTGAAGGCCAGCAGGACCGGCAGGAGCAGACCCTGCCGGAGGGTGAACTCGGCGAAGCGTCCGTCAGAACCGCTCTGTCAGTGGAAGCCCGCGACGGACGGTTGTGTGTCTTCATGCCGCCGGTGGAGCGGATCGAGGACTATCTGGAACTGATTTCGGTTGCGGAAGCCGCCGCGGCCGATCTCGACCTGCCGGTCCACATCGAAGGGTATCCGCCCCCGACCGACCCGCGCATGAATGTCATCCGCGTCGCACCCGATCCAGGCGTGATCGAGGTCAACATCCACCCCGCGGCCAACTGGCAGGACTGTGTCGCCATTACCGAAGGCGTCTACGAGGAAGCCCGCCAGTCACGGCTCGGGGCCGACAAATTCATGATCGACGGCAAGCACACCGGTACCGGTGGCGGCAACCACGTAGTGGTTGGCGGCGCGACGCCGCTCGACAGCCCGTTCCTGCGCCGGCCCGATCTTCTGCGCAGCCTGATCCTGCATTGGCAGCGCCATCCGAGCCTCTCCTATCTGTTCTCCGGCCTCTTCATTGGCCCGACGTCCCAGGCACCACGTGTTGACGAAGCCCGGCACGACGGCCTGTACGAGCTGGAAGTCGCCCTGGCCCAGATCCACCGCCCCAACGAAGGCGCTGCCCCGTTCCCGTGGCTGGTCGACAGGCTGCTGCGCAACCTTCTGGTGGATGTCACCGGCAACACCCACCGGGCGGAAATCTGCATCGACAAGCTCTACTCACCCGACGGCCCGACGGGGCGGCTGGGTCTGGTCGAGTTCCGCGGCTTCGAAATGCCGCCGGACCCGCGCATGAGCCTTGCCCAGCAACTGTTGCTGCGGGCCCTCATCGCGCGCCTGTGGCAGCAGCCGCTGTCCGGCAACCTGACCCGTTGGGGCACGGCCCTGCACGACCGTTTCATGCTGCCACATTATGTCTGGACGGATTTCCTCGATGTTCTGGGCGATCTGGAGCATCACGGCTTTCAGATGCGTCCGGACTGGTTCGAGGCCCAGGCGGAATTCCGTTTCCCCTTCTGCGGAGAGATTGAGGTGGACGGCGTGCACCTGGAGCTGCGCCAGGCGCTGGAACCCTGGCACGTCTTGGGCGAGACCGGCGCCATCGGCGGCACTGTGCGCTATACCGACAGTTCCACCGAACGCCTGCAGGTCAAGCTCACCACCAGCGATCCGGACCGCTATGCCGTCACCTGTAACCGCCGCACGTTGCCGCTGAGGAAAACCGAGACCAATGGTGTTTCAGTCGCCGGTGTCCGCTACAAGGCCTGGCAACCGGCCGTGGCACTGCATCCTGTGCATCCGGTCGACGCCCCGCTCACCTTCGATATATTCGACCGGTGGAGCGGCCGGGCGCTCGGTGGCTGCGTCTACCATGTTGCCCATCCGGGCGGGCGGAACTATGAAACGTTTCCCGTCAACGGAAACGAGGCAGAGGCCCGGCGCCTTGCCCGGTTCGAGCCGCACGGCCACACGCCCGGGCTCTATCTGCCGGGGCTGGAACGGCCGCATCCGGAGTTTCCGTTGACGTTGGACCTGCGCAGACCGCAGAATGTCTGACGGGCCGGCAGCCCCGCCGATTGGAAACGACGTATGAGCTTGGACGAAAACGCAGAACCCGGAGCGCTTCGCTACGGCCTCTTGAAGGCCTATCGTCACTTTCCGGATGTCTCGGACGAGCTGCTGTTTCCCGACGGGCGGGTGAGACCTGTCTGGCGGCCGTTTCTCGATCATCTGAGCGCATTGACGGCAGATGAAATCACCGAGCGGTTTGCGCGCGGCAATCAGTATCTGAACGATGCCGGTGTCTATTTCCGTCAGTACGGGCAGGATGGGGCCAACGAGCGCGAATGGCCACTGAGCCATATTCCGGTGATCATCAGCCAGGACGACTGGCAGGTGATCGCGGATGGCCTGACGCAGCGCGCCGAACTTCTGGAACAGGTCGTTGCCGACCTTTACGGCGACAACCGGCTGGTGGCGAATGGCTATCTGCCCGCAAGCCTGATTGCGCAAAGTCCCGAATGGCAGCGTCCGCTCGTAGGCATCAGGCCGAAATCGGGGCACTTTCTGCATTTCCTCTCGTTTGAGATCGGCCGCGGGCCCGACGGCACCTGGTGGGTCCTGTCCGACAGGGCCCAGGCGCCATCGGGCGCCGGTTTCGCCCTGGAAAACCGGGTCGCGACGGGGCGCGTCTTCAACGAATTCTTTGCCCGGGCAAACGTTCACCGGCTGGCCGGATTTTTCCGGCGGTTCCGCGATCACCTGGTCGAACTGCGCGGGGAGAGCGACAGCCGCGTTTCCATCCTGACGCCTGGTCCCCTGAACGACACCTATTTCGAGCATGCCTATATCGCCCGCTATCTCGGCTTCATGCTGCTGGAAGGCGAAGACCTGACGGTTGAAAACGGCAAGCTGATGGTGCGTACGGTTGCCGGCCTGAAGCCCGTCAGTGTTCTCTGGCGGCGCCTCGATGCCGGCTGGGCCGATCCGGTGGAGTTGAACGAAACCTCACAGATCGGCACACCGGGCCTTGTTCAGGCCGTGCGCAGTGGCGCGGTGACCATGATCAACGCACTCGGCACCGGCATCCTGGAAACGCGGGCGCTGCTGGCGTTCCTGCCGCGCATCAGCGAGCATCTGCTCGGCGAACCGCTGAAACTGCCGAATGTCGCGACCTGGTGGTGCGGCGAAGAGGGAACGAAAGCCTACGTGAAGGAACACGCAGAGGGCATGATGTTCAGCCCCGCTCTGTCGACCGCCCTGCCTTTCACCTCCTCCCAGACCGACTTTATCGGCAAGGATTTCGGCAAGTTCCACAAGGGCATTCTGGAAACCTGGATCGACAGCAAGAGCGACAAGCTCGTCGGACAGGAAGCCGTCACCCTGTCGACAACGCCGGCCTACGACAACGGTCTTCTGGTTCCCCGGCCGATGAGCCTGCGGGTGTTCCTTGCCCGGACCGCCAACGGCTGGGAAGTGATGGCAGGTGGCTTTGCCCGGATCGGCCAGACGGAAGATGTCAGCGCCATTGCCATGCAGTCCGGCGGGTCCGCCGCCGATGTCTGGATCGTCGGTGGCCAGAAGCAGCACAAGGAAACCCTGCTTCACCAGACGGAATCGCCGTTCTTCAAATCGCAGACCGGCTCGCTGCCCTCTCGCGCAGCCGACAACCTGTTCTGGCTCGGTCGCTATGTGGAACGGGCGGAAGGCGCAGTGCGGCTGCTGCGGGCCTATCATGCCCGCCTGATGGAAACGGCAGACCCGGAGGCCCCACTTGTCGCCCTGACGGCGGACTATCTCGACAAGATCGGCATGTCACCGGCCGAACCGGTTCCGGCGGGTTTATGCGACATGCTGCAATCTGCCGTCGCCAGCGCGGCGAAGGTGCGCGACCGGTTTTCCGTCGACGGCTGGCTGGCGCTCAACGACCTGGCCCAGACTGCAAACGGCGTCAGGCGCACGATGCATGCCAATGCCGACGTCACACGGGCCATGGGCCTGCTCCTGCGCAAGATCACCGGCTTTTCGGGCCTCGTGCATGAGAACATGTACAGGTTCATCGGCTGGCGCTTTTTGTCCATCGGCCGCGCATTGGAACGTGCCCACCGGATGGCCGATCTCCTGTCGGTCTTCACCGCCAAGGATGCACCGGAAGGCTCTCTTGAACTGCTGCTGGAGGTTGGCGACAGCGCCATGTCCATGAGCCGGCGTTATGCGGTTTCCCTCAGCCACGCCACGGTGCTGGACCTTCTGGCGATGGACACGCAGAACCCGCGTGCGGTGCTCTATCAGCTCACCGACATGAAAGATCATATCGGCGTGCTGCCCAACGCGACGGAAAACGGACACCTGTCGGAGCTGGCCCGCTCCGTCCTGCAGGTTCATACCCTTCTGGCAATCGCCACCCCGGATACCCTGACACCGGACTCTCTTGCCGATCTGCGGGACCAGATTGCCTATCTCTCCGTGGAGCTGACCGATGCCTATATCCGCTGACATACGGCCGCGTTTCCACAACTCGCCCGACGTGAGGCACCCTTGCTCTACGATGTAACGCTTGAAATTACCTATGATTATGCCAGTCCGGCCAACTACGGTCATCACGCGCTCAGGCTGATGCCGGCAACCATTCCCGGTGAGCAGAAGTTGCTGTCCGGGCAGATCCACATCGTGCCCGGCCCGTCCGAGCGGCACGACCGGGTGGACTTCTTCGGCAATGCCGTCACGGATGTCGCCTACCGCCGCAGCCACAGCGACCTCGCTTTCAAGCTCAAGGCCCGGATCGACAGAACCGCAATGCCGGAAGAACTCGACATTTCTCCACCGCTGAGCGCCCTGCCGAAGGAACTCTCCGCAGTCCAGTCCCTGGCGCCCAAGGCACCGGTTCATTTCCTGTCCGCCTCCCCGCGTCTGCCCCTCGACCCTGCCTTCGCGGTCTATGCGCAGGATCTCGTGGAACCGGGAATGAGCACGATTTCAGCCGTGGAAGCCATCGGCGAGGCCTTGAACAGGGACATGCGTTTCGACGCTGAGGCCACGACAGTCGACACCCCGGCCATCGAGGCCTTCGAGCGCCGCCACGGCGTCTGCCAGGATTTTTCGCATATCATGATCGCCTGCCTGCGAAGCATCGGAATACCGGCAGGCTATGTCAGCGGTTTTCTGCGGACCATCCCGCCGGAAGGCCAGGAACGGCTGGAGGGTGCCGACGCCATGCATGCCTGGATCATGGCCTGGTGCGGCATCGAGATCGGCTGGATCGAATACGATCCAACGAACGCGCTGCGGGTCGGCCAGGATCACATTGTTGTCGCCCACGGCCGTGACTATGGCGATGCAGCGCCGGTAAAGGGCGTCTTGCGCACGTCCGGGTCTCAATCGACCGATCACAAGGTCGATGTTGTTCCGCTTTGAAACAAGCCGTTATCCGGTCGTTTCCTCTGAATATTGCCTTTGGATATTATCGTAAGATATCCCCGGCTGAGCCGGGCGAACCTGTTTCCATCAGGGCCGATTTGGTAAAATGTGGAACGCGACCAAGGGGAGTTGGTTATGCGTTCTTTGCTTCATGCCATCGTGTTTTTGCTGGTCTCGGCCGGTACCGTTCAGGCAGGTTATGACCAGTCCAGGGACTGGTTCCATGCCAAGGACTGGCGAGAACGGGTCCGCATCCAGTTTCTGCTGGTTTTCACCGGCGATTACGCCTCCCAGGTGGACGGCACCTTTGGCAAGCTCACCTTTAACGCTCTGACCACATTCCAGAAACATCGGGAGTTCTATCCGGACGGTGTGCTCGATGACGAGCAGATGCAGATCCTTCAACGCGACGGTCTCGACCTTGTCGAACGGGTCGGCTTCGAAACCTATAAGGATGCGATTGCCGGACTGCAGCTTGGCGTTCCGGGCAAACTCTTCGAGCCGTCCACCCAGACACAGCGCGGGCACCTGTGGCGGGTCTATGACAACAGCATCGAACTTGAAACGCTGCAGGTCCCGAAAGACGAGACCGCCTATGCGGCCCTCTACAAGCGCCTGACCGACACCAGCGACGGCAGGACCGTGGAGCACAAGCAGTTCCGCAACGATTACTTCGTCGTTTCCGGCCGGCACAACGGACGCGATTTCTATCTGCGCATGATGAAGACCTCTTCGGACAGCCGTGGTTTCTCGCTGACCTGGCAGGCGCGGCATGCCGTCTTCATGGACCGGGTAGCCGTCGCGATGTCGAACAGCATGACGTTTTTCGACGGAACCGATGAGGAGAAACTGGACGCGGTCACATCGGCGCCCGCACTGGAGCTTCCCGAACCCGATAGCCGCAGCGATCCGCTGCCCAAGGGAGCGCGCAAGGATGTTCCCGGCCGCAAGACCTCTTCATCCGGCAGCGGCTATTTCCTGACCACGGAAGGCCACATCGGTACCAATGCGCATGTGGTTGGCAACTGCCGGTCGCTGGATATTCCCGGCCACGGAACCGCAAGACTGGTGAAGGCCGATACGGAAAACGATCTTGCGATCCTGCAGCTCGACAGCAGAAAATCGGAGCATGCCGCGCAATTCCGCTCCGAACAGCCGATTGTGCGCGGCGAGGAAATCTTCGTGATCGGCTACCCGTTTGCCCAGATCCTGGACAACAACCTGAACTTCACTCCCGGCATGATCTCGTCACTGGCGGGCGTGAAGGGCGACAGCCGTCAGTTCATGCTGACGGCCCCTGTCCAGCCCGGCAATTCAGGTGGCCCGGTTCTTGACCGCACCGGAGCCGTCGTCGGCACCGTGGTGTCCCGTCTCGACACGTTCAAGACGCTGAAGCTCGCCGGTGATCTGCCGGAGAACGTGAACTTCGCCGTGCGCGGAAAGCTGATGGCGCAGTTCATGGAAGATCTTGGCCTGTCACCGCGCTACAACACGATCACCAGCATCAAGAGCCCGACCAGGATTGACGAGGAAGCCTCGCAATACACCGTCCTGGTGCTCTGCCGGAACTGAGCCTGCCGAAAAGAGATCCCTTCGTTCCGGCAGGCCTGACTTCAGCGGATGGCCTTGTCCTCTGCATCGAAGAAGTGCAGGCGGCTTTCATCGAAGGTGAGACCGACACGGGTGCCTTCCTCCACTTCGTCCGCCCCGCTGATGCGCACCAGGATCGTGTCCAATCCGTCGAGTGCCACATAAAGGAAGGTGTCGGCCCCCAGGTATTCGGCAACTTCCACCGTGCCGCTGCAATGTCCTTCGCCCGGCGTGGTGATACCGATATGCTCCGGGCGGATGCCCAGTTTCACCGGCACCTGCGCGCCTCCGGCATGCGGATAGGGACCGCCGCCGTGCCCTCGCAGCGAAAACTGCCCCTCTTCCAGCGAACACGGCAGCACGTTCATCTTCGGCGAGCCGATGAACTGGGCAACGAACAGATTGTCCGGCCGCTCATAAAGTTCGCGCGGAGACCCGACCTGCTCGATCCGGCCGGCCTGCAACACCACGATCTTGTCGGCCAGCGTCATCGCCTCGACCTGGTCGTGGGTCACATAGATCATCGTGGTGCCAAGGCTCTTGTGAAGGCGGGCGACCTCGAAGCGCATTTCAACGCGCAGGGCTGCATCCAGGTTGGACAGAGGTTCATCGAACAGGAAGGCGCTCGGCTCGCGCACGATCGCACGGCCAATGGCCACCCGCTGGCGCTGACCGCCTGAAAGCGCCTTGGGGCGCCGGTCGAGATAGTCGTCCAGCTTCAGAACTTCGGCGGCCGCATTCACCTTGCGGTCGATCTCCGCCTTTGGAAAGCCTGCCGTCTTCAGGCCGAAGCCAACATTCTCGCGCACCGACATATGCGGATAAAGCGCATAGGACTGGAACACCATCGACAGCCCGCGCCCGGAAGGCGGCAGCGCCGTCACGTCCTTGCCGTCGATCTCGATGGCACCTCGACTGGTTTCCTCCAGGCCGGAAATCAGACGCAGCAGTGTCGATTTTCCGCAGCCGGATGGCCCGACAAAGATGACGAATTCGCCGTCCTTGATATCGAGGTCGATCCCCTTGATGACCTGCAGGTCGCCGAACCATTTTTCGACCTTGTTGAGCTGGATCGCTCCCATCGCGTCCCCCTTAAGCTGCCTGCTCGGCGTGTGAAGGCGAAGCCCAGGTCAGCCAGATGGCCGACGTCCAGGAGAACGATCGCCCACCTGCGCCCGCCCCCGTTTCCGGACTGAAATATTCGGCAAAGCCACCGGTTTCGATCAGCCGCGCCGTGTCAGCCCGCAACCGTTCGGCCCGGGCGGCATCGCCCGCTTCGGCAAAGCCCTTTGCGATCATGTAATTGATCATCGCCCATACCGGCCCGCGCCAATAGCGCAAGGGCTCGTAGCTGCGGTGGTTAGGATCGTAGGACGGCATCAGATAGTCGACTTTTGCCGCGATCCTGTCGAAATGGTCTTGAAGCGCAGCAAGCGTCTTCGGATCGTTGAGCCCTGCATAGAGCGCCAGGAAGGATGCGCTGGAGAGGCCGTCGGTCAGTTTGCCGCTGCGCTCGTCGAAAGCGACATGAGCCTTGACCTCATCGTTCCACAGCGTCCTGCTGCCTTTTTCCATCGCACCGATCCAGCCCCGGATCTCGTCGGCTTCCGCACTCCTGCCGAGTTTTTCAGCCAGCGCCAGAAGATCCCGGTTGGCACGCAGGAAGATGAAGGTCACACCCGGATCGGCGACGAAGAACGGGCAGGTCTCGGCAACCTTTTGCGGATCCCAGCCAACCTTGCGGCAGGCGGCGACGATGCTGAGGTAGCGGTCGTAATCCTCCTTGTGCGGCCGCATGGCCGGGTCCACATGTGAGGTATCCTTGCGCTCATAGGGACCAATGTCCTTCACCTCGACCGCGCGCAGCGCTTCATCCCAGTCCGGCAGGTTGTCCCGGCCGGATTCCCAGGGGTGGATAACGGCAATGACGCCAAGGTTTTCCGGGTCGCGATAGGCCAGATACCACCGATGCCAGGCCATCAGCTTGGGCAGCAGCGCTTCTGCCCGCTCCAGTGCCTTGCCGGTCCGGTCATCCTCCACCAGACTGTGAACGACGGACGCGGCCACCGGTGGCTGGGAATGTCCGGAACTCGGGATCGGGCCGCCATCGGTGCCCCACACGCTCGGCCCGGGAAAATAACTCGGGTCATCCTTGCGGAACAGGATGTGCGGCACCATCCCGTCGCGCCACTGACCCTCGAACAGCATTTCGATTTCCTGCCAGGCGCGGTCCTGATCGAATTCCGCGAACCCCAGCGCGACGAAGACGGAATCCCAGTTCCACTGGTACGGATAAAGCCCCTTTGTCGGGATCGTATATCCGCCCTGGTCATTTTCGGTCAGGATGGCCCTTGCCGCCTGGTCTAGATCTGTGTGTGCCACAGCAAACTCCCTTGGGCTCTTCACAGCCCCTTCTCTTGATCGTTCAACCCTTGACGCTGCCGGCCGTCAGGCCCTGGACAAGGAAACGTTCGAACCACAGGAAAATGAAAAGGACGGGCACGGTCGCAATCACCGCGCCCGCCATGAGATGCTGACGCGGCACCTCGGAGGAATTGAGGGACACAACTCCGCGCGACAGCGTGAAGATGTCCGGATCGTCCAGGAACATGAACGCGAACAGGAATTCGTTCCAGGCGATCATGAAGACGTAAAGCGAAACGGAGGCCAGCGCCGGCAGGGACAGCGGCAGGGTGATCTTCAGGATCACGCCGATGCGCGACAGCCCATCCATCAGCCCGGCTTCTTCCAGTTCGGACGGCAGACCGCGGAAGTAGCCCTGCAGCATGTAGAGCGCGACCGGGATCGTGGTGGCCGGATAGACGATGAGAAGGCCGGTGAGCGTATTGCGCAGGCCAAGCTGCGAGAACACCGCATAGAGCGGGATCACCAGAACAATGGCCGGCACCATGTAGATGAGCAGCACGGAGCGGGCGAGGAACGCCTGCCCCGGAAACCGCAAGCGCGACACAGCATAGGCGCCTGGCACCGAGAACAGAAGCGTCAGCACGACGGTTGCCACGGAAACGAAGGCGGACACCATCAGGTAGCGGCCGAAATTGAACTGGGTGAACAGCTCGACATAGGACCGGAACAGACCGCTGATGCCCTGACTGACATCGATCGACAGGTCCAGCGGGTTGGCGAGAAGTGCCTGCTGGCTTTTCAGCGACGTCATGATCATGACGTAGAACGGCAAGGCCACGATGATGGAAAAGACGACGAAGCCGATGCCCTTGGCAATGCGGATATAGACCACCTCGCGCTCGTAGCGCGACATGGCGCCAAGCTGGGCGCCGCTGAGACAGATGGCATTGGCACCGGCAACACCGACGATAAACAGCACCAGACCGAGGCCCTGCCACAACGTGTGCTGCCCAAGCGACAGACCGAAGGGAGCCGCGAAGGAGGCCGCGATCAGGACGACGAACAGGACAGCCGCCGACAGACCCCTGTCCGCCATTGCACCAGCGTGGCCCGTCGACTGCCGCCACACCAGAACAAGAGCACTGACAAGACCGGCAAGACCTGCGGCGGATGCCTGCGGCAGGGCCACGTCTCCTGTGACCAGCGTCAGCGTGACCCCGATCACCACCATGGCTGTTACGCCCCAGATGAGGCCCGTCAGGGCAACCAGAACGATGCTGCCGGGTTTCATAGCCCTTCCTCCTTCGGCGAGAAGCGGATGAACAGGGTGGCGAAGGTGACGAGGACGACGAACACGACAACCGCGACAGCCGCACCGGCGCCCAGATTGGACAGGGCGAAACCCTGTTCGTAGACATCGACGGTCAGCGTGCGGGTGCCCGCATTGCCGCCGGTCAGAAGGAAGATGTCGTCGAATTTGTTGAAGGTCCAGATGAAGCGCAGCAGGAACAGGACTGAGAGGATGCCCATGAGCTGCGGCAGCGACAGGTACCAGAATTGCTGCAAGGGCGTCGCCCCGTCCATTTCGGCAGCCTCGTACATATCCGTGTTGATCGACTGCATGCGCGCCAGGATGAACAGGAAAGACAGCGGGAAGTAGCGCCACGCCTCAAAGGCGATCACCGTCGTCAACGCCAGTGGAAACTCCATCGGAATGCCGAGGAAGGAAAACTCGATCGCCCGCTGCCCGAAGAAATTGATCGGATCGGCAATGACGCCCATCTTGGTCAAGAGGGCATTCAGCGTGCCGGAGAACGGGTCGAACAGCACCACCCAGGTAAAGGCGACGGCAATCACGGGCGAGACGTAGGGAAACAGGAACAGGCCGCGCAGGACACCCCGACCCGGAAAGGCCGTGTTCAGGAGCTGCGCCGCGAAGAGCCCCAGCACCAGGGCCCCGCCCGTGCCGAAGATTGTGTAGTAGAAGGTGATGCGCAGCACGGACCAGAATTCGTCCGCGCTGAAGATGCGGCTGAAGTTCTCGAACGTGAATTCGAAGTTGGTCAGCACGTTGTTGGCGTCCCCGGTAATCACGGGTTCGCTGGCCCGTTCGGGTCGATTTGCATCCAGAAATGCTTGTGAAACCGTTCCCACCAGCTCGACGTCGCCGCGCCAGCCGGGCGCCACCATGCCAAGGTCGCAGGTCATCTTCGAGCCGTTCAGCGAACAGCCTTCGGAGTGCGAGGTCACCGTGAAGCCTTCCGGCACCACATCGCTCAGCGTCACGTTGCGGATTTCCTCGTCCTGCGAGGAGTTGCGCAGCCGGTATTCCAGCCGGGCCTCGTCGCCCGGCGCTTTCGGCCGGCCACGCACCCGTTCGTTGACGAGCACGGTCGGCGGCCGCAGGTCTGCAAGCTGAACCGGTTTCACGCTGATCCAGAAATTGGCAAGCAAAGGTCCGGCAACAATCATCAGGATGATCGCAAATGTCGGTGCCAGCATCAGATAAGCCAGCCACATTTCGCGACGCTGCATCGGGCCGATGCCTTTCGGTGGCCCTGAGGACGCGTCGGCTTGGGATTTGGTGTTCATGTTTCCGCCCGGGGTCTTGATCCCGTTCTGCCGCTGGTACCGTTCCGGCACCAACCGGCAACTGTCTGGAGCTCCATCAGGACTGCGGACATGGCCGCAGCAGAAGATGGGGAAGGACCGGGCATCCGATAGACGCCCGGTCCGGGCCGTTATGTGCGGGCTTTCCCACCCCTAAGTGGGGTCTTGAGGGGTGGAAACGCGTTACTGGATCTTGGCCAGTTCTTCGTTGAGCTTGGCAACGGTTGCCGCTGCATCGCGCTCGTCGTCGATGTATTCACGCACCAGACGGTTCATCACCTGGCTGTTGATCATCTTGGACGCGAGCGAAAGCTGGCCTTCCTTGACGCCCCAGCGGCTGGCGGTGTCGAGACCGGACACGATGGTCTTGATGGTGTCCGCGTCGTAGAGATCCGTCAGCGGTGCCTTGCGGTCGACGCCGACCGGAAGCTTCGCCCAGCCATCGACGAATTCGGTCGCATTGTCGGCCGTACCGCGGCGGATCGGGAACTTGCCTTCCGGCGCAATCGACAGCGTCGAGAGGTATCCCTCGTCCATGGAAAATTCGACGAATTGCATGGCCGCTTCCGTGTCCGCATCGTTGGTGATGCCGAAATAACGGATGTCAGCCCAGGCAGCGCCATCGGGATTGGACGGACCGCTCAAGGTGGTGACGACACCGGTCTTGGACGCAAGCTCCTTGGAGGTCGGGTCACCGGTGATGGTCGGCGGGGCGCTGTCACGCAGGCCAGCAAGCTCATCGAGGATGAACGGCGACCAGATGACCATGGCTGCTTTGCCGGCAAAATAAAGTTCGCGCGACTGCTTCCAGAACAGGTCCCCCGGAGGCGATGCCTTGGCGATTGCCTTGTAGAACTCGAGTGCCTCGACGGTTTTCTTCTCGTCCAGCGGCTCGAAGCCTTCTTCGCCCACCGGGCTCACACCATTGGCCAGAAGCACATGCTCCAGCACCTGGCTCATGAAGTTTTCATCCACCTTGGTTGCGGCAACGAAGCCGAACATTTCGGGTGGATTATGCAGCTTTTCGACAGCCGCCAGAATGTCTTCATAGCTGTCCGGCGCAGCAAGACCGTTTTCTTCGAACAGGTCCTTGCGGTAGATCACCATCTGCGTCCAGCCGTCCACAGGGACGGAGGCAACGCCGTCTTCAACGGCGGCCATGGCAACCGCACCCGGTGCAAAGGTGTCAGCGCCCAGCTTCTCGAACACCTCGGTTGCAGCTTCGGTGTCCAGAATGCCGGCTTCAGCCCAGGGCAGCGCATATTGCAGCGTGTGATAGATGACGTCCGGCAAGTCACCGGCGGCAAAGGCTGCCGTGGTGCGCGTGCCGAGATCGGACTCGGTCACCGGAATGACATTCACCTCGATGCCCGTTTTTTCCTTGAACGCAGCGGCCATTTCTTCCTGCTTGGCCAGGCGCTCCGGCTGTTCTTCTGTCGTCCAGAACCGCAACGTCTCGGCCTGTGCGGCCGTCAGACCGAACGCGAGAACACCCGCGATGGTCGAGGCCAGAAATGTCGTCCTCCCAATCATATTACTCTCCCTTCCTGCCGGAATATGGCTGTTGGTTCAGCCGGTCGCGGAGCGCGCTTGCAAGCGCCTCCGATGAATTTGCCGGAGCGCCGTCGGAGGCGCGCCGGATCAGGCTTGCCTTGGCAAGGGCCTGCAGATCCGTGGGGTTCTTGCCGTCCAGAACGTCGATCAGCATGCGCGCAACCCTGCCGCCTGCTTCCTGCGCGCTCTGCGAAAATGTCGTCAGCGGCGGGTCCAGATATTCGCCCACCGGCAGGCCGTCATAACCGACGATGGTGACGTCAGAGCCGACCTTCAGACCGAACTTGCGGCAGAACTGGACCGCCCCGATGGCCAGGGCATCGGTCACGCACAAAAGGGCGGTCGGCGGCGCCTCAAGCGACAGCAGCGCCTCGGCCCCTGCAAAACCGCCCTTCTCGCTGAGCGGCTGGATGTTTTCGAGGTCCGGATCATGCGCAAGGCCCAGCGCCTCGAGGCCCTGCCGGTAACCGTCGCGCCGCTGAAGCGCGAAATTGAGTTCCATCGGACCGCCGATTAAGCCGATCCGCTCATGCCCGAGGCTGTAGAGATGGCGGACGCCATCGGCAAAGGCAGCCTCGTTGTCGATATCGAACCAGGCATAGCCGGCCGGATCGCGCGTTCGGCCGTGAGTGACAAAGGGGAAATTGTTCTCCCGCAGATAAGCGATGCGCGGATCGTCCACCTCCGTCCGGGTGACGATGAAGCCATCCACCTTGCGCCGGGCGATCAACCGCTTCACGGTTTCTATCATGTGTTCGCGTGAATGGGCCGTCGTCACCAGAAGGTCGAGCCCCAGTTCGTCGAGGGCCCTGGCGATGCCGTCGATGAATTCCGAAAGGATGGATCGGCGCCGCTGCCATGGCCAACGGGGATGACGATGCCGAGCGTGTCCTGGCGCCCGCGCTTCAGATTGCGGGCGGTGGCCGACGGCTGGTAGCCGAGATCCTGAACTGCTTTCAGGATGCGCTTGCGGGTGGCATCGGAAATATCGGTGTAATTGTTGAGGACCCGCGACACGGTTCCCTTCGCAACGCCCACATGGCGCGCCACGTCGTCAATAGTGACGGAATCGCGAAGTCGCGACATCGATCCTCCCTGCGAGCCTTTTTCGCTCCGGTCCCTGTCCGCCGCCGCTTTCGGCAACGGTTTGTTTTATTGAGAAAATTTTTACAAAACCGATTTTGTAAGTCAACAAAATCGGTTTCGGAGATGGAATATTTCTTTTTTGCAGAGCGGGAAGCAACTGAGGTTACAACGAAACATGCCGCTGCAACGTTTCGGAAAACAGAAAAGGGAGGAGCATTTCCGCTCCTTCCTTTGCAAGGATCAATCTCTGGTCACCGGCCTTTGAAACAGATCCGACCGCCAACGATTACGGCGAATGTCAGAACGGCACCCCGGAAACGAGAATCAGGTTGGCGTAAGGCGTGCACTCGCCGGTGCGGATAACGGCGCGTGCTTTCGAGCATCGTTCCTTGAAGTCCTCATGAGACATGCGGACGTGTTCGATGGGCTTGCCGGCATCGGCCGCCCAGTGCGCCAGCCGGACCTCGATCTGCGTAACGAGATCCTCCGAAGCTTCATCCGCGAAGACCGCCTGCTCGACAATCATCTCATCGGCCAGCGCTTCCAGGACATCGAAAAAACCCGGAACACCCGGGCTCACCGCCAGGTCGATCACACCGACATTGGCAGGCACCGGCAGGCCCGCATCCGCCAGGACGATTTCGTCCATATGGCCGAGCGAGGCGACCAGTTTGCTGAGGTGCCGGTTCAATAGCTTCGTACGTTTCATGGCCTTGTCCTGATGTTCGGGGGTGCTTACGTGAGAGAGACCAGCGTTTCGCACAGCGGCACGGGATCATAATAGGGTGCGGAGGCCTTGCTGACGAGGGCGAGCCGAACCACGGAAAGACCAAGATCCCGCAGCCCTTCCGTTTCACTTTCCGGAACCGCCTGGTCGACAATCACGAAATTCAGCAGCCGGTCCACCGGGCAGTCGCTGCCCGCGTCCCGCCTGAGATAGGCAAGCAGGGTCATCACCTTGCCCGCCACGCTCATGGTTCCGGTTTCCGGGTCATGCCCCGTTCCGGGCACATAGACCTTCGGCACCGTGCGTGCGGCGATGGCTTTTCCGACCCCAGTCGGCAAAAGGTTGGCAAGCAGGCTGGTGTAGAAGCTGCCAGGGGCATAGCAGATGATATCCGCGGACTGGATCAGGCTCCGGTTGCGGTCCGGAAAAACCGCCTCTGCCACATCCTTGCGGGACAGGCCCCGATTGAGGAAAAGGGATTTGATCGGCGACACCAGCGGCGGATGTTCCTTGCCGGTCAGAAGATGCTGGCCAATGACCACCTCGCCATTCTCCAGCTCCGCGCCCAGATGCAGGTTGTCGTCCGTGACGGCCCGCACGGTGCCCTGAACCCCCACCAGCTTGGCCACCAGAAAGATGATCGGTTCAAGCTGCTGGTTCTGGTTGAGATAGCCCCCGGCCAGGATCAGGTTGCCGATACTGGCGCCCCTGAGATCGAAACTATCCGGACGAGCGTTATCAAACATGCCCAACTGGTTCTGGATCAGCGTGCGCATCGGCTGCTCGATCGCCGCCACCAGAACATGCGTCCCGGCAATCATGCTTTCCAGCTCACCCGCAAGATCGGCTTGCGCCGCCGTTTTGGAAAACCGGTGCGTGAACAGGCGAAAGACATCCGGGTGACCGAGCACCGTCTCGTCGGCAAGGGCCATCAGCCGGCTTCTGAGATCGCCTATGGCCGGCATGTTGAAGGCAATGCGGAGACCTTGCGAGCTGCCGCCGCTATCGAAGGGTGTGACCAGATGAATGGAATTATGCGTATAGCGTTTCAGGCTCTGCGCAACACCGTTGAGGGCCGATCCCCCGCTGAAAAACAGCGTCCTCGGACCAAGCTTGGGGTTGGACAGAAACCGTTCGATCCGGAAGGGATCGGGCAGGCGCGCCACACGGGTGATGGTGATTTCAGTCAAGTCCTGTCCCTTGGGATGTCCGGCCAGATCAGCCAGGTAAAGGAAATGGGGCGCCTATCCGGCCAATGCGCTATCCGATCCATATGGCACGGAAATCATTGACATTCGTCAGTGTCGGTCCGGTGACAATCTGATCTCCGATCGTGTCGAAAAAGCGGTGAGCGTCATTGTTGAGCAACGCTTCTTCCACATGGGCACCGGCCGTGTCCGCCCGGGTGAGCGTATCGGGCCCGATAACGGCCCCGGCCACCTCCGCGGCGCCGTCCACCCCATCGGTATCGCAGGCAATCGCATGGATGCCCGGTGCACCACGCAAGGCGAAGGCCAGAGCCAGAGCATATTCGGCGTTGGGCCCGCCGACACCTTCACCGCGCCGGGTAACCGTCAGCTCGCCGCCGGACAGAAGCAGCAAGGGCCGGCTGCCCTCTGGCCGTTCACTTTGACGATTCAAGGCCAGTTCGGCATGGGCGCGTGCCACGTCCCGCGCCTCGCCTTCCAGCGCATCGCCCAGGATCTCGACATCGCAGCCTTCCGCCTCCGCAAGGCTTCTGGCAGCTTCCAGAGATTGTGACGGAGCCGCGAAGATGACATTCGACACGCGGCTGAGCTTTTCGTCATCCGGCTTCAGAACGCCGCTGCCCTCAGCCAGCACGTTCTGAACCGAGTCCGGAACCTCGATCTTCCACTGGTTCAGGATGGCCTTTGCATCGTCTGCCGTGCTTTCGTCACCAACCGTCGGACCAGACCCGATCTCGGCGGGATTGTCGCCGGGCACATCGGAAATTAGCAGGGCCAGCATCTTGGCCGGATAGGCAGCAGCAGCCAGCTGGCCGCCCTTCACCCGGCTCAGATGTTTGCGCACGACATTCATCTGGCCGATCGCAGCCCCGGAGGCCAGAAGCGCCTGATTGACCGCCTGCTTCTCGGCAAGCGTAATCTCTCCCGCAGGCGCGACAAGCAACGCCGAGGCGCCGCCGGACATCAGCGCCAGCACGAAGTCACCCTCACCCAGGCCGGAGACCAGCTCGATCATGCGCTCGGTTGCGACAAACCCCATTTCGTCCGGAACCGGATGCGCAGCTTCCACGATCTCGATGCCCTCGCACGGCCTCGCGTAGCCGTAGCGCGTGATCACCAGGCCTTCGCAAGGTCCCCAGACCTTTTCGACCGCCTCCGCCATGCGGGCGGAAGCCTTGCCTGCGCCGATCACCACAACGCGGCCTGCCGGCTTTTCCGGCAGAAACCCGGCGAGGCTCTGCATCGGGTCGGCCACTTCGACGGCCCGCAGAAACAACCGCTTCAAAAAATCCTGAACGCTTTCGGCCATGGCACCACTTCTTTCGTAAATCGTGTTGTCCTGTTTGAGCCCAGAACCGGAGGAATTATCAAGGCCGAAACGATGTCTTCCGGTCTGGCATGCCTCAAAACCCAGCGAAACTGTGTGCCGTGCAGCATAGAAATGTTTTGCGTTTTACCCCTGCAATCCACACATGAGCACCAATTCCACGGAGGACATGATGACAGCGCAGACAATGCCTGCCTTTGAAACGGCAATCCGCAATCCGAACGATCCCGGCCACCTGATGGTGATCAAGGATGTTCCCCGGCGCATCCGCATCTACCAGGGCGCGGCCCTGCTGGCGGACAGCATCAACGCAGTTCGCGTCCTTGAAATCGGCAAGTCTTTTTATGACCCCGTGATCTACGTGCCGGAAGCGGATCTCAAGACCCGGTTCGGGTACGTCGACAAATCCACCCATTGCCCCATCAAGGGCGATGCCAGCTACATTTCTCACGATGGTGAGGAGATTGGTTGGGTCTACCGCTCACCAGTGCCGATGGCAGAAAAACTGTCCGGGCATTATGCCTTCTGGCCGTCCAAGGTCCGGATCGTGGAAGGCGAGTAGAAGCCCGGGAACGCGCGTCCGCTCAGCCGAACGCCGCGCAGCAGTCGGAAACCTGAAACAATGGCTCAGCCCTTGCCGACATCCTCGACGTAGACCAGCGCCCGGCCCTGACAGATCCGGGTGCCGTCTTCGGCTTCGCAGACCGTTTCCAGGTCGACCAGGTGTTTTTCGGGCCGCAGGCGCGTGATGGTGACCGAGGCCGTCAACGTTTCCCCGACAGGTGCGGGCGCCAGAAATTCCAGGCTTTGCTTCAGGTAGTTGGTTCCCCTACCCGGCAGCTCAACCCCCAGCAGATAGGAGAACAGCCCGCCGATCAGCGGCCCCGGAACAGAAACCGGAACCTCTGTGGCGTTCCCGGCAAGCTGCGCGAAACCACGCATGTCGTCCTCTGTGTAGCTGCGCCTGACTTCCGCGCGCGCCCCGACTTCCAGGCTCATGACTGTCCTCCGAGTTTGCAGGAACCGGACAAGGTCACGGCACCATCCGCCGCGCGGGCAACTTCGATCATGATCAGATCCGCATCGTTCTCACTCGGCGTGAACGAGAACGTCAGCTCCTCGTCCGCATAGGCCGGGTTCGGAAACATCAAGGTCTGAACAGCATGGCTCCGCCCCGGATAGAGCGCTTCCAGATGCGCGAAGACCCGCGTGTAAAGCAGCATCCCGTGCGAGACTGTCCGGCCGAACCGGGTACGGCTGGAAAACTCGGGATCGACATGGATCGGATTGTCGTCACCGGACAGTTTTGCAAAGGCGTCGAAATCCTCCTGGCGGGGGATCCAGCGAAACGTCGCACCGTGCTGCGCGTCAGCGGTAAGGCTCATCGGTTATGCTTTCTCCAGAGGCTTGTCGGCAAGGAAGTCGTCTTTCAGAATGTTCTTGCGCACCTTGCCCGCTGCGGTGCGCGGCAGATCGTCCACGACGGTGAAGCTTTTCGGCACCTTGTAGGGGGCAAGCTGCTTGCGGCACCAGTCGGACAGTGTCGCCGTGTCGAGATTTCCGCCCGGCCGGGCAATCAGGAAGGCTGCACCAACCTCACCCCATTTGGGGTCCGGCACACCGATGACAACGGCTTCAAGGATTGCGGGATGACCGACCAGCACCTTCTCCACTTCGGCAGGATAGACGTTCTCGCCGCCCGAGATGTACATGTCCTTGATCCGGTCGACGATGTAGTAGTAGCCGTCCTCGTCGCGGCGCCCGATGTCGCCGGATTTCAGCCAGCCGTCGACAGTGAAGGTCGCGACCGTCGCGTCCTTGTTGTCCATGTAGCCCGGCGTGATGTTCGGCCCGCGAAACTGGACCTCCCCCTCGCCCGGCCCTTCGACGATGCCGCCGTCGCCGTCGACCAGACGGACGTCCGTCAGGATCTGCGGCTTGCCGACCGAGCCGATCTTGGCGGATGCATGGTCCTTGTCCATCAGGAACACGGTTGGACCGGTCTCGGTCATCCCCATGCCGTTGCAGATGGTGACACCGCGCTCCTGAAACTCGGACAGCAAGTGTTTCGGCACGGGCGCACCGCCACAGCCGAGCGACCGGACCTTTGAAAAATTCGTCTTGCCGATCCTGGGTGACAGGGCCAGCGCCTGATAGATCGCCGGAACACCGAAGAAGCAGGTGACATTTCCAGCGGAAACGAGATCAAGCACCGTCTCCGCATCGAACTTGCGCAGAACCGTCGACATGCCGCCGTTGAGAAAGATCGGCAGCGTCGGCAGATTGATCCCGGCCGTATGAAAGAGCGGCAGGAAATTGACGCCCTTTTCCCCGATGGAAAGGCCCGTGGCCTGGCAGTAGTTGATCATGTTGGCATAGGCCATGCCCGCCGTTTGGATGACCGCTTTGGGCAGGCCGGTCGTGCCGGAGGTGTAGAGCAGATACCAGGGCGCCGACGCCTTGACCTTGCCGCAACCGATTGCAGCAGGACTTGCCGCTGCCAGAGGATCATCGAGAGCACTGACGCCAGGGCCTTTGGCGCCCAACGGCAGGAGCGACAGGCCGGCACCGGCGGCAAGCTCTGCGGCAATTTCCGCAAAGTCCTGATCATGAAACAACAACTTCGCCCCGGAAGCAGCCAATATGGGCTGCAGCTCGGCCACGGGCTGGCGCCAGTTCAGTGGCACCAAGAGGATACCGGTCTTCTGGGCGGCAAACAGCAGCACGAAGAAATCGGGATGATTGTGGCAAAGCACCGCCATGCGGTCGCCCTTGGCAAGTCCGCGGCGCAGCAGCAGGTTGCCCAGGCGGGTGGCGCGCTGGTTGATTTCACAGAAAGTGAACGATCTGCCGCTGTCTTTGTCGACAAAGGCAGTTGCCCCGGGCGTGAGCTCCGCCCGTTTTGCAGCCATGTCGGTCAAATACTCCATAGGTCCTCCCAGCACCTGATGCGGCCGTGAGCCGGCGGCCCGTGGAAGGTTGAGGCGATCTTATTGGCAGTCGTCGCTCGAACCTTCAGGCCGGACGTCTCCTCAAGCCCACTTCCTGGTGAATTCCTTCATCCCGTCGAGCGTGCTCTGACGGCTTACCAGGTCCAGAAACCTGGTCTTTTCCTGATCAAGACGCTCACGCACACCGTTCCGCCTGCGTTCATCCCAGACACTCTGCCGTGTCGCGCGGTGGGTCTGCGCGAAACCCTTGGCGAAATCCGCGACCCAGCCTTCAATGGTTGCGGCAAGGTCAGCGCCCGGCACGCGGCATTCGGCAAGTCCCAACGCAACCGCATCCGCCGCACCGATGCGGGTGTTGCGATACTGGATTGCAAGTGCCCTGGATGTACCGATCCGCTCGGGCAGCAGCGCAGTCCAGCCGCCGTCCGGCCCAAACCCCACCTGATTGTAATAAGGCTGGACAAAGGCCGTCTCCGACATGGCGACCATATCTGCCGCCAGCATCAAGCCCGCAGAACCACCCGTCACCGGCCCGTTGACGGCCGCCAGCACCGGCGCGGGAAAGGCCAGCAGATCGAGGATTGTCTCGTGCAGGCTGCCGACGAGCTCTTCAGTATAGGCATGAAGTTCCTCGGCTGACCCGGCATGGTCCATGAAGCCGCCGATATCGCCGCCGGTCGAGAAACTGGAACCGCGACCGGACAGCACCAGCGCCACCGGCTCGGCAGCCGAAGCATAAGCAAGGGCGCTCCGCAGATCGGAGACCAGAGCCGGAACCAGGGCGTTGTGCCGCTCGAGCCGATTCAGCCAAAGCCAGATCGCATCGCCGCGTGTTTCTGTCTCTACGAGGCTCATGACATCTGCCTCAGGGTTTGATGCCGTTGGCAATCAGGTCGTAGGCACTGGCCACAAGATCGGAAATGGGTTTTTCCGACTTGAACACGACCAGTTGCTCACCCAGCGCCCGGGCAATTCCCATCAGCGCCCAGGCACGGGTTTCCGTGTCGCCCTTAGAGATCTGGCCGGCAGCCTCGGCAGCGACCAGCCCCGACCGGTAGCCGTCGGCAAATGTCCTGTAATATTCCTCATAGGCGGCAGGATCGACAAACAGTGCTTCCTGCACGATCCGGTAGAGATCGGGGTGGGCCTGGACGAATTCCAGAAAAGCCCGAAGACCGGCCTCCTCTGCTTCCAGCCGGTTGCCGATGTCCTGCGTCGCCTCGGCGATCGTATGGCGGACAAGGCGGCCCATTTCCAGAACGAGTTCGGAGAACACCTGCTCCTTGGTGGTGAAGTAGATGTAGAAAGTGCCTTGGGCGACGCCGGCCTCACTGGTAATGTGGCCGATGGAAGCGTCGTTGTAGCCTTTCTCGCCGATCACCCGTTCGGCAGCGGTCAGGATCGCCTTCCGGGTGGCTTCCCCGCGCGCCGTTTTCGGCTGATTGCCCGCACCCTTTTGCGATGCATGTGCTTCTGCGGCCGGTTTGCCCACCTGCTGTTTCCTCCCAAATCCTGAAACATGAATCAGTATTCATGTTTGAGAAGTGAAAGCAAGAACCTTCTTCAAAGAGACCCGCGCACTGCGGCCATTCGGCGCTGTGGGGAGGCCCGGACCAGCCTGCTGTTCGAGGCGCACCCGCAAACTTTCCGGCAATCAATTTTGCATATCCTTGCGGTTCACCGGAAATAGCGAGCGTTTTCCACCATTGGATAGGCGCTGGTTTCTCCGGTTAAACTGCGGCGACTGACAGTATGGCGTTTGGACGCAGCCGGGGTTTTTGACCTTGATCAAGGCCAAAACTTTGATAAGCAGTTTTGAATGGCTATAAGTTAGCTGCTAGTCTGGAATCGGACGGAAAGGCTCCAGACAGCAAATTAGCCGCGCGGGACGCGAGTTGCGCGGGCAGGAGAGAGGCGCTGGCAAAGTGCCCGCGATGAGAGGATCCTGAGAATGGACGTGAACGCGTATCTGGAAGAACGCCTGGGCAAACTGCATGACAATGGTAATTACCGCGTGTTTGCAGATCTGGAACGCCAGGCAGGTGATTTTCCGCGCGCAACCCGCTACCGCGAGGATGGTTCCGTTCAGGACGTGACCGTCTGGTGCTCCAACGACTATCTCGGCATGGGCCAGAACGAAAAGGTCGTGTCCACGATGCAGGACGTGATCTCCAAATGCGGCGCAGGCGCAGGCGGAACGCGCAACATTTCCGGCACCAACCACTACCATGTTATTCTGGAGAACGAGCTGGCCGACCTTCACGGCAAGGAAGCTGCTCTGATCTTCACTTCCGGTTATGTTTCCAACTGGGCAGCGTTGGGTACGCTCGCCTCCCAGGTCCCGGGCATGATCGTCTATTCGGACTCGCTCAACCACGCGTCCATGATCGAGGGCATCCGTCATGCCCGCTGCGAAAAGCGCATCTTCAAGCACAACGACTATGAAGACCTGGAACACCAGATGGCGGCGGACGACCCGAACGCGCCGAAGCTGGTCGCATTCGAGAGCGTCTACTCCATGGATGGCGACATCGCGCCGATCAAGGAAATCTGCGACGTTGCCGACAAGTTCGGCGCTCTGACCTACCTCGACGAAGTACATGCCGTCGGCATGTACGGCCCGCGCGGCGGCGGCGTTGCCGAACGCGAAGGCCTGATGGACCGGCTGACCATCATCGAAGGTACGCTCGGCAAGGCTTTCGGCGTCATGGGCGGTTACATTACCGGTTCGAAGACGGTGGTCGATTTCATCCGCTCCTTTGCGTCCGGCTTCATCTTCACCACTGCTCTGCCGCCTGCACTGGCAGCAGGCGCGGCCGTCTCCATCCGTCACCTGAAGAACAGCCCTTTCGAGCGCAAGGCGCACAAGGACCGGGTCGCTCAGGTGCGCGCCGCTCTCGACAAGCGCGGCATTCCGCACATGGAGAACCCGAGCCACATCGTTCCGGTGATGGTGGGCGATGCCAAGAAGTGCAAATGGATCTCCGACATCCTTCTGGATACCTACGGCATCTACGTTCAGCCGATCAACTATCCGACGGTCCCGGTCGGCACGGAGCGCCTGCGCTTCACCCCGACCCCGCTGCACACGGCCGAGGACATCGAACATCTCGCCAACGCGATCAACGACCTGTGGTCGCAGTGCGCTTTGGCCCGGGCTGTCGCGTAAGTTCAGGTTTCAAACAGATCAGGCAAAACCCGCTTTCGGATGGAAGGCGGGTTTTTCTTTGACCGTTTTCAACCGTGGTTATCCCGTGACTTGAGCACGAGTTCCAAGCTGTTGCAGTTCCTGTGAACGATAAAGCGCATTAGCATGGACTTCAGGATCGAACCTTCATGATTTGTCGTCCCGGTTTGTTGCGTCAACAGCAAGACCGGGACCAAGTACGCCGTGTGGTATGAGACGAAAAACGCAAACTCAGTGAGTTACTGGATCCCTGCCTGCGCAGGGATGACAAGTTGCCAGTGCTTGAGTGCAAATATTCTGTGGCGAGGGCTTCCCCGAATACGAGTGGGGCAAGCCGCATAATGACACGTGAAAACAACGACAAACTACGCGACACGACCATCATTCACCCTGCCTTTTTCGCGCCCCTGCCCTAGCTACCCTTGAGGGTCTTTGTTTCGGGGAGATGATTGCGATGCGGATAATCCTTGCTGTTGTTGTCTGGTGCCTGTTCCTGATCCCGCCGGCCTATTCGGAAGAGCTCGACCTGGAACTGGTGCTCCTGGCCGATGCGACCGGGTCCATCGATGACGAGGAAATCCGCTTCCAGCGCAAGGGATATGCCGATGCGATCACGGATCCGTCAGTGCTGAATGCCATTTCCAGCAATATCTACGGCAAGATCGTCGTCACCTATGTCGAATGGGCGGACATGCTGTCACAGGACGTTGTCGTCGACTGGACGATCATCGACGGACCGGAGAGCGCCCAGCATTTTGCGACGCAACTGATGGCAGCCCCACGCCGCGCCTATGGTCGCAACGCCATCGGCGCAGCGCTTCTGAAAGGCAAGGAACTGATCGACGGCAATGCCTATGCGGGCCTGCGCAGGGTGATAGACCTCTCCGCCGACAGCGCCAACAACTGGAACGGCCCGACCATACCCGAAGCCCGGGATATCGTGGTTTCCTCCGGAATTGTGATCAACGGCCTGGCGGTTCTGTGCCGTCACTGTTCCGGCCGGCCGATAGCCTACGACCTGGAAGAACGGTTCTATCAGAGCATCATCGGCGGACCGGCCGCCTTTGTCGTGACCGCCGACAGTCCCGAAACCTTCGCCGAAGCCGTTCGCAAGAAACTGATCCTGGAAATTGCCGCGAAGCCCTCTGACGCACAGCACATCCTGAAACAGTCAGCGGCCTTGCAGTAACCCTCACACGGGCTTTTCCCGGCCCCTTCCAACTGCACTTTCGCCCGTGACAAATCACGGCTGTCACACAACCGCGTCATCGCATTATGATTTGAGACGGCAGCCTGCGCTGTCCTAACGTCACAGCGTCCGAGGGGAAAATCGTTTCATGACAACCGGCCTGTTGCTTCTGGCGCTGTTTACGGTCAGCTACACGCTGCTGGCCAGGACATTGTCGAACGGCATACTGACGGCGCCGATCCTCTTCATCGGGTTCGGTTACCTGATGGCGCAGACCGGGCTGATGCCCGGGACCGATGCGGAACGCCTGCTGCACATCGTTGCCGAAATGGCTCTCATCGTCCTTCTGTTTCTGGATGCTGCACAGATCAACCTTCATGCCTTGCGCCAGCGCCACCAATGGCCCCTGCGGATGCTCGCCCTTGGTCTGCCATTGGCCATCGTTATCGGCACACTTGCCGCAATGCCGTTTCTGCGTGGCGAACCACTTATTGTCGCGGCTCTTGCCGCTGCGCTTCTTGCACCGACCGATGCCGCTCTCGGCCAGGCAGTCATCACCAACAAGGCAGTGCCGGAGCGGGTGCGCCGGGCCCTGACGCTGGAAAGCGGCCTCAATGACGGCCTGGCTCTGCCTGCCATTTTGCTGTTCGCGAGCCTTGCGGGGGAAATGATGCAGCCGGGCGCGACCGACTGGCTGATGTTCGGCGCCAAACAACTGGTCCTCGGCCCCCTGGCCGGTGCGGCCCTCGGCGCAGCTGGAGGCGTGCTGTTTCTGACAGCCAAACGCCGAGGCATGACCACCGACACCATCGAAGGTATCGGCGCCATCGCCATGGCCGGCGGCGCTTATCTGGCTGCGGATGAAATCGGCGGCAACGGCTTCATTTCAGCGTTTGTCGCAGGGCTGTTCTTCGGCAATGTCATAAAGGGCCAATGCGCCTTCATTTACGAATTCACTGAAAGCGAAGGCCAGATGCTTTCCTGGGGGGCGTTCTTCCTGATCGGCCTTGCCCTGTTGCCCGAGGCCATCGCGCACCTTGATGCCGGCAGCCTGGCTCTCATCCTGGTCAGCCTCTTCATCGTGCGGCCGCTGGCGGTCTGGCTGTCTCTCGCCGGCACCGATGCGGCTCCGCTGACCAAGCTCTTTTTCGGCTGGTTCGGCCCGCGCGGGCTGGCAACCGCCCTGTTCGCGCTGCTTATCGTCGACCAGATCGATCACGAAATCGGCCAGCAGTTGCTGAACCTTGCCGTCAACGCCGTCTGGATCAGCGCGGTCCTGCACGGCGTCACGGCTGTGCCTTTTGCAAGGTGGTACGCCGCTCACATGTCCGGCCAGGACGGTGCGGCGGAACTCAAGGCCATGCCACCCATGAGGCCGGAGGTGACCGCCGAAGCGAAGTGAGATCAATCCAATAGTCAAGGCGCGAAACGCCAGTAGCCGGGGGAAGACATGACAAAACAGGTTGTTGCCAAACTCAGCGAATTGCCGGACAGAAAACCGCAATACGCCCTCGTCGCCGATGTCGACCTGGTGGTTGTCCGCTTCGACGACGACATCTCCGTCTTCTACGGCCGCTGCCTGCATCGCGGCGCGCTCATGTCCGATGGTTATGTCAGCGGCAACAACCTCATCTGCGGCGTTCATTACTGGGATTACCGGCTCGACAGCGGCGTCTCCGAGTACAACGACTCGGAGGCCCTGCCGAAATTCAAGAGCTGGGTGGAAGAGGACGATATCCTGGTCGACGCGGACGAGGTCGCGGCCTGGGCAAAGGAACACCCGCAGCCATTCAACCGCGAAAGCTACCTTGGCCTTTATGCCGACACCAGCCATGGCACCGAGGAAGAACCCTACAATGGCCTGATACAGCAATACGCCCGCGACGGCCTCAGCAAGACGGGTCATCATGGCCGTGTCGACGCCATGGGGGTGCCGCGCAACCAGTTGCCCGACTGGGACGACATCCAGCTCCTGACAGCTCAATTGCAGAAATTTCCGCTGCTGGAGGACGAGCCGGTCGGCACCGACGTGGTGGTGGGGCCGAACGCACAAAAGCCGCTGAAGCTGAAAATTCCGCTGCTTGTCTCCGACATGAGCTTCGGTGCCCTGTCGGAGCCGGCCAAGATCGCCCTTGCCAGAGGCGCGGACCTTGCCGGCACCGGCATCTGCTCCGGCGAAGGCGGCATGTTGCCGGAAGAACAACAGGCAAATTCCAGATATTTCTATGAACTTGCCTCCGCCCGTTTCGGCTTTGCCTGGGACAAACTCGACAAGGTTCAGGCTTTCCACTTCAAGGGCGGTCAAGGCGCGAAGACCGGCACCGGCGGCCATCTGCCCGGTGCCAAGGTCAAGGGCAAGATTGCCGAGGTACGTGGCCTCAAGGAAGGCGAGGACGCGATCTCGCCGCCGCGTTTTCCCGACTGGACAGAGCGCTCCCAGATAAAGGATTTCGCCGACGAGGTCCGCACCCGCACCGGCGGCATCCCCATCGGCTACAAGCTGTCAGCCCAGCACATCGAAAAGGATATAGACGCGGCGCTGGAAGTGGGTGTCGACTACATCATCCTTGACGGCCGCGGCGGCGGCACCGGAGCTGCGCCGATCATCTTCCGGGACAACATCTCCGTTCCGACCATTCCCGCGCTTGCCCGCGCCCGGCGGCACCTCGACGCTTCGAGACGGCCGGATGTCACGCTGATCATCACCGGCGGCCTGCGCAAACCGGCCGATTTCATCAAGGCCCTGGCCCTGGGCGCCGATGCCGTGGCGCTTTCCAATTCGGCCATGCAGGCCATCGGCTGCATCGCCATGCGGGCCTGCCACACCAACAATTGCCCGGTCGGGATCGCCACCCAGAAACCGCATCTGGTCAATCGGCTGGAAATCGAGAAATCCGCCCGCCAGCTGACCAACTTCTTCGAAGCCTCGGTTGAACTGATGCAGGTGATGGCAAGGGCCTGCGGTCATTCGCACCTGAACCAGTTTACCTCGGAGGACCTGACCACCTGGAAACGTGAAATGACGGAGCTCTCCGGCGTTGCCTATGGCGGCATCGCGTAATCGATCGGCATTTTGAGGGAGGAAGACCAATGGACGCTCAGGACCTCGACTGGATCAGGGTAGGCAACGTCAAAGACCTGCCCGAAGGCCGGGTGAAAACAGTCACGGCCCGCACGACCTCGATCTGCCTGTCCCATTTTGACGGCCAGTGGGCGGCAATGGACAATCACTGCCCGCATCAACGCGGCCCGCTCGGTGAAGGCTCCATCGAAAAGGGATCGGACGGCAAGTGCTGGATCCGCTGCCCCTGGCACGGCTGGGATTTCGATCCGCTGACGGGCACTCCACCCGGCGGCCACGAGGACAGTGGCCAGACACTCTATCCGCTCAGGATCGACGGCGACGAGATCTTCATCGGACTGGAACCGGAGCCGCCTCACGAACGCACGGTGACAGACGTCATGGCCGAAACCATGGTCAACTGGGGCGTCAAGCGTGTCTTCGGGATGGTCGGCCATTCCAACCTCGGCCTTGCCGATGCCATCCGTCGTCAGGTCGACAAGGGCACATTGGGCTATGTCGGCATTCGCCACGAAGGCGCCGCCGCCTTCGCCGCCTCCGCCTATGGCAAGCTGACAGGCAAACCGGCGGCCTGCCTCACCATTGCCGGACCCGGCGCGACCAATCTTCTGACCGGCCTCTGGGACGCCAAGGTCGACCGGTCACCGGTGCTGGCCCTCACCGGCCAGGTTCAGACCCAGGTGTTCGGCCCGGGGGCCTTTCAGGACATTGATCTCAAATCCGCGTTCGAAGCCGTCTCGAAGTTTTCCCAGCCGGTGCTCAGCACCTCCAACCATGCCGAGCTGATGTCGCTGGCCCTGAAGACTGCCCTGGTAGAGCGGGACGTTGCCAACCTGATTTTTCCGGACGATGTCCAGACCAACCCGAGCAGCAGGGAAGCGGGCCACCCAGAAGGCCGCCTCGGCGGAACCGCCGTCACGCCCTCGGGTGAGGACCTTGCCAGAGCCATCGAGATGATCAATACGTCGAAACGCCCGGTGATCGTGCTTGGTTATGGCGCCAAGGATGTCCGCGACAAGGTCATCGCGCTTGCCGAGAAGATCGGCGCGCCGGTGCTGACCACCTTCAAGGGCAAGGGGCTTATCCCCGACACGCATCCACTGGCGGCCGGTGTTCTGGGCCGCTCCGGAACGCCCATTGCAAGCTGGTTCATGAACGAGGCGGACCTGATCGTCTCGCTCGGATCGTCCTTTGCCAACCACACCGGCATTGCCCCCTACAAGACCATCATCCAGGTCGATTTCGAGCGCATGCAGCTCGGCAAGTTTCATCCCGTGACCTTGCCCGTTTGGGGCGAGATCGGCACCTTCTGCGAGGCGATTGTCGATCAGGTGCTGAAACCGGCAGATGCCCCTGACCAGACGAGTGAACTTGTAGAACGCTGGACAATCTGGCGCGCGGAAAAGGAACATCGCCTTTCCGAGGACAGCGGCAGGGGCATTCACTCGGCGGCCGTTTTCAAGGCGTTGAGCGAACTGTGCCCTCCTGACGCGATCATCCCGGTCGACGTCGGCAACAACACCTATTCCTTCGGGCGGTATTTTGAGCCTTGCGGACAACGCATCCTGATGTCCGGCTATCTCGGCTCCATCGGCTTCAGTCTGCCGGCAGCCCTCGGCGCCTGGAGCGCGACCCAGGACTTCGAGGAATTCCGCGGCCGCAAGGTGATCTCGATTTCCGGTGACGGCGGCTTCGGCCAATACGCCATGGAGTTCACCACCGCCGTCAAATACGGAATGGATATAACCCATATCCTTTTGAACAATTCCGAGCTCGGCAAGATCTCCAAGGAGCAGCGCTCGGGCGAATGGCCGGTCTGGGAAACGAACCTCACCAACCCGTCCTTCGCCGCCTTTGCACGCCTCTGCGGTGGTCACGGTCACAGGGTGACGGAGGCTGCCGATCTGAAAGACGCCCTCGCGGCAGCCATCGCCCACAACGGCCCGTCGCTGGTGGAAATCATCACCGACGCGGATCTGGTTTGATGGGGTTTCGCGATGAGACTTGTCATCCCTGCGAAGGCGGCATGGATACTCCAGCATCACCCCCTCTCCTCCTCCGTCATCCCACGGCTCGACCATGGGATCCATGCCATTGCGGTTCGACATGACCGACCTTGCTCAAGGCACGGAACCGGCATGGATTGCAGGGTCGAGCCCTTAAATGACGGGGTTAGAGGAGAGGCCAACGCGCACCGGAAGAAATGAAGAACCCGTTGGCAATGTTTCTTATTGAGCTAAGCTGACACCAATCACATCCAGACCTGGCGGGGGTCCACGTGCAAACAGCAGCCATTCTGATCGATATCGGCAAATACTATCTCATGGCCGGCGGGCTGGTCGCGGCACTCTTTCTTGTCATCGGCATCGACCGGGTGGAGCCATCCGCACGCGGGTCTCATGTCTTCCGGCCCTTGCTCATTCCCGGTATCTGCCTGATCTGGCCGCTGGTGCTCTATCGCTGGTACATGCTTGAAAAGCATGGGGAGGCCGGCCGGTGAAACGGGCACATCGCAAGGCTCATGCCCGTATCTGGACTGTCCTTGGGCTGCTCCTGCCGCTGGTCTTGTTCGCACTTCTGGCCATGCGCCAGTCACCTCCGACGGACAGGCCGGCTGTGCTGATCGAAGCTCCGGCGGGCAGCTCCGGGGAGGCAAGCCAATGAGCGTGCAATACACACCGGTGATCTGGAACCGCAACAAGATGGTCTATGACGCCATCCTGCTGATTGCCGTTGCGCTTTATCTTTACATCTTCATTCGGGTCGGGCCGTTCTACGAGGATGTCACCCGGCCGATCGACGGAGCCATCCTGAGGATGCGCGCTTTCGGAAGCTGTGCCTTCCTGATGCTCACGGTGATCCTGTGCATCGGGCCGCTGGCACGGCTCGACCGGCGCTTTCTGCCGCTGCTTTACAACCGCCGCCATTTCGGCGTGATGACCGCCGGCATCGCCGCTGTCCACGCCAACTATGTGCTTGGCTGGTATTTCAACTTCTCCCCGACCGACAGCTATGTCGCGCTGCTGTCCTCCAACACAAGCTACGGGCAGGTGCTCGGCTTTCCCTTCGAGGCCTTCGGCATCGCTGCGCTGCTGATCCTCTTCGTACTGGCCGCCACCAGCCACGATTTCTGGCTGAGCTTTCTGGGAGCGCCGATCTGGAAGGCGCTGCACATGTTCATCTATGCTGCCTATGCTTTCGTGGTGCTGCATGTCGCACTCGGCGCGCTGCAGGGACCGTCCGATCCCATCTTCACCAGCATGGTTGCGGCAAGCGTTGTCCTGGTCTCCGGTCTGCACTTTGCAAGCGGGCGCCTGGAGGCCAATCGGGAAAAGGGTCATGCCACGGCAAAGGCCTCGCTGGAAGAAGCCGGCTGGGTCGTTGCCGGAGAGGTGGATGAGATCGACGACAACTGCGCCAAGGTCGTGACCCTGAGCGAAGAGGAGCGTGTCGCCATCTTCAGGTACGACGGCAAGCTGTCGGCGGTCACCAACGTCTGCGCCCACCAGAACGGCCCGCTTGGCGAGGGCAAGGTGCTGTGGGGCTGCATCACCTGCCCCTGGCACGGGTATCAGTACAATCTGGCCGATGGCCGTGCGCCCGCGCCCTTCACCGAGAAGATCGCCACCTACAAGCTGAAGCTGGTCGGCTCCACGGTCCTTCTCGATCCCAACGCCCTGCCGCCTGGAACCTATGTCGAGCCGGTCGTGATCGGAGGTGCGTCATGAGCTGGAAACAAACCAAGTCTGCGCCGTTTTTCGTCGGTTACCTCAACAAGGTGCCGAAGCCGCTGGTCGCCTTTCTCGGGGTTTTCTCCCTCTGCTTTGTTGCTGGACTGGGCCTTGCAGCCTTTGCCCTGTCCTCCACTCAGAACGACCCAGGCAATGGTGCGTTTCAATGGGGCAACCGGTTCGAGCAAACGGGACTGCTTGAACTCCGGCCCTACCCGGTGTTCCGCATTCCGGCTAATGGTGACGCCCCTGCCCGCACCTACATGCTGGCAGGCCAGGGCAAGCGGGGTGTCTTCGAACAGACGGAAGCCAATCGCGAGACGCCGGTGACCTTGCGCGGAGTGCCCGTGAACCGGGGTGACCTGACGATGATCCAGGTGGGACAGGTGGAACCTGCAACGGGCGATCCGTCCGGCTTCACCCCCTCCGAACCCGTCTCGCTCGGCCGCTGGAAACTGACCGGCGAGATCTGTGACGGCAAGTGTTATGCGGGCGCGATGCGCCCCGGTCGTGGCCTCGCGCACAAGGCCTGCGCAGACCTCTGCCTCACCGGCGGCATTCCGCCGGTCTTCGTCTCGTCCGGACCGGTCGAGGGACGCACCTTCTTTCTCATGGCCGGCAAGGACGGCCAGCTTCTCGGCGAGGCCATCGATCCGCTGCTGGCGCTCTACATCGAAGTCGAAGGCGAGGTCGAAAAACTGGACGACCTGATGGTGTTCAAGGCTGACCTTCTGACCGCAAGGGTGCTGAAATGAGCGAACAGCCACAAAAGCCCCTCTGGCAAACCATCCTGATCTCGCTGGTGATGACGTCCCTCCTCGCCGGGATCGCCTGGGCCGTATGGACCTACGCCAACACCGGCGTACAAGAACTCGCCCCCGGCACCTTGCTGCGCGACCTCCGCTTCTTCATCGGCCTGCTCGCCGTCTTCCTGGTGCTTAGTCTGCTGGACCGGATTGTCGAGTTCGTGAAGGCGAAATTGGGCGGCGGACACTGACGAGAAAACCAGCACGATGGCCATCCCCGGGCGAGCATCGCGAGACCCGGGGCCTACTCGTTTCCAGAGGGCAGACCGGAGAATTGGAGCGGGCGGATCTTCTTCAGGAAATCTTGCCTGCTTGTGCAAGTGGCCCTGCGAGTAGGCCCCGGATCTGCGCTGCGCTTGTCCGGTGTGACACCCATGAAATCGGCGACGAGACCGCCCCAAAAAGCCAGTTTGTTCGCCTCAGCCCTTCACCAGGCTCCGCAGCAGGCTGTTGAACGTCTCCGGCTCTTCCATGTGCGGCGCATGGCCTGACGCTTCGAAGCCATGGAAATGGAAATCCGGAACATTGTCCGCGTGCCAGCGATGCACACCTTGGCCATAAAGCTGGCTGCGCAGCCCGGCCACCAGATGAAACGGCACGGGAAAGGCTTTCAGAAGCGGGCGGAAATCCTGTGCGGTCAGCGATGCCCACATCGGCTTCAAAAGCACGGGATCGGCGCCCGCGATTTCGGTGCGGGCGAGCTCTGCGGCGCCCTCCGGCACCGGCAGGCCTTCCGCGAACAGGCGTCTGGCGATCCGGGCCGGCAGTTTGGCCCAGTCCGCCACAATGGCATTCAGGAAATGACTGTTGAGGTCTGCATTGAGGCCGTTCAGCGTCCCGTTCTGCCAGTCGGGATCGTTGAGAACCTTCGGTGTCATGTCGATGGCAACGAACTCTGAAATCCGGTCTGCGCCGTGGCGCTCGATCATTGCATAAGACACCAGCGCACCCATCGACCAACCGCAGAGGATTGCATCGGTCAGGTCGCGCTCGGCCAGGGCGGCATGAACCGCATCGGCAGCCGCCTCGATGGTCAAGGGCAGCCGGCCAGCCGTTTTGCCATGTCCCGGCAGATCCGGAACGATACAGCGGGCGTCCGCCTTGAGCGCATCGATCTGACCGTCGAAGAAACGGCCCGGACAGGACCAGCCGTGGATCAGCACCAGCGGTCTGCCCGTTCCCTCGTCGCGGATATGCAGCATATTCCCGCTCACGCACGCCCTGCCCGTAGCCGTCCGACAATGCCCGTCGGGAAGAAATAGATCGACAGAATGAAGAGAACACCCAGCCACAACAGCCAGCGTTCCGGCGCCACCAGCGTCGAAAACACCGGCACCGCGCTGGTTGCTTCTGCAGCAACGCCCATCAGGTTCTGCAGATAGGTCTGCGCCAGAATGAACAGGGTCGCCCCGAGCACGGCCCCGTAGAGCGTGCCCATGCCCCCTATCACGACCATCAGCAGAATGTCGATCATGATCTCCATGGAGAGCGTTGTTGCCGGGCCGGTGTAACGCAGCCAGATGGCCAGGAGAGAGCCCGCAAGCGCCGCCATGACGGCCGACAGAACGGTGGCCGTGGTGCGATACCAGACCACGCGGTAGCCGATCGCCTCCGCCCGAAAGGCATTATCGCGCACCGCCTTCAGCGTGCGGCCGAAGGGCGAATTGACGATGCGCAGCATGACCAGAAACAGGATGGCGGCGGCAAAGAACACCAGGTAATAGGCCAGGATCTTGCCGTTGATGCTGACGTCGAAGACCTTCGCCTTGATAAGCTTGAAGGCCGGCGTCAGCTCGCGCGGGATCTTGTAATTCAGCCCGTCTTCACCACCCGTCAACCAGGACATCTGCGATACCAGAACGGCAAAGGCGCTTGCCACTGCCAGCGTCACCATGGCGAAGAAGATCGCCTTCACCCGCAGCGAGAACAGCCCGATGGCCAGTGCGAACAGGGCCGCAACCCCGGCGCCCGCCGCCGTTCCCCAGATCAGCGAGCCATAGTTCGGCCCGGTGGTCGACAGGGCAAGCGCGGTCCCATAGGCGCCGATGCCGAAGAACATGGTGTGGGCGAAGGAAACGATACCCGCATATCCGAGCAGCAGGTCGTAGCTTGCCACCAGCACGATGAAGATGCAGATCCGCGCGGCCGTTTCCAGCGACTTGGTGCCCGGAAAGAGAAACGGTGCAAAGGCGAGCGAGATCAGCACGATCAGCAGCAGCGCGGTCAGAAGGCCACTGCGCGGCGTGTCACCGGAAAGAAGTCTGGTCAGCATGATCTTGTCCCGTCCCTACTTCGCCTTGACGACCGGATAAAGGCCCTGCGGCCGCCACATCAGCACCACGACCATCAGCGCGATGGTCGAGATCAGCGCCACCTTCGGCGCCAGAAACGCGGTGTAGTTGGCAAGCAGTCCCACCAGCATGGCGCCGATGAAACAACCCTCGACCGAGCCGAGACCGCCGATGATCACCACGATGAACACCAGCACCATGATCTCCGAGCCCATGTGTGCGGTAATCGTTTCCTGATAGAGGCCCCACATGACGCCCCCGAGCCCGGCCAGCGCCGACCCTGTCATGAACACGATCAGGAACAGTCGGCGGATGCGATAGCCGAGCGCTTCCACCATCTCGCCGTTCTCCACCCCGGCGCGCACCAGCAGACCGATCTTGGTGTTCTTCAGGATATGGCGCATGCCGATGAACAGCGCGAGGCCAATGCCGACCGCCACCAGACGGTATTTCTCGATGGCCGCTTCGCCGATCACCAGTGATCCCTGCAAGGCTTCCGGCCGGGACATGTGCAGCTCGTCCGGCCCCCAGACCACATAGATCATCTGCTGGGCAACGATCAGCCCGCCCATGGTGACAAGGATCTGCTTCAGGTGTTCGCCGTAGACCGGCATCACGATCACCCGCTCGAAGGCAAGACCGAGCAGGCCGGTGACGAGCATGGCCGCAAGGATCGCGATCAACACGGCGGAGAGGTTCATGAAGACGCTTGGCGAAGCCGTCCAGCCGGCCAGCCAGGCCAGCACCGTGAAGCCGACAAAGGCACCGACGGCGACAAAGGCGCCGTGGCCGAAGTTGATCACGTCCATCAGCCCGAAGACCACCGTCAATCCCGACGCCATGATGAAGATCATCATGCCCATGGCGAGCCCGGCCACCGTCAACGTCAGCCAGCTTGCCGGATTGCCGATGGCAATGAGACCGACGGCGGCCAGCACCGGCACCAGCAGCACCGGCAGCTTCTGGGCAAGCTGTTCTTTCAGCGGGATCTCCTCGATCCGCGGTTTGATCGCCGTTTCGCTCATTGATGCGCCTCCAGGCTCAGTCCCATGAGTTTTTCCTGCAAGGCGACATCCGCCACCAGTTCGTCCATGCGGCCGGAATGAATGATGTGACCATCATCCATCACCGCGACCGTGTCGCCGATGCTCGATGCCATGGCGAAATTCTGTTCCACCAGCAGGATGGTGGTGTCGGTTTCCTTCAGTTCCTTCAGTGCATCGATCATTGCCTTGATGATCGCCGGTGCGAGGCCTTTCGTCGGCTCGTCGATCAGGATCAGCCGGCGCGGCTCGATGATCGCGCGCGCAACGGACAGCATCTGCTTCTGACCACCGGACAGCGTTCCCGCGGAAGAATTCCAGAAGCTGCCGATCGGCGGAAACAGCTCCTTGATCCAGGCTAGGCGCTTCTGGTCCATCGGCCCGTTGGCGGCGGCCAGGAGCATGTTTTCGGCAACCGTCAGATCGGTGAAGATACCCATGTCTTCCGGCACGAAGGCAATTCCCCTGCGGGAAATCTCGGGTGTCGACAATCTGGTTATGACATGATCGCCGAAGCGGATATCGCCCTGGCTCGCCGTCCAAAGCCCCATGATCGTCCGCAAGGTGGTGGTCTTGCCCGCGCCGTTGCGACCAAGCAGAACGGTCACGCCGCCTTCCGGCACCGCGAGCTCCACACCCTGCAGGATGTGATAAGGGCCGATGTGGGTGTGCACCCCGGAAAGGGTGAGCAGGTTTTCCGCCATCACGCAACCTCCCCGGAGGAAGCTGGTGCCTTGCCGAGATAGGCCTCCTGCACGATCGGCAGGGCAATCACTTCAGATGGCTCTCCGTCGGCCACAAGCGCCCCGTTGTGCAGAACGATGATGCGGTCGGCCAGGGTGCGGATGACATCCATCTTGTGTTCCACCAGCAGGATCGTGCGATCCATGTCGCTCTTCAGTTTCTGGATCAGCTCCAGGATCACCGGCACCTCGTCGACGCTCATGCCGGCGGTCGGCTCGTCAAACATCAGCACCTGCGGGCCAAGGGCGATCAGCAGCGCCACTTCAAGCTTGCGCTGGTCGCCGTGAGGCAGGACGGACACGGTCTGGTCAGCCTGATCGATCAGCCTCACTTCCGACAGCACATGGTCTGCCCGCTCCAGAAGTTCCACATGGCTTTCGGCAACGGTGAAGAGATCGAACCCCTTGCGCGCCTTCGCCTGCGCCACCAGACGCACATTTTCGCGCACGCTCAACGTCGGGAACAGATTGGTCAGCTGAAACGCCCGGCCGATACCCCGGTCGGTACGCTCGGGCACCGACAGTCTGGTGATGGTTTCGCCGTTGAGCAGCACCGCCCCGGAGGTTGCGCTCAACTGGCCGGAGATCAGGTTGAAATAGGTGGTCTTGCCCGCACCATTCGGCCCGACGATCGCCGTCAGGGTACCGCGCTCGAAGGCGCAGGAAACGTGATCGACCGCCACATGCCCGCCGAAGCGGATGGTCAGGTCTCTCGTTTCCAGAATCGGGTGTTCCTTGGCCACGATGCGCGTTCCCAGGCTTGATATGTCGCGAAAACTGTATCGGATGGGTGCCCGGCCGGACGGATTTCACGTCGGCCGGGCAATTTTTGGTCTTGGGGCCACGCAGGCGAAGCTGAAGGCTCCACCGCGTCCTGATTACTTACTGGTTGCGCACCGGGATGTTCATGTCCTCGATTTTCAACTCGCGCACCAGTTCCGGGATGCCCCATTCGACATCCGGGTCGACCTTGATCTTGAAGTGATACATGGACTGGAGAGCCTGGTGATCTTCCGCCCGGAACATCATCTTGCCCTTCGGCGTTTCGAACTCCATGCCTTCCATGGCCGTGATCAGGTCTTCGGTCTCCGTGGAACCTGCCTCGCGGATCGCCTCCACAATCGCAATGCCGGCCGACATGCCGCCCGCGGTGAAGAAGTCCGGCGGCGCGTCGAAGCGCTTCTGGTGCTCTGCCACCAGCCAGTCGTTCACCGGGTTCTTCGGGATCTCGTAGTAATAGTAGGTCGCGCCTTCCATGCCCGGCAGTTCCTTGTAGGCCGCCATAGCCGCCAGGATGTTACCGCCCGTGGCAATCTCGACACCGAAGCGCTCCGGCTCCATTGCCTTGATCTTGCTGATCGGATTGCCGCCACCGGCCCAGATCACGAACAGGAACTTGCGGCCCGGCTCGTCCTTCAGGGCATCAAAGACGCGCTGTGCGTTGGCGGTGAAATCCTTGGTATCGGTCGGAGCATATTCCTCGAACACCAGCTTGGCACCGGTGCCTTCCAGCGCTTCCTTGAAGGCGGCGACGCCATCACGGCCGAAGGCATAGTCCTGCGCCAGCGTCGCGATGGAAACACCTTCCTGACCAAGTGCGACAGCGTTGGAAATCGCGTCCTGGGACGAGTTGCGCGCGGTGCGGAAAATGTAGCGGTTCCAGTTCTCACCGGTGATGCTGTCGGCCACCGCCGGCTCCACCAGAAGCACCTTCTCGTATTCTTCGGCGACCGGCAGCATGGCCAGCGCAACGCCGGAGGAGACGGGGCCGACAGCGATATCGACTTCATCGTCACCATAGGCTTCCGCCAGCGCAGCCTTGCCGATATCCGGCTTCAGCTGTGTGTCCTTCTCGATGACCACGATCTTGCGGCCGTCGATTTCCATGGTGCCGTCGGTGGCATATTCGAGGCCCATCATCAGGCCGGTATGCGACTGTTTCGCATAAGCCTCCAGGGCACCGGTCTTGCCGTAGACATGGGCGATCTTGATATCGTCGGCCTGGGCGCCGGCAATCCCGGCAGCCGCCACGCTGATGCCAGCCAGAAGCGGCACGGCCCAGCGGAAAACGCGTTTCGTCATGAATTCTCCTCCCGTTGCGCGAAAGGCCGGAAAACCTGCAAAGCCGCTCCCACGGCCTCCACAGGGCAACATCATCGCCTGACGCTGGAATATATGACACATGAATCAGTATTCATGTCAAGGCAAGATACGTGTCCAGATCAGCCGCCTCTCCGGGCTGGTCATCGGTGAGTGTAACTTGTGCCGGAACGCGATGGCGCAGGACCGCGAGCGGTGGCGCGACGCGTGGCAGTCATCTGATAAAGGCTGTCTGAGGTATTATGATGACAGAAGGAAAAGATCGGCCCTGACAGGAGAGCCGCGAAATTTGCCTAAGATCAGCCCAACGCCCACTAGACCAATACTGCGAAAGCGGCCCGCAGATCAGAAGCCTTGCACCACGGCATGAGTGAATAAGCTTGTTCGCAATTGCCGGCGCAATCCGGCTTCCAGCGACAACCAAGCACTCCCGAGGTCGCAGACGCCAACACAGATGTCATCTCCGCGAAAGCGGAGAGCCAGGACTCCTCATCGGCACATCATTGCGCGATATGAGCTGCCCAGGTGTCCTGGATCCCGGCTCGCGCTGCGCTTGGCCGGGACGACAATCGGAGGGGGTTGCGTTCTTCACCCTCGTTCGGGGATCTGCCGGTAAAGGGTGAACGAGAGCGAACTCTTTTTCGAACGAGAAGACGCGCCAAAGGCGCGACTGATAGCTGGATTCCGGATCGACGTTCGGCTTTGCCTCACTTGTCCGGAATGACGTGCGGAAGGCGGTTCCCGCCTGGGCTGACGGGCTCGGCGAGACTACCGCAGCCGCTGTTCCGTCTTCGCATCGAAGAACAGCGCCGTAGCTGGATCGAAGTCGATCGCGACAGTGCCATCAGAAACAGGCGCATCCTCGCCCTTGGTTTCCACGATCACACGCTCGCCCGTCGGGCAGATGAGATAGGAATAGGCGACACCGCCAAGCTGCTCGCACAGATCGACCTTCGCCCCTTCCTGTGCAGGCGAGACTTTAAGATGCTGCGGGCGCAGACCGACCAACACCTTCTCGCCCTTGGCGGGCAGCGCGACCGAGGTCGGTACAGAAACGCCGCCGAACGCAGCAATGCTGACAGCGCCGTCTCCGGCGATCCCTTCAACGAAATTCATACTGGGGGAACCGATGAAACCGGCGACAAACCTGTTGTCCGGATCGGAATAGAGCTGCATCGGCGAGCCGACCTGCTCGATAATGCCGCCGCGCAGCACCACGATCTTGTCGGCCAGCGTCATCGCTTCGACCTGATCGTGAGTCACGTAGATCATCGTCGCGCCGATATCCTTGTGCAGGCGGGCGATTTCAACGCGCATGTCGACACGCAGTTCCGCATCCAGGTTGGAAAGCGGCTCATCGAACAGGAACACTTCCGGTCCGCGCACAATGGCCCGGCCGATGGCGACGCGCTGGCGCTGCCCACCGGAAAGCGCCTTCGGCTTGCGTTTCAGATAGGGATCGAGCTTCAGGATGCGGCTAGCTTCGGCAACCTTGGTCTGGATCTCGGCCTTGGGATGACCGTTCATCTTCAGGCCAAAGCCCATGTTCTCTTCAACCGTCATATGCGGGTAAAGCGCATAGGTCTGGAACACCATGGCCACGCCCCGCTCGGCCGGGTCCGACCTGGTCACGTCCCGGCCACCAATCTCGATCCTGCCGTCGGTCGTTTCCTCCAACCCGGCGATCATGCGCAGGAGCGTGGATTTGCCACAGCCGGACGGACCGACAAAAACGCAGAATTCGCCATCCTGGATCTGAAGGTCCACTCCGTGGATCACTTCCAGATCGCCATATTTCTTGACGGCTTTTGTCAGTGTGACGCCAGACATGTAATTCTCTCTCCCTTGGGATTCTTGTTAGGCAGGGAACTGCCAGTCCTCGACTGCCGCCGCGATCTTCGAAGCCGCATCCAGCAGCGCGGGCCGCGCCTCCAGAAGCTGTTCCAGGCTCTTGCGCTGCGTGGACGTGGTAACGGAAAGCGCCCCGACCGGCCGCCCCTTGGACGACAGGATCGGCGCTGCAATGCAGATGATGCCCGGCTCGTGTTCCTCACGGTCGTAGGACAGGCCCTCTTCGCGGATCTTTTCCAGATCGGCTCGCAATTCGGCCTCGCTGGCCAGCGTTGCCGGGGTGTATCGATAGAACGACTGCTTCTTCAAGACGTGATCGAGTTCCGCCGGCTCCAGAAAAGCCATCAGGGCCTTGCCGACCCCGGTGCAATAGGCCGGTCCGACCTTGCCCGCCTGGGAAAACATGTCGATGGCGTTGGTCGGATTGCGCTTGTCGACATAAAGCACCTGCCCGCTGTCGAGCTGCGCCAGGTGCACGGTTTCGCCGACCGCTTCCGACAAGGCATTGATGAAGGGACGCGCAATCGGCGCGATGGAGCTTTGCCGCCAGGCCGCATGCGCCAGCCGAACCAGGCGAATACCCAGCGAATAGGTCTGCTGGCGCTCGTCGTAAGCCAGCATGCCCTGGCTCACCAGCGTCTGCAGCAACCGGTACAGCGTCGCCTTGGGATGGGTGCTTTCGGACAGGAGTTCGGAAAAACGCACGGGCCGGCCGACAGCCGCTACCTTGTCCAGCACTTCCAGCGCCTTGCCGACCGTGCCGTCACCGGTTGATGACCCCGCCTGTTTGTTCATGAGCTCCTCCATAGGCCCGTTTCTTGTTGTCGAGCCTGTTGACAACTTATCGCCTTCGCATCAAAGTATCAATATACAAAACTAAGTTTCACATAATGGAACCTAAAGGGAGGACACCATGCGTTCCATGCTGAAAACGTCCGTAGCGGCATTTGTCATGTTGGCAGCCGCGATGGGCGCAGCTTCTGCTGACGGCCTGACCGGCAATCTGAAAATCTTTCTCGACACATCGAACCCGGCGCCACGCGCGACCATGGAAGAGCTGATCGCTCAGTTCCAGGAAAAGAATCCGGAGCTGAACATCGAGACGACGGTGATTGACCGGGAAGCGTACAAGACCCAGATCCGCAACTTCCTGACGGCAAATGCGCCGGACGTTGCCACATGGTATGCAGCCAACCGGATGCGGCCCTACGTGGAGGCCGGCCTTTTCGAGGACGTTTCCGACCTGTGGGCGGACCCGGCCATCGGCGACAACCTCGCCTCGACCAAAGGCGCGATGACCATCGACGGCAAGCAGTGGGGCGTGCCCTACACCTACTATCAGTGGGGCGTTTACTACCGCAAAGACATCTTCGACGAGCTTGGCCTGTCCGAACCCACCACCTGGGAAGAGGAGAAGGCGAACTGCCAGAAGATCATCGATGCCGGCAAGAAGTGCTACACCATCGGCACCAAGTTCCTCTGGACCGCTGGCGGCTGGTTCGACTACCTGAACATGCGCACCAACGGCTTCGACTTCCACATGGACCTGCTCACGGGCAAGGCCTCCTGGAAGTCCGACGAAGTCCGCAAGACCTTCGCCAACTGGCGCGAGCTCATCGACATGGGTGCCTTCATCGACAACCACCAGACCTACTCCTGGCAGGAAGCCCTGCCGTTCATGGTCAAGGGCGATGCGGCCGCTTACCTGATGGGCAACTTCGCAGTGGCGCCGCTGCGCGAAGCCGGCCTTTCTGATGACCAGATCGATTTCTACCAGTTCGTGGAAATCACGCCGGGCATCGCCAAGGCGGAAGACGCACCAACGGACACCTTCCACATCCCGGCCAATGCTGAGAACAAGGAAAACGCGCGCGAGTTCCTGAAGTTCGCGGTCTCTCCGGACGTCCAGACCTGGATCAACGACGGCAAGCATCTCGGCCAGTTGCCGGTGAACGCCAAGTCGTCGGTGGACGATGACAAGTTCCTGGAACAGGGCTTTGAAATGCTGTCGACGAATTCGCCAGGCGGCGTTGCCCAGTTCTTCGACCGCGATGCTCCGGCTGAAATGGCAAAGGTTGCCATGGAAGGCCTGCAGGAATTCATGGTCAAGCCGGACAACCTGGACAAGATCCTGGACCGTTTGGACCGTGCCCAGGAGCGTATCTACAAATAAGGTCTGCTTTTGCATGACCGGACAGGGGGCAACCGCTCCCTGTCCTCTTTTCCGGTATACGCCGACGACTCACGAAGAGTTCCGAAAATGGCCCAAGCATCCGTCACCGAGACCCGCCAGAGTTCCTGGTGGCATCGCAACCAGCAACAGCTGACACCCTGGCTGTTCCTGGCTCCCGGGATCCTATTCTTCCTGTTCTATGTGATCTTCCCGATTTTCCAGTCGTTCAACCTGTCGCTCTACGAGTGGGACGGTTTGGGCCAGGCGGAATTTGTCGGGCTCTACAATTACGAGGAACTCTACTGGGATGACGCGTTCTACACCTCGCTGAAGAACAACGTCATCTGGTTGCTGCTCTATCTGCTTGCCATTCCGGCAGGTCTGTTCATCGCGCTGTTCCTGAACCAGACCGTCACCGGAATCCGGCTCTACAAATCCCTGTTCTTCTTTCCCTTCGTGATCTCCCAGGTCGTTGTCGGCCTGGTGTTCACCTGGTTCTACGACCCGACATTCGGCATCCTCAACGTTCTTCTTGGCGCAGTCGGCCTGCCGCCACTCAACGTTCTGGGAGACGAGAACTGGGTCACCGTCGGCATCATCGTCGCGGGCCTCTGGCCCCAGACCGCCTATTGCATGATCCTCTATCTCACCGGCCTCAACGCGGTTGACCCGGAACAGATCGAGGCCGGACGCCTCGACGGCGCCAAGGGCTGGCGCATGCTCTGGTACATCATCGTGCCGCAACTTCGCCCGGCCACCTTCATCGCCTTCGTCGTCACCATCATCGGCGCGTTGCGCTCCTTCGACCTGATTTCGATCATGACCAACGGCGGGCCCTTCGGCGCCAGCCGTGTGCTCAGCTTCTACATGTTCGAAGTGGCGCTCTCCGAATACGGTTTCCGCATGGGCTATGGCGCGGCCATTGCCGTGGTGCTGTTCCTGATCATGCTGGCCTTCATCGCCTACTTCCTCTGGTCGATGTACAAAGAAGAAAAGGCGCGCTGACATGTTCCCGACACCGATCGAACGCACGTCCCGCTCCTGGCAGATCACCTATCAGACGCTGCTGCCGCTGGCGCTGATCCTGTGGCTGCTGCCGCTGATTGCGGTCGCCATCTTCTCCGTCAAGCCGGACTCGGATTTCTCCAACGCCAACTACTGGGGCTGGCCGTCGTCCTTCGAGGGCTTCACCAACTACGCGCTGGTCTTCACCGGTTCGGACATGCCGCAGTATCTCCTGAACTCGTTCAAGATCACCATCCCGACGGTGATCGGCGCGGTCGCTCTGTCGTGCATGACCGGCTTTGCCCTCGGCATCTACAAGTTCAAGGCCAATATCTGGATCTTCTTCATGTTCGTGGCCGGCAACTTCGTGCCGTTCCAGATCCTGATGGTACCTGTGCGCGACCTGACCCTGCAGATGGGCCTCTACAACACCATCACCGGCCTGGTGCTGTTCCATATCGCTTTCCAGACCGGCTTCTGCACGCTCTTCATGCGCAACTTCATCCGCGCCCTGCCCTTCGAACTTATCGAGGCGGCCCGCGTTGAGGGTGTCTCCGAATGGCGGATCTTCTGGTATGTGGTACTGCCGCTGATGAAGCCGGCCATCGCCGCCCTGTCGGTGCTGATCTTCACCTTCATCTGGAACGACTATTTCTGGGCCGTGGTGCTGACGCAGGGTGTTGAAAGCCAGCCCGTTACGGCAGGCATCACCTCCTTCAACGCCCAGTACCGCGCCGCCTATCACCTGATGAGCGCCGGTTCCATCGTGGCCGCCCTGCCGCCTGTCGCGATGTTCTTCCTGATGCAACGCCACTTTATTGCAGGCCTCACACTCGGAGCTGTGAAATGATCCGCACCTGGCATCTTCAAGATGACAGACAGAGCCTGGTTCTCGCCAGCTTCGACAATCGATTGCCGGAAGCCGTCTACTGGGGGCCCGCCCTTCCCACTGGCGAAAACCTGGAGACGCTTTCGGCAGCCGCGCTCGCCGATGTCGCCGCTGGCATGGTCGACCGCAATGCAGGCCTGAGCCTGTGCCCGGAAGCCTCCGAAAGCTTCCCAGGCCAAACCGGCCTGACTGCCAGGGACAGAGCCGGCGCCCCGCTCATGCCGAGTTGCCGGTTCGAAAGCGAAGCAACTTCAGAGCATGGCCTGACGCTTGTCTTCGCCGACAAGAGCCTCGACCTCTCTCTGGTGTTCGATCTGGTCCTGACACCGGAAACGTCCCTGCTGAAATTGCAGACGCGGCTGGAATGCGCGGACGAGATCACGGTCGACTGGCTGGCCGCTCCGGTTCTGCCGGTGCCGGCCCACACCGACGAAATGATCGAGTTTTCCGGCCGCTGGTGCGCGGAATTCCTGACGCGCCGCCTGCCCTTTGCGCCCGGCGCCCGCGTCCGCGACAACCGCACGGGCCGCACCGACCATGCTCATTTTCCGGGCCTGATCGTCTGCGGTGCCGGAACATCCAACACGGTGGGCGAGGCTTTCGCGTTTCACTACGGTTGGTCCGGTGGTCACAAGATGGTGGCCGAGGAACTTGCCGACGGTCGCCGCCAGGTCCAGTTCGGCCACGCCACTGCCAGCCTGGCCAGCGGACGCCATTTCGTCAGCGCACCGCTTTACGCCACCTATTCTGACACCGGCTTCAACGGTGCTGCTGTGCGGTTCCAGCGCCATGCCCGCGATCACGTGGTTCACGGGGCCCGCATGCCTCGCCCGGTGCACTACAATTGCTGGGAAGCGGTCTATTTCAAACACGACCTCGAAGAGCTCAAAGCCATCGCCTGCCGTGCGGCGGACCTGGGCGCCGAGCGGTTTGTGCTGGACGACGGCTGGTTTGGCCGCCGGGATGACGACACCTCGTCTCTGGGCGACTGGGTGATCGACAAACGCAAGTACCCGGACGGTCTCACCCCGCTGATCGACCATATCAAGGTGCTCGGCATGGAGTTCGGCATCTGGTTCGAGCCGGAAATGGTCAATGAGGACAGCGATCTCTACCGCGCTCATCCGGACTGGGTTCTCGGGCATGCCGACCAGATCCGCGGACGCCAGCAGCTTGTGCTGGACATGTCCCGTCAGGAGGTTCGCGACTATCTTTACGCCCATATCGCCGACGTCCTGCAAAACAACGACATCGGCTACATCAAATGGGATCACAACCGCATCCTGCCGGTGGTCGATGCCCGGCAGGCCGAAGGCTATTACGAGTTGGTCGACCGTCTGCGGGCGGACTTTCCCGGAGTGGAGATCGAAAGCTGCTCATCTGGCGGGGGACGCATCGATTTCGGCGTTCTGGAGCGCACGCACCGGGTCTGGCTTTCGGACAGCAACGACGCGCTGGAACGCCAGCGTATCCAGCATGATGCCGCCCTGTTCCTGCCCGCTTCCGTAACCGGCTCTCACGTCGGCCCCCGTCACTGCCATACCTCCGGCCGCACGCTCGACATCCGTCTGCGCGCCTGGACCGCGGCGCAACGTCATATGGGTTTCGAGATGGACCCGCGCGAACTGACGGAAGACGAAGCTGCCATTTTGCGTGAGGTGACGAGCTGGTGGAAAGCCAACCGGGACTGGATGATGCAGGCCGATATCCTGCGGCTCGACAGCACCGACCCGGCGGTGATAGCCGAACAGCAGCTTTCACGCGACGGTGGCCAATTCGTCGCCTTCGCCGCGCTGACGCGCCCAAGCGACCAGATCCTGCCACGCCCCTTGAGACTGACCGGACTGGACCCGCAAGCCAGATACAGGATATCTGTCGTCAATCGGGACGAAGCACCCCGGCTGTCTCGCGGCGCGCCTCTCCTGAAAACCCAAGACCTTGAAGCCAGTGGACAATATCTGATGTCCCACGGGCTGACGCTCCCCTGGAGGTTCCCCGAAACGCTCTGGGTTGTGGAAGGCAAACGTATTTGAGTAACGTTACTCAAAACGAACCGATTTCGGCTGCGGCCACCAAGACAATTGAGGAAGTGCCATGTACGCAACATACCCGGATCTCGACAATGCATCGGTTTTCATCACCGGTGGCGGCTCCGGAATTGGCGCGGCGCTGACCGAAGGGTTCCTGCGGCAGGGCGCAAAAGTTGCCTTTGTGCAGCGCTCCGATGCAGCGCCCTTCTGCGACGAGATGGAACAGAAATACGGCCGCCGTCCGCTGTTCCTGCCGTGTGACATCACCGACATGACCGCCCTCAAGGCCGCGATGGATCAGGCGGCCGAAACCCATGGCCCGATCACCGTTCTGGTCAACAACGCCGCCAACGACAAACGCCACAAGACCGAAGAGGTCGACGAGGCGTTCTGGGACTGGTCCGTGGCCATCAACCTGAAGGCCTATTTCTTCGCCTGCCAGCATGTCATCGCCGGCATGCGCGCCGCCGGCGGTGGCTCGATCGTCAACTTCTCGTCCATTTCCTACATGATGGGCAATGCCGGTTACCCGGTCTACACCACCGCCAATTCCGGCATCAACGGCATGACCCGCAGCCTTGCCCGCGAGTTCGGCCCGGAGAACATCCGCGTCAACGCAATCGCCCCGGGCTGGGTTCTGACCCAGAAACAGAAGGACATGTGGGTGACGCCGGAAGGTCTGGCGGCCCACATCGACCGGCAGTGCCTGAAGGTTGAACTGCAGCCGGAAGACATGGTCGATCCGGTCCTGTTCCTGGCCTCCCAAACCAGCAAGGCCATGACCGGCCAGGCCCTGGTCGTGGATGGCGGCGTGGTGGTGACGGGATGACCACGCACCCAAAAGCATCCTGGATCGCAGCGGATTGGGGCACCACCAATCTGCGCATCTGGGCGCTTGACGAAACCGGCGGCATCCTGGCCCATCGAAGCTCGGACAAGGGCATGGGCCGGTTGGAGAAACCGGACTTCGAACCCGCCCTGATCGAACTGGCCGGAGACCTCCTGAAGGAGGGCGTGGCCACTCCTGTGATCGTCTGTGGTATGGCCGGGTCCCGTCAGGGCTGGGCCGAAGCCCCCTATATGACCGCTCCCTGCGCGCCGCCGTCGATCCGGAACGCCACCCGTGTGGACGCAGCCGACCCGCGCCTCGATGTGCGCATCCTGCCCGGTATCAAGCAGCTTTCTCCGCCCGACGTCATGCGCGGCGAGGAAACGCAAATCGCAGGTTTCCTGGCGGACAATCAGACCTATTCCGGCACCCTCTGCCTGCCTGGTACACACACCAAGTGGGTCTCCCTCAAGGACGGACGGATCGAGCGGTTCCGCACCTTTATGACAGGAGAAACCTTCGCGCTTCTGTCCAGGCACTCGGTGCTGCGGCACGGCCTTTCCGCCGATGAGCTTGACAGTGCGGCCTTTGCCGCTGCGGCCGAACACAGTTTCAATGCGCCCGAAGCGCTGACTGCCGATCTCTTCGGCGTGCGTGCTGCCGGTCTCGTCGCGGACCTTGGCCCGGCGCAGGCCAGCGGCAGATTGTCGGGCCTTCTGATCGGCGCCGAACTTGCCGCCGTCAGCCGCGACTTCGACCTCGGCAACACAGCCCTTCTGGGCAGCGACAAGATCGCCGGTGCCTATCACGCAGCCCTCTCCCAACTCGGGCACGCCTCCAGGCTGCTCGACGCCGAGACCATTACCTTGAAGGGTCTGACCCTGGCCTATTCCTCCTACGAACCGGAGCATTCATGAGCCGTAACCTGATTGCCATCCTGCGCGGTCTGACCCCGGACGAAGCCTTGCCCGTTACCGAATGCCTGATTGCCGCCGGCATCACCCGTATCGAGGTTCCCCTCAACTCGCCGGACCCGCTTGTCAGCATTGCCGCCATGGCCAAGGCCTTTTCCGCAAAGGCGGAAATCGGCGCAGGCACCGTGCTGGCACCCGAGCAGGTGCGCGATGTCAAGAACGCCGGCGGCACGCTGGTTGTTTCCCCCGACTGCAACCCGGATGTCATCAAGGCGACCAAGGCAGAAGGCATGTCTTCCTTTCCCGGTGTGATGACGCCGAGCGAGTGCTTCACGGCCCTGCGCAGCGGGGCAGATGGCCTCAAGTTCTTCCCTGCCTCGCTCATCGGCCCGGATGGATTGAAAGCGATGTCGGCGGTATTGCCGAAGGGCACCGCGACCTATGCCGTCGGCGGGGCAGGCCCGGATAATTTCGGTGACTGGATCAAGGCCGGGGCGGCCGGTTTCGGCATTGGCACGGCTTTGTTCAAACCCGGTTTCAGCGTTGCCGAAATCAGCGACCGGGCCGAAAAAATCGTCGCCGCCTATGACGCGGCCGTTGCAGCATCCAGGTGATTTCATGAGCACAGTTTTCGACGAGCGCCAGTGCACCCTTGGTGAGGGACCGCTTTGGCACCCTGAACGCCAGCAACTGTTCTGGTTCGACATCCTGAACAAGCGGCTGCTGAGCCGCGACAACGGCACCGAGAAAACCTGGCAGTTCGATGAATATGTCTCTGCTGCCGGCTGGGTTAGCCGGGCTGAACTCCTGATCGCGAGTTCTTCCAGATTGTTCCTGTTCAATCTGGAAACGGAAGCCTCCGCAAAGATCTGCGACCTTGAAGCCGACAACGCAATCACGCGGTCCAACGACGGCCGCGCCGATCCCAAGGGCGGTTTCTGGATCGGCACCATGGGCTTTGGTGCAGAAAAGGGTGCCGGATCGATCTACCGCTATTACAAGGGCGAACTGCGCAAGCTGTTTTCCGGCATCACCATTTCCAACGCCATCTGCTTTTCACCGGATGGCAACACGGCCTATTTCGCCGACACCGACACCTTGACCATCCAGCAGGTCGCTCTGGATGCCGAAGGCTGGCCTGCGGCCAACCCGACCCTGTTCACAGACCTGTCTTCCGACGGGTTCAATCCGGACGGTGCGGTGATCGACAGCGAGGGATATCTGTGGAACGCCCATTGGGGCGCGAGCCATGTCGCCCGCTACAGCCCGGACGGCAAATTCGCCGAGGCAATTTCCATGCCCGCAAAACAGATCTCCTGTCCGGCGTTTGGCGGTGCGGATCTGCAGACCCTCTTTGCAACATCTGCCGCCGACGGCCTGACTGGCGAAGCCGAAGGCAAGACCTATTTCGCTCAGGTGAAGGTGCGCGGGCAGAGTGAGCACAGGGTCGTCCTGTAACAGCCGTTCGCCATCTTTGCCCGGAACGCTGTCCCGGACGGAGCGCAGTGAAGGCCGTGGTCCTGGTTTTCCGGGCGGCGGCAAATGCCATGAATTCAACGGACTTGTGAAAAAGTCCCGGATCCCCGCAGTCGCGGGACGGACACGGAAAATGAAGCAACGCCTCCCCCCTCGCAGGAGCGTTGCCGAACCATCAAGCAGTGAGCATCCATCATGAAACGCACTCTTGGCACCTGCTATTATCCGGAACACTGGCCGGAAGAGATCTGGGAAGCCGATGCCCGCCGGATGGCGGAAACCGGGCTGACATGGATCCGCATCGGTGAGTTCGCCTGGTCGCGCCTTGAGCCCGGCCCCGGCGACCTGCGCTTCGAGTGGCTGGACCGGGCCATCGAGACCCTCGGCCAAGCCGGACTGAAGGTCGTGCTCGGCACACCAACTGCAACGCCGCCGCGCTGGGTCGTCGACAAGCATCCCGACATGGTCGCGGTCGATGCCGATGGCAAACCGCGCAAGTTCGGCTCCCGCCGCCACTACTGCTTTTCGCACGAGGGTTTTCGTCAGGAGAGCGACCGGATCGTCAAGCTCGTCGCCGAGCATTACGGCAACAATCCGCATGTCGCCGCCTGGCAGACCGACAACGAATATGGCTGCCACGACACCATCCTCTCCTATTCGGGTGCTGCCCGAAAGGCGTTCCGGGTCTGGCTGAAGCAGCGTTACGGCTCCATCGAGGCGCTCAACCGCGCCTGGGGCAACGTCTTCTGGTCTATGGAGTATCTCTCCTTTGACGAGATCGACCTGCCGAACCTGACCGTGACCGAACCGAACCCTTCGCACACGCTTGCCTTCCGGCGGTTCTCGTCCGATCAGGTGGTTACCTTCAACAAGCGTCAGGTCGATATCATCCGGGCGCATTCCAATGCACCGATCAGCCACAACTACATGGGCCGGGTAACTGATTTCGACCACTTCAAGGTCGGCGACGATCTGGAAATTGCCACCTGGGACAGCTATCCGCTCGGCTTTCTGGAAGACCGCGTCGGCGCGAATGATGCCCATCAGCGGGCCTTCATGCGCCAGGGCGATCCGGACTTCCAGGCCTTCCACCACGATCTTTACCGCGCTGTCGGCAAGGGCCGCTGGTGGGTGATGGAACAGCAGCCGGGACCGGTGAACTGGGCGCCCCATAACCCGGCCCCGCTGCCGGGCATGATGCGGCTCTGGGCCTGGGAAGCCTATGCCCATGGCGCGGAAGCCGTGTGCTATTTCCGCTGGCGCCAGGCGCCCTTTGCCCAGGAACAGATGCATGCCGGCATGCTGCGCCCGGACAATGCCGATGCACCTGCCCTTCTGGAGGCCCGCAAGGTAGCAGACGAATTGCGTGATGCGCCCAACGTCTCGGCCCCACAGGCTCCCGTCGCGCTGATCTTCGACTATGACGCGGATTTCGCCTGGACCACCCAGCCGCACGGCAAGGAGCTTTCCTACTTCCAGCTTGTATTCGACACCTACAAGGCCTTGCGCAAGCTCGGACTTTCGGTCGACATCCTGCGCGGTGAAACCCGAGATTTCTCCGGATACAAGATCGTCGCCCTGCCCGGCCTGATCTACGTACCGCAGGATTTGAAAAAGGCGCTTGCGGAAACGGAGGCCCTGGTGGTGATGGGCCCGCGCACGGCCGCCCGCAACGCCGACATGGTCATTCCCGTGCCCTTGCCACCCGACATGCCTGGCCTCGATCTTGCTGTCTCACGCGTTGAAAGCCTGCGCCCGGATATGCCGATGCCGCTCAAGGGCGGTGGCGCCTTCACCGGCTACCGCGAGGAACTGGAAGGCGCTGGGGAAGTCATCCTTGAACTGGAAGACGGCCAACCCGCCGCCTACCGCCAGGAGCATCTTGTCTATCTCGGCGGCTGGGGCGACGAAACCGTGCTGAAGCGGCTCTACACCATGCTGTGCAAGGAAGCCGGGATCGACACACTCGACCTTACCGGCGGCGTCCGCTGCCGCATGACCGACGGTGTCAGGATCTGGACCAATTACGGCGCAGAACCTGCCGACACACCGGCCGGCCGGATCGAAGCTGCAGGGGTGTTGTTCGAAAAGCTCTAGGAAAATAGAGGCTTTACCCTGGGTGGGGTTAGAGAACCAAGCTCTTCCTCCTCCCCGTCATTGCAGGACATGATCCTGCAATCCATGCCGCGACAACGCCTCAAACCGAGACCCGTCGAGCAGAACCGGAACGGCGTGGATGCCATGGTCGAGCCATGGCATGACGAGTGGGTGGGCTGTGTTTCTTAACCTGACACCTGCAGTCACGACGCGCTGAGTTGAAGTCGCCAACAACCGTCCCCACCGCGTCATTGCAGGACTTGATCCTGCAATCCATGCCGTGCCATCGCCTTCAACCAAGGCCCGTTGAGCGAAACCGGAACGGCGTGGATGCCATGGTCGAGCCATGGCATGACGAGTGGGTGAGCTGTGGTTCATAACCTGACACCCGCAGTCACGACGCGCTGAGTTGAAGACGCGAAAAACCGTCCCCACCGCGTCATTGCAGGACCTGATCCTGCAATCCATGCCGTGCCATCGCCTCAAACCGAGGCCTCTCGAGCGGAACCGGAACGGCGTGGATGCCATGGTCGAGCCATGGCATGACGAAGAAATTGGACGATCTGAAGGTTATCTCCAAGGCTATGCCGTCAGGCCGCCTTGCCCTTTGTCAGTTCGGTGATGATGGCCGCGAAATTGTCGACGCCCTGCGCGCCTGAAACCAGGTGCTGACGTTCGAAGATGACCGCCGGAACGCCGTGGATGCCGTTGCCGGTCCAGAAGGCTTCTTCCGCGCGCACGATTTCGGCAAACCGGCCATCTTTCAGAACCGCGAGGGCTTCAGCGCGGTCCAGGCCGACGCTTTCGGCCACATCCGCCAGCACCTGATCGCTGTGAACGTCCTTGCCGTAGCGGAAATAGGCCTGGAACAGGGCCATCTTCAACGCATGCTCCTTGCTGCTCTCGCCAGCCCAATGGATCAGCTGGTGCGCCTTGAACGTGTTCACCATGCGCATGTCGTCGGTAAACCTGAAGTCGAAACCGAGGCTTGCCCCGAGCTCCGTCAGCCTATCCCGCGCCGCCTGGGATTGCTCCGCGCTGGAGCCGTATTTGCGCATGATGTGCTCTCGCAGGTTCTCCCCCTCGGCAACCATGTCCGGATTGAGTTCGAACGGATGCCACTTGATGGCGGCCGAAACGCCGGTGCGGGCGATGGCCTGTTCAAGCTGCTTGAAGCCGACGATGCACCACGGGCAGACCACGTCGGACACGATGTCGATCTGCAGAACGTCATCGAGGCCGGTCGTGTCGGTGTCTTGTGAAGTCATGATGTTTCCTTTGCCGGCGCTGTCAGCCGAAGTCCGGCAAGCGCCATTGTCTGTCTTTCGCTGCATATAGGAGCCGCAGCCGCACGGGAAAAGGCGACGGTTACCGACGGGTAACCGCCTTTTCCGGTCAACTAGCTGCGTTCTGTCTCTCTTTCACAGGGTCTGATCGCCTTTCGGCGGCGGCGTCCAGCCGCGCTCCATGCCTTCCGTACGATCCCCGCCCCGGTCAACCTGCATGATTTCGAACAGGGTTTCGGAATGGGCGCGCATGGCATCGATATAGGAGGTATCGACACCGCCATCGTTGAAGTTCCCGCGAAGGTCATCAAGCATCGCAATGTCGTGATGCCGGAACTCCCGCGTCTTGGTGCGGGCCCGGAACGGATGGAAGCCCAGTTCAATCAATGCCTGGCGGCTTAGCGCGAGCGCCCCTTCGAAGACTTCCCGTTCGGCAAAATGAGCACCGGCATTTTCCAGTTCATAGACGTGATGCCGGTCGCGGGCACGGGCAAGAATCCGAACCTTCGGATAGGTCCTGGCGACATGTTCCACCAGCTTTGTCTGCTTGTCGCGATCGTCCAGCGCGGCAATGAAGAGGTCGGCATCATCCAGCCCGGCACCGTGCAGGAGGTCCGGCCGGGTTGCATCGCCATAAAAGGTCTGAATGCCGATCCTTCGCAGGTTCTCGATCGTCTGCGGATCATGATCGAGAATGATCACGTCATAGCCGCTGGTCAGCAGCAGCCGCGAGACGATCTGCCCGAAGCGGCCCATGCCCGCGACAACGACGCGGCCGCGCCGGTCGATGACATCCGGCTCCCGGTCCGTTTTGGCAAAGGCACGCGGAGCGACGATTTTTTCGTAGAAGATGAACAAGGCAGGCGTCAGCAGCATGGAAACCGCCACGACCAGGGTCATGGTCTGGATCAGGGCCGGTTCCAGAACGCCGCTGCCGGAAGCAAAGCCGAAGAGAACGAAGGCAAACTCCCCGGCCTGGGCAAGACCGAGCGCAAACAGCCAAAGGTCAGGCCCCTGGAGACGGAACAAGGCCCCCAGCAGGAAGAGCACCACAAACTTGACCGCAATCAACCCGAGCGCAAGGCCGAGGATCGTCAGGGGAGCGCCGAACAGGAGACCGAAATCGATCCCCGCCCCCACTGTCAGAAAGAACAGGCCAAGCAACAGGCCCTTGAACGGTTCGATGTCGCTTTCGAGCTCATGACGGTAATCGCTGTCGGACAGGACCACCCCGGCAAGGAAGGTTCCAAGCGCCGGCGACAGGCCGACAAAATCCATCACCAGCGCAATTCCGATAACCAGCAGCAACGCCGTTGCCGTGAAGATTTCCCGCAAGCGCGCTTCGGCAATGAACCGGAAGACGGGCCGCAGCAGATGGCGGCCGGTCAGAATGATCGCCGCAATCACCGCCAGAATGATCAGCGCCTGCGCCCAACCCGGCAGGGCAGCAAGAGCTTCGCCGCCATGACCGGCGCTCTGGCCGTGATCCTCCGCAGCGGCGCCGCCGCCGTGCCCGCCGAGGGCAAGCAGAGGCAACACGACCAGCATCGGAATGACCGCGATATCCTGGGTCAGCAACACCGAGAAGGAACTCTGCCCGCCCTGTGTTTTCAGCCAGCCTTTCTCGTTAAGTGTCTGCAAGACGATGGCGGTGGAGGAAAGCGACAGGATCATGCCGAGTGCCAGGGCGTTCTGCCACTGAAGACCGAACGCCAGACCGGCCCCGGCAAAGGCAAGAGCCGTCCCGACAACCTGCAAGCCGCCAAGCCCGATCAGTTGCTGGCGCATTTTCCAGAGCATGGCAGGCCGCAGTTCCAGCCCGACCAGGAACAGCATCATCACCACGCCGAATTCGGCAAAATGCTGAACGTCGGCCGCCTCCGACCCGACAATGCCGATCACCGGTCCGATCACCACACCGGCGATCAGATAGCCGAGCACAGATCCGAGGCCGAGGCGGTTTGCAATCGGCACCGCAATGACGGCCGCACACAGATAGACGAAGGCTTCGCTGAGTAGCGCCATCAGACCGCCTCCCCTGTCAACAGAAAGCTCTCCAGCTCGCCGGACAGCACAGGCGCCGCAGCTGCCTTTTGAAGATCCAGCCGGCCACTGACGAGTGCCTTCAAGAGCTTTTCATAACCAAGACGATGGCTTTCCAACCGGCTTTCCTCCAGGGCCCGCCCCGCTCCGAACAGCGCAAAGGGGGCGAGATAACGCATGCCGCAGAGGTCCGCCGTCTTTTCGAAAGGCCCCAGCAGACTGCGCAATTCGGCATGGTTCATACCCGTTTGCGAGTAGGCATCCTGTTTGGCACCGGTCGTCACCGCGTTCAGGAAGATCTTGCCATGCAGCGCCTTGCCTTCATGGCCATAGGCAAAGCCATGTTCCAGCACCAGATCCAGCCACTCTTTCATGAGGGCCGGGGCTGAATACCAGTAGAGCGGATGCTGGAAGACAATCACCTCATGCGCCCGCAGGCGATCCTGCTCCCGGTCGATGTCGATGCTGAAATCCGGATAGTCCGCATAAAGATCGACGGCGGTGACACCCTCGATCGATCGCGCGGTTTCAAACAGTGGCAGGTTGATTTCCGACCTGTGCGGACGCGGATGCGCAAAGAAAACGATTACCTTGGGCAAGAAAATCTCCTGGATCTGAGCAAGCCCGCAGAGCCGGCAATGCCTTCCAGGCGAGGCTGACCAACGGTCTGTATTCCGCAAAGTTTATAGGGATCATTGCCGACAGATAAAGGGCGCGAACAGGAACCAGCCTGTTCGCGCCCATCGAACAATAACCGTCAAGGGGAAATGTCATTATCGCCGGCGGCGTCAACCCACCTTCGAGACCTGCACCCGGCCGCCGGTCTGACCGGCTTCGGCGATTGCATGGATCACCGCCTCGAAATGAAGCGCTTCGCGGAAAGACGGCACCGCGTTGCGGCCTTCGGCAATTGCCGTCAGGAATTCATGAACTTCGATCACCTTCAGATCGTTGAAGCCGAGCTGGTGACCCGCAGCCGGAACGAACTGGCCGTACGGCGGATGGGCCGGTCCGGTCAGCAGTGTCTTGAAGCCCTGTTCGGCAGCTTCACCCCGGTTCTGGTAAAGCCGGAGTTCGTTCATGCGCTCCTGATCAAAGGTGATCATGCCTTCGGCTCCATGCACCTCGAAGGCGATGTAGCTCTTGCGGCCCCAGGCGCTGCGCGATGTCGAGACAACCCCATGGACACCGTTTTCGAAGGTCAGCAGCGCAGAGGCGATGTCTTCGTTTTCAACCGGACGGCGCTCGGTTGAACCGTCCCCCATGGGCCGCGTTTCGTGAACAGTCTTCGTTTCAGCGATCAGGCTTTCGACCGGCCCCACGAGGGCCGTTGCCAGCGAGATCAGGTGGCAACCAAGGTCGCCCAGCGTGCCGAGGCCCGCGTCGGCCTTGGTGGCCCGCCAGGTCCAGGCGAGGTCCGGGTCAGCCTGATAGTCTTCATCGACCATCCCCCGGAAATGCACGATCCGGCCGATGGCCCCGTCCGCGATGAGTTTGCGGGCATGGGAAATCGCCGGATTGTGCAGGTAGTTGTATCCGACGATGGTTTTCGCCCCCGTCCTTTCGGCAACGGCCAGCATCTGCCTGGCGTCCTCCAGGCTGAGCGCCATCGGCTTTTCCAGGTGCACATGCTTGCCCGCCTCAAGCGCGGCAAGCGCCATCTCCTTGTGCACCTTGTTGGGGGTGGTGATGCAGACGATATCGACCTTCGGATCCGCAATCAGATCTTTCCAGTCGCTGGTTGCCCTTGCAAAGCCGAACTGGTCGGCAAAGGCTTCGGCCTTGTCCGCCGGAACGTCGCACAGCACTTCCAGGCGGGTCGCCGGCACATCGCCGAACACCGCCTTCACCGAACCATAGGCAAGCGCATGGCATTTGCCCATGAAACCGGTGCCGATCAATCCGATACCGAGACTTGTCATGTAATCCGATCCTCGTGAACGCCGTCAAGCGGGCCGCCACGCCCTTCTGCCTCATCCTGAGGAGGACCTTCAGGTCCGTCTCGAAGGATGGGCGGCTCCCACAGGAGCGAGCGGCCCATCCTTCGAGACAGCGCTCGCGCGCTTCCTCAGGATGAGGTGATGCTTGTTCCGATGCTTAAACCTCGTCCATGCCGACAGCACGGCGTTCGGCGACGGACTTGAGGGCGGCTTCCGCCAGGGCGAGCGCCTTCAGGCCGTCCTCACCGCTGGGAGACGGCGCCGTGCCGGTTTCGATGGCCTCGACAAAGGCGGTGATTTCCGCCGCATAGGCTTCCGTGTAGCGGGTCATGAAGAAATCATGCAGCGGCGGACGGGTGTAACCGGCCTCAGTCGCCACTTCGATGGACACCGGACGCTGGTTTTCCGCACTGACCACACCCTTGGAGCCGTGGACCTCTATCCGCTGGTCGTAGCCATAGGTTGCCCGGCGCGAGTTGGAGATCGAGCATTGCTTGCCGGAGGCCGTTGTCAGCACCACGGTGGCGCTGTCGTAATCGCCCAGCTTGCCGATTTCCGGATCGACCAGAACCGACGCTGTAGCGTAAACGGTGGTGACTTCATCGCCCAGCAGGAAGCGGGCCATGTCGAAATCGTGGATCGTCATGTCGCGGAAGATCCCGCCGGACGACGTGATGTAGGACGGCGGCGGAGCGCCCGGATCACGCGAGGTGATCTGCACCATTTCCACGTCCCCGATCCGGCCTTCGTCGATGGCGGCACGCACGGCGCGGAAATGCGGATCGAAGCGGCGGTTGAAACCGAGCATCAGGGTCGCGCCGAGGTCTTCGACCGTCTTCAGGCAGGCCTTCACGCGGTCCAGTGACAGATCGACCGGCTTTTCGCAGAAGATCGCCTTGCCTGCCCGTGCGAATTTCTCAATGAGATCCGCGTGGGTGTCGGTCGGCGTGCAGATGACCACCGCATCGACATCACCTGCACCTGCGATCTCGTCGATGGTGCTGACGCGTGCGCCATAGGCCGCCGCAAGTGTTTCGGCAGCTTCCGGGAAAGCGTCCGCAACCGCGACAAGCGTCGCGCCGGCGGCCGCGCCAATGGCCTTTGCATGCACTTTACCGATACGTCCGGCCCCTAGCAGGGCGACATTGACGGCCATGATACTTCCTCCCGGATGACATGTGGCAGAGCGGATTGAACCAGCGCTTGCCAATTTAGAATAAAAATTCCAAAATCATTTTCGACGGAATGTGTCAAGCCGGAAAAGAAGAAGACAATGAATGACGCCTCGCCCGATCCTGACAAGGACCCCAACCTCGCTTCCGCCGAAATCCTTGCCCCGCCTCAGTCCATCGACGCGTTTTTCGCCCGTCTCGGCAGCACTGCGGACAGACTGCCCAAACGTCTGAAACAATTCGCGAACTACATTGCAGCCAATCCAGACAAGGTGGCGGTTTCCACCGTTGCCGAACTTGCCGAGGGCGCTGATGTGCAACCGTCCGCGGTGATGCGTTTCTGCCAGGAAATGGGTTTTTCCGGTTTTTCGCAAATGCAGAAGCTGTTCCGCTCCGATTATTCGCAGAAGTGGCCGGACTACGCCACCCGCCTCGCCAAATTGCGCGAACACGGCACTGAGTCCCCCTCCGCCCTTCTGGCTGAATTCGTCGAGGTTGGCCGGGCGTCCCTGGAAAACCTGCTGACAACCGTCGACCCCATCGCCCTTCAACAGGCGGTCGATGTGCTGGCCCGCGCCGAGACAATTCACATGATCGGCTTCCGCAGGGCCTTCCCGGTCACGTCCTATCTCGCTTATGCCTTCGAAAAGATGGACGTTCCCGCCGTTCTCCATTCCGGCATCGCCAACATAAACATGGAACACCTGATCCGGCCGAACGATGCCGTGATCGCGGTGACGTTTGCGCCTTACACCGAAATGACCATCGACATGGCCACCAAGGCCCGTGCCAGCGGCGCCGATATTGTCGCCATCACGGATGTGGTCACCAGCCCGCTCGCGCGCCTCAAGGCGATTCAGCTTCTGGTCTCTGAACTGGACGTCGGCGCCTTCCGGGCCCTGTCCGCAAGTCTCTCTCTGGCCATTGCTCTCGCGGTTTCCGTCGGGGCGCAGAGGAACCGGATGTGAGATTTATGGAAAAAATCTGTTGCGCTCAGATCAAAATGGAATTTATATTCCAAATGCGGCGACGGACAGCCGGAGCCGCCACAGACTTCTGATGACGCGGGTGGGATTGTTTGAGGCCCGCGGTCCACGTTCTGGGAGGAACACCATGAAGAAGACACTTATCGCGATGGCGGCTGCCGCCGTTGCCTTCACCGGGCTTGCCGCTCCGGCTTCCGCTGACGGAGAACGTTTCGTTCTGGTCAGCCATGCGCCGGACAGCGACAGCTGGTGGAACACGATCAAGAACGCCATTGCCGTTGCCGGCGACCAGATGGGCGTCGAAGTGGAATACCGCAACCCGCCGACGGGTGACCTTGCCGACATGGCCCGCATCATCGAGCAGGCGGCTGCGTCCAACCCGAACGGCATCATCGCGACGATCGCCGACTACGACGTTCTGAGCGGCCCGCTGTCCAATGCGGTTGCCAAGGGCATTCCGGTCATCACCATCAACTCCGGCACCGAAGAGCAGTCCAAGGAAATCGGCGCTCTGATGCATGTCGGCCAGCCGGAATACGATGCCGGCAAGGGAGCAGGCGAAAAGGCCAAGGCGGCCGGCGTCACCAGCTTCCTTTGCGTGAACCACTACATCACCAACCCGGCGTCGGTTGAACGGTGCCAGGGCTATGCCGACGCACTGGGCGTCGAACTCGGCAACCAGATGATCGACAGCGGCCAGGACCCGGCTGAAATCAAGTCCAAGGTCATGGCCTATCTGCAGGGCAACCCGGACACCAACGGCATCCTGACCCTCGGGCCGACCTCCGCCCACCCGACACTGGCAGCGCTGGAAGACATGGGCAAATCCGGCACCATCCACTTCGGCACCTTCGACATTTCCGGCGAAATCGCTGAAGCCATCAAGGGTGACGTGATTGCCTTTGCCATCGACCAGCAGCCTTACCTGCAGGGCTACCTGCCGGTCGTCATCCTGACGAACCTGGCGCGTTACGGCGTGGTTCCGGGCAACTCCATCAACTCCGGTCCGGGTTTCGTGACCAAGGGCAACATTGCCCTGGTGGAAAAATACGCCGGCGAATACCGCTAAGGTGACCGGCCGCCACGTGCGGCCCAGCGGAGAGGCGGCTTCCGCCTCTCCAATGCAACAGACACACCCGCGCACCCCGAAGGGGACGCGCTGAATTCCAGAACACTGTTCTGCGGCCGGGCCGCATACTGGACGCGGCCGGCCACCCCGGCACGCAGGAGGAGACCTATGGCTGAGACACAATCGGCAGCCGCCCCTCAGAAAGACGAGCGCATCCGCGAAATGTCGCCCATGCGCAAAGCCCTGATCCGCCCGGAACTGGGCGCGATCTGCGGCACCATCCTCGTTTTCATGTTCTTTCTCGGCATCGCCAGCGACAGCGGCATGTTCGCCCCCGAAGGCATCATCAACTGGGGCACAGTCTCTGCCCAGTTCGCCATCATCGCCGTCGGCGCCTGCCTCCTGATGATCGCAGGCGAGTTCGACCTCTCCGTCGGCTCCATGATCGGCTTTTCCGGCATCATCATCGCACTCATCACCGTGCAATGGGGGTTTCCGGCCTGGTTCGGCATCCTGGTCGCTTTCGCCATGGCACTGGCCATCGGCGCGCTCAACGGTTACCTCGTCATCAAGACCGGCCTGCCCTCCTTCATCGTCACCCTCGCCTTTCTCTACATTCTGCGCGGCCTGACGATCTTCATTTCCATCGCCACCACCCGCAAGACCATCATCGGCGGTGTGCGTGAAGCGGCAGAGGGCGATCCGATTGCCTGGATCTTTGGCGGCAAGGTCTTTTCCGGCCTGTTTGTCTGGCTGGCCGATCTCGGCATCGTCGGCAAGTTCGTAGCCGGCCCGAAAGCCGGCCAGCCGGTGGTCGAAGGCATTCCGATGCTGATGATCTGGGCACTCATCCTGATCGTGTTCGGCCACATCCTTCTCACCCGCACCCGCTTCGGCAACTGGATCTTCGCCGCCGGCGGCGACACCCAGGCCGCGCGCTACGTCGGCGTGCCGGTGAACCGGGTCAAGATCCTGATGTTCATGTTCTCAGCCTTCTGCGCCACCATTTTCGCCACCTGCCAGGTGATGGAATTCGGCTCAGCCGCAGCCGACCGCGGCCTGTTGAAGGAATTCGAAGCCATCATTTCCGTGGTCATCGGCGGTGCGCTTCTCACCGGCGGCTACGGCTCGGTGGTTGGCGCAGCGCTCGGCGCGCTGATCTTCGGCGTCGTCCAGCAGGGCCTTTTCTTCGCCGGGGTCGAAAGCTCTCTCTTCCGGGTTTTCCTCGGTGTCATCCTGCTGCTCGCGGTGATCCTCAACACCTACATCCGCCGCATGATCACGGGGGAAAGATAAGATGTCCGACAATCTGATCGAACTCGTCGATATCGAGAAACACTTCGGCCCGGTGATCGCCCTGAACGGTGTCTCCGTTTCCGTGAAGGCAGGCGAATGCCACTGCCTTCTAGGCGACAATGGCGCGGGCAAGTCCACCTTCATCAAGACCATGTCCGGCGTCCACAAGCCGACCAGGGGCAAGATCCTGATGGAAGGCAAGGAAGTCAGCTTCGACAGCCCGCGCGATGCCATGGAAGCCGGCATCGCGACGGTCTATCAGGACCTGGCGATGATCCCGTTGATGTCGGTTACCCGGAACTTCTGGATGGGCCGTGAACCGCAGAAGCGCTTCGGCCCGTTCAAGTTCTTCGATTTTTCCCAGGCCAATGAGGTCACCATGACCGAAATGGCCAAGATGGGCATTCACCTCCGCTCGCCGGACCAGGCGGTTGGCACCCTCTCCGGCGGTGAACGCCAGACAGTGGCGATTTCCCGCGCCGTCTTCTTCGGTGCCAAGGTGCTGATCCTGGACGAGCCGACGTCGGCCTTGGGTGTGCGCCAGACCTCCAACGTTCTGGCGACCATCGACAAGGTCCGCCAGAAAGGCATCGGCGTTGTCTTCATCACCCACAACGTGCGCCATGCCATGGCTGTGGGCGACAGGTTCACGGTGCTCAACCGCGGCAAGACACTTGGCACCGCAGAGCGCGGGGACATAAAAGCGGAAGAACTTCAGGACCTGATGGCCGGTGGCCAGGAACTGGCGGAACTGGAAGGTTCGCTCGGCGGCACCATCTGACGGGCTGAATGAAAAACGGAATGTGCACGTGAAGAAACTCGATGTCATCACGATAGGCCGCTCGTCGGTCGACCTTTACGGAGCCCAGGCGGGCGGCCGTCTGGAGGACATGGCGTCCTTCAACAAGTATATCGGCGGCTCGCCCACCAACATGGCCTGCGGCACCGCGCGGCTCGGCCTGAAGTCCGCTTTGATCACCCGTGTCGGCGACGAGCACATGGGCCGTTTCATCCGTGAGGAACTGGAACGGCACGGCGTCGACACACAAGGCGTGATCACCGACAAGGAGCGGCTGACCGCCCTCGTCCTGCTTGGCATCCGCGACCAGGAACAGTTCCCGCTGATTTTCTACCGCGAGAATTGTGCCGACATGGCGCTCGTCGAAGATGACATCGACCCCGCATTCATCGCCTCGGCCAAGGCCGTGGTGGCAACGGGCACGCACCTGAGCCACCCGCAGACGGAAGCCGCTGTTCTGAAAGCCCTGAGGCTTGCCCGCGAAAGCGGCAGCCGCACAGCGCTCGACATCGACTACCGCCCCAACCTGTGGGGCCTGTCCGGTCATGGGGACGGCGAGAACCGCTTCATCGCCTCCGACAAGGTCACCGAGAAGCTGCAATCGACGTTGCAGCTGTTCGACCTGATCGTCGGCACGGAAGAAGAGTTCCACATCGCCGGAGGCACCACCGATACAGTCGAGGCGCTGCGCAATGTGCGCAAGGTCTCCGATGCGACGCTGGTCTGCAAGCGTGGACCGATGGGCGCGACCGCCTTTAAAGGCACGATTCCCGACAGCCTCGACGACGGCATTTCCGGCCCCGGGTTTCCGATCGAGGTCTTCAACGTTCTGGGGGCCGGTGACGGCTTCATGTCCGGCCTGCTGAAAGGCTGGATCACCGGTGAAGACTGGGTCACGGCCCTGACTTATGCCAACGCCTGCGGTGCCTTTGCGGTGTCCCGGCACGGCTGCACGCCTGCCTATCCGAGCTGGGAGGAACTGCAGTTCTTCCTGAAACGGGGCGTGAAGGACAAGGCCTTGCGCAAGGATCCGGAACTGGAGCAGATCCACTGGTCCACCAACCGGCACCGGCTGCACGGCGGCGACTGGTCGACCATGCGTGTCTTTGCCTTCGATCACCGCATCCAGCTGGAACAGATGGCCGATGCGGCCAATGCCGGTCACGAGCGGATCGGATCGTTCAAGAAACTCTGCCTCGACGCGGCCCTTGCGGTTGCGGACGGCCAGCCGGGCTATGGCATCCTGTGCGACAGCCGGCACGGCCGCGAGGCGCTCTATCGGGCCGCCGGAACCGGGCTTTGGATCGGTCATCCGGTGGAGTGGCCTGCCTCCCGGCCACTGACCCTGGAACCGGAAATCGGTCCGGATTTCGGCGGCCTGGCCGAATGGCCGGCAGAGCACGTGGTCAAGGTGCTCTGCTTCTATCATCCGCACGACACCGACGCGATGAAGGCCGAGCAGGAAGATGTCCTGAAGCGGCTGTTTGCCGCCTGCCGCCGCAACCGGCTGGAAATGCTGCTGGAGGTCATCCCCTCCAAGGTCGGCCCGGTGGATGCGGATACGACCGCGGACATCATCCGCCGCTTCTATGACATCGGCATCTACCCGGACTGGTGGAAACTGGAACCGATGACATCCGCAGAGGCCTGGGCGAAAGCCTGTGCGGCAATTTCCGACAACGACCCCCACACCCGCGGTATCGTGGTGCTCGGTCTCGATGCGCCGGAAGACGAACTCGCCGCCAGTTTTGCCGAGGCGGCCCGCTTCCCGTTGGTGAAGGGCTTTGCCGTCGGCCGGACGATTTTTGCCGAAGCCGCCCGGAAATGGCTGGCAGGAGAATTGACAGACAAAGCGGCCATCGCCGACATGGTGAGCCGCTTCGACCGCCTGTGCCGCATCTGGGACACCGCCCGCGCAGAAGCCGGACTTGAGGCGAACGAAAACGAACTTCGAGGAATTTCCGCATGAGTACGATCCGTCTGACAGCCGCCCAGGCGATGGTCCGTTATCTTTCGGCGCAAATGACCGAGGACGGCGAGCGTTTTATCGATGGTGTCTGGGCGATCTTCGGCCACGGCAATGTCGCCGGTCTGGGCGAGGCACTGGAGCAGGCCGGCAACGCCCTGCCGACCTGGCGCGGCCAGAACGAACAGACGATGGCGCACACCGCCATCGCCTATGCCAAGGCCAAGAAGCGCACACGCGCAATGGCCGTAACCTCTTCCATCGGCCCCGGCGCCACCAACATGGTGACCGCCGCCGCCCTTGCCCATGTCAACCGCCTGCCCGTGCTGCTGATTCCGGGCGATGTGTTCGCCAATCGCGCGCCGGACCCGGTACTGCAGCAGGTGGAGGACTTCGACGACGGCACGGTTTCGGCCAATGACTGCTTCCGTCCCGTCGCTCGCTATTTCGACCGGATCAGCCGCCCCGAACATCTGCTGACGGCACTGCCCCGGGCCTTCCGCGTAATGACCGACCCGGCCAACTGCGGCCCGGTCACCCTCGCCTTTTGCCAGGATACACAGGCAGAAGCGTTCGACTATCCGGCGAGCTTCTTCGAACCGAAGATCTGGCGCATTCGCAGGCCGGAACCGGACAGCCGGGACGTTGCCGATATCACCGCACTCATCAAGGCTGCGAAAAACCCGGTCCTCGTCTGCGGTGGCGGCGTGATCTATTCACAGGCCGAAGAGACCCTTGGCGAATTCGCCACGAAACACGGCATTCCGGTGATCGAGACCCAGGCCGGCAAATCGGCGCTGGCCCAGTCGCACCCGATGAACTTCGGCACTGCCGGTGTCGATGGTTCGGCCTGTGCCAACGATATTGCTGAAACCGCCGATCTCGTCATTGGTGTCGGTACCCGTTTCCAGGACTTCACCACAGGCTCCTGGGCGCTTTTCAAGGCGCCCGGCCGAAAGCTGGTATCGATCAACGTGCAGAGCTACGACGCGCTGAAGCACGGCGCCATGGGCCTGGTCAGCGACGCGAAAGTGGCCCTGGAGAAGATCTCCGCCGCGCTTGGCGACGACAAGAAGTCCGCCTTCGATCCGCAGTCCCGTCTCGACTGGCTGTCCAGGGTCGACGCCCATTGCAGCGCCCGCACCAACGTACCCGCAGACTACCTGCCGCTGGATGCGGAAGTGATCGGCGCGGTTCAGCGGACCTCTTCGGAAAAGACCATCGCCATGTGCGCTGCCGGCACCATGCCCGGCGCGCTGAAGCTCCTGTGGCAGGCGCCGCAGGGTGGCTATCACATGGAATACGGCTATTCCTGCATGGGCTACGAGATTGCAGGCGCCATGGGCGTCAAACTGGCCCAGCCGGAGCGGGACGTCGTCTGTTTCCTCGGTGACGGCTCCTACATGATGGCCAATTCGGAGCTGGCGACCGCCGTCATGCGGCGGGTGCCGTTCACCGTGGTCCTGACCGACAACCGTGGTTACGGCTGCATCAACCGGCTGCAGATGGGCACCGGCGGCAACCAGTTCAACAACCTCTATCAGTCCTGCAACGTCGAGGCCCAGCCGGACATCGACTTTGTCGCCCATGCGGCCGCCATGGGCGCTCATGCTGTGAAGGCAAAGGACATCGCCGACCTGGAAGCGCAGATCCTTGCCTCCAAGAACCGGGCCATTCCGACGGTGATCGTCATCGACACGGACCCGATGCACGGGCCGGGCGAAAACGGCGGCGGCCACTGGTGGGATGTTGCAGTTCCCGAAGTTTCGCAGCGCGCCGAAGTCAGACAGGCCCGTGAAGGCTATGTCGACGCGCTGAAACACCAGAACCTGGTCGATTGAGGGAGAGGCATCGCAGCACACCGACCTCCTTTCCCAAAGCCTCATCCTGAGGAGGACCGTCAGGTCCGTCTCGAAGGATGGGCGGCAAATTCCGAACAAGCGGCCCATCCTTCGAGACAGCGCCAAGGCGCTTCCTCAGGATGAGGTCGAGAAAAACACAGATATCGAACCCAACACTCCGCCTCGGCGGACAAGGACAACAGCCATGATCCTTTACGGCACCAACCCGATTGCCTGGGCCAATGATGACGACCAGACCCTCGGCGCGCATATTCCAACGGAACAGATCCTGTCCGAAGCCTCCGAAATCGGCTTCGACGGTATTGAGAACGGCCACCGCTGGCCGAACGATCCGGAAGAGCTGAAACAGCTCCTCGGCAGCCATGACCTCAAATTCATTTCCGGCTGGTATTCCCTCAACCTGCTGGCCCAGTCGGTCGAGGACGAAAAGAAGGCGATCCAGCCGCATCTGGACAAGCTGAAGCACAATGGCTGCAAGGTCTGCATTACCTGCGAGACCTCCAACACCATTCAGGGCTCCCAGACCGACATCAACACCAGCCCGGTTCTGACCGCCGACGAGATGAAAGCCTTCGGCGCCAAGATCGAGGAACTTGCGGCCTTCTGCGCTAGCCAGGGCATCGACCTTGTCTACCACCACCACATGGGCACCGTTGTCGAGACACCGGAAGAAATCGACGCCTTCATGAGTGCCACCGGCCCGGCAACCAAGCTGCTGTTCGATGCCGGCCACTGCTATTTCGGCAGCAACGGCCAGGATCCGGCACCTGTCCTGGAAAAACACGCTGCCCGCGTGAAACATTTCCATGCCAAGAACGTGCGTCCGGCCGTGATGAAGGAAATCCGCGAGAACAAGAAGTCCTTCATGGACGGCGTGCGCGCAGGTGTCTTCACCGTGCCGGGCGACGAGGAAGGCGGCGTCGATTTCAAGCCGCTTCTCAAGATCCTGAAGGATACCGGCTATGAAGGCTGGATCGTCATCGAGGCGGAACAGGACCCGGATGTCCGCAATCCGTTCCAATATCAGAGCCTCGGCCTCAAGACCCTCAAGCAACTCGCAAAGGAAGTGGATTTGACATGAGCCATCTTCTCGTCAAGCCGTCCGGCACCTCCGGCAAGGTGCACGACATCACTCCGGAAAGCGCCAAGTGGGGCTATGTCGGCTTCGGCCTCTACCATCTGGAAGCAGGGCAATCGGCGTCCGAAGAAACCGGTGACAAGGAAGTCATCCTTGTCCTCGTGGAAGGCAAGGCCTCGATTTCCGCTGGTGACGAAGACTTTGGTGAACTCGGCGACCGGATGAGTGTGTTCGAGCGCAAGAAGCCGCATTGCGTCTATGTGCCCAACGGCAGCAACTGGTCCGCAAAGGCGACAACGGACTGCGTCCTGGCGGTCTGCACTGCCCCCGGCAAGGGCAATTACAAGGCCCGTGTCATCACCGATATCGGCCAGGTGGAACGCGGCAAGGGCGCCAACACCCGTTATATCCACCCGATCGCGATGGAAGAAAGCGATATCGCCGACAGCCTGCTGGTAACGGAAGTCTATACGCCCCAGGGCAACTGGTCGTCCTATCCTCCGCACCGGCACGACGAAGACAATTTTCCGGATATGACCTATCTGGAAGAGACCTATTACCACCGTCTCAACCCGAAACAGGGGTTCGGCTTCCAGCGCGTCTTCACCGAAGACGGCGAGCTGGACGAGACGATGGCTGTTTCCGATGGCGACGTGGTGCTGGTTCCCAAGGGCCACCATCCTTGTGGCGCGCCCTATGGCTACGAGATGTATTATCTCAACGTCATGGCCGGCCCCTTGCGCAAGTGGCGCTTCCAGAACCACCCGGATCATGACTGGATTGCCCAGCGAGACGCTGGATAGGTTCAAGTAGCAGGGACTGAGGCGCTTTGCAGCGTGCAGGCAAACCGGCTTCACGGCGCCTGATCTCTACTTGAGGAAGCGCGTGGGCGCTGCCCCGAAAGATGGACGCAAGTATTGAGCAAGAGGCCCATCCTTCGAGACGGGCTTTTGGCCCTCCTCAGGATGAGGATTGCGCAAGGTGAAGACAGGAAAGAAAGGCGCTAACGGGCGCCTTCTTTTTCCCTCAACCGTCGGCCCCGGACGCAGCGAAGCGGAGATCCTGGACCGGGGAGCCAAGGTCCGTCTTCAACAAAAAAGGGCGCCATACAGGCGCCCTTTTCGTTTTTTGAGACTGCCGTCTTATGCGGCGATGAGGATGTGACTGTCCGAAAGCTTCTCCGCGAACTCGACGCCGCACCCTGCTCCGGTCTGGCGCACGACCTTGGCCTGCAGCACCGTGCCATCCAGGAACTCCAGCGTCAGGCGTTCGCCGTTCGGCAGATCGGTGACATTCAGGATCTGGGCACCCGTGATGCTGACATCGACCAGTTGAGCGGTGCGCTTGTGGCCATTCGCGCAGGTAAGGGTGACATCTTCGGAGATCGCCTTGCGTGTTGCCCGCCTGCGGTCCTCGACATCCTTGGTAACGTCGGCAAGAAACTTCTCGACCTCCCGCGCCAGGCTGGAGCTCGCCTCCGAAACCAGATCAGAAGCCGTGCTGACAGATCCGGCTTCCGTGGATGTCTGTTCGACGGCACCGGAAACCGAAGACATGCTGCTGGCGGCGTTGCCGGTGCTGTCGCTGGCGGACCGCGCCGAGCGCGCGATTTCCTGGTTTGCCGCCCGCTGTTCTTCGATGGCCCCGGCCACGGAACTGGTCAGGTTCTTGATGTCGGATACCTTGTCGGCGATATGCTCGATAGCCCCTGCCGCATCGCGAACCGAGGTCTGAATGCCCGTTATCCGGCCGGAAATCTCGTCCGTTGCCTTGGACGTCTGCTCCGCAAGCTGCTTGACTTCCGATGCCACGACCGCGAAGCCGCGGCCGGCTTCGCCTGCACGGGCCGCCTCGATGGTGGCGTTCAGTGCCAGAAGGTTGGTCTGCTCCGCGATGTCGCGAATGAGATTGACCACACTGCCGATATGTTCGGCGGCTTCCGACAACGTCTGAACGTTCCGGTTCGTCTCTTCCGCAGCTGTCACGGTTTCCAGAACGATGCGGGTTGTGGCTTCGGTCTGGTTGGCGATTTCCTGAACGGTGGCCGTCATTTCTTCCGTCGCAGCAGCAACGGCGGCAACGTTTTCCGAGGCGCTGATGGAGGCCTGCCCTGCCTGATCGGACTCCGACTTGGCATTGATTGCGAGGTCTTCCAGCGTTGTGGCGGCTCCGCGCATGCGGTCCATCTGCTCGGACACGGTTGCCAGACGCTCGGACATGATCGACTTGAAGTGATTGATCACGCCCTCCAGGAAGGCCTGGCGCTGGCGTTCCTTATCACGCTCATTGCGGGCCTGATCTTCCAGGTGGCGGCGTTGAATGGCGTTTTCCTTGAAAATCGCAACGGCCTTGAACATGTCGCCGATCTCGTCGCCGCGCTTGGCGTCATCGGTCTCGACACGCGTATCGCCACCGGCAAGCCGGTTCATGGCGTCAACAACCTTGCCGATGGGTTTCGTGATCGTGCGTGCCGCAAAGAACCCGACTGCTCCAGCGACAACAAGCAGAACAAGCCCTGTTGCCAGCATGCGGTTGCGCATGGTCGTGACAGGTGCAACGGCCTCTTCATAGGTCTGCATGGCGATGATCACGAAGTTCTTGTCATGAAACGCAAATCTGATCGCGTCCACTTCCATGGGCTCTTCGCTGAAAAACGAACCTATCCCGAAGGCTTCACCAGAAGCGAAGGCCTTATCGATGATGGAATTGTCGACTTTCGTGACAAGAATGTCGTTTTCGTCGGACGTGAGCTCGGTATTGTTGCGCATCAACCGGTCCTCGCCGATCAGGACAAGCTCTCCTGTCTGACCAAGGCCGAGGTTATGGCTCATGAGCTCATCGATTTTTCCGACAGGCATTTGATACGCAAGCACACCAACCGTCTCACCGGCAATACGAACCGGGTGTGCGATAAAACTGGCCGGAACACCAAGACTGGGCTCGTAAGGCGCGAAATCCTCGAATGCGACCTTCCCGTGCTCCGTGATTGACATCGCCTTGCGATAGACTTCACCAAGGTCGGTACCGGCCCACTTGCCTCCGCCAGCATTGAAGTTGGTCGCGAAGTCCTGCTCCTTGAACACCGAATAAACAAGGTTGCCCTCGGTATCGAACAGGAAGACATCGTAGTATTCGTTGTCCTGCTGAAGCTGCCGGAACCAGGGATGATATTTTGCATGCACCTCGTCGTAGTCGGTGCCGGTGTCACCCTTGTCGAGTAGATGTTTTTCACCATTGGGATGCGGGTTGTCGGTAATATAGGCTTTCTGCAGCGCCGGACCCGGCTCGCCACCGGACTGTTTCCAGTTTCTCCAGACTGACGAAAATTCCTGAGCGGCTGCGGCGGTTCCCGGATGATCTGCAACCAGCGAAAGGTCCCGCTCGATCACCTCCAGAAAATCGAGCGTTTCCTGCTTCGATATCTTCGCAGCCGCCATAAGGCGTTCTCGCGTCTGCTGGTTGACGCTTGCTGCGGACGTCACATAACTGGAAACACCAATACCGATACCGACCACCGCAGCAGCGCCCAATACCAGCGCCGGGATCTTTTTCGACAAACGCATGCCTGAGAACATTCGCCCCCCCTTTGATGGCCAATTTGCCAACAACCAAAATCAGACGCAGGGTAAGGACAAGGAGCGAACGAGTTACTAATTTTACCGCTTAGAGTTATCTTCGAGTAAATAAAACGACAAGAATTATAAAAATAAACAAGATCGCACTGTCAATATTCACAATACCTGTATTTTGGATCGTGATTTTGTTCTTGAAAACCTCAGTCTTCGATCGAATCACAGCGTCCTACCCCTAGGGCACACCTCTATAAGTGAAGACCGAAATGGCGTCAGGAAGGGAGCTCAGAGCGGGTTCATTTATGGGTCCACACCCTAGGCTGGTTCGAGACACGCAACCAGAGCACCACGGTGCTGGATCACGTTACCGGCGAGATTTGCGCCTGCATCGACGCTTTCCGCAAGGCTGCCGTCGCAAAGATATTTCGCCAGAAAAGCAGCATTGAAACTGTCTCCGGCGGCCGTCGTGTCGACGATGTTCGAAACCGGCGCCGGCTGAAAAGCCTGCCGCGACCCCGCGTCCGCACAGATCACCTGTTCAGGGCCGTTCTTGACCACGACCATGCCGGCGCCGGCAGCCAGATAGCGGTCGGCACTGACGTCCGGCGTCGCGTCGCCGAAATGGGCCAATTCGTCCTCGAAGGACGGCATCAGGAAATCGCAGCAGCCGGCAGCATCCGTGACGCTTGCACGCATGGTGTCCGCATCTTCCCAAAGACGCGGGCGCAGGTTCGGGTCGAACGCCGTTTTGGCGCCGGCTTTTCGTGCGGTTCTGAGTGCATCCAAGAATGTTGCCCGGTCCTCCGGCGGAAGGATGGCGAGGGTAATGCCGCTGAAATAGATCAGCCCCGCCCCGGAGAGCGCCGACGCCAGATGCTCCTTGTCGGCTGCCAGGCAACGGGCCGCGGATTGGGAGCGCCAGTAGGCAAAGCTGCGTTCGCCATTTTTCAACTGGATCATGTAGAGACCGACAGTCCGGTCGTCCCGCTTCTGGATAGCGGACGTCTCCAGATCCGATGCCTTCAGGAAAGACAGCATCTCTTCCGACACCTGATCGCGGCCGACGGCGGTGTAGTAACCGACGGTCCAGTCGGCAGGCAGGCATTTGCGCGCATACCAGGCGGTGTTCAGCGTATCGCCCGCAAACCCCATGGCGTAAGTACCCTCGCCCGTTGGCGCCATCTCAACCATACATTCGCCAACGGCAAGGAATTTGAGTGACACGGCGGGGCTCCTCGGGCTTCGGGGATCGAAAAACTAAAGATGAAAATCCCGCAGAAATCCGGGATTTAAATCCATTAGCATAAAAGCCCCTGCCAGAAAAAGTGCCCAACAGCCAATGACTTGAGCCAAAGCGGTTTGGCCATTCAGCAAAAGCGCATCCCCCCCCGGTTTCCGCCGTTTCCTGATTAATTTTATTTGATGCCCGCACGCATGAAGCTTTGGACAAACTGGCGCTGGAAGAGAAGGAAGGCAATCAGCAACGGCCCGGAGGTCATCAGCGTGGCCGCATTGATGACCGACCATTCCACCCCGCTGTCGATCGCCGAGAAGATGCTGAGACCGACGGTTACGGGCCGGGTGTCCACCGAGTTGGTCACGATCAGCGGCCACAGGAAATTGTTCCAGTGGTGACTGACGGAAACGAGGCCATAGGCAAGATAGGTCGGCTTTGCGAGCGGAATATAGACCCGCCACAACACGCCCAGAACCGACGCGCCCTCGATGCGGGCTGCCTCGTCCAGTTCCTTCGGAATTGTCATGAAGGTTTGCCGCAGCAGGAAGATACCGAAGCCCGACGCGATGTAGGGCAGCGCGATGGCAGGGATGGTATCCACCAGGTTGAGCAGCCGAATGGTCTGATAGTTTTCCACCATCAGGATGTCGGGCATCACCAGAAGCTGCAGCAGAACCAGGGTGAAGAGGAGATTGCGCCCTGGAAACTGAAACCTTGCAAAGGCAAAGGCGGCCAGAGTGCCGAGGAAAAACTGCCCGGCGAGGATCAGCGACACCAGCAGGAAGGTGTTCAGGAAATAGCGCGCGAAAGGCGCCGCATCCCAGGCCTTGGCGAAATTGTCCAGCGTCAGCGGGGCCAGAAGCTCGAACCTTGCCTCGTAGGCTGCCGGATGAAAGGCGGTCCACACGGCATAGGCCAGCGGCAGCACCCAAAGCAGCGCCAATGACCAGGCAGCAAAGGTGTTGAGTATCCTGTCGAGGGAGAAGCCGGTGCCGGTCATTTGTAATGCACCTTGCGGTCGAAGAAGAAGAACTGGCCGATGGCGAGCAGCGACAGAAGCACCAGCAGGGCAACGGTCAGCGTCGCGCCATAGGCGGTTTCCCAGAAGCGGAAGGCGACCTCGTAGATGTAGAACAGCAGCAGCGCCGATGCGTTGTCGGGCCCGCCGTCCGTCAGAATGAAGATATGGTCAACCAGGCGGAAGGAATTGATGACCGCATTGACGCAGACGAACAGGGTTGTCGGCATCAGGAGCGGAAAGGTGATCCGCCAGAAAACAGTCCAGCGCCCGGCGCCTTCGATCTGCGCGGCCTCCTTCAGCGTGACCGGGATCGCCTGCAGCGCCGCCAGATAGAAGATCATGAAGAACCCGGCTTCCTTCCAGACCGTCACCACGATGATCGCGTTGAGCGCGGTGTCCGGGTTGCCGAGGTAATTGCTTGCCGGCCAGCCAAACAGGGCACCGGTGATCTGGTCGACCAGACCGAACCCGGGCGTATAGAAGAACAGCCAGATGTTGGCGACGGCGATCAGCGGCAGAACGGTCGGCGTGAAATAGGCCATGCGAACGAAACTTCTGCCTGCCAGCCTGTCGTTGACCCAGAGCGCCATGACGATGGCCAGGCCCACGGACGCCGGAATGGTGCCGAAGGCGAACCAGACGTTGTTCCACAGCACTTTCCAGAACACGGGATCGTCCAGCATGCGCTCATAGTTGGATAGGCCGATGAACTTGGCCGGACGGCGTCCGCGCGGGGTGGAAAAGAAGCTGTTGAGGAACGTGGTCACGGCGGGGATGTGGGTAAAGGCAAACAGAAACACCATTGCCGGCAGCAACAGCAGCCAGCCGTGGATCCAGTCGCGTTTCAAGGCAAAGCCCCGCTTCATGATCTAGGCTCCAATAAGGAGAAAGAGACCGACCTGAGTTACCTTGCGGTGAGGACGGCGAAAGGTCTGGGGAACGGGGCGGAACGCCGGAGTGGGATCCGGTGCTCCGCCCCGAATGGCGTTAGCGGTATTCGCTCAGGATCTCTTCGGCCTGCGCCTGAGCTTCCTTCAGCGCCGTTTCGGCGTCCTTCTGGCCGGTGATGGCAGCCGCAAGCGCATCGTTGAAGATGCCGGTCACGCGCTGGTTCTGGTACGTCGCCAGCTCAGCCTTGGCGAATTCAAGCTGGTCACGGGCAACCAGCACAGCCGGGAAATCGGCTGCATAGGCCTTCATCGTGTCGGAGTCCCAGGTTTCGGCGCGCGGAGCGACGTAACCGGTTGCGATGGTCCACTTGGCGGACTGTTCCGGAGCGGTGATCCATTGCACGAACTTGACGGCGGCCTTGTTCTGTTCGTCGGACGCGCCCTTGAACAGGTAGAAGTTGCCGCCGCCAGTCGGTGCGCCGCGCTGCGCCTTTTCCGGCAGCATGGCAACGCCGAACTTGAACGGAGCATTGTCACGCACGTTGGTGAGGTTGCCGGTGGAGGTCCACATCATGGCCGTCTGGCCTTCGAAGAAGGCTTTCGGCGTTGCGCCCCATTCGATGATGCCCGGAGCCATCACTTCGTATTTGGTGCTGAGATCAACCATGTACTGAAGGGCCTCAACCACCTTCGGATCATCGAAGTTGGTCTTGTTGCCCTCCGCATTGGCCAGGATCGCGCCGTTTTCGATGGCAAGGCCCTGGAACAGCCAGTACGGGAACCCGGAAGACGGAATGCGCACGCCCCACTGGGTGACGTTGCCGCTGTCGTCTTTCCTGGTCAACTTCTTGCCGAATTCCACCATTTCGTCCCAGGTCGCCGGGGCGACTTCCGGGTCGAGACCGGCAGCCTCGAAGGCTTCCTTGTTCCAGTAGAGCACCGGCGTGGAGCGCTGGAACGGGATGCCGTAGGTCTTGCCGCCGGTCTGGCTGTTTTCCATGAACGCCGGATAGAAGCCCTCGAGCCATTTCTTGTCTTCGTCGCTGGTCAGATAGTCGTCGAAGGGCTGGATCAGGTCTTCATCGATCAGGGTGAACATGTCGGCAGACAGGATCACCGAAAGCTGGGGCGGGTTGCCGCCACGCGAAGCGGTGATCGCCTTGGCGACGGTGTCCTGATAGGAGCCGGCATAAACGGCATCGATGGTCACATCCGGGTTCTGCGCAACATAGGCGTCGGTCAGTTCCTGGATGGTTTCAGCAGCTTTTCCGCCAACAGCGACCGGAAAATAGAATTGCAAGTCAACAGCCTGAGCGGAGGCCCAGGTGCTGAAGGTAAGCGCCGTTGCGGCAACGGCTTTCAGGAAAGTGGACTTCAACATCAGTTTACTTCCTAAGGTTTGAAAACCCGCAGATCTGCGGTCGGTCTACGCGGGCGCGCAGCAGGTCAGGAGCGCAACAGGGCTCCAAATTCGGAAATGAGATCGTCACGGCGGCAGCCGGTATCGGCGTCGAAAACATGAAGGGCGTCCGGCGAAAAGCCGAGCTGCACGGATTGACCGGGCGTGAAGGCCCGGTTCGCCGGAAGGCGCACCTGAAAACTGGTGCCGGCAACTTCGCAATCGGCCAGCACGTCCGCGCCCAGATATTCGACGGCACGAACAGCGGCGTTCACCGGGCCGCCATCTTCCAGGTGCATGGCCTCCGGACGCAGGCCGAGCTTGAAGTCCGGCGCGGTGCACAGCTTGCGGAAGGCGTTGGCGGGAAAGAGGTTCATTGGCGGCGTACCTATGAAGCGGGCCGCAAAGGGCGTCGCCGGTTTTTCATAGAGATCCCGTGGGCTCGCCACCTGCTCCAGCCGGCCACCGTTCAAAAGCACCACCTGGTCGGCCATGGTGATGGCCTCGACCTGATCATGCGTGACATAAACCATGGTGAAGCCGAGCTGCTGCTGCAGCGCACGGATCTCCACCCGCATTTCATGGCGCAGCTTGGCATCGAGATTGGACAGTGGCTCGTCCATCAGGCAGATCGGCTTTTCACCGATGATTGCCCGCCCGAGCGCGACACGCTGCTGCTGCCCACCCGAAAGCTGCCCCGGCTTGCGCTCCAGCAACTGGCCAAGACCCAGAAGATCGGCCACCCGTGCAAGACGCCGGTCCCGCTCGGCCCTACCGACCCGGCGGACCTTGAGGCCGAAAACGATGTTCTCGCCAACATTCAGATGCGGAAACAGCGCGTAGGATTGAAACACCATGGACAGGTCGCGCTTGGCCGATGGTTGGCCGGTAACATCCTCTCCACCGATCAGAATGCGTCCGCTGCTGACAGTCTCAAGCCCCGCGATCATGCGCAGCGTCGTCGACTTGCCGCAGCCCGACGGCCCCAGAAGCGCCGTGAACGAACCTGCGGGAATCTCGATCGACAGCGCATCGACAGCCACCGTCTCGCCCCAGGTGCGCGACACCTGCTCAAGAACAATCGGCTTGCCGGCACCAGGGGTCTTGGGGCCTGGGATATGCGGAGCTGATGTCACGCCTCATCCCCATTGTCGGCCACGAACACTTCTGTATTCGTGCCTTCCAGTGACGCCAGGAAGACATCCGACACCGGACAATCGGTGAAGATCGCATCGACATCGCTGAGCTGGCCGCCGCGCACATGGGCATTCCGGCCGAACTTGCTGTGATCCAGCACCAGAAAGGACCTGCGGCAATTGGCAAGGATGGACTGGCGCGCGGCCACTTCATCCTCATGGAAATCCAGCAACGTGCCGTCTTCATCCACCCCGGCGACACCAAAAATGCCGATATCAACCTTGTAGTTGGAGAAGAACGCCTGCGCTGCCGCCCCCAGCACGTCGCGGTCTCCATGGCGCAGACGGCCACCCGTGATCGTCACCTGAAACGACGGATTGACCGAGGCGGTGAAAGCAACGTTCAGATTGTTGGTGAAGACCGCCAGCTTCTCATGCCCGACGAGTGCCTGCATCACGATCTCCGGCGTGGTGCCGATGGAAAAGGCGATCGACTGGTTGTTGCCCACATGCCCGGCGACCAGCTTCGCGATGAGCTGCTTTTCCGGAAGGTTCAGAATCTGCCGGGTGGAATAGTGGATGTTGGACGCCGGCGCGGGCGGTTCGACGCCGCCATGGGTCCGGCGCAGGATGCCAAGTTCGCAAAGACCGTTGACATCCCGGCGGATCGTCTGAGTGGTCACCTCGAACCGGTCTGCCAGCTCCTCGACGGACGCAAATCCAGCCTTTTGTACCAGATCCGCAATTTCGGCCTGACGCTTTGAAATATCTATTTGCCCAAGCATGTTCTTCTGATCCGCCATCGTCCCCTTTCCTTCCGCAGCCGCGGAAGGCCAGCTACTCCAAAGGCATCATGTTGACTCGAAAAAGTCTGACTTCGAAGCCCGTTAAAACATTTTCATATGAACCTTATTCGACGCTCATATGAAAATGATGTGACAATAGAGGATCGAACGGGACGAAGGAACACGAGCAGAGCTCTGCAACCGGGGATGGCGCTCATATCCCCGGATCGAGGAATATTCTTTTTTCAGAGGGAATTGCCGTGTCCTGTTCAGCGCTCCGTTAAACCGGTTATCCGGCAAAGGCCTGAACTGTACGGACTTCAGTAAAGATGCCGCCGGACAAAAGATAAGACAGCTCAGGAGCAAGAAGTTTACGCGCTACGCTCAAGGTTATGTAATAAAATTACAAATCTGTTTCGTCATCTAACTGTCAATCAAATGTCACGCAGCATTTTTATGTAGCTCACGGGAAGCACCCTCACCTCCGGGAGATATCATGAAAACCATCATTTGCACTTCTCTGGCGCTGGCCCTGACGGGCTCCGTTGCCTTTGCTCAGGACACCGTGCCGCAAGCCTCCAGCCAGTGGTACAAGGATGGCGAAGCCGCCATTCAGGCTCTCCTGGCCCGTCAGCCGAACACCAACCGCGCCAAGAACGTGATCCTGCTGATCGCGGATGGCAACGGCGTCGGCACCAACTACGCCACCCGCCTGTTCGACGGCCAGCAGAAGGGCATGCTGGGCGAGGAAAACGTTCTTCCTTACGAGACCCCGGACTTCCACAGCGCCCTGGTCAAGACCTACAACATCAACGCCCAGACGCCGGATTCCGCTCCGACCGCCGGTTCGATGAACACAGGCGTGAAACAGCGTTTCAACCTGATCAACCTTGGTGAAGAAGCGATTCATGACGATTGCTCCACGGTTGCAGGCAACGAACTCACCGTGTTCTCCGAACTGATGACCGAAGCCGGCAAGTCTGTTGGCGTCGTCTCCACCGCCCGCCTGACCCACGCAACGCCGGCTGCCGTCTATGCCAAGACCGCAAACCGCAACTGGGAAGACGCCGTACCGGAAGGCTGCACCGCGCAGAAGGACATCGCAACCCAGCTCATCGACGCCATGGAAGCCGGCACCGTCGACTTCGCAATGGGCGGCGGTGGCCGTTATTTCCTGCCGAAGGACAAGGAAATGGGTGGGCTGAAGGGCCGCCGCGAAGACAATGTCGACCTGGTCGAGCGCGCCACCGGGCTGGGTGCCCAGTTCGCAACCGACACAGCCGGTTTCAAGTCCCTGAAGCTTGACGGTTCCAGCCCCGTGCTGGCGCTCTTCAACAGCAGCCACATGGAATATGAAGCCGACCGCGCCGAGGATGACGAGCCGTCCCTGGCCGACATGACCAAGGCCGCCATCGAGTATCTGTCCAAGAACGAGGACGGCTACTATCTGGAAATCGAAGCCGGTCGCGTCGACCACGGCAACCATGCCGGCAACGCAGCCCGCGCCCTGCGCGACGGTGTCGCCTTTGTCGAAGCCGTTGCCATGGCTGACGAACTGACGAATGACGAAGACACGCTGATCATCGTCACCGCCGACCACGAACACGCAATCGCCTTCAACGGCTATTGCGGCCGCGGCTCTGCCATCCTCGGTCTTTGCTATGACGTTGCCCAGAAAGGCATCAAGCATTCCGACAAGGTCCTGACCGCGGACGACGGCAAGCCCTACACCGTGATCGGCTACCTGAACGGCACCGGTTCGGTTCTGAAGAAGGGTGAAGGCGAAAACGACTACACCGGCTCGCGCCCTGAGCTGGACCAGGAAACCGCCACCGACCTGGACTACATCCAGCAGGCCCTGATCCCGAAATCCTCCGAAACCCATTCGGGTGAGGATGTCGCGGTCTACGCAAAGGGCCCCTGGGCGCATCTGGTCGACGGCACCATCGAGCAGAACGTTATCTTCCACGTCATGAACCACGCCGTAAACGCTCAGTAAGCGGACGGCAGGTTTGCCGCCGGGCGACCGGCCACCGATCTGAAAGGCCTGCCTCGTTGCAGGCCTTTCGCCTGTTTGTCACAATTGCCGGATAGATGAGGAACGTGTGTTGACCAGACCCGAGGATACCATGAACCGCAGACAGCTCGTAGCCGGGCTCGGCCTTGCCCCGCTTGCCTGGTATCTGCTGCCGGAAACGGCCGGTGCCAAGGAGGCCCCTCTCAAGCTGCGCACGCTCTACAACAAGGACCGGAGTTTTTCCGATCTCGCCCATTCGCTGGAAGGCACCAGAGTGTCGGTCGGCGGCTACATGGCGCCGCCCCTGAAAGCCGACAGCCAGTTTTTCGTGCTGACTAAAATTCCGATGGCGGTCTGCCCCTTCTGTGAAACCGAAGCGGAATGGCCGCGCGACATTCTCGCCGTCTACACCAAGCGCATTGTCGATGTCGTCGCGTTCAACAGCAAGATCGTGACGAGGGGTGTTCTGGAACTCGGCACCTTCAAGGATCCAGAGACAGGTTTCGTCAGCCGGGCACGGTTGTCCGATGCCGTTTATGAACGCGCCTGACGCCGTCTTATGAGCCTCCCCCTTCATGTCAGCGACCTTCAGGTCAGCACGCCCGGGGGACGGGTCTTGCTCACCTGCAGCCTGTTTCAAGCCGGGCCGGGCGAGACCATTGGTCTGCGCGGCCCGTCAGGCGCTGGAAAATCAACCTTTCTGTATGCCCTGGCAGGCCTGCATCCGGCCATGACAGGCCATATCCGCTGGGGAGACACCGATCTGGTGCAACTGACCGATGGCGCTCGCGCCGCTTTCCGCCGGAACCACATCGGCCTGATCTTCCAGGATTTTCTGCTGTTTGAAGAACTGAGTGCGCTTGGCAACGCCGCCCTTGCAACAAGCTTCAACCCGGCCTCCAAGCGCCGGTTGATCGTCAACACGGCAGAGCGGTTTTTGAAGAGCCTCAATGTTCCGGCAGACGCGCGGACCGTAGACAGTTTTTCCGGCGGCGAGCGACAACGCACTGCGATTGCCCGCGCGCTTGCCCACGACCCGGCCATCATTCTGGCGGACGAACCGACAGCCAGCCTCGACCGCAAGACGGCTGATGGACTGATCGAAGACCTGATCGGTCTCACCCGTGCTCAGAACAAGACCCTCGTTGCCGTCAGCCACGATCCGCATCTGCTGGAGCGGATGGACCGGGTGATTGACGTCGAGGACGGACGCCTGCAAACGGAGGCAGCCGGTGTCTGAAGCTCTTATAGACCTCTGGCAGAACCTTTCGCCGCTGTCGCAGGACATCCTGTGGCTTGCTATGCTTCTGCTGCCTGCCGTGGCAACCGGGCTGATCGTGACCTGGGGGTTCCGGCCCGGAGCTCTCGCCGGAGCACTGCTCTGGCGTTTCCGCTGGACGAACCTGACCTTCATTGCCCTGATCGCCATTTCCATCGGCATCGGCGTCGGCTTGATTGCCCAGGAACGCGGCCTTCGAAAAGGTACGGCACGGGCGGCGGAAAAATTCGATCTGATCGTTGCCGCCCCCGGCAGCGAAATCACCATGATGTTTGCCGCCGTCTATCTGCAGCCAAGCGACGTACCGCTGCTGGACGGTGACATCTACACCGAAATCGCCACCCATGCCGACGTCGATCTTGCCGCCCCGATTGCCTTCGGCGACAGCTACCTGTCCTCTCCCGTTGTTGGCACCACGCCGCAATTCGTCACCCATCTGGCGGGTGAACTCGACGAAGGAAGGATGTTCACCGCCAGCGGTGAAGCGGTTGCCGGATCGCGGGTCGAGCTGCAAATCGGCGAAACCTTCGAACCCGCCCACGGGGTTGGTGATAGTGCGGAAGAAGAAGCCCATGCCGGTCACGCGGTAAAGATCGTCGGGCGCATGCCACCAACCGGCAGCCCGTGGGACCGCGCCATCCTTGTGCCTGTCGAAAGCGTCTGGGAGGTTCACGGCCTGACCAATGGCCACAGCCCGGAGCACAAGACCCGGATCGGCCCGCCCTTCGACGCCGACTATTTTCCCGGCACGCCCGCGATACTTGTTCACGCCAATGAGCTTTGGGCAAATTACGCCCTGCGCTCCGAATTCACCCGCGACGACACCATGGCGTTCTTCCCCGGCGCGGTCCTGGCGCAGCTTCATTCGCTCATGGGCGACATCCGCCAGATCATGTCCGTCATGGCCGTGCTGACCCAGGTGCTGGTGACGGCAGGTGTGCTGACGGGGCTGATTGCCCTCGCCCGGCTGTTCGCCAGACGGCTTGCGCTCTTGCGGGCACTTGGCGCACCGGGCCGATTCGTCTTCGCCGTTGTCTGGTCCTATGCGGCCACACTGATTGTCCTGGGTGCAGCCGCAGGGCTCGGTGCCGGCTGGATAGCGGTCGATGTCATCTCATCGATCGTCACTTCGCGAACGGACATCCTGGTGACGGCAACACTCGACTGGCCCGAGTTTCATCTCATCGCCGGCTTCGTCAGCCTGACGGTGCTGCTCGCCCTGCTGCCCGCCTTCATGGCAATGTCACGTAATATCATTACTGATTTGCGCGCCTGACCTGAAGCCTGAAGGATCTTCCCGATATGCGCGCTCTTGCCGTCCTGTTGTCGCTGCTGTTCTGTCTGTCTCAATCTGCCCTGGCATCTGAAACACATAGCGGCACCGGCCAAAGCCACGCTGACGCAGACCAGCACCATGCGCAGGAAGAAGAGGACCACCATCACCCTGAAGACGACGGCAGCCACGAGGGCATGTCAGAAGGGGTGCGCGCGCTCCACGCGTGGATCCGGGAAACCTCCGAAAACACCGCGCTGCTTTTCGTCAATATCGAGAACAGGTCCGAACGTTCGGTAAGGCTCGTCGGCGGACATTCCGGCGTTGCCTCAAAGGCTGAACTCGTCGGCTTTGCCCTGAAGGACGGTGAAACCGGCTACGACGCCCTTCCGCCCGTTCCGATCCAGCCGGGCAAAAGCCTTGTCCTCGCCCCAACCGGCCTTGCCCTGCGCCTCACCGGCCTCACCCGGTCTTTTCGCCAAGGGGACACATTCGACATCGAGATCGAATTCGACTTCGGCCATATCGAGATGCAGGCCCAGGTGGAGTCGGTCAACGCGACCCGGCACAGCCACGCCGGGCATCAGCATTAGATCTGCCGGGGTTAGAGGCAGGGATTAAGTGGGGTTGGTATCACAAGGCTTCAGTCTTTGAATACCCCCCACCCCTAACCCCTCCCCACAAGGGGGAGGGGGATCAGTCCGTGCAGATTGAAAAGATCTCACTTGTCTGCCCGAATACCTGAAAAGGGATAGCGGGTTTCAGCGCACCTACATCGTGGCGCGGTAAAGCATTCGTCCCCCTCCCCCTTGTGGGGAGGGGTTAGGGGTGGGGGTCAACAGCATTACCGAAAGCCCCCAAGCCTGCCGCGATTATCACCTGTAAAGGAACGACTGCCCCTCGCCGTCGAACAGATGCAGTTTTTCCGGCGCGGCCGTCAGGCGGATGGACGTGCCCTTCGCGATCTTGTGGATGCCGGGCAGCTTGGCGATCAAGGCCGGTGCGTCGTCTTTCGGACGGAAGTACAACACCGTCGTCTCGCCAAGCGCTTCGACGATTTCGACGTCGGCGGAAACCAGGAAATCGTCGCTGTCCGTCACCGTCAGATCTTCCGGCCGCACGCCAAGCTTCACCGTTGCGCCCTTGTCGCTGTCCAGCGAGGCAATCGGCACGTCCGCGTGGCCACCGTCGGACATGACAACAGAAGTCTGACTGCCGGTTGCCGTCACCTTGGCATCGATCAGGTTCATGGCCGGCGAGCCGATGAACTGGGCGACAAATGTGTTGGCCGGACGTTCGTAAAGATCCAGCGGCGCGCCGAATTGTTCGATGTTGCCGCCATGAAGCACGACGATCCGGGTCGCGAGCGTCATCGCCTCCACCTGATCGTGGGTCACGTAGATCATGGTGCTTTCCGGCATGCTCTCCTTCAACTGCGCGATCTCGATCCGCGTCGCAACGCGCAAGGCGGCATCGAGGTTCGACAGCGGTTCATCGAACAGGAAGACCTTTGGATCCCGTACGATCGAACGGCCGATGGCAACGCGCTGGCGCTGCCCGCCGGAAAGCGCTTTCGGCAGGCGGTCGAGATAGGCAGTGAGCTGCAGCCTGTCGGCCGCAGCCCGTACCGCCCTGTCGATTTCGTCGCGCGACTTGCCCGCCAGTTTCAAGGCGAAAGCCATGTTGTCGTAGACCGTCATATGCGGATAAAGCGCATAGGACTGGAACACCATGGCAATGCCGCGCTGTGCCGGCGGCACGTCGTTGACGACAACCCCGTCGATCTCCAGCTCTCCGCCGGTGATCTTTTCAAGCCCTGCGATCATCCGCAGCAATGTCGACTTTCCGCAGCCCGAAGGACCGACGAAAACGATCAGCTCGCCTGCGTTGATCTCCATGTTGATGTCGCGCAGAACTTCGACGGCTCCGTAGGACTTGCTGACACTCTTCAAGGACAACGATGTCATGCCGGCTGCTCCCGATTGTTGATTTTGTTCATGTTATTTCACCGACCCGGCCAGCAAGCCGCGCACGAGGTAGCGTTGCATCGCGAAGAACACGAAGAGCGGTACGGCGATGGATACAAAGGCCGCGGTCGCGAGAATCTCCCAGTTGCCGCCGCGTGTTCCCAGAAGTTCGACGATCTGGTTGGTCATCACCGTGGTCGAGCCCGTGGCGTCGATCAGGAACACCTTGGCCACCAGAAGGTCGTTCCAGGTCCACAGGAACTGGAAGATGGCGAAGGACGCCAGAGCCGGAAAGCTGAGCGGCAGGATGATGCGGGTAAAGATCTGGAAATCCGTCGCCCCGTCCACCTTCGCGTTCTCGATGATGTCCCGCGGCAATCCGACCATGTAGTTCCGGAGCAGATAGACCGCGAGTGGCATGCCGAAGGCCGTATGGGCCAGCCATACCCCCATGTAGCCCTTGCCGATACCGACGGCCAGATGCAGCCGCAGCAGCGGAATGAGCGCCAGTTGCAGCGGCACGACAAGCAGCGCCACAACGGCCGCGATCAGCAGCGCACGGCCGGGAAATTCCATCCAGGCAAGGGCGTAGGCTGCGAACGCCGCAATGACGATCGGGATGATCGTCGCCGGAATGGTGACCGTCAGCGTATTGAAGAACGCCTTGCCCATATTGTCCTGTCCGGTGCCGGAAAAGAGGATGGTGGCGTAGTTCTGCAGGGTGAATTCCGGCGGCACGGTCGCGGTGACGAAGACACGCTGGCCGCGGCCGGAAATCTGCTTGTCATTACCCTTCCAGACATAGGACCCGTCGGCCTGAAGTGTAAGGCTTTCGCCGTCGCCCATATCGGCCGTTTCTCCGGGCTGGTAGGCGGAGACATCGCGTGAGGACACGCCCCAAGAACGGATATCGCGCGGCTCGCCTTCGAAGATATTTCCGGTGACGGTGAACTGACCACCGTCGGCCACACGGGTCCCGTCCGGATCGGATGTCCGGTAGACCTCGTTCTGCTCGGCCGGAAACAGCGCCGCCCACCAGCCGGAGCTGGAGATCTGGTCGGCGGTCCGGAAGGACGAGACGAACAGCCCGACGGTGGGAAACAGCCACAGGAGCACGAGGGCTGCGACGGAGATATGAACGGCCCAGGTCAGGCCGGATTTTTTCCCAGCTATACTGGCCATCACTTCATCTCCTTGCGGGCATTGTAGACGTTCCAGACAAGGATCGGCGTGACAAGCAGCATGATGATGATGGCGCTTGCCGACCCCACTCCCCAGTCATTGGCGCGGAAAAGCTTGTCGTACATGTAGTTGGCCAGAACCTGGGTTTCCCACTGGCCGTTGGTCATGGCGAAGACGATGTCGAATACCTTGAGCACAGTCAGCGTGATCGTGGTCCACACCACCACGATGGTTCCCATGATCTGCGGCACCTTGATCTTGAAGAAGATCTGGAACGGGTTGGCGCCGTCAACGATGGCGGCTTCCACGGTTTCCTCGGGAATGCCGCGCAGGGCCGCCGACAGGATCACCATGGCAAAGCCGGTCTGGATCCAGATCAGCACCACCATCAGGAAGAAGTTGTTCCACAGCGGCAGCGTCAGCCAGGTTTGCGGCTCGCCGTAAGGCACGTCTGTAATCCAGACGCCGAGCGCGGAATTCAGCGAAATCCAGATCAGCCAGACCCCACCGACGGCGACCAGAAGGCGCAGTGGCAAAAGCCAGAGCGACTTGTCCTCGCCCCGGGCAACAATGCCGCGCACGAAGGTCCAGGCCACATAGGCGACGACAACGGAGAAAGCCAGCAGAAGCAAGGTCGGCAAGAGCTGGAGAAAGATGACGGAGCCGATGCCGCCGTCGAACTTCAGCCAGATCGCGTTCAGGACGCCGATCTGGTTCTGGTCGGCCGCGCGCGTATCATAGATCAGCTTGAAGATGACCGACGCGCCAACAAAGGAGATCGCCATCGGCATGAAGATCAACGACTTGGCGAAGTTGCCCCATCTGATCCGGTCCGTAAGCTGGGCGACCAGCAGACCGAAGGCCGTAGAGGCAGCCGGAACCACGATGAGCCACAGCATGTTGTTGCGCACCGCTTCCCAGAACTTCGCCTCGTTCATCATCTGGCGATAGTTGGCAAGGCCGACGAAAGCGCCCCCTTGCGAACGGTCCGTCAGCGACAGGCGCAAGGTCTCGAACACCGGATAGGCGAGATATAGCGTCAGCGCGAACAAGGCCGGGAACAGGAACAGCCACGGCCGGATCATGTTCGCCCGGTTGATGTTCCTGCCTGCATTGGGGCCACGGGCCGGAAACAGAACCTTGTCGATGAAGACATTCGAAAAGAAGAAGTAGGCAAGGCAGGCTCCAACGCCGATGACGATGGTAAAGAGCCCCAACAGTGCCGGATTATCCGATAGCATGGCCGTTCCCTCCCATTATTGATTATGGGGAAGCACCCGGAAGACCGGGGGCCTCCTGCGTTTAGGAACTGTGTTTCTTGAACGTTACGCCAATCCGTCAGAAAAACGGCCAGTCTCCCTGGGGAGACCGGCCGCCTGGAGGATTACTTGAGGGCGTCCCAGCTTTTCTGGATTTCCTCGGCGACGGCTGTTGCATCCTTGCCGCCGGTATAGTCGACCATTCCGGTCCAGAACGTGCCTGCACCGACTGCGCCCGGCATCAGGTCGGAACCGTCGAAGCGGAAGGTGCTGGCATTGACCAGGATTTCCCCCTGACCGCGCAGCGTGTCGTCCTTGTAGGCCGCAGGGTTGGCACCCTTGTGCGGTGTCAGGAAGCCGGTCTGGGCCATCATCACTTCATGCGCGAGCGGCAGTTCGAAGAACTTCATCAGCTCGTTCGTCGCGTCGGACGGATTGGTGATCGCCATCAGCGTGCCACCGCCGAGTACCGGATTGCCGAGGTCTTTTTCCGCGTAGGCCGGGAAGTAGAAGAAGTCGACATCGGTACCGAATTCCACGCCGTCCGGGAAGAAGGCCGGCACGAAGGACGCCTGACGGTGCAGGTAGCACTGCGGCGGCGAGGCGAAAAGACCTTTCGGGCTGTCGCGGAAATCGGTGGAGGCAACAGCGCCCGCACCGCCGGCAACCTTGGCATCGTCGCGCGCAAACCAGCCGAATTCCTCGATAGCGGCAACGACGCGTTCATCGTCGAAGGGGATCTCGTTGGTGGTCCACTGGTCGTAGACTTCGGGCGGCTGCGTGCGCAGCATCAGGTCCTCGACCCAGTCGGTCGCCGGCCAGCCGGTGGCTGCGCCCGATCCCAGACCGATACACCAGGGGGTTTCGCCATCGGCGACGATTTGCTCCGTCAGCGCCTTCAGCTCTTCCATGGTCGTCGGCACTTCATAGCCGGCGTCCTCGAAGTTTTCAGGCACGTACCAGACAAGGCTCTTGACGTTGACGTTGTAGAAGAACCCGAACAGTTGATCCTGTCCGTCCGCATCCTTGTAGGTACCGAGGTCGACCCAGCTTTCACCGGCCCCGTAATTGTTGGCGACCCAGTCGGCCATGCCTTCCGGCAGTGGCTTAAGCAGACCGCGTGCGGCCATATCGGCAGCAAGGCCCGGCTGCGGGAAAACGGCAATGTTCGGAGCAGCGCCGGCTTCGGCGTCGATCACGATCTGCTGCTCGAAGGAGTCGGAACCGGTATAAATGACTTCAGCGCCGGTGGCTTCGGTGAAATAGGCAAGCACATTGCGGAAAAAACCGTCTTCCGGCTGCAGCCACGGACCGGCGATCGTCACCGTCTGGCCCTTCAGGTCAGGCGCGCTCTTTGCCCACTCGTTGTAGCTGTCCCAGTTGAAGGGACCTTCGCCCGGAGCGAATTTCAGTTCAGCCGCGGACGCGGCGCCCGCGCAAAGGCCAATAGCCAGCGCAAGACCAGCCGTGCAGGCTTTCAAACGTAATTTCATATCTGTCCTCCCAGATTGTCCCTATTCCGGAACACTCCACTCAAGGTGGCACACCTTACCACCTTGCAGCAATACCCACCCGTGTCACCGGGTCGGCAATTCTACCAGAACCCTTTATCCAAACCGCTTTGGATTTGGCCCTAACCATGTCTTCAGGCTTCGGTCTTGTCAAGCGCGCAGCTCGCGAATTAATGTTGCATTTCAATAACAGCCTGTTGGGAGGGCGCTTTCAAAGCGTTTTGGGCCTGAATGAGCAATGGCGTAAACTTGAAAGAACTGTCGCAACGGCTGAACCTGTCTCAGACCACGGTCAGCCGCGCGCTTAACGGCTATCCCGAAGTCAGCGAGGAAACCCGCAAACGGGTGAGCGAAATGGCCGAGAAGCTCGGCTATGCGCCCAACAGCCAGGCACGGCGCCTTGCGACCGGTCGCGCGATGGCCATTGGCCATGTCATACCCCGCTCCATTCACGAGATGATGAACCCCATCTTCCTGGAGTTCATTGCAGGCGCCGGAGAGACCTACTCGCGTCACGGTTACGACATGATCATTTCCGTCGTCGATGATGACAAGGAGGAAGACGCTTACCGGCAGATTGCCTCGCGCAAGAAAGCGGACGGCGTGATCGTTCACGGCCCCGCCAATGAAGAGCACCGGCACAAACTTCTGAAAGAGCTCAACCTTCCCTTCGTCGTCCACGGCCGCATTCCCGGCGCCGAGCGGGAAACCTCGTGGATCGACATGAACAACAGGCGCGCATTCGAGCGCGCAACCAACCTGCTGCTGGACCTCGGCCACACCCGGATCGCGCTGCTGAACGGCCTGGAGCACATGGATTTTGCCAGTCGCCGCCGTCGCGGGTTCGAAGAAGCGCTGGCGGCTCGAGGGCTGACGCCGGACCCTGCCCTGATGCGCAGTGCCGACATGACCGAGCCTTACGGCTGCGACAATGCGATGGAAATGCTGAAGAGTGACAATCCGCCGACCGCCTTCCTGATATCATCCATGATATCGGCGATCGGCGTCGCGCGCGCAGCCGGGCAATGCGGACTGAAGACAGGCAAGGACGTCTCCATCATCACGCATGACGATGCCCTGTCCTTCCTGCCCAACAGCGGCGAGGTGCCTATTTTCACCTGCACCCGCTCATCGGTCCGCTACGCCGGGGAAAAGGCCGCCGAACTGCTCCTGAACATGATTTCCAACCCGGCCGCCAAACCGGCGTCCCTGCATCTGGACGCGGAACTGATCATCGGTCAGTCCACGGGCCCGGCCCCGGCAGCATCGCGATAATCAGACGTGGTTGAGACCGCAGTGCTGAAGCAGATCGTTCATCCGGGCCAATCCGTTCAGACGGTGCACTCGCGCCACTTCTGCGGCGGCGTCTGACTTGCCTTCCCGGATCGCCTCAACAATCGCGCGATGGTCGGCCGCGTTTGAGGCCGGAGCCTTGTTCAGGCGCAGCAACACGAGGTTTGCCCGGTAGACCTGATCAAGAAAGCCCTCGATCTCGGCTCTCAGACGCAAATTGCCACTCGCCCTGGCGACCAGCCTGTGGAACCTGTCGTCGCATATCGCCCAGGCCTCGATATCCTGATCTTCGAGTGCCTCATCAGCGCCGTCGAGCACACAGTTGATTTCGGCAAGAGCTTCATCGCTTGCCTTGCCGCATGCAGTGCCGGCCGCAAGCGCTTCGAGCACTGCAAGGATCTGGTAAATCTCGCAGATGTCCTGCCGCGAAATCGGCAAGACCTTCGCCCCGCGGCGCGGCACGAGATCCACCAGACCATCTGCCTCCAGACGGATCAACGCCTCCCGGACCGGCGTCCGGCTCATGCCCAGCCGGGTCGCGATGTCGGGTTCCGGTGCCTGAAAGCCGGGCGGCAATTGCCCGCTCAGAATCTCTGTTTTCAGCCGCTCGTAAGCGTTGTCGACGCGGGTGGATCTGGCTTTCGTTGACATTGCGGGATGCACCCGTTCTCCTGACGTGTCTTAAAATGTTTGCGTTATCCCGCGCCTCTCGATTGAGGCCAGCGCGGCTCACTTGAGCGCTGAAAGCAATTCCCATCGGCGCGGCCGGCCTTTTTTGAAAGCAAATCAATGCCGTATTGATAACAAAATCGGTAGAATTTTAGTCATCCACCTGCCGTCAGGGCATCTGGCATGAACGCTGTCTCGGCCGGAGCGCGCATTTCCTCGATTTTCTGCAAATTTACGGCTTTCTTCCGGCGGAAAAAATACTGTAAAAAATTACAGACATAACTGAACCTGTCCCCAATCCCCCGACGTCAAATCAGGTCTGTCCAGGCTGCTTTTCCCCAGGAACAACGATCAAGCCGCCTCAATCGTTTACGAATTCCCCCGGCCAGACCGCCCGAAGAGAATCGCACCCGCGACAATGCTTCAGCCGGCATCCCTTTTCCGTCAGCGTTTCAACCCTTCAGTAGTTGCCGAAGGTGTCGAAGCGAAGCAACAACTACACATCCTCCATCAGGCCAAACGTCTGCAAGTAAAGGGATCTCTACCCGGAAAAGATTTGCCCTTGCGACAGACAAAAAAATCTCAATCAAGTTTACACCGCACCAGGCACTGATATTCGATCATGTCAGGCATGATTTCAGTAACGATAGACTTGCGAAACTGGGTTTTATACAAAAATCCAAGTTACCTCTAAATATTACCTTGGGTAACTACTGAAAAGTATGACTAATAATCTCTACTCTCAACTTACCTTTGATTAACTATAAAATTTTACCTTGAGCGCAGACAACAATCGTGGTGCCGCTGTGACGACTTTCCCTGCCCCTGCCAAACTGATGCACGGATTGAAAACCCGTCTTGCCAGTCTTCTGGCGGGCGCGTCGCTTGTCAGCCTGTTTTTCGCCAGCGCCCCGGTATCCGCGCAGTCGCTTGAGGAAGCCATGGGGGCCGCCTATGCCACCAATCCGGGCCTGAAGGCGGAACGCTCGCGGTACGAAGCGATCAACCAGGACATCTGGACCGCGAGGTCCGAGTTTTTGCCCACCGTTACCGGCACTTATTTGGGCGAACAGAATGCCTTCCGCAGTGAGCGCAGCGGCAACAGTGACAGATCGTTCTTTCACGAGCTGGGTGTGTCCATGTCCCAGACCGTGTTTCAGGGCTTTGCTGGCGTCAACCGGCTGAACCAGGCACATGAAGAAGCAAATTCAGGCCGCAACCAACTGATCGGCGCCGAGCAAACGCTGCTTTTCAACACCGCTGATGCTTATCTGCGCGTCGTTCGCGACCGGGCTATCCTCTTCCACCTGCGGGCTTACACCAATGTGGTGCAGCGGGAAGTGAATGCCGCCAGGGCGCGGTACAAGTCCGGGGACGCCACCCGCACCGATATCGAACAGGCCCTCGCCCGCCTTGGCGAGGCACAGGGAAATTCCGACCAGGCAGCCGGCGATCTGGAAGCCTCCGAGGCAGCCTATGAGCGCCTGACCGGACAGAAACCGGGCAAACTCGGCTGGCCCGGAATACCGTCATCAATTGAGCCCGCCGGGCTGGACGATGCGATCAACGTCGCGCTGCAGAACAACCCCTCGATCCGAGCCGCGACGGCGGATGCCAGGGCAGCACGCTATGCCGCCCGCGCGGCAGTCGGCGACATGCTGCCGCGCGTTTCGCTGGAAAGCGAGTGGCAGAGTGGTTACCGGGGCAACCTCGGCAATGAGGACGAAGAAGATTTCCGTTTTGGCGTGCGCGTTACCGCCCCCCTGTTCACCGGCGGCCGCAACATCGCCGCCGTCAAGCGGGCGAATTACACCGCCGCCCAGCAGGAATACGAACTGGACGACACCCAGCAGATCATCCGCGAAAACGTTGTCCGTGCCATGAAGCAGCGGGCGGCCTCGCGGCTCAAGGTCAAGGCGGTCAAGCGCGCGATTGACGCCAACCAGCGTGCGGTCAAGGGCCTGCAGGTGGAATTCGACAGTGGCCAGCGATCCCTGCTCGATGTTCTCAACGGCGAGCGGGAACTGCTGCTCACCAGGGTCGACCATGTGGAGGCACGCTACGACAGCCGCATCGCGGACTTCTTCCTGCTGGCCAACATCGGCCGTCTGGCACCACAGCATTTCGGGATCATCGAGGAACGGCCGGCTCCGATCCCACGCATCATGCCCGAATTCAACACCTGGGACCTGCGCCTCGGACCATCGGAAAACGACATCTTTCAGGCGGCCGTCGTCGAGGTTGCAACCAGCGAGACCGTGGTCATCGAAGCCCAGCCGCTACCACCGGCCAAATAAAAGCAGCCCATGCTTCGAGACGGATCTGGCGGCCCTCCGCAGCATGAGGCTGAAGCTTGCAGCCGGCGCAATAAAACCCCGAAGCACGCTTCGGGGTTTTATTGTTTTCAGGGGTTTGCAGCTCAGTGGGTTGCGGGTGTCACCATGGCGTAGATCGTGTCATGCACGTTGAGCACACCGATCGGACGGCCATCTTCGTTGACGATGTTTGCCTCGCCCTCACCCGTGTCGGCAAAGGTCCGGGCCGCTTCTTCCAGCAGGATACCGCTTGAGATCGTCGGTCCGTTTTCCAGCGTCCGGGACGTATCCATGACCGTGTCGACCAGGATCACCCGGCCACGGTTCACTTCCTTGACGAAGTCGGCGATGTACCCATCCGCAGGCTTCAGCACGATATCCTGGCCGGTTCCCTGCTGGATCACCGCCCCGTCGCGCAGGATCGCGATCCTGTCGCCGAGGCGCAGCGCCTCGTCCAGATCGTGGGTGATGAAGACGATGGTCTTGTGCAGCTCTTCCTGAAGATCCAGAAGCACGGTCTGCATGTCCATGCGGATCAGCGGATCGAGCGCCGAGAACGCCTCGTCCATCAGCAGGATATCGGCATCGTTGGTGAGCGCGCGGGCAAGCCCTACACGCTGCTGCATGCCACCGGAAAGCTGGTTCGGATAATGATCCTCGAAGCCTTCCAGCCCCACCCGCGCGATCCAGCGGGCCGCACGCTCCTCGGCTTCCTTCGCCGGCACACCCTGGATCTCCAGGCCGTAGACGGCATTCTTCATGACGGTCCGGTGCGGGAGAAGGGCGAACTTCTGGAACACCATCGCAGTCTTGTGCCGCCGGAATTCCCGAAGTTCCTTCTGTGACATCTTGCAGACGTCATCATTGCCGTAGAGCACTTCACCCGCCGTCGGATCGATCAGCCGGTTGATGTGCCGGATCAGCGTGGACTTGCCGGACCCCGACAGCCCCATCACCACCTGGATCTTGCCGCCAGGCATGGAGATGTTGATGTCGTTCAGGCCGAGCACATGGTTGAATTTCTCGTTCAGCTCGGTCTTGGAAATACCGTCCTTGACCTTCTGAACCATCTCCTTCCCGTCCGGACCGAAGATCTTGTAGAGGTTCCTGACCTCGATACCCGTTGCCTCAGCCATGAACCACCTCCGAGTGTTTCTGAAGGCGTTTCCCATAGGCCTGGGTCGCACGATCGAAGATGATGGCGATCGCGACGATGGACAGGCCGCTGAGCATACCTGCAGTCAAGTACTGGTTGTTAATGGCAACGAGCACTTCCTGCCCAAGTCCACGTACGCCAATCATGGAAGCGACAACAACCATGGAAAGCGACATCATGATGCACTGGTTGATCCCGGCCATGATGGTCGGCAAGGCCAACGGAAGCTGAACGTTCATCAGCTTCTGACGGGCGCTGGATCCAAAGGCATCAGCCGCTTCAAGCACATCCGTATCGACAAGCCGGATACCCAGATTTGTCAGGCGGATCATCGGCGGAATGGCGTAAATCACAACGGCTATCAGACCCGGGACCTTGCCGATACCGAAAATCATCACAACGGGAATGAGGTAGACGAAGCTCGGCATCGTCTGCATCAGGTCCAGGATCGGATTGACGAACCCCTGAACACGATCAGACCGCGCCATCACGATGCCGATCGGCATACCTAGAACGATTGCCAGCAGGGTGCATACGGTAACCATGGCGACGGTGCGCATGGTGTCTTCCCAGAGTCCGAACACCCCAATGAACACCAGGGCCAGAACTGTTCCGACCGTAACACTGATCTTGCGGCTCAAAAAGTAAACCGCCAGCGCGAAAACCGCGAGAATGATCGGCCAGGGCGAGTTGATCAGAAGGTTTTCGAGGAAGACCAGGAAATCTTGCAAGGGGTTGAAAAAGTTGTCGATATAGTCGCCGTAGGTTCTGGTGAAGCCTCTGAACGAACCGTCGATTGTCTTCTTGATCGCCAGCAGGTCTGTTCGACCCAGCGATGGAAATTCAATCCAATCCATCTTTGTTATCCCGATGGTTTAGTTTTTGCCCCAAATGGTTGGGGCCGCACCATTGGAGCGGCCCCTGTTGTTTCTTTTGCCTGTCAGAGCGCGGCTTTCACTTTTTCAGCGACTTCAGGGCTGACCCACTGGGTCCAGACGTCCTCGAAGTTTTCGAGGAAATAGTAGGCACCATCTTCGTTGGCAGCCTGGTTGTCGGTCATCCAGGCAAGAACCTTGCCGGCCGTCCGGTTGTCCCAGGTGCGGCCCTTGATGTAATCCATGGCCGGGCCTGCCTTGTTGGCAAAGTCGTCGGTGACGACGGTAAAGACTTCAGACTTCACCCAGGAGTTCGGCTTCGGCTCCGGGCAGTCCTCGATCACGGTGCACGTGTCCCACTCTTCCTTGTCATGCGGGACTTCGAAGTCGAGCAGGGTCATATCGTACTTGCCGAGGATCGCGGTTGGTGCCCAATAGTAACCGAGCCAGCCTTCCTTGCGCTCGTTGGCTTTCGCCAACGCACCGTCAAGGCCCGCGGCGGAACCCGGATCGACCAGTTCGAAACCGCCCTTGTCGAAGCCGAAAGCCCGGAACAGGTTGCCGGTGGTAATGCGGCAGTTCCAGCCTGCCGGGCAGGAGAAGAAAGCACCCTTGCTTTCGTCTTCCGCGCCGGGGAACAGTTCCGGATGCGCAAGAGCGTCCTTCACTGTGTAGATATTATGCTCTTCGGCTAAGTAGGTCGGAACCCAGAAGCCTTCGACGCCGCCTTCGTTCAGGATCTCGCCGCCGATGATCAGGGAACCTTCGGCAACTGCCTTGTCGAGAGGCTCGCGCACGGCGTTGATCCACAACTCCGGAGCCATGTCCGGTTCGCCTTTTTCATTCATGGAGGTGAATGTCGGCATGGTATCACCACTCACCAGTTCAACGGTGCAGCCATAGCCGTTTTCCAGAATGATCTTGTCGATCTGCGCGATAGCGCCTGCCGACGCCCAGTTCATTTCCGCAACGGTGACCGTGCCGCACTCTTCTGCCATGGCGGACGAGGCCATGCCGATGAGAGCGGTCGCGGCGACCGAGACAAACAACTTCTTCATGAGGATGCTCCTGTGCAGTCTGTTTGCTTGAGATTGAATTGGGTGCGGCGCGCGAAAGCTTTCGTAAAAGCAATCACCTCCCTGCGCATCCAATGGGAAAGAATAATGAGCTGCGAACACAAGTTCGCTGTGAAGGCCTTTAGATTAATTCTTATTAATTCAGCCTTCATTTGACGCATATACGATTTTCTTGCTCGAAATAAGCCTGACCACCTTCTCAGATCGAGAAGAAGGTCATGCCCGGTATTTGTACCGAGTTCAGGCCCAACCGCCAATACAATTGCATTAAGAATGCCACTAGCACAACAGTATAGTCTCAACTCTTGTACCAATCATACGTCAAATTTCGTGGCCACGCCTTCAAACGACATTTTAGTGCCGGTATTCGTCATGTTGAATAATTTTCTTACTGATGAAACGAATCTCTTCACACTTAAAAAGTGTTTAACCGCAACAAAATCAACTATTAAGTGCTGCATTTCAGCAGGTCACTTGACGACCTGCTCACGCAGGACCTCGTGCACGAGGTCGGCAAGTACCGGTGCGGCACAAGCGTGTTTTCGCAAGTAAACCATTTCGCGTCCCGTGCCGCCCGGAAGAGCTTTCAAGGTCATCGCCGGTCCATGCGTCCGCAAGCCCTGCCAGACAGGCAGGATCGCCTGTCCGGCTCCGTGAGACACCATCTGCGCAATCGTTTCAGGGGCATCGAGTTCGCAAAATATGTGCTCTTCGCCAACCATCCCCCCGAACGCCGCCCATAGCTTGCGGCCGCCCCACGACTGTCTGTCGTAGACGATCCAGGGCAGGTCTTCAGCACTGAACGATGTGTAACGGTCCGGTGGCAAGGCATGAACGACAGCCTGAACCTCCAGCGTTCGGCTGATGATGTCCTTGGGCAAATCAAAGGGAGCGGCAACCGTGATGGCCGCGTCCAGGCCCCCGTTGCGCAAACCTTCGTAAAGATCGGCCGACGTCCCGGGCCGGACTGTCAGCACAGCCTGAGGCGCCTTGACCCGGAAGTGTTGAATGACAGCAGGCACCGTGTCCGAAAGCGCCGTCGACACAGCCCCCAGCCGGAACGGGCCACTCAGACCGGAAGCATCTATGCCGCTGATCAATTGTTCCGCGTCGCGCACCAGACGACGCGCCGCAGGCAAAAGCCGGAAGCAGGTTTCGGTCGGCAAGGCCGCGTGCGCCGTCCGGTTCAACAGCGCTGCTCCGAATTCGGCTTCCAGCACACGGATACGCTGGCTCACAGCAGCGGCCGTTAGCCCCTGCTGGCGAGCCGCAGCCGCGATGGAGCCGGTTTCGGCAACGGCCAGCAGGCTTTCGAGAAAATGGGTATCCAAAATATTTTCCTTCGCTCAGAAGCAGAAAAACATCTTAAATGTTTTGGATCGGATCTGCTACTCAACACTCGTTTTCAAAGGAGCCGAGCGATGCAACCCTGTTTCCATCTTGCCTACCACGTTACCGATCTGGACGAAGCCCGTGCGTTCTACGGCGGCCTGCTTGGCTGCAAGGAGGGCCGCAGCACAGACACCTGGGTCGATTTCAATTTCTTCGGCCATCAGGTTTCACTCCATCTCGGCAAACCGTTTGAAACGACCAACACAGGCAAGGTTGGGGATCACATGGTGCCGATGCCGCATCTGGGGGTGGTGCTGGACATGGAGACCTGGAAGGCGCTTGCGCAAAAATTGACAGACGCTAACCTCGCCTTCGTCATCGCCCCGACCGTCCGGTTCGAGGGCCAACCCGGCGAGCAGAGCACCATGTTTTTCAAAGACCCTTCCGGCAACCCCATCGAAATAAAAGGCTTTGCGGATGAAGCCGGGGTTTTTGCCGCATGAGGCCAGTTGTCCCCTTCGTATCTTCCGCCAGCCCCGATGAGCGCCAGACTTGGCGGGCGGCCCTGCCGCAGGCTCTCGACGGTATCGCCGCCGTCAAGCCGTTTGAGGACCTGACGGAAGAGGAACGCACCGCAGCGCGCGTTGCCATTGTCGCCAATCCCGATCCGGCCAATGTAGCAGCTCTTCCCAATCTGGTCTGGGTGCAAAGCCTGTGGGCCGGCGTGGAGCGCCTGATGAGTGAACTTCCTGCGGACGGCCCGCAGATCGTCCGCCTCACGGATCCGCAAATGGCGGAAACCATGTCGGAAGCCGTTCTCGCCTGGACGCTTTACCTGCACAGGGCCATGCCCCGGTACATGGCCCAGCAGCGCCAGAAGATCTGGCAGGATCATGAACTCAAAAGCCCTCAGGAACGCACGGTCGGCGTCCTGGGCCTGGGCAAGCTCGGCGCAGCGTCTGCCTTGCGGATGAAAGCCAACGGCTTCAACGTGCTTGGCTGGAGCCGGTCCAAAAAAACAATCGAGGGCATTGTCTGCCGCCATGGCCGCGACGGCCTTCTGGAGGTGCTCGGCCAGTCGGATTTCATCGTCCTGCTGATGCCGTTGACGGATGAAACACGAGGGCTGATCGGCCAGGACGAACTGAGCGTCTGCAAGAAGGGTGCTTCGGTCATCAACTTCGCCCGGGGCCCGATTATCGACACCGCCGCTCTCATCAACGCACTCGACAACGGCCCACTCGACCATGCCGTTCTCGACGTCTTCGATGAAGAGCCGCTGCCGCCGTCAAGTCCGCTGTGGGATCATGACAAGGTCACGGTCCTGCCGCACATCACCGCTCCAACCGGCATCAGCACTACCTCCAGGATCGTTGCCGACAATATCGGCCGGTATTTTGAAGACGGCACGGTTCCACCGGCAGTCGACCGGGAGCGTGGATACTGACATTTGATCCGCCGGCCGTCGCAATAGTGTCAAGGATCAGCCTCTAATCAGGCGGCAACCGTATCGTCTATTTCAAAGGTGTTTCATGACCGACCTACCCATTCTCGGCGCCGCGCTGACAGTCTCCTCGCTGGAAACCCATCGCAAGCTGATGCTGGACAAACCACGAGATCTGGAATTGCAGGACTTCTGGCCAGCGGAAGTTCTCAATGGCGACTGGAAGCCGATTGTCGAAAAGGCCAAAAAACTGCTCGACGGCCATCAGGGCCGCGTCGGCATCCACGGCCCTTTCTTCGGCTTTACCGTCGACAGCATGGATGTCGAGGTGCGCGAGATCGTGCGCAAGCGCCTGCTGCAGGGGCTGGAAGTCTGCGAGGCCCTGGGTGGCACCCATATGGTGGTGCACAGCCCCTTCACGACGTGGGACTACAACAACCTCGACAATTACGAAAATGGCAGGCAGCGCAAGATAGAGCTCTGCCACCTGACCATGACGGACGCGGTCAAGCGAGCCGAAGACATCGGCTGCGAACTTGTCATCGAGAATATCGAGGACAAGGATCCCTCTGCCCGGATCGAACTGGCCGAAAGCTTCGGTTCGGATGCGGTGAAAATCTCGATCGACACCGGCCATGCGCATTATGCCCATGGCACGACCGGCGCTCCACCGGTTGATTATTACGTCAAGATCGCCGGCAACCGCCTTCGCCACATCCACCTGCAGGACGCGGACGGCTACGCCGACCGCCACTGGACACTTGGGCAGGGCACCATCAACTGGCATTCCGTGTTCGATGCGCTGTCCAAGCTCGACAGTGACCCGCGCCTGATCATCGAACTGCGCGACCATTCCGGCCTGCCGGCCTCGATCGCCAACATGGCCGCACTTGGCCTGGCGCAGTAACCACAAGACAGCTCTGCACGACGGCGCCTGTCAGTGCGCCGTCGTTCCGGGAAAGTGCAACGCAAGACGCACGTCGATCCGGAATGCTGCGCTTGTCCGAAATGACGCTCAGACGAGAGCCTGAGCGCACAATGTTCGAGAAAACTCAGCCCATCGCCCAGGGGCCGTGGTAGCCGCTGCCGTCCTTGTCGGTGCGCTCAAACCCATGGGCGCCGAAGAAATCGCGCTGGCCCTGAAGCATGTTGGCGGTGGAGCGGCCGGTGCGCATGATGTCGAAATAGGACAGCGCTGCCGAAAGCGCCGGAACCGGCAAGCCGTGCATGGCCGACTGGGCAACGACCTGGCGCAGCATCGCTTCGGTTTCCTTCAGCTTTGCCGAGAAGAACGGCGCCAGCATCAGGTTGCGTTCGGCGTTGTCCGAGAGTGCGGACGACATGTCGTTCAGCATGGACGAGCGGATGATGCAGCCGTTGCGCCAGATCTTGGCGATTTCCGGCAGGGGCATTGCCCAGCCATATTGCTTGGCTGCTTCCAGGATCAGACCGAAGCCCTGCGCATAGCAGATGATCTTGCCGGCAACGAGCGCCGCTTCCAGCGCATCGATGGCCACCGCTTCGCGGTCCATGCCGGTGGGTGCCGCGCCGAATTCGGCTTCGCCTTCCTTGCGTTCCTCATACCGCGCCGACATGTTGCGCACGGCAACCGCCGCCTCAATGGCGCTCGCCGGCGTGCCCAGCATCAGAGCCTCGATGGCGGTCCAGCGGCCGGTGCCTTTCTGGCCGGCCTTGTCGAGAATGATGTCGAGCATCGGCTTGCCGGTGTCCGGATCTGCAGTCTTGGCAACCTTGCCGGAAATCTCGATCAGGTAGGACTGCAGGATGCCGCCGTTCCACTTCTCGAAGACATCGCCGATCTCGGACGCCGACATGCCGAAACCGTCACGCATGACGCCGTAGACTTCGGCAATCATCTGCATGTCGGCATATTCGATGCCGTTATGGACGGTCTTGACCAGATGGCCCGCGCCCGCTTCACCCAGATAAGCCGCACAGGGCGTTTCTTCGTGCTTGGCGGAGATCGCTTCCAGAATATGTCCGACCTGATCCCACGCGTCCTTCGCACCGCCGCCCATGATGGACGGACCGAAGCGCGCGCCTTCCTCGCCACCGGAAACGCCGATGCCCATGAAGCGCGGGCCCTTCTCGGCAGCATCCGCCGCACGGCGGTTGGTGTCGTGGTAATTGGCATTGCCCGCATCGATGATGAGATCGCCGGCATCGAGCAGCGGCCGCAGAGCTTCGATCTGCGCATCGACCGCGTCTCCGGCTGGAACCATCAGGATGACCGCGCGCGGCGTCTTGATGGAGGCAACGAACTCTTCCAGCGTCTTGGTCGGCACGAGTTTCGGCGCAAGTTCACCGGCCTTTGTCATGAACTGGTCGGTCTTTTCCGTGGTCCGGTTGAAGACCGCGATCTGAAAGCCATGTTCGGCAATATTGAGCGCAAGATTGCCACCCATGGTACCGAGACCGATCAGGCCGATTTCCGCGGCCGCGCCGTTTGAGCTCATGAACATGCCTTTCATAAATCGATTAATGTCTGGTGGGGCGGTGATAGCCGACAAGCTCTCCAACGGCAATCTCTCGATTGGGCAAGATCATGTAAAATCCTCGCGCATTCGGAAGCGGCGGCCCCACCTTCCAAATGCGTCTGCTTTGGATTGTTCTGAACGCAGAACGGATATGTCCCATGACGGCACATACGCCACCGATTAACGCCGTTCTACCTGACCCTTCTTCATTTAGCCGGCTAAATTACTCGTAAAAATACTGGCATTCCGAATAAAACTGTCATGTAGAGCTGATAGGCGATCTTCATCCGCAACCCTTTTGCTGTTGTGCGCAAAGGATCTGTCACATGAAAAAGCTTCTGATTGCAGCCGGCCTTCTGGCCGCGGCATCCGCCTCCGCCTACGCTGAAGATGTTACCGGCAAGCTGGTGCTCTACACTTCGCAGCCGAATGCCGACGCCCAGGCGACCGTTGATGCCTTCACCGCGGCGCATCCCGGCGTTGAAGTCGAGTGGGTGCGCGATGGCACCACCAAGATCATGGCGAAGCTGCTGGCCGAATTCGAAGCCGGCGCACCGAAGCCGGACGTTCTTCTGATCGCCGACATGGTGACCATGGAAAGCCTGAAGCAGGAAGACCGCCTGATGGCCCATGAGGCGGCTGACGTTTCCGCCTACGACCCGGCGATCATGGACAAGGACAAGACCTACTTCTCCACCAAGCTGATCACCACCGGCATCATGTACAACACCAATGCGACGATGAAGCCGACGTCCTACAAGGACCTCTTGAAGCCGGAAGCCAAGGACAAGCTGGCCATGCCCTCGCCGCTGACCTCCGGTGCCGCAACCATCCACATGACCGCGCTGACCTCCAACCCGGATCTCGGCTGGGCCTATTACGAAGGCCTCGCAGACCAGGGCGCCAACCCGCAGGGCGGCAATGGCGGTGTCTACAAGGCGATTGCCGGTGGCGAAAAGCTGTATGGCTTCGTTGTCGACTTCCTGCCGATCCGCGAAAAGGTAAAAGGCGCCCCGGTTGAGTTCGTCTTCCCGGAAGAAGGCGTTTCCGCTGTCACCGAACCGGTCGCGATCCTCTCCACCGCGCAGAACCCGGATGCGGCCAAGGCATTCGTCGACTTCCTGATCTCCGAAGACGGTCAGAAACTTGCTGCTTCCCAGGGTTATCTGCCGGCGCACCCGGGCGTCCCGGCTCCGGAAGGCTTCCCGGCTCGCGATCAGATCAAGCTCATGAAGTTCGATCCTGCCGAAGCCCTGAAACAGGACCAGGCCAACAAGATGAAGTTTTCCGAGATCTTCGGCGGGTAAGGCTGCCGACTCAAAACAAGTTCGGCTGCGCGGTACTCGTTTCCCGCGCGGCCTTCCATTCTTTTCACGTCATTCCGGACAAATGCAGCTCTGCTGCATGCTGATCCGGAATCCAGACATCAGCATGAGCAAAGCGAATACTTTTCCGTTTGGAATTTGGCCGCGCCTCCGGCGCGAAGTATGTCTGGATTCCGGATCATCGCTCGGCTGCGCCTCACTTGTCCGGAATGACTGCGGGAAGCAACGGTAAATCCCTGTGCAGCTATCAAGGCTTTCCGAAAAGACCACCCTCCTCGCACTCGTTCTCGGCGCAACGCTGATCTGCGGCCTGCCGTTGCTGCTCTTGTTCAAGACCGGGCTGACGGGTGAGCATGGACTGAACTTCGGCCCGCTTCTGGAGGCCATGCAGAACCGGTCGGTCCGCAGCGCGCTATGGCATTCCGTTGAGAGCAGCTTCTGGTCTGCCCTGGCGGCGACCGCGCTCGGTACCCTGCTCGCACTGCTGATCGGTCTCACCGATATTCGTACCAAGGGGCTGCTGGTCTTCCTGATCCTGCTGCCGATGATGATCCCGCCGCATGTCACGGCAATTGCCTGGATCCAGGCGCTCGGTCCGGGAAGCCCGGTTTTGCGCTGGCTCGGGCTTGCTCCCGAACTCGGCTCCACCCACCCGCTTTATTCGCGTGAAGGCCTCGTCCTGCTGCTGACGCTGCAGCACAGCCCGCTGGTGTTCCTTTTGGTGCGCGCCGCGCTCCGGTCGCTCCCGCGCGAACTATCGGATGCAGCCCGCGTCTCCGGGGCCGGTAGTCTGTTGATGCTGCGCCGGATCACACTGCCGCTTCTGGCCCCTTCACTGCTGGCCGGTTTCGCACTCGCCTTTGTGGCAGCGCTTGGCAACTTCGGCATCAACGCGCTGATCGGCATTCCCGCGCGCTACACCACCTTGCCCGTATTGGTCTGGCGGAGGCTGGCAAGCTTCGGGCCTGATGTCCTGCCCAATGTGGCGGTGATTTCGGTCATTCTCTCTGCTGTTGCCCTTGCCGCGATTCTGTTGCAAGGCGTGTTGCAGCGGCGCATGCGCACCAGCCTCATCGGCCTGCCGCAGGCTCCGCTGGCGATTTCCCTTGGCAGCAAGCGCCCCTTTGTCGAAGCGGCGCTCTGGCTGTTCGTCGCCTTCGTGCTGCTGTTGCCGACGGCCTCGCTGCTGGCAACCTCGCTGGTCCGCACCTACGGCCTTCAGCTTTCAGCCGAAACCCTGACCTTCGAAAACTTCACCGAGGTGCTCTGGCGCCAGTCCGTTACCCTGCGCGCCTTCGCCAATTCCACGATCATCGCCGGATCGGCAGCACTAGCCATCGCCTTTGTCAGCCTGTTCCTGGCCTATTTCCTCGCGCACCGGAAACGGGCCCACCGAAACTGGGCAAACCTTGCGCTGACACAGTCGGAAATCGCCTTTGCGGTTCCCGGTCTGGTGATGTCGATCGCCTTCATTCTGGCCTTCATCCGGCCCCTGCCACTTTTGAACATCTCGCTCTACGGCACACTCTGGATCATTCTGATTGCTTATGTCTCCGTCTTCCTGGCAGTCGGCCTGAAACCGGTCGCCGCCGCCTTCCTGCAGATGGACCGCTCGCTGGAAGATGCGGCACGGGTGGCCGGCGCCGGCTTCTTCCGGCGCATGACGCGGATCTTCACCCCGCTCGCAGCCCCGGCGGCTGCCTCCGGGGCAATCCTGGTGTTCCTGACCGCTTACAATGAAGTGACGGTTTCCGCCCTGCTCTGGTCGACCGGCAACGAAACCATCGGCACCACGATCTTCAACTACGAAGACGGCGGCTACACCACCCTTGCCGCGTCCATGTCGGTGGTAGTGGTTGCCGCAACGATTTTCATCATGCTGGCAATGAACGCGCTTGCAAAGCGGGTACCGGCCGGGACGATCCCGTGGAAGGATTGAGCGATATTCGCAGCTCTTGTCATCCCGGGCAAAGCGCAGCGCAGACCTGGGATCGAGTAACCGCAGGCATCGGGGATACGCCAAATCTGCTGCGGCGTACTGGATCCCGGTCTTGGCTATGCCAAACCGGGATGACAACAAGGAACAAAACTCATTCCGGCAGCACCCAGCCTCGGAGAACCGTGAGCCGAAGGATCTCCCCCGGTTCCGCCTTGCGGTGTAGCATCATCAGAAGCGGCTGCGAAAGGCCGTCGAGACGGACAAAGACATCCCAATACCCGCCGCGATAGATCGTCCGCTCAACCGTTGCCTTGAAACCGGAAGCCCCTGTTGCCAGCACAAGATGCTCGGGTCGCAGCAACAAAGTCGACGGACCGGGAACCGTTTCCTCCGGGCAATCGACAACTGCGGAAATCTCGCCGAAGCACACCTGCGCCTCACCGCCGTCGACCCGTTCCACGTCCACGGAAACCAGGGTACTGCGGCCGATGAAACCGGCGACCTTTTTCGAATTCGGCCGGCGGTAAAGCGTGTCGGGATCCGCCACCTGCAAGATGCTGCCGTCCCACATCACCGCCACCTTGTCGGCAAGGGCCATCGCCTCGCGCTGGTCATGGGTGATGAACAGGGTCGTTGCGCCGCTTGCCCTGTGGAACGCCGCAAGCTCCTCTTCCATCGCGCTGCGCAGATGGGGGTCGAGATTGGCGAGCGGTTCGTCCATCAAGACGGTGCGTGCTCCTTGCGCCAGGCACCGCGCCAGCGCCACCCGCTGACGTTGACCGCCGGAAAGTTCAGCCGGTTTGCGCTGGCCGTAGGGTGTCAGGGCCACCGTTTCCAGACACTCCGCCACACGGGCAGCCACCGCGCCCCGCGTCTCTCCTGCCGTTTCCAGCGGAAAGGCGACATTGGCAGCAACATTCATATGCGGCCAAAGCGCATAGGACTGAAACACCACCCCCACCTGGCGCTGCTCGGGCGGCAGGTGCAGCCCCTTGCCCGCAACGGCCTGCCCGCCAAGCGTTATCTCGCCCGCATCGACCGGCTCCAGTCCGGCAATGGCACGCAGCAGGGTAGACTTGCCGCAGCCGGAGGGGCCGAGCACCACGAAAAACGTGCCGTCCTCGATGGAAAGCGACACATTGTTCAGCGCCTTATGGGCATCGAAGGACTTGGTAACAGAAGCAAGCTGGATGGACATGCCTCCCGTTAGCGCTCTCCCATGACAGATTGATTACAAGCGCTGCGAACGCCCCTCATCGGCCGCGCAAACGCAACAGCAGGTCGACTTCCTCTTCCAGCGCACGGCCATAGGCCCGCGCCGCCGGGGCATTGGAATGCATCAGGGTTTCATGCCGGAACAGGCAATAGGCCGCCAGGCACCAGTGATAGGCGCCGCGTTCCTTCAGGAAATGCGCGACCGTTTCCTGAACCGGATAGCGCGTCAAGAACACCTCCTCCGCATGGGCAACCAGCGGGTGAAGGCCATAGAGTGTTGCAAGACCCGGCGAGACAAAACAGGCGATATCCTCCACCGGATCGCCAAGCCCTGCAAATTGCCAGTCGATCAGCCGGGCGCCGTCGCCGGTTGCCTGGATCGTACCGAGACAGAAACTGCGATGAACGAGCGACCGCTTGATCTCGCGTGGCTCGACTACCTTGTCGGCTGGGCGCAGGCGCTTGAGGTTGGCTGCCTTGCGGCTCATTGGAATGAGCGCCAGCATGGCATCGCCCCGCGCCAGCACCTCGTGATACCCGGCCGGAACGGTCTGGTGCCCCGGCACCGGTTCGCTCAAGGCAGCGAAGCGCCCGATCAGTTCCGCCGCCTCGCCGACATCGATCTCATTGTCGACAGGGGTCGGATAGCCATAGATCAAAATCGGTGTTTTCACCGGGCTGTAGGTGAAAGCTTCCAGTTCCGGCGACAGGCCGTGGCGGGAAAGCACGGCAAGGGCATCGGCTTCCTGACGCGGCAAGGTCGGATAAAGCGGGTTGTCCTCGTTTTCGGGAAAAAACTCCTTGATGACGTAGCTTCGCCCGGGCGTGTCGAGGCGCCAGAACCGTGAGGTATAGGCAACCGGCAACGGCCGCAGGCGCGCCGCCCCCCAGTCCTTCACCGGCAGCAGCGTTTTCAAATAGGCCAGAAGGTCTGTATCCGACAGCGACAGGCGCACCAGGGATCCCCTCGAAAAGTCTCTGTGTTCTGATCGCTTTGAAGGACCTTGCCGTCAAGCCCCGATTGGTCCGCAAGGGCTGATGAGCCAGACACCGGTCGCCGATGTCGGAGTTGTAGCACTGGCCGTCGTTCTGAGACTGCCCGCCGAAAGCGCCGTCTCAAGTAACGTCGGATGAAATGGCACCGGACCGCACTCCGGCTTTCTGCAACAGTGGCGGACGACATGACCCATGACATCGAAACGGCCGCGCTTGCCGAGACGGCTCCGGCACGGCGCGGACGGCGGCGCAGGGGCGGCGACAAGGCCGGACCGGATCTCTTTCCGCAAAAGCCCTTCAAGCAGCCTCGGCATATCTTCAAGCCGCTGGAAGCTGTTTCCGCTGACGAACTGGAAGCGATCCACGACGCATCCATGCGCGTTCTGGAAGAGATCGGCATCGACTTCCTGCATGAGGAGGCGAGGCAGATCCTGAAAGACGCCGGTGCCGACATCACGCCGGGTGATGACCGTGTGCGCATGGACCGGGCGATGGTGGAGGAACTTGTCGCCAAGGCTCCGCCCGAGTTCACGATCCGCGCCCGCAACAGGGCGCATGATCTGCTGGTGGGCGGCAATGCCCTTGCCTTTTCCTGCGTGGCAAGCGCGCCCAACGCCGTCGACCGCGACCACGGCCGTCGCCCCGGCAACCAGGAGGACTATCGCAACTTCCTGAAGCTCGCCCAGTTCTTCAACATCATTCACTGCGTCATGGGCTATCCGGTCGAACCGGTCGATATCCACGCGTCCGTGCGCCATCTGGACTGCGTTGCCGACATGCTGCGGCTGACCGACAAGGTCTTTCACATCTATTCGCTCGGCAAGGAGCGCAACCTCGACGGACTGGAACTGACCCGGATCGGCTACGGGCTGACGCGGGAGGAATTCATCGAGACCCCCTGCGTGGCAACGGTCATCAACACCTCCTCACCGCTGAGGCTCGACACACCGATGCTGCAGGGCCTGATCGAAATGGCCAAGGCCGGCCAGGTCTCCATCGTCACGCCCTTTACCCTTGCCGGAGCCATGGCTCCCGTCACGGTGGCAGGTGCACTGACCCTGCAGAACGCGGAAGCCCTCGCCGGGATCGCCTTCGCCCAGCTTGTCCGGCCGGGCGCTCCGGTGGTCTATGGCGGCTTTACCTCCAATGTCGACATGAAATCCGGCGCGCCTGCCTTCGGCACGCCGGAATACATGAAGGCGGCAATCGTCGGCGGCCAGCTTGCCCGCCGCTATCATCTTCCCTATCGCTCGTCCGGCGTATGCGCGGCCAACACCGTCGACTACCAGGCGGCGCTGGAAACCACCCTGTCGGAATGGGGCGCGATCAATGGCGGTGCACATATCATCAAACATGCAGCCGGCTGGCTGGAAGGCGGATTGAGCGCCGGTTTCGAGAAATTCATCACCGACATCGACCTGCTGCAGAAGATCGCCGAATACCTGACACCGCTCGACGTCTCGGAAGCTGCCCTTGCCGTCGATGCGATCCGCGAAGTCGGGCCTGCGGGCCACTTCTTCGGCACCCAGCACACCCAGGACCGCTACAAGGACGCTTTCTACGCCCCCATCGTATCCGACTGGCGCAATTACGAAACCTGGGCAGAGGCCGGCAGCCCGACCGCCTACGACAAGGCGAACAGGCTCTACAAGAAGGCTCTGGAAGCCTATGAGCAACCGCCGCTCGATCCGGCCATCGATGAGGAAATCACCGCCTTCGTCGAAAAGCGCAAGGCCGAGGGCGGCGTCCCGACAGACTTCTGATCATTTCACGTTCACCGATTGAACACGGCCTGCCGCGCAAGAGCAGGCGCTTCCGGAGCAGATTGCATGAATACCCACACTCAGGTTGTTGTCATTGGCGGTGGCGTTGTCGGCTGCAGCGTTCTGTATCACCTGACCAAACTCGGCTGGAAAGACGTCACGCTGATCGAGCGCGACGAACTGACCTCAGGCTCTTCCTGGCACGCGGCCGGCGGTTTCCACACCCTCAACGGTGATCCGAACGTTGCCCAGCTTCAGAGCTACACCGTCGATCTCTACAAGGAGCTGGAGGAAATCTCCGGCCAGTCCTGCAGCCTGCACCTGACCGGCGGCGTGATGCTGGCCGACACACCCGAGCGCATGGACTTCCTGCGCCTGGCCCAGGCTAAGGGCCGCTATCTCGGCATGGACCTGGAGCTGATTTCCGTTTCCGAAGCCAAGAAGATGTTCCCGCTTCTGGACGAAAAACACTTCATCGGCGCGCTCTGGGACCCGATCGAAGGCCATCTCGACCCCTCCGGCACCACCCATGCCTATGCCAAGGCCGCCCGCGTCAACGGCGCGACCGTGCTGCGCCACACCAAGGTGGAAGACCTGGTTCAAACGCCGGACGGAACCTGGGATGTCATCACCAACAAGGGTACGATCCACGCCGAGCACGTGGTCAACGCAGGGGGGCTGTGGGCGCGCGAATGCGGGCGCATGGTCGGTTTGGAGTTACCGGTGCTCGCCATGGAGCACATGTACCTCCTGACCGACGAGATGGAGGAAGTGACCTCACACAACGAAGCCGCGGGCAAGGAGCTGATCGGCGTGCTGGATTTCGGCGGCGAGATCTACACCCGCCAGGAAGGCAAGGGCGTGCTGCTCGGAACCTACGAGCAGAACTGCCGCCCGTGGAGCCCGCGCCAGACCCCCTGGGACTTCGGCCATGAACTGCTGGCACCTGATCTCGACCGGATCGCGCCGGAGCTGGAAGTCGGCTTCGAGCATTTCCCGGCCCTTCAGAATGCCGGCATCAAGCAGATCATCAACGGGCCTTTCACCTTCGCCCCGGACGGCAACCCGCTGGTCGGTCCGGTGCGCGGTCTTCGGAACTACTGGGTTGCCTGCGGTGTCATGGCCGGGTTCAGCCAGGGCGGCGGCGTCGGCCTGACGCTGGCCAACTGGATGATCAACGGCGACCCCGGCTACGACATCTGGGGCATGGACGTTGCCCGCTATGGCACCTGGGCAACGCTGTCCTACACCAATGCCAAGGTTCAGGAAAATTACCGCCGCCGCTTCCGGATCCGGTTCCCGAACGAGGAACTGCCGGCAGGCAGGCCGCAGCAGACGACGCCGCTTTACGACCGCATGCTGGCCCAGGGCGCAGTCATGGGCGACAGCTGGGGCCTGGAAACACCGCTGTGGTTCGCTCCGGACGGCGTGGAAGCCAGGGACATCGTCTCCTATCACCGCTCCAACGATTTTGAGCATATCGGTGCCGAGTGCCGGGCCGTGCGTGAGAGTGTGGGCGTGACGGAGACCGCCAACTTCGCCAAATACGAGATCACAGGCCCGGGCGCGGAAAGCTTCCTGTCACTGCTGATGACCAACACCATGCCGAAGGTCGGTCGCATCGTGCTGACGCCGATGCTGAACGAAAACGGCAAGCTGATCGGCGATTTCACCATCGCCCGCGCCAGTGATCAGACGTTCTACATGTGGGGCTCGTCCCAGGCCGAGATCTATCACATGCGCTGGTTCGAAAAGCACCTGCCAGAGGACGGCTCGGTGACGATCCGCGCCATCAATCTCGGCTGGGTTGGTCTGTCCATCGCCGGCCCGAATTCGCGCAAGGTTCTGGAGAAGATCACCGGAGACGATGTCTCGGGCGAAGCCTTCCGCTTCATGGACTTCCGCGAGATGGACGTCGCCAACGCGCCCTGCAAGGTCAACCGCATCACCTACACGGGCGACCTTGGCTACGAGATCTGGATGGCGCCGGAGTATCAGCGCCAGGTCTATGATGCCCTGATGACAGCCGGGGCCGAGTTCAACATCGTCAACTTCGGCATGCGCGCCCTGCTCTGCCTGCGACTGGAAAAGAACTTCGGCACCTGGTTCCGCGAGTTCCGCCCGATCTACGGTCCTTTCGAAGCCGATCTTGGCCGTTTCGTGAAACTGTCCAAGGACGCCTTCATCGGCAAGGACGCGGCCCAGAAAGAGTTCGATGAAGGGCCGAAGCGCCTGCGCGTCAGCTTCGTGGTCGACGCTTCGGACGCCGACGTCATGGGCGATGAGCCCGTGTGGCACGATGGCAAGGTGATCGGCTGGGTGACCTCCGGCGGTTACGCCCACTACCTGCGCAAATCCCTCGCGCAAGGCTACATTCCAACGGAGCTGGCAACACTCACGCAGGAAGGCGCCTTCGAGATCGAAATCCTTGGCGAGCGCCGCAAGGCCACGATCATCAGCGAACCGCTCTTCGACCCCAAAGCCGAACGCATGCGCATGTGAGGGTTTGGTCTGGCCGGGCGAACCTGCCCGGCGATACGCCTGCCTCGGCGTACATCGTGTCGGAACACAGGCTGAAATTCATCAATGATTTCCGCGCATGGGGCCGTCCAATCTTCCCCCAGACATCCTGAGTCTCGTCTCTCACAACCTCATCCTTCGAGACGGCGCTTCGCACCTCCTCAGGATGAGGAGTTTGGTGGGGACTGGTAGATTGTCATGCAACCTGAGTAAACCGACGGCAGAAGCCAGTCGGCTTATCAGAACACGCCTGCAGACCGAGTCCCGACGTTTACTTCAACCGGATGATCTTCGGCCCAAGGGCGCGCACGTAATCGCTCTGGTTGGCGAACACCATCACGTTGGTCTCGGTCACTTCGGTCTGCTTCAGTTCCAGCGGCGTCTTGCCGTCCGGATTGACGATCACCTTGCGGGTCGGCGGCAGGCCGCGGAAGACCAGAACACCGGCTTCCTTGGTCACGATGGCGCCGTAGGGCTCGTTGTGGACAATGCGCGTCGTGCCGCTTTCGGCCTGCGCCGCGGCTCCAAGGGCGATGCTCATGCCGGCTGCAGCCAGCAGGGTTTTGCAGAACGAATTCATGACACGTCTCGCTGTTAACGCTTCATTTACCATGAATCGTAACCGCTCGTTAACTTTTGCGCCAGAGCCTCTGCGGGTTTCTCCCGGGAAACGGCATTTATGGTTAACGCGAAACGCCAGCGTCAGGCCAGCACGGGATAACCGCGTTCAGTGGCCTCGGCTTCCATTTTCAAGATCACCGCATAATCGTCGGAAGACAGGTTCGAAAAGCCGTGAATGCCGAGACGTTCGCGGCTTTCTTGCGCTTCAGGGGCCGTAAAGACCCCGGCAACGGCCTCGGTTATCAGGCCGAGTTCCGCGTCGCTGAACTGGCAGGAGGTAATCAGGGGCAACCCGGGTGCAGACGCTGTGCGTGCAAGCGGCCGCAACTGCCGCGCCAGGTCCGGCACCTCCCGGCAGACCAGGGCCCAGCAGACCGCGTCGATCGAAGCGATGTCGGCCTTGCCGTCCGCGACGGCCTTTAACGAGTCCAGATGACTGCCGCTCTCGCCCACGCCTGAAAAGAAACATCCGCCGTTTTCAAGCTGCGCCACCGCGTGACGAAAGGCATTCATGCCCGACTGGCTGTCCGGACCGTTGAAGACGGCCCGCTTCCCGCGCAAGTCTTCCAGGTTCTGATGGGCACTGTCGCGCTTTACGATAAGCTGGCTGCAATAGCGTGGGCCATCACACCCTTCGGCATCGTAATGAGGCGTCCCCACCAGCCTGACCTTGCCTGAGAGTGCATGGGTCAGCGGATAACCGCAGGTCTGCGACAGGAGAAGATCCGGATCCGTCCAGGCGTCAGCAAGGTCACGCCCCTCCGGCCAGGGACGGATGTCACGATCCGTCAGGTTCAGAGCATGACAAAGTGCGGACTGAAGTGCGCTTTCAAGATCCTGCGTCGCAGCGTGCACTTCCGGCCAGTCATACATCGGCAACCGGACGGCGAGAAAAGATCTTCCGGTCAAGACACCGCCTTTTCCGCGGCAGGAAACCCGCTTGTTTCCTTGTATTTGATCGGGTGCACGACGGGCTCCTTCACCTTGAACAGGTAATGTCTGGCCAACTGGAAATAGCTGGCAAAGACATAGCCGCCGTTCCGCTCGTGCCATTGCGTTCGGGCAGCGCGGTAGAGCTGCGGCAGGCGATACCAGGGCGCGCGCGGATTGGCGTGATGAACGACATGGAGATTATTGTTCAAAAACAGAAGCGAGAACACCGGGCAAAACTCGACGATGATGGATCGCGCTTCCGCCTGTTCATGCGCGCGGTGTTCCGCATAGGTGCGCAGCATCAAAAGGCTCATCCCCGGATAGGCGACACCGAGGACGTAAAGCCAGAGCGGCATGTCGCCAACCAGAGTGACATAGAGAACTACCGGCACCAGACCCGCGGCATGATGCGCCCAGGCCCGCATGACCGCCTTGTCCCCGGCCAGCATCATCCGGATTTCAGCCCCGACGAAGCCGGCCACGGAAACCACCGGGCCAATCAGCAGCCTGCCGATCAGCGTGTTGTTGATCGTCAGCACCAGTTGGATCGGACGCGGCAGCTTCTGCCAATCCGCCCAGGCCAGATAGAAGCTTTCCGGATCGTCATAGGGGTCCGTCAGGCGGTCGTTGTTGTGATGGCGCAAGTGGAGTGACTTGAAGCGGCGATAAGGCACGCACAGGCCGAACGAGCAGTAGACAAGGGCTTCGTTGAGTGCGGGACTGCGTGTCGGGTGGCCGTGCAGAACTTCATGTTGCAGCGAGGATTGCAGTGTCACCAGGATCGCCGCCAACGGGCAAACCACCAAAGGGCCAAGCTCGGAATAGAGCCCAATCACCAAAATCCATGCCGACGAGGTGGCCAGAATAAGGGCCAGTGTCGGCCACTCGCAGAATGTCGCTCGCGGCAAGGAGGTCTCCAAATGTTTGAAAAATCGGCGCAAACCGAAGGGAACTGGCTCAACTATGCGCGCAGGCCATCTTCAGAACAATTTGAGACTTGAGAACAAATTCTGCGTTATTTCGCAAATTCATCATCATGGTAATATTTTTAAACATCTGATGATTTTTATTCGCAATTGTAGTCTTTTTGAAAAGGCAGATGGCCGGATCGGAACATCAAGTGGCGGTTTTGCCGCTGGACAAAAAAGAGGCTGTCCCCTGTTGTTGGCCAAATGCCGGAAGGAAGGACAGCCATGCCAACATCGCACGAAACGCCGCTCCGTTACGACGTCATTATCATTGGCGCCGGCATCATCGGTTGCGCAATCGCACTGTCTCTTACCCGCAAGGGCTACAAGACGCTGAATGTCGACGCCTTGCCGGCTGCAGGCTATGGCTCCACCTCCAGTTCGGCTGCGGTGATCCGAACCTATTATTCCACCCGCGACGGCACGGCCATGGCGCTGGAGGGCTATCACGACTGGAAGAACTGGCAGGCCTATCTGGACACGGAAGAAACGGACGGTCTGGCCCGTTTCATCGAAACCGGAACCCTGGTGATGAAAACGGCGTCCGACAATTATCAGAAGCATGTTCTGGAACATGCAGACGCTCTTGGCATTCCCTATGAACACTGGTCGGCCGACCGCATCACACGGGAACTCCCGGGCTACAATCTCGACTGCTTCGCGCCGGCCAAGACCATGGACGACGACGACTTCGGCATGCCGACCGGCGGCGCGCTTCAGGGCGGTGTCTTTTTTCCGGCGGGTGGATACGTCGACGATCCACAGATAGCCGCGCGCAATCTCAAGGACGCCGCTGCAAAGCTTGGGGCCGAGTTCCGCTTCAAGACCAAGGTCGTCAAGATCCCGGTGGAGAACGACCGTGTCACCGGAGTGGTCTGCGAAAGCGGCGAACACATTGCCGCAGGGATCGTCATCAATGTGGCCGGTCCGCATTCCGGCAAGGTGAACGGCCTTCTGGAAGGGGAGACAGGGCTGAAGATCGGCCACCGTCCACTGCGGCAGGAGGTGGTCCAGATCGCGCCCCCGGAAAGTCTCAACTACTCCCGCGAAGGCCTGGTCGTTTCCGACAACGACATCTCGGTCTACGTCAAACCAGGCGGTGGCGGCCAGTTGATGATCGGCAGCCAGAACCCGGCCTGTGATCCGCATCTCGAAGAAGACCCCGACGATTTCGCCATGGACCTGACAGACCGCGGCCTCACCTATGCCTACCGCTACTCCCAGCGTGTGCCTGAACTGGGCGTCTCCCAGCACCCGGTGGGTGTGGCAGCGCTTTATGACGCCACGGACGACTGGCTGCCGATCTATGACCGCACCAATGTCGACGGCTATTACCTGGCCATCGGCACCAGTGGAAACCAGTTCAAGAACGCAACGGTCGCCGGACGCCTGATGACGGACCTGATCGGTTACTGCGAGGCCGGCAACGACCATGATGCCGACCCGCTGCAATTCAAGCTGCAGCATGTTGCCCACACGCTCAACACGGCGACATTCTCGCGCAAGCGCGAGCTGACGAAGGAAAGTTCATTCTCGGTCCTGGGGTAGCTCCGGCTTGTATGCACGGCACTTCTGGCAGCGCCCCCTCCCCCGCCCCCTCCTGAGGAGCCGCCTTGGCGGCGTCTTGCAGGATAGCCCGCCGGCGCTGAGAATGCCGCCCATGCTTCGAGACAGGCCTGGCGGCCTTCCTCAGCATGAGGGTTGAGGTTTGGTGCTGGTTCGGTTTTGGGAGTGAAGCAGCATCGTTCAGTTGGAGCAAAGACGCCGGGACTTTGCCCCCGACCCAAGGAAGCTTGCCCCAACCATCCACCTCATTCTGAGGAGGACCTTCAGGTCCGTCTCGAAGAATGGGCGACACGCGAAGCACCAATTGGCCATCCTTTCAGATGCTCATTTTCATACACTCCTCAGGATAAGGCAGAGGTTCAGACCCGGGTCGACAACAGGCCGGGAGCTGAAGAGGGCTCCGGCAGGCCAGCATTTGACGACCTTGCCGTTCAGCAACCACAAGCAAAACTCCCAAGAGCCAGAGCTTCCGATTTCCGCCGTGGTCGAATCGCCCGTTTCGGGGTAAGCAACCGGGTCTGATCCTGAAGGAGCATTTCCGTGGCCTGGTCCCCGCAACAAGACGAAGCCCTGAAAGAAGCCGCTGCCTGGCTGAAGCGTGGCGACCGGCAGGTGTTCCGCCTGTTTGGCTTTGCCGGCACGGGCAAGACCACACTGGCCCGGCATCTGGCGGAAGGCATCGACGGCGATGTCTGTTTCGGTGCCTTCACCGGCAAGGCAGCGCATGTGCTGCGCCAGAAAGGCTGCGAGGATGCAGGCACGATCCATTCGCTGATCTATCGTCCGCGCTCGGCCAAGGAAGAAGAAGATCTCGACGACGATGAGGACGACAACGGCCCGCAGTTCGCCATCAAGCGGGACAGCCAGGCCGCGACGGCCAGCCTGATCGTCATCGACGAATGCTCCATGGTGGACGAAGACCTGGGCAAGGACCTCCTGTCCTTCGGCACGCCCGTTCTGGTACTTGGCGACCCGGCGCAGTTGCCTCCGGTCAAGGGGGGCGGCTTTTTCACCGAAGCAGAGCCTGACGTGATGCTGACCGAGGTTCACCGGCAGGCGCAGGACAATCCGATCGTGCGCATGTCGATGACCATTCGCGATGGCGGCCAGCTCGACTACGGCACGTTTGGCGAAAGCCGGGTGATCCATCGGCGCGACATCGACAAGGACCAGATCCTTGCCGCCGATCAGGTGCTGGTCGGAACCAACAAGACACGCAGGCTTTACAATGCCCGCATTCGCGAGCTGAAGGATTTCTCGACACCGATGCCTGCTGTCGGCGACAAGCTGGTGTGCCTCAGGAACGACAAGACCAAAGGGCTCCTGAACGGCGGCCTGTGGACGGTGAAACGCCTGCGTCCACCGCGCGGCAACACATTGCGCTTCGACGTCGTGTCCGAAGACGAGCTATCGAGAAACGCCGTCAAGGTGAAGGTATTGCCGGCGATGTTCGAAGATGGTGCGGAAAGCATTCCCTACGCCATCCGGCGCAAGGCGGACGAATTCGACTACGGCTACGCCCTGACCGTGCACAAGGCTCAGGGCTCGCAGTGGGACAATGTGGTGCTCTTCGATGAAAGCTGGGCGTTCCGCGAACACAAGAGCCGCTGGCTCTACACCGCGGTCACCCGTGCTGCCGAACAGATCACTGTCGTAAGATAGGCGCGTTCGCCGGGACGCCGGAATACTCCTGCACGCCGTCGTTTCCCGGAAGAGCCTGAAGACCTGTTTCGACAAAGGTCTTCAGATCGTTTTCGGTGCTGCCGCTGCGCCCGAGCAGGGCAATTGCTGAAAACTGTCCGTCGATGAAGGTCGCCGTGCGGTCGATATCCGTGTCTTCGGGTATCTCGCCGGCTGCAACCGCCTTCAGGAGACGGTCCCTGATGGCCTTGAACCGGGCCGCCCGCAAGTTCAGGACAACCTCCTGATGCCGCTGCGCGCCGTAGGTGCAATCGACAAGGGCATTGACCAGGAAACATCCTGCAGGCGTTTCCTTGTCCAGCGTCAGGTCCGCGACCGCGCCCAGGAAATCCCGAAAGTCTTCAACCACGTGCTTTTCGGCCCGTTTCAATTTGTCGAAAACCGGCCCGCCATAGGTCTCGAAATAATGCATCAGCGCTTTTTCAAACAGCGCTTCCTTATCGCCGAATGCAGCGTAAAGGCCCGGTTTCGCCATGCCCGACGCTTCGGCGAGGTCGGTCATCGAGGTTCCGGTATAGCCGTTTTGCCAAAAAGCGATCATCACGGAATGAAGAGCGTCTTTGGTATTTACTTTTCTTGGCCGTCCGCGTGCCATCGGTCTGCACTCCTCATAACAAACCGTGTTATCTGGTTATAAAAGCTCGAGAAACCCGAACTCCGGCAGGTCATGCATTTTTGTAAAAACATGCACACTGCCAACCAACCACGATATCGTGTTCAAAGAATACCTGCTCGTTTCGTACGTAGAATACGCAATTTATTGCAATCCGTACAGCAACCACCCCAAACTCAACCTAAGAGTGTATCTCAAATCCTTCTCTTTTCAATACCTGCCCTGAAGCCGGGAAATCCCGGGGCGCGAGAAGGGTTGATCCGGCGCTTGCGGAATGGCGCGATGCGGGCATTTGACAGTGGACGGAGCCCTCTTGTCCCTTTTCCGCCCGATTGTGGGGGCTTATCGTCTGCGGCTCAGTTTTTTCGACGGAAAGTACCTTTCGCAAATGGCAAGCGTAACGATGACCGACCCGGCCGCCTCCCCTTCCAAGGGGGCCCACAGCGCCCAGACTGCCCTGCGCATCGCTCAGAGGATCGCGGATGAAATCGGCTGCAAGGCCGGCCAGGTGAATGCGGCCGTCCAGATGCTGGACGAAGGCTCCACGGTGCCTTTCATCGCCCGCTACCGGAAGGAAGCCACCGGCGGTCTCGACGACACCCAGCTTCGCAAGCTGGAAGAGCGGCTGATCTATCTGCGCGACATGGAAGACCGCCGCGTTGCCATCACCAAATCCATCGAGGAGCAGGGCAAGCTCACCGACGATCTGGCCGCCAGCATCCAGGCGGCCGATACCAAGTCCCAGCTTGAGGACATCTATCTGCCGTTCAAGAAAAAGCGCCGCACCAAGGCGCAGATTGCCCGCGAAGCCGGTCTGGAACCGCTGGCGGACGCTCTTATGGACGATCCGTCCCGGGATCCCGAAGCCGAAGCGGCTGCCTACGTCGATGAAGGCAAGGGCGTTGCCGACACCAAGGCAGCGCTGGACGGCGCACGCCAGATCCTGATGGAGCGCTTTGCCGAAAACGCCGACCTGGTCGGCCGCTTGCGCCGCTATGTCGAGGAACGCGGTGTCGTTCAATCGAAGCTCATCGACGGCATGGCCGAAAAGGGCGCGAAATTCGCCGACTATTTCGACTACTCCGAACAATGGTCCAAGATCCCCAGCCACCGCGCTCTCGCGCTGTTCCGCGGCCGCAACGAAGGCATCCTGTCCGTCGACCTGACGGTCGATGCGGACGACGTCTCTCCGGTGCTGCCCGCCGTGAAGATGGTTGCCGACACCTATGGCATCGCCGACCGGGGCCGGGCTGCCGACAAGTGGCTGATGGAAGCGGCGCGCTTTGCCTGGAAGGTGAAGCTCGCCCTGCACCTGGAACTCGACCTGATGGGTGTTCTGCGCGACAAGGCGGAAGAAGAAGCCATTCAGGTTTTCGCCCGCAACCTCAAGGATCTGCTGCTGGCAGCCCCCGCCGGTTCCAGAACGACGCTCGGTCTCGATCCGGGCATCCGGACCGGTGTGAAGGTTGCCGTCGTCGATGCGACGGGCAAGCTGGTCGACACCGCCACCATCTATCCGTTCCAGCCACGCAATGATGTTTCCGGGTCCCGCGCCGCCCTGCTTGCCCTGATCGCGAAACACAAGGTCGGTCTGATCGCCATCGGCAACGGCACCGCCAGCCGGGAAACCGACAAGCTGGCGGGCGATGTTCTTGCGGACATCCCGGCCGCCCAGCGCCCGGTCAAGGTGATCGTCAACGAGGCTGGCGCCTCGGTCTATTCGGCCTCGGAACTGGCGGCGAAGGAAATGCCGGATGTCGACGTTTCGCTGCGCGGTGCAGCCTCCATCGCCCGCCGTCTGCAGGACCCGCTTGCCGAACTGGTGAAGATCGAACCGAAATCCATCGGCGTCGGTCAGTATCAGCACGACGTCAACCAGACAAAGCTGGCCCGTGCGCTGGATGCGGTTGTCGAAGATGCGGTAAATGCCGTCGGCGTTGACCTCAACACCGCCTCGCCTGCGCTGCTGTCGCGCATTTCCGGCCTGTCGGACAGTCTGGCAAAGGCCGTGGTCGAACACCGCGAATCCATCGGCCGCTTCGACAGCCGGACTCAGCTCAAGGACGTGCCGCGCCTTGGCGCAAAGGCCTTTGAGCTTTGCGCCGGTTTCCTGCGCATCAACGAAGGCAAGGAGCCGCTGGACGCCTCCTCCGTCCACCCGGAAGCCTATCCGCTGGCCAAACGGATCGTGAAGGCCTGCGGCCGCGACGTGCGCCAGATCATGGGCGACGCCTCGCTTCTGAAGGGCCTGGAACCGTCCGAATTTACCGACGAGAAATTCGGTCTGCCGACCGTCAAGGACATCCTGTCGGAACTGGAAAAGCCTGGCCGCGACCCGCGTCCCGAATTCAAGACCGCCACCCTTCAGGACGGTGTTGAGGAAATTTCCGACCTGAAACCCGGCATGAAGCTGGAAGGCACGGTGACCAACGTCACCAACTTCGGTGCCTTCGTCGATGTCGGCGTCCACCAGGACGGGCTGGTGCATGTCTCCCAGTTGGCCGACCGTTTCGTCGATGATCCCCACAAGGTCGTCAAGGCCGGCGATATCGTCAAGGTGACGATCCTGGAAGTGGATGTTCCACGCAAGCGCATCTCCATGACCATGAAGTCCCAGGCCGACTATCAGGGCCAGCGCGAGCGCGGCGGTCAGGACAGGAGTGGACAGGACAGGGGCAGTCAGAACCGGAACGGACCAGGCGGCAGAGGACCCGGCGGCAGAGGACCTGCTGGCAAAGGACCTGGTGGTGGCAACGGCCCGCGCGGCGGCGGAGCGCCAAAATCCTCCGGCGGCGACAGCGGCAACAACGCACTGGCCGCGGCCCTTGCCGCTGCCATGAACAAGAAGAAATAGTCGCCTGATCCAGCGGTGATTACCCGCGCCGCTGGATCAGTCCGCTACTGGTTTTCAGAACAGCTATCGGCCTCCGAAGGCGTCTGGAGAAGGAGTTCCCGCCCCTTTCTGTGACCGTGACCGAATGCCGGAGATCCCGCTCTCAGGCCAATATGACGCGTTCCCTGCCCCAGGCTTCACCTGGTCAATTTTGCCCCTCTGGCATTACCGGGAAACTGCATTACTCTGTTCGGCAGGAACTCCGTCGAGGAACGGATAATGCCGGAGAAGGATCAAGAGCAACACTGGCCCAAGCAGGACATGGAGTCCGGCACGCTCACCGCGCTTGCTCACCTTTACCGCGCTGAGGTGTTTCGCAGCACCCATTGGCGCACTCGCCTCGACAACACCACCAACTGGGCTGTCGTTACCACCGGCATCGCCCTGTCGGCGACATTTTCCAACAAGGATGCCTCGCCCCTGCCCATGGTGCTGGTCGGATTGCTGGTGACGGTTTTTCTGATCTTCGAAGCCCGGCGCTACCGCTACTACAACATGTTCCGGGCCCGCGCCCGGCTGATAGAGACGGATTTTTACGCCCCCATCCTTGCCGGACGAAAGGTTCCCATGCAGGGGAGCTGGGCAACCATGCTCGCCGACGATTATGAGATGCCGCATTATCACATCTCCCTCGTCAGAGCGGCAGGACGGCGGCTGCGCAGCAACTATTCCTGGATCCTGGCGATCCAGGCAGTCGCCTACTACGGCAAGCTGGCGATTCATCCCGTTCCGCTGACCAGCCTTGCCGATGTGTTTCACCGGGCTGCCATCGGCCCGATCCCCGGATGGACCGTCATCCTTGCCGGACTTGTGTTTCACACAAGCTGGGTGGTGTTTGCCATGGTGACCTTGCGGTTGGACAAGCTCTACCGGGAAAAACGCCAATCGCCGATGCAGGCGATCTGAGCCGGAACAGGTCAGCTTCAACGGTGCGCCGCCCTTTTCCTTCGTTTGCGAGCTGTGGTATGGGGAAATCAGTCCACTTCGGAGATTTTATGTCCTGACCTTCCGGGCACCCGCCGGTGCCCATCCACAAATCGCCCCCGGCCCTTCCGGGCTGCATTTGCCGAACATCATCAGAGACAATACCCGGTCATGACTCCATGATCGGACCAGGACAATGTTATCCAAATGATCAGACCCTATGTCAGCCAGGACGCTGAACGGATTATCCATATCTGGCGCAAGGCCAGCGAATACGCGCATCCGTTTCTGAGCGACGACTTTCACGATACGGCAGCTACCCTCATCCGCGACATTTATCTGCCGCAGGCGGAAACCCATGTCATGGAGATCGACGGCATTGCCGTTGGCTTCATTTCACTGCTGGACACCTACATAGGCGGCTTGTTTCTCGACCCGCGCTTCCACGGACAGGGCCTCGGAAGGGCCCTTGTGGAACATGCGGTGAAACGAAAGGGGCCGCTCACCGTTGAAGTCTTCAAGGAAAACACGAGCGCCCGGCGCTTTTATGCCGCCTGCGGCTTTGAGCAGACCGGAGAATACTTTCACGAGATGGCGCAGCATATCAGCGTCAAGATGGCCCTGAAGCCCTAAGGATCTGAAGATCTGAGGCTCTGACACGACAGCGGCGGCCCCCGGGCCGCCGCAACTGTTCGTCAAAAAGCAAATGCTGCCCTTGGCTCAGAACCGGCTTGCCGCAAAGGGCGCTGGATCGATGCCCGGCCGCCCCCCCTCGATCATATCCGCAATCATCTCGCCGGTGACGGCGGATTGGGTCAGACCGTGGTGGGCGTGGCCGAAGGCATAGAAGACGCGGTCGTGCCGTGTTGCCGGGGAAATCACCGGCAGGCTGTCCGGAATGGACGGGCGGAAGCCCATCCAGCGTTTGCCGCCCTCCGACTTGAGCTCGGGAAAGAACAGCTTTGCCTTGGCCAGCATGGCATCCACCCGGCGCCAGTTCGGCGGCAGATCCAGACCACCGAATTCCACGGCGCCGCCCACCCGCAAGCCGCTGGACAAACGCGACAACACGAACCCGTGGCCGGACAGCATGATCATGCGGTTCACGGTAACGCCGGGCTCCGGAATGGTGATGTTGTACCCACGCTCCGTATCCAGCGGGATCCGGTCTCCCAACTGCGCGGCAAGTGTCTTCGACCATGCACCGCAGGCAATCACCAGCCGCTCGGCTTCGATCTTGCGGCCATCTTTCAGAACCACATCACAGCCAGTGTCATTGGGCTGCAGGCGGCTGACCTCACCCACCTCGAATTTGACACCCTGCGAGGAAAGCCACTCGGCAACCGAAAGGCAGAGCACCTTCGGCTCATCCACCTGAACCCAGTCCGGCACCAGCGCGCCGCCGACGACACGGTCAGAAAGGTCTGGCTCCAGATCGCGGATCGCAGACGCGTCGAGTTCCTCCACCTTGATGCCGTAGTCGCGCTGCTCGGCCCAGCCCGCGCGCGAGGCTTCAAGTGACTGCACCGTGTCGAACAGTTCCAGACAGCCGTCCCGGCGTACCTGGTTGTGGGTTCCCGTCACACGCCAAAGCGCCTCCCAGGCCGGGAGCGCTCCACCGTTCAGGTCCGCCAGCGCCTTCGTGCTTTGCTCCACCTTCGCGGGATTGGAGGCTGCCATGAACCGCAGCATCCAGGGCAGGATCTTGAGCGCATAGGCCGGTCGCACCGACAACGGCCCCAGTGGATCGAGCATCCATTTGAAGGCCTGCTTCCACAGACCGGGCGACGCCAGCGGTGCGACATCCGTCCAGGCGATGGCGGCCGCATTGCCCTGGCTTGCCCCTGCCGCCGGGCCTTCGCGGTCCAGCACCGTAACCCCATAGCCACGCTGCACCAGGGCGGCTGCGGTTGCCAGGCCGACAATGCCGGCACCTATCACATGGACATGTCCCTTGCTCATTCCGCGTGTCTTTTCTCGTGTGTCATCACTTGCGTGTACCGCCGGATCAGGCGGCAACTGCCTGCGGCAGCCAACAAGGATCGGTAATTGTTTTCTGGTTCCACGTCCTGCCAGAACCGGCAAGGCTCGTCTACTGCTTCGTTTTGTGATATATCAAAAATACATTTGAAACATACAAAGGTCTTTTCTTCCATGTCCGCAGAATCCAGCCGATCCGCGCAGGCTTATCGCCTGCTGGAAGAAGAGATCGTTACCCTGAAGCTGAAGCCAGGCGGCACGATAACCGAAATTGCCCTCACCGAAAGACTGGGCCTTGGCCGAACGCCCATTCGAGAGGCCATTCAACGGCTGTCCTGGGAAGGCCTTCTCAACATCCGGCCACGTCTCGGCATTGTCGTTGCCGAAATGAACCCGTCCGATTTTCTGAAAGTCCTCGAGGCCCGCCATGCGCTGGAACGCCTCGTTGCCGGTCTGGCTGCACGGCTTGCCAGCAAGGACGAGCGAAGAACCCTTGAAGCGATTGCGGAAGACATGCGCGAGGCCGCCGCGAAACCGGATGTGGAGGATTATCTGCGCCTGGACAAAGCCTTCGACGAGGTCGTCGCGACGGCCGCCTGCAATCCGTTTGCCGCAAAGGCTCTTGCTCCCTTGCAAACGCAAAGCCGCCGGTTCTGGTACCGCCATTTCGGTGAGGCAGATCTCATCCCGGCGGCCTGGAGCCATATGGAGGTGATGCGTGCCATTGCCGCGGGAGACGAGGCCGCCGCAATGGATCACGCAGAAAACCTGATGCTGTATCTGCGCCGCCAGGCAACGACGCTGGTCAGCGGCTCCGGTTAGGCAGCCGCCGGAAAATGGGACCGCGTCCTGTTTGCAAAGGCAACCAGCGACAGCATCACCGGTACTTCCACAAGAACACCGACAACCGTCGCAAGGGCCGCCCCGGAATTCAGGCCGAACAGGCTGATGGCAACGGCAACAGCAAGCTCGAAGAAATTGGAAGTTCCGATCAGCGCTGCCGGTGCGGCGGTGTTGAACGGCACGCGCCAGAAATAACCCCAGGCATAAGCCACCAGGAAGATGCCGTAGCTCTGGATCAGCAGAGGGACAGCGATCAGCACGATCACCAGGGGTTTCTCCAGAATGGTCTGGGCCTGAAATCCGAACAGCAGCACGACGGTCGCCAGAAGGCCCATCACGGAGAAGGGTTTGACCTTTGCCGTAAATTCGGAGATGCGCGCGTCATTGCCCGATCCATCCAGCGCCTTGCGGGTGAAATAGCCGGCCACCAGCGGAATGATCACATAGAGGATCACGGAAAGAAGCAGGGTCTGCCACGGCACTACGATGTCGGTCACACCAAGCAGCAGCGCTGCAATGGGCGCGAAGGCGAACACCATGATGATGTCGTTGATGGAGACCTGCACGAGCGTGTAGTTGGCATCGCCGCGCACCAACTGGCTCCAGACGAAGACCATGGCAGTACACGGTGCGACACCGAGCAGGATCATGCCGGCGATATATTCCTTGGCGGTCTGCGGATCCACCAGCCCGGCAAACACATGCTCGAAAAACAGGATGCCGAGCGCCGCCATCGTAAAAGGCTTGATCAGCCAGTTGACCACGATCGTGATGCAGAGGCCCTTGGGTTTGCGGCCGACATCTTTCAGCGAAGCGAAGTCGACGTTGACCATCATCGGGTAGATCATCACCCAGATGAGTACGGCGACGACCAGGTTGACGTTGGCATACTCCAGAGATGCGATTGCCTCGAAGGCTCCGGGAAAGACTGCGCCGAGACCGACCCCGGCAGCAATGCACAATGCGACCCAGAGCGACAAGAAGCGCTCGAAGATCCCCATGGGTGACGTTTCCTGTGTCATTCCAACTCTTTCTCAACTCGGATTTTCAGCAAACCGGATGCGAGGTTGCACCGGAGCGTCAGCACGTTCCACCCGGCTCACAACCGCCACCGCCGACAAGCGAAGCAATCGGGGCGCAGAGCTCCGGATTGCCGCCGCAACAGTCCTGCAGCAGATAGGTGACGAGGCCCTGCATCGCCTCAAGGCTCGCGCGATAACAGATCGAGCGCCCGTCCCGTTCGGCGTGCACAAGGCCGGAGCGGGACAAGGCGCCCAGGTGGGTCGACAGGGTATTCGGACGCACATTGAGCGCATCTGAAATGGCACCGGCGGACATGCCTTCTTTTCCGGCTTTCACCAAAAGGCGAAAGACGTCGAGGCGTGTTTCCTGACCAAGCGCAGCCAATGCATTCAGGGCGTCTTCTTTTTCCATAATTCGAGAATACTCGAATTATGGAAATGATCAAGAGATTTTTGGCGCATGCTCAGGCAGGAATACAAACGGATCCTCTTCGGAGAGCCAAACGTGCTTTCGTTCACCCCACTCTCGCAGAAGCCTCTCGGCAAATTAAGGCATTCTTAAATACGCGCAGGAACAATCATGGTGAAATTTTACAACTTCCTGTCGTGCAGCGCTTCAAATCGGAAAGTGTCGATGAACATCAACGGTGCCTTTTCACAATACCCGGCTTATTCTCCCCAATCATCGGCGCGCATGTCCACGGAAGCCGGACAGGTCAAACAGACGAACACCGAAGTTCCCGACGTTCTGGAGAAAGCGGTTACCGAACAAAAGAACGTTGAAAAGCTGATTGAGAGGTTCAGACTCAGCCTGGCGCTTGAGAACTCGGACAGCTCCGCGTCGCAAGGCCGGTCGATAGACGATCTGATTGGCTCAATCATCACTGCGAACGCAAGAAACGAAATCATCACTGGCGCTGAAAGCGACATCATTCTGGTCAATGCCGAAAACACGATCGACGCTGGCGACGGCGACAACGTAATTCAGGCCAATGCGGGAAACACGATCAGAACCGGCAACGGAAATGATACGATCGACGCAAACGCCGATAACACCATCGACGCCGGAGATGGCGACAACATCATCAGGGTCAATGCAAACAATGTCGTCACGACCGGAAGCGGAAACGACGCTATCAACGCAAATGCCGACAACACCATCGACGCCGGTGACGGTGACAACGTCATCAGGGTCAACGCGGACAGTGCCGTCACGACCGGCACCGGAAACGACGTTATCAACGCGAATGCGGAGAACGTAATCGACGCAGGAAACGGCGACAACGTTATCAACGTCAACGCGAGCAACACTGTAACTTCCGGCAGCGGAAACGACATCATCAACGTCAATTCCGGGAACACCATCCATGCGGGCGCCGGCGACGATGTGATCACCGGCAACTCCGGCAACGTGATCCATGCCGGTCGAGGAAACGACACGATCAGGGTCAACACGGATACGGTCGTCTATTTCGAGAAGGGAGACGGTGCCGACACGATCTCCTCGGCCGGAGGTCTCGAAATCAGAATAGGCAACGGCTATTCCGCCGACGATCTGACAATCTCCTACGACAGCGGTTCTCCCGTCCTGTCCTTTGCCGGCTCCGAGGATTCGATCACCCTTTCGGGAATTTACTCCGGCAAACCGGCCACCGTGACCTTCAGCGACGGCACCAGCCGCGATATTTCCTCCCAGACGCCCCTTCGCCTCGATGGAATAAAGCAATACGAAGTCGCCGGCGCGGCCGCCCGGCAGGCGCCAGCGGCCGCAGAAACCGTTGCCTGAGGATTTCCCGCGACGTCAGGCCGCCTTGGCGGCCAGACGTTTCCTGATGCTGGCCACATCCGCCCGGGGCGTCGCGGCAAACAGCGTCTTGGTGTAGTCGTGCTGCGGGTTTTCGAACACCTCGTCCCGCGTACCGTATTCCACCACCTCACCGAAGTACATCACCATCACCTTGTCGGCGATGTAGCGCACCACAGACAGGTCATGGGAGATGAACACATAGGTGAGGCCCATTTCTTCCTGAAGATCGGCAAGAAGGTTCAGGATCTGCGCCTGAACCGACAGATCCAGCGCGGACACCGGCTCGTCGAGCACCAGCAGCTTCGGCTTCATCATGATCGCCCGCGCAATCGCGATGCGCTGGCGCTGACCACCGGAGAACATATGCGGATAGCGGCCGTAATGTTCCGGCTGCAGCCCGACCTTCTCCAGCATCTGAAGGGCCAGATCGCGGCGCTCTGCCGACGGCATGTCGGTGTTGAGCAGCAGCGGTTCTTCCAGCACGTGGCCGATCTTCTGGCGCGGGTTCAGCGAACCATAGGGGTTCTGGAACACAATCTGCACCTTCTGGCGCATTTCCTTCGAGATACCCGTCTTCGAGATATCGATCGACAGACCGTCGATCTCGATCATGCCGGAGGTCTGCGCGTCAATCATGGTGAGCATCCGGGCAAGGGTCGACTTGCCACAGCCGCTTTCACCGACCACCGCCAGGGTGGTACCGCGCTCCACGTCCAGGTTCACGCCCTTGACGGCCGTCAGGGTCGACGCCTTCTTGAACATGCCGCCCTTGATGTCATAAGTCCGGTAGAGATCGCGGACCTTGAGGATCACGTCGTCAGCCATCTCAGAAACCTCCTGCTTCGGCAAAGTCGCTCACCGTGGGCAAACGCTTGCCGGTGGCATTTTCCGGCAGGGCCGAAAGCAGCGCCCTGGTGTAGGGGTTCTTGGGGTTTTCGAAGAGAGACAGCACGTCGGCTTCCTCCATCTTGCGGCCCTTGTACTGCACGATGACCCGGTCGGCGGTTTCGGCCACCACACCCATGTCATGGGTGATCATGATCAGCCCCATGCCGCTGTCCTGCTGAAGCTGGACCAGAAGATCGAGGATCTGTTTCTGGATCGTCACGTCAAGGGCGGTCGTCGGTTCATCGGCAATCAGCAGCTTCGGCGCGCAGGAAATTGCCATCGCGATCATCACACGCTGACACTGACCACCGGACATCTGGTGCGGGAAGGCCGAGAGACGTTCAGCCGGGTTCGGAATGCCGACGGAGGTCAGGATCTCGACCACCCGGTCGCGGGCCTGACGGCCCTTCATCCCCATATGGGTCTTCAGCGTTTCACTCAGCTGGAAGCCGACCGTGAAACACGGATTGAGGCTGGCAATCGGCTCCTGGAAGATCATCGAGATGTCTTTGCCGATCACCCGGCGCCGTTCCTTGGCCGACAGGGTGCGCAGGTCCAGACCCTCGAATTCCATCTTGTCGGCGGTGATCGTTGCCGTATTCGGCAGCAGGCCCATGGTTGCCAGCATGGCAACCGATTTTCCGGACCCGGACTCGCCGACGATGGCCAGAACCTCACCCGCGTCGACCGTGTAATCGACCCCGTCCAGTGCCTTGAACGGACCCTTGGCGGTGTCGAACTCGACCTTCAGGTTTCTGATTTCAAGAAGAGACATCGCTTAGCTCCTCTTCAGTTTCGGATCGAGCGCATCGCGCAGGCCGTCGCCAACCAGGTTGATGGCAAGAACGGTGACCAGGATCGCAATGCCCGGGAAGGTGACCACCCACCAGGCGCGCAGGATGAATTCGCGCGCTTCGGCCAGCATGGTGCCCCATTCCGGGGTTGGCGGCTGTGCACCCATGCCGAGGAAGCCGAGGGCGGCTGCATCCAGGATCGCGTTGGAGAAGGACAGTGTCGCCTGAACGATCAGCGGTGCCAGGCAGTTCGGCAGGATCGTCTTGAACATCAGCCGCATGTGCCCGGCCCCGGCCACCTTTGCCGCGACGACATAGTCACGCGTGCGTTCGGACAGGACGGCCGCACGGGTCAGCCGCACGAAATGCGGCTGCAGCACGATGGCAATCGCGATCATGGCATTGATCAGCCCCGGCCCCAGGATGGCAACGAGCACCAGAGCCAGCAGGAGCGAGGGGAATGCCAGGATGATGTCCATCACGCGCATGATCAGCGTGTCGGTCATGCCGCGCATGTAGCCTGCGACAAGGCCGATCACGACACCGCCGACAAGGGCGATGGTGACCACGACGACGCCGATGAACAGCGAGAAGCGCGCACCGAAGATGAGGCGCGACAGGATATCGCGGCCGACGGCATCCGTGCCCAGCAGGAACGCGGCCTTGCCGCCCTCTTCCCAGAACGGAGGCACCAGGAAACTGTCGCGGTACTGGAAGTCGGGGCTGTGCGGCGCCACCAACGGCGCGAAGAGCGCCATGAGGACCAGAAGCGAAAAGATCACGAGGCCGATCACGGCGCCCTTGTTCTGCGAGAAGTAGTACCAGAACTCCAGAAACTGCGCTTTGGTGGCGTTGCGGCTTTCGGCCTGGAGCTTGGTCTGGTCGGCTTTCACAGCCGGCGAGGTATTTGTCATTTTCCTTGTCCCCGGCTCAGTTGTGGCGAATACGCGGATTGATCAGGCCGTAGAGCACGTCCACGATCAGGTTGACCATCATGATGATCCCGGCGATCAGCAGCAGACCGCCCTGAACCACGAAGTAGTCGCGGCGGGAGATACTGTCGACGAGCCATTTGCCGATGCCCGGCCAGGAGAAGATTGTCTCCGTCAGGATGGCGCCTGCGAGAAGCACCCCGACCTGCAGACCGATGGTGGTCACCACCGGGATCAGCGCGTTTCTGAGCGCATGCAGACCGACGACAGCACGCGGCGGCAGCCCTTTCGCCCGGGCTGTGCGCACATAGTCTTCCCCCAGAACCTCCAGCATGGCGGAGCGGGTCTGGCGTGCGATGACGGCCATCGGAATGGTCGCCAGCACGATGGACGGCAGGATCAGGTGCCGGACGGCGGAGAGGAACGCCCCCTTCTCGCCGGACAGCAGACTGTCGATCAGCATGAAGCCGGTGACCTGCGGGAAGAAGAACATCAGCGAGATGCGCCCGGAAACCGGTGTCCAGCCGAGCGTTCCCGAGAACAGGATGATCAGCAGCAGGCCCCACCAGAAGATCGGCATCGAGTAGCCGACCAGAGCTGTTCCCATGATGGCCTGATCGGCGATCGATCCGCGCTTCACGGCCGCGAAGATGCCGGCAGGAATGCCAAGGCAGACGGCGATGATGATTGCGCAAAGAGCCAATTCGGCGGTTGCCGGAAACAGCGTCAGAAATTCATCGAGCACAGGCTTCTTCGACACGAAGGAGGTGCCCAGATCCCCCTGGAAGATGCCGGCGATGTAATCGAGATACTGATGCCAAAGCGGTTTGTCGAAGCCAAGCTGGCTCAGAACCTGAGCCCTCCGTTCATCAGATATACCGCGCTCGCCGGCGAGCAGCTCGGCAGGATCGCCCGGCAGCATGCGGATAAACGAGAAGGCGACGAGGGTGACGCCAAAGAATGTCGGTATCAACAGGCCGAGTCGACCTAGAAGAAAGCGAAACATGTCAGGATCCAGATACAAAGAGCCAGCGGACACGACCTGATGTCAGGAAGGCATCCGCCGGCCAGAATGTCCGAAGGCGCCGGCATTGCTGCCAGCGCCTCCTTCGAGTTAGGCGGATTTACTCCGCAATGTCCACGCCGTCAAACCAGTGACCGCCGAGCGGGTCCATGATGTAACCGGTGACCTTGGAGGACATCGGCATGAAGACGACGGAGTGAGCGATGGTTGCCCACGGAGCCTGCTCCTTGAACACGACCTGCGCTTCTTCGTAGAGCTTGGTGCGCTCTTCCTTGCTGGTCACGGTCTTTGCCTTCATGATCAGTGCGTCGAACTCTTCGTTGCACCACTGGGCGCGGTTGGAGCCGCCGACACCATCACAGCCGAGCAGAACGGCCAGGAAGTTGTCCGGGTCGCCGTTGTCACCGGTCCAGCCAAGAAGCACGGCACCGTCACGGTTCTCGTCCTTGGAACGGGACAGGTATTCACCCCACTCGTAGGAAACGATCTCGACGTTCACACCGATGTTGGCGTAATCGGCCTGAATGACTTCAGCCATACGGCGGGCGTTCGGGTTGTAAGGACGCTGCACCGGCATTGCCCAGATCTTCATGGAAAGATCTTTCACACCAGCGGCTTCCAGCATTTCCTTTGCCAGTTCCGGGTTGTAGTCGTCGTCTTCAACGGCGTCGTTGTAGGACCACATGGTCGGCGGGATCGGGTTCTTCGCAGCCTGGCCGGAGCCCTGGAAAACTGCGTCGAGGATCGCCTGCTTGTTGATCGCGTGGTTCAGCGCCTTGCGGACTTCCGGCTTGTCGAACGGTGCCTGCTTGGTGTTGTAAGCAAGGTAACCGACGTTCAGGCCCTGCTGTTCCATCAGGGTCAGAGTATCGTCAGACTGGATGTCTGTGATGTCGGCCGGTGCCGGGTACGGCATGATGTGACATTCGCCGGCCTTCAGCTTCTGAAGGCGCACGGCTGCATCCGGAGTGATCGCGAAGATCAGGTTGTCGACCGGCTGCTTGCCACCCCAATAGTCCGCGTTGGCGGCATAACGGATCACGGCGTCTTTCTGGTAACCCACGAAAGTGAACGGACCGGTGCCGACCGGCTGCTGGTTGAGCTGGTCCTTGGTACCCGCAGCTTCGAGCTGGGCTGCATATTCGGCAGACACGATGGAAGCGAAATCCATCGCCAGGTTGGCGATCATCGGAGCTTCCGGACGGTTCAACACGAACTTGACCGTGTAATCGTCAACCTTGACGATTTCCTTGATCAGGTCCGGCATGGACATGCCTTCGAAATATTCCCAGGCGGTGCCGGCGGTGTATTCGTGCCACGGATGATCCTTCTTGAGCTGACGCTCGAAGGTGAAGAGCACGTCGTCGGCATTGAATTCACGGGTCGGCGTGAAGAAGCTGGTGGTGTGGAACTTCACGCCCTGACGCAGCTTGAAGGTGTATTCCAGGCCGTCTTCGGAAACTTCCCAGCTTTCAGCCAGGCCCGGCAGCACTTCGGTCGTGCCGCGCTTGAACTCGACAAGCCGGTTGTAGATCGGCTTGGAGGAAGCGTCGAACGTCGTACCTGCTGTGTAGAGTGCAGCATCGAAGCCTTCAGGCGAACCTTCAGAGCAGTAAACCAGGTTTTTTGCAGAAGCGCCGGTTGCTGCAATCACAGCAAGGCTTACGCCAAGAAGGGATGCCTTCAAGGTTTTTTGGAAATTCATCAAACTGTTCTCCCCTTGATGAAGAGCAAGGGCCTTGCATCGTTGAATCGCGCAAAGGAGTTAAGCCCAAGCCAGCGCAAACTAAGGCGTTTTTTTGTCAGAAAATCAACTGCCAACATATTTCTAATTTGACGACGATATTGAAATTTTTTTGCTAGGTAAGAGTTGCTGCCGTAAATATTTAACACGCCAGGGCGGCCACAGGAAAACAAATACCGCTGTGGCAGCTTTTTCATACATCCGCTAACCGACTGAAATTTATAGGCTCCCGCAAAATCGGGAGCCCATGCGATCGTCAGTCCTGCGTGGAACGCGTGCGTTTGACGGCATCCTGCCATCCGGCAAGCAATCTTGTCCGCTCACTTTCCTGTAAACGCGGCTCAAACCGCTTTTCCAGCTTCCATTCCGCCGAGAAAGCCTCGGCGCCGGGCCAGATACCGGCCTTCGAACCGGCGAGCCACGCCGCACCGAGGGCGGTTGTCTCCGGCACGGTTGGGCGGTCGACCGGCGCGCCCAGAATGTCGGCCAGGAATTGCATCGTCCAGTCGGACGCCGTCATGCCGCCATCGACACGTAGAACCGGCTGCTCGGCTTCCGGCCAGTCCGCCCGCATGGCTTCAACAAGGTCGCTCGTCTGAAAGCCGACGCTTTGCAGCACCGCACGGGCAATTTCCTTCGGTCCCGTGTTGCGCGTCAGACCGAACAGCGCACCGCGGGCCTCCGCATCCCAGTAAGGTGCCCCCAGCCCGACGAAGGCTGGCACAAGATAGACGTCCTGGTTCGGGTCTGCCTGCTCGGCAAGTGCCTGGGTGTCGGCGGCGTTTTCAATGAGACCCAGACCATCCCGCAGCCACTGGACGGCGGCACCGGCAACGAAGATGGATCCTTCGAGCGCATAGGTGGTTTCGCCGTTCAGCCTGTAGGCGATGGTCGTCAGCATGCGGTTATTGGACCGGACCGGCTTGGAACCGGTGTTCATCAGCGCAAAGCAGCCTGTGCCATAGGTGGACTTGACCATGCCGGGCTCGAAACAGGCCTGCCCGACCGTTGCCGCCTGCTGGTCGCCCGCAACACCGAGGATCGGGATCGCCCGGCCGAACAGCTCGGTGTCTGAGACACCGAATTCATCGGCGCTGTCCTTCACCTCGGGCAGCAGGCTTTGCGGAATGTTGAGGAGCTTGCAGAGTTCCTCATCCCACTTGTTGTCATGAATGTTGTAGATCAGCGTCCGGGAGGCGTTGGTGGCGTCTGTTGCATGCACCTTGCCGCCCGTGAGCTGCCAGATCAGCCAGGTATCGACGGTTCCGAAAGCAAGCTCTCCGCGATCTGCGCGCTCACGCGCACCGTCGACATTGTCGAGGATCCAGGCAATCTTGGTTCCGGAAAAATAAGGGTCGAGCAGCAGGCCCGTCTTGGCCGCAAAGGTGCCTTCCCGGCCTTCCGCGCGTAATTTTGCACAGAACTCCGCTGTACGCCGATCCTGCCAGACAATGGCGTTATAGACGGGTTCGCCTGTTGACCGGTCCCAGACAAGCGTGGTTTCGCGCTGGTTGGTGATCCCGATCGCGGCAACATCCGCCCCGCCAGAGGGAGCCTTTTCCAGTGCCTCGCGGCAAACGCGCAAGGTGCTCGCCCAGATGTCGGCCGGTGAATGTTCCACCCATCCCGACTTCGGGAAATGTTGCGGAAATTCCTGCTGCCCCACACTGATTGGATGGAAATCTTCGCCGAAGACAATTGCCCGGCTCGACGTCGTGCCCTGGTCTATTGCCAAAACACATCCGGCCATGGCGCACCTCCCGTTTTCTTCTTGTCATGAAAACTGCCGGCAAGGCCGGCAGGTCGTCTGGTTCCGTTTGACAAAACTATGCCGCAGCGCCGGCCTGCTCTGCAAGATAGGCCGACAGATAGGTGTCCAGTTCGGCCGCTTCCTCCCGGCTGAGCCGCAACCCCAGCTTCGTCCGCCGCCACAGAATGTCCTGAGCGCTGCGGGCCCATTCACGGCGGACCAGCCACTTCACTTCCGCTTCATGGAGATTGTAGCCAAAGCAGCGGCCGAGGTCTTCCAGCGTCTTCGCCTCTCCCAGGATGTAGCGCGCATCAGTGCCGTAAAGCCGGATCAAACGGGTGGCGAACACCTTGTCCAGGAACGGATAATCGGCTTCGAGCCGGGAAACTTGCGTGTCGAATTCGCTGACCTTGAAATCACCGCCCGGCAGCGGCGCATAGGCGGTCCAAACCCCGCGCTTCAACGGCAGATACGGCTCCAGCTTATCCAGGACATGCTCGGCCAATTTGCGGTAGGTCGTGATCTTGCCACCGAAGACGGACAGGATCGCCGGCCTTGCGTCGCCGACATCCAGTTCGAGCACATAGTCGCGCGTCGCCGCCTTGGCGTCCTTTGCGCCATCGTCGTAAAGCGGGCGAACGCCGGAATAGGTGTGCACCACATCTTCGGGTGTGATCGCATTTTCCAGGTACTCGCTCGCCGCCTTGCACAGATAGGCGATCTCGTCCTTCGAGATCTCGACCTTGCTCAGGTCGTCCTGGAAATCGACATCGGTCGTGCCGATCAGCGTGAAGTCGTTTTCATAAGGGATGGCAAAGACGATCCGGCCATCGCCGTTCTGGAAGATAAAGCAGCGGTCATGCTCGAACTGGCGCTTGACGATGATGTGACTGCCTTTCACCAGGCGGACACTGGAACTGTTGTTCGCGCCCGCCACGCCGTTCAGCATGTCGGCAACCCAGGGCCCTGCCGCATTGACCAGCACATTGGCGGTTAAGGTCTTTTCCTCGCCGCTCGCCAGATCCTTCAGAACAACCTGCCAGTGATCCCCGTCCCGCCGCGCGCTGATGCATTTGGTGCGGGTCAGGATATCCGCCCCGCGATCGGCCGCATCACGCGCGTTGAGAACGACAAGACGGGCATCGTCCACCCAGCAGTCCGAATATTCGAACCCCTTCTTGAAAAGCTTCTTCAGCCCCTGCGAGAACGGTGCCTGGTCCAGACGAACGGTCTTGGTGGCCGGCAGCAGTTCGCGGCCGCCCAGATGGTCATACATGAACAGACCGAGCCGCAGGAGCCATGCCGGGCGCAGATCCTTGTGGTGTGGCAGGATGAACCGCAGCGGCCAGGCGATGTGGGGCGCGGCCCGCCACAGCACTTCGCGCTCCTTCAGCGCTTTGCGCACCAGGCCGAACTCGTAGTACTCCAGATAACGCAGCCCGCCGTGGATGAGTTTGGTGGAGGCCGACGATGTGGCGCCGGCAAGGTCACCCATCTCGACCAGAAGAACCGAAGCCCCCCGGCCGACCGCGTCGCGGGCAATACCCGTTCCGTTGATGCCCCCACCGATGATCAAAAGATCGTAATCCGCAGCCATAACTGTCCCCGGCCTGTGTTTTTGCGTCTCAGGATTGAAAATGAAAATAAAACGAAACTTCTCGAAATTCAATCAACAATTTCGCAGATAAAGACGAAAGACCCCGGCAAGAGGCTTGCGTCTCCGCCGGGGTCAAACAATTCATCAGGAATGCGCAAGGCATTGATCTGACTTCTATTCTCAGTCTTCAGCCGGCGCATCGTCCTCAAGCTGGTCCGCGGAGACGTCAACCTTCTTGCGCTGTTTCGGTTTGCTGTCTTCCTCGACGAAAGGCGGCGTCGCAGAATGGTAGGTGACCTGCGGGAACGGGATTTCGATATCCCGCTCGTCGAAGACCTGTTTGACGAATTCGTTATATGCGCGCCCAACGCCCCACTGCTCGCCCGGGATCGTCTTGATACGGCCACGGATATCGATGGAGCTGGCACCGAAGTTGGTGACGCCGTGCATCTCGAAATCGCCAATGATCTTGGGTCCGAAATCCGTTTCCTGCAGCCTGCGGAACGCTTCCAGCATGGCGTCCTTCGCGTCGGATATATTGGTGTCGTAGGCAACGCCGATCAGCGCGACATGATAGGAGAAGCCGCGCATGAAGTTGGACACCATGTCGACGGAAGAGAACGGAATGATATGGGTCGTTCCATCCAGGTCGCGCATGCGCACGGACCGGACGGTGATCCCCTCGACTGTCCCCGTCACGCCGGCAACGGTGACGACGTCGCCTTCGTTGATGGCATTCTCGATCTGGATGAAGGCACCGGTGATGATGTCCTTGACCAGGGTCTGCGCGCCGAAGGAAATCGCCAGGCCGACAACACCGGCACCGGCGATCAGCGGGCCGATGTCAATGCCGACTTCCGACAGGGACAACAGCAGCGCCATCACCACGATGACCACCGTCGACGCGTTCCGGAACAACTGGAACAGCGTGCGCTCGCGTGCGGTCACGATGTATCCGGAGCGCGATTGCAGCCTGAGATCCACCCAGGACATGACGGCCAGCCAGATGACGAAGGCGACGAACAGGACCAGGAAGGCGGATCCATAACTGCTGAGAAGCTGCACCCCGGCTTCGCTTGCCAGCCACTCGGCAATCGTCAACAGACCCCAGATATCCAGAAGCAGCAGCACGGTTGCCAGGAACACGGCAAACCGGATGAACTTCAAAAGCCGCGGCACGAACGCGTTCAGCCGGCTCTGAAGCGCCGGAAGGGTCCGGTTCAGGTCGTCCGGCAGGCGGATCCCGCCCTTGATGGCTTTGGTGACGACAAGTGAGATGGCCATACCCGCCATGATGGTCAGGATCGACAGCCCCGTCGCTCTCAGGATGATGGTCGTGGCGTCAAACGGCCGGGTGACCCAGATGATGAAGACCGCCGCGATGTAACCGAAGGCAGCCAGATGCCAGAGCTGGCCGACCAGAACGAGCGCGCGCTTGGCAATGGCGCTCTGCAGGTGTTCGGCGTAATCCTTGGCGCCAGCGTTCACGCGGTGCCTGTTCTGGTGCACCAGAACCAGCAGATAGACCATACCCAAAAGGACGACGATGAACCGCAGGGCGTTGCCCAGAACGAAGGAGACGGCAACGTTGGCGATCGGCACCGCCAGAAATACACCGAAAATCATCCAGTACATGAACAGCCGCAAACGGCGATACCAGTAAAGTGAACTCTGATCGGTGAACGGCAGAAGCCGCAGTTCCGGCCGCCCGGGCGCAAAGATGAAGCGCAGCGAGACATTGGCCATGCCGAGGATGAAAAACGCGTTCAGCGCCAGGCTTTCCTGCAACGTGACGCCCGCTTTTAGGCCTCCGAAACTCGCCAGCGCAGCCGCGTTGCCAACGGCCCAGCCGAGCCCGACCGTAACCGCATCGACAACCGATGTCAGAACGAGAACGAAGGTCCGGGTCAGCCCGCCGCCGTAGCGCGCATAGACCGAAATGCGCGGATAGAGCCGCTTGGCGACAAACTGGCTGATAAGAAAACCGGCATAGGCGGCAATCAGCACCATGACGACCTGAACCGCGATATCCTTCACCCGGTCCCATTTGACCGGGATATCGCCCCGCGCGACGAGAACCAGACCATTCAACGAGCGCATGGCCTGCTGCAGCAGATAGCCCGCATCGTCCACCAGCGCGCGCGTGTATTCGCCGATCCGCAAGGCGAAATTTTCCTGCTGCAGGGGCTGGGAAGCCCCTTCCACCGGAGTTGCCGCTTCGTTTCCGGGAACCTGCCTGTCACCATCGGCGGGCTGAGCGCTGCCGGCGTTCTTTTTCAACAGATCGATCAGCGCGGCCCGGCTTTCCGGATCGTTCAGGACCTTTATCAGTGCCTGATTCGCCTGTTCGACATCAGCCGATGGGACCTGCTCCTGCGCTGTAGACTGCCCCCCGCTTTCCTGAGCCAGAACCGGAGACATTCCGGCGAAGATCATCATCAGAGAAAAGAGGCAACAGCGCAAAATCGTCATTTCAAACCCTTGTTCGTTCCGGAAAGGCCAACAGGCGTCCGGCCATGGCAGGGACAATATGGAGGAACAACACGCGATGAAAAGGCTCAGGCAGCCGTCTTCAGTTATTTTTTAGGTACTATTGTGGAATGCAAGTTGACTGAGTAGTAAGCAGACTGCCGGTTCCAGCATAAGTAGCGTTTCATTGGAAATTGGAAAAAGATCTCACACTAACGCAAGGTAATATGCCAACCTCAACCTATCGGGTAACGCAATAATAACAATGTGGGCGCCAATCTGGCCCGACGAGGAGGAAGGGATGCCCAGGTCCTTGATCAAACTCGCCCTTGAAGGCACCGACGAAGCGCGACGGCGACTGTTCGCGCAGGTGAGCGAACTTGTGATCTCGAACCTGGAAGAACGGACCGACCGGGAACTTGCCATCTTCTCCGAAGTGATCATCAAGCTTTACAGCGTCGGCACCCCGAAAGACCGGGCACGACTGGCGCACAAGCTGGCGACACATGTGAACACGCCGCCGGAACTTGCCCGCAAGATTGCCCAGGACGACGTCAGTGTGGCCATGCCCCTGCTTGCGCAAAGCCCGGCGCTGACCCAGGAAGACCTGATCGATTTCGTTGAACGCCTGAGCAATGCTCACCTGCAGGTGATCGCCCGCCGCACGGATCTTTCCACTGAAGTGTCCGATGCAATTGCCGAAAAGGGCGACCGCCCGGTGCATCGCATTCTGGTTGGCAATCGCGAGATCAAGCTGTCACGGGAGACGATGCTGTCTTTCGTAAAACACGCCACGGAAGACGTGGTCTTGCGTGAAGACCTTTGCCTGCGCTCCGACCTTTCCCCCGCGGTTTGCCGGGCCCTGCTGCCACTCGTGGACGACGAGACCAAGAAGCGGCTGCGCAGCATCATCGAAGGTTCCCTGTCGCAGGAACAACTCGATCAGATCGCAAGGCTCAAGGTTCTGCGCCGGGAATTCGGCGAAGCGCTGAACAATCCCGACATGGCGCTACTGTGGCGGGAAGCCGAGCGTTCGGACATCACCGTCAACGAACTGATGATCCTGCTGTTGCAGGATGGCCGCTTCAATCACGCGATCGAACTGCTCAGCGCACGCGGGCGGACAGCGCAAAAAGCGCTCAAGGACGCGGTTTTCAATGGCAAGAAGGATGTGGTTTTGAGAACGGCAGCGAAGGCTGGCCTCGACATCCCGACCTTTGCCCTATTCGCCAAGGTACGCTGCGACCACTTGAAGATCCCTGCGGCACAGGGCTCCGAATGGACCGTGACCTACAAGAAATATCTCGACGGTTCGGCGCAATCAAAACAGTCACGCTGCGGTGACTTCCAGGCAAATCGGCGAGAAAAAAAAACAAGAAACGCCACTGACCGGCCGGCACGCTCCGCGGCGATGTAGCGCCAGCACGGCTGACGGATACCGGCGCACCGGACCGCGCGCCTGCCCGCTCCGTTCCGGCAGGAAGGCCGGCTAGCCGATGTGCGCCAAACCGCAGCTTCCCGCATGAGCCGGATTTCGTGGGACTTCAGTTTCGTGAACAAAGCGTCGCGGCGATCGCGGTCGACAAGGTTGCGGCGGCATAGAACCAAAGCCCCGGCAAAATGGCGGCGGCGGCCAATCCGCTGGTCTTGGCCGCGAAAAGCACCAGCGCTACCAGCATGACGTCCAGCATCGACCACTTGCTGACCATCGACAGAAGCGCCAGCGAGCGTGTCTTCGCACCGCTGAGCACGGCCACATGGATCAGCAGGATCTTCAGTGCGGGAAATCCGATCGAAAACAGCGCCACAATCGCGGCAAGAACGGCATCGCCTTCCCGATAAAGGCTCGTCACCATTTCGATCAGCGTGGGGCGTTCTTCCAGAAAATAGAGACGTTCGAACCGCATCAGCGGCTGCGTCAGCCCAAGGGCAAAGGAAAACGTGGAAACGGGAAGCAGGAAAGCCAGAAAAAATCGCATCGAAACTGCCGTACCCTGGCTACCGTCTTAAAATATTGCGGCCTGGCACCCGGTGAAGGCGGTCCGACCAACCGTTTCCATATCACCCGGACCGGAAAGCACAAAACCTGACCGCCGCAAGCAACGATCAGGAATATAAGTACATGCATCCAACGTCGCCAGCCCCCTGTTGGAGACCGGCGTTGCAGGGGAAGGTCTGAAGCCTTAGCGCCCGCGTGCCCGCGCGGCGACCTCGTCGAGCAGATCCTGCTCCGCCATTTCCTGGGCGGTGCGTTCGCGCTGCTGGTCGCGCTCTTCAAGCTGCTCGAACTTCTTCAGCTCTTCAATCGCCTCGCTGAGCTCGTCCCGGGCGCGTTGAAGCTGATCATCCAGTTCATGCGCGGAATTGCGCAGATTGTCACGCCGGTCCGCAGCGGCCTTGGCGAACGTCGGATAGGCAAAATGTGTGACATCCGTGATACCGACCCGCTCCTGCTCCGACCGGATCTGGTCGTCAAGTTCATCGGCCATACGGTTGAACTCGGCGATCATGCTCTCGATCTGAGCAAGCTGTCGCCGTTTTTCGTCAACCTGAAACCGCTTCAAACGGATCAAACTGTCTCGGGTTTTCATTACTCAATACTCCCCTAACACGGGCAGTTTACCCCTGAGTCATTTCCAAAAGGTTGGCAAGTTGCGCATACCCGTCAGAAAGTGATGTCGCTTCGTCTTTTCCCTGATTGAGAAAATCGTCGATCATGTCGAACCTGTAAATGGCCTCGTCCACGGTCGGGTCCGATCCCTTTCGGTATGCGCCCAGCCGGATCAGTTCTTCCATGTCGGTATAGGTCGACAGAAGCTGGCGGGCCCGGCGCAAAACCGGAAGTTGCTCCGGCGGCACGCAGCGCGGCATGGTCCGGGAGACGGATTTCAGGACATTGATCGCCGGATAACGGCCCCGCTCGGCGATGCCGCGTTCCATCACCACGTGACCATCGAGAATACCACGAACCGCATCGGCCACTGGCTCGTTGTGATTGTCCCCTTCCACCAGCACGGTGAAGAGCCCGGTGATCGATCCGCTGTTCTCCTTGCCGGGACCGGCCCGCTCCAGAAGACGCGGCAATTCGGTGAAGACCGTCGGCGTGTAGCCCTTGGAAGTCGGCGGCTCGCCAATCGAGAGGCCGATCTCGCGCTGCGCCATTGCGAATCGCGTCACCGAATCCATCATGCACAGGACATTCTTGCCTTCGTCGCGAAAATGCTCTGCAACCGTCATGGTCAGATAGGCAGCCTGCCGGCGCATCAGAACACTTTCGTCGGAGGTCGCGACCACCACCACGGAGCGTTCCAGCCCCGCTTCTCCAAGGTCATCCTCGATGAATTCCTGAACCTCGCGGCCACGCTCACCGATAAGACCGATCACCGCAACATCGCATTTGGTATTGCGCGCCAGCATGGACATCAGCACGGACTTGCCGACGCCCGAACCGGCGAAAATGCCCATCCGCTGCCCCTCGCAACAGGTTACGAAGGTGTTAAGCGCGCGCACACCGAGATCGAGAGGCGGCCCAACTCGTTTACGTTCGGAGGCCGGAGGAGGTGAACTTCGCAATTTGCGAGGCACTCCGCCATGAACAAGGTTTCCTTTACCATCAATCGGTTCACCAAGTGCGTTAATGACTCGGCCAAGCCAGGCATTGGCCGGATGCACCACGCTGTCGCGCGCCTGAATCACCGCTTTGCAACCCATTCGCACGCCTTCCAGCCCGGAAAACGGCATGCAAAGCGCGTGTCCTTCGCGAAAACCGACCACTTCTGCGGGTACTTTGGGGTTATCCTCACCGTTATCGATCAATAATCTCGATCCGACACTCATTTCGTGAATCGGGCCCGCGATCTCGACGAGAAGTCCCTGAACCGCAGTCACCCGGCCATAAATTTCGGTCGGCATAAGCGAATCAATCTCGGCGAAAAGCGCCTTCACGTAAATTTCCTTCCCTCGTTAACGGATTTGGTAACCGATCGTTTACGACTCTGGTTAATCTTAACCTTTGGAAGGCTGACAAGCGAGAGCCATTTCGGAGTCAAAACGGCTTTGTTGAAAGGAATCTGAACGGAATCGGTTAGCGCCGGTTCTTAAAGTTCAACATTAAGATTTGTGAATCCGGATTTTTTTGGGGATTCAATAAGTTGACTGTTGTTCACAGTTTCCTCTCTCCAGAGCTTGCCGTTACGAATCATATTTTGTTAACCATTAACCGGTAGCTTTGAGTCGGGGTTAACATCAGTCCTTCGTAGCAGGCACCGACAGAGCCGTTGCGACTTGCCCAGGAAAGGCAGAACAAGGGGATTGGCATGCGTGTATTGTTGATTGAGGATGATAGCGCCACAGCGCAGAGCATCGAGTTGATGCTGAAGTCCGAGAACTTCAACGTCTACACGACAGATCTTGGCGAGGAAGGTATCGACCTCGGCAAGCTGTACGATTACGACATCATTATGTTGGATTTGAACCTGCCGGACATGTCTGGCTATGAGGTTCTCCGGACGCTTCGCGTTTCAAAGGTCAAGACACCGATCCTGATCCTTTCCGGCAACGCGGGCATTGAAGACAAGGTTCGTGGCCTCGGCTTCGGCGCTGACGATTACATGACCAAGCCGTTCCACAAGGATGAGCTTGTCGCACGTATCCACGCCATCGTTCGCCGCTCCAAGGGCCATGCGCAATCGGTGATTGTCACCGGCGACCTGAAGGTCAACCTAGACACCAAGACCGTCGAAGTCGGCGGCCAGCGCGTCCATCTGACCGGCAAGGAATACCAGATGCTGGAGCTTCTCTCCCTGCGCAAGGGAACGACGCTCACCAAGGAGATGTTCCTGAACCATCTCTACGGCGGCATGGACGAGCCGGAACTGAAGATCATCGACGTGTTCATCTGTAAGCTTCGCAAGAAGCTGGCAGCAGCAACTTCCGGCAAGAACTACATCGAAACGGTGTGGGGCCGCGGCTACGTGCTGCGCGAACCGGATGTCGAAGCAGCCGCCTGATCCGGCATCAGACGTAGACGTTTTAAAGCCCCGGCCTTGCGCCGGGGCTTTTGTTTTGACGGGAGGACAGCTCTAACCGGGGCTGCGGCAGGTTCCTTGCTGTCACAAAGACGGGATCAGAGCTTCAACTGATAGGATGCCGGAACGTAGCGGAACCCGCTGTCGTTCGTGTCCACGTAGCCGACCGCCGGAAATGGCATGTGGTACCCGACAAAGGGGATCTTGTCGGCGGCCAGCATTCCGAAAACATCCTTGCGGGTGGCGGCAGCACCTTCCTTGTCCATGTCGAAACGGACTTCCCATTCGGGATGCGCCAGGGACCAGACATAGTGGTTCGCCGTATCCGCCGTTATTGCAAGCTGTTTGCCGTCGCTCTCCAGCATGTAGATCATGTGACCGGGCGTATGTCCTGACGCGGCCATCGCGGTGACACCACTTGCCACGCTGCCACCGTCGTCAAGGAAAGTCATCTTTTCCGCCAGCGGCTTGACATGACTTGCCATCAGTTTGGTAACGCCGTTGGCTTCGGCATCCATCGCGGCCCAGAAGTCATATTCCTTCTGCCCGGTGACGTAGCGCGCGTTGGCAAAGGCAGGTGAACCGCCCTCCATCAGACCGCTGATATGGTCGGGATGCATATGCGTCAGCACCACCAGATCCACCTGCTCCGGCGTGTATCCCGCACTTTCCAGCGCGGCGCGCATGTTGCCCCTGCCCGGCCGCGCCCCCTCGCCATTGCCGGTATCAAAAAGAATCAACTCGTTGCCCGTGTTGACGAGCGTTGGCGTGAAACTGATCTGGAAACTGTCGTCAGGCAGGAAATTTCTGGCGTTGGTCGCAGAAAAAGTTTCCGCGTCAACATTCATGGCGAATGTCTTCTGCGGCTCGTTCAAGGTGACCGCCCCGTCGTGCAATGTCGTGACTTCGAAACCACCCACGGAATAACGGGCGACCGACGCCGGCAAGGCGGACTGCTTTTCGGCGGCTGCATGAACCACGGTGGTTCCGGCAAGGCTTGCTCCGGCAAGCACACCGCCGGCCCCCAGAAGCGCTGCGCGGCGCGTGAGTTCAACTTTAATCTCGGTCATATGTCCACTCCCTGCAATTCCGATGCATCAAGACCGTCCCGCAAACGGACACGCCTGGTATCCGGCAGGACGCAAAGCTTACGTCGAAGAAGATGGAATGGTTTCAGGTCCAGACAAGTACCGGCCGGCGTCAGTTGGACACCCGCAAGGAACGCGCATTAAAGAACAGGATTTCAATAACTTAGCGGGAGGCAACGGGCAGCTCGCATGCTCTTTCCCCTTCACGATACCGTGAATGGAAAAGGCGGCCGTGGCCGCCTTTTTGAATTGAACTGCTTTGCTGCGCCAGTGGTGCGGGCATAGGAGCCCTTAGCGCTGCAGCCCCAGACCGCCACCGACGGCCAGCCGCGGCGTTGCGGCCGAACCGGTCGTCGCCTGGGCCGCCTGTTTCTTCTGGAACAGGCCACGCTTGCCGGCAACGGGCTTGAAGGCGTCCGTCAGACCGACCACGGTTTCCGCGGCTCCAAGAACGAGATAGCCGTCGTCGGGCAAGGATTTAGCCAGCCTTCCGAGGATTTCCGTCTTGGTTGCCTGATCAAAGTAGATCAGCACGTTGCGGCAGAAGATGATGTCGAACTCGCCCAGATGGGTGAAGCTTTCCAGGAGGTTCAGCTTCTTCCATTCGATCATGGCGCGCATGCCGGCATTGATCTGCCACATCTCGCCCTTCTGCTCGAAATACTTCAGCAGCATCTGGATCGGCAGGCCACGCTGGACCTCGAACTGGCTGTAGAGGCCGGTCTTGGCCTTTTCCAGCACTTCGTTGGACAGGTCCGTACCCAGAATCCGGGTCCGCCAGCCAGCCATTTTCGCGGCATCTTCCTTCAGGCAGATCGCCAGGGAATAAGGTTCCTGGCCGGTCGAGGCCGCCGCGCACCAGATCTTGATCTGCTTGCGCGTCGCGCGGCTTTGCAGCAGCGCCGGCAGCATCGTGTCCTTGAAGTGGTCGAACGGGGTCTTGTCCCGGAAGAAGAACGACTCGTTGGTCGTCATTGCTTCAACCACATCCGTTTCCAGCGCCCGGTTGGTGCCGCGCTGAAGCTGCTGGATCACCGCGCTGAGTGTTTCCAGCTTGGAACTGCGTGCGACCGGCAGAAGGCGGCTTTCGACCAGATACTGCTTGTCGTTGGACAGAACCAGGCCGGAGCGGGTCTTCAGAAAGTTTTTCAGAAACTCGAACTCGCTCGGGGTCATCTCGTGTTCCCCTTCAGAACGCGCGAGATCTTCGGGCCGATCTCCTTCAAGGGTAGAATTTCGCTGCAAACGCCCGTTTGTGCAGCTGCGCCAGGCATGCCCCAGACCACGCTTGTGGCTTCGTCCTGCGTGATCACGCTGCCGCCGCCCGCCGCAATGGTTTTGACGCCTTCAGCACCGTCGTGTCCCATCCCGGTCAGGATGACTGCAAGACTTGCCGAACCGAACACCTTGGCGACACTGTCGAACAGGGGATCGACGGCAGGCTTGCAGAAATTCACGGGAGGACCGTCCGTCAGCCGGATTTTGGCGACGCCGCCGTCCTTCTCGATGATCATGTGCTTGCCGCCAGGCGCGACATAGATATTGCCGGGCTTCAGCACTTCGCCATCCTCGCCTTCCTTGGACGGACGCAGGGCAGCCTTGCCCATGTGTTCGGCCAGAATGGCAGTAAAGGTTGGCGGCATATGCTGGGTGATGACCACCGGCACATCGTTCATGGCCGTACCCACTTCGCGCATGACTTCCTGCAGAGCCTGCGGACCGCCCGTGGAGGAGCCGATCGCCAGGATGCGCGGACGCGCGGATGAATACGGACGTGTCTGGTATTTGACCGCTCCGGCAGCAGCTCCCGCCGGTTGAGCCGCCCCACGAAAGGTCGCCCGAGTGTCGGTTGCAGGGCGCACCGAGACCGGCCTGACCGGCTGTGCGGTGCGGCCAGCGCTGGTTTCCGCACGCATGGTGCGTGCCGGCCCGCGCATGCGTATGGCACGCGCGCCAAGCGCCTTGACCTTCTCGATCAGTTCGCGGCGAAAATCGATTGAAGTCGTGACCTCGGACGTCGATTCCGGCTTCGGCACATAGTCCGCAGCGCCGAGCGACAGGGCCTTCAAGCTGATCTCCGCGTTCCGGCGGGTCAGTGTGGAAGCCATGATCACGACGAGATCGCGCTTCTTTGCCAGCATGAGCGGCAAGGCCGTCATGCCATCCATCTCCGGCATCTCGATGTCGAGAACGACGACGTCCGGATTGCTTTTTTCGATATCTTCTACAGCAAGCTTGCCGTTGCGGTGCGAGCTGACGACTTTCAGACTTTTGTCTTCACCGAGCCAGCGTGTCAGAAGTCCGCGGATGACGACGGCGTCATCTACGACCATGACCTTGATGGGATCGCTGCCCGGACTCGTGCCCGCAGTTATGCTTCTTTGCGCAAACGCCATTTAGATTGCCCAACTCGAAACTAGATAAGACCGACTTCCTGAAACTTGGCTTCCACGATTTCGCGGTCGAACGGTTTCATGATGTACTCGTTTGCGCCGGCGCGAATGGCACGGGCGATGTGCGCAACGTCGTTTTCAGTGGTACAGAATACGACGATCGGGTTTTCACCACCCTCTTCCGCCCGCAGGCTGGTCAGGAATTCAAGTCCGTCCATGACGGGCATGTTCCAGTCCAGCAGAATTGCGTCCGGCATGGTCTTGCGACATTCGTCAAGCGCCTGCTGGCCGTCTTCCGCTTCGGTGATCTCGAAATTCATATCCTCGAGAATGCGGCGAGCCACCTTCCGGATGACACTTGAGTCATCGACTACGAGGCACTGTTTCATCAGGCTTAACTCCACTCAATAGCCATTATGGCCTTACTATGCTGCAGCCATGGGTTCGGTGAACATCGAGCCGAGCAGTCGATCGACATCCAGAATGACCATCAGGCGGCCATCCAGGCGATGCACGCCTCCGGATATCTCTGCCCAGCGGCGATCCAGGTTCGACGGGTTGGGTTCCGCCGATGCGGACGAAAGCGTCAGCACTTCGCCAACCGTATCGATGACAAGGCCGTAGCTTTCCTGCTTGTACTCGATGCCGACGGCCATCATCTGGCCTTCCTTCAAAGGTGGCAAATGCAGGCGGCGGCGCATGTTGATCGCGGTGACGATGCGTCCGCGGAGGTTCAGGACACCCTGAACCTCGGGAGCCGACATCGGTACGCGTGTCACGCTTTCCGGCACGAACACATCATGTACCTGGGATATGGGCAGGCCGAACAACTGGCCGCCGATGACCACGGTTACATACTGGATCATGTCACTTGCGGATTTCTGTTCCGCGTTGAGTTTGTGTTCCAGCACACTCATGCTGCAGCTCCCATTTCACCGGAGAAGACGTCTTTCAGGGCAGCGATCAGGCCCGGACGGTCGAATTTGGCGACATAGTCGTCAAAGCCTGCCTGACGGCCGCGTTCGATCGAAGCCGGCGTCACCATGGACGACAGGGCCAGGATCGGAATGTTGCGGAACCGGGGATCGCGGCGCAGCGATTCACAGAACTCGAAGCCGTTGATTTCCGGCATTTCGATGTCGCTGACGATCGCATGGAACTTGTCGCCGTTTTCCAGAAGGTCGAACGCCTGATGCGGACCGGTACAGGTGGTCACATCATAGCCGGCGGCCTTCAGAACCGGTGTCAGCATGTTGCGGAAGAAGGACGAGTCATCCACGAATAGAACCTTCTTGGTGAGCGCCTCGATGTCCATTTCCTTGCGCATGAACCAGTCTTCGAAGGCCTGCGGCAGGTAGTAGCCGAGGTCGATGATCTCGGTCGCACGTTCCTTGACCACGGCGGAGCCGAGGATGCCAGGACGCTCCGAACCGACTTCGATGTTCATGCGGTCCTCGACAATGTCGACGATCTCGTCGACCACGAGGCCCATGGAGCGGCCCGCATCGGAGAACACCAGCATCGGCTGGGTGCCTTCCGACTTGTGGCTGTCACCTTCGTTCAGATAGACGAGCGGCATGAGCGCACCGCGGTACTGGACCAGATCGCGGCCGTTCGACCGTTCGATCTTGGAGACCTCGAACTCTTCCAGACGCGTGACCAGCGACAGCGGCACGGCCTTCGGCTCCGGCGCACCGGCACGGAACAGCAGGAGAGAGATCGAGCTCTGGCCCGAAACGGCACGGCTCTGCAGGTCTTCGTGTTCGTCTTCCTGGTTCTCGGTAACCGCGCTCGATGCATGGCTTGCCATGGCACCGGCGATCCCGTTCGGATCGATGATCATGATCACCGAGCCGTCGCCTAGGATGGTGTTGCCGGAGAACATGCCGAGGTTGCGCAGCATGGTCGACATCGGCTTGACCACGATTTCCTCCGTATGGAAGACACCGTCGACGACCACGCCGAATGTCTGGCTGCCGACCTGCATGACAACGATAAAGCCGTTGTCCGCATCGATCGCCTCGTCCGCGTTTTCTCCCTCATAGATACCGAGGAGCTGGGACAGGTGCACCAGCGGCAGCAGCTTGTTGCGCAAGCGTAGAACCGGGGTGTCCTTGATCCGCTCTATACGGTGTTCCGAATTGGTCTGCACGCGGACCAGTTCGACAACGGAGAGCTGCGGGATCGCGAACCGGTCGCCGCCGGCTTCGACGATCAGCGTCGAAACGATGGCAAGCGTCAGCGGGATCTTGATGATGAAGCTCGAGCCCTTGCCCTGTGTAGAGCGCAGGTCGACCGTACCGCCGATCAGTTCGATGTTGTTGCGCACCACGTCCATGCCGACGCCGCGGCCTGAAACGCTGGTGACCTTTGCAGCCGTGGAGAACCCGGCAGCGAAGATGAACTTGTGGATCTGGGCGTCCGTCATCTTGTCGACTTCGGCTTCCGACGCCAGACCGCGTTCCACGACCTTCGCCTTCACCCTCTCGACGTCAATGCCGTTACCATCATCACGAACTTCGATGATGATATGGCCGCCTTCATGATAGGCCGCCAGGGTAATGGTACCCTTTTCCGGCTTGCCTGCCGCGCGGCGATCTTCCGGACGCTCCAGACCATGGTCGGCCGAGTTGCGGACCATGTGTGTCAGCGGGTCCTTGATCATCTCAAGAACCTGGCGGTCCAGTTCGGTATCCGCGCCGATCATTTCCAGTTCGATCGGTTTTTCAAGTTCCTGGCTGAGATCGCGAACGATACGCGGCAGTTTCTGCCAGGCGTTGCCGATGGGCTGCATGCGCGTCGCCATGACGCCTTCCTGCAGTTCGGCGGTAACGTTCGACAGGCGCTGCAACGGCACCTTGAATTCGCTGTCCTCGTGACGGCGCACGATTTCCAGAAGCTGGTTCCGGGTCAGCACCAGTTCGGACACCATGGTCATCAGGTGTTCGAGCGTGTCGACCGCAACGCGGATACTCTGGTTGGAAACACCGCCGCCGGAAGACTTCTTCTCGCCGCCTTCGCCACCGGATTTCTTCGCCGGGGTCTTGGCAGCCACCTTGGCTTCGGCCTTGACCGCAATGGGAGCGGGCTCGGGCTCTTCGACTTCTTCGACGATTTCTTCAGCTTCCTGAACCACCGGTTCAGCAACTTCAACTTCGGTTTCGCGGAAGGCGCGCTCAAGTTCGTCCAGCGACACTTCGCCAGGACGGAGCGGGCGCTCCAGCGATTGATCGGCTGAAACTTCCTCTACGGATGCTTCCGGCTCGGCCTCGGCTGTTTCCGCCACAGGCTCGGGCGCCGGAGCTTCCTTGGCAGCCGCACCACCCTTCATGGCGGCGTCAGCCTTCGCGGACATTTCTTCCAGCTGACCGATCAACTCACTGTCGTCGCCTTGCGGCTCTTCGCCTTCAGCAGATTCCAGGTCTCCCAGAATGTCCTTGATCTGATCGATCGAGGTCAGAATGAGGGAAACGGCTTCTTGCGTGACAGGAGCGCCGTCGCGGAATTTCCCCATGAGGGTTTCAGCAGCATGCGCGATACCTTCAAGACGGGGAAGGCCCAGGAAGCCACAGGTGCCCTTGATCGTGTGCACCAGGCGGAAAATGTTATCTAGGATAGTGGCGTTGTTCGGTTCCTGCTCGAACTTTACGAGCTCAACGTCAACAACATCGAGACTCTCATTGGTCTCTGTAATGAATTCCCTGAGGAGGTCGTCCATGGCCTGCTCTCACCCGACTTGTTACTGGTTCCGCACCCCAAAAGGGATGTCTGGACCGAGAAGTCCATGAGAGCTAGGTTGACGGCAAACAGTTAAGATACGCTGAAGCGGATGGAGTCTTTTGAAGGCCTTGATTATTCTGCCAAAAGGGCCGTTATTTTTACCAACTCTTCTTGTTTATCTATCGTTAATACCATGCCGCATTCGCGGGCCAGCAGCAACGTGTAGATTGGCTGCACGGAATGCGCATCGACCCGCTCAGGCTCTTCCCCGCCAAGGGTTTCCTTCATTCCCAGTGGAATGCGCGGATTGAGGCCGCTGGCCTGGAGCGTGAAGGCCGGCGATTGTGGGTCACCTTCCATTTCAACCTTGATTTCGCCGCCGCGCGGAACGCACTGGTTGGCGATCAGGATCAGGTTAAGAAGTAGTTTTACGTAGTTTTTCGGCATCAGATGCCGGGACAGTTGCCAATTTAAGTCGGATTTTTCGTTTTCCATGAACCCGGTTGCAACGACCTGAGCATCCCCGAGGTCGATTTCGGCACCTGCGGAACCTGCTGCCCCGAATGCAAGACGGGCAAACTGCAGTTTGGCCGAGGCCTGACGAGCGCTCTTGCGGATGAGGTCCATGGCGAATTCACGCATGTCCTCCGACCCTTCCTCGTCCAGCACTTCCAAACCGTTGGTTATCGCGCCGACCGGAGAAATGATGTCATGGCAGACGCGGCTGGCCACCAGGGCGGCAAGATCAAGAGAGGAAAGCTCTTTAAGTGCAGACATGGCGTTTTGAGGCTCTTCTTGAGGAGGCTGCGGAAACTGATTCGACATAGTGACTGCAAGCGTTACACATCCTCGCGGCGGCTGCCAAGGCAGCCGGGGGCTGCAATCCATGTCATCCAGATGAAAGTTTGCGCCGAAATCCGCCTTTTCCGGCACTCGCATGCGGCCGGACAGGACGTCTGTCTACCGCTGGGGCACGCAGCCGACCCGCTCGGCATTGTCGTGAGCGGCCGTCATCAACGGACTGCCGTTGACGACGAACAGGAACCGGTTGACCACCGAATGGAAAAAAACCAGATGGCCGTCGACAATGGCATAGATGAACGGATTGCCTGCTGTCGCAAATCCTTCGGACAGCGCATGCGCGCCGCAACCGGCAAACAGGGGTGCGTAAGCTTCAGGATCGCGCTTGAAGGCGGCAAGATTGCCTTCATTGACGAAGATCCATTCGGTTCCGCCCCATGCGTGCGTGTGCTCACGCTTGCCCTTGCGCGGATAGCCGTCGACGAAATAACTCACAGGGTCATGCCCGCCCAGAGCGTATCCGGTGATCGGATCTGGAACAAAAACCTGGGGACGTGCCAAGGCTTTCCCCGCAAATTGACAGGAGAGCAGGATCAATACAGCGCAAAGACATAACCTTGTCTTTTTTTGGGGCCAGCTTTCCATTGATTCGGCTTATGTAAGGTGCACGATCACATGCGAATCAGCATGATATTGCATCAGTTTAACATTGCGGCCTGACCGGACGGCAACAATCGGCGCGGCCAAGAAACTTTGGGAGAATATCGAATGTCACAAAGTTCCCGGCGAGTTGTATCCCTGATATCGGCTGCGTTCCTGGCCTTGTGCGCATTTGCGTTTTCCAACCCGGCGTTCTCCCAGACGTCCGGAAATGAACCGATTGCAACGGGCCAGACCTATGACCAGGACGAAATCCTGCAAGCCGGCCACCAGTTCTTCGGCTCCGTATCGGGCGGCCTTGCGTCCGTTGTCGAGAAGGCCTTTTCCAGTTACGGCGAGCCGAACGGATATGTGCTGGGTGAAGAAGGCTCAGGCGCACTCATCGCCGGCGCGCGTTATGGCGAAGGCAACCTCTACACGCGCAACGCCGGAACTCACAAACTGTTCTGGCAAGGCCCGTCCGTCGGCTGGGACTTCGGCGCCGACGGTGCCCGCGTCATGATGCTTGTCTATAACCTGCCGACCGTGAACTCCATCTACACCCGCTTTGCCGGTGTCAACGGGTCCGCCTACCTGGTCGGCGGCGTGGGCATGACTGTGCTGTTGAACAATGAGATCGTGCTTGTGCCTGTGCGCGCGGGTGTCGGCGCCCGTCTCGGGCTGAACATGGGCTATCTGAAGTTCACCGAAAAGCCGACCTGGAACCCGTTCTGATCTGACTGGACGGGCGACCAACGCAACCTGACGACGAAGCCGGGTTGCATTCGTTCCACGTAGAACACTTGGCGGCAGTGCGACTGTCGTTTATTGATGGAGTTGTGGGCGTTTTTCAAGACGTAACCGGGAGCCGGACTTGATTGAAGCAGCGATGTATGTGGCGCTGGGGTTTTGCACCGCCGGCCTGATCGGACTGGCAATCCTGCCCGCATTTTATCGCCGGGCCGCCCGGCTGACCGAAGAAGCCCTACGCGCCGTCAATCCGACCAGCTATGCCGAAGTCCGCGCCGCCCAGGATCAGGAACGCGCGCGCCATGCCGTCGAACTGCGCCGGGTCGAAAAGCGGCTCGACAGCGAGCGCGAGAAGGCTGCCAAATTTCAGCTCGAAACCACGCGGATGCGGGCTGAAGTCGAAGCGCTGAAAAAATCTCATCAGGACACAGTCTCGGGCCTGGAAGCCAAGATCGCCGCCGAGGCGAGCGATCAGCACGCCGTCGACATGCTGTCGTCTGAAGTGACCAACCTGAAAAAGAAGCTGTCGGAAGCAGAACGAGCCCTTGCGGAAACCTGGACAAAGTCTCCCGAAGACAAGCCGGCCGCCAAACGCGCCGACACCGAAGAAGATGACGGCGGCTGGCTGCCTGCCTCCGGCACCATGGCGCTTGCCACCATTACCGGGCTCGAAGCGGAAGTCGCCATGCTCAAGGCCAAACTGGCGCGCTATGAGCCGACAGTCGCGGGCCAGATGGATGCGGCACGCAGCGAAACCGCCAAGACCAGGCTTGCCGAACTGGAAGCCCAACTGGTCGACACGGAATCCAACTATGTGTCTGCCCAGGCGGAAGTCACGCGCCTGTCGCTCATGCTGGATGCCGCCAGGTTCCCTGAAAGCGAGCGCCAGAAGCACCTTGATGCCAAGCTGGAGAAGCTTTCCGACGACGCAGCGCGCTATCAGGCGGACGCGGCCGAAAAGGGTCGTGCCCTTCAGCGGATCACCGCTCAGATGGCGAAGCTGCAAAAGGACCTTGCTTCGGTTCCTGCCCTTATGGACCTGCGCCGAGATTTCCGCGCGCTCGCAGAAAAGCTGACCGGTCAGGAAGCTCCGGACTTCAGGCTCTCCGAAACGACTGCCCCTTCAAAGCCGGCAGCGCCCCTCGCCGCGCGCAGCGCATCTGTTGCTGCAGGATCCGTTGCTTCCGGTTCGGGCGAAAATGCCCCGTCAGACGGAAACGCGCCAAAGGCGTCGTCCAGCGAAGCTTCTGCGTCGAAAGAGGCAGGGGATGAAGATCAGACTCCCGTTCAGGCTCAGTCCAAATCCGCAAATATCGCAAACGCCGCCGAGGCTCTGGTGAGCAGGATCGTCGCCTCCAGCCGGATCAAGTCCAAACCGGACGCCGAAACCACGTCGGCAGGCACCGGGGCCACGCAAGACATCGACCGGAAAACGAAAGCCACGAAACAAAAAAAGAAAGATGTGGCTTGATCTGACACGGCCGCTCCGGTCATCTAGTCCCATGGACACTCATCTGAAAATCCAACGAAGCTGACCTGCTGATCCCCTCACCTGCGTTTGCAGCCTGCTGAGGCAGGGTGGGTCAGCCATCTTTCACTCAATCGAGTCTGCGGTACATGTTGATCGAACGCCACAACGCCATTCTGGAACTCGCCCGGCAAATGGGCCGCGTCAGCGTCGACGATCTCGCCCGTCGCTTCGATGTCAGTCCGCAGACCATCCGCAAGGACCTGAACGAGCTGTGCGACCGGCGGCTGCTGGCACGTACACACGGCGGGGCTCTGCTCTCATCCGGCATCGAGAATGTCGGCTATGAGGCGCGCAGGATCATCTCCAGCCGGGAAAAAGCGGATATTGGCGAGAAGGTCGCTTCTCTCATTCCCGACAACGCGTCGATCTTCATCAACATCGGCACCACCACCGAAGCCGTTGCGCAGGCGCTGCTGCAGCATCGCGGCCTTATGGTGATCACCAACAACATCAACGTCGCCAGCCTGATGCGCGGTTATTCGCAGATCGAGGTGGTGATCGCTGGCGGGGTGCTGCGCCACTCAGACGGCGGCATCGTTGGCGAGGCGGCAGTGGATTTCATGCGTCAGTTCAAGGTGGATTTCGCGGTCATCGGCGCATCTGCAATCGATCCGGACGGCTCCCTGCTCGACTACGACTATCGGGAAGTGAAAGTCACCAAGACCATCATGGACAATGCACGGCACGTCATTCTGGCGGCCGACAGCACCAAGTTCGAGCGCACCGCCCCGGTTCGTGTCGGGCATCTGCGCCAGGTCAGCACCTTCGTGACAGATTATTGCCCCTCGCCGGACTTCGCGCAGATCGCGCAGGAGGCCGAAGTCGAACTGATCGAGACCGGACAGCAGGAAGACACCGCCAGCGGCTGATCAGCTGTCGCGGCGTGCAAAACTGGTGCACAAACGGGTGGAGAACCCTGTGTGCAAGGTGTGCATATGCTGTTTGTGCCTTGGGGAAAAATGGCACGCCCAACGGGACTCGAACCCGTGTTTCCGCCGTGAAAGGGCGGCGTCCTAGACCGCTAGACGATGGGCGCGCGGGGCTTGAGAAGCTCACTGTCTCAAGCCGAGGACCGTGCGTATAAGGCTGCATGGAAAAAGACGCAAGCCCTAATTTTCATTTTTATGTCACATGCCTGTTCATAACCGAGCCACTCAGGCTCGACGCTACGTCAGCGCGCGACAAAATCCGTGCGACCCAATTGTTTCCCCGTGACAGGATCAAAGCGCAGCAAGGCGGTCTTGCTGCCCTCGCGCACCAGAACCATCAGCAAACCATCGGAGATATTTGTCTGCAGGATTTCCGCATCAGCGCCAACCGCCACCGTCGCGGCATATTGATCGGCGGAAACATCGGTCGTATTGGAGTTGATCTTGTAGAGAATTGCTGCAAAGACAGCGATAAAGCCGGCGATCATGACGAGGGACGAGCCGAGCAGCAGACGCTTCAGCTTGGCCTGGATGCGTTCGGCCGCAGGATCAAGCGGCTTTTCACCCGGCCCCTCATCCCGATAATCAGGTTGTGACATGACAGACAATTCCCTCGAGTATCCGGCCGGTCTGGACCAGGATTTCAGTTTAACAGTTGATGCAGCCGATGCCGGGAAACGGCTGGATGCGGTGCTGGCGACTCATCTGGAAGCCCTTAGCCGCAACAGGATCCAGTCCCTGATCAAGTCCGGGGACGTCACCGTCGGCGGCGCGAAAATAGTTGAGCCGAAATACCGGGTCAATGAAGGCGATGCCCTGACCCTCACTTTGCCGCAGGCGGAGGACCCCGAGCCCAAGGGTGAGGATATCCCCGTCACGGTCGTCTTTGAGGACGAACACCTCATCGTGGTCGACAAACCGGCCGGCCTTGTCGTGCATCCGGGCGCAGGCAACTGGACCGGCACGCTCGTCAATGCGCTGATCCACCATTGCGGTGACAGCCTGTCGGGCATCGGCGGCGTCAAGCGTCCCGGTATCGTCCACCGGATCGACAAGGATACGTCCGGTTTGCTGGTCGTCGCCAAGACAGACCAGGCGCACAAGGGCCTTGCCGCCCAGTTTGCCGACCACGGCCGCACCGGCCCGCTGGAACGGGCCTATTCTGCTCTGGTCTGGGGCGCCCCCTCCGGCCTGAAAGGCACGATCAACGCCAATCTGGCACGGTCGCAGGCAAACCGGCAGAAGATTGCGGTGGTCAAGACCTCCGGCCGCCAAGCCATCACCCATTGGCAGGTGAAGGAACGCTTCGGCAATGCCGAGCAGCCCGCCCTCGCCTCGCTGCTGGAATGCCGCCTTGAAACCGGACGCACCCACCAGATCCGCGTTCACATGGCCCACATCGGCCATCCGTTGATCGGTGACGACGATTACGGGTCAGGTTTCAAGACCAAGGCCAACCGTCTGGAGGAGCCGCTCAAGAGCCTCGTGAACGGTTTTCACCGGCAGGCGCTGCATGCAGGCCTGCTGGCTTTCGAGCACCCCGTAAACGGTAAAACCTTGCGCTTTGAGAGCCCTTACCCGGCCGATTTCGCAAATCTTTTATCCGGATTACAAAAATTTTAGGATTCGTTTTCGTTTTCTGACCATGCATTCGCCGAATTTGGACCTATATTAGGCTATCTTGTGTGCCTGTACGGACACGATTGTGCGTCCGACTTCCCTCCCAAATGGCTTGCTTGCGTATCACTGTGGGGCAGCGGGAGGAAGGCGACGCAAACTTGACGAAAGGGGGTGCATGATATGGCCCAAAACGTTCCGACGCTTACAGCAGGGGAAGGCGGTCTCAGCCGGTACCTGGACGAGATCCGCAAGTTTCCGATGCTTCAGCCGCAGGAAGAGTACATGCTCGCCAAGCGCTACAAAGAGCATGAGGATCCTGAAGCAGCCGAACGCCTGGTCAATTCCCATCTACGCCTCGTCGCCAAGATTGCCATGGGTTACCGCGGCTATGGCCTGCCGATTGGAGAAGTCGTTTCCGAAGGCAATGTCGGCCTGATGCAAGCGGTCAAGCGCTTTGAACCGGACAAGGGTTTCCGGCTCGCGACCTATGCCATGTGGTGGATCAAGGCGGCTATTCAGGAGTACATCCTGCGCTCATGGTCTCTCGTGAAAATGGGGACCACGGCCAACCAGAAACGCCTGTTCTTCAACCTGCGTCGCCTCAAGGGCAAGATTCAGGCGCTGGACGAAGGCGATCTGAAGCCGCATCAGGTATCGGAAATCGCCACCAAACTCGGAGTGTCCGAGGAGGAAGTGGTGTCCATGAACCGCCGTCTGGGCGGTGATGCCAGCCTGAACGCGCCCGTGCGCGCGGAAGCAGACGCAGGTGAGTGGCAGGACTGGCTTGTCGATGAAAGCGACAGTCAGGAAACCCTGCTCGCCAACCAGGAAGAACTGGACATGCGTCGCAAGATGCTCAACGACGCGATGGACGTGCTCAACGAACGCGAACGGCGCATCTTTGAAGCGCGCCGCCTGTCGGAAGATCCGATGACGCTGGAAGACCTTTCGGGCGAATTCGGCGTCAGCCGCGAACGCGTCCGCCAGATCGAGGTTCGCGCTTTCGAAAAGGTTCAGAAGGCCGTGCGCAACAGCGCCCGCACCATGGACCAGCCTGCCGCCTGAGGCAGGTAACCGTAGGATAACAAAAATGCGCCGGAGCCCGCTCCGGCGCTTTTCTTTTGATTGACACCTCATCCGAAGTCATCCCGGACGCAGCGCAGCGAAGATCCGGGACCGGAGAGCCGCCGGGTGAAAAGACTGACATGCGGATAGGCTTTCGCCTCCCCGGTCCCGGCTCGCGCTTCGCTTGGCCGGGATGACTTCGAATGAGGAATTTTCGGTTCTGACAGTTCAAAGCACTGGAGCCAGGCTCCAGCGCTTTTTCCTTTGCGTAAGATGGTTGGATCAGCGGATCTCGGCTGTATAGCTTTCCACCGGCACGACCTTGCTGATCAGGCCGGCTTCGGCCATGAACTCGGCAAAGCGCTGATAGCGACCGGCGTCGAGTGCGGCCGGGCGTTTGGCGAAGCGCGGCAGCGTGTCGAACCAGGCCCGTCTGTTCAGCTCGTCGTTGAGGTTCGGATACGCCTCTATGAACGCGTTCCAGGCTTCTTCAGGGTGATTGCTCAGATAGATAGTGGCCGCTTCCACAGCCGCCAGGAACTTCGCAAAGCGCGGATCGTCCGTCTTGTCCTTGTTGACGACATAGATCAGCTCGTCAAAGATCGGCACACCGTTTTCTTCCGGAAAGAAGGCCTTGCCCGGCTTGCCTTCGATTTCGAGCTGGGTCAGCTCGAAATTGCGATAGCCACCGATCACCGCATCCACCTGTCCGGCAAGCAGTGATCCCGAAAGCGCGAAATTGACGTTGACCAGCTCCACGTCATCAATGGTCAATCCCACCGACAGCAGCATCTGGCCCAGCATTGCGTCCTCGAACCCGGACACGGAAAAACCGATGCTCTTGCCCTTCAGGTCCTTCAGCTCCTGAATGGGACCATCCTTGAGCACGATGAGCGAATTGAGCGGCGTTTCCACCAGCGTGCCGATCCATTTCAGCGGCAGCTCTTCGTCAATCTGCGCATGAAGCGTCGGCTGATAGGAGACCGCAATATCGCCCTGCCCGGCAGCGACCAGCTTTGGCGGCATTGCCGGATCTGCAGGCTCGATGATCTCCACGTCGAGACCTTCCGCTTCGAAGAAGCCTTTTGTCTGAGCGGTAACCAGCGGCGCGTGATCCGGATTTACGAACCAGTCGAGCAGCAAAGTCAGTTTTTCACCGGCCTGCGCCGGGCCCGACGCCAGCAATCCGGCGGCAAGAACAAGAGACAGGAATTGTTTTTTCATGAGGTCCTCCGTTGAGTGGCAGCTAGCTGAGCGTCTGCCAGGGAACAAGAAGTCGGGTGAGATGGTTCACGGCAAAGCGCATGATCAGCACCATGGCCGCGAGAAGGATCAGGGCGGCGAACATCATGTCTGCCTGCATCCGGTTGCTGCTTTGAAGCATGATGAAGGCAAGGCCGCCCTTTGCCCCTGCCCATTCGCCGATGATCGCCCCCATAGGCGCGAACACGGCAGCGACCCGCAAGCCGGAGGCAAACGCCGGCAAGCCTGACGGCAGGCGGAAGAACCAGAGTTCCTTCAAACGAGACAGACGATAAAGCCGGGCGAGATCGTGCAAACCCGGATCCAGCCGCTGCAGGCCGTCGAAAAATGTCGATGTGACCGTGAAGAAGATGACCAGGATGACGACGACGATCTTGGACGCCAGCCCGAACCCCAGCCAGAGCACAAGGATCGGCGCGATGGCAAAGACAGGCAGGGCCTGCGTAACCAGAATGGGCGGCATGGCCAGCCTTGCAGCGACCGGAAACAGCCACAACAGAACGGAAAGCAGCGCCCCCGCCGCAGCTCCGAGCACAAAGCCCAGCACTGTCTCATAGGCGGTGATACCGGCATGATGCAGCAGAAAGCCGGCGTGTTTGGCAAAGGCCGCCAAGACCCGGTCCGGGCCCGGCAGGATGTAGTGCTGGGTGTCGAAGATGTGGACGATGGCCGCCCAGATCGCGACGGTCAGGATGAGGCCGAACACCGACCGGCCGACGGCTTTCAGGAAAACCATCATCCAGCCACCCTCGTTGTCACAGGCTGACAGGCAGGTTCAGGCGCCGATAGCGGCAGTCGGATGTGCAGCCAGGGCTGCGGTCGCAGACAAATACGCATAGGATCTCCCGTCTTCGGACAAGCCGAAAATGACAATGGAGATCCGGGAATAGGCTAAGGATTCCGTCCCTTCGCCGGCATGACCCGGATCAGGTTCTAAGGGTTCGGCATCACGCCATCTCAGCTCCGGTAACCGGAACACCCCTCGGACCAAGTCGGAACATGCCTCGTGTCAGGGAAAAAGGCAAGTCGCTGCGAAACGGTTTTTAGGTGGTTGCCAAGGGCTCGCGCCGTCCATTCGGACGCAGCGCCGCTTGGACCCGAGACCAGGGACCCCAGATCATCGCCCTTTGGATGTAGCGATAAGCCTATGAAGAAATCGAGATTCTCGGTGCCTGGTCCCGGCTCGCAGTTCGCTCTGCCAGGATGGAAAGGGGACAGACGACTTGGCGTAAACAGCCAGAAGCCGCTTTGAAGCGGCTTCTGCCAATTCTCAAAACAGGCAAATACCGCTTAGCCGGCTTGCCAGGCCGTGATGGCCTTTTCGACGGCGTCCGCACCGACCGTGCCCTTCTCAAGGGTCAGAATACCGCGCTTGCCGTTTTCATACAGCATCGGAATGTCGATCCAGCCGCGTTCACGCAGCAGGGCAAGATTGCGTTGCTGCTCGTTCGGCAGGCTGGACAGGGCAATCCAGAAAAAGCCCGGAGACACCTTCACCGAAGCGCCGATCAGCGCATCGCCGCGGGCCTCTTCCGTAGGCTTCATGACAAGACCCGGAACGTTGACGACATCGCCCGGAGCGAAGTTTTCCGGAAACTCGTATTTGATCTCGACAAGGTGACTGGCAGGCAGGGAGGTGTCGTCATTCGGCTTGATGCGAATGTCGACCTTCACATCCCGCTCGGGGATTTCGACGGACGCACTCAGAACCGCCAGAGCCTTGCCATCGAGATTGGTTTCTTCCTCGACGCTCCAGACAACGGCACCTTGCGCCGCAGTGCCGGCGCCACCGGACTCTTCGCCCTCTTCATAGAGAATGGAGCGCTGTACCGAAGGATCCGCCGCTGCAGCAGCAGACGGTGCGGGCGCACTGTCATCGGGCGAAATCGCTGAGAGATTGTCTTCCGGAACGGCAACCGGATTTTCGGTTGCCGCTGGCGCCGGATCGCTGTCGGCGCTCGTCACGATGGACGGCTGGGACGGCTCCGGCGCGGTCTCTGGCGGCGTGTCGGCCTGTGAGTTGTCGGACTGTCCGGTAATGGTTGTTGTGGTAACCGTACGCGCATCCGGAGCAACCACATCCGTCTCGCCTTCATTCAGCAGACGGTCGGTGTTCTTCGACGGTTCTTCGCCTTCCCCGGCGGCCGTCGAGACCGGCGGTTCCGGATCGGTGACCGGTTCGGTGTCCGAGGCCGTTTGTGAAGACGATGCGGCAGGTACGTTGCCACTATCGACACTCTGCTCGCCCGCGGGCATCAGGAAATAAGCACCTGCCCCCAGAAGGACCAGCACCAGCACTGCGGCAGCAAGAGCAATCGGAACCGTGCGGCTGCCGGACGTATCCCCGCGCAGCGCATCGGACGCCTTCGGCTTCGACCGCTTGTCGCGGCTTTTCTTCGGTGCCGGCTCATCCTTGGGCTTGCGGGTCTCCTCGCCGTGATACGGCTGATCGACGGAAACGGATGCCGCGGCACCGTTCGTCGGTTCGAACAGGCTGTCATCCGCCGGTTCCGCCTGCGCCGGTCCACCAAACGAAGGTTCCTGGCGCACGGGCGCCGCGCTCGGATCGGAAGCTTCCTTGGCGTTGTGAACAGCCTGGCTGGCTGCCGTGCCAAGCGCTTCGGCCTGCGACAGGGTTTCTTTCAGGGGCGAAGGGTCGGGCGTTTCCACTGTTGGCGCGGGAGCTGCTTCCGGCTCCTGCGGGGCAGGCACGTCAGTTGTGGCCTCTGCGGCCGGCTCAGCCTGCGGCGGCGTCACGGGTGGAGCGGAAACCTGCGGTGCGGGGGCCGGCGTTTCAACCTTCGGAACGGTCGGACTCAGCCCCAGGCTTTCGCGTGCGGCCTCGGCCTCCACCTTGCGGATGGCTTCTTCAAGACGCAACTGCTCAGCCGTGATTTCGGACGGCGCCAACGGCGGTTCATAGGCTTTGAGCTGATTGACGATGGCATTGCGCGCACGGCTGTAAACGCTTCTGCGTGCAGCACCATTGTTTTCAGGTAAAGACGCGATCGTTTTCTTCAGAATCGAATAGTAATCAGCCATCTTCCTGCCTACCGGCCGACTGCAAGGATCTGTTCTGCGGGCCCGAGATTTCGTATCATTCTCAGGCTTATAGCAAGTTTTTCGAAAACAGGTGCTATTTCTTCAATATCTCGCCGCGACAGAAACCCTCGCAGTACCCTTTTTCCTAACACAGATTTGTCTCTTCGGCACACACATGGAACGCCGAAAACGAAGGGCGGTTGCATGCAGCGATTCGCAGCACGCAACCTAAGTCCTTAATAATGTGCTTTTAACGTCACATATCTCAATCCTGGAAGGGATTCTGCACAAGAATTGTGTCGTCCCGTTCCGGACTTGTCGACAGAAGAGCCACCGGAGCACCGATCAGTTCTTCGACATGACGCACATACTTGATCGCCTGCGCCGGCAGATCGGCCCAGGTCCGGGCCCCTTCGGTCGATTCCTTCCAGCCCGGCAGGCTTTCGTAGATCGGCTTCACCCGCTCCTGCGCGCCCTGCGAGGCCGGCAGATAGTCGATCCGCTCGCCGTCCAGCTCATAGCCGATACAGATCTTGATTTCATCAAGGCCGTCCAGAACGTCCAGCTTGGTCAGCGCGATGCCGTTGATGCCGGAGGTGCAGACGGTCTGGCGCACCAGAACCGCGTCGAACCAGCCACAGCGGCGACGGCGGCCTGTCACCGTTCCGAATTCATGTCCGCGCGTGCCCAGGAACTCGCCAACCTCATCCTTCAGCTCGGTCGGGAACGGACCTTCGCCGACACGGGTCGTGTAAGCCTTGGTGATGCCGAGCACGTAGTTGATCGACCCCGGGCCGAGGCCGCAGCCCGTTGCGGCCTGGCCGGCAACGGTGTTGGAAGACGTTACGAACGGATAGGTGCCATGGTCGATGTCCAGAAGCGCACCCTGGGCGCCCTCGAACAGGATCCGCTTGCCCTGGCGTCGCTGTTCGTCCAGCAGGTACCAGACCTTGTCCATGTAGGGCAGCACCTTGTCGGCGATGCTGGCGAGTTCGTCATAGATCGCCTGTGCGGAAATCTCGTCCTGACCGAGACCCCGGCGCAGCGCATTGTGGTGCGTCAGCAAGCGGTCGATCTTGGCCGGAAGGGTCGCAAGATTCTTCAGGTCCATCAGGCGGATGGCACGGCGACCAACCTTGTCTTCATAGGCCGGGCCGATACCGCGCTTGGTGGTGCCGATGCGTGTACCGGTGTTGGAATTCTCGCGCAGGGCATCGAGTTCGCGGTGCAGCGACAGAATCAGCGTCACGTTTTCGGCAACGCGCAGAGATTCGGGCGTCACGACGACACCCTGCTTGCCCAGGCGCTCGACTTCCTCTGCAAGGGCGTGCGGGTCCAGCACGACGCCGTTGCCGATTACCGAAAGCTTGCCTTCACGTGCAACCCCGGACGGCAGGAGAGACAGCTTGTAGCTGACACCATCGATGACAAGGGTATGACCGGCATTGTGCCCGCCCTGGAACCTTACGATGACATCGGCCTGTTCCGACAACCAGTCGACAATCTTGCCTTTGCCTTCGTCACCCCATTGCGAACCGACAACAACCACATTCGCCATCTAGACTTTGCTCTCCTGAAGCAGCTTCCGCACCATCCGGAACATGTCCGGGATGCCAACACGACAAGCCCCGGCAACCGGACCGGGGCAAACGGCGCGGACTATAGACAGGTTTCCCTGCTCATGCGAGTCTCCGCACGGAGATTGCGAGCCAAAAGCAAGTTTTTTTGCCGGCGCTCCTGACCGGCCCGGTCACCCTTGTGACAATTGACCGCTCACAGCGCGCCCATATCGGACGTTTCCCGGATTTAGACCGCATTTGCGGCAATGTCGCGACGGCAGATTATTTTGCCGGCGGCTCACCTGCCTCCGGCTTGTCGTTACGGGCTAGCCTGAAGATCATTGGCGATGTGCGCAGCAGCCAGACGAAACGATGGCGTTTGTTTGCCGGTACGGCATCCCGGCTCACGATGCGCGCGAAGACGAACACCACCAGCGACAGGTGCAAGGTCGCGGTATAGAGGAAAAAGGCCGAAGGGCCGAATTGCTCCATCACCAGAGACGCGATGAACGGTCCGGCCATCGCCCCCACCCCATAGGCCAGCGTAAGCCCCGCCACCACATCGATAAATTGTCCCGGCTCTGCATTGTCGTTGGCATGGGCCGCACACAGGGAATAGAGCGGCAGCGCAAATCCGCCGAACAGAAAGACCCCGGCAAAGAGCTCCAGACGGGTCGACGATCCTGAAATGAAAAGACAGGCCAGCCCGGCACCGACCGTGAAGACGCCCAGCACGATACGCCGGTCCAGCCGGTCGGACAGCCAGCCGGCGGGATACTGGAAGATGGCCCCGGCGAAGACCCAGATCGCGACGAACGCGGCAACCGTTTCCAGTCCCAGCCCCACGCCTTCCGCATAGACCGGGCCGACCATGCGGAAGGCGCCGTTGGTAAGGCCGATGGTGAAGACGGCGACAAGGGCGACCGGCGACACACGCCACAGCATCAGCGGATCGAAAAAGCGCGCTGGCGGTGCTTTGGGATTTTGCTCGCTGGTCAGCGAAATCGGCACCAGCGCAAAGCAGAACAGGATGGCCAGCACGATCAGAATATCCGGCCCCAGAGGCCCGAAGGCCGGCAGCATGAACTGGCTGCCCATGACGGCGATCATGTCAACGATCCGGTAGACGGACAGGATCCGCCCCCGGGACGCATTGGTTGCAATCGAATTGAGCCAGCTTTCCAGAACCATGGTGGTACCGCAAAACGCCGCTCCGCTGACCAGACGCACCACCATCCACAGCCACCCGGCCGGAGTAAAGGCAATCGCCAGAATGGCTATGGCGCTGATGGCCGCCAGAGTGGAAAAGACGCGAATGTGCCCTGCCCGGGCGATCAGAAAGGGCGTCAGCAACACGCCGACAATCATGCCGGCGAAATAACATGAGCCGAGCAGCCCGATCAGCGCATCGGACATGCCTTCCGACTTCGCGCGAACGGAGATCATGGTGACGGAAAGCCCGTTCGCGCCCAGAAGGCAGGCGGCAGCAACCAGCAACGGTGTCAATCGTCCGGCAAGCGATCTCGTGCCTGCCGCGGCAACCTGGGTCATGAATGAAAAACTCTTGCGAGCAACCGAAGAAAACTCGGAAGGAACACTGTTGCCGGACTGAAACAACCGCGCAAGTCCGGGACCGACGCTTTTGCAGACAAAACGGACAGCGCGGCCTGAATTCTGTTCCGGACGAGCGAAGTCGGTGCCCTGATACGCAGGATCTGCCTGCGGTCAGGCAACCGGCCCAACACACAAGGGCCCGTTTCAATGGGTCTCGCCCCTTGAAGAAAAACGGCAATCCGGGCGCTCGCGTTTCGGGTTTTCTTCATACCGGCGAAGTGATACCTGAAAAACCTCTCTCAAACGGAGGTTGTAAATTGCCCCTTCGAAACTGGATCATGCTGACCGTGCTTGGCGCCATCTGGGGCGGTTCCTTTTTGTTTGCAAAAGTGGCCGTCGCGGAAATCCCGCCCTTCGTTCTTGTCTTCCTGCGCGTTTCCATCGCCTGTGCTGTCCTGCTGATCATCCTTTGGCATCGTGGCATGTTGAACCGGCTGGAACGACAGCACGCCTTGCCGTTCCTGGTCATGGGCCTGTTGAACAACGCCGTTCCTTTCTCGCTTCTGTTTCTCGGTCAGACAGCAATCGGTGCCGGTCTCGCGTCGATCCTGAATGCGACGACACCCGTCTTCACGGTTGTCGTTGCCAGCCTGCTGACCAAACAGGAAACACTACAGGGCAACAGGATTGCCGGTGTGGTGCTGGGTGTGGCCGGTGTTGCCATCATGCTCTGGAGCAGCCTGTCAGGACTTGCCAGCGATCCCTTGTGGGCGCAGCTCTGCTGCCTGGGTGCGGCCATCTCCTACGCCTGCGCGGCAACCTTCGCCCGCCGCTTCAAATCGCTGCCGCCGCAAGTCTCCGCAACGGGTCAGTTGATCGGCTCCAGCACACTCATGCTGCCGGTCGCGCTTCTGACCGCGGGAAACTGGTCCATCGCCGATCCCAGCCTGACGGCCTGGTTCAATGTGCTCGCGCTCGGCGTCCTGGCAACCGCCCTCGCCTACCTGATCTACTTCCAGATTCTGGCCGAAGCCGGAGCGACAAATGCGTCGCTGGTCACGCTTCTCGTGCCGGCAAGCGCGCTGTTCTTCGGCTGGCTGATCCTGGGAGAAAATCTCGGGGTAACGCAGCTCGGCGGCTTTGCCGTACTGCTGGCAGGTCTGGTCGTCCTGGACGGACGCATCCTGAAACGGCGCCGCGCGCCGGCAGTGTGACCAATTGCGAAAAAAGGAGCCTTCTGCAAAAGGCAGAAGGCTCAAGCGCCAGGAACTTGGGCTGCACCTGACGAATATCCGGGAGGCATGATTAGGGGCACGCCCCTTTAGACCGGACAGCGGGTTGGCGGGCGCTTGACTAAACGCCCGCCGTTTTCAGAATTTCAGGGCCTTGACCTGTTTGACGTGAGAAACGGCTTCCAGTCGCGCCAGAACGTCCGGCGACACATCCCCGTCCACCTCAACAAGGCAGATCGCATCGTCCCCCGGGGCCAGACGGCCGAGATGGAAGGTCGCGATGTTGACGCCGCTGTTGCCGAGTTCCATGCCGAGGTGCCCGATGAAGCCGGGTTTGTCCTCGTTGGTGATGTAAAGCATCTGCGGGCCAAGCTCGGCCTCCATGTTGATGCCCTTCACCTGGATGATGCGCGGTTTCCCATCGGCAAAGACCGTGCCCGCAACCGAGCGCTCCTGCCGCTGGGTGACCACCGTCAGGCGCATGTAGGTCTCGTAGGCACCGTCTTTCTCGCGGCGAATTTCCTCGATCTTCATGCCGCGTTCCTTGGCCAGGATCGGCGCGGAGACCATGTTGACCGTCTGCAGGAGCGGCGTCAGCAGCCCTGTCAGCGCGGCCGCCGTCAGGGCCTGCACGTTCATTTCAGCCACGGCACCGGCATATTCCAGGCGGACACCCTCGATGCCGGTTTCCGTCAGTTGGCCCGCGAAAGAACCGAGCTGTTCCGCCAGCCGCACGAAGGGAACCAGCTTGGGCGCTTCCTCGGCAGTGATGGACGGCATGTTGAGCGCGTTGCGCACGGCACCCTGAAGCAGGTAGTCGCACATCTGTTCGGCCACCTGCAGCGCGACATTTTCCTGGGCTTCCGTAGTGGACGCGCCCAGATGCGGCGTCGAAACGAAGTTCGGCGCACCGAACAACACGTTTTCCTTGGCCGGTTCCTCGACAAAGACGTCAAACGCCGCCCCGCCGAGCTTGCCTTCGTCCAGGGCTGCGCGCACGGCCGCTTCATCGGCGAGCCCGCCGCGGGCACAGTTGATCAGATAAGCGCCCTTGCGCATTTTCTCGATCGCCTTGGCATCGATGATGTTGCGCGTCTTGTCGGTGAGCGGCGTGTGCAGGGTGATGAAATCCGACCGGCACAAGAGACCGTCAAGTTCGACCTTCTCGACACCGAGCGCAACGGCCCGTTCCGACGTCAGGAAGGGGTCGAAGGCAATCACCTTCATCTTCAGGCCGATGGCCCGGTCTGCCACGATCGAGCCGATGTTGCCGCAACCGATCAGGCCGAGTGTCTTGCCGGTGAGTTCGCGGCCCATGAAGCGGGATTTCTCCCACTTGCCTGACTGGGTCGACGTATCGGCAGCCGGGATCTGGCGCGCCACCGCCATCATCATCGAGATTGCATGTTCGGCCGTGGTGATCGCATTGCCGAAGGGCGTGTTCATGACGATGATACCGCGTGCGGTCGCCTTCGGAATATCAACATTGTCGACGCCGATCCCGGCCCTGCCGATCACCTTCAGATTTTCAGCGGCGGCAATAATTTTTTCCGTGACCTTGGTGGCCGAACGGATCGCCAGACCATCGTAATTGCCGATGATCTCCAGCAGCTTTTCCTTATCCTTGCCGACCTCCGGCAGAAAGTCCACGTCGACGCCGCGATCCTTGAAAATCTGCACGGCAGCATCCGACAGCTTGTCGGAAATCAGTACCTTGGGAGCCATTGGAGCCTCTCCTTGAATACGAGAAACGATCCGGGCAGCGCACCGCCCGGGACTGTTGTCGTTGAAGGATTGAACAGGCTCAGGCGGCCTGAGGAAGCTTCGCTTTTTCTGACTGGAATGCCCAGTCAAGCCAATGGGTCAAGGCCTGAAGATCGCTCGTCTCCACGGTCGCACCTGCCCAGATCCGGAGACCGGAAGGTGCATCACGATAGGCACCGATGTCATAGGCGATGCCTTCGGCGTCGAGCGTACCTGCAAGCGCCTTGGCAAAGGCGGCCTGCTGGTCGGCGGTGAGTGCCAGAATGCCCGGATCGGTCACCTTGAGGCAGACGGACGTATTCGACCGCGTTGCCGGATCGACCGCCAGGAAATCCACCCAGGAGGTTTTCTCCACCCAGTCGGCAAGCACCTTGAGATTTGCATCGGCACGCGCGCGCAAGCCGGCAAGCCCGCCGAGGCCGTCAGCCCATTTCAGTGCGTCGATATAATCCTCGACACAGAGCATGGACGGCGTGTTGATGGTTTCGCCCTTGAAGATGCCCTCGATCAGCTTGCCGCCTTTGGTCATGCGGAAGATCTTCGGCATCGGCCACGCTGGCGTATAGCTTTCCAGACGCTCTACGGCGCGCGGGCTGAGGATGAGCATGCCGTGGGCAGCTTCCCCGCCCAGCACTTTCTGCCAGGAGAAGGTCACGACATCCAGCTTGTCGAACGCAAGGTTCTGCGCGAAGGCGGCGGAGGTCGCATCGCAGATGGTCAGGCCTTCACGGTCGGCCGGGATCCAGTCGCCGTTGGGAACACGCACGCCGGAGGTGGTGCCGTTCCAGGTGAAGACCACGTCTTTGGTGAAATCGACGGAGCCAAGATCCGGCAGTTCGCCGTAAGGCGCTTCCAGAACCCGGGCATCATCGAGCTTGAGCTGTTTGATCACGTCGGTGACCCAGCCGGAGCCGAAGCTTTCCCAGGCGAGCATTTCGACGCCACGGGCGCCGAGCAGCGACCAGAGCGCCATCTCGACAGCGCCGGTGTCGGACGCCGGGACGATACCGATCCGATATCCGTCCGGCACGTTCAGCACCTTGCGGGTCAACTCGATGGCTTCGGCAAGCTTGGCCTTGCCGGGCTTGGCGCGGTGAGACCGTCCGAGCGGCGCATCGCCCAAAGCTTCAAGCGACCAGCCGGGACGCTTGGCACAGGGACCAGAAGAAAAATTGGGATTGGCCGGACGCACGTCCGGCTTGGCGGTGAGGTCTGTCATATCTGTCTACCCTCGCAGATAGTTGCCTCTCGTTGGGGAGAGGTGGCCCACCTATGGGGATAGGACCATCCCGGCCTCCGGTCAATTCAAATCGCGAGTGACCGAATAATTTCTCTCACGTACCACCCTTTCAAATAATCCCTCGCACCTCAGTCGGTCCGGCCTTGTCTCGGGATCGAACTCACCCAGCCCGAGACAAACCGCCAGAAATTGCAGGCGCAAAACAAGAAAAGGCCGGTCAACAGACCGGCCTTTCAAAATCGCTGATCGGATGATCAGAAGTTGCTGGTGATCGGACCCTGCGGCTCGTAGTAAACCGGGCCGGCTGGGGCTGCCATCGTGTTGAAAGTGTAGCGAGCACCAAGGCGGAATTCGTGCGCCTGGAGATCTTCGTATTCGATGCGTGTGTTCTGGCCAGCCGTCGAAAACTTGGCAGAGTGGGCGTCACCAATATTCAGATAACGATACCCTGCATCCAAGGCCAGGTTCGGCGTGATGTCATAAGAAGCACCTGCCATCAGCGCCCAGGCGAAGTTCCACTTGCTGTCACCTTCGTAGGTTCCTGCCACGCCGTTCGGGTTAACAAAGTTGATGTTGCTGGTGGTCACGTAAGACGCACCGACACCAGCACCGACATAGGGCGTGATCCGGTTCCAGGTACCAATGTCGACGTAGCCGTTCAGCATGAACGTCCAGACATCGATGTCTGCCTTCTCGACGGAATATCCGGGAGAACCACAAAGGTTACAGGGACCCTTTGATTTCGCCTCAGCCGGGAACTCATAATCGATAGTGAAGTCAGTTCGAAAATGGTCACTGAACTTGTAACCAACACCGGCACCCATCATGAAGGTGCCTTCCATCTCTTCGTCATAGAAATCCAGGGTACCGTATTTGATATCCGGCGCCTGATAGATCTTATACCCGATATCACCACGCAGGTACCAACCACCAACGGCAGGAACTTCCGGGATGTGCTCGATGACCGGGGTTGGCAAATCCGCGGCATAGGCTGCAGTGGAAAGCGCAACAGCAAAGCCGGTCAAAGACAAACGCTTAAAGAAATTGTCCATGTCCTCGTCCTTTTCCAGTGAGCGTCCGCTTTAACCAGTGCCGGACACATCAAACTTGGAAGCATACTGAGGGGAATTCATTAATTGTGACTTAACTCTGTTCTTTAACCCCGTTTTTTTACCTTAAGGAAAGCTTAACAACCCAAAAGACATCGACAAAATGGACATTCCCCCCGAAAAGAACGGGAATGACAGGAGACACTACTGACAGCTTTAAAAGGGGGGCTGCCGAACGAAACGCAACAACGAGGCGGAAGCAAAGTCCTGCTGGCCGCAGGGATTTCCTCAAAACAGGGACTGCCGGGCAGTACGCTCCTGAACGCGACGCGCGCTTCACCGCACCATGACAGCAGCAGCGAAACAGACATGGTTCGCCAAACAAAAAGCCGCCTCAATCAGGCGGCTTTTCAAGTCTCGTTTACTCTGGCGTTCAGGCAGCGGTGGTTGCCACCACACCGGCGATATCGTTGACGACCTGCTTGACCAGGTCCGCATCGTCGCCTTCCGCCATCACCCGGATCAACGGTTCAGTGCCTGATGCTCGAATCACGAGACGGCCGGAATTTCCGAGGCGGGCTTCGCCATCCTCGATGGCGGACTTGACCAGATCCTGCTCGAGCGGCTTGCCACCCTTGTAGCGTACGTTCTTGAGGATCTGCGGCACCGGCTCGAACCGGCGGCAGACTTCCGAAACGGGCTTGTCCTGATCCTTGACGCAGGCAAGAACCTGCAGACCTGCAATGAGGCCATCCCCGGTCGTGGCAAAGTCGGACAGCACAATGTGACCAGACTGCTCGCCGCCGACATTGTAGCCGTTGGCACGCATATGCTCGACCACATAGCGGTCACCCACCTTGGTGCGGGCAAGGCCGAGCCCGAGGCTCTGAAGATACCGTTCCAGCCCGAGATTGGACATTACCGTCGCGACGATGCCAGGAGCTGACAGGCGGTTGCTGGCCTGCCAGGACTGCGCCACCACGGCCATCAACTGATCGCCGTCAACAACGGAGCCATTTTCATCGACGATGATGACCCGGTCGGCATCGCCATCGAGGGCGATACCGATGTCGGCGCGCACCTCATGCACCTTGCGCGACAGGGCGTCGGTCGACGTGGAGCCGCATTCCTTGTTGATGTTGAAGCCATCCGGCGTGACGCCCATGGTGATGACATCCGCACCAAGCTCCCACAGTGCCTCGGGCGCAACCTTGTAGGCCGCGCCATTGGCGCAATCGATGACAACACGCAGGCCTTCCAGGCTCATTTCCCGTGGCAGGGTGCGCTTGGCGGTTTCGATATAGCGCTGCTGTGCACCATCGATCCGCTTGGCCCGGCCAAGCTCGCTTGCGCTTGGCAGGCGGGAGGTCAGGTCGCTTTCCATCAGCTCTTCGATAGTCTGTTCAATCTGGTCGCTGAGCTTGAACCCGTCGGGACCGAAGAACTTGATACCGTTGTCCTGGAAAGGATTGTGAGACGCAGAGATCATCACGCCGAGATCGCTACGCAGCGAGCGCGTCAGCATGGCGACCGCAGGTGTCGGCATCGGCCCCAGCAGGAACACATCCATGCCGACAGAGGTAAACCCGGCGACGAGGGCGTTTTCCAGCATATAGCCGGAAAGCCTTGTATCCTTGCCGATCACCACCCGGTGGCGGTGTCCGCCGTTCTTGAAAGCCAACCCGGCGGCCATGCCGACCTTCAGTGCCATTTCGGCAGTCATGGGATAGCTGTTCGCCTGACCGCGGATGCCGTCGGTGCCGAAAAACTTGCGCATCTAATATGCCTTGTCGATCTAACTGTCTTGGTTGCGCCCTTTGTAACGCAATCAGGCGCACGCACGATTCAAAATATGTGAGCAATTGTTACCATTAACCGGCGTCTGTGGAACCCGGTAAATGCTCAAAACGAAGATGCCCGGCAAATGGCCGGGCATCTGAACGTGTCATTGGATCGGGATCGATCAGGACTGCGGCTGCGGCTCCATGCCGCCGCTGGCCTCGTCGCCGCCGCGCTTGGCGCCGGCAGTCGGGACCGCGGACGACCGGCCGACCGGCTGGTCATCATCCGTGTCGCGCACCGGCGGCTTGCCGTCGAGCAGACCCTTGATCTCGTCGCCGGACAGGGTTTCGTATTCCAGAAGGCCCTTGGCGATCGTGTGAAGCTGGTCTTCGTGGTCGCCCAGGATCTTCTTCGCGGTTTCATAGCCCTGGTTGACGAAGGACTTGATTTCCGCATCGACGATCTTCTGGGTTTCGTCGGAGACATGCTGGTTCTTTGCGACGGAATGCCCCAGGAACACTTCTTCCTGGTTCTCGCCGTAAAGCAGCGGACCAAGCTTGTCGGACATGCCGAACTGGGTCGCCATTGCGCGGGCCAGCTTGGTGGCCATCTGGATGTCGCCGGACGCACCGGAGGTCACCTTCTCGTAGCCGAAGATCATTTCCTCGGCGACGCGGCCGCCCATGGCCACGGCAAGGTCTGCCTTGCACTTGGCACGGGTGAGCGACACCTGATCCTTTTCCGGCAGACGCATGACCATGCCGAGCGCACGTCCACGCGGAATGATGGTCGCCTTGTGGATCGGATCGGAAGCTTCCTGATGCAGAGCCACCAGCGCGTGGCCGGCCTCGTGATAGGCGGTCAGCTTCTTTTCTTCCTCGGTCATCACCAGCGTGCGGCGTTCCGCACCCATCATAACCTTGTCCTTGGCGTCCTCGAACTCGGCCATGGTCACCAGCCGCTTCGAGCGGCGGGCAGCCAGAAGCGCGGCTTCGTTGACGAGGTTCATCAGATCCGCACCGGAGAAGCCCGGGGTACCACGAGCCAGCGTCTTGACGTCGACATCCGGAGCCAGCGGAACCTTGCGCATGTGCACTTTCAGGATCTTTTCGCGGCCGGTGATATCCGGGTTCGGAACCACGATCTGCCGGTCGAAACGGCCCGGGCGCAGCAGCGCCGGGTCGAGAACGTCCGGCCGGTTGGTCGCGGCGATGATGATGATACCTTCATTCGGCTCGAAACCGTCCATCTCGACCAGCAACTGGTTGAGCGTCTGTTCGCGCTCGTCGTTACCGCCGCCGAGACCGGCGCCACGATGACGGCCGACCGCGTCGATTTCGTCGATGAAGATGATGCACGGTGCATTCTTCTTGGCCTGCTCGAACATGTCGCGGACGCGGGATGCACCCACACCGACGAACATTTCCACGAAGTCCGAACCGGAAATGGTGAAGAACGGCACATTGGCTTCGCCGGCAACCGCACGCGCGGTCAGCGTCTTACCGGTGCCCGGAGGGCCGACAAGCAGAACGCCGCGCGGGATACGACCACCAAGACGCTGGAACTTCTGCGGGTCACGCAGGAATTCAACGATTTCCTGAAGGTCTTCCTTGGCTTCATCAATGCCGGCAACGTCTTCAAAGGTTACCCGGCCATGTGCCTCGGTCAGCAGCTTCGCCTTGGACTTGCCGAAGCCCATGGCCTTGCCGCCGGACCCCTGCATCTGGCGCATGACGAAAATCCAGATACCGAGAATGATCAGCATCGGCAGCCAGGAGAACAATGCGCTGAGCAGCGGAGAGCTTTCCGCAGGCGGACGGGCATTGATCAGCACGCCCTTGCGGCGCAGCTCATCGACATATTGCGCACCGTCGGGAGCGTAGGTCTGGAAGGCGCTACCGCTGCTATAGGTACCGGTGATCTTCTGTTCCTGAATGACGACCGATCGGATCTCGCCATTGTCGACCTGCTTCATGAAGTCCGAATAAGCAATGTCATTCGTTGCGCCATGCTGCGCGGGACTTTGAAATAGCTGGAACAATGCGATCAATAGCAGGGCAATGATCACCCACAGAGCGAAGTTGCGAAAATGTGCGTTCATTTCGTTTCCTTAACCGCCCAACGCGACTAACTGCACGCGGTTACGTTTCTTTAGAGCGAAGATAGGTCGCCCAAAGCCCGCTGCCAAGGCGGTGCGCCATAGTTGCGCAGATGCGCTGACTATTTTCTTAAGCACGGACCTCTAACAGATGTTCCAGATGGGGAAAACCTCAGATTTCCTCGTCTGCGTCCCCATTGTCCATAAAGTTATCCGGCAATTTACCTTGGATCGGCATTCGCTCCAATTCCAAATCTGCACGCCTGCAGGAATTGCCAATGGTCAAAACGGCCGTTGCGGAAGCTGGCACCACGATCTCCCCCGCCCGCCACAGGACCGGCGCGCAGTCGAAAGCGGCCTTCGGCCAGCCTTCCGGCCAGTCAATTTCCCGGCGGGACACCGGCGCGCTCGTCAGGGGACCCAGGCAAAGCGGCGCATCGCCCTCTCCAGTCACACGCTCGGGTGCGCGGTAAAGGTAGCGGCCGTCCCATGTCCCGGTCCCCGCCAGGCCTGTAACGACAGTCGGAGGCGTCCGCCCAGCCTCTTTCCAGACCCTGATCGTGTCTGCATCAGCATCAAAAACCGATCCTTGAAACGTCTGACGGTTTTGAACGCCGGAGATCAGCACCCGGTCCAGGGCCTGAAGCTTGGCAAGCCTCGGACGGGAGACCTTTCCCGACACGCGCGCCAGCAGATAGACCAGCAGCCGGAGCCGAAATTCTTCGGCGAGGGTCCTGTACGCGTACCTGTCAAGACGGACCGGTCCGGCCGGATGTTCGGTGACCAGCCGCGCCGCCAGATCTTCCACGGTCAGTTCCAGAGCTTCCCGCGCCCGGCGGATGTTGGCGGCGGTCTGCGCCAGCCGCTCGGCGCTCAATCCTTCCTCGGCGAGCAGCGACAAGATAACGCGGAGCCGGCTGCGCTTGTATTTCGGGTTCCGGTTCGAGGGATCCGTGCACCAGGGGCGGCCCCGCTGTTCAAGCGCGGCGATGAGATCGGATTTCGAAACGCTTAGAAGCGGCCGCAGCAGGCGCAGGCCCTCCGGCCCGCAGCCTTCGTCGGCCGCCATGCCGCTCAGGCCTGAAACGCCGCTTCCCCGGGTCAACCGGTCGAGAAAGGTTTCCGCCTGATCGTCAAGATGGTGGCCGAGGACAAGCGCCTCAGCCTCGGTGTCCCGCATACGGCCAGCCATCAGCCGGTAGCGGGCAAGGCGCGCTTCTTCCTGGACATTTGCAGACGGCTTATCGCCCGACCAGCGCAGCACCGTGCAGTCAAGGCCGCAAGCGCGCGCATTCATCGCAACAAATTCCGCCTCCTGGCCGCTTTCGGGCCGGAGTTGATGGTCGACACACAGCACTTCGGCGGCACCCTGCCAGCCGGTGCGTTTACGCCACTCATCGAAAAGAACGAGAAGACAAAGGGAATCCGAGCCCCCGGACACGGCCAGGGCCAGATTGGAAAAAGAGCTTAGCGGTGAAAAAAGAGCATCGACGCGATTGGCCGGGAGCCTGTCTGGCTCAACCGGCCGGTCAGGAACACTGGGCACGGCGGCGTTCATCCCGCGCCTGAGACAAGACAGCAGGAGCTGCGTTCGGATATTTGCTCAAGAGTTCGGAAAAGGTTGCACAAGCCGCATCGGCTTCACCGAGACCCCGAAGCGAGACACCCAGCTTGAGCAGGCTGTCCGGACTTTTGGCGTTGCCGGGATGGTCTGTGTAGGTTTTCAGGAACGCATCGGCAGCCTCGCGGTAGTTCTGCTGCGCCAGCAGGCTTTCACCCAGCCAGTATTGAGCATTCGCGGCCTGCGCATCATCCGGATAGGTTTCCAGAAAGTTGCGGAACCCGCGCTCGGCAGCCGCATAATCGCCGTTGACCGCAAAGGAATAGGCCTGATTGTAGTCGGAGCTCGGATCTCCGCTGCCGATGACATTGGCAATCTGGTCGTCATCGGTGGCAAGACCCGGATCGGGCGCGATTTCCTGTCCGGTGCCCGGCAGATTTTCAAGACCATTGGCAAGCCGTGACAGATCGATCGGGCCGTCGCTCGGCAAGCCGCTGTCATAGCCGCCGGACTGATCCCAGTTGCCGTCTCCCGACCCGTCCGCAGGAAGGGTCGCAAACCCGCCGCCCGGCGCAATCAGGCTGCCGGACTGCGGGGTACCGTCCGGGCCTAGGCCCGGAGCGGTCGATCCTGGTGCGGCGTCCGAGCGTTTGCCCGGCGTGCCGCCTTCCAGTTGCTGGAAGCGGTATTCATTGTCTTCCTGCATACGGCGCATCTGATCCTGCAATTCCCGCATCTGGTAGGACAACTGTTCGATCTGGCCGGTCAAAACCCGGATCCGTTCCTCAAGCTGGCCGATCCGCACGCTGGAATCGTCGTTCTTGCGTCCGAACAGCTGGGCTTGCGACGGTGTGGCAGCGGCGAAGGTGATGACCAACGCCATGATGAGACCTGCCAGTCCCTTTAGTTTCAGCATTCGCTCCTCCGGTTGGATGTGCTGTACCAGTGTCTGGCCGTGGTCCGACAAACGCTAATACTCAAGCAGATCCACGCGCATGATGTCTTACCATGCCCGGCTTCTTACTCAAGTGCACAGAGCGCTCCGACTTCGGCCAAATTTTGACGTTTCCTGCTGAAATTGAAGTGATTTCGCCAATTCAGGCAGGACCAACGAAAAAGGCCGGGCAACTTGCCCGGCCTTTTGTTCGGCATTTGCGCGATCAGTTGGTCGCGTTGTTCAGCACGGTCACCGCACGGCGGTTCTGCGACCAGCAGCTGTTGTCGTTACAGACCGCCACAGGCCGTTCCTTGCCGTAGGAAATCGTCTTGATACGCGAGGCGTTCACGCCCTGCGCAACAAGGTAGTCCCGCGCGGACTGGGCGCGGCGGGCACCCAGCGCGATGTTGTATTGGCGCGTGCCGCGCTCATCCGCATGCCCCTCGACCGTGATCGTGTACTGGGAATAGCGGTTCAGCCACTTGGCCTGATTGGCAAGGGTTGCCTGGCCCTGCGCGTTCAGCACAGACTGGTCTTCCTCGAAGAACACGCGGTCACCCACGTTGACGACGAAGTCCTGGCCGGTGCCTGGCTTAACGTTGCTGGACAGCCCGTCCGGCTTGGTCTGGGCACATGCTGCTGCGAATAGAACCGCGAAACAGACTGCAATCCAGCGTGCGCTTCGTCCGGCGTTTAAACTCATGAACATTCCTGTCTCCTACACCCCAGCCCGCCAACCCGACACTTCATCCGTCTGGTTCTTGGTAAACGCTTTCTAGCCAAAACTGGTAAAAAACGCCTTTTCAAACATGGTTAGCGAAAGCTTAACACGACCTGCCTTTGCAGGCCGAATGTCTACGTCAGTCGATCAGCGGCGACCAGGAGGGGTCCGACGCGAAGGCCGGGGTCTCCACCCGCTGTTCGTTGTATCCGGTCAGGTCCACGGTCCAGACCTGAGGCCCGCCATTGGCACCCGGCGTATCGCGGAAGAACACAAGCACACGGCCGTTCGGCGACCAGGCAGGGCCTTCGTTGTGATAGCCTTCGGTCAGGATACGCTCGCCTTTTCCGTCCGGCCGCATGACGCCGATCATGAAGCGGCCCTGATGCTGCTTGGTAAAGGCAATCAGGTCTCCGCGCGGCGACCACACCGGCGTGGAATACCGGCCAGGCCCGAAGGAAATACGCTGCGCCCCGCCGCCACCGGCACTCATCACATAAAGTTGTTGCGTGCCGCCGCGGTCGGATTCGAACACGATCTGGCTTCCGTCCGGCGAGAACGACGGGCTTGTATCGATTGCCGCGTCGTTGGTCAGCCGAGTTGTCTGGCGCGAGCGCAGGTCCATCTTGAAGATGTTGGCGTTGCCACCCTGTTGCAGGCTCATCACCACGCTCTGGCCATCGGGTGAGAACCGCGGAGCAAAGGTCATGCCCGGGAAGTTGCCGACGATTTCGCGCTGTCCGTCTCGATGTTCAGCAGATAGACGCTCGGGTCCGTACCGCCGTAGGACATGTAGGTGATTTCCTGGCTTGTCGGCGAAAACCGTGGTGTCAGCACCAGATCGTCACCCCGTGTCAGGTAGCGCACATTCGCTCCGTCCTGGTCCATGATTGCCAGGCGTTTGACGCGCTTGTCCTTCGGGCCGGTCTCGTCGACAAAGACGATGCGGGTGTCGAAATAGCCCTTTTCGCCAGTCAGGCGTTCATAGATCGCATCGGCGATGATATGCGCCAGCCGCCGCCAGTTATCCGGCGTGGTGTAGAATTGCTGGCCAAGCATCTGCTCCGCCGCAAATACATCCCACAGGCGGAACTCCGCTCTCAGACGCCCATCCGGCTGCTTGGTCACCGTGCCGGTGACAAGCGCCTGGGCACTGATCTGGCGCCAGTCGCCGAATCGCGGGGTCGAATTCACGCTCATGTTCTTCTGAATGAAGCTCGCCGGATCGAGCGGCCGGAACAGGCCGGACCTTTTCAGGTCGGCCGCAATGACGTTGGTCATGTCGGCGGCCAGCTTGCCGTCGCCGCCCTCGGCGGAAAACGACGGCAGTGCAATCGGCAACGGTTCGATGTTGCCCTGGGTAATATCGATTTCGACAAGCGCTGCGGCCGGCAGCGGCGCAATCACGACAAAAGAAGCGAGAACAAATGCGAGCCCTCTGGCTTTCCGGTTTGTGAAAACAGAAAGTTTTTTCAGTATTCCGCGCATGAGCACAACAGCTCCCTTATGGACGTTTGAACTGGCCGGGCCAGCCTATCCCCCGAGCATCTCTCTGGGGTCGAAATTGATGATGACTTCCTGCCAAGCTTCATACTTGGAAATTGGCAGATTGTATGGCTGGCAGCGCATGATCGCACGAACGGCACTGCTGGAGGCTGCACCGAAGGCCGGGTTGCCGCTGGAATTCATGACTTCCGGCTGGCCCGAAACCTGACCGTCCTGGGACAGGTTGAAACGGACACGGACCTTCAGATCTTCCGCGCCGACGGCACCCACCGGCGGGTTCCAGCATTGCGCCACCATGCCGCGCAGCGCATCCAGTTCGGACTGGCTCATGCGCACGTCCTGCTGACCTCTCCTGGAGCCCAGGGACGCCTCGTTCTGGCTGGTTTCGCCCGTCTGTTTGGCGGGCTCGATCTTGTTCAGAAGCGCGGCCACATCCTTGCTGTTGAAGTTTTCCTTCGGCGGCTCGGGCGCGTTCCTCGGCGGCGTCGGCTTGGAGCGCGGCGAAACCTTGGTCACGATTGGCTGTGGCGCCGGCGCGGCTTCCTGCTGCTGCGGCACAGGTTCTGGCGCGGGAGCAGGATCCGGTGCAGGCGAAGGCGCAGGTTCGGCCACCGGGGCCGGTTCGGGCGCAGGGGCCGGTGCCGGTTCCGGATCCGCGACAGGCTGCGGCTCAGGGGCAGGCGCTGGGGACGGCGCCGGCGGCGTCGGAGTCGGCGGCGTCGGTTGTTCCACCCTGCTTTCGCCCGGCTTCTCCGCCGGTTTCGGCGGTTCCTCCGCCGGGGTCTCGCTCGGGTTTACCGCAGCCACATCCCGGACCTCGGCCGTTTTCTCGCCGATGCGAAGCTTTGTAATATCCTCGATGGGAACCAGTTCGACAGGCAAAGAATCCACCTGAGGAACCGCAAAGCTCTCGGCGTCCGGAAAGGCAATCAAGCCCCAGAGCAGTAAAGCCGAATGACCGGCCAGAGACGCGATGAGACCTGCGCGCATGACGCGTTACGAGTCCCGTTCTTCCAGAGTGACCAGACCGAGGCGTTTAAACCCGGCCGCGCTGATGCGGCCCATCAGCTTCATCATGGTACCGTAGTCGGCATCCTGATCGCCGCGCACGTAGATGCGCTCCTCATAGCCGTTGGCGGCAATGGCCTCGAGCTTCGGTACGATCTCGTCGAGGGTGATCGGGGTGTCCTGAATGAAGATTTCACCAGCCGCGTTCACGGAGATGGTTATCGGCTCCGTGTCGCCTTCCAGGGCCTTGGCGCTGGTCTCCGGCAGGTCGATAGGCACACCGACCGTCAGAAGCGGAGCCGCCACCATGAAAATGATCAGGAGCACCAGCATCACGTCGACCATCGGCGTGACGTTGATTTCGCTCATGGGCGCATGGCGGCGCCTGCGCCGTCCGCGCCGACTGCCTCCTGCCTGACCTGAACCGACCTGCATGGCCATGGATCAGCCCCTCTCGTCGATCTGACGGGACAGGATGGCGGAGAATTCGTCCGCAAAACCTTCCATGCGTGCAACCGCCTTGCCGACATCCGAGGAGAACTTGTTGTAAGCGATAACCGCCGGAATGGCCGCCAGCAGGCCAAGCGCGGTTGCAAACAGCGCCTCGGCAATACCGGGCGCTACCACGGCCAGGTTGGTGCTTTCGGATGCCGCGATGGCCTGGAAGGCTGTCATGATGCCCCAAACCGTTCCGAACAGACCGATGAACGGTGCGGCAGAACCCACCGTCGCCAGGATCAGCAGCCGGCTTTCCAGCCGCTCGGCTTCGCGCTGGATGGTGACATCCATCACCCTGTCGATACGCTGCTGCAGGCTGCCGATGGCAGGCCGCGCGCCCTCGTGGCTGCGCTTCCATTCGCGCATGGCCGCGACGAACAGCGCCGCCATGGAATGATTCACACGATTGTGAAGCGTATTATAAAGCTCTTCGAGAGACTGGCCGGACCAGAACACCGTTTCGAACCGGCTCATCTGGCGCCGTGTCCGGCCGACCAGCATGATCTTGTCGACGATGATCGCCCAGCACCACACCGAAGCGCCCAGCAAGCCGAGCATCACGAGCTTGACGACGATATGCGCCTGCCAGAACAGCGCAAAAAACGAGATGCCGCTCTCTGGCGCCAATGTCGATTGGACAAGTGTTTCCATAAATTCAATGACCTCTTGGCCGTCTGACGCTGTGTTGCATTCAAGGTTTCGAAAACGACAGCGAGGAACCGGAATCAGCCGGCCGGCTCTTGTAACTAGCCGCCTCTCTGACGTTTGATTTTGTCAAAACTGGGACTTTTCCTATCAAAGGCAGTCCCTCTCTAAAGGAATCAATTAAGGTTACTGCAAGATTAACGCAGTAATATGTTTTGAAAGTATTTTACCGCCGGGAGGCTGCCTGCCCATCCAGAAAGCGTCCAGGCATCGCCAAGACGTTCAACCACCAGCGTTTTCTGCCGGCACAAATTGGCGAAGCCGTTCCGCCAGGGCCGACGGCAACCGGGCTGGACGGCCCTGCGAGGAGATGATCGCGACGGTCACGGCGGCCGAAACCAGCAACTGGTCTCCCCGGTAGATAAGCTGATCGAGCCGGATCCGGGCACCCTTGTACTCCGCAAGGCTTGTGTGCACCTGCAGAACGTCGTCTATCCGGGCCGGTTTCTGGAAGTCCAGCGTCATTGTCTTGACCGCAAAGGCCTGGGAGGCCCCATGCGTGCCCTCTGCCATCTCGGTATGGTGGATGCCAATAAGACGCAGAAAGTCCGACCGGGCGCGCTCGAAAAAGCGCACATAGGCGCCGTGATAGACCACGCCCGAGAAATCCGTGTCCTCGTAATAGACCCGAATGGGAAGCACATGACCGCCGTCTTCCAGGCGGCCGGCGAGATCCGGCCAATCCGACACGCTTTATTCCTCACAAGCTGAATGAAAAAGCCTCCCGGCAAGCCGGGAGGCTCCTGTGTTGCTGAAAGGTAAGCCCTGACTTATGCAGCGGCAACCTCGGAGAGGAATTTCTCGACGGACCGGCGCAGCTGTTCCGCCTGCTGTTTCATCTCGATGGTCGCGTTCAGCATGTCGCCGACCGCTTCGGAGTTTTCCGCAACCCCTTCGTTGAGCGATGCCACCGTGTCCGCCACGCTGCGCGTACCTTCCGCGGCTTCCGCGACGTTTCTGGAAATTTCGCTGGTGGCAGCGCCCTGCTGCTGCACGGCGTCCGAAATCGTGGTGGTGTAGGAATTGACTTCCTCGACGGATTCCGACACCCGGGCAATCTCTTCCACCGCTTCGGTGGTCGATGCCTGGATCGCCGCGATCTGAGCCGAGATTTCTTCCGTTGCCTTGGCGGTCTGGCCCGCAAGCGACTTCACTTCCGACGCAACGACGGCAAAGCCCTTTCCGGCATCACCCGCACGCGCGGCCTCGATGGTCGCATTGAGCGCCAGCAGGTTGGTCTGCTCGGCGATCTCGGAAATCAGCGACACGACATCGCCAATCTTGTTGGCCGCTTCCGCAAGCCCGGAGATCTTCGTATTGGAGCTTTGCGCGGCTGTCGTTGTCTGGGCCACGATGTCTGCCGTGGTTTCGACCTGACGGGAAATTTCGGAAATGGACGCGTTGAGTTCCTCGGTCGCGGAGGCAACCGCCTGCACGTTGGAGGAGGCGTTTTCCGAAGTCGACACGGCGGCCTGGCCCTGACCCGATGCAGCAGCGGAGCGCTCGCTGAGCGCGGAGGATACTTGCTCCACACGGGCGATGTTCGTTTCCACCAGCTCGAGAACAGCCTGGGATTCCGCCCGGAAGGCAGCAATCAGCGAGTCGATCGTCTTTTCTCGCTTTTCGCGGGCGATATGGCCAACCTTGCGCTCCGACGCCAGACGCTCGCGTTCCAGCGAGTTGTCCTTGAAGACCTCGATACAGCGTGCCATGCGGCCGATTTCGTCCTGACGCTCGGTGGCTTCGACAGCCACTTCCAGATCACCGTCGGCAATCTGGCGTGCAGCCGCCGAGAGACGTTCCAACGGAGCGAACATACGCCGTGTCACCCACCAGATCAGACCAACGATCGGCACCAGGCACAGGAAACCGGAAATGATCGCCCCATAGGTGATGCGGTCGGCCGCCGCTGACAATTCCGTCTGCTTGACGGCATCAACAACGCCGAAGGGGGAACCGACAAAGGTGTTGCTGGCTTCCGCAAAGCGATAATCGCCGTCGTCCAGGCGGATCAGCCGGTCATCGACCTTGATATCGGAAAGCTTGTGAACGGCGCTGGCATGGCCACGCTCGTCGAGTTGAACCAGCTTGCCGTCCGAATCGGCCAGAAAAATCCGCTCGCTGTCGCCAAGGCCCGTCTTCTCGTTCAGCAAGCCGGCCAGATGCTCCATGTTGGTCGTGAACGCAATCGCACCGAAAAACCGGTCGAGGTAGAAGACCGGCACGGCAAGAACTTCCGAAACGGTGCCGTCATCTGTCGTGACGAAGCCCGAGGAATAGATCTGCCCGGCTGCAAGCGTCTCGTTTTTCGACGCCTCGAACAGCTTGCCCATGGCGATCTGCACCGGATGTCCTTGGATCTGCGCGTCATCCACGTGGAACGCGAATTCCGGCCCCTTGCGGTAGGAATAGGTGATGAACCCCTCGGGATTGGCCAGCGCCGCATCGGAGAACAGGCCTTGCCCCACAAGTTCCTGGTAGATCGGATGAACGACCTTGTGGTTGTTGACGTAGTAGTTGGATTCTTCCGGCTCCACCAGGAGATGACGCTCTCCTTCCGGATGCGGATTGTCGGTGACGAAGATCTTGCGGAGCAGTTCGTTCTGCCCTTCCTTCAGGTTCTTCCACCCGACCATGGTTTTCATCAGGCTGTCCTTGGCGCCTTCCAGCGTGGAGAAGAACGCCGCGCTGTCCCTCACCTGCCCGAGAGACAGCTCGATAACCTTCTGCTTGGCGCGGGTCGCACTTTGCAGACCGGCGTCCGCCTGGCCGTTTGCGACATCTCGCGAAATGGTCGACGTGACCGTGACAATTGCAACGCACATGGTCAGTGCGCCCGCCAAGAACATTAGAGCCAGTTTAGATGAAAGCCGTTTCCGCATCGATTCCCCCGCATAGTTAACGGGAAGGTACGGCAGCATTCGCGAATAAATGCTTAATCGCCATGCAGACACAGATGAACAAGACGGCGTTTTTCTTATAAATACTACGTAACCTACTCAGGCTCCGAGAAAAGCCCGAGTTGCGGCGCATCCGGCCTGGATGGTGCGGCAAGACCCAGGTGTTCGAACGCCATCGGCGTCAGGATCCGGCCTCTTGGCGTGCGCTGCAAGAACCCGTTCTGGATGAGATAGGGTTCCACGATTTCCTCGATCGCATCACGAGGCTCGGAAAGCGCTGCTGCGATGGTCTCGATGCCGACAGGCCCGCCGCCGAAATTGACAGCGATCTGGCTGAGATACCGCCGGTCGAGACTGTCGAGCCCGGCGCTATCGACTTCGAGCTGCAGAAGGGCCCTGTCGGCCAGCTCCCTGTCCACCCGCTCGACACCGGCCACGATGGCAAAATCGCGCACACGCCGCAGCAGCCGCCCGGCAATACGCGGCGTCCCGCGCGAGCGCTTGGCAATCTCGCGTGCGCCCTCTTCAACCATGCCGATGCCGAGGATGGACGCGCCGCGCTTGACGATATGCTCCAGCTCGGGGACCGTATAGAACTGCAGCCGCACCGGAATGCCGAAGCGGTCGCGCAGCGGCGTCGTCAGCAAACCGAGCCGTGTTGTCGCCGCAACGAGCGTGAACTTCGCCAGATCGATCTTGACCGAACGCGCCGCAGGGCCTTCGCCGATGATCAGGTCGAGCTGGAAATCCTCCATCGCCGGATAAAGCACTTCCTCGACCGCCGGATTGAGACGGTGGATCTCGTCGATGAAGAGCACGTCGCGTTCTTCCAGATTGGTCAGAAGGGCCGCAAGGTCCCCCGCCTTGGCGATGACCGGTCCGGACGTGGCCCGGAAATTGACACCGAGCTCGCGCGCCATGATCTGGGCCAGTGTCGTCTTGCCGAGGCCGGGAGGCCCGACGAACAAAACATGGTCCAGCGCCTCTCCACGGGCCTTCGCCGCGCCGATGAACACCTTCAGATTGGCGCGCGCCTGGGCCTGGCCGACAAAATCGTCCAGCACCTGCGGGCGCATGGTTGAATCGATCTCGTCTCCCCGGATTTCCGGCGTCACGATGCGAGTGTCATCCGACATGGCTTACGACCACAAACAGCAGCACCAGAAGAGCCAGGGAATAACCCACCCGGAGCGCATAGAATTTCTTGAACTGGCGCAGGACAAACGGATCGTCCGACTCCACACGGCGTCCGTTGACGGTAAACGGACGATCTCCCACCGAAGCGCTGAAGCGGTGATCGAGATACATGTTACCGCCGATCCCGAGAACCAAGAACACAACGGCAATGATGCCATAGGTAACGGCGATCATCCCGCCAATTCCTTCAGACCCAAGCGGATCAGCGTTTCGGTCGTCGCATCCTCGCCAGCGGACTGCAGGGCCTTGGCAACCGCTCCGCTTGCCTGCGCCTGCGCATAGCCCAGATTGGTCAGCGCCGACACTGCCTCTGCCACCGGCCGTGCGGCCACGTTGTCCGCAATGGTCTGGGACACGGCAATGGTGCCCTGGTCCACCGTGGCAAGCCCCGGCGCCTTGTCCTTGAGTTCGGAGATGATGCGTTCGGCGACGCGCTTGCCGACGCCGGGCGCCCGAGAGATGACGGCCTTGTCACCAAGGGCGATCGCATTGGCAACTTCACTTGCCTTCAGGATACCCAGAATACCGAGCGCCACCTTGGCCCCGACCCCCTGAACCGTCATCAGAATGCGGAACCATTCGCGTTCCGCCTCGATCCCGAAGCCATAGAGACGGATCATGTCTTCGCGGACGATCGTCTCGATAAAAAGGACCGCCGCCTCGCCCGGACGCGGCAGGCCCTGAAGAATGCGCGAGGGGCAGTGAACCTGATAGCCCACCCCATGCACATCCAGGATCACGTGATCCTCGCCATAGCTGTCGATGGTGCCCTTCAGCTTACCGATCATATCGCCCCCATGGCGGCAAGCCGCGCTGTGCTGTTGGACCGGTGCTGTGCGTGACAGATGGCAATTGCAAGCGCATCGGCAGCATCGTCCGAATTGAAGGTTGCCCGCGGCATCAGAATCTTGACCATGGCCCGGATCTGTTCCTTTTCCGCGTGCCCGGTGCCGACCACGGTCTTCTTGACGAGGTTCGGCGCATATTCGGCGACCGGAAGCCCGGCGAGCGAAGGCACCAGCAGCGCAATCCCGCGTGCCTGCCCCAGCTTCAGCGTCGCGCCCGCATCCTTGTTGACGAACGTATGCTCGACCGCAGCTTCCGCCGGATCGTGCCGGCGTACGACCTCGCTGAGGCCGTCATGCAACTCCACCAGGCGCTCCGCCAGGCTCTTCTTGTTGTCGGAGGTCACCGTGCCGGAAGCGATGAAGGACAGGCGATTTCCCGTCGCCTCGATCATGCCCCAGCCGGTACGCCGCAGCCCCGGGTCGATGCCCAGCAAACGAATCGCGTGTGTCATGGAACAAATCGGTAACAAAACTTCCCCGTTGACGCCAGACAAAGCGCGGCTTACCACCGCAATGCCTGTCAAAAACACCTCTGAACGCGTGTCATCAGGCCTTGCCGCCAGCGGCAGCCCCTCCCCGCACAGGCCCGCCACGTGCCGGGCCTGACCGTTTCCGATCCCGTCCGTCCAGCGAGCTCCCATGGCCGACATCTTCAATTCCTTTCCGCCCGGCCTTCTGGTGTTTCTCGCCGCCGTCCTGTTCGTGGCCGGTTGCGTACGCGGGTTTGCCGGGTTTGGCGCGGGGATGATCTTCATGCCGGTGGCCACCAGCGTGATGCTGCCGTCGACCGCGGCCGCCACCTTTCTGTTCATCGATGGCATCGTCGCGCTGCCGCTGGTGGTCAGAGCGCTGAGGCTGTGCAACTGGGCAACGGTGCTTCCCGCGGTCGTGGGCGCGGTGATCTTCGTCCATGTCGGCGCCTGGCTGCTGGCCAATGCGGACGTACTGGTCCTGCGCTGGACGATCTTTGCAATCGTCACCGGCCTTCTTCTGCTGTTGGTGTCCGGCTGGCGCTACGAACGCAAGCCCTCCAGGCCGGTGTCCTTCGGAGTTGGCGCGGTTGCCGGTGTCCTTGGCGGTATCTCGCAGGTTTCCGGCCCGCCGGTGGTGGCCTTCTGGCTGTCCAGCGCCAGGGAACCGGCCATCGTGCGCGCCAACCTGATCGTCTTCTTTGCGCTCGCCAGCATTGGCACCTTCATTGCCTACATCTTAAATGGCTTCTTCACGCTGGAAGTCTTCCAGCTCCTGACAATGGCAATCCCCGTCTATGCTCTTGCCATCTACCTCGGCTCCAACGGCTTCAAGCGCGCCGACCCCGCCCTCTACCGCAAGCTCGCCTACGGCCTGATCGCCCTCGCCGCCCTGTCGAGCATGCCCCTGCTCGATCCGCTGTTCCGGTAGAGCGTCCCACCGTTGAAGCGTTTCCGCACCCCAGACAGCCTCATCCTTCGAGACAGCGCTTCGCGCTTCCTCAGGATGAGGTCGAAAATGACTGAACCCGTGCTGTTTCAGGTCATGAAGTTGGTAAAAACTGTCGGCAAATCTCAGCGCAAGCCCTATTCACCCGCGGTCTTTTCCTGAAGCTTCTCCTGCCACTTGGCACATTTTGCCGCCATCAGCCGGTTAAGCTCAGCCTCGAACTCTTCCTTGCTCGCAGACGCCTGCGCCAGAACACTGAGAGCAACAATGGCAGCATCGGCGGCTTCCTCGCGCACGTCCGCCAGTGTCTGCTTCTTGTATTCGCTGCCCGGCGCCTTCGTCGCTGAAAGCACAGCCTGCGCCAGTTCCCCGGCCTCTTCCGCCAGCTTGAGCGCCCGCTCCTGCAGGGTTTTCGGGTCTTTTTGCGTCAGCTCGAAGATATTGAACATCTGATCGGTTACCCTTCTTCAGTGAAGACTCAAACCCTTGTCCTCCAAAACAAAAAAAACCCGGCAAGACCGGGGTTTTCAAAGTCATGTCCTGAAGACGTCAGGACGCCAGCGACGCCATGGTTTCTTCATCAACATCGAAGTTGGAGTAGACGTTCTGGACGTCGTCGTCGTCTTCCAGCATGTCGATGAGTTTCATCATGGTCTGGGCCTTGTCGGCATTGACCGGTGTCAGGTTCTGCGGCTTCCAGATGATCTTGGTCGAATCCGCTTCGCCCAGCGCCTTTTCAAGGGCAGCGGAGACATCGTTCAGGTCTTCGAAGGCGGTGTAGATCGTATGGCCGCTCTCGTCGGACTGGACGTCTTCCGCGCCAGCTTCGATTGCCGCTTCCAGAACAGCGTCGGCTTCACCGGCTTCCGGCTTGTAGATGATCTCGCCAACCCGGTCGAACATGAAGGACACCGAACCGGTTTCCCCAAGTGACCCGCCGCATTTGGTGAAATAGGAGCGGATGTTGGAGGCGGAGCGGTTGCGGTTGTCTGTCAGGGCTTCGACGACTACGGCAACGCCCGCCGGGCCATAGCCTTCGTAGCGGACTTCTTCATAGTTGTCGTCGTCACCGGACTGGGACTTGTTGATCGCCCGCTGGATGTTTTCCTTCGGCATGGACTGGGCCTTGGCGTTCTGGACGGCAAGGCGAAGGCGCGGGTTGGAATCCGGATCCGGGTCGCCCATCTTCGCAGCGACGGTGATTTCCTTGGACAGCTTGGAGAACATCTTGGAGCGGGCCGCGTCCTGGCGTCCCTTGCGGTGCATGATGTTCTTGAATTTTGAATGGCCTGCCATGGCTCTTCTCGGTTCTTTACAGGTGATGTCAGTGAAAACTGCGCCGCTTATAGGCAACTTGCCCCGGAAAATCCAGCGCAGAGAAAATCTCGCCGGCGCTCAGCCCCCGTTCGGCCAGAAGGACGGGATCACGGGTTCCAGACGTCCACCGATCCTGAGCGGTGCGATTTGCTCGGCAAGTCCCGTGCGGTCGTCGGTCTCGATGGCAACGCCGCAGATCGTGGCATCCCCGGTTGCCGGCGTGAACCGGGAGCTCGGAATCTTGCGCTGGAACCGGTTGACCGGCTCTTCCTTGTCCATGCCCAGCACGCTGTCATATGCCCCGCACATGCCCGCGTCCGACATGTAGGCCGTGCCGTTTTCCAGGATCTGGTGATCGGCGGTCGGCACATGGGTATGCGTGCCCACGACGAGACTGACCCGGCCGTCCAGAAAATGGCCCATGGCCTGTTTCTCGCTGGTGGCTTCGGCATGCATGTCAACGATGATCGCATCGGCCACATCGCCAAGCGGACACCCGTTGATGACGTTGTCGATGGCGGCGAAGGGATCGTCGAGCGCGTCCATATAGACCCGCCCCATCACGTTGGCGACCATCACCCGCGCGCCGTTCCTGGCCGTGAACAGATGCGCGCCGCGACCAGGCGTTCCGGAGGGATAGTTCACCGGGCGAAGCAGCCGGTCCTGCCGTTCGATATAGACCAGCGTGTCGCGCTGGTCCCAGACGTGATTGCCGGTGGTCACCACGTCGGCCCCGGCGTCCAAGACATCCTGCAGGATCGTTTCGGTGATTCCGAATCCGGACGCGGCATTCTCGCCGTTGACGATCACGAAATCGAGCCGGTTGCTTTCCACAAGCTCCGGCAATTGCTCAATGACGGCGGTCCGGCCCACGCGGCCAACAAGATCGCCCAGAAACAGAATACGCATATATCCTCACTGGGCGGCCTGCTTCCGGCTCTCAAATTCGCCGTCACCCGAACGCCCGGTACCCCTGCTCGGTCAGAATTCCATTCAACGGCTTGTCATGCGCTTCAGAAGGGACGTGGTCAACCTCCTGCACGGAAAACGCAAGCCCGATGCACAAAAGGGGACCGGACTGTTGCAGCTTCGCAATTGTCGTGTCGTAAAAAGCCTTGCCGTAACCGATGCGCGTGCCCCTGCCGTCAAAGCCGGCAAGCGGCATCAGAAGAACGTCCGGCCGCACCTCCTCGGACGACGGGCCCGGTTCCGACGTGCCGAAACCGGCGGAGACCAGTTCCGTATCCCGTTCCAGGCGGCGAAAGATGAGGCTCGGGCCGGTCATCACGGGCAGACACAGAGGATGCCCAAGCTGGCGCAGGCGATCCATCAACGGACGCGGATCGATTTCGTCCCGGATCGGCCAGAACCCGGCGACCACCGCTCCCGCAGGCAATGGCAGATCCTCGGCATGATCAGAGAGCTGGAGGCTGAATTCGATCCGCTCGACCACCGGCATCGCCTTGCGGCGGGCCAGTACATCCTTGCGGAGCTTGTCTTTTTCGGCAGCGATGGAGGAAAGGTCGGTCATGGGGCCTCGAACTGAATGGATCGGCCCGCGTCCGGAAAAGGAACGTGCAGCCGCCCGACCGTTGGATTTGCAATCCCGGGAAACCTACTATGTAGGTGGGCGCCGTTTGCAACGGACCACGGCCCAGCGCAGGGACAGCTCCCAAGGGAATGCGTAAGGCCCCGGGGATAATGTTCCTGACGTATCGGGCAGCCGCAAGTACCGCATATAGTCCGGTGCAGCCGCAATTACCAGTGCGGCATGAATTTCATCACAAACGAAGTATCTGAAACGCTCCGCCGTCAGCCCGGGCGAACGTAGTGAGACCCGCAGCCTACTCGCTGGACACCTTGCTGACGCAGCCAATGGGTCCTTGGGACATCCCGCGCAATGTCGACACTCTGGAAACGAGTACTCCCCGGATCTGCGCTGCGTTTGCCCGGGGGACGCTGTGGCTGTCAGTTATTCAATTGGCGATGAGAAAAGACAGAATGCCCGCCAGGACAATGCCGCCGGACCGACAAGTCGCCTCAGGCGTTGTCCTGGGTTCGCAAACTCTTGGACAGGCCGTCCGCGAGGCTTTCGATGCGTGCTGCGGCTGTGTTGACCGCCCGCGACAGCTCTTCCTCGTTCTGGCTCATGTTGTCGAGCGCGGCCACCTGCTGTTTCCTGGCGTCGGCCAGTTGCTCTTCAAGCCCGGCGACCTTGCGCTCCAGCTCCGAAAGCTGGTCGGCCGCCATGATTCCGGCCATCACCGTCAGGCGCTGGTCGCCGATTTCGCCGAAGGCCCCTCTCAGGTCGTTGATCCAGCCATCGAAGCGCGCGGCAAGACCCATCAGGCGTTCTTCCTCGCCATCATCGCAGGCCATGCGGAAGGATTTGCCGTTGATGGTAACGGTGATTTGAGCCATTTGCGCCTAGCCTCCGTGCGCGTCGAGCACGCTGCGAATGGTTTCCATCGCCGAGACGAGCCGCCGGGACACATCCCGGTTGGCTTCTTCCAGCCGCGAAGCCCGGGCTTCGCTTTCATCGAGTGAGGCTGCCAGTTGGGAGCGGTCTTCGCCGAGCCGCTGCAAATCGTCCTGAAGGGCGTTCAGCGACCTGTCTGCGTCAAGGCGCCGCTGGACAGCCGCTTCGAGACTACCGACGGCTTTGTCCAGACGCTTTACCGCATCGGACAGGCTGGTCTTTTCCATGCAGTCGACATCCGCCATTAATTACGTCGTCCCAATCGTTCTTCTGTGGCGGTCCGCCCATTCCTTCCTAGGTCAGACTGGAGATTTGGCGCTTTCGACCCTGGAGTGCTGCTCAAATAACGGGCATTTCAGACAATGCGCGGCAAAGCACGTTTCATGGCGAAAAAGCAAATCTTTGTTAGAGCGCCGAGCTTAGGCACCGCAACTTCTCTCAGTCAATGCCAGCATTGGCAGAATCCTCAACTCTATAACGCGCGGTCGAAAAAATTCTTCCCCTGCAGTGCCCTCAAAAGACCCCAAGCAGCTTTATTGACTCGGGTGCGGTTCCTGATATTTGTCTGGCGCTTGTTCGAGATTGACGAAAGTTAAATCATGAGCAGCGCACCTCAGAACAACCTTGCCGGGCTCCCTGCTGCGGCCAAGGGGGGCTCCAAAGCAAGCAACGGGACGACGATGACCGATCTTGATAAACACCAGCGCATGGCAAATGCGATCCGCTTTCTTGCCATCGATGCCGTGGAAAAGGCTAATTCCGGTCACCCAGGCCTGCCGATGGGCGCTGCGGATATCGCGACAGTTCTTTTCACCGAATTCCTGAAATTCGATCCGACCGCCCCGAACTGGGCCGACCGCGACCGCTTCGTTCTGTCCGCCGGCCACGGCTCCATGCTGCTTTACAGCCTGCTGTATCTGCTCGGCTATGAAGATTTCTCTCTCGACGAGCTGAAGAATTTCCGCCAGCTCGGCGCACGCACCGCCGGCCACCCGGAATACGGCCACGGCGCCGGCATCGAGACCACCACCGGCCCGCTCGGCCAGGGCCTGGGCAATGCGGTCGGCATGGCGATTGCCGAGCGCCTGCAGTCTACCCGCTTCGGTGAAGATCTTGTCGATCACTACACCTATGTGCTGGCCGGTGACGGCTGCCTCATGGAAGGCATCAGCCAGGAAGCCCTGACGTTGGCAGGCCACCTGAAACTCAACAAGCTGATCGTCATCTGGGACAACAACGGCATTTCCATCGACGGCAAGGTCGAGATCACCGATTCCACCGATCAGCAGGCCCGCTTTGCTGCTTCTGGCTGGAACACGCTCAGCGTCGACGGTCACGATCCGGTTGCCATTTCCGCGGCCATCCGCCAGGCCCAGGCCAGCGACCGCCCGACCCTGATCGCGGCCAAGACCACCATCGGTTTCGGCGCGCCGAACAAGTCCGGCACCGCAAAGGTCCATGGCTCGCCGCTTGGCGCCGAGGAGATTTCCCTCACCCGTGCCGCACTCAACTGGCCACATGCAGCGTTTGAGGTTCCGAGCGACATTCTGGACGCCTGGCGCATCGCCGGCCTGCGCTCCGCTCAGGCTCACAAGGACTGGCAGAAGCGTTTTGCCGAGGCCGATGCCGAGACCCGTGCCGAATTCGAACGCCGCAACCGTGGCGACCTGCCGGCCGGCTTCAGCAAGGCCGTTCAGGACTACAAGAAAAAGCTCGCCGACGAACAGCCGACCATGGCGACCCGCAAGGCGTCTGAAGCAGTCCTGACCGTCATCAACGAAGTTGTGCCGGAAACCATCGGCGGCTCCGCCGACCTGACCGGTTCCAACAATACCAAGACCTCGCAGACCGTACCGGTTACCCCGGACGATTTCTCCGGCCGTTACATTCACTACGGCATTCGCGAGCACGGCATGGCGGCAGCCATGAACGGCATGGCTCTGCACGGCGGTCTGATCCCCTACTCCGGCGGCTTCCTGATCTTCTCCGATTACTGCCGTCCGTCGATCCGCCTCGCAGCGCTCATGGGCCAGCGGGTCATCCATGTCATGACCCACGATTCCATCGGCCTTGGCGAAGATGGTCCGACCCACCAGCCGGTGGAGCATTTCGCCGCCCTGCGTGCGATCCCGAACCTGACGTTCTTCCGCCCGGCCGACATCACCGAGACGCTTGAGTGCTGGCAGCTTTCGCTGGAAAACCGCGACGGACCGTCGGTCCTGGCTCTGACCCGTCAGAACCTGCCGTCGCTGCGCAAGAGCTATGAGGAAGACAACCTCTGCGCCAGAGGCGCCTATGTTCTGATCGACAGCGACGAGGACGCGGCCGTCACGATTTTCGCGACCGGTTCGGAAGTCGAGATCGCCGTCGACGCGCACAAGGACATGAGCGCGGCCGGCATTGCCGTGCGCGTGGTTTCCGTGCCGTCGTTCGAACTGTTCGAAGCTCAATCCGACGACTACAAGGCCGCCGTCATCGGCAACAGCCCGGTCAAGATTGCGATCGAAGCTGGCATCCGCATGGGCTGGGACCACTTTATCGGTTCCGATGGCATCTTTGTCGGCATGACCGGCTTCGGCGCCAGCGCTCCTTACAAGGAGCTCTACGAACATTTCGGTATCACGGCGGATGCCGTGGTCGCAGCCGCCAAGGCAAAGCTCGGCGCTTAATCGAAATCAATTCCCGGCACCAAGACTTCCTCCTATGGTGCCGGGACTTCGAGCACGAATGTGCTCATCAATCGACCACACTAAGTGGTTTTTAAATCGGTTTAGCCCCTTGAAAGGCACACCGAAGATTGCGGGAGTGGATTATGGTAACCAAGGTAGCAATCAATGGATTTGGACGTATCGGCCGCAACGTGCTGCGCGCCATTGTCGAATCCGGCCGCACCGACATCGAAGTCGTTGCGATCAACGACCTCGGCCCGGTCGAGACCAACGCGCATCTGCTGCGCTACGACAGCGTGCACGGCAGGTTCCCGGCAGAGGTCAAGGTCGACGGCGACACCATTTCCGTCGGTGGCGGCAAGCCGATCAAGGTAACCGCGATCCGTGACCCGAAGGAACTGCCCTGGGGCGAACTCGGCGTTGAAATCGCCATGGAATGCACCGGCATCTTCACCGCCAAGGAAAAGGCGTCCATGCATCTGGAAGCCGGCGCCAAGCGCGTTCTGGTCTCCGCTCCGGCCGACGGTGCCGACAAGACCATCGTCTACGGCGTCAACCACGATGCCCTGACCGCAAACGACCTGGTCGTTTCCAACGCATCCTGCACCACCAACTGCCTGTCCCCGGTCGCCTATGTGCTGAACGAAGCCATCGGCATCGAAAAGGGCTTCATGACGACGATCCATTCGTACACAGGTGACCAGCCGACCCTGGACACCATGCACAAGGATCTCTACCGCGCCCGCGCTGCGGCCATGTCCATGATCCCGACCTCGACCGGCGCCGCAAAGGCCGTTGGCCTGGTGCTGCCGGACCTGGCCGGCAAGATGGATGGTGTCGCCATCCGCGTTCCGACCCCGAACGTTTCCGTGGTCGACCTGAACTTCATTGCAAAGCGCGACACCACCGTTGAGGAAATCAACGAAGCCATCAAGGCAGCCGCCAACGGCAAGCTGAAGGGCGTTCTCGGCTACACCGAAGACAAGCTGGTTTCCATGGACTTCAACCATGACAGCCACTCCTCGGTCTTCCATTGCGACCAGACCAAGGTCATGGACGGCACCTTCGTGCGTATCCTGTCCTGGTACGACAACGAATGGGGCTTCTCCAACCGCATGGCCGACACGGCCGTGGCAATGGCAAAGCTCATCTGATTGTTGCCTTTAAAAGACGCCGGTTCATCCGGCGTCTTTTTTGTCGGCTCGGGTGCCAAGTCCAACAACACCGCGACACGATTCTCATTTCAGGCATAGCTCCAGGGCAAAGGTCATGTAGACTGGAACTGCAGACACGTGCAGTTCAATCCTGGAGACGCCGTCATGACCGCCTTACTGGTCATTCTTGGGTCGTTGTTCGCGGTGGGTTGCCTGGTGGGTTTCGGCTTCTATTGGGTCGACATGAAGAGGGACAATGAAAGGTTCCCTTCAGATCGGGACACGGAGCCTGACCTTGGCACCCCCGGCAACGACATCTTGCGAAAGCCGGACTTTCCGGCCAGAAATTCCTGACAACATTTCTGATACGAATTGAAGGATCTGAACCATGACCACTCTGGCCTTTTTGTTCGGATTTATTGTGCTGATCGGCGTCGGCTTCTATTTCGTCGAGCGGTCGAAAGAACGCTCCGCAAGAAACACCAGAGGGAGCTGGCAGCCGGAAGTGGATGGCAAAAAGTCCCAAACGATGGCCAACCTGCAAACACCGCCCGATCGATAGCTCTCCCGAGACGCCTCTTTTCCTTTCCGGAGTTCCCAGCTTGCTCGAACTGCTAACTGTCATTTCGCTGACCGTCGTGGTCGCAATCGTTCCCGGGCCTGACTTTGCCGTCGTCCTTCGCAACGCTCTCATTGGCGGACGTCTCGCCGGCATCATGACTGCGCTCGGCATCGCGCTGGCGCTCGGCGTCCATGTCACCTACGCACTGGCGGGCATCGGCCTGATCGTTTCCCAGTCGATCCTGCTTTTCAACGCGCTGAAGCTGATCGGCGCGGCCTACCTCGTTTTCCTGGGCGTCACCATGTACCGCACGGCCTCGAAGGAGATGCCTGCCGATGGTGCCATGTCCGGCATGTCGCCCTTCCGCGCGCTCCGCTGGGGGTTTTTCACCAATGTGACCAATCCGAAGGCAACCATGTTCGCCCTCTCGGTTTTCCTTCAGGTGACGTCTCCCGCAACGCCGCTCTGGACCCAGATTGGCTACGGCGTGATCATGGCCGGGGGTGTGTTCCTGTGGTTCGTGCTGGTTACCGTCTTCTTCACGCTGCCTGCCGTGCGCCTCAAGTTCATGCGCGCCAAGCTCTGGATGGAGCGCTCTTTCGGCATTCTGCTGACCTTGTTCGGCATCGGCATCGCCGTTTCCACCAACTCCAGCCGTCCCTGACGACAGGCATTTCCCAACAGGTGAACCAATGGCTTTCAAAACTCTCGACGATCTGACAGACATTGCCGGCAAACGCGTTCTGGTCCGGGTCGACCTCAATGTTCCGATGGACGGCGGGAAGGTGACGGATACCACCCGCATCGAACGCGTTCTGCCGACCATCCGCGAACTGTCCGACAAGAAGGCAAAGGTCATCCTGCTGGCCCATTTTGGTCGTCCGAAGGGCGAACGGGTTGCCAGCATGTCGCTCGGCCCGGTTGCCCCGGCGGTTGCCGCTCTGCTTGGCAGACCTGTGGTCTTTGCGGATGATTGTATCGGCCAGGCGGCAAAGGATGCGGTCGACGTGATGGTCGATGGCGACGTGCTGCTTCTGGAAAACACCCGCTACCATGCCGGTGAAGAAAAGAACGACCCGGACTTCGCAAAGGCCCTTGCCGCCAATGGCGATGTCTACGTCAACGACGCCTTTTCGGCAGCCCACCGGGCCCACGGCTCCACTGAAGGTATTGCCCGGCTGTTGCCTGCCTACGCCGGACGCACCATGCAGGCGGAACTGGAAGCCCTAGGCTCGGCGCTCGGCAATCCGGTCCGTCCGGTTCTGGCCGTTGTCGGCGGCGCCAAGGTGTCTTCCAAGATCGATCTTCTGGAAAACCTTGTGACCAGGGTCGACATGCTGGTGATCGGCGGCGGCATGGCCAACACGTTCCTGGCCGCCAAGGGTACGGATGTCGGCAAGTCGCTGTGCGAACATGATCTGGCCGAAACCGCGAAACGCATCATGACCGCAGCCGACAAGGCCGGTTGCGAGATCGTGCTTCCGGCAGATGCCGTTGTCGCGAAGGAATTCAAGGCCGGTGCGGAGAACGAAACCGTAGCGCTCGATGCCATCCCGTCGGACGGCATGATCCTCGATGTCGGCGCAGCTTCCATCGAAACGGTAAAAACCAAGATCGATGCAGCCAAGACCCTCGTCTGGAACGGACCTCTGGGTGCGTTCGAGATCGCCCCCTTCGACACCGCAACCGTTGCAGCCGCCAAGCATGCCGCTGCCAAGACCAAGGCAGGCAAGCTGAACTCCGTGGCCGGTGGCGGCGACACCGTCGCAGCGCTCAACCACGCGGGCGCGGCAGACGATTTTTCCTACGTTTCCACCGCCGGCGGCGCTTTCCTGGAATGGCTGGAAGGCAAGGAACTGCCGGGCGTGAAGGCACTCGACGCCTGACGGACGAAAAGGCTGAAACCGCCCTGCAGCGCGGTTTCAGCACGCTCCTGACCCGGAAGGTCGCCCTCTCAGCGGCCTTCTGTCAGGGGCTTTCAGGACATGCGCGCAATTCGTATCCGGTTGATTCGTCTGTCAGGGCGATGCGGATAAGCCTGGCTCTCGAACTCGGCATGAATGTTGTCGAAGTCCGTCAAGAAACGGACTTTGGCCAGATACGGTCGAGTGTCAGAGATCCGGCGGAAACGTTTGCCAATATCGGTTCGCCGGTTTAAAATTCAGCCTATCGGTCAGTTCGACCGCCTCAAATTAATTCGATCTACGAATTAATTCTGCCGGGATGATTTCCGGCAGGCCATTGTATTTTAATTGATTTAAGCGGCCACGGCCCTCTTTCCATGGCCGAAAATCTTGCTAGAACGACCGGGACTTGACGCACCGCAAAACAGGTGTCGTGATTTTTCGCTAGCCTTGTTGGCTCATCGGAACCGCACCCTCGGGAGATTTTTGATGGCACGTATCACCCTCCGCCAGCTTCTTGATCATGCTGCTGAACACGACTACGGCGTTCCGGCATTCAACATCAACAACATGGAGCAGGCGCTGGCGATCATGGCAGCGGCGGACCAGACCGACGCGCCGGTCATCATCCAGGCCTCCCGTGGCGCCAGGTCCTATGCCCACGATGTGATGCTGAAGCACATGATGGACGCGGTCGTGGAAATCTATCCGCACATTCCGGTCTGCGTGCATCTGGACCACGGCAACGCACCACAGACCTGCATGACGGCCATCCAGGCCGGCTTCACTTCGGTCATGATGGACGGCTCCTTGGAAGCGGACGGCAAGACCCCGGCAAACTGGGACTACAACGTCGGCGTCACCAAGACCGTGACCGACATGTCCCATCTGGGCGGCATCTCCGTCGAAGGTGAACTCGGCGTTCTGGGCTCGCTGGAAACGGGCATGGGCGACAAGGAAGACGGCCATGGCGCGGAAGGCAAGCTCAGCCATGACCAGTTGCTGACCGATCCGGAAGAGGCGGTCAAATTCGTGCAGGAAACCAAGGTCGACGCGCTTGCCATTGCCATGGGCACCAGCCACGGCGCCTACAAGTTCACCCGCAAGCCGGACGGCGAGATCCTCGCTATGCATGTGATCGAGGAAATCCACCGCCGTCTGCCGGAAACCCACCTTGTCATGCACGGGTCGTCTTCCGTGCCGCAGGACCTGCAGGACATCATCAACCAGTATGGTGGCCAGATGCCGCAGACCTGGGGTGTGCCGGTGGAAGAAATCCAGCGCGGCATCAAGAACGGCGTGCGCAAGGTCAACATCGACACCGACAACCGCATGGCGATGACCGGTCAGATCCGCAAGATCCTGAGCGAGAACCCAGGCGAATTCGATCCGCGCAAATATCTGAAGCCTGCGCGCGATGCCATGCAGAAACTGTGCGTCGAGCGCCTGGAAGCCTTCAACACCGCAGGCAAGGCCTCCAAGATCAAGAAGATCATAACGCTTGCCGATATGGCCAAACGCTACCAGACTGGCGAACTGGATCCGAAGATCGCCTGATTTTCGGCCGGACCGGCAGAGAAATTCTTTCACTTAATTGAAAGAGGGGCCTTGCGTCCCTCTTTCGCCGTCTTTAGGGACAAAATCCCGATCAGACATTAATCAGGACTGCACAAGTGAACCGTCCCCGCCTTTTTCTCGTGACGCCGCCGGAATTTGACACCGCCGACATGGCGGTCAAGCTCAAACAGGCCTTCACCGGTGGTGACATCGCTTGCGTGATGATCTACCGGCCCGGCGCCAGCACCAAGGACCTGCAGGCCGTCGCAAGCGAGCTTGTGCCGATCATTCAGGACGGCGGCGCGGCGGCAATCGTCTACCGCGACACCCAGGCGGCCGGTCGCAGTGGCGCCGATGGCGTCCACGTCGACACATCCCTGGAAGACCTGAAACTGGCCGTGGAAAGCTTCAAGCCCGACCGTATCGTCGGCACCGGCGGCACCAAGCTGAAGCATGATTCCATGGAATGGGCTGAAACCGGGGTCGATTATATCCTGTTCGGCAAGCTGGATCTGCCAGAGAAGGCGGAAGCCCATGACAGGACCCTGGCCAGCGCGTCATGGTGGGCGGAACTGTTCGAGACACCCTGCGTCGCCCTTGCCGGCAACACGGTCGAGACGCTGGCAGACGTCGCCGCGACCGGAGCGGATTTTGTCGCTGTGAAGGACGCTGTCTGGCAATCCGGCAGCGACATTGCAACTGTTATCGCCGAAGCAAACCGTATTCTGGACGCCCATCCCTTTCCCGAAGCCGAATAGCCCGAGCTGGATGCATGCCGACACCTGAAACGAGCCTACGCCGGAAACTTCGCGCCCCATTTCTGCTGGCAGCAGGGCTGCTGGCAGCCGGAGTACTTTCCTCCGCGCCGTTGTCTCCGGCACAGGCCCAGGAGACGGCCCCAGAGAAGGCTCCAGAGAAGGCCGACACCAGCGAAACGACCGAAGATGGTGCAGCTGCCCCGGAAGCGGAAACGCCGAAAGGTGCGGACGGCAAGCCGTTGCCGGTCCTGATCGACGTCACGACCCAGAACAAGACGCTTCTGAGCATCGTCGACGCAGGCCCGCCAAAACTGGAAGAAGGGGACGTCGCGACCGCCGAGACCGCCTATGCCGCCTTCCAGCGCGGCTGGTTCCTGACCGCGCTCGGCCTGGCGACACCGCTCGCCGAAGACGGCGACAAGGCTGCTCAGGCGCTACTCGGTGTACTTCACGAAGCCGGGCTCGGCATTCACCAGGACAAGGCCAAGGCGGCCGACTGGTACAGCCTGGCCGCCGCCAAGGGCGACACCGGCTCCGCCATGCAGTTGGCCCAGCTCTATCTGCTGGGCACCGGCGTCGAGGTCGACAAGAAGAAGGCGGCTGATCTTTTCGAAGAAGCGGCGAATGCCGGCAATGCCTCCGCGCTCTACAATCTCGCCCTGCTCTACCAGGAAGGCGAAGGGCGCCCTTTCGATGAAAAGAAATCACGCGAGCTTCTGGAACAAGCGGCCAAGCTCAACGATCCCGAGGCTCAATATGCCCTCGGCCTCTCCTACCTCGAAGCGCAGACCGGACTGAACGATCCCGGGCTTGGCGCGTTCTGGCTTGGCCGCGCAGCTCGCCGCGGGCACACCTCTGCACAGGTCTATTATGGCATCCTGAGATTCCAGGGCAAAGGCGTGGACCCGAACGAGGCGGAAGCTGCGGACTGGTTCGAGCGTGCAGCGACCGCAGGCAACCCGGTCGCGATGAACCGGCTGGCGCGGGTCTATGCCTATGGCCGCGGACGGGAACAGGATTTCGCCGCCGCTGCCGGCTGGCACCTGATTGCCCGTACACTCGGCGTTTCGGATTTCTCACTCGACCGGATTATCGAGAGCCTGGACGAAACCACGATGGACGAAGCACGCAAGCTGGCCGAACAATATTCGGCCACATTGATGGCTCCGTCACAGGACCCCACCAAGGAATCGCCGTAAACCGCGCGCCGGCGCCCGGAATCGTAAGGATGTTTGCCTTTTTTCCTTGAACTCCACCGGCTTTTGTGGTGGACAGGCGCGAGCAAATTTCAGGCGCACCGGCGGCCCGCTGGTCACCGCCCTGCTACAGGTTCTGTTGAGTTTTGGAGTTTTGTTGCGATTTGGGTGGAAACCCCATCGAACGCGGCGGGTTTCCAATGGTCACCAGACCCTGAGATCCAAACAAATCAAACAGTCGGTCGTTCCATGAAAATCAACGGAAACGAAATAAAGCCCGGTAACGTGCTTCAGCACCAGGACACGCTTTGGGCGGTTGTCAAAGTCCAACACGTCAAGCCAGGCAAAGGCGGCGCCTTCGCACAGGTTGAAATGAAAAACCTGCTCGACGGCCGCAAGCTCAACGAGCGTTTCCGCTCCGAAGACAAGGTCGAGCGCGTCCGCCTGGAACAGAAAGACTTCCAGTATCTCTTCACCCAGGAAGACATGCTGATCTTCATGGACACGGAAACCTACGAGCAGCTTGAACTTCAGGCTGATTTCGTCGGCGACCGCGCCGCCTTCCTGCAGGACGGCATGATGGTGACCGTGGAACTGCACGAAGAGCGCCCGATCGGGATTACCCTGCCGCAGTTCGTAACCCTGGAAATCCGGGAAGCCGACGCAGTGGTGAAGGGCCAGACCCAGTCTTCGTCCTACAAGCCCGCGCTGATGGAAAACGGCGTGCGCGTCATGGTTCCGCCGTTCATCACGGCTGGCGAAAAGATCATCGTCGATACCGGCTCTCTGGAATACGTCCGCCGCGCGGACTGACCTCCGACTGGCAAGACTTCAAACTGGCGCGCCCGGATTTCGCCGGGCAGCGCCCAACAACAAGTGACGAACAATGGCCCGCACAGCTCTCCTCAACGTGATGGTTCAAGCCGCAACGAAAGCCGGACGCTCTCTGGTTCGCGATTTCGGTGAAGTTGAAAACCTTCAGGTATCCCGCAAGGGACCCGGCGACTTCGTCTCGGCAGCAGACCGCCGCGCCGAGGACATCGTGCGTGCCGAGCTGACCAAGGCCCGCCCGACCTTCGGTCTGGTGATGGAAGAAAGCGGCGAAGTCGAAGGGACGGACGGCCAGCACCGCTGGCATGTGGACCCGCTCGACGGCACCACCAACTTCCTGCACGGGATTCCGATCTTCGCCACCTCCATCGCACTGGAGCGGGCTGGCGAGATCGTTGCCGGTGTCATCTACAACCCGGTGATGGACGAGCTTTACACCGCAGAGCGCGGCCGCGGGGCCTTCCTCAACGACCGCCGCCTGCGCGTTGCCGGCCGCTCGGAACTGCATGAAATGGTGTTCGGCACCGGCCTTCCCTTCATCGGGACGGGTGACCATGGCCGCACCCTGCGCGAGCTGCGTTATATCATGCCGGAAGTGGCAGGCGTGCGCCGCTGCGGCGCTGCCGCGCTCGATCTGGCCTGGACCGCGTCCGGCCGCCTGGATGGCTTCTGGGAGCGCAACCTCAACACCTGGGACATCGCAGCAGGTCTCCTGATGGTTCGCGAAGCCGGTGGCTTCGTCAGCGATCTTCAGGGCAAGAACAAGATGCTGGAAAGCGGCGATGTGGTCGCCGGCAACGAAGACGCCCACAAATATCTGCTGCAGCTTCTGAAAAAGGCGGCAACCCCGGCTCAGGGCTGATTGCTTCCGGAATTTCTGCCATGAGTGGCGGCCCGTCTTTGGAGACGGGCCCTATGGGCCACCTGAAAACGGGAGTGCCCTTTGGATAAGCCATCCGATTTCGGGCTTTCCAGACTTTATTCGGGCCTCTTCGGCAATTCGAGGTTTCCAAGCCGTTAAAAATCACGCTATCAATCAGTTACGTCCAATTCAGGTGATTGATAACGCAATATGGCCCGTGAATTCGACCCCTACAGCCTGTCCAGTCCGCGGGCCTATCTGACCTTCATGATCATCTTCCTGGTGATCGTTGCCTTCATCGCCTTCATCCTGTTCCCGCAGATATCGACGGCTTTCATGAGCAACCCGGGTCTGAATGGCCTGATCGTGCTTGTTGGCGTGTTCGGTGTGCTGCTGCTCTTCGGCCGCGTGATCCGCCTGTTCCCGGAAATCTCCTGGGTCAACAGTTTCCGGATCGGCGACCCGGGCCTCGACACGCGTTCGCCGGTGCTGCTGGCACCGATGGCAGCCCTGCTCGGCAACAAGTCCGGCGACATGGCCCTGACGCCGACCACTGCCCGGTCGATCCTCGATTCCATCGGCATGCGCCTTGAGGAAAGTCGCGAGATGTCGCGCTACCTCACCGGCCTTCTGGTGTTCCTCGGCCTGCTCGGTACCTTCTGGGGCCTGCTCCAGACTGTCAGCTCGGTCGGCGCCACCATCCAGTCGCTCGACGTCGGCTCGGGCGACGCCAACGTCATCTTCGAGGACCTGAAAGCGGGCCTGGAAGCGCCGCTCTCCGGCATGGGCACGGCCTTCTCGTCCTCGCTGTTCGGTCTCACGGGCTCGCTGGTGCTGGGCTTCCTGGATCTGCAGGCCGGCCAGGCGCAGAACCGATTCTACAACGAACTGGAAGACTGGCTCTCCACGGTCACCGACATTGATCCGGAAGAAAGCCTGTTCAACGCACCCGATTCTCCGGGCGTCGAACAGATACAGGCCTCGATCTCCGCCTTGCAGAAAAGCGTCGAGGAAGGTGGCAGCAAGAATGCCAACCAGGCCATGGCCAATCTTGCGGAAGGCATCCAGGGCCTCGTCAAACATGTGCGCTCCGAACAGCAGATGATGCGCGACTGGGCCGAGGCCCAGGGCGAACAGCAAAAGCGCATCGAAGGCTCCTGTCGTCGATCGCCGCGGCCTTCGACCGCGCGAAGGAGTAAACGATGGCCGGACTGGCAGCATTACGCGCCCGCCGCAGGCCCAGTCGACCGACTACTGGCCCGGCTTCGTCGACGCCATGGCGACGCTGCTGCTCGTCATCATCTTTCTGCTGTCCATCTTCATGATCGCGCAGTTCTTCCTGTCGCAGCAGCTTTCGGGACGCGACACGGTTCTGAACCGGCTCAACGCCCAGATCAGCGAGCTCACCGAGCTTCTTGCGCTGGAGCGCGCCAATTCCGGCGAACTGGAAGACACCATCCTCGGCCTGCAGGCCAGCCTCTCCGATGCAGAGGCCGAACAGACCCGTCTGCTCGGTCTTCTGGAAAACAGTTCCGGTGCAGCCGATGCCGCCGGCGGACGCGCCTCGCAGCTTGAAAACCTGCTCGACGACGAACGCCAGATCAGCCAGGAGGCCCTTGCGCAGGTCGAGCTGCTCAACCAGCAGATCGCGGCACTGCGCCGCCAGATTGCGGCCGCCAACGCCGCCCTTGAAGCATCCGAGGCAAAGGAAGCCGACAGCCAGGCCAAGATTGCGAGCCTCGGCAAAAGGTTGAACGCCGCGCTGGTGCAGCGCGTGCAGGAACTGTCGCGCTACCGCTCGGACTTCTTCGGCCGCCTGCGTGAGATCCTGTCCCAGCGCTCCGACATCTCCGTTGTCGGCGACCGGTTCGTGTTTCAGTCCGAAGTGCTGTTCGACAGCGGCCAGGAAGACATCAATCCGGAAGGCCGGCAGGAGCTCGACAAGCTCGCAGACGCCATCCAGGAACTCAGCGCCCAGATCCCCGACGAGATCAACTGGGTGCTGCGTGTCGACGGCCACACCGACGCCCGCCCGCTGTCGGGCACCGGGCGCTTGCGCAACAACTGGGAACTTTCCGCAGCCCGCGCCATTTCCGTGGTCCGCTACCTGATCGAACGTGGCGTCGATCCCAAGCGGCTTGTCGCGGCCGGTTTCGGCGAATTCCAGCCGCTGGAAGAAGGCGACACGCAGGAAGCCCTTGCCAAGAACCGCCGGATCGAACTGAAGCTGACGGAACGCTGAGCATCGCCTCACGTCAACGAAGCCTGACCAGGTCGCGCGGCATCCCCATCTGATCCGACATGCTGCTTGACTTTTCCGCCCTCAGACGGACTTTTCAAACGCATGCAGATCCTCAAAGGCCATTGGCAGCTCATTCTGATCACGGCGGTCATGTTCCTTTTCTGGAACACGATCTTTGTTGTGCCTCTGAAGATCCTGATCGTCTATCTGCATGAGCTTTCCCATGCGCTTGCCGCACTTCTGACCGGCGGCTCAGTGGAGGAGATCTCGCTCTCGCCCTGGCAAGGCGGTCATGCGATCACGCGTGGCGGCAGCCGTTTCCTGACGCTGACTGCGGGCTATCTCGGCTCCCTTACCATCGGCATGGCGCTGTTGATGATCGCGCTGAAGACAGATGCGGACCGCATTGTGCTGGGGCTGCTCGGCGCCTTCACCTTGCTGGTTGCCCTGCTTTATATTCGCGATCTCTTCGCCCTCGCCTTCTGCATCGGCACAGGTATAGCCATGCTGGCGGCTGCAAGGTATCTCAGTGTCACGGTCAACGACCTGATCCTGCGCGTCATCGGCCTGACCAGCATTCTCTATGTGCCCTTCGACATCTTCGACGATACCATCCGCCGCTCGGGCGCCCGTTCGGACGCTTACATGCTGGCGGAAGAGTTCGGCGGCCCCACCATTTTCTGGGGCGGGCTGTGGCTGCTGGCAAGCCTTGCCATCATCTACCTCTGCCTGAGGCACGGTCTCGGCAACAGCAGCAACGTGGATTTCGGAAAGCGCGTTCAAAAAGGCTAGCATTTGCCGCTTGACCTTACGGCCTGCAAGGGCTGTCCTATAGGCGCACCATCCTTCCCGGAGACCGCCATGCTGGACCTTCGCCCCAACTGTGAATGCTGCAACAAGGATCTTCCGCCGCATTCGGAAGAGGCCTTCATCTGTACCTTCGAATGCACGTTCTGTGCGGACTGCGCCCGAAACGTACTGCAGGGCACCTGCCCCAACTGCGGCGGTAATTTTCAGCAGCGCCCGATCCGGCCAGCTGGAGCCCTTTTACGCCATCCTGCTTCCACGCAGCGGATCTACAAACCGGAAGGCTGTGGTCAGAACACCTAGAGCCTCGCTCTAGAGCAAGTTGCCCCCGACGAAGATCACCAGAAGGCCCGCGCCGCCTGCAGCCAGTTTCTGCAGGGGCTTCCTGAAGCCGATGACCCCGAAGGATACGAGGCCCAGGCCAAGGCCGATCTTGACCGCGGCAAGCAACGCCGGCAGCGGACGGGCGGCAAGTTCCAGCACCGCCGGATTGGCCACCATGGCCAGCGGGATGATGTAAAGACCGATACCGAGCGCCATGGCAGAAAGCGCAACCTTCAGCCAGTTCTCGCCAATCATACCCGCGGCAATGAAGACCGCGCCGCAGACCGGCGGTGTGATGGTCGACAGCAGTGCGAACCAGAAAACGAACAGATGCGCCTGCAAGGGCTCCAGCCCCTGCTGCATCAAGGCCGGTCCGGCAACGGAAACGCAGATCACATAGGCAGCAGTCGTCGGCACTTCCATGCCCAGGATCAGACAGGCGAGCGCGGTCAGGAACAGGGACGGCCACAGATAGCCGCCGGATCCGGACAGGATCAGCGACGTGATCTTGACGCCGAGGCCCGTGATCGCCAGCACGCCGACGATGATCGAGGCGCATACGATGATCGAGGCGATGACCGACACCTGGCGGGCAGAGTTCAGAACCGCGTTCTCCAGCCGAAGCAGAATTTCCTTTATCGAAAAGGTGCCACGGGCGTTGAAAAACAGCAGCGCGAAGCCGGCCAGAATGGCAATGCAGGCGGCATATTGCGGTGTGTAGCGCGCAACGAACATGCCCCACAGAAGCACGGTAAACGGCACCAGGAAGAAGGCGGAGGTGATAATCACCTGGCGCGCCTTCGGCTGGTCTTCCCGGTCGATCCCGGCAAGGTCATAGCGCTTGGCATAGGCATTGATGCCCACCCAGACCGCGAAGAAATAGAGAACTGCGGGCAGCAGCGCCGCGGCCATGATCTGGGTGTAGGGCACCCGTGTCAGCTCCACCATGACGAAGGCCCCCGCCCCCATCAGAGGCGGCATGATCTGGCCGCCGGAAGAGGCGACCGCCTCGACGGCTGCCGCCAGCTTCTTCGGGTAGCCGAGCCGCGTCATGGCCGGCAGGGTGATTGCACCCGTGGAGGCCACATTGGCCGAAGCTGACCCGGAAATGGAGCCAAACAGTGCCGAGGAGAGAACCGACACCTTGGCCGCCCCACCCTTCAACCGCCCGGCTGCTGCGGCGGCGACATTCATGAACCCCTGTCCGGCTTCCCCGGCGTTCAGAACCGCGCCGAAAATAACGAAAATCGCGACCACGCCCACCGAGACACCGGTCAGGCTGCCCCAGACACCGCCTTCGGCAATGGTCAGCGTGCCGAGAAAGCTGGCAAGCGGTGTGCCGGAATGGCCGAACTCACCCGGAATGTGCTGACCGAACATGCCGTAGGCCAGTGTCAGCGCGGCGACCACCGGCAGCGGCCAGCCGATTGCGCGGCGCGCGCCTTCAAGCACGACCAGCAGCAGGACGCCGGCCAACCAGAACTGAAAGTCGCCTTCCAGAAAACCGTATTGATCGGAGAGCGCGGACTGGTTTACCGCGATCCACAGGCAGACGGCCACACCTGCAACACACAGGATTGCCCCGCTGGCACGCGTGACGAAGCCACCTTTGGCGAAGACGAAGATCCACGGCAGAGCCAGTGCAAGATGAAGCGGGCGGCTGACGAGGTTGGGTACCAATCCTGAGAAGACCAGCCCGAGATGGAATACGACAAGCGCCGTTGCAAGAAGAAGCATGGCCATTCGCTGGAAGGGCGATGTCGCGGTGTCACCACTGATCATGGGCAGGTAATCTATCTGGTTGCGCAGCTCATCGGCCGAAAGGAGCGACAAGCCACTGCACGGTTTCAATCTGTCAGAGCGCTCTTCTGCGCAAGGCAGGAAGCTGATGCTTGTGGACAGTCCTGGAATGGCCCGGCGGATGATTTCCTCCGGCCCCTTATATCTTCTCGAACGATAAAGGGGCGCCACTTTCCGGCAGATCCTGCCATGGCGCCCCACATCCGCTCTTGAAACTTATTTCTGGGCGTCGGTCAACTCGATGCCGGCTTCCTCATAGTAGCGCGCAGCACCGGGATGGATCTTGCCGGTGATGTTGGCCATCAGCGCCTGATCGACACCGTTCCACCACGGGGCTTCTTCCCCCATCTTGGCTTTTTCTTCCCAGAAGGTCTTGGTCAGCGCATAGGCCGTATCGTCGTCCATGGCACTGGTCGTATAGGCGACAACCGGCAGCGACGTGGTGACGATGTCCTCGGCCTGACCGGCATAGGTCCCGGCCGGAATGACCAGCTTGGACCGCTTGGTTTCGGCAATCTGATCGTCGCTGAGCGAAAGCACCGTCACGTCCGCTGAGGCAGCAGCCTCGATGACATTGGGCGCGGGCCAGGAACCGGCAGTCACGAACCCATCGATCTGGCCGTTCTTGAGCGCGGCAACGGCGTTGGAAAGTTCCGCGTCAGCGATGTTCACCTTGCCGTCGAGACCGAACATCTTCAGATACTTTTCACCTTCCGTCGCACCGAAAGAGCCCTTGCCGAGCAGGATCGTCTTGCCTTCCATCCCGGCAAAGTCGGTCACACCACTGTCGGCCGACATGACGAAATGCATGGTCAGCGAAGGGATCGGGAACAGAGCGCGGATTTCGTCGAACTTCGGATCGCCCTTGCCTTCGAACATGGCCTTGCCGCCCTGGGCGAGGGAAACGAGCGCAGGCGGCGTCGTGAACACATAGTCTCCACCGCGCGCCTTGGCTTCCATGACGTTCTGAACGGAGCCCTGGCTTTCTTCCACGGTGACGATCATGTCGCCGTTGCTGCCGGCCTTGATGGCTTCCGCGATCTGGACGCCCATCTGGTAGTAGGAAGACCCGGTCTTGGCGGATTTATAAGTGATCCGTGTTTCGGCATGGGCCTGGAACGTGCCAAGCGCAAGGGTCAGACCAAAGGCAAGTTTCAAAAATGTGTTTGTCATGAGCGTCTCCCGAATTTTTCAGGAAGACTATTGTGTGATCCTCAGCGTGGCAACGCGTTTTCATATGATCTGGGTACGCCTCACAACGAAATTTCGGCCACGCCACACGCTGGACGGGCAAGCCGGAAACCTACGCCCGGCAGGTCAAACAAAAACCGCCGGCTGATCCCAGCCGGCGGTTTAAAAATCTGCTGAAAGCGGGAAGCGATCAGCGGTTTTCGTCGTCTTCCTCGTCTTCGTCCTGAGCTTCGCTCTTCAGCGAGTTCAGTTTGGCGAACACGGCGTCGGCGTCGATTTCTTCTTCTTCCTCACGCTGGATCGGCTTGGACGGATCAAGCGAGAAAGCAGCCGCGATGGCGTCTTCGCTGGTGCTGTCTTCGACAGACATCAGGGTCTCGTTCAGTTCGCCTGCCGTCGGCAACGGAGCGTTCTTCGCCGCCTTTTCGACTTCCATGTCCAGCTCGAGCTGGCTGCACAGACCCAGCGTGACCGGGTCGGACGGTGTCAGATTGGCGGAGTTCCAGTGAGTCCGGTCGCGGATGGCGGCAATCGTCGGCTTGGTGGTGCCGACAAGACGCATGATCTGCGCGTCCTTCAGTTCCGGATGGTTGCGCACCAGCCACAGGATCGCATTCGGACGGTCCTGACGGCGGGACACAGGCGTATACCGCGGTCCCTTGCGCTTGGATTCAGGCACGACCACCTTCGATCCCTGCAGCTTAAGCTGATAGTTCGGGTCTCGCTGAGCCTTTTCGACTTCTTCACGGGAAAGCTGGCCGGTCAGGATCGGGTCAAGGCCCTTGATCCCCTGCGCGGCTTCGCCATCGGCAATGGCCTTCACTTCAAGCGGATGCAGTTTGCAGAAGGAGGCGATCTGAGTGAAACTCAGCGCGGTATTGTCCACGAGCCAGACGGCGGTTGCCTTCGGCATAAGCGGCGTGTTCGCCATCAGATAAATTCCTCTCGTCTGCTCCCTCGCCTGGCAGGGCGAAAAAGCGGTGTTCCTTGATCAGTTTCCTGGAAAGTGGGCGGAATATATGTCGAAAAACTCCGAAACGCAAATACTCGCGTAACAATCGTTCGGACAAGGGTATCCCTGCGGCATCAGACATCTACTGTCAGGACGATTTTACCAATATGACCAGAGCCTTCCATGCGCCGATGGGCTTCGGCAGCCTCGGCCAAGGGATAGGTGGAATCCATCACCGGAGCGACTTTTCCCGATTCGAGAAGAGGCAGGACTTTTTCCTTGAGACTTTCCCCGATCGCCGTCTTGAAGGCATCGCTGCGCGGGCGCAGCGTCGATCCGGTATGGGTCAGGCGTTTGACCATCAGGCGGGAGAAATTGACGTTCTCCGCAATGCCGTTCAGCGTCGCGATCTGGCAGATGCGCCCTTCAATGGCCGCCGCCTTCCAGTTCCGCTCGACGTAGTCTCCGCCGACCATATCCAGGATAACGTTGACGCCTTCGCCGCCGGTGATCTCCAGGATCACCTTTTCGAACTCTTCCTCACGATAGTTGATGGCATGGTCCGCGCCGAGCTTTCGCACCGCTTCAACCTTTTCAGCCGACCCGACGGTGGTGAAGACTTCCGCGCCGAATGCCTTGGCGAGCTGGATCGCCGTCGTGCCGATGCCTGACGTCCCACCATGCACCAGGAAGCGCTCGCCGCTCTTCAGGCCGCAGCGATCGAACACATTCGTCCAGACGGTGAAGAAAGTTTCCGGAACAGCTGCAGCCTCCACCATGGAGAACCCCTTGGGAACAGGCAAGGCATGGCCTTCGGGAGCCTTGCAGTAGGTTGCATAACCGCCACCTGGCGTCAGTGCCATCACCTTGTCGCCGATCTTGTGACGCGTGGCGCCCTCGCCAAGAGCGACCACTTCGCCCGAGACTTCGAGCCCCGGCAGGTCTGACGCCCCCTTGGGCGGCGGATAGGCACCCTTGCGCTGCAGGACATCCGGACGGTTGACGCCGGCGGCGGCCACCTTGATCAGGATCTCACCCTGTCCCAATTCGGGAATGGAGCGCTCCTCAGCGCGCAGAACGTCCGGCTCCCCCGGCTCTGAAATGGCAACCGCGGTCATACGATCCGGCAGATTCTGCATGGGGACGTTTCCTTTTTGGTTCATATTGGGACTGGCTAGGCCAACTGTGCCTGGCATATGGTAAACCGAGTGTCAGTCTATTTGCAGGAAAACGGCCCGGAGAGGCAACCCGCCCGGCCCCACTCGAAATCACGGCCGGAAACGCAGCCAGCCCCTTTCCTGGCGCCGCAGTGGAGGAAACTGATGAGCCTGTTTGATGAAGATCTCCCCAATAAATCACCACCGGGCACTGTTGCCGTTGGGGAAGATCTGTCGCGCCTTTCCGAGACGGAGCTGGAAGAACGGATCGAAGCTCTGAGGGGGGAAATTAACCGTACCCAGAAGGAGCTTGAGCAACGCAGCACTATTCGCGATGCCGCCAACTCAATTTTCCAGAAGTGATCCTGTAAATTATTACAGTTATTGAGTTTATGTCCTTGTCTGGCACGCACTTACAGTAATGCCGATAGGTAAAAATTTACTCGTTTACCTGTTATTAATCTTTCCAAATTATAAACAGAGGTATCCAGTCATCTGGATGTGAGTGGCTCCTGTCCACTCTGTTTGACGCCTCCCTGTTAAAGACTCAGAGCCGCAACCAAGCGGCTCTTTTTTTTGCTGCCGCCTCATAGTATCTTGTCAATGTTCTGGTTAATGGCCGTTTACTTGTCTGATTGGCACGCGCTTTGCTGGATACAGGCCATGAAGACCTGCATCGTTCCAAAAAGGAACATCTGAAACGGGATGTCATATCCCGGGACAGACCAGAAGAGATGCCAGGATAACCGGAAGAGTAATTGAGGCTTAGCAATCCTATGACGGACGACATCAAAAAAGCCGGTGAAACAGGCAGCGCAGTTCACATCGCGCATCATCTTGCCAGCTCCGACAGTTTCCAGAACCTGTTCCAGGAAGGCATGTCGCTGGTCGAGGAAACCGCGATGTACCTGGATGGCAACGGTCGCGAAGAAGCCAAGCAGCTTCCGCGCCCCGCCTCTCTGGCCTATGCGACTGAATCCATGCGCCTGACAACCCGGCTCATGCAGCTCGCCTCCTGGCTGCTGTTGCAGCGTGCCGTCAACGAGGGCGAAATGTCCCGCGAGCAGGCCGGCAGCGAGAAGAACAAGGTTCGCCTCGACAAGCTGTCCACCGCCGCAGGCGGCCCGACCTGGAATGATCTGCCGGAGACACTGCGCGAACTGGTCGAGCGCTCCTCCCGCTTGCAGGAACGCGTCGTCCACCTCGACAAGATGCTGTACCGCAAGGACGCCGAGCAGGTCGAGGAAGCCACCAACGACAACCCGGTCGCATCCCAGATCGACAAGCTGCACGCAGCATTCGGCAAGTTCGGCTAAGACCGCTCAGCCGCTCTCGAATTCGAAAAGCCGCCGCAAGGCGGCTTTTTTGTATTGGGTGAGCCTGCGCAGGATGTCAGTAAAGCCATAGGTGACGCCCCGAGAAGCGAAGCGTAGATCCGAAGCCTACTCGCAAGGCCGAGTACCGAAGCGCCAAGGTTTACTGATGAAGGTCAACACGCTCCAATTTTCTGGCCAGGTCTCTAGCTAGGTCTCTGGCCAGCTCTCTGGAAACGAGTAGCCCCCAGGTCCGCGATACTCGCCCAGGATGACACTATACTTGCTGCGCTTCCTGCGGCCCCAAACACAAAAAACCCGGCCAGAGGCCGGGTCTTTCGTTTGAAGCTGTCGTGGCGGAGGCTTAGGAGCCCAGGAAGCCAGCGAACTTGTTCTTGAAGCGGGACACGCGGCCGCCACGGTCCATCAGCTGACGGTCGCCACCGGTCCATGCCGGGTGGGACGTCGGATCGATGTCGAGCGTCAGGGTGTCGCCTTCCGCACCATAGGTGGAGCGGGTGGTGTATTCGGTGCCATCGGTCATGACGACCTTGATGGTGTGGTAGTCGGGATGAATATCCGCTTTCATGGCCGGTCCTTTCAAGCGCCCTGTGACAACCTTCCGGGAAAGCCGCCAAGCAAACGCAAAACGAAATGAGGGGCCGCCGATCCGGTTGCGGACGCCGCCCTCAGAAACATGAGGCGGGGATATACCTCATGGTGGAGGCCAAGACAAGGGGCAAATTCCCGCAATTTCCTGCTATGTCCAGCAAAGGATTTCCGCCCCTTGCGATCATACCCTGCTTTCGCCCGATAAAGCTCTTTCAAAGCTCTCGAACGGCTTTGTCCAAAGTCATTGTCCACCGTGTGGAACATGCTAAGACGGGGTGAAACAACAAGGAGACCCCAGTGGCCGACGCCCCTGCCAACGAAACCCAGTCCCCATCCGGAAAGTCCCGCAGATCGCTTCGCCCGCTCACCCGGCTGCTGCCCTATCTCTTCCGGCACAAGGGCATGGTCGCGGCAGCGGTTGCAGCTCTGTTTTCCGCCGCCGTCATCACGCTGATTCTGCCAGCGGCCGTCCGCCGGATGATCGACTTCGGTTTCGGCGCAGACGATCCCGCCCTGGTCAATTCCTATTTCGCCGTGCTGATCGGTGTGGTCTGCGCGCTCGCAACGGCCAGTTCCGTCCGCTATTTCCTGGTGATGTGGATTGGCGAACGTGTGGTTGCCGATGTGCGATCCGACGTTTTTGCCCATATGACCCGGCTCAGCCCGGTGTTTTACGACAGCGCCAAGTCAGGTGAAATCCTCTCGCGGCTGACGGCCGACACCACCCAGATCAAGGCGGCCTTCGGCTCCAGCGCATCGCTCGCCATGCGCAACCTCATCATGTTCCTGGGCGCTGCGGTAATGATGGTGGTCACCAGTCCGCGCCTGTCCGTCATCGTGCTGGCGGCAATCCCGGTCATTCTCATTCCCATCCTCGGCTTCGGCCGGCAAGTGCGCAAACGCTCCCGCTTCGCGCAGGACACGTTGGCAGAAGCCTCGGCCTATGCCAGCGAGATGCTGGGCTCGGTCCGCACACTTCAGGCCTTCACTCATGAAAGCCTCAGCGCAGGCCGCTACTCCGATGCCGTCAACGAAGCCTTCCAGGCTGCACGTCAGGCAATCGTCGCCCGCGCCGCGCTCACCGGCTTCGCCATCATGGTGATCGGGGCCAGCATCGTCGCCGTTCTGTGGATCGGGGCCAGCGATGTCTTTGCTGGCAGGATCACCGGCGGTGAACTCAGCCAGTTCCTGCTGTATTCCATCCTGGCGGCCGGTTCCCTGGCCGCCCTTTCCGAGGTCTGGGGCGAACTCTCACAGGCAGCAGGGGCAGCCGAGCGCCTGTCGGAGCTACTGGAAATCCAGCCGGAAATTGCCGCGCCCGCGAACCCCGTCCGCCTGCCCGCGACACCGCGCGGCGAGATCGTCTTCCAGAACGTATCCTTCGCCTATCGCAACGCGGAAAAGATGCCCGTCGTTCGCGACCTCAGCCTCACCGTCTCACCCGGCGAGACCGTTGCCGTGGTCGGGCCTTCCGGCGCGGGCAAATCGACCCTGTTCAGCCTGCTGATGCGGTTCTACGATCCGGTCTCGGGTGTGATCCGTCTCAATGGCGCGGCCTTGCCCGACCTCGACCCGGAAGACCTGCGCCGCCATATCGCGCTGGTGCCTCAGGACACCGCCATCTTCGGCGCCAGCATTGCGGAAAACATCGCTTACGGCCGACCGGAGGCCAGCCGCGAAGACGTGATCGCGGCAGCGGAAGCGGCCCTGGCCGCCCCCTTCATCGAGCAGATGACGGACGGTTACGACACGCTTGTTGGTGAACGCGGCATTACCCTGTCCGGCGGCCAGCGCCAGCGCATTGCCATCGCCCGCGCCGTCTTGAAACACGCTCCTGTGCTGCTGCTTGATGAGGCCACCAGCGCTCTGGACGCGGAAAGCGAAAACCTCGTCCAGCAGGCCCTCGACCGGCTGATGGAGAACCGGACCACACTGGTCATCGCCCACCGGCTGGCAACCGTGCTCAAGGCAGACAGGATCGTGGTGATGGAAAACGGCCGGATCGTCGAAACCGGGACGCATGGCGAACTGACAGCCGCCGGAGGTCTATATGCCAAACTCGCCCGGCTGCAATTTGGCGCCGAGCAAGAAGCTGAAACGGCATAGAGCCTCAAATGCAAAAGGGCGGCACGATTGCCGCCCTTTCTTATCGATGAAACCCTGTAACGATCACGCGTCGTCGGGAACGGCGACCGTGTAGTTGAGCGGCATGCGGCCGCCATCGGCAAAGATGGTCTGGCCGGTGACATAGCTGGCATCGCTGGAGGCCAGGAAGGCCGCGACGCTGGCGATTTCGGACGGCTCACCGACACGCAGCATCGGTGTCCGCGACAGAACGCGGTTCTTCGCTGCCGGATCGCTGTTCACCGACGCCAGCATCTCGGTCATGATCGAGCCCGGCCCGATGGCGTTGACGCGGATGCCGTATTGGGCGAGCGCCAGGGCCGTCGTCTTGGTCAGCTGCGACATGCCACCCTTGGAAACGCAGTAGGGGATCTGGTTCGGGATCGCGAGCACCGAGTTGACCGACGACATGTTGACGATACAGCCCGGCTCACCGCCGTTCTGCACCTTTTCCACCATGTGGCGGGCAACGGCCTGTGAGCAGAGGAAAGCGCCTTTCAGATTGATTGAAAGGACGCGCTCGAAATCTTCTTCTTCCAAGTCGAGGAAATCCGCGCCGACCACGATGCCGGCGTTATTCACCAGCACATCGATGTCGCCATAGGCATTCAGCGTCTCGGCAACCAGATTGCGGACATCCAGGCGTTCGGCGACGTTGCAATGGATATACATCGCCTCGCCCTGAGACTTCAGATCTTCTGCCGCAGCTTCACCGGCTTCGTCATCTACATCGGCAATCACGACCTTTGCGCCATCGGCGACAAAACGCTTGGCGACTGCAAATCCGATCCCCCGGGCTGCCCCGGTGATGATGGCGACCTTATTTTCCAAAGACACGGAAACCTCACGGCTGCTTGAGTTTAAATCTGACACGCAAAAAAGCGGGCCGCTTCGCGGCGGCCCGACCTTAAGTGGCAAAAACGGCTATGTCGATGGCTGTTATTGCCCTCCAGCAACGTCACCTGGCCAATTCAGACGGAAATTCCATGCGTTTTGAGCGCTTCGGTGATCTCGTCCAGGATGGCGGGATCGTCGATCGTCGCCGGCATTTTCCAGGTTTCGCCATCGGCAATCTGGCGCATCGTGCCGCGCAGGATCTTGCCGGAGCGTGTCTTCGGCAGCCGGTCGACCGTGATTGCGATCTTGAAGGCCGCCACCGGGCCGATCTTGTCGCGCACCAGTTTGATGAGTTCCTTCTCGATCTCCTCATGAGACCGGTCGACACCGGCCTTCAGCACCACGAAGCCGCAGGGAAGCTGGCCTTTCAGCTTGTCGGCAATGCCAATGACGGCGCATTCGGCGACATCCGGGTGTGTTGCCAGCACCTCTTCCATCCCGCCTGTCGACAGGCGGTGGCCGGCAACGTTGATGATGTCATCCGTCCGCGCCATGATCGACAGATAGCCGTCATCATCGATAATGCCCGCGTCCGCGGTCTTGTAGTAACCGGGGAATTCGGCGAGATAGGCATCGAAGAATCGCTTGTCCGCGTTCCAGAGCGTCGGCAACGAGCCGGGAGGCAACGGCAACTGCACCACGATGTTGCCGAGCGTATTCGCCCCCAGCGGATGGCCGGCATCGTCAAGCACCTGAACATCGTAACCGGGCATCGGCACGGTCGGCGAGCCCGGCTTGACCGGCAACTGGCCCAGGCCCACCGGGTTGCCGACGATGCACCAGCCGGTTTCCGTCTGCCACCAGTGGTCGATCACCGGCACCTGCAACTGATCGATGGCCCAGTTGACCGTTTCCGGGTCCGCACGCTCGCCGGCAAGAAACAGAGACCGGAACAGCGATAGATCGTAACGCTGAATGAGTGCGCCGTTCGGATCTTCCTTGCGAATCGCCCTGAATGCGGTTGGCGCAGTGAACAGCGACACGACGTTGTGGTCGGAAATGACCCGCCAGAACGTGCCTGCGTCCGGCGTCCCCACCGGTTTGCCTTCAAAGACGATAGTGGTGCAGCCGTGCAGCAGCGGCGCATAACAGATGTAGGAATGGCCGACGACCCAGCCGACGTCGGACGCCGCCCAGAACACTTCACCCGGCTGGATATCGTAAAGGTTCTCCATCGACCACTTCAGCGCCACCATGTGGCCGCCGTTGTCACGGACGACACCCTTGGGCTGGCCGGTCGTACCGGAGGTGTAGAGGATATAGAGCGGGTCGGTTGCCTTGACCGTCACCGGCGCAATCCTGCGTCCGGCCACGATAGCTTCTGCCTGAAGGGCGCCGAGGTCATGGTCCCTTCCCGGCTTCAGATCGGCTGTCAGTTCCTCACGCTGGAAAACGAGGCAGCTCTCCGGCTTGTGTCTGGCAATATTGATGGCCTGGTCGATCAGCGGTTTGTAGGCAATGACCCGGCCCGGCTCGATGCCGCAGGAGGCCGCGATGATCGCCTTCGGGGTGGCATCGTCGATTCGCGTTGCCAGCTCGTTGGCGGCGAACCCGCCGAAGACGACGGAATGGATGACGCCGAGACGCGCGCACGCCAGCATCGCCATCACCGCCTGCGGGATCATCGGCATGTAGATGATGGCCCGGTCACCCTTGACCAGCCCGTGGTCGGCCAGCACGCACGCCATGGCCTCCACTTCCTCCAGCAGCTCTGAATAGGTGTAGCTCGCCGTCCGGCCGGTAATCGGGCTGTCGTAAATGAGCGCCGGCTGGCCGGGACGGCCATGTTCCACATGCCGATCCAGGCAATTGTAGCAGGTGTTGCACTCCCAGTCCGGAAACCAGCGGCCGTATTGCCCCTGATCCGGATCGAACACCTTTTCCCCCGTCGAGACCCAGTCTATTTCCTCAGCGGCTGTCTTCCAGAACCCGAGCGGGTCGTGTTTCCAGCCCTGGTAGACCTCGTGATACCGGCTTGCCATGACAATGTCCTCCCAAACAAAGGCCCGGAAACGCAGCTCCGGCTTTTGCCGCCTAGAGTGCTGTAAGGGAACCTGGAATTGCAAGCCTCCGCTTCTAGGCAATTCGGCCTTCGGGACTTTACGTAAGCACTCTGGCATGATTGTCTGCCGGTCCTGTCCGTTCTATTCCTCGCGTTTCTCAGCACATGATTCCAATTTCAGATCCCTGGTTCTATGCGGCCGCCATTCCGTCGGTCTTTCTGGTCGGCCTGTCCAAAGGCGGCTTCGGCGGCACGTTTGCCATGCTTGGCGTGCCGATCATGGCGCTGGTCATTTCCCCGCTGCAGGCAGCCGGCATCATGTTGCCGATCCTGATCGTGATGGACATCGTCGCGCTGATCGCCTATCGCGGACGTGCGGACTGGAAAAGCCTCAGCATTCTGCTGCCCGCCGCCGTGATCGGCATCGGCATCGGCTGGGCCACCGCCGCTTATGTGAACGACGCCTTCGTGATCTTCCTGATCGGCATCATGTCGCTGGCCTTTGTCGCCGACTATCTCTTCAAGCAGCGCAAGGTCACCACGGCCAGCGGCCACAACCGGGCGAAAGGCACGTTCTGGGGTACGATCGCAGGGTTCACCAGCTTCATCAGCCACACCGGTGGCCCGCCCTTTCAGATGTACATGCTGCCCCTGCGCATGGCGCCGCTGATGTTCGCCGGAACGGCGGTCATCTTTTTCGCCACAGTGAACGCGATCAAGCTGGTGCCCTATTTCCTGCTGGGACAATTCGACGCCACCAACCTGTCGACCTCCGTCTTGCTGTTTCCCGTGGCACTGGTGGCGACCCTTGTCGGGGTCTGGCTGGTGCGCGTCGTCAAGGCGGAAATGTTCTACGCCATCATCTATACCTTCATGGGCGTGATTGGCGCCAAGCTGACGTACGACGGATTGATGGGCCTGCTTGCCTGACCCCGGCGGTCGCGGCGGATCGTCAAAGGGGATACCCCCGCCAATGATCAATTGCACGGCAAACCGTTTCCGGTTTTGATACGGCCAAAATCAACCGGTCACCGAACCTCGCCCACACGGCAAAGGGGCGGCTGACCGGTCTCAGGACATTTTCGGCATCCCGCGCTCCATGTGCCGGCAGGATGCTTCAGGGAGGATGGTCATGGATGCCAGCGTCAACCCCTTCACAAAGGGTCTCGACAAGAACACCGCCAATTATGCACCGCTCAGCCCGCTGAGTTTTCTGGCACGGGCGGCCGATGTCTTTCCCGACACGATTGCGATCGTACACGGCCGTCAGCGGACCGACTACCGGACGTTTTATCGGCGTGCGCGTCAGCTCGGCTCCGCACTGACGCGGCTTGGCATCGGCAAGAACGACACGGTCAGCGTCATGCTGTCCAACGTGCCGCCGATGCTGGAAGCCCACTACGGGGTGCCGATGGCAGGCGCCGTGCTGCATTCCATGAACACCCGTCTGGACGCCGCGATCATCGCCTTCCAGCTCGATCATGCCGATTGCAAGGTGCTGATCACCGACCGCGAATATGCGCCGGTCGTCAAGGAAGCCCTGTCGATGGCGGCGGTAACCCCGATCGTGATCGACTTTTCCGACACGCAGTTTCCGCAGGACGGCGAACGTCTCGGCAGCCTCGACTATGAGGCGTTTCTGCAATCAGGCGATCCGGAGTTCGCCTGGTCGCTTCCGGATGACGAGTGGGATGCGATCGCGCTCAACTATACCTCCGGCACAACAGGCAATCCCAAGGGCGTGGTCTACCACCACCGCGGCGCCTATCTGCTGGCCCAGGCGAATGTGATCACGGCCTCCATGGCCAAGCATCCGGTCTATCTGTGGACCTTGCCGATGTTCCACTGCAACGGCTGGTGCTTTCCCTGGTCGTTGTCGCTCGTTGCCGGCACCCATGTGTGCCTGCGCTGGGTCCGGCCGCAAACCATGTGGGAACTGATCGCCGAGGAAGGCGTCACCCATCTGTGCGGCGCGCCGATCATCATGTCGACGCTCCTCAACGCCGCGCCCGAGCACAAGCGCGATCTGGACCGCGAAGTGGAATTCTTCACGGCCGCCGCTCCACCGCCGGAAAGCGTGCTGGCTGCCATGAAGACCGCCGGCTTCAACGTCACCCATCTTTACGGCCTCACCGAAGTCTACGGCCCGGCAGTCGTCAATGACTGGAAGCTCGAATGGAACGATCTGCCGCTGGACGAGCAGGCGCAGAAGAAGGCGCGGCAGGGCGTACGCTATGTCGCGCTGGAGGGCCTGACGGTGCTTGACCCGGAAACGCTGGAGCCGGTGCCCGCCGATGGCGAGACGCTTGGCGAGGTCATGTTCCGTGGCAACGTCGTCATGAAGGGCTACCTGAAAAACCCGGAAGCCACCGAAAAGGCCTTCAAGGGTGGCTGGTTCCATTCCGGAGATCTCGGCGTGCTGCATCCCGACGGCTATGTCCAGTTGAAGGACCGCTCCAAGGACATCATCATCTCCGGCGGCGAAAACATCTCGTCCATCGAAGTGGAAGAGGTGCTCTACAAGCACGCCGACGTGCAGGCGGCAGCTGTGGTGGCCAAACCGGATGAAAAATGGGGCGAAACCCCTTGCGCCTTCGTCGAACTCAAGGAAGGCTCAACGGTGAGCGAAGCCGATCTGATCGCCTTCTGCAGGCAGCACCTTGCCGGCTTCAAGGCACCGAAAACCCTCGTCTTCTGTGAATTGCCCAAGACCTCCACCGGCAAGATCCAGAAATTCGCTCTGCGGGAACAGGCAAAGGCGCTTTAAGAGCCAAAAACAAAAACGCCGCGCAATGCGCGGCGTTTGAACTAAAGGCGACGCCCCCTAATGGAGCGTCTCGTTTTCCCGTATTCGCGTAATCTCATCCTTGATCTTGAGCTTTTGACGCTTCATGTCAGCCAGTTGCAGGGAGTCTGTACTCGGATGTAACTGAGCGTCTTCAATCTTGCGTTCCATTTCCGCGTGACGGCGCTCAAGTTCTGCGAGATGCGACTGCATTGACATGGATATCCTCCTGTCTGTTGGCTCAACATTTTCATCGTGCCACAGGAATTCCGGCGTTGTCGATTGCTGATTCCGCATACCTTGAGCATTTCGCCGTCAAATTATGCATTCTCGTAGGTATCCTTAGGAAACCTTAAAGATGCGCCCCCAAGTAAGCCCCCGAAAACTCACGAAAATTACCCTTGAAAAATTTGCCAGTTCACAAGTTTTCAACATACGAAATCGTGACGGGCCGAAGATGATAGCTTGCCCGTGATCGGCAAAATGGATTAGGACTTATCTCCTGTTTAGGGGACATAGATGGCGCAGATGGATAGTGATGCGTTGCGTATGCAACTGGCGCAGCTTCGCCAGGAACACAGAGATCTTGACGCGGCCGTCGAGGCACTTGCCTCAACTTCGAACCAAGATGCCTTGCAACTGCAGCGGCTGAAAAAGAAGAAACTGATGATCAAGGACCGGATCACGGCGCTTGAGGATCAACTCTTTCCGGACATCATCGCCTGAGCCTTTTCCGCCGCGAGAGCTCCCGCATCCGCGGCACCTCCCCCGAAAGTGAATTTCCGGCACAGTACTGGCGGATTCGCGCTTGCGATGCGCGGCTCGCTGCCTATACTCCGCGGCTCTTCTGAGCCTGCCGGAAACTGGAGCACTTTATGGCAAAAGCGGATGTCGCCATCATCATGGGCAGTCAGTCGGACTGGCCGACTATGAAACACGCCACCGACACACTGGACCAACTGGGCGTCAGCTACGAGGCACGCATCGTCTCCGCACACCGCACACCGGACAGGATGTACGACTTCGCCAAGAGTGCGAAGGCCGAAGGCTTCAAGATCATCATCGCAGGCGCAGGCGGCGCCGCCCATCTGCCCGGCATGACCGCCGCCCTCACACCGCTTCCCGTCTTCGGCGTTCCGGTTGAAAGCAAGGCGCTCTCGGGCGAGGACAGTCTATTGTCCATCGTGCAGATGCCCGCAGGCATTCCGGTGGGCACGCTGGCCATCGGCAAGGCCGGTGCGACCAACGCCGCGCTTCTGGCAGCCGCCGTTCTGGCGCTGCACGATCCGGCAATCGATGCCGCGCTCACCGCTTTCCGCGCCGAGCGCACGGCAGCCGTCGCCGAAACACCCTCCAACGACTGACACAGAACCCCCGCGGGCAGGATCCACATCATGAGCGCCAAAACCCGTTTGAGCCCAGGCGACACCATCGGCGTCCTTGGTGGAGGCCAGCTTGGCAGGATGCTGGCACAATCGGCTGCCAGCCTTGGCCTCAAGACACATATCTTCTGTCCGGACCCGAACAGTCCCGCCTTCGATGTCAGCGCCATCTTTACGGTTGCCCCCTATGAGGACATCGATGCGCTCGACCGTTTCGCGTCCTCGGTCGCTGCCGTCACCTATGAATTTGAAAACGTGCCCGGCCCGACCGCGGCGCATCTGGACGCCAAGGTTCCGGTCCGCCCCGGCGTGCGCGCGCTGGAAGTCTCCCAGGACCGGCTGTTCGAGAAGCAGTTTCTGTCCGGGGCCGGTGTCGCCATTGCCGACTTCGCCGACATAACCTCTCAGCAGGAGCTTGACGCGGCCGTTGCCCGGTTTGGTGGCCAGGGCGTTCTGAAGACGCGCCGGTTCGGCTATGACGGCAAGGGCCAGCAGATGATCCGCAAGCCCCAGGATGCCGAAGGCGCCTTCAAAAAGCTCGGCTCAGTGCCCATGGTGCTGGAAGCGCTGATCCGGTTCGAATGTGAAGTCTCGGTGATTGTCGCCCGCGACCTGGACGGCGCCATTGCCTGCTACGACATTGCCCGGAACCACCACGAGAATCACATCCTGAAAACCTCGACCGTTCCCGCCGGCGTCTCTCAGGAAACGATGGAGGCTGCACGTGCCATGGCCGGGCAGATCGTCGCCGGTCTCGATTATGTCGGGGTCATGGGTGTCGAGATGTTCCTGGTCCGCGACGGAGCGGGCGAAAGGCTTCTGGTCAACGAGATCGCGCCGCGCGTCCACAATTCCGGTCACTGGACGCAGGACGCCTGCCTGACCTCGCAGTTCGACCAGCACATCCGCGCCGTTGCCGGCTGGCCTCTCGGCTCCGCCGAGCGGCATTCGGATGCGGTCATGGAAAATCTGATCGGTTTTGACGCCGACGGCTGGCTGGATATTCTGAAGGAACCTTCTGCCCGGCTGCATCTTTACGGCAAGGCGGAAACCCGGGAAGGCCGCAAGATGGGCCACGTCAACCGGATTTCCGGAAAGTCCTGACCTGGATCAGCCATTAAGTGTCTCAAAAGCCCCGGCCTCAAAACCGGGGCTTTTGTCATGACGCCGAGCCGCCGCCAAAACGGAACGGCTCAACCCGGCACGAGGCCCAGCTTCTCTCGCCGTGCAAAGCGGAGGTTCGCCAGCACGGCAACGGACGCAAGACCGCCTGCCAGACCGCACCAGACGCCGACCCCGCCCCACCCGGCAACAAACCCCAGCCCCAGAGACAGGCTGATGCCGACGACCCAGTAGCCGAAGAGGGCATAGAACAGCGGGATCGTGGTATCGCCCAGGCCGCGCAGGTTGTTGACACCGATAATCTGGCCACCGTCCGCGAGCTGGAACAGCGCTGCCACCGTCAGGAACGAGACGCCATAGGTCATCACTTCCCTGGCTTCCGGGTCACTGAGATCAAGATAGGCGCCGACGAGCTGCTCCGGGATCGACCAGAACAAGATGGCGAAGAAGCCCATGAACAGCATGGTGACGACCAGCGCCGTCCAGCCGGCGCGGCCTACACCCTTGTGGTCGTCCCGGCCTGAAGCGAGGCTGACGCGGGTCATGGCGGCCACGGACAGCCCGACAGGCACCATGAACGTGATGGACGCGATCTGCAGCGCAATGCCGTGGCCGGCCAGAGGCAAGGTGCCCAGCCAGCCGATCATCACCGATGAGGCCGTGAAAAGAGACCCTTCGGCAATGATGGTCAGGGCAATCGGCGTGCCCAGCCGGACGATCTGGAAAAAGACCGGCCAGTCCGACCGCCATATCCGGCCCAGAATGTTGTAGCGGCGCAGCTTGGGGTGCAGCACGGCATAGGCCAGCAGGAACAGGAATGTCGTGGTCGCGCTGAGGACGGATGCAATCCCTGCCCCCACCAGTTCCAGGCGCGGAAAGCCGAACTCGCCGAAAATCAGCACATAATCCAGGAATGCGTTCGCAAAGGCACCGGCAATCGTCGCCCAGAGCACCACCTGCGTGCGTTCCATCACCGTCAGGAAGCCGCGCACGGCCATGATCAGCAGCGCAGGCAACATGGTCCACTGCAGATAGGCCATATAGACGCCCGCGAGTCTGGCCAGTTCCGGCTCCTGTCCCAGCAGCAGCAGGATCGGCTCGATGAACAGCAGGATGCCCCAGACCGGTATGCAGAACAGGACCGAAATCCAGAACCCCATGCGCACGGCACGGCGCAGGTCACGCAGTTTTTTCTGACCGCGGGCGCGGGCGGCAAGCGGGATCACCGCCTGCAGCAGGCCCATGCCGAAAAACCACACCAGCATGTAGAAATTGAACGCCAGCACCGAGGCAGCAAGTTCCTGCGCACCGAGACGTCCGATCATCAGAACGTCGGTGGTGTTGATGGCCATCTGGGCCAACTGAGCGCCGGCCAGCGGCAAGCCCAGAGAGAGAGTCGGCTGAATGTCGCTCCGCCAAAGGGACTGGCTCTTGTCCGAATCGGGAGCCCTTGACGCGTGCTGCGCCATTGTTTCCTCCAACAATGAGGGCAAGGTCATACCTTCTTGTACGAGGCTCGATTGACCGGGGTGAGACATCCACCTCTAGTCGTGATACACTGCCGTGTCCACACCTGTTCTGCGGGTTGGGGACACCCTCCGGCCTTGGCGCCGGAATCCGATTTTGGCGGGTTTCTTTGCGAATGCCTGTGGACACATGGGGTTTGCTCTGGTATTAAGCCCGCCAAAGTGAGCGACGCGTCAGCGGCGATAAGGTCTCTGTACACAAGTGGATGCTTGACTGATCGGTACGCCGATGGGCACACGCATGTGTTTTTGAAACCACCGTAAGGTTCGTTGGCGAAGCCTCGCTTCCATCATGGTTCTTCTTGCTGCGGATCCTCTGCAGCGCATCGAAAACGGGAAAAAACGCGTGCAGGTTCTGGTTCGCGACAACAATGTCGATCAAGCGCTCAAGGCGCTCAAGAAAAAGATGCAGCGCGAAGGCATCTTCCGTGAAATGAAACTTCGCGGTCATTTTGAAAAACCGTCTGAAAAAAAGGCGCGTGAAAAGGCTGAAGCAATTCGCCGTGCACGCAAGCTGGCTCGCAAGCGGGCACAGCGTGAAGGCCTGCTCCCGGGCAAGTCCGCTCGCCGCTAAGATCGGCTTGAGCGTTTCTGGCGGGTTTGGCCGCCAATCTTCTCAAAATTGCCCTAAGGCCGACCGAAGTCCCGGTCGGCTTTTGGCGTTTTGCGGAGAATGCTTCGGGCTCGCTCCAAAGAGCCCTGCGCAGCCATACTCACGCCCTATTGGAGGCAGATGAACGGCATGTCTAATCGTTTGACCCTTAGAGATCGTCTGTGCCTCATGCACAAATTTCTGCCTCATGCAACGCTGATCGGCCTGGCTTCCATGCTGGCAGCCTGCAACACGTCGGGCGTCTACGACGATGTGCCAACCAACTCTTCTGCCGGGTCTTCGACCAACATCGCCTCACTGACGGCGGTGATCGACGCCAATCCGAACGATGCCAGCGCCTACAGCACCCGCGGCATCGCCTACGGCCAGGCAGGCAAGCTGGACAAGGCCGTCGAGGACTTCAACAAGGCGCTGCAACTGAACCCGCAATCCTATCAGACCTATGCAAACCGCGGTCTCGTCTACCGCCGCATGGGCCAGAACGAGCAGGCGGTTGCCGACTACACCCGCGCCATCAACATCAAGCCGGATTATGACGTGGCTTATGTCGGACGCGGCAACATCTATCGTCAGCAGGGCAACTACAACGCCGCCCTCGCCGACTTCAATTCCGTCATCACCCGAGACAGCAGCGATGCCCGTGCGTTCTACAATCGCGGCCTGATCTATCAGGCCCAGAACCAGCATCAGCGCGCGATCGAGGACTTTGCGACCGCCATCGGCCTCAACCCGAAGGCAAGCGCGCCCTATATCGCCCGCGGGATCTCCTACATTGCGGTGAACGACCCGAACGCCGCCTTCTCGGACCTGTCGATGGCCGTCAATCTCGACCGGGATTCCGCCATTGCCTGGGCAAACCGGGGCCTCGCCCAGGAAATGCTCAACAATCCGAAGGATGCCCGGCGCAGCTTTACGCGCGCGATTACGCTGGACAACTCCAACACGATCGCCCGCGAAGGTCTCCGCCGCGTCGGCAACGGCTGACCCGGCCCAAACGTAAGCTTTTCAAAAGACCTGAAGTCATCATGTGCGGTGACCGCACGAGCCAGTTTGCGGTGTCTCGCCCGGTAGCGGCTGAGGCTGGTCGGGGGCACCACACAGGCCGAATGGCTATCTAGAACGGCACCTCGGACCGGAAACAGATCCGTCCGCCATGCGCCGGGTGGTGCAGCTCCAGGGTTTCTGCGTGGAGCGCCAGCCTGGGAGAGGCTGTCAGCGCCGCACCTTGTGCATAGAACCTGTCGCCGGCAATCGGATGACCCAAAGCAAGCATGTGGACGCGCAACTGATGCGAACGGCCGGTATGCGGGAACAGGCGGACCCGTGACGTCGTGTCTTTCCGCTCCAGAACCTGCCACCGTGTCAGCGCTGGCTTGCCGAATTCGAAACTGACCATCTGCTTGGGCCTGTTCGGCCAGTCGCAAATGAGCGGCAGATCGACTTCCCCCTCGTCTTCCGACGGACTTCCCCAGATATCGGCAATGTAGGTCTTGAGCGTCTTGCGGCGTTCGAACTGAAGCCCCAGATGCCGATGTGCCGCCGGGTTTCTTGCCAGAACCATGATACCGGAGGTGTCCATGTCGAGCCGGTGAACGATGCGCGCATCCGCATACCGCTCCTGTGCGCGGCTCTCGATGCAGTCAGCATGTTCGGCGGCCTTGCCCGGAACGCTCAAGAGGCCGCTCGGCTTGTCGACGACAAGAAGATCGTCATCTGCGTGAAGCACCGTCAGAAACGGCTCCAGCGGCGGGGCATAGACAAAGGATACTGGCGCGGCCTGGCTCATCGCAGTTGGGTCCAATGACAAAAGGCGCGGATCTGACCGCGCCTTTCCAAAACAGATGTGTTCGTCTGTACTCTCCGAACCTTTCAGGTCCGGCAAAAACCTCAGACGGTCAGGATCGCCAGGATGCCGCTCAGAACGAACACGGCTGCAGGCGGGATCCAGCCGGATGAACCCAGCGCCATGCCGACGGCAGTGGCCACAAGGGTTGCAATCAGCATCAGCCAGCCGAAGACGGTGGCAGCGGTGCCGCCGAAAGCGAACATGATCAGGCAGACAACAATGGTCAGGACTGCGATCGTGCCGATCTTGGAGAAGTTGATGAACCCCTCGTAGGTCTGCTCGTGAGAGTCATAGTCCATTGCGGGCGCAGTTTCGTCAGACATGAAGTCCCCCAGGAAAATTCGTTAGTCGGCAGCCTACATACAATAAAGCTTCCCGGTTCGGCAATGATGGGAAGTGCACAATTCGTCACTGAGGTCGCGACTTTTTGACAGTCCGCGGCGTGGCACCCCTGTCGGCAGGACAAAAGGGTGGACAATCAGGCGGCGTGCGAGGCCCCCGCAAGGCCTGCAGCAGTCAAGACATCGTCCTGGCGCTTGCGCACGGTTGCCGCATCGAAGCCATCGATCTGTTCGTTGAAGAGCTTGAAGAAGTTGAGTTCCGCCCGCAAGTGCAGGAAGACACCCCCCAATCCGATTGCAGCCCTGTCCATGAAGACGAACTCCTGCGGCACGGTGAGCGGGCCCAGTTCCTTCAGAGCGGTATGCACCCGGAAGGCCTCCTTGCGCCCGTATTCGGCTGCCGACACGCCATCTGCGATGGAACGGACACGGTCACTGAGCAGCGGACCGTAGATGAACCTTGCCCAGATATTCAGGACCTCGATGACTTCCTTCTTCAGATCCTTGAAACCCCAGCGCTCATAGGCCGCCACGACCCGGTCGTTGTCTTCTTCCAGGAGACCGCGATAAAGCTCGACGACACCCTCGACAAAGGCTTCGGGGAAAACGCGGATACAGCCGTAGTCGAGCAGATTGATTCCCGCCGGCTCGCCTTCCTGCTCGAAAACCGTGTAATTGCCCAGGTGCGGATCGCCGTGAATGACGCCGAAATGGCTGAATGGATGCCACCAGGCGTGGAACATGGTCCGGGCGAGCAGATTGCGCTCGTTCTGGCTGTGGTCCTTGTAGTCGAGCAGCGGTTTACCGGTGAGCCAGCCCATTGTGAGCAGGCGCTTTGTCGACAGGTCGTGGATCACTTCCGGAACGCGGATGCGGTTGAAGTCTCCCAGGATTTCCTGATAGACGGCGATATGCGCCGCTTCCCTGGCATAATCCAGCTCCTCACGGACCCGGGCGCTGATTTCCTTGGCAATTTCCCGCGTATCGATGGCCGGGCTCATGCGGCGGTGCAGCGAAAACAGCATCTGCAACTGCTTGAGATCGGCCTCCACCGCCGAGGCCATGTCCGGATATTGCAGCTTGCAGGCCAGAACCCTGCCGTCGTGGCCGGTAGCCCGGTGCACCTGCCCAAGGGAAGCCGCCGCAGCCGGTTCCTTGCCAAACTCGGCGAACCGGCCCTGCCAGTCCGCACCAAGTTCGGCGCGCATCCGGCGCTTGACGAAGGCCCAGCCCATGGGAGGTGCGTTGGCTTGCAGCTTCGCCAGCTCGGTCGTGTATTCGGGCGGCAAGACGTCGGGGATCGTCGACAGAAGCTGCGCCACTTTCATCAAGGGGCCTTTCAGCCCGCCAAGGGCCGCAGCAAGTTCGGCTGCATTCTTGGCGTTGTCGAGTTCCATGCCGAACAGACGTGCCCCGGCCACCTTTGCGGCAATCCCGCCCATGTTGGTGCCGACCTTGGCATAGCGGCCCATACGGGCACTGAGGCGATTGCTTTCGCGGTCTTTCGATTCGGCCATGCGGTGGCGGTCTCCCTTGTGACACCAGACGTTCCATGGACCACCCGATGTGCCAAACCGGTGGCTGCGGTCTCTGGAAACTACATATGACCTACCGCAGCAATATCCAGATCCGCCAGCCGCTATTCCGACGCAGGTCTGCAACGAGCTCCCGAAGGACGGCTATTTTCAAGGCGTTGCTCGGGTCTCGTTCGCAGGAAATCCGTCGCGTTGCCGCTATCGGCCGCCCCCGGATCGAAGGCAGGGCACTTCCCGAAACCAGGCAATCTGCCCGGTGGTCACGGCTTTCCAAGGCTGATTTTTTCAAGCGCCCGGGCCAGATCGTCTCGCGTTGCCACAAGCCCCTTGTAGGCAAGCTGATCGGCATCAAGCGCGAGAAGCTGTGTCCGAAGCCCTTCCGCCAGGCCCGCACGCCCTTCCTGTGCTTCCAGAGCCGCCAGAGGGTCGTGATGGATCTTGATGGTGAACAGGATGTCGCCGGAGCCCGGCAAACGCCGCAAGGTCTGCCGTTCGACCCGGAGGAAAAGCTGAGCCAGCGCGCCGTCGTCAATCTTGACGCGGATCTGTTTCGGCAAGGGATGGTGCAGTTCGCCGTCGGGATAGATCGACCAGTTGAAGCGCTCCAGAAACTGTCCTGCTTTCAGATTGTCGAAGATCCGGGCGACCATCATGCCCATGCGGCTTCCGTTGAATCCGGGGACATTGTCGTGAATTCCCGTCATGGACTGCCCGAATTTCTCCGCCAGGGACCAGGACGAAGGAAAGCAGAGCGCAGCGGCCGCAAGCCTGTAGCCATCCGGACCGGGCCGCATCAAAACGAGATCTTCCTGCACGAGACGCGCCGCGGTCATCAGAGGCGGTGAACCGGAAAGCACTACGCGCTCGCCGGTTTCGGCGATCTCGACCGCGTCATCACCCACCCGGTGGGTCTCTTGATGGAACCTCGAAAGGTTTTCTTTGACGAGATCCAGCACCTCCTGCTGCGCGGGTGTTGTATCCACTTCTGCCCGGAACACCGTTTCAAGATGTTCTGAGAACAGGCGGTTTTTCTCGCGGAGGTGCTTTGCCAGCAAGGGATCGGGTTCCAGCCAGCCCTCCTCACCAATCGGCTTCAGGCCGACAGTGAAGGGCTGGCTGGTGCCGTCGTAAGGCGTGTGGTGGAAGGGGGGCGACGGTTGCCGTGTCATTGGGTACCGCGTCAGGCCTCTTCCAGTGCTTCCAGTTCATCGATGATCCGCTCGATCACCGAGAGGCCCTTCTTCCAGAAATCCGGATCGACCGCGCTCAGTCCGAACGGTGCCAGAAGTTCGGAATGATGCTTGGTGCCGCCAGCCTTCAGAAGGTCGAAATACTTCTCCTGGAAGCCCGTCTCGGCTTCCTCGTAACCGCATAGAGCGAATTCACCAGGCAATCGCCGAAGGCATAGGCATAGACATAGAACGGCGAATGGATGAAGTGCGGAATATAGGTCCAGAAAGTCTCATAACCTTCGCTCAACTTGATCGCGGGCCCGAGGCTTTCGCCCTGCACGGACAGCCACAGTTCCCCGATCTTGTCCGACGTCAGCTCACCGTTGCGCCGCTCTGTATGAACCTTGCGCTCGAACGTGTAGAAGGCGATCTGGCGCACCACGGTGTTGATCATGTCCTCCGCCTTGGAGGCCAGCATCACCTTGCGGGTCTGCGGATTGTCCGCCTTGGCAAGCAGCGACTTGAAGGTCAGCATCTCGCCGAAGACGCTGGCCGTTTCGGCCAGGGTCAGCGGTGTCGGCGCCATCAACGGCCCGTTGGGCGCTGCCAGCACCTGGTGAACGCCGTGGCCAAGCTCATGCGCCAGGGTCATCACGTCGCGGATCTTGCCCTGGTAGTTGACCAGCACATAGGGGTGCGCGCTTGGCACGGTCGGATGGGCGAAGGCACCCGGGGCCTTGCCGGACCGGGCCGGCGCGTCGATCCAGCGCCGGTCGAAGAACCGGCCCGCGATTTCCGCCATATCGGGGGAAAACGCGCTGTAAGCGGACAGAACCGTGTCTTTCGCCTCGTCCCAGGGGATCACCCGCGTGTCGGCGTTCGGCAGGGGCGCGTTGCGGTCCCAGGTATTGAGCTGATCCATACCCAGCCACTTTGCCTTCAGCTTGTAGTAGCGATGCGACAGGCGCGGATAGGCATCGCGCACGGCGGCCACCAGCGCGTCGACCACTTCCCGCTCGACCCGGTTGGACAGATGGCGGCTGTCGGCAATGTCCGTGAAATTCCGCCAGCGGTCGGAGATTTCCTTGTCCTTGGCCAGCGTGTTGGTGATCAGCGTGAAGGTGCGCAGATTTTCCTTGAACGTCTTCGTCAGAGCTTCCGAAGCCTTGCGCCGGGTATCAGGCTTAGGGTCCACCAGCAGATTGAGCGTCGGTTCGATGGAAAGTTCCTGTCCGTCGACATCGAAGGTCAGCGAGGCCATCGTCTCGTCGAACAGCCTGTTCCAGGCACCGGCGCCGGTAACGGACTTCTCGTGGAACAGTTGCTCCACCCTGTCTTCAAGCTGATAGGGCTTGCCCTTGCGCAGATCCTCGATCCATGGACGGTAATGCGCGAACTGGCCGTCCTCAAGCGCCGTTTCCATCACGGCGTCGTCGATCTTGTTCATCTCCAGCGTGAAGAACAGAAGATGCGAACTTGCCGTCGTTATCTGTTCCTGAACGTCGCCGTAGAATTTCTGCGATGCCGGTTTGATGGTGTTTTCCGAATAGACGAGACCGGCAAAGGAAATCAGCCTGCCCATCAGGTCTTCCAGGTCCTCATAGGCGCGAATGGCCGTGACCAGCGCGGAAACGTTGCTCTGCGCCATTTCGGCCAGCCTGCCCTTGTAGGACGTCTCGAAGGTTTTTGACCGGTCGAGGATCTCCTTCAGATCGGCAGCAACCTCCGGCGCGTCGACGGCAGGATATAGATCCGTGAGGTCCCATTCGGGAAGAGACCCGATATCTGCGGAAGCGGCGGCCTGCGGGGCGAAGACGGGATGTGGAATGGGCAAGTTTTCTCTCCGGTGCGTCTGCGGACGAACGGGTCCGGCAATCATCTGTTGTTAGAATTAGTAGGCCGGGAAAAGGTTCGCCCGCAATCAGAGTGTGAAAACTTTTTTGCCGGCGCTTGGACGATTTGTTTACCCAATTGCGACCAGAATGGTTCGAAACGAGACAATTCGGGACGAGCGAAACCGCAAATGCAAGCACTCAGCGGCAAAATTCTCATTGTTGACGACGACCCCATCCAGCGCAGGTTGCTGCAGGAAGCCGTGAAGAAATTCGGTTACCGGTCGAAAACCGCCGAGAATGGCGCCGAAGCGGTGCGCATCATGTCGAGCGCAGAAGCAAGCGAGATCGATCTGATCATCCTCGATATGGTAATGCCCGAGCTTGATGGCCTGGGTGTTCTGGAGCGGCTGCGGTCCGACAAGAACGCAACGCCGGTGATCGTCCAGACCGCTCATGGCGGCATCGATACCGTTGTCACCGTGATGAATGCCGGCGCTCAGGATTTCGTGGTCAAACCGGTGGCACCGGAGCGGCTGAACGTCTCGATCCGCAATCTCTTGAAGACATCCGCGCTGGAAGGCGAGATCACCCGGATCCGCAAGCAGGCCTCCGGCACGCTGACCTTTGCCGACATCATCACCCACTCGCCGGCGATGGAACGGGTGATCAATCTCGGCAAGCGGGCGGCCGCATCGAACATTCCGATCCTGATCGAAGGAGAAAGCGGCGTCGGCAAGGAAATGATCGCCAGCGCCATTCAGGGCTCAAGTGACCGCAAATCCAAACCTCTGGTCACCGTCAACTGCGGCGCGATCCCCGACAATCTGGTGGAATCGATTCTCTTCGGACACGAGAAAGGCGCCTTTACCGGCGCGGTAGACAAACACATCGGCAAGTTTCAGGAAGCGCACGGCGGCACCCTGTTCCTGGATGAAGTCGGCGAACTGCCGCAGGATGTCCAGGTCAAGCTGCTGCGCGCCTTGCAGGAAAACGAGATCGACCCGATTGGTGCGCGACGTCCCGTGAAGGTGGATTTCCGGCTGATTTCTGCAACCAACCGGCGGCTGATCGATCAGGTGAAGGAAGGCGTCTTCCGCGAAGATCTGTATTACCGTCTGAACGTTTTCCCGATCTGGATCCCACCGCTGCGCGACCGGCGCGAGGACATTCCCGCGCTCACCCGCCATTTCCTGGCCCGTTTCGCGGCCGAGGAAGGCAAGCCCCAGGTGGCAGGCGTCACCGCCGATACGCTCGCCATGCTTCAGGACTATCATTGGCCGGGCAACATCAGGCAGCTTGAAAACGCGGTTTTCCGTGCGGTCGTCCTGTGCGACGGCCCGCAACTGACGATCAACGATTTTCCGCAAGTGGCCGCCGCTACCGAGCAGACAGCCGCTCCTGGCGTTAGCCACCACCTGCAGGCACCATCGGCATATGCGGACAGGTCGTCCGGCGGCGATCTTGCCGCGGCCCCGGTTCGCCCGAGCGAACCCACGGCCACGCCGCATCATGCTCCCTCAGCCCCGCCCCCTCAGGCAGGCTTCGAGCAATCAGCCCCGTTCGGCTTCATGCGCAACCTCGACCAGGATGGTCACGTGCGCAAGCTGACCGATATCGAGGAGGAATTGATTCGTGCTGCGATCAATCATTACTCCGGGCGCATGACAGAGGTTGCCAAACGGCTCGGAATCGGCCGGTCCACACTCTATCGCAAGCTGAAGGAATACGGACTCGACGAAAGCGGCAGCGACGCGGCGGCCTGAATTGAGGCAAATCATAGCGCAAACCGTCGATTTCGACGATATTTTGACGCATTCTCCGGGTAACCACCACTACCGGAGCGTTTTTGCACTACGCGCTTGCGCCGTTGCAGTTCTGCAACGATTATCAGCTAAGCGAAATTAGGGTAAAAACTTCTTAACCTGCGGCAGCTAGGGTATGTGACCTGCTGGGGAGCACGGGATGGGTGAAAGCCCTCAAAAACGGCGAGATAGAGATTGCGTACACGGTTAGTTGATTTCGACGCCGTCGGTTGGCTGAAGCGTGCCGCGAAAGCGGCCGGCGCGTTTGCTGTTGTGTCTGTGTGCCTGGTCACCTTTGCCCAGGCGGAGACGCGTACCCTGAAGCTGTACAACACGCACACGAAAGAGCGTGTCTCCATTACCTTCAAGAAAAACGGCCGCTATCTGCCCGACGGTCTGCGCGAAGCCAACCGCTTCCTGCGCGACTGGCGCCGCAACGAAATGACCAAGATCGATCCGGAGCTTCTGGATCTCGTCTGGGAAGTGTACCAGCAGGTGGGCGCAAGCCAGCCGATCCACGTCGTTTCCAGCTACCGGTCTCCCGCGACCAACAACATGCTTCGCAAGCGGTCCTCGGGCGTTGCCAAGAACAGCCAGCACACGCTCGGCAAGGCCATGGACTATTTCATTCCCGGCGTAAAACTTGCCACCCTGCGCGCCACCGGCCTGCGCAAGGAAGTGGGCGGTGTCGGTTACTATCCAAGGTCCGGCTCTCCGTTCGTTCACATGGACACCGGCAGCGTCCGTCACTGGCCGCGCATGAGCCGCTCCGAGCTGGCCCGCGTGTTCCCGGACGGCAAGACCCTTCACATTCCGTCTGACGGTAAACCGATGAGCGGCTACAAGGTTGCGCTTGCCGAAAGCAAATCCGGCCGCTCGAGAAGCACCAAACCGACGATCGTCGCCTCCAACTCGCGCTCCAGCTCCTCCAATGGCCTGAGCACCCGCGACCAGAACCTGACGCGTCCGGGCAAGCCCATTCCGGTGACCGCGCAGAATGACAAGCCGTCCTCTGGTGGCGGCAACCTGTTCGCCAGCCTCTTTGGCGGCGGCAACAGCCGTGACGACAATGCAGCCAGGCGTCCGGGCGCGGTCGGCAATACACCGCCCGCACCTGTTACAGCCGAAGCGCCCGCTGTCGTGATCGAAAATCCGCCGGTTCCCGCTCGGAAAATCCTGGGCGACGAACCAGAGGCACCGGCAGCCGCGCCGATTGTCGTTGCCAGCAGCGCTCCTATCGTGAAACCGCCTGCGGATATTCCCTCCGTGGCGGCGACCAAGACGCCTCCGCCTGCGCCGAACACGCTTGATGCACAGCGGTTCGCCATCGAGACCAGCCCTCCGGGCGCCCAGAGCCCTGCGACGGGCACCGTTCCGGAGAAAACGATCGATTCGCGGTTCCAGGTTGCCACGCGCACACCGGTGCAAAAGCCGAGCAAGGGCCTCAGCGATGCAGCCAAGGTCGCTGCGGCAAATCTTGGCCTGAGCAGCGACGTCCCCGTTCCGGGCTCCGTACCGACCGACGATCCGGTCGCTGCAATCGCGGCAGCCACCGGTACAGCCGTGCCCTCTCCGGTGCCCGCGCCCCGGTCGGAAACCACGCTCGCCTACGCCTCCGCCTCCGCGACACCACCCAGCCTGAGCCGCTCCCTGCGGCCGTCGGTCAGCGAGCCGGCACGGGCGCAGGCCACCCGGCCGGCAGCCGCCGCAACCGCCAAGGCCGCCCCGGCTCGTCAGCCTTCCGTTTCAGGCCGGATCCCGCGTGACCAGATTGTCGACCCGCTTGCAGGCTTTGCGAGTTTGCCGGACAAGTCCGCACCGACGCTTCTCTCAGGTGCAGGCACCACACGGCATCAGGCATTTGCCTCGCTCAGCCACCCCAATCAGCGTCAGCTCAAGAACGTGATGATGCCCGGCAACCGCTTTGTGTCCGCCAGCTTTGAAAGCAATCCTTACGGTGGTCTGCGCACAGACCGGTTCGACGGTCCGGCTGTCGTCATCCTGCCGGTCCGCTTCGCGCGCTGACCGGTCAGCCGGTAAAATTCAGACAAAAAAAGAGCGGCATTCCTGCCGCTCTTTTCATGTCGGGGTGCGGATCTTTCCGCTGATCAGCCTTCTGCGCCGCCAGCACCGCCAGCCATGCCGAGTGCGTGCAGGTAGAGATCGAGAACTGCCTCTTCTTCTTCACGCTCATGGGGCTGCTTCTTGCGCAGGGAGACCACCTTCCGCAGGATCTTCACGTCAAAGCCGTTGCCCTTGGCTTCCGCATAGACGTCCTTGATGTCATCGGAGATGACTTTCTTTTCTTCTTCAAGACGCTCGATACGCTCTACGAATGCGCGCAGCTGGTCGCCTGCCACTCCACCGGGATCGGACATGTTTTCTGTTTCTCCTTCTCGTTCTTCCGTGTCGCGCTGTGCGCGGTCTTAATGGCTGCGGCTGATCTTCAGCCGCCGTCAATCACCTAGCCGTGCGTTGCCAGACTGCGCATCGCCCGTCAAGCAGTCATGCGCGTTCAGGCAAGTGCTGGGCTGGCTCAATGCTGGGGTTTGTTCTTTTCGAAAGCGGCTTGCTGGTCCGCCGTCGCTTCGGTCTGGTATTTGGCTTTCCAGTCGTCATAGGGCATGCCGTAGACGATTTCGCGGGCTTCCGACTTTTCCAGGGGAACACCCTTTTCCTGCGCAGCGTCCTGATACCAGTTGGACAGGCAGTTGCGGCAAAAGCCGGCCAGATTCATCATGTCGATGTTCTGCACGTCGGTGCGTCCGCGCAGATGGTCCACAAGGCGCCTGAAAACGGCAGCTTCCAGTTCGAGTTTCGTCTGATCGTCCATCCCGAAGGTCTCCCTGTCCCGGACCGGTGGCCCGGCCTTAAGCGGCGTCGCTGCGCGACTTGAAATGCTGGATACGCCGGCAGTCGGACATGCCGGCAATTTTTCTGATGACCGGCTCGAGGCGGTCCGCCCACTCAAGCGCTCCGGCTTCGTCGGCAATCAGATCCTGCCGCAGTTCCAGAAGCGCATGCGCCAGCCCACGGCGCGTTGCGTGCCGGTACATTGTGTCGTTTTTGAGAGCCCCGTCATAAGGCTCATTGTCGCCCACAATGATGTCGTCCTGCGCCCTCAAACCCTCCAGCAGGGGATCAACGGCCCGCGGGTCGCTGTCCCACAGGACGGTGACATGCCAGGGCCGCGGCACACCGCGCCAGACCGGCGTAAAGCTATGAATGGAAAAGATCACCGGTGGATCGTTGACCTCGATCATCGCATTCAGTGTCTGGTCGATCAGGTCGTGATAGGGTTTGTGAAACCGGTCGATCCTGTTCGCCCGCTCAATCGTGTCGACCTTGGCATTGCCCGGCACGACGGCGCCGTCCGAGAGGCGCATGATCAGCGTCGGGTCGTCGGCGCCCCGGTTGGGATCGATCAACAGACGCGAAAAAGTGGTCAGGCAAGCCGGTGCATTGAGCCGCTTCGCCAATTCGAGCGTAACTGCGCGCGCACCGATATCATAACCGATATGCCGCTCGAACTGTTCGGCCGGAACGCCGAGATCACCATAGGGCTCCGGAACGGTGTTGCGGGCATGATCGCACAGGAGCAGCAATCCGGTCGTTAAATCGCCATTGACATATTCGGTCGGCTGAAAGGCCCGGCCGGTTTCGGCAGCTGGTTCTATCATGTCTCGCTTCGTGGAAACTTCTGTGGCTCACTATCGTGCAAGCGGTCAGGTTTACGGCAAACCAGCGAAGGAACCAAGCCCGAAAACACCGCTTTCAGACAGCGTTTCTGCAGACCATCCACACCTTCCGCACGCCAGCGCCCGATCTGTGCACCCGCGATTTTGCCAAGGTCCTTACAACGCGGTATACGCTTTATTGACATCTAACGACGATCTGAGGCGGAGCGGTCATGTTCCCGCCCCATTTCTGACGGCATAGGGGGTGGGACTGTTCAATTGGACAAAAAATCCGGACGGTTCGGGAAACAAGTCTGGGCGAAAGACACCGTATCCCGTTAACGACGTTGACAAGGCCCCCTTGTCGACGCAAAAAGCGAATGTCTGTAAAGCAGCAAAGCGAACGACTGCATATGTTTAAGGTTGGGGAACGGAACCAGGGCAGGTCTCGGGCATGTGTCAGCGTGCCTGTGAAATTTGCCTTTGCTGCTTTCCTTGCCGTGCTGTTTTTCTCCGCATCCAGTGACGAAGCCAGAGCGGATCTGCGCCTTTGCAACAAGACCGACAGTCAGGTTGGTGTGGCCATCGGCTACAAGGACAAGACCGACTGGGTTACCGAAGGCTGGTGGAACCTTGCTTCCAACTCCTGCGAGACCCTGGTACCCGGGGCGCTGGTGTCACGATACTATTACATCTACGCAGTTGATTATGACCAATTCGGCGAATGGGGTGGCCGGGCGTTCATGTGCACCCGGGAAAAGGAATTCACCATTCGCGGAATTGAAGACTGTGTGGCTCGCGGATTCGAGCGGACAGGCTTTTTTGAAATCGACACGGGCGAACAGAGCAGCTGGACGGTCCAGCTGACCGAACCCGTGCAACAGGGGACAGGTGGGCGATGAGGCGTAACCGGCGAGTCAAAATTCTTGCAACTCTCGGACCCTCTTCCTCAGAACAAGACATCATCGAAAAATTGTATCGCTCCGGTGCGGACGTGTTCCGCATCAACATGAGCCATACCGATCATGATCGTCTGAAGATGCTTGTCGAACGCATCCGTTCTGTTGAGGAGAAGGTTGGGCGGCCAATCGGCATTCTGGCCGATCTGCAGGGGCCCAAGCTGCGTGTGGGGACTTTTGCCGACGGTCCGGTGATATTGGAAAACGGCGCAACCTTCACGCTGGATGCCGACAAGTCCGGCGGCAGCGTCGACAGGGTACATCTGCCGCATCCCGAAATTCTTCAGGCGCTCGAGCCGGGCCACCGCCTGCTGCTCGATGACGGCAAGATCCAGCTCAAGGTTCTGGAAGCCGACCGCACCAGGGCCGTGACGGAAGTCATCGTCGGTGGCAAGCTGTCCGACCGCAAGGGCGTCAGCGTTCCCGATTCGGAAATCGCGACCAGCGCCATGACCGAAAAGGACCACAAGGACCTGATCGCGGCTCTCGACCAGAATGTCGACTGGGTCGCCCTGTCCTTCGTGCAGCGCCCGGACGATATCGCCGAGGTGCGCAAGATCACCCGCGGCCGCGCCGGCGTTCTGGCCAAGATCGAAAAGCCGCAGGCCATCGGCCGGCTGGACGAAATCATCGAGCTCTCGGACGCCATCATGGTTGCCCGTGGCGACCTGGGCGTTGAACTGCCGCTGGAACAGGTTCCCGGCCTGCAGAAGCGCATCACCCGTGCCTGCCGCCGCGCCGGCAAGCCGGTCGTGATCGCCACGCAGATGCTGGAATCGATGATCAACGCACCGGTGCCGACCCGCGCCGAAGTGTCCGACGTTGCCACCGCCGTGTTCGAAGGCGCAGATGCCGTCATGCTGTCGGCAGAATCCGCTGCAGGCGAATTCCCGATCGAGGCAGTGTCCACCATGGACAAGATCGCCCAGCAAGTGGAACAGGATCCCAACTACCGCACGATCATCTACGCACAGCGGACCGAACCGGAAGCCACTGGCGCCGACGCGATTTCGGCAGCGGCCCGGCAGATCGCCGAGACGCTGAACCTGGCCGCCGTCGTCTGCTACACGACCTCCGGCGCAACGGGCCTGCGTGCATCGCGTGAGCGTCCGTCCAGCCCGGTGATCGTTCTGTCACCGGTGCTTGCGACCGCGCGTCGCCTGTCGCTTGGCTGGGGCCTGCACTGCGTGGTCAGTGAAGATGCCGCCAACGAGGAAGACATGATCGACCGCGCCTGCCGCATCTCCTTTTCCGAGGAGTTCGCAAAACCGGGCCAGCGCATCATCGTGACAGCGGGCGTCCCCTTCGGCACGCCGGGCTCCACGAACATGCTGCGGATTGCCTTCGTCGGCAACGACGGCCAGGGCGGCATTTGACGATCTAATCGGTTAAACAGACCGGATCACGAGAAGGCGGCCTCAAGGTCGCCTTTCTTCATTCCGCCGGCACGGCTTCGGCCCCTGTTTCGGGCACCCTTGCCTTGCCGCCGGATCCAGCAACCCGTTCCACCAGCCTGTCGATACCGGACACGATCTCATCCGTATGCGTGTGCTGCGGCATGTGCCCCGCCGCGCCCAGCATCAGCAGCTCTGCGTCCGGCAGATCCTGCAACAGGCCTTCGCAATGGATCGACGGCCAGACCACAGTATCTTTCGTTCCCGTGATGATCAGCGACGGTTGAACAAGTTCCCCGTAATGCGCCGACTGCTGCCGGACAGCCTGTTTCAGACTGCAGATGTCTGCCGCGTTGGACCGGAAGCTTTCGGGCCGGAAGAGCAGCGGCAGACGGACCGACGCGGCATAGCCGGAAACCGGCGGATCGGGATGGAAGACATGCCTCAGCATCTGTGGCACCAGCCGCTCGCCGAACGGGATCGTCAGTGTTCTGGAAAACAGCCAGCCGAAGACCGGCATTGCCGCAACCGTGTAGTACCAGTTGACCCCGCCCGGCCACACGTGGCTGACGGGCGCCAGGAAGACGAGCCCTTTCACCCGCTCCGGCGCGGCAAGGCCCACTGCTGCCGTCACCGCTCCTCCGAGCGAATGCCCCACCACAATGGCAGACTCGATGCCAAGGCGTGCAAGCAGACCGGTGATCAGCTTCGCCTGGCTTTCCGGCGTGTTCCGGCCGGTTCTGGAGCGCTGCGAGAACCCAAGTCCAGGCCGGTCGATGAAGAGCAGCGGGTAGCGCCCCTCAAAAGCGCTCTCAAACGCAAGCTTCATGTCATAGGCATTGCCGCTTGCTCCATGCAGGAACACCAGCACAGGCTGCCCGCTGGCCGCCTGAGACGCAGGAACGAAGTGATAATGCATCTGCGCGCCATCCACCTCGGCGAGACTGCCGTCGGGCGCATAGGCACGCGAAATCTGCCTTGCCCTGTAAAGAGAGTAGGCGACAAACAAACTGGCGGTGGCGAGAAGAGCAGTCAGGAACGAAATCATATTGCGGACATAGCACTGCGCCATCAGCAATCAAGTCTGGCAGCAATCAAGTCTGGCAGCACGCCGGCGAAACGGAAGAGCCTTCCTCAGGCGGGTTCGCCCTCGGCGTCCTTTTCCAGATCCTTTACAGCCTTGTTGGCATTTTCCAGGCTGGGATTGATTTCAAGCGCCCGCTTGAACGTCGTCAGCGCTTCGTTTTCAAAGCCCAGTCGCCGCTGGATAATCGCAAGGCCTGACAAGGCGCCCCAATGACGCGGCTCCAGCGCCAGTGTGCGCTCGATATCCACCAGGGACTTGCCGAAGTCCTCTTGCATGTAATGGACAGTCGCACGCCTGTTCCAGCCTTCCGCATAGGTTGGCTTCAGGATGACGACCGTGTCCAGCAGATCAAGCGCCAGGGCATGATCGTCGGCCTGGATGGCCTTGCCGGCGCGGGACATCAGCACGTCCACCGTATCGCTGCCGGAATCCATCCAGAACATCTGGATTTCCCGGCCGATACGCGCAGCTTCCTTCGGATTGTCCGATTTGGCCAGATTGGCAAAGAGCTCATCCAGACGGGACTGTTCATCGTCCGGATCGCTCTCTTCGACAACCACCTGCCCGCCTTCTTCCGGAAGTTCGTCGGGAAGCGCGTTGAAGTCTTCGGCAGACGGCGGCTCTGCCTCCGGACCGAGATCCGGAACAGGCTGGGCGCTCGCCATACTGGCGCCGGCGAAAAACAGAAAGGCAAACACAAAAATCCGCATCCGACGATTATGGGTCGTTGGATGCGGCGGTCAATCCTGCAATTTGACACATCTTCGTGCGCCACGGTGGCAGGAACCCGATCCACTCCCACCGCAACAAGACAAGGCCTTGTTCAGCAAGAGATTTCCTGGTCTTCCGCCACGCAATGCGCAGCAGCAAGATTAGCCCTGGCGTGCTTTGAAACGCGGGTTTTTCTTGTTGATGATGTAGACGCGGCCTTTGCGGCGAACCATGCGGTTGTCGCGGTGGCGGGTCATGAGCGCTTTGAGCGAGTTCTTGATCTTCATGTCACTGTCCCCACAAGGGTCCTGCTTCTTTAAACCAAATGAGCGCCAAAGGCGCTCACGTTTGACTGGATTGGCCTTGAAGCAGCGGCAGGTCCTGCGCCTATCTTCAGATCAACCCGCGCTTCTCGAAACCTCAATCAGCGCAATAATGGTGGGCGTGACAGGGATTGAACCTGTGACCCCTTCGATGTCAACGAAGTGCTCTCCCGCTGAGCTACACGCCCGAATTTCTCGGTAGTCCGGCGCCCCAGCGCCGTGGTGGAGTGCGATATAACGGGGATCGGCAAACTGTGCAACCCCCCTTTTTCACCGAACCGTCAAAATTTCCCCAGCCCGGTTGGCACCCCCAGTTTTCCGCGGCGTCAACGCCTTGTCAGGCCGCCAGCATGCGCTCCACTTCCTGCACGAGGTCTTTCAGATGGAACGGCTTTGAAAGGACTTTCGCATCCTTCGGAGCATCCGATTCCGGGTTGAGTGCAACGGCAGCAAACCCCGTGATGAACATCACCTTCAGGTCCGGATCGAGTTCGGTTGCCCGGCGGGCCAGCTCGATCCCGTCCATTTCAGGCATCACGATGTCGGTCAGGAGCAGTGAAAACGGTTCCTCGCGCAGGCGCTCGTAGGCGCTTCTGCCGTTATCGAACGAAACGACGTCGTGACCGGCATTTTCCAGCGCCTTCGCCAGAAAGCGGCGCATGTCATTATCATCTTCGGCAAGCAGGATACGCGGCATCGTAATTGACCAGGTCCTTTGTTCGTGTGGGTTATGTTCCCTTTCTGCCGGTTATAGCTCGAATTCCACAGAATGATAGGGTGAATTGGATCACACAGCCACGGTGTGGATAGCCAGGTGTTGAGAACGATGCCGCCTTTGACCTTTCCACACGGGAAGGCTTCTTACGCAGGGGAAAATCACCCGGCCTCCGCTCCTCACACCGTACCGTGGGTGCACGAAGCCCGCACGGCCCGGCCGGCGCCGCCGTCAATCGCGGCATCGTTGCCCACAAGCGCGCACGCTTTTGATCCTGTCGAGGTGGACTGCGCACCGATTCCTTGGCACCATAGGTGACGGCCTGCACCGGGCGCCAACCAGGACACAGCATTGACGGACGACAAGCAGCCTTCCTCCCCAGCCTCTTTCGAGGCGGATTTTAACGGCTTTCCCGCTTTCGAAGTTCTGTGCCCGGCGGACCAGAGGGTGCCGTTCGTTTTCAATTCGCCTCATTCCGGCCGGCAATATTCCAAAGGCTTTCTTGCCTCCTCCCGTCTGGACGAAATAGCGATCCGGCGGTCGGAAGACGCTTTTGTCGACGATCTTTTCGCCCATGTCGTGCCGCTCGGTGCGCCGCTTCTGCGTGCGCACTTTCCAAGGGCCTACCTTGATGTGAACCGCGAACCCTACGAACTCGATCCGAAAATGTTCGACGGACGCCTGCCGACCTATGCGAACAGCCGCTCGATCCGGGTGGCAGGTGGTCTTGGAACCGTGGCCCGCATCGTCAGCGAAAACCACGAGATCTATCGGCACAAGCTGCCGGTCGCAGAGGCACTCAGCCGGGTGGAGGAAATCTACAAGCCGTATCACACCACATTGCGCCGGCTGCTGGCCCAGACCCACGTAACCTTCGGCTACGCCGTTCTGATCGATTGCCACTCGATGCCGTCCAACGTGAAATGCCAGACAACCGACACAAGGCCGGACTTCATCCTTGGCGACCGCTACGGCACAAGCTGCAGCAGCGATCTGACGGAATTCGCCTGCTCGGTTCTGAAGGACATGGGCTACACCGTCTCCCGCAACAAACCCTATGCAGGCGGCTTCATCACCGAACACTACGGCCGCCCCACAAGCGGCCTCCATGCGCTTCAGATCGAAATCAACCGCGGGCTCTACATGAACGAGGTCACGCACCAGCCAACCCCGGGCTTTGGCGACCTCTTCCATAACCTGCGCCAGTTCGCCCGCGAGCTGACCTCCATGCCGGATGCCGCCTTGCCGGCAGACTCCATCGCAGCGGAATAAAAATCTCAGGACAAAAAAAAGGCCGCTCTCAAAAGAGGCGGCCCGAGTCTAGGGAGGAAACGCCCAAGGAGGGCGGTACGACACAACGTATCGCACCGCAATAAAATCGCATTGCACCGCACAAACGTCAAGACCGACAGCCCTTCCAAACTGATCAAAGTATGAGCAGTCATTCAGGTTTTGCAGATTCATTTTTTTGCAGAACCGGTTATACAAGCGGCAATTCGTAATAATTTCGGTTTCGCGCGGTTTCCGCGGCCAGGAGGTAATGATGTCGGCAGGGCCGGTTTCCAGTTCAAATATGTTTGCCCCGTTCCTGGACAGGCTGGCGGAAGCAGCCAGTGGCGCGATCATGCCGCACTTCCGCCAGGGCTTTGCAATCGACAACAAGCGGGAAGCCGGGTTCGACCCTGTCACCATCGCCGACAGGAACGGCGAAACCGCAATGCGCGCTTTGATCAACGAAACCTATCCGGACCACGGAATCCTTGGCGAAGAACACGGTCCGGAAAATCTCGACGCGGAACATGTGTGGGTGCTCGACCCGATTGACGGCACACGCGCCTTCATCACCGGCCTGCCCACCTGGGGAACGCTGATCGGCCTCAGGACCAGCGGCATTCCGAGCCTCGGCATGATGGTTCAGCCCTATATCGGCGAGCGCTTCGGCGGCGACGGCAAGACGGCCTGGTACGATGGCCCCCTGGGCGGAAGACAGCTTCAGACACGTCCCTGCGCCAGCCTGGAAGATGCCACTATTTTCACCACCACCCCTGCGCTTTTTACTGATGGCGAACGCCAGGCCTTCGACAAGATCGAAGCTGCCGTGCAATTGTCCCGCTATGGCACCGACTGCTACGCCTATTGCATGGTGGCAGCCGGCCATGGCGACGCGGTGATCGAAGCCGGCCTGCAAGCCTATGATATCGTTGCACTTGTGCCGATCATCGAAGGGGCCGGCGGTGTCGTCACCACATGGACTGGCGGTTCACCGGCCGATGGTGGCCAGATCGTTGCGTCAGGCGATCCGCGTCTGCATGAAATCCTTCTGCGGAACCTGGCAATAGCTGCCTGACGGCCCGCACGGCCTCATCAGGGGGCCGGATCAGCTACTGGCGCGGTCCAGCGCCTGTTCGGCTTCCAGGCCCGGAATGAAGGCGTCGAACGCCGCCCAGAACTGATCCCGGAAGACATCACGCTCCATCATCAGTTCATGTTCGGCGCCTGCTATTTCCACGTAAGCTGCCGCCTTCGCCCGTGCGACGAAATCCTCGATCATGGGTGTGGAAACGATCCGGTCGTTTCCTGCCGCCAGCACAAGGCAGGGCAACTTGATGTTCGGCCCGGCGGCCCGCCGGCGCAGCGCCGACATGGCCCGGCCGGTCGCGGCCAGCCATCCGAGCGTCGGCGAACCGACACCCAGTTCGGGGGCCTTTTCCAGAACCTTGTTGAAGCGTTCGAAGCGGACCCTGTCGGTCGTTTGCCGGTTGACCTCATAGGCCACGGTAATCTCTGCATTTCCCCCAGGCACGAACAGCCTGCCCAGGCCAAGGAGTGACAGTAGACGGGCGGTGGGAATGGCAACCTTTTCGATCAGCCAGGATGTCTTGGGGGCTGTTGCCTTCAGCCCCGGACGCCCGAACAGGCCGAACGTGAGCTTGCGCAAGATCCACCGGTAGCCGGACACCAGGTCAGGCGACCATGTTCCCGTCGGCAGGCCCAGAAGCGGTGCGGTCAGCACCGCCCGGTCCAGCATGGTCCGCAGGCGGTCGGTATCGGACAGGACCACGAGCGCGCCAGTGGAATGGGCGAGCGCAAAATGCGGCCCGGGGTAGGTTGCCAGCGAGACTTCCTTGAGCACCGTACGCAGGTCCAGCTTGTACTTGTTGAAGTTCGAAACATGACCGCGCCTGGGGTTGCGGGTCAGCCGTTGAGAACCGCCCTGCCCGCGCCAGTCGAAGGCGATGACCGCAAAGCCCCGTTTGCGAAGATCTCCAATCACCTCGAAGTATTTTTCAATGAACTCCGCCCGGCCCTGAAGCAGGGTGACCGTACCCTTGCGCCGCGCACCAGCGGCCGGCCAGTGCGCATACCGGATCTTCTTGCCGTCCGGCGTCGTGACGAACCCGGATCGCGCCCCGTCTGGCACCGGATTGTCGGGATGATCGATCAGGGTCATGCGCTGCGAATCACTTGGGTTCGATGAGAGCTTGTTTCTCAATCAGATAAAGGTTTTTCGTCAAGAACTCGTCACCCGTGCCGGCACTGGTGGCCCTGTTCGGTGCGCACTTGTACCATATGTGATAGCCGCGTCCCGCATCCGCCTCAACAAGGTTCAGGCCGGCTCCCTGGGAAGCCGGCCCTGAAAATGTCAGATAGCCTTGAGCAGCCGATCAGTACCAGCGGCGCTGCCAGTGACCGCGATGACCGATCGGATGGCTGCGGACGATGTTGGCGTTCCGGCTGTCGACGACCAGTCGAACCGGCATACCGCGCCAACCCTGTGCCCGCACGATGTACATCGGGCCGCGGCGGTCGAGGATGCGGATGTGGTCAAAACCACGGTGGCGCAGGCTGCGGCGAATCTGGCGCGGACCCATTTCGACGTTCCGGCCACCATGACGGCCATGCCAGTTGCCACCACGGCCGTTTCCACGACGATGATCGACCTTGACCACCAGCTCGGCCTTGGCCGGTTCGATCTGGGTCTTGCCGGCCAGCGGCGCAGCGGATGCGGTGGAAATGAAACCGGCGGAAACCAGCAGAATGGCACCGGCGATCGGGGCGGACAATTTCGAAACATTGGCAAACATCTTCAAATCTCCAGTCTGTTCCGCCAGCTCCGTGCTGACGTTGGACTGAAGATGCACCGGGCCACTTGAACGCAACCGGAAGGCATCGTTCATGTGGCGTTCATGTTTCGGCGACCGCCGCCCTTGCCTGCCCTCTTGAAATGAAAATCCGAATTACCAAATCTCATCATGCAAGCGCCAACATGGGTTTGCACCGCAGCCTGTCCCGCCATTCCGGGGGACGAAGGACTGCTCAACATCAGTGAAGTATCAGTTGCTCAAGAGAGGACAGACACATGCGTCACTTCGACTTTTCTCCGCTTTACCGCTCCACCGTCGGTTTCGACCGGCTTTTCTCGATGCTTGATGCCGCCGGCAACGAAGCCCCGAGCTACCCGCCCTATAACATCGAGCGCACGGGTGAAAACGCCTACCGCATCACGATGGCCGTGGCTGGTTTTTCCGACGACGAACTGAGCGTCGAAGCCAAGGAGCACACGCTCACCATCAAGGGTGAAAAAGCTGAAGAAGATGCCGGCCGGGAAATTCTCTACCGCGGCATTGCCTCGCGCACCTTTGAACGCCGCTTCCAGATTGCCGAACATGTTCGCGTGGAAGGGGCAAGCCTCGAAAACGGCTTGCTGCACGTCGATCTCGTCCGGGAAATTCCGGAAGCCATGAAGCCGCGCAAGATTGAAATCACCAGCGGTGAAACCAAGCAGATTGAAACCACGGCGCACTAACCGCCCGGTTCAACTTTCTGAAATCGCATCTTTGGGGCGCCTGGGAAACCAGGCGCCTTTTCTGGTGCTCTTGTGCAGAAGATCGCTGGCAGGGAACGGTTTTCAAACCGTCCCGGCAAGCACCTTCAGAAATGCGTCGACGTCTTCATCCGTCGTTGCGAAACTGGTGACCAGACGCATGCAGACTTCGTCCGGCGCAGGAGCGTGACCTTCGGCAAGTCCTTTGGCAGGCCACTCGTACAGCCTGGCTCCCACCGCCTGCAGCGCTTCCATCTGGCTGCGCTTGAGGATCGGAAACAGCTCGTTGGCCTCCACCGCCCAGGCAGTTCGCCCGCCGGCTTCCCGGATGCCTTCGGCAAGGCGCGTGGCCATGCCGTTGGCGTGGCTTGCGGTCGCCAGCCAGGTATCGTCTTCGAAATAGCCTTCGAACTGGGCGGCCACAAACCGGCTCTTGGAAAACAGGTGCCCACCGCGCTTGCGGAAATACTCGAAGGATTTCGCCGCTTCCAGATCGAAAAACACCACCGCTTCGGCGCACCAGCAGCCGTTTTTGGTGGCTCCGAAGGACAATACGTCCACCCCGGCCTTCCAGGTCATGTCGGCTGCCGAACAGCCCAGTGTCACAAGGGCGTTGGCAAAGCGTGCACCGTCCATATGAAGCGGCACGGAGCGCGACCGGCAGACGTCCTTGATAGCGCTGATTTCATCCAGTGTGTAAACAGTGCCGCATTCGGTTGCCTGGCTGATGGAAACCGAGGCGACCTGACCATGATGAACCACGCCGTCCGGCACCTGCGCCATCTTTTCACGAAGCGCATCGGCGGAGAACCGGCCGTCTGTCCCCTCGACGCTGATGAGTTTGTTGCCGCCGGTCATGAACTCGGGGCAATTGCACTCATCAACCTGGATGTGCGCAGCGGAATGGCAGAAGATCGCCCCGCCCGGCTTGGCCCAGGCGGCCAGCGCCAGCGAATTCGCCGCCGAACCGGTCGCCACGAAAAAGACGGCAACTTCCCGTTCGAAGATCTCGTTGAAGGTCGTGGAAACGGCTTCGGTCAACGGGTCGGTGCCGTAGGCAGGCGAGAACCCATCATTATGGCGGGCCAGCGCCGACATCACCGCCGGAGCCGCACCCGCCCAATTGTCGCTAGCAAAATTCATGTGCCGGTTTAATCACTTGGTATCATAACCGGCAACTGGTTTTTCAGTAGTACATCTCGCGTTTGCGATAGGACCGGCCAAGGAGCCAATCGAGCGAAACGACACCCGGCCCCTTGAGCACCGGCACCAGCAGCAGGAAGATCCAGAGCAACCGGTCGTCGGCGATGATCGCGTAAGGCTCGCCGTCGAACAGAGCTCCGATCGTCTTCGCATCGGCCCCATGGCCATAGACATCGACATAGGTCATCACGCAGATGAAGACGATCATGCCAAGGCTGGCAAAGCGGGTAAAAAGACCGACAACCACCATGACCGGCAGAACGAATTCACCCCAGGTGCCCAGAAGCACCATCAGACCATAGGGAAAGAAGGCAATCTGGCTAGTGTCGTAGCTGACCTGCTCCATCATCTTCGGCAGCATCTGCGCATAGGCACCTGCGGTTGGCGTGAAGATGTTCATGATGTTGCCGCCGATTTTCGTCATCGCCGAGTTCAGGAAGAACTGCAGCAGGATCGCGGCAAAAATGAACCGGGCGGCAAGCCCGATGAACCAGCCGTCCGTCAGCCGTTCCAGAGCTCCGAACACCATCGTGTAGAGCCTGACAAAAAATCCAATCAGCACACCCATTTAATCCCCCATGATCAGGCAGCATCCATTTGCCGCGTGATTGTTAGTCGTTCAGCAGCAGACCGGAAAAAGCGCCTGCAGCAAGACAGTCCGACAGGCAATCGGACAAGGAAAACGATCCGTCTTCTTCCTGTGCCCGGCCTGCTGCATCTGCAAGCGTTTGCCCTTGCAGGAGGTCCATCGTTAATGCGGCCCCGCCCGCACGCAGCAGAAAGACATTCACATCCATGTCCGGCCGGGTGATCAACACCGATTGCGGCTCTGCAAGATCGATAGCCCCGGCCTCATCGGGCTCGAACCTGTTGGCCCGTGCAATAGCCCACACCGGCCAACGGGACGTCACCATATGCGCCGCCGGATGCGGCGTGAAGCAAACGTCGCCCAGCTGCTGCGGACTAACCTCCCCCAGCCTGGCCGGATCGAGAGGCGCAGCATCCGCCGCATGGTAGGCTTGAAGCCAGGCCCATTCCAGCCGGGCAACGTCGCCCAGATAAGGATACGCCTGGAGCGGCGGAAACGCGTCCAGGAAATCAGCGAATTCGGCGCCATACCAGATCAAGACCGGCGACAGAGGTGGATGGGCCGTCACGAAGGCCCTGGCAAGGGCCTTGAAATAGTCCTCACCCAGCAGCGTTTTCACGCCTGGAAAGGTTTCACCCAGAGCTTCGCTCAGGCTGACGATGACGTTGTTGCGGTAGACATTGAACCGCTTGGGTGCCGTCTGCCCGTCCGGTCCGGTCAGTCCATCGGGTGTGGCTGATTGCGGGTCGAGCAGCGCGCGACCGAAAGAGGCGGCGTCGACCTGCGGATGGGACAGGGAGCTGCGCATCTCAGACCGCTTGCTTTCTTCTGGCCCCAGCAGTCTGCGCCAGGATCCGGTCTGCAGCTTGCGCCTCGGCAAGCAGAACCGGCCAGGCAGGAACATTGTTGTCCCACTCGATCAGGGTCGGCAACGGGCCGTTTGCGCCAATGACGTCTTCGAAGAGCTGCCAGACCGCCTGGTCGACCTCCCGGTCGTGAGCGTCGATCAGAAGTGGCCGGCCGGCATCATCCCGGTCCGGGGCATGGCCCCCAAGGTGAATTTCGCCCACAGCGGCCATCGGGAAGGCCGCGAGATAATCGGAGGCAGATCTTTCGTGGTTCGTGCAGGACACATGAACGTTGTTGATGTCGAGCAGAAGACCACAGCCGGTCCGGCGCACGATCTCGCCCAGGAAATCCAGTTCGCTCATCGTGCTTTGCGCGAAGGCGACATAAGTCGACGGATTTTCCAGTAGCATCCGCCGACCGACGGTTTCCTGCACTTCGTCGATATGATCGCACACCCGGTTCAGCGTTGCCTCATCGTAAGGCACCGGCAACAGGTCGTTGAAATAGGTGGTGTCGTGGGATGACCAGGCCAGATGCTCTGAAAACAGCCCCGGCTCGTATCGACGGTTCAGATCCGACAAGCGCTTGAGATGATCCTTGTCGAGCGGCTGTTCTCCGCCGATCGAAAGACCGACGCCGTGAAGGGACAGGGGATACCGCTCACGGACGGCTTGCAGCTGCCGATGCGGCGGGCCGCCGGCCCCCATGTAGTTTTCGGCATGGACTTCGAAAAAGCCGATATCGGCGCCCGTTTCCAGAATATCCGCCACATGGTCCGCCTTCAGGCCGGCGCCGGCGCGTGCCGGAACAGCGGCTCCGCAACGCAGTGCCGGATCTGATCGGGTGTCGGAAACCATGGTGCTCTCCAGGTGGAAAATAGCGTGTCAGGCAGGCGCACTGGCTGAGGACATCTTCAGGCCGGTTCGGCTGAAGCACCATGGCTGATGGCGTTGAAACACCTTGCATCTTACGCCCGGAGCGTAAATGCGGGCTTTCCAATTGCCTGCCTGAACAGGTTGCCGCGGACGCAGCCGGTTGAGCCCTATCAGGCTTCCGGAAGGTCGCGCTTGAGTTCCGTCAGGGAGCCATGACGGCCTCCGGGAACATCCATCGTCACGCAGGTGCCTTTCGGGACAAGCGTCCAGGCATTGCCCTGATAGTCGACGGTCGACGTGCCTGCGCAGGTCGTGCCAGGGCCGGCCTTGCAATCGTTTTGGCCCTTCAGGGACACGCCATAGCATTTTTCCTTGGCCTGGGCGTGGGCCGGCACAGTTGACGAAAGCCCCGCAACCGCGGTTGCAACCGCACCGGCAACAATCGCTGCAGACATGGCCTTATGCTTCATCTCGATCTCCTCTCTTCGTTCCAAATTCTCTAGATTCCGGCGTTTTTGATGGGCCGCCAGTCACCCTCCGTAGATGACCCTATTGAAGATAAATAGGAAATCAAACGCATGTGACTGTTTTGCGAGCATAACCGCACAAAGTTTAACAAACGCAAGATTCTTACTTATTTCTCATCGGTTTTGAGCTTTCCGGACGATTGGCACTTTTTGCGCGAAACAATTATAATGCGGCGACGCAGAAACACTCTTGCTCACGACGGCGAAATCTGTCATGTTCGCGCCGCTTGGAATAGGACAGGTATGCTGTCCCAATTATCGCCATGCTCAAAACGGCCCGGACAGGGCGCATGACAAAACGGCTCGGGCGATAGACAGGCTGACCACTAGGCGGATCCGGGGAGGATCCGTAAGGAAGCGAGACGGAACGTTTCGGCAGCGGAGGACCGCTGCGTCAATGCGGCGGTTTGCTTTGATAAACTGCCGTGGTTAATACAACAACAGAGCCGGGGCGGGAAAGCCAGGGTTCGCCGGACCGCATTCTTGATGGAATGCGACCCGAACGGAACCGGACGCTCCCAGCCACGGCGGCACTGGGGTTAACAGTGAGGGCGCACATGACGAAGATAGAGCTGACGACCAGCACAGCCATGCAAGCGGGGAGCGCGGACATGAAGACCACCGCAACCACCACACTTGCGGAGCGACTGAGCACGGCCGCCGACAAAGGGCTCTATAATCCGTCGCGTGAACACGACGCCTGTGGCGTGGGATTCGTCGCCCACATGAAGGGCGAGAAGTCCCACAAGATTATTGCCGATGGCTTGCAGGTTCTGGAAAACCTCACCCACCGCGGCGCGGTTGGTGCCGACCCGCTGATGGGTGACGGTGCCGGCATGCTGGTGCAGATCCCGCATGCGTTCTTTGCCGAAGAACTGGCGAACGCAGGCACCCCGCTTCCCGAAGCCGGTGAATATGGCGTCGGCTTTATCTTCATGCCGCAGGACGATGAACTGCGCGCCAAGTGCGAAGCGATCATCGAGCGCGTCATTGAAGACGAAGGCAAGGAGCTGATCGGCTGGCGCGACGTGCCTGTCGACAATTCGTCGCTGTCCAAGGCGCCGGACATCGCCGCCACCGAACCGGTGTCCCGTCAGGTTTTCATCCGCAAGACCGGCGGAGACTCGGATTCCTTCGAACGCCGCCTTTATGTGCTGCGCAAGGTTATCTCCAACCGCGTGCGCGCCGAAACCGATGCGGTTTCCAAGGGCTTTTATATCGTTTCAATGTCCAGCCGGACCATTGTCTACAAGGGCATGTTCCTTGCCTATCAGCTCGGCGCCTATTACGCCGACCTGCAGGACGAGCGCTTTTCGTCCGCCCTCGCCCTTGTCCACCAGCGTTTCTCGACCAACACGTTCCCGTCCTGGGATCTGTCGCACCCCTACCGGATGGTCGCGCACAACGGCGAGATCAACACGCTGCGCGGCAACGTCAACTGGATGGCGGCGCGTCAGGCGTCCGTGTCGTCCACGCTGCTTGGCGACGACATCTCCAAGCTCTGGCCGATTTCCTATGAAGGCCAGTCCGACACGGCCTGCTTCGACAACGCACTCGAATTCCTGGTCATGGGCGGTTACTCGCTCGCCCATGCAGCCATGATGCTGATCCCGGAAGCCTGGGCCGGCAACCCGCTGATGGACGACAACCGCCGTGCCTTCTACGAGTACCACGCGGCCCTGATGGAGCCGTGGGACGGTCCAGCAGCCGTTGCCTTTACCGATGGCCGCCAGATCGGCGCGACGCTGGACCGGAACGGCCTGCGTCCGGCCCGCTACATTGTCACCGACGACGATTTAGTCATCATGTCTTCCGAGGTTGGCGTGTTGCCGGTCGAAGAAGAGCGCATCGTCCAGAAATGGCGCCTCCAGCCGGGCAAGATGCTGCTGATCGACATGGACGAAGGCCGGATCGTTTCCGACGACGAAATCAAGCGGCAGCTTTCCACCGCCAACCCGTACAAGGACTGGTTGCACCGGTCCCAGATCGTTCTGGAAGACCTTCCGGGCGTGCGCCAGCGTGCGCCGGTCGCCGGTGAAAGCCTGCTCGACCGTCAGCAGGCCTTCGGCTACACGGAAGAAGACATCAAGCTTCTGATGACCCCGATGGCAACCGTCGGCCAGGAAGCCATCGGCTCCATGGGCACGGACACGCCGATCTCGGCCCTCTCCGACAAGTCGAAGCTGCTTTATACATACTTCAAGCAGAACTTCGCCCAGGTCACCAACCCGCCGATCGACCCGATCCGTGAAGAACTGGTGATGAGCCTTGTCTCCTTCATCGGTCCGCGTCCGAACATCTTCGATCTTGAGGGCATGTCGACCTCCAAGCGGCTGGAAGTGCGCCAGCCGATCCTCACCAACGAGGACCTGGAGAAGATCCGCGCCATCGGCGACATCGCCGACAACCAGTTCTCCGCCAAGACGCTGGACATCACCTACAATTCCGAAAAAGGCGCCGTCGGCATGGAAGGCGCCCTGGACGAATTGTGCGAGCGTGCCGAAAAAGCGGTTCTGGACGGATACAACATCATCATCCTGTCAGACCGCCTGATCAGCCGGTCGCGCATCGCGATCCCGGCCCTTCTGGCAACTGCCGCCGTGCATCATCACCTCATCCGCAAGGGTCTCAGAACCTCTGTCGGCCTGGTGGTGGAAACCGGTGAAGCCCGCGAAGTGCACCATTTCTGCGTTCTGGCCGGCTATGGCGCGGAAGCGATCAACCCTTATCTGGCGTTCGAAACGCTGCTTTCCATGCACATGGAAATGGACTTCCCGGAGGAAGTCGATCAGGACGAAGTCGTCTACCGCTACATCAAGTCCATCGACAAGGGCATCCTGAAGGTCATGTCCAAGATGGGCATCTCGACCTACCAGTCCTACTGCGGCGCACAGATTTTCGACGCTGTTGGCCTCGGTTCGGAGTTCGTGAAGAAATACTTCTTCGGCACGGCCACCATGATCGAAGGCATCGGTCTTCCCGAAGTCGCCAATGAAACCGTCTTGCGCCACGAGCAGGCCTTCGGCGATGTCGCCATCTTGCGCCGCTCGCTGGAAGTCGGCGGCGAATACGCTTACCGCACCCGCGGCGAAAGCCACATGTGGACGCCGGACTCCGTCGCCCTGCTGCAGCATGCGGTGCGCGCGAAACTTCCCGAAACCTATCGCGCCTTCGCAAAGGAAGTGAACGAGAAGAGCGGACGCTATGCGATCCGTGGCCTCTTCCGGATCAAGTCCGCGGACGAAATCGGCCGCTCGCCAATCGCCCTCGATGAAGTGGAACCGGCCGAAGCCATCGTCAAGCGCTTCGTCACCGGCGCCATGTCCTTCGGCTCGATCTCGCGCGAAGCCCACACGACCCTGGCCATCGCCATGAACCAGATCGGCGGCAAGTCGAACACGGGTGAAGGCGGCGAGGAACCGGAGCGTTTCAATCCGCTGCCGGACGGCTCGTCCAACCCGCAGCGCTCCGCCATCAAGCAGGTTGCTTCCGGCCGCTTCGGTGTGACCACGGAATATCTGGTCAACTCCGACATGATCCAGATTAAGGTTGCCCAGGGCGCAAAGCCCGGCGAAGGCGGCCAGTTGCCGGGTCACAAGGTGGATGCGGTCATCGCGAAAGTGCGTCACTCGACACCGGGCGTCGGCCTGATTTCGCCGCCACCACACCATGACATCTACTCCATCGAAGATCTGGCGCAGCTCATCTACGATCTGAAAAACGTCAATCCGGAAGCCGACATCTCGGTCAAGCTGGTGTCGGAAGTGGGCGTGGGCACGGTTGCGGCCGGCGTTGCCAAGGCACGTGCCGACCACATCACGATTTCCGGTTACGACGGCGGCACCGGCGCTTCGCCGCTGACCTCGATCAAACACGCTGGCTCTCCGTGGGAAATCGGCCTTGCCGAAACCCAGCAGACCCTGGTGCTGAACGGCCTGCGCTCGCGCATCGCCCTTCAGGTCGACGGCGGCATCCGCACTGGCAGGGACGTCATCATCGGCGCCCTTCTGGGGGCTGACGAATTCGGCTTCTCGACCGCACCGCTGATCGCCGCAGGCTGCCTGATGATGCGCAAATGCCATCTCAACACCTGTCCGGTCGGCATTGCCACCCAGGATCCGGTCCTGCGCAAGCGCTTCAAGGGCACGCCGGAACACGTCATCAACTACTTCTTCTTCGTCGCCGAGGAAGTCCGCGAGCTGATGGCAAATCTCGGCTTCAAAACGCTGGAAGACATGATCGGACGGTCCGACTTCCTCGACAAGGAAGCCGCCATCGATCACTGGAAGGCAAAGGGCCTCGATTTCTCCCGTATTTTCTTCCAGCCGGAAGCAAAGCCGGAAGAAACCCGCTGGACCGCGCGTCAGGATCACCCGATCCACGACATTCTGGATCGTCGCCTGATTGCAGCCGCCAAGCCGGCCCTCGACAACAAGGAGCCGACGATTATCGACGAGACGATCTGTTCCGTCGACCGCTCGGTTGGCGCCATGCTCTCCGGCGAAATCGCCAAGCGCTACGGCAACAAGGGCCTGAAGCTACCTGACACGCTCAAGATCAATCTGAAGGGCACTGCAGGCCAGGCGTTCGGCGCGTTTGTCGCGCGCGGCGTCACCATTGATCTTGTCGGCGATGCCAACGACTATGTCGGCAAGGGTCTTGCCGGTGGCAAGCTGATTGTCCGTCCGCCGGAAAACACCCGGATCGTGCCGGAAAACTCCATCATCGTCGGCAACACGGTGCTTTATGGCGCCACCGAGGGCGAGTGCTACTTCCGCGGAGTTGCCGGGGAACGTTTCGCGGTTCGCAACTCCGGTGCTCTCGCTGTTGTCGAAGGCGTGGGCGACCACGGCTGTGAATACATGACCGGCGGCGTCGTCGTCGTGATCGGTCAGACCGGGCGCAACTTCGCGGCCGGCATGTCCGGCGGCATCGCCTATGTGCTCGACGAAGACGGCACATTCGGCTCCCGCTGTAACCTGGCCATGGTCGAACTGGAACCTGTGACCGAAGAAGACGATCTTCTTGAAAAGCTGCACCACCATGGCGGCGACATCGAGCACAAGGGCCGTGTGGACCTGTCCTGCGACATGACGCGCCATGACGATGAGCGCCTGCGCCAGATGCTGACGAAACATCTGGAGCTGACCGGCTCGACCAAGGCCAAGGCTATCCTCGACAACTGGACCCAGTACCGGCCCAAGTTCGTCAAGGTGATGCCGGTCGAATACCGCCGGGCTCTGCGCGAAATGGAAGAACAGCGCCTCGGCATGGTCGCCGCCGAATAATCGGGCCAAACGCACGAACAGGCTCTCGGCCGCTTGACGCGGCCGATTGCAGCCACTCTGGACAGACGCATGACATTTTGAGGAGGTCGCCTTGGGCAAGGTAACCGGTTTTATGGAAATCGATCGGCAGGAACAGAAGTATCAGCCTGCCTCTGACCGTATTCGCCATTTCCGCGAGTTCACCATTCCGCTGAACGACCAGGACGTCATGAACCAGGCGGCGCGCTGCATGGATTGCGGCATTCCGTTCTGCCATGGCCCGACGGGCTGCCCGGTCAACAACCAGATCCCGGACTGGAATGATCTGGTCTATCAGGGCGACTGGGACTTCGCGCTCAAGAACCTGCATTCCACCAACAACTTCCCCGAATTCACCGGGCGCATCTGCCCGGCCCCGTGCGAGGAAGCCTGCACGCTGAACCTGGAAGACATTCCGGTCAACATCAAGAGCGTGGAACAGGCGATTGCCGACAAGGGCTGGGAAGAAGGCTGGATCGTACCGGAACTTTCCGCCACCAAGACCGGCAAGGCAGTGGCCATCATCGGCTCGGGCCCTGCAGGCATGGCGGCTGCCCAGCAGCTCGCCCGCGCAGGCCACACGGTGCATGTCTATGAGCGCGAGCCCAAGGCCGGCGGCCTGCTGCGCTACGGCATTCCCGACTTCAAGATGGAAAAACATTACATCGACCGCCGCGTGAAGCAGATGGAAGCCGAAGGCGTGACCTTCCACTACGGCGTCAATGTCGGTGTCACCGTTGCCCTGGAAGAACTGGCCGAGCGCCACGACGCGGTTATCCTGTGCGCAGGCGCTGAACGTCCGCGTGATCCGGGTGTCTCCGGCATGGAGCTGGAAGGCTGCCATTGGGCAATGCCGTACCTCGTCCAGCAGAACCGCCGTGTGGGCGGTGAGCCGGAAGGCGACGAGGCCCCGATCTGGGCCGGTGGCAAGCACGTTGTGGTCATCGGCGGCGGTGACACCGCATCAGACTGTGTCGGCACGGCGTTCCGTCAGGGGGCGCTGTCGGTTACCCAGCTCGACATTCGCCCGATCCCGCCGCTGAAGGAAGACAAACTGGCCATCTGGCCCTATTGGCCGACCAAGTTCCGCACGTCCTCTTCGCAGGCTGAAGGCGCAGAGCGCGAGTTTTCTGCCGCGACCCTGGCTCTTGTCGGTGAAGACGGCAAGGTTACCGGTGTCAAATGCGCCCGCGTCGATGAAAAACGCCGCCCGATCGAAGGCACCGAGTTCATCCTGCGTGCCGACCTCGTTCTGGCTGCCATCGGCTTTTCCGGTCCTCTGCTGGAAACCTACATCGCCGAAGCCGGCGAAAAGCTGGAACTGGACGGCCGCACCAACGTCAAGGCCAACACCGAAGACTACAAGACCAGCATGGACAAGGTTTTCGCCGCCGGTGACGTGCGCAAGGGCCAGTCCCTTGTCGTCTGGGCTATCCGCGAAGGCCGTCAGGCAGCCCGCGCCGTCGATGAATTCCTGACCGGTTCTACCGACCTGCCGCGGTAAGCTCGTTCCGCCAAGAATCAAAAAAACCCCCGCAGACAGACGTCTGCGGGGGTTTTTGTTTGTTCCGTACCTGATCGTGTCTCAGGGTAATCCCGGACGCAACGTCACCGAGACGCGGCCTTGCGCGTCCTGACTGGTGGCAGCGCCCAAACGATCACTGAGAGCACTACCTTCAGGCGGCGTTCCGTCCTCGACAGCGGAAACAGGCGCCGATTTCACCACCACAGGCACACGCGGATCGTCCACACGCCCTTGCATCGGCGGCAGGGGCTCTCCCTTCACGAAGAAGCGATAGGTTCTGCTCGCCGGGTCGATCTCCTCATCCTCCTCGCCGCCCAGAAGCAATGCCTCCGGCGAGGTGGTGCGTCCGGTCAGGACGATGAAGTTCGGGTCATCCTCCACGCCTTCGAAGGCAAGCCCGCCATAGCCCCCCAGCAGACGAGAGAGTTCCCGCTCAACGAAGAACGCGACTTTCCTGTAGCCGGCCCAGGTGAAATCAATCTTGTCGTTGGTGCGCAGCCGCGTGTTCTTGCCGTCAACATCCGGACCGTAGGACGAATAGCTGCCGTCTTCGGCCAGGAAGATATCCCAGATATCCACATAGCGAACCCGCCTGTCTTCCGAAGCACTCTGGAAAATCGAGTTGAGCTGGGTGAAATCGGCATTCACCAATTCATCGCCTGTAGGCGGCAGGCCGGCCCAGACGAGCGGCTTCTTTTCCTGTCGTACCAGGCGCACGAGCGCGTCGACCTTCTTGCGATAGCTGTCCAGCCATTCCGCGGTCATGAACTCGACGGGCGGGTCGCCAGGAAAGGCTTGGCCAAGATCCTGCCGGCCGATCATCACCACGACGGCCTGGACATCCGCCCCGCGAATTCTGGAGACCACCTGCGTTGCCCAGTCCGGCGTTCCGTCACCCACGAGGCCTTCCTTGTCTTCAGTAATGGCCTCGACACGGATCTGCGGTTTTTGCGCGAGCGTGTATTTCAGCCCGTCGGCAACACCGCGCGCCATCCGGTCTCCCACCACCAGGATCAGACCGGCATTGGGGTCCTTATCCAGAACGTCGAATTTGGGCGGAGCGCCGGCAGGCCGGGAAACCCTCGGCTTTTTCTGTGTTTTTTGCGGCTTCGTGACACGCTTCTCGGCACCGCCGCCAAACAGCCGCTGAAGCGGCGCAAACGGGTTGAACCCACGGAAAGGCCCGTTCTGCGCAACCACGATCTCGCCGCGCGGCACATCCTGCGCGGCAGAAATCCCGGCGGAACAGAAAACCAGTACAAGACCAAGAGCAACCGCAAAGCGGAGCGAGGCGGCGGGCCCACCCTTGCCTTCGTTTTGCCGGTTCCCAATTCTCACGCTGCGCTCCTGCTGCGGCTGAACTGCACCCAGTTTAGCCGTCCAGCTTCAACCGTGCCAGCAAAACAACGGATGCATAACCGTCGGGAACCATTCCCCGGGACCGCTGATAGGCGCGTATCCCCTTGCGGGTCGCGGGCCCAATCCGGCCATCCGCCGTGCCCACGGAAAATCCACGCTGGTTCAAAAGCGCCTGCAACTCGGCGGTTTCCGAGCGATTGAGCGGAAGATGCTCACGCGACCAGTCACCCTCGATCGGTCCGCCGCCGATGATCCGGTCGGCAAGATGCCCAACGGCAAGCGCATAGGCGGTCGCGTTGTTGTACCGCTTGATCACGTAGAAGTTCTTCAGCATCAGGAACGCCGGACCACTCGCGCCGGCCGGCAGAACCAGGATGGCGTTGTCGGAAGGCCGCGGAAAATCCTTGCCGTTTGTCCGGCGAATTCCGTATCGGCCCCATTCGCCGAGCGTCAGCGTCTTTTCGCCGTCGGCCATGTGATAGTCGAACCCACTGGGCAAGGCGACCTCGTATCCCCAGGTCTTGCCTGTCTGCCAGCCGTGCTTCTGCAAGTAGGCAGCGGTTGAGGCCAGCGCATCGGGAATGGACGTCCAGATATCCCGGCGGCCGTCACCGTCGTAGTCGGCAGCATAGGCCTTCCAGCTTGAGGGCATGAACTGCGTGTGTCCCATGGCCCCGGCCCAGGAACCTTCCATGTCCTGGAAACGCACATGGCCTGCCTGGACGATCGCCAGCGCGGTAACCAGTTCCTTTTCCCAGAAGCTCTTCCGGCGCGGCGCCGCATACGCCAGCGTCGCCAGGGCCTGGATTACATTATGACGCCCCATGAAGCCGCCATAGTTGGTTTCCATGCCCCAGATCGCCAGCACGGCTTCACGATCGACACCGTAGCGGTTCTCGATGACCGCCAGCACCTGGCTGTATTCCTTCAGCATCTCGCGGCCCTTCTCGACCCGCGTATCTGAAACGGCGCTGTCGAGGTAATCCCAGATCGGCTTCACGAACTCGGATTGCTTGCTCATCAGGCGCAAGGTGTCCTCGTCCGGCTGCATGCCGGTAAACACCGCATTATAGGTCTGGGATGAAATGCCTGCAGCCCTGGCCGTCGGCCAGAAGCCGGAAACGAACCGGCTGAAACCCTGATCGGCCTGCGCCGGCAGCGAAACGGCCAGCAGAGTGCCCGTCGCCGCAGCTGTCACAAGCAGCCGGCGCCCAAGGGTTCTCAGTCGTCCTGAAAGAGGCAGTATTGTTTTCACGTTCGCAGTCAGCTGCGCAAGGTTCAGCATCAGGGCCTCCTCGATGCCCAGGTCCGTAAGTTTCTGCCCCCGCCCCATGAATGATGTGAATTTGGTTACCGTGACGTTAATGCCGGAATCTAAAGCCAGCTTCAACAGCGTTTTCGGAATAGTCGTTTCCCTGCTGCGAGCTGTCGAAGCGACGATGGGTGTAATCCGCTGTTACCGCGATGTTTTTGGTAACCGCGAAGGTCAGACCACCGAAACCGGTCAGGGTCCGCTCCTCGATCGAGACACCTTCATAGGTCCGGTAACTGTAGCCGACACCGGCCTCGCCGACCAGCCGGTCGCTGAAGGCGTGGGCAAGGCGCAGGTCGCCGGAATAGATGATCGAACCGCTGGCGCCATCGATGTCGGTTGCCTCGAAGGAGGTTCCAAGCCCCCCGGTGACAGTCGTCAGACGGCTTGGTGACCACACCAGAGAGGCCTCGGCAATCAGGCCCGACAGATTTTCCAGCCGGTCGTCTTCAATGTCCTCGATGCGCCACCCCGCACCCAACTCACCGGTGAGCTTGGGACCGGACGCAATGGTGACACCACCCAGGACCTGGTACCCGTTGGCGTTTCGTTTTTCGCACAGGTCATCGCTGCAGGTGTCGTCATAGCGCCGCAGGAGCAATGAGCCTTCCACGAACGGGGAAAACACGCTGCCGGTATTGCCATCCAGCCGCAGGCTGGCCGAATAAAGCGTGTTGTTGCGTCCCGATTCCGACCCGCTTTCCGCTGTATAGAAGTTCCGGTCCACACCAAGCGAGGCTGTTGCCGCAACAATGCCGATCGCGCGTGTACCGCTGCCACTGCCCGACAGTTCGTGATCGTAGTCGGTTCCGGACGCGGATTCCGCGCTGCCATCGTCTTCCTGGCTGAGCGTGTAGGACACTGTGGTGGTGACCTGTGTCGCTTCGCTGATATCGAGCCTCAGGTTCGTGGCTGCAAAGACGGTCGCTTCATTGTCGTCGCTCTCCCCGGGATAACCGGTAAAGGAGCCCCGCAGCGACGTATCCAGCTGGTGCCGGGACCAGTTTGAGGTCAGGGAAACATCCGGAGAGATCCGGTAGAACTTGCCAGCCGAGCCGTTTGCCGACTGCGATCTGTTGTCGGTCCAGCCTGTCGAGAGGGTCAACTGCGGGGTCAGGGTAAAGGCTCCAAGCCGAATGCCCTGCGGGGCGTCAAAAGTCGTGTCACCTCCGAACACGCTGTCATCGATACCGCTGACGGAAAGTGGAACTGCCCTGTCGACCGCTGTTATCCTGTCGGCGAAGGGCCGGACCGGTGTCGCTCTGCCGTCGGTACCAAGGCCGCTCGATCCGGTTTCCGCCGTGGCTGAGTTCAGCGTTGAACGCAGGGAAAAGACATTGGCCTGTGTCGGATTACGGTCCGCCGCCTGCGCTGCCTGATCGGAAGGGTCGACTGATTCTTGCGCTCCCCCCGGTTCTTCCGATCCCCGCAAATCGTCAAGCGTCGTCTGCGCGGCCGCGGAAACGGCCTGCAGAACGGCAAGAAAAGTGATCAGGGGCAGAAAGCTGCGCATAAAGTTCGGGACCAGTCGACGTGGTATGTCGGGTCCAACCTGACGAAGGATGGTTAATCCTTCGTTTCTTTTTCGCAAATTGGAAGGTTACACAAAGTTACATAAAGTCACCTGATCTAATGCATTTAATGGATCACGGGTCCTTGATCCCCGTCAGCGACTGGCATAGAGCTAGGCTGTCTTCAATAAAAAAGAATTATGTTCATGACCACCGTGCTGCGTGACCCGGTTTCCGAAGAAAATTCTGACATGACGTCCCTGTGCCTCGTCTCCGCAGAGCGGACCCTTGAAACGGAAATTGCCGGCCTGAGCGCTGTGCGGGCAGCACTGAAGAACGGACTTGCCGTTCCATTCCAGAAGACCTTCGAGCTCATTCAGAAAAGCAAGGGGCGCGTTGTCATCACCGGCATCGGCAAGAGTGGTCATATCGGCACCAAGATCGCCGCCAGCCTGGCCTCCACCGGAACGCCGTCCTTCTTCGTTCATGCCAGTGAAGCCAGCCACGGCGACCTTGGCATGATCACGGAGGGCGATGTCGTGATCGCGCTTTCCTGGTCGGGCGAAACGCAGGAACTTGCAGGCATCGTCAGCTACACCCGCCGCTTCAAGGTGCCCCTGGTCGCGATTACCTCGCGCAAGGACAGCACACTCGGCCGCGCTGCCGATATTGTCATGAACCTGCCGGCCGTCACCGAAGCTTGCCCGCATGGCCTGGCACCCACAACATCCGCTCTCATTCAGTTGGCGGTCGGCGATGCCCTTGCCGTGGCGCTTCTGGAAGGGCGCGGTTTCACCGCGCAGGATTTCCGCGTCTTCCACCCGGGTGGTCGCCTTGGCGCCAGCCTGAAAACGGCCAAGGACATCATGCACACCGGCGAACGCATGCCGCTGGTGTCCGCAAACACCCCGATGAGCGAAGGCATCGTCCTGATGACCCAGCGCGGTTTCGGTGTGCTGGGTGTCGTCGACGAACTGAAACAGCTTATCGGCATCATCACCGATGGTGACTTGCGCCGCCACGTTTCCTCCAATCTCCTGGCGAAATCGGCCGGCGAGATCATGACACGCGCACCGAAGACGGTCTCGACCGACACACTGTCGGCCTCGATCCTCGAACTGGCCAACAGCCTGTCGATCACATCCGTGTTCGTGATCGAGGACGGCCGCCCGGTCGGCATCGTCCATCTGCACGATCTTCTGCGGATCGGCGCTGCCTGAACTCTATCCGAACGCGCAATACTGCCGCAGCAGGCCGAAAAAGATTGTTTTCCGGCCTGCGAGTGGCGTGCCATTAGGATTTGATTAGCCATAGACCTCTTACACTGCCCCGAAGTTTCATCGGCTTGACGCCGCAGACCTTGGTGTGTGTACAGAATGGATCTGGCGACATTAATCGGCATTGTGGGTGCCTTTGGCATCGTTACGACCGCTATTTTTCTTGGTGGCAGTTTCGGCCAGTTCATTGACGTGCCGTCGGTCCTCATCGTGGTCGGCGGCGGTCTCGCCGCCACGCTGATCCGCTTCCAGCTCTCCGACATCGCCGCCGCATTCGTCACGGGCTTCAAGGTTGCGCTTGCGGGCAAGAACGCCAATCCGCGCGACCTCATTACCGAAATCAGCAACCTGGGTGAAATCGTCCGCAAGTCCGGCCCGCTCGGTCTGGAGAACGTGGACGTCTCGGACCCGGTGCTGGCCAAGGGTGTGCAATACATCGCGGATGGCTATGAGCTGGAGTTCATCCGGGAATCGATGGAGCGCGAGCGGGACCTGCAGCTTTCCCGCCTGTCGGAAGGCAAACGTGTCTTCAAGGCGCTCGGCGATTCAGCACCCGCTTTTGGCATGATCGGGACGCTGGTCGGTCTGGTACAGATGCTTGCCAACATGGATGACCCGGCTGCAATCGGTCCCTCCATGGCCGTCGCCCTTCTGACGACCCTTTACGGCGCGCTGATCTCCAACATCCTTTGTCTGCCCCTGGTGGACAAACTGGATGCGAAATTCGATGTCGATGACCTCAACCAGACACTGATCATCGACGGTGTGTGCCAGATCCGCGAATCCAAGAGCCCGGCATTGATCAAGGAAATGCTGATCGCATATCTGCCGGACAAATTGCGCGCCGAACTGGCAGACGCAGCCTAAAGCAGTCTGCGGTCCCGATGACCCCGGGCAGAGCATTCGCTGAACTGGATATGGCAATGGCGGCGGTTCGGTTGAAAACGATAGAACCGCGGCCGATGCGGAACTGACAAAAGAGCGACAACAGCGCGATGGCAAAGAAAAAGAAACCTCAAGGCGGCGGCGGAGCACCCGACTGGCTGGTGACTTTTGCCGATCTGATGTCCCTGCTCGTCTGCTTCTTCGTTCTCATCATTTCTTTTTCCATTCAGGACAAGGAAAAGCTTCAGGTCGTCGCCGGGTCCATGCGCGAAGCCTTCGGCGTGAAGGATTCTTCCCGCAAGACGGGCATCATCGAGGTCGAGGGCATTCCGATCCGCGACTACATGAAGGATATCAGCCAGGTCGAACAGGAAATGGATTCCGACTTCTCCCAGGAGCGTCATGAAAAGCGGCGCAAACAGGGACCGGAAGCCAACACCCACGACACGCTGGAAGCCGATATCGAAAAGCCGCGGCAATTCGCGACAGCTGCCGCCTCGCTGCGCCAGGCCTGGCAGGAAATGCCGGAAATCACCGAGATTTCCAGCAACATCATTCTGGAAGAAACCGAAGAGGGCCTCAACATCATGCTCGTCGATCAGGACGGGCGCTCGATGTTCCGGGAAGGCTCGAAATATCCTTACGAGACCACCCGCCGCCTGATCGCCAAGATGGCACCAGTTCTGTCACAGATGCCAAATCGCATCGAGATCACCGGCCACACGACAGCTGGCCGCCAGTCCATCGACCCGAGTTATACCGGCTGGGAGCTCTCCAGCGAACGCGCCAACATCGCCCGGCAGATCCTGTCCGAATATGGCGTGCCGGACAATCAGTTCTACTCTGTGGTCGGCAAGGCAGACACGGAACCGCTGTTCCCCAACGATCCCTATCTTGCGGCAAACCGCCGGATCGGCATTCTGCTCAAGGCCGAAGAACCGCCGTTGCCGTTAGGGCACAAGCTCTGAGGGAGCGGGCCAAGCGCTCGCCCATACAAAATGCGGATCTGGCCTAGCTGACCTTTGACACGACCAGCCGCGCACCATCGATTGCATCGACACGTACCTTGGTGCCTGCGGGCAGATCCGGTCCGGTGATGCGCCAGATGGTGTCATCAATGGAAAGGTTCCCGGCGCCCTCCCTCAGCGGCGCGGCAAGCGTGAATTCCCGGCCAACATAGCGGCTGCCACGCTGGTTTAGCCCCGGGTCGCCCTTTTCCGATGCAAGCTTCTGCATCAGCCGGCGTCCGATCAGCAGGCTGACAAGCGATAGCACCAGGAACAGTCCCACATCCACCTGCCAGGCGAAGTCGAACAACAGAGCAACGACACCAACGACCAGCGCCGACAGGCCGAACCACAGGAAAATCGTGCCGGGCGCGAGTATTTCGAGCCCCAGCAGCAAGAGCCCCAGAACGAACCAGCTCCAAGGCCCCAGGGCCGCGATCGTGCTTTCAATCAGGCTCACCGGTTCCCCTCTCCCTCATCACTGCGGGTGTTGGGAATGCGTGAGGACGACCGGTTGGAAGACCCATCCTCACCGAATGCTTCCTTGGCAATGGCGCCGATACCGCTCAAGGCCCCCAGCAGCGATGTCGCTTCCATTGGGAGGATGAGCGTCTTCTGGTTGCGCGAGGTTGCCAGTTCCTTGAACGCTTCAACGTATTTGCTGGCAACGAAATAGTTGATGGCCTGGACATCACCGGAGGCGATGGCCGCACTGACGAGCTGCGTTGCCTTGGCTTCGGCTTCCGCCTCGCGCTCGCGGGCTTCCGCATCGCGGAAAGCGGATTCGCGGCGGCCTTCGGCTTCCAGGATGAGCGACTGCTTTTGCCCTTCCGCTTTCAGGATTTCCGACTGGCGCTTGCCTTCGGCTTCGAGGATGTAGGCGCGCTTCTCGCGTTCCGCCTTCATCTGGCGGGCCATGGCATCCACCAGATCGCGCGGCGGATTGATGTCCTTGATTTCGATACGGGTGATCTTGATGCCCCAGGGCTCTGCCGCCGCATCAACGACACGCAGGATCTGGGCGTTGATTTCGTCGCGATTGGACAGAAGGTTATCGAGATCCATCGACCCCATGACCGAGCGGATGTTGGTCATGGTCAGGTTGAGAATGGCGTTCTGAAGGCCAAGCACTTCATAGGCCGCACGGGCGGCATCAAGCACCTGGTAGAAGGTCACGCCATCCGCACTCACCGTCGCATTGTCGCGGGTAATGACTTCCTGGGTCGGAACATCCAGCACCTGCTCCATCATGTTGAGCTTGTGGCCGATCCTATCGATGAACGGGATGATGAAGTTCAGACCCGGCGTCAGCGTCTTCCGATACTTGCCAAAACGTTCGACCGTATAATTGTAGCCTTGCGGCACCGTCTTTACGCCGGCGAAAAAGACCAGAATGACCAGCACGACAAGGCCGATCAGGAAAATGTCAAATCCCGCGATTGGCATATACGTCTCCCGTAATTTTCCAAAAAAGTGCTGTCACTATGCGACGAACTTCAAGGCGTTGCCAGAGCATTTGCAGCCTTGAACCCGTGCGCACGCACAGACACAGACCCGCTTCCGCGAACACCTAAGGCGTTCGCGGAACAGTCACATGACTTATGGGCAGGGCTGCGGAATTTTACGAGTTTTTTCCACCGGCAAGGTTAAACGCCTGTGGATGGGCGGCGGGTCAGATCCAGCCGCCGAGTTCGCGCCGGACAATGTGGGCCAGCACGTCCATGCCAAGATCGCTGTCATTCAGGCAGGGGATGTGGCTGAAATGCTCGCCGCCGCTTTCTTCGAAGATCTCCCCGGCTTCGCCGGCAATTTCTTCCAGTGTTTCAAGGCAATCGGCGACAAAGCCCGGGTTCATCACCGCAACGTTCTTCACACCGTCCTTGGCCAATTGCTCGACGGTCTTGTCCGTATAGGGCTGCAGCCATTCTTCCGGCCCGAACCGGGACTGGAACGTGACCCGTAGTTTCTCCGCGTCCCAACCGAGAACCTCGCGCATCAACCGCGTCGTCTTCATGCAATGGCAGTGATAGGGATCGCCGCGTTTGAAATAGGACTGCGGAATGCCGTGATAGGACGTCAGCACCACGTTCGGCTTGAAATCGAGGCTTTCCAGATGCCGCTCAACTGATTTTGCGAGGGCGGTCACATAGACCGGGTCGTCATGATAGGGCGGCACGGTGCGGATCGCAGGCTGCCAGCGCATCTTCAACAGCGTCTTGCAGACAACGTCATTGACCGTCGCCGTGGTGGTTGCCGAATACTGAGGGTAAAGCGGGAAGACAAGGATCCGGTCACAGCCTTCGTCCTTCAGTGCCTTAAGCCGGTCCGGAATGGACGGCTGGCCGTAGCGCATCGCCCAATCGATTTTCAGCCGTCCGTCCGAATCCCCCATCATCTCGGTCAGCTTGTCCGACTGGCTGCGCGTGATCGTGCGCAGGGGCGACTCGTCCTTTTCCTTGTTCCAGATTTCCTCGTAGGCCTTGCCGGATTTGCCCGGCCGGGTCATCAGAACGATGCCATAGAGGATCGGATACCAAATCGCCCGCGGCCACTCGATGACACGCTTGTCCGACAGGAACTCGCGCAGGTACCGACGCATCGGCCAATAATCCGTGCCATCCGGTGTGCCCAGATTGACCAGAAGCACACCCACCTTGCCGCTCTTGACCGAAGGATGGTCTTTCGGCAAGTCGAGTTTCCTGAATGCGGCTTCCTGGTCGGCTGTGATCGGCGCGGTCGGTTGAACGGTCATCTGCGGGATAAGTCCTAAAACGGTCTGTCTGTCTGACGCCATACATAGGCCAAGCAAGGGGCTGGGCCAATGCGGCATTTGTCATACGCAGAACCAAGGCTGCAGATCACCAGAAAGTCTGATGGAAAATCAACAGGCAAAGACCTCCTCCTGAGAAGGACCGACAGGTCCGTCTCGAAGGAAGGAGAACTTGCTCCCGAGTATGCCGCCCATCCTTCCAGACAGCGCTTGCGCGCTTCCTCAGGACGGGACTGAAATTTGCATCAACTCCGGAGGCACGTTTGTGCGTTGCTCCCAGCCTCAGCCATATTCCCGTTCATCGGCAATCACCTTGCCGTCATTCGGCAACGCACCCGGGGCAACCGTCAGGACATCTCCCTTGAGATGGGTAACTTCGCGCAGTGTTGCCGCGACCCGCTCCGGCAAACCGTTGCCGGCGACTTCGGTTTCCACCGTCAGTGTCATGGCGTCGGCTTCGCCAACGCGGCTGACGGCAAGACGGGCCTTGCTGATTTCCGGATGAGCCGCAACGATCTGCGCGATCTGGGCCGGGTCGACGAACATGCCCTTGACCTTGGTGCGCTGGTCCGCCCGCCCCATCCAGCCCGCAAGCCGCATGTTGGTACGCCCGCACGGCGATTGTCCGGGGATGATCTTGGAGAGATCGCCGGTGGCAAAACGGATCATCGGATAGAGGCTGTTGAAGTTGGTGACCACCAATTCGCCCACCTCGCCATCTGCGACCGGCTCGCCGGTTCCGGGCCGCACGATCTCGACGATGTAATCCTCGTTGACAACCATGCCCTCCCTGGCTTCCGTCTCATAGGCGATGACGCCAAGATCCGCGGTCGCGTAACACTGGCCGACACGGATACCGCCAGCCTCGTATTCCTCGCGCAAGGACGGGAACAGCGCCCCACCCGAGACCAGGGCCTTCTTGATGGAGGAGACATCCCGGCCCTGGTCCCGGCCGCGATCGAGGAGGATCTTCAGATAGTCCGGCGTGCCGACGAAACCGGACGGTTTGAGCACCTCGATCGCTTCGACCTGACTGTCCGTATTGCCGACACCGGCAGGAAAGACCGTGCAGCCGAGCGCAATTGCGCCCTGGTCCAGAATGAAGCCGCCGGGCGTCAGGTGATAGGAAAAGGTGTTGAGAACGACATCGCCCTTGCGGAAGCCGGCCGCGAACAGGCTACGCGCGCCGTTCCACGGATCAAGCCCGGGCGCCTGAGGCTCCCAGATCGGACCCGGCGACATGAAGACCCGGGCTGCGCCCGACAGCTCACCTGCCAGAAATCCACCGAAGGGCGGCTGCGCCCGCTGCTTTTCCAGAAGCTCCGACTTGCGCAGTACCGGCAGACCGGCAAGCGCGGCCCGGTCGGTAACGGCAGCAAGGTCGCAGCCGTCCAGATGCGCGGCCCACCCGGTGGATTTACCGGTGGCATGGGCCAGAAGGTCCGGCAATCGGGCAAAAAGGTCCCGTTCGCGCAGAGCGGCGTCTTGCCGCTCGCGCGCGTCAAACTGAATGTCGCTCATGGTCGTCTCCGCCTGTTTCGGCCCTGTGTCTGAAACCCCGTCAGGCCAGCCAGCGCTTCCTTCGCTTGTAATGTTTGACATTCCGGAACGAGCGGCGGCCCTCGCCGCCAACGCCCAGATAGAATTCCTTGACGTCCTCATTCTCCCGCAATGCCTTGGCATCGCCGTCGAGAACGATGCGGCCGGATTCCAGGATGTAGCCGTAGGTCGCGTATTTCAGCGCCACGTTGGTATTCTGTTCGGCAAGCAGGAAGGACACGCCTTCCTTGTCGTTGAGCTGGCGGACGATCTCGAAGATTTCCTCCACGAGCTGAGGTGCCAGACCCATGCTCGGCTCATCCAGCAGGATCATCTTCGGCCGGCTCATCAGAGCGCGGCCGATGGCACACATCTGCTGTTCGCCGCCGGAGGTGTACCCGGCCTGGCTGCCACGCCGCTCTCGCAGACGCGGAAAATAGTTGTAGACCATCTCAAGGTCTGCCTTCACGGCGCTGTACCCGTCCTTGCGGGTGTAGGCGCCCGTCAGCAAATTCTCTTCAATGGACAGGTGGCCGAAACAATGCCGCCCTTCCATCACCTGGATGCATCCCCGCCGAACCAGATCGTTGGGTGACAGGGCCTGAACTTCGTCGCCCTCGAAGACGATCTTGCCTTTCGTCACTTCGCCGCGCTCGGCGCCAAGCAGGTTCGAAATCGCTTTCAGCGTGGTCGTCTTGCCTGCTCCGTTCGCGCCGAGCAGTGCCACGATCCCGCCCTTGGGGATGGTCAGCGACACGCCCTTCAACACCAGGATCACGTGGTCGTAGATGACCTCGATATTGTTGACCGACAGGATTGTCCCGGCAGCGTCCCGAGCGCCCTGTGAACCGGGCTGTTCTACATCCAGCAATGCCATTCCCTCTTCTCCCTGGAAGCTCCGCCGCACGTTGATGCGGCGCGGCGGAGCGGACTGCCTATCAGTTCGGGCAGGGTTCGGTGCGCGCCGGCCACGGCGCGTTCTTTTCTGCATATTCCGCCGCGGCTGCTTCCAGCAGCGGACGGACCACATCGGTCATCGGCTCGATCCAGTCGGAAGCCTGACGCCACTTCTTGCCGTCCCACTCCTGGATGAACACCGGATGGCTGCCGGCATGGTCTTCACAGGTCACTTTCATCGGATGCGCAAAGCCCTTCAGACCGAGTTCAGCCAGACGGGCTTCGTCCAGGTTGAGAGCTTCCAGACCAAGACGCATGTCTTCGCCCGTGATGACCTTCTTGCCGGTCAGTTCCTGCGCGGTGCGAATGCCTTCCGCGATGATGACCGAGTTCAGGACGCCGCGGTTGTAGAGCGTGCTGCCGATGGTGCTTGCATCGGTGGAGGACTTGCCCGCATCGACAACATGTTTCTTGATGTCATTGAGAGCCGGGAAATCGGCACCGACACCGGAGAAGTTCAGAGCCTTGTAGCCCTTCGCGCCTTCGCCACCTGCGGAAGCATCGTCGTCACCCGCGGACCACCACACACCGATGAACTTGTCCATCGGGAAGCGGATCTTGACCGCTTCCTTGACGGCGGTCGGGTTCATCGCACCCCAGCCCCACATGACCATGTAGTCCGGACGGTCGCGGCGCACGTTGAGCCACTGTGAAGACTGGTTCTGCATTTCCGCACCCGGAACCGGGTACTGCAGCAGCTCGAAGCCGTATTTCTCGGCAAGCTGTTCCAGAAGCGGCAGCGGCTCGCGGCCGTAACCGGCATCGAGGAAGATGTAACCGATCTTCTTGCCCTTGAGATTTTCAAGGCCGCCTTCCTGCTCACCAATGTACTTGATGACCACGGATGCGCCGTCCCAATAGGTGTCCGGCACGTTGAAGATCCACGGGAACGTGGAACCGACAGCGGCTGCCGACAGGCCGTAGCCCATCGAAAGAACCGGAATCTTGTCGACACCGGCCTTCGGAATGAGCTGCAGCGTGATACCCGTGGAATACGGGTTATAGACCAGCGCGCCCTTGCCCTTGGTGGCTTCGTAGCACTCCACGCCTTTCTGGGCGTTGTAACCGGTTTCACACTCTTCCAGCGCCAGTTTGACGCCACCGATGCCGCCATCGCGCTCGTTCAGCATCTGCAGATAGTCATGCATGCCGTTGGCGATGTGGATGCCGGATCCGGCATAAGGCCCGGTCCGGTACGTCAGAAGCGGCACATAGTTGGCATCTTCTGCCTGGACCGCGGTCGTCATGGCGCCGGAGAAACCGACCCCAAGCGCAACAGCGGTTCCCAGCGCGAATTGCTTAATGCTTTTCATATTCTCCTCCCACGCGGCATCGAAAGGAATACCGCCGGACCGGTTACGCCATTCCTCACCGGATCGGTCCATGTCCGGATGGCGGGCGAAAAGGCTGGCAGCCCCTAGTATGGGAACGGCCAGACCCTGAGCTTCTGCTTCGCGATCTGCCAGAGCCGCGCGAAGCCGTGCGGTTCGACGATCAGGAAGAAAATGATGAGCGCACCGACGATCATGAAGGTCGCGTGTTCCACCGTTTCCGCGGCCAGGTCGAAGCCGAGAAGACCCGGCACGAATTTCAGAATGACCGGCAGGATCCAGATGAAGGCAGCCCCCATGAAGGCCCCGCCGAGACTGCCGAGGCCGCCCAGGATGACCATGAAGAGCACCTGGAAGGACAGCCGGATGGAATAGGACGACGGTTCGGCCGCATTCAGCCAGAAGAACACCATCATCGCACCGGCGACACCGCAGATGTAGGACGACACGGCAAAGGCCATCAGCTTGGTCTGCAGCGGACGGATGCCCATGAGTTCGGCCGCAATGTCCATGTCGCGGATCATCATCCACGACCGGCCGATGCGGCCGCGCAGCACGTTCGCCATCAGGAAGGCGATCAGAACCGTGATCCCGAGAACGATGAAGTAGCGTGCCAGCGGCGTTGCCTCGGCCCCTGTGGCGATGATGCCGAAGACTTCGCGGCGCGGCACTTCAATCGCGCCGGAAGCGTTGTAATTGTAGAGCCACGGAATACGGATGAAGCACCATTCCAGGAAGAACTGGGCCGCAAGCGTCGTGACCGCCAGGTAAAGCCCCTTGATGCGCAGACTCGGCAGACCGAAGACCGCGCCGATGGCAGCCGAGAACACTCCGGACAGAAGAACCATCACGATGACATTGGCATCGGGAAAGATCGACGTCAGCTTGTAGGCGGCATAAGCGCCAACCCCCATGAACGCTCCCGTTCCGAGCGATAGCTGCCCGCAAAAGCCGGTCAGGATATTCAACCCGATTGCCGCCAGCGAGAACACCAGGAACGGGATCATGATGGAGGTCAGGAAGAAGTCATTGGCAAGGGCCGGAATGACGGCAAATGCGGTGATGAGAATGACGGCCAGGCCGACGCGGTCCTGGAGGATCGGGAACAGCGCCTGATCCGCCTTGTAACTCGTCTTGAATTGGCCAGCTTCGCGATAAAACATGGGTCAGAAATCCCTAGATCCGCTCGATGATACGTTCGCCGAAGAGGCCCTGTGGCCGGAACAGAAGGAAGATCAGGGCGATGATGTAGGCGAGCCAGGATTCGATCCCGCCACCGACAAGACCACCCCAGTAGAGTTCGCCGATCTTCTCGCCGAAGCCGATGATCAGGCCACCGACGATGGCGCCCGGGATCGACGTGAAGCCACCGAGGATCAGCACCGGCAAGGCCTTGAACGCGACGATTTCCAGCGCGAAGGACACATCGGACCGCGCGCCCCACATGATGCCTGTCGCCAGAGCCACGAGGCCGGCTGCGAACCAGACGATCGCCCAGATCTGGTTGAGTGAGATCCCGACGGAGAGAGCGGCCTGGTGATCGTCCGCCACGGCCCGCAGGGCTCGTCCGATCCGCGTCTTGTTGAAGAAGACGCCGAGCGCCGTCACCATCACCACCGCGATCACGGCTGCGGCAATGTCGATATGCTGCAGGATGACGAGACCCCGGTCGCCGAATTCGAAGGCGGTCGACCCGGTCGGCAGCCCCAGTTGTTCGGTGATCATCTGCTTCGGCTCGCCGCCGAAGACGAATTCGCCGAAACCGACGAGGAAATACGTCAGGCCGATGGTGGCCATCAGCAAAATGATTTCCGGCTGGTTGACCAGAGGCCGCATGACCACCCGTTCAACGCCATAGGCCAGAACTCCCATCACGCCGATGGTCAGGATCAGCGCCAGATAGGCGGGTACGCCGTTTTCGTTGAGGCCCACCAGCGTCAGGCCGGCGAACACTACCATGATGCCCTGGGCGAAGTTGAACACCCCGGACGCCTTGAAGATCAGCACGAAGCCCAGTGCGATCAGCGCGTAGAGAATTCCGGCGACGAAACCTTCCCACAGGACCTGCAGGAAGAAATCCGGCATCTGGTACATCTGTACGAAGGGATCGATGAAAATATCGTAGAGCATGGTTCGTCCCTCCTAGTGGCTCACACCGAGATAAGCGTCGATAACGGCCTGGCTGGCCTGCACTTCCTCCGGTGGCCCGTCGGCGATCTTCTTGCCGTAGTCGAGCACGACCACCCGGTCGGAGAGATCCATGACAACGCCCATGTCGTGTTCGATGAGGGCGATCGTCGTGCCGAATTCTTGGTTTACGTCGATGATGAACCGGCTCATGTCTTCTTTTTCTTCCAGGTTCATGCCGGCCATCGGTTCGTCGAGCAGCAACAGGTCCGGTTCCATTGCCAGCGCGCGGCCGAGTTCGACCCGCTTCTGCAGGCCGTAGGGCAAACGCCCGACCGGCGTCTTGCGGATCGCCTGAATTTCCAGGAAGTCGATGATGTCCTCGACCTTGCGCCGATGTTCGATTTCCTCGCGCTCCGCCGGCCCGCGCCACAGAAGCTGCCAGAAGAAGTTCTTGTGCATCCTCAGGGATCTGCCGGACATGATGTTGTCCAGCGTGGTCATGCCCTTGAACAGCGCCACGTTCTGGAACGTCCGGGCAATGCCCTGGCTGGCAGCCTCGTAAGGCTTCATCTTGCGGCGCACCTGACCCTGCCAGGTGATCGTGCCTTCCTGCGGATGGTAGAAGCCATTGATGACGTTCAGCATCGACGTTTTGCCGGCCCCGTTCGGACCGATGATCGCGCGGATCTCGCCCTTCTGGATGTCGAACGAAATGTCGGTGATCGCCTTCACCCCGCCGAAGGTCAGCGAGACGTTATCGACCCGCAGAAGCACCTCGCGCTCCGCCGCCTCCTTTGCGTCTGCCGGCGGCAGCGTCTTTTCCGTAACAAAGGCGTTCATTCGGCGGCCTCCTGTACGCCCGCTCCGGCGTCATGGGTGGTCATTTCGCGGATCTCGACGGTGGCTTCGATGGTTCCCTTGCGGCCGTCTTCGTAGGTCACTTCCGTGCGCACATGCTTGGAGGTGGATCCATCGTAAAGCGCGTCGATCAGCGGACCGTAACGTTCGGCAATAAAGCTCCGGCGAACCTTCTGCGTCCGGGTCAGTTCGCCGTCATCCGCATCCAGTTCCTTGTGCAGGATCAGGAACCGCTTGATCTGCGCACCCGCCATCATCGGTTCGCGGGCGAGATCCCGGTTCACCTGATCGACATGGCTTTCGATCATGCCATAGACATCGCGGTGGGCGGCAAGTTCCTGATAGGACGCATAATTGACGTTGTTGCGCTCCGCCCAGGAGCCGACCGCGGTCAGATCGATGTTGATGAAGACCGCCACCATGTCCTTCTCGTGACCGAAGGCAACCGCCTCCTTGATGTTGGGGAAGAACTTCAGCTTGTTCTCGATGTATTTCGGCGCGAACAGCGCACCGTCATTGAGCTTGCCGACATCCTTGGCGCGGTCGATGATCTTCAGGTGGCCGTTCTCGGCGATAATGCCCGCGTCGCCCGTGTGCACCCAGCCGTCCGGCGTCTTGGTGCTGGCGGTCGCTTCGTCGTTCTTGAAATAGCCGACGAAAACGCCCGGCGACCGGTACATCACTTCGCCGCTTTCGGCGATCTTCAGTTCCACATCGGGGGCAGGTTTGCCAACCGTGTCACCGAAGATCTCGCCGTCGGGCTGCAGCGTGATATAGACGCTGGCTTCCGTCTGGCCATAGAGCTGCTTGAGGTTGAGGCCGAGCGAGCGGAAGAACTGAAAGATCTCCGGCCCGATGGCTTCCCCGGCCGTGTAGCCGACCTTCATCCGGGTGAGGCCCATGCGGTTCTTGAGCGGCCCATAGACGCAGAACTCGCCGAGGGCATAGAGCACTCGGTCCTTCAGACCGACCTTCTCACCGTTCAGGATCTTCTCGCCCACCTTGCGGGCGACATCCATGAAATAGTCGAACATCGCGCGCTTGGCTTTGCCGGCATCTTCCATGCGCACCATGATCCGGGTCAGCATGTTCTCGAACACGCGCGGCGGTGCGAAGAAATAGGTCGGCGCGATTTCAAGCCGGTCCACATCGATCGTGTCCATGCTTTCCGGGCAGTTGACGCAATAGGCGGCGGTAAAGGCCTGCGCCAGCGAAAACACATGGTCGCCGATCCAGGCCATCGGCAGATAGGCGAGCACTTCCTCGGTCTCGTTCAGGTGGTCGAACTTGTTGCCGTTACGCGCCGAAATTATGAGATTGTCGAAGGACAGCATCACGCCCTTCGGCCGCCCGGTGGTGCCGGAGGTGTAGAGCATCACCGCAATGTCGGAGCCCTTGGCCGCCCGGAACCCGGCCTCCCAGTCGGCCGCCAGAGACGGCGTTGCCGAAATCAGTTCCCTGCCCTTGTCCTGGACCGAAGCATAGCTGTGCAGGTGCGCGTGATCGTAGTCGCGCAGGCCGCGCGGCTCGTCATAGATGATCTCGCTGAGTGATTTCACCTCGTCCGCCATCGACAGCAGCTTGTCGACCTGCTCCTGATCCTCGACCACCGCGAAGGTGACTTCGGCATGTCCGAGCACGAAGGCCATTTCCTCGGCAACACTGTCCGAATAGACAGGTACCGGAACGGCGCCGAGCGCCTGTGCGGCGACCATTGCCCAGTAAAGCCTCGGACGGTTGGCGCCGACGATGGCGATCTTGTCTCCGGCCTTCAGACCCAGAGATTTCAAACCGATGGAGAATGCGCGGATTTCTTCACACACCTCGGTCCAGGTCCAGCTTTGCCAGATCCCGAAATCCTTTTCCCGGAACGCTGTCCGGTCACCGAAGACTTGCGCATTGCGCATGAGAATCTTCGGAAAGGTGTCCTCCTCGCGCGATGAAGCGCTGGCCGACCCTACCATGAACTGTTTCTTCCCCTGAAGCACCCTGCGTTCGGATGAACACAGATGAGATGCCACGTCATTTTTGTCGATCAACAGTCCGCTGTCCGGCACGTTTGACCGTAAGCGGCTTGATCTGGAAGGCGCCCCAATTGTTCGGGGTCGTTACCTGAAGGGTATGAAACAATCTGACGCGCCAACCTTCAACCGGTAAATTGTTAAAGGTGAATAGGCCAGGAGCTCCAAACCCGATAGACGCAGGCTAGGAGGCCGGATTTTCAGCAATATGTTTCAATCATGTCGAATTGTTGCAATTGCGCTGCAGGTGCGAAAGGCACCCTAGGGCGTGGCCTCATAAATGAAGACGAAATGGCGTGAGAAATGGCGAAGCCGCGTTAGGAAGGGTGCGCTGAGCGGGCTTTCTGCCCGGTCAAGCAGGTTGACGTCACGCGGTGAAGCCATTTCCACGTCCTTCGGATTTGACCGGATTGGTCCTCCTCGGCGTTGCGAAAGCTTGAAAATGAGCCACATTTCCTGCGCTGCCGCGCCTTGAGGCAGACCAATCCGCCTCAAACCATTTCGTCTTCATTTATGAGGCCACACCCTAGGCAAGCGGCATCGCACTCTTGCGCACGACCAGCCATGGCTCGAGCTGAACGCTGCCATTGTCTTGCCTCTCTCCGCCGAGAAGGTTGAGCAGCAGCTTTGCCGCCTGCTCGCCAACCGCGCGGCGGGGCTGGTGGATCGTCGTCAGCGGCGGCAGGTAATGCGCCGCGATGTCGATATCGTCGAATCCGACCACCGAAACATCTTCCGGAACGCGAATGCCGGCTTCGTTCAGCGTGGAAATGAAGCCGAAGGCGGTCCGGTCGCTGGCACAGAAAACTGCGGTTGGCCGGTCTGGCAGCTCCATCCAGGCCTTCGCGGCCCTGACACCGGCATCCAGGGTGTAATCCCCTTCGAAGATCCAGGCTTTCGCCGGGTCGAGGCCCGCGCCCCCCAACGTTGCCCGGAACCCGTCAAGCCGGTCCCGGCCGGGCTTGTGCGACAGCAGTCCCGTGACATGGCCGATCTTAGAATGTTTCAACTCGAGCAGGTGAGACACCGCCAGATCCGCGCCCATCAGATTATCGACTACGGAGATGGGAACGGCCGGATCGTCGCTCCACTCGCCGGCAAGGACGATCGGCGGCGCTTTTGGGTTGGACGCCCTGATCCGGGAAATCGAGAAATGCCCGTCCAGAATCACGATCCCGTCGCAATTGTTCTTGCTGAAATAATCGCTCAGCCGCGAATGCGACATGGACGGTTTGCGGGTGTCGGCAATCAGCACCTTCAACTGCCGTTCCGCGCAGACTGTTTCGATGCCCTGCAGAATATTTGAAAAGTGGGAGTTGCCGATATCGGGAACGAGGGCAACGATTGTTCCTGTGTCCCGGCGACGGAGATTGCGCGCCGCATGATTGAGGACATAGCCGGTCTTCTCGACCGCCTCGGATACCCGGCGTCTTGTTTCGGCGGTCACCCTGTCCGGCGTCGTCAACGCACGGCTGACCGTCGCCGTCGACACATTGGCTGCGCGAGCGACATCCTGAACTGTGGGATTTTTCTTTTTGAATTCGGACTTTGGCATTTGCGCGAATGTTAGCCGAGAACATTCTGGCGCCGCACGTTTTTTCAAACGCGGAGGAAAAGAATTTTTCCGACCGGATGTCTCCACAGTCCGGATACACATCTGCCAGTCAGGTCTTTCCTGCAAGACCACTGTGCCCCGCCCCGAAACGGGGGAGGCCCGGCAGTTTGGAGTCTGCCGGGCCGATTGACTGACTGGAGGTCATTTTTAGTCAGTCAGAGTCTAACCATAAGATTAGAACGTGCGCTGCATACGAACACCGAAGAGGAGTTCGTCCTGGTCGCCCTGAGTGTCGGTGTCGACGTTTGCGTAACCAACGTCAGCACCCATCACGAAGCCGGAGACCGGCTCCCACTGAACGGAACCGTCGATTGCGTAACGGGTCACGTCGTTCAGGCCAGCGGCGGCGTCGATGTCGGCATAGGAACCGTCAAGCGCGAGGCCGATCGTGGAAGTTGCCTGGATGTAGGCGCCAGCGGACAGCGAGTAACCGGTGGAGGTGTCGCCGCCGTTGTAGTCGGCTACGCCGTCATACGTGGTGATGTAGGACAGAGCGCCGTCAGCGTAGAAGCCCTGGAAGAAGATGTTCGAACCGGAGTTGAGCATCGGCAGGTTGATGGCAGCGCCACCGCCAACTGCCCAACCAAGGGAGTCTTCACCACCATTGTTGGTGCGGTTGGCTGCTGCATCCGGGTAAACCTGGTGCAGAGCACCGGACAGCTGTGCGGAACCCCAACCCTGGGAAACGCCGAGAGCTGCAACGACGTCAGGGGTACGGGTGCCGCCGTAGTTGCCGTATTCACGATCGGAACGGTCTTCCAGAGCGATGGTCGCGGAGAAGCCGTTGCCGAAAGCTGCGGTGTAAGCGATCTGGTTGGTCGTTACGTCGGACCAGTCACGATCGACGACACCGACAAAAGCCTGACCGGTGAAGATGTCGAAGTTCGAGGTCAAACGACCAGCCGTCAGACCGCCCCACTGAATGTAGGCGTTGTCCAGCGTGGTGCTGTTTTCACCGTTGGTAACGGTGGAGTAGATGGACACGTAGGTGCGCAGGGTACCGAATTCGGTTGCTGTGCGAGCGTCCAGGTACAGGTAGCCGCGAGACAGCCAGGAATAACCATCGGAATCGCGGTCACTGAATGCGCCATCTTCCAGAACGTTGTTGACAACGACCTGGGTACGAACACGGCCACCAACGCGCAGGCAGGTTTCGGTGCCCGGGATGTAGTAGAAGCGTGCGCCGTATGCGTCACAAACGCGAACATAGTCGACCGGCTCCGGTGCTACCGGAAGGTCAGCCGCCTGGGCGGTGGTGGCAGCAGCAGCTGCGGCCGCGCCGAGCATCAGACTCTTGAGTTTCATTACATTACTCCAGTTTCAAATTCGGTCGGAAGGCTGAAGGAACGGATTCGAATACTTTGACGCGACCCCTTCAAACTAACCCTTAGACTACCAACAACAAGCATTTACTTGCACCCCGTTGGCCGTCTCCGCATCAAAAAGCCAGTTCCAACGCAGGAATTCAAGTGCGAATTTCCCTCCGGAGAACATTGGAATTTGGAGTCATATTTTTGCAACACATTGAAAATCAGCCATTTTTTACAATTTTTCACTTTTTCATTTTTCCCCTTGAACTCCCCGAACTCCATCCCCATATGGCTTGCCCCACACTACTTTAAATACTTTACGAATATTTAGGTGTTTTTTCTTTGATTTGCTTCATCGGAAATGAAGAAATTCGTGACTACACTGTTCAGTGTACAGATTACAGAGTCAACGCAATCAAGAAAGAAGAAATCATAGAATTGATTTTGTCAGATATTCCTGGGGTTTTTCGGGGCTTTCTGAACAAATCAAAATTTGCGATCAGTATTTCTTGAAAACTACAGTCGGGATTATGCAAAACGAAAACCCTCGGGTTTCCTAAATCAGTGAAAATCTCTCGACAGAATTTTTATTTGATAAAATTGTGATAGCTACTTGAAAACGGAAGTCATTGGGGAAATATATTTGGGACGGATTGCCTGCGCGCGCGGCACCGCCCTGCCCACGCCCCTCTCCAGCCCCCAATTTCGGAAAAGGAAGTCCCATGGCTGAATCAGAAGAAGGCGCGACATACGATTCGCCGAACCTGATGGCACTCACCGCGGGAATCGTTTCCAACTACGTGACGAACAATCCGGTACCGCAACAGGACCTGATCGAACTCATTCTCGATGTCCACGTCGCCCTGGAAACTGCAACCAACAACACACCAACCGTGTTTCGCGCTCCGCTGGTTCCGGCAGTGCCGATAAAGCAGTCTGTCACACCGGAATTCATCGTCTGTCTCGAGGACGGTAAGAAGTTCAAGTTCCTGACGCGTCACCTGAAGACGAAATTCAATCTGACGCCGGCAGAATACCGCCGCAAATGGGGCCTGAGCGCGGATTACCCGATGGTTGCGCCAAACTATGCGCAAAAGCGTGCTGAAATGGCCAAGGCGGCAAAGCTGGGTCACAGGAAACGCTGACGCGTCGACAAGGTTTTGAGGACCGGGTGCGCAATGCTATATTCCCGGAATGGACTTCAGTCAGATGAAACTCAGCCCGCAGGCCCGCAAGGCGATCATGAAAAACGATCCCTCGGCGCAAATGAAGGCCATGGTCGAGCTTGCACCGGGAAAAACCCCCGATGACCTGGCCATGCGCGACACCGGCACAGGCGGTCCGGAACTTTTGTCCTGGAGCCCGAATAGCCGCATGATGACGCTTCTGGTCACCGCTGAAACTCTCAACGCGCTCGCCAAGGATTCCGCTGTCACCTATATCCAGGTCGGCGGAGCGATGCGGCGCTGAGGGCGCCGCATCCTGTTATCAAAACGTCCAGACAATCAGATCACAGCGTCCGTGCGTCCGGGCTGATCCGGATCGCGCAAGAGACGCAGGGCGCGCGCAGCGTTCACCCTGCCGAAACCCCATGCGACGTCGAACCCCGGCGTGCCGTCGGGATTGTCCGACGTGGCCATGAGAATGTTTGCTACCTGAGGCGCTGACAGGGACCGGGCTTCCTGAAACAGCAAGGCGACGATACCGGCAACATGGGGCGCAGCCATGCTGGTGCCGGATTTGGGCACCCGCACCGGATGGACCCCGCCATTGCCATTGCTCCGCCCGCCTTGCGCGCCGGACGCAACGATGTTCGTTCCAGGTGCGGCAACTTCGGGCTTGTACCGGTTGTCCCGTGTCGGACCCCGGCTGGACGAGGCCGCTGGCGCCAGAGAATGGTGGCTGTAATTCGCAACGGCAATCGCCCGCCGTGTTGTCGCCGGCGTGCCAAGCGTGCGGACAGGATCGAAATCGCCTCCCTGGAAAAAGGATTGGTCGGCATAATTATTGTTCTTGTCCCGCAGGTCACGTTCGATCCAGGCATCGAACTGCCCGTTCTCCCCTTCCAGCGCCTCCAGCTTCACGGTCCAGACGCCGGATCTGAGCATGCCGAGTCCGAACGGCGCTTCCAGTTGCATGTAGATCCGCGCTTGCCCGTTCAAACTCGAAAACCGCTCCGAATCGATGAAGACCTCATCTTGAAGCAGGGATTTTCCGGGGTTTACGGGCCCGTATTGTGTCCCGTCCGGTGCAATCAAGGTCACTGCGAACCTGTCGACACTGGAATACCAGATCTCCAGTTCACTCGACGTCCTGTCCGTTCCCGTCTGGGTGACGGAGCCATCGGGCAAAGGCATGCCGCCACCCGTTTTCCAGCGCAGTTCCCGGCTTTCGCCCGTCTTGATTCTCCCTGCCGCATGCCCATGCCAGACGTGCTCGTTGCCCGCCGCGCTCACGAACGCCCGTCCCAACGGCTCCAGAAGCCGGTCGATGGCCCGTTCGACGAGGCTTTCCCCGTCATGGCTACCCCCGTTCTGCCCGAGGCTCATATTGATGACGCAAGGCATGTCGAGCGCATCCGCCTTGCCCATGATGTAGGCGACTGCATCAACGACATGGCTGGAATCGGTGAAGGTATTCGACCCGTCGCGCGTGTCCGGCTGAACGAAAATCAGCGTGGCTTCGGGGGCGGCTCCCAGATGTGTGCCTTCCGCAAAATTATCATCATGCGACCTGCCATTGCCTGCCGCGATGCCGGCAACATGCGTGCCGTGCGAGCCGGCCTCCGCCCTGTGGCGGACAACGCTGAAGGGATCGGTTGCGTTCAGCGCCTGGTTGATCTGGTCGGCCCCATATTCCACCCCATAGGCGAAATCATCCGGTGCACGCTCGCCCTGCCGGGCATCCAGGCGCTGGTCCCAGAGAAAAGCCAGCCGCGTGGTGCCGTCCGGGTTGCGGAAGTCGTCAAGCGTGAAATCCATACCGTAGTCGATGATGCCGACCAGAACGCCTGCGCCCATGCGCCCCGGAACCCCGGAACTGCCCTGATGAACCGTATCGGCCTTCGTTTCGGCAAGGGAACTCTCCAGCATCGGGAACCAGCGCCGTCCGGCCTCAACCGTTTCGACCAGCGGGTGCCCGTTCAGCTCCACCAGGCGGTTCATGGGAAGCGACACGGAATAGATCTTCCCGGCCACATGCACCCAGTTGAAATCGGCAAAAGCCTCTGGGGGATGCTCCGTCTGAAGTTCGACGAGAACGCGCCTGACTTCGCCAAGCGGGGCCGAACCGGCCGAAGCGCTCTCCAGGGATTCGGGAGCGGACGGGGAGACGTCGAGGTTGGTTTCGTCTTCAAATGATTTCAATTCCGCCTCGGCTGCATACCGGCGCAGCCTCGGATCAAGTTTCTTTAATTGCATGGATGCCTCCATCGCAGGAAAAACAAAGTCAGAAAAACCCGGCCAGCATATCACGAAAGGCGAAGTTTTTCGGCCTGCACGTCACGTAGGTCACCTCTTGTGAACCCGGATCGCATTCTCTTCTCGGATGAATGGTCAAACCTGTTTTTCGGGCTTACTCTCACCCCATGGAGGAAACACAACAGCTCAAGACGCAGCTTGATCTGATGCAGGCGGCGCTTGACCATATCAATCAGGGCTTTTCGGCATTCGACGCCGACCTCAGACTTGTCGCGTGGAATCGGGGCTTGTGGGAAATGCTAGATTTTCCTCAGGAGCTGGCCCGGCGCGGCACGCATCTGGAGGCTTTCCTGCGCGTCAATGCCGAGCGCGGCGAATACGGCCCGGGCGATATCGAAGGCAAGATCCAGCGCCGGCTGGAACGGGCGAAGCTGTTCGAGCCGCATTATTTCGAACGCATCCGGCCCAATAGCCAGGTCATCGCCGTTTCGGGCACCCCCCTGCCAAAGGGGGGATTCGTCACCACCTACTCCGACGTCACCGAGGACCGCCGCCGGCAGGAAAAGCTGGAACGCACGGTGGAAGAGCGCACCCGCGCGCTGCAGCAGTCTGAAGACTGGCTTCGGCTGGTAACGGACAACATTCCGGCCCTGATCGCCTACCTGTCCCCCGGACCGGTGTTCCGCTTCGCCAACCGCCGCTATGCCGACTGGTTCGGCCACTCGGTCGCCTCCATCGCCGGCCGCCCGGCTCCGGAAGTGGTTGGCGAGGAGCTTTTCAAGGAGCTGGAGCCGCACATCAACCGCTCCTTCGAAGGCAACGCCGTCAGCTACGAATATCAGCGCAACCGTTCGGACGGCAGCATCGCCTATATGCGCTCGACGCTCATTCCCGACATGACCAAGGACGGCAGGACCCTCGGGATCTTCGTGCTGTCGCTGGATGCCACCGACCAGAAGCAGGCGGAAGCAGCGCTCGTGCAGTCCCAGCGCATGGATGCGGTCGGCAAGCTGACCGGCGGCCTTGCCCACGACTTCAACAACCTTCTCGCCATCCTGATGGGCAACCTTCTGTCCCTCGGGCGAATGGAAACACCGCTCGACCGGGACACGCTCGACAGCAAGCTGTCACCGATGCTTGAGGCGACCAAGCGCGGATCGGACCTGATCCAGCGCCTTCTCGCCTTCAGCCGCGGCAAGGCCATCGATCCGCAGAACGTGTCTCTGGCCAAGGTGATCGCCAGCGCTGGCCGTCTGCTCGAAGGCTCTCTGCCGCCCTCGGTCGACGTTACGATCACCGCTGAGAAGGCTGAAATCGGCGCCTGCATCGACCCGACACAGATGGAAACCGCGCTGATCAACCTGGCCTTCAACGCCCGCGACGCGATGCCGGATGGGGGCGCGCTGACCATTGCACTCGACACCTGTGAGCTGGACGCCCGTGAAGCCGAAGACCTGGGCATTCCATCCGGCAAATTTGCGCGCATTACCGTTGGCGACACCGGCGGCGGCATGGATGCGGAGACGCAATTACGGGTCTTCGAACCCTTTTTCACCACCAAGAACTTCGGCACCGGCAGTGGCCTCGGCCTGTCCATGGTCTATGGGTTCATTCGCCAGTCCGGCGGGGCGATCCACATTTCCAGTGCCCTTGGCGTCGGCACCTATCTGACCCTTTATCTGCCCTACCAGCGCATTGCCGCCTCCAGCGGAGCGGACACGGAGACAGATGAAGCGGCTCCATTGAAGCCTGGCCAGGGCGAACTTCTGCTCCTCGTGGAGGATGATCCGGATGTCGCCAACACGGTGACGGATCAGTTGCAGAACCTCGGCTACGCGGTTCTGAGGGCCGAAAATGCGGAGGATGCGCGCAGCCTGGCCCTGGACCTTCCGGAACTGCGCGCCGTTCTCAGCGACATCATCATGCCAGGACAGATCAACGGTCTGGCCCTGGCACGAGAAATCCAGCAGAAGCGGCAAGACCTCGGCATCGCGCTGATGTCCGGCTATGCCGACTGGTCGGACCTTGCAGGACAGGAAAGCGCCTGCGAATTTCCGGTCTTGGCGAAACCTTTCGCAGATGCTCAACTTGCAGACACGCTGCAGAAGATTCTCTCACCCGCACCAGATTCAGCCTGATGGTTATGCAAAGAGTATTGCTGATGATCCATCCGACCGATTCTGGAAAACCTTTCCCGCTTGCCGGACGCAGTTGCCAGGCAACCGCGCTCAAGCGAACCATCCGATGGATCGAAACCGGCACCCTTTGACCCAGGACACAGGAACGCGCCTTGCAGACACGCTCCCTCCAGGCAGCCAAACGCACAGTTTTCATTGTCGATGACGAACCGGAGATCGGTAACCTGCTTCTGGATGCCCTTCTCCAGTTCGAGATGGAGGGCAAGGTCTTTGCGACGGCCGCGCAGATGCTGACCGCGCTCAGCCTGGAAACGCCGGATGCCTGTATCGTCGACCTTGGATTGCCTGACATGGAGGGCATGGCCCTTATCAACGAGATCAGACGCCGGTCTTCGGTGCCGATCATTGTGCTATCGGCACGCGGGCATTCGACCGACCGTGTCATGGGGCTGGAACTGGGCGCCGATGATTATGTGGTCAAGCCGTTCGACCCGCGCGAAGTGGTGGCCCGCATCCGTTCGATCCTGCGCCGTTCTTCCGACCTGCCCTCGAAAAAGGCGAGCGTCGACTGCGCCAGGTTCGAGGGGTGGAGCTACCAGCCCGCCTCCCATTGCCTGACCTCGCCGGAAGGAGAGGAAACGTTCCTGTCGACCGGTGAGGCCACCTTGCTGGAAGCGCTGCTGAGAGCACCCAAGCGTGTGCTCTCCCGCGATTATCTGCTGGAACATGGCGGCCGCGACGAGAGCCTTGACCGATCGATCGACGTGCGCATTTCGCGCATCCGCAAGAAGCTCAACCGCAAGAACGAACCGGCCCACATCCGAACCATATACGGTTCCGGCTACATGCTTGCCTGCGACGTAAAGTGGAGCTGAGGCGAGGCCCGGTCATTCTGCCTCCATGGCCCCGTTCCACGCCGTGCCCTGCTGAAAATCGACGGCACCAGCATCGTTCCTGAACGGCAAACTCAATTGACGTTATTCAAACAAAAAGCGGGAGGATTTCTCCTCCCGCTTTCCAATCTTTGTCACGTCAGGATCAGAAGCTCAGGCTGATATCCCGGTGGCTGGACAGACATCCGGCAACATCCAGCGCCATGCCCGTCGGCAGACGATCCTGCGCTCTCACACCAATGTTGGACGCCACGACCTCATCGAAGGCATCCAGCTTCGGCAGGATCTCCTCGGCCCCTTTCCGGCGCCAGGCAAGGTCCGCATCGAGCGCCGCAATCGACTTGTCGATTTCCGCAACAGCTTCTTCCGCATTCGGCTCACGACTGCGCATGATCTTGCGGGCTTCGTTCAGGCCATCGCGAATATCGCTCGTGCCCTCCGCTTCGCCGACCCGCGACCGCATGGCCGAAATCGCCTCTTCGGCAGCCTTCGACTCAAGCGTCGGCACCTCGGCCTTCAGGGCTTCCAGTTCCGGCTTGAAGCTTGCGACCAGATCGGCACTCTTGAGGATCGCTTTCAGCTCCACGATCGGCTCATAGGCCTGGTCGACGGTCCGGCGGTAGCTCAACCTGGCGACATCCTCTGCCTTCTGGATCTTGGCGAAGGTTGCGTAGGTGTCCTTCCAGTCGGACGGGATCTGCGCAATCAGGGCATCGTGCCGGGCTTTCAACTCCTCGATACGAGCCTGAGCGCGTTCGCCCTGTGCGGCGGTGTAGATACCGGTCTCACCCGAGCGATCAACGATCACCTGAAGATCGGCGATACGTTCATCAAGTCGAAGGGCATCGCGTTCAATGGCACGAACCTCGGTATGGATCGGCTTGTAGGCCCCCGCCGCGGCCGCAACATCCGCCTCTGCGGCATGGATGGCTTCCATCTGCGGCAAGGCTTCCTTCGCCTTTTCCAGTCCTTCCATGACATCATCGCGCAGATCTTCCGGCAGATAGCTCATGTCAACGGATTCCATCGACTGGATCGCAGACAGGATCTTGTCGCCATTCTGCTGGAAGTCCTCATAGATGAGTGTTTCCATGCAGTACTGCAGCCGCGGGTTCTTCGGCGGCGGGGCTGTCTCGGACAGGAGTGACGAGCGGTTCGGCAGGTAGTTTACCAGCTGCGGGTACAGCCCCACGATGCCAAGCGCCAGCAACTGCAGGCAGATGAATGCAACCACACCCTTGTACATGTCCAGCGTCTTGACGACCGCCGGGGCAACACCGCGCAGATAGAACAGCGCGAAGCCGAAAGGCGGTGTCAGGAACGAGGTCTGGATGTTCAGGCCGATCATCACGCCCAGCCACACGGCGGTGACGTTGGCTTCCGGATCGGCAAGCAGGATCGGGGCAACGATCGGCACCACAACCACGGCAATCTCGATGAAATCGAGGAAGAAGCCGAGGATGAAGATCACCAGCATCACGATCAGGAACTGGGCCCAGAACCCGCCCGGCAGACCCTGCAGGAAGTTCTTGACCAGTTCTTCCCCGCCGAAGGCGCGGAAGGCCGACGTCAGCATGGCGGCACCCAGAAGGATGATGAACACCAGCGCGGTGGTCTTGGCGGTTTCCACCATCACCCCGCGCAGCGTGTTCTCGAACTTCAGCGTGCGCCAACCGGACCACAGGATCGCGATCAGAAGCAGCGAAACGGCGATGATTGCCAGGGTCAGGGCAAGCACATCGTCACTGGTCTGGATCAGCTTGATGTTGACCGAGCCGAAGAAACCGACCACCACGGCCAGGCCGAGCAAGGCCAGAATGGCGATGATCGCCGGGCTGTAGGCCCCGCGCTTGCCGTCCCGAAGGCGGTAGCCGGCCATGACCATCGCGCCAACAGCGCCGATGGCACCGGCCTGGTTCACGGTGGCAACACCGGCGATGATCGAGCCGAGCACCAGGAAGATCAGCGCCAGCGGCGGCACCAGGGTCAGCACCACCTTGCCCGCAAACGCACGGGTAAAGGTGCCTTCTTCATGGACGGCCGGTGCCGACTTCGGGTTCATCAGCGCAAAGCCCAGGATGAACAGCATGTAAAGGCCAACCAGGACGAGCCCTGGCAGGAACGCACCCAGGAACATTTCGCCGGCACTGGTCGAGACCACTGAATAATCCGACGGCATCGAAAGCTCACCGGTGCTCGTCTTGTAAAGCGTCTGGCGCAGCGAGCCAGCCTGATCGACCGCGCTGGCAAGCTGGTCGGCCAGAATGATCAGCACGATGGACGGCGGAATGATCTGCCCCAGCGTACCGGATGCGGCGATGGTGCCGGTTGCCAGCGGCACCGAATACTTGTTGCGCAGCATGGCCGGCAGCGAGATCAGGCCCATGGCAACGACGGTTGCCCCGACGATGCCGGTGGTGGCCGCCAGAAGAGCACCGACGAAAACCACGGAGATACCAAGGCCGCCCGGCACCGGGCCGAACAGCCGGGCCATGGTGACGAGCAGATCTTCGGCGATCTTCGACCGCTGTAGCATGATGCCCATGAACACGAACAGCGGAATGGCGATCAGCGTATCTCGCTCTGCCTCCCAGTAGATTCCCCGGAAGTTGGTCACCCCCGCGCTGAGCCACTGGCTCGGCCCGCCGTGCGAGAAATAGGCGCCGGGATCCCCGGCAAACAGATACCCCGAGCCGGCAGCGATGCCGATGGTCAGGATGGCCGATCCGGGGAGCGCGAAGGCAACCGGGAAACCGGACCCAAGCGCGATCGCCATCAGAACGACGAGGAGAAGAAGGAAAAAGAGTTCCATATCAAGCGGTCTCGTCAGGCTCTATTGAACAGTGTGGCTGTCATGATCCCGGCCGCCCGGTTCGCCGCGAATGTCGGCAACCGCGTCCAGGAAATAGGCCACGAACTGGATCATCATGGAAACGGCGAAGACGCCAAGGAAACCCGCCATGAGATATTTCACGTAAAGACCGAAACCGGCCTGCGTGGTCTCGTAGGTCAGGATCGGGCTGTTGATGATGTTCTGCTTGCCGCCCATGCCGATGACCAGGATGACGGTGCAAAGGCTGATGCCGAGCACGACGGACCCGACGGCATTGACGATGCCCTTGGCCCTCGTCGACATGCCCGCGTAAAGGATGTCGACCCGCACATGACCTTCCTCCAGCAGCGTGTAGGCACTGGCGAACAGAAACAGCGCCGCATACCAGAACCGGACAAGATCGGCGAGAAAGGCCTGCTCGTAGGAGAACACGAAGCGGCCGATCACGATCATCAGTTCGGCCGCAACCACCAGCAGCGCGAGCCAGGTGAAGCCGAGCGTGCGCGTGAAGGCTGCGATCACGAGGGACAGTGCGATCAGCGGCATATGCAGATAAGGACCGCGGAACTGGGACTTGCCGAGATCGTCGGCGAGCGCCTGCCCGACGACATCGGGCAGAAAGCCCTCGATGCGCAGGAACGAGATCGCGCTGTCGACCAGCCCGACGATCAGCACGGCAAAGAAGCAGGCCCTGATCAGATAGGCGTTGATGTTGCTGATGCGGACGCTGTCTTCACGCAGCGTGTTCCCATTCGTCCGCACATAGCCGAAGGCCAGCAGCATCAGCGCCGCATAAAGCGCAAGCTGCACCCAGGACCACAGGATCGGCATGGAGCCGTTGGCCGCGCCGCCGAAGATGGGTGCGATACCTGGAAGGTCTTGCCAGTAGGTCAGGTAGTTGTTGAGCAGATACGCCGTCATGATCGCCAATACGATCCAGCCGCACAGGCGGAAGAAGCGGGCGCTCTCCGGCGAGGCTTGACCACCGGAATTCATAACAGGCGAGCCGTCTTGAACATTGTCCAAGGCCGTCATCGTGGCTGTGCCTTTTTGTCTTTGTCAATGAAGAAGGGACGGGATTTCTCCCGCCCCTTTTTATCGCTCTGCCAGTTACTTCGGAATGCCGAGGTAACGGTTACGCTTGTTGCTGTAGGCGATATCGGCGATTGCCATGTAGCTGCCGATTTCCTGACGCGCGTTGATGACGCTCTCGAAGATCTTCTTGGACAGCGCGGAATGATCCATCGCTTCTTCCAGAACTTCCTGAGCGGCTTCACCGAAGCTGTCGTAGATCTCGTCGGAGAACTCACGAAGTTCGACGCCGTGCTCGTTGATCAGACGGCTCAGGTACTTACCGTTGTTGGCATTGGTTTCAGCCATCGTGTTGGAGTTTTCTTCCGCACACGCTGCAACGATGATCTGCTGATCGACCTTGTCGAGGCCGTCCCAGAATGCCTTGTTCATGCCCAGAGCAAGCATTGCGCCCGGCTCGTGCATGCCCGGATAGTAGTAGTACTTGGCAGCTTCGTAGAACTTCATGAAGTAGTCGTTGAACGGACCAACCCACTCGGTCGCATCGATAGCGCCGGAAACAAGGTTTTCGTAGATCTGGCCGCCCGGCAGGGACACCGGAGACGCGCCGAGTTTCGCCATGACGTCGCCGCCCTGACCCGGAATACGCATCTTCAGACCCTTCAGGTCGTCAGCGGTTTCGATTTCCTTGTTGAACCAGCCGCCCATCTGAACGCCGGTGTTGCCCATGGCGAAGTTCTTCAGGCCGAATTCACCAGCCAGCTCATCCCACAGTTCCTGGCCGCCGCCGTATTTGATCCAGGCGTCCATTTCAGCCTGGGTCAGGCCGAACGGCACGGCAGTGAAGGCTGCCCAGCCCGGATGCTTGCCTTTCCAGTAGTAGTCGGCGCCGATGTAGGCCTGTGCGTTGCCGGAAGCGACTTCGTCGAAGGAGTCAAATGCTCCGACGCGTTCGCCAGCGGCGAAATACTGAACATTGAGGCGGCCTGCGGTCAGCTCTGCAATACGGGCTGCCAGGCGCTGTGCCGGAATGCCGAGACCCGGGAAGTCGCGCGGCCAGGTGGACACGATAACCATTTCCTTGGTGCCCTGCGCGATTGCCGGTGCGGCAAGCAGGGACCCAGCGGCAACACCGCCGGCGCCAATACCAGCCTTTTTGATAAACGAACGACGATCCATTAGTTTCCTCCCTAATCGGACCCGATTTCGGACCGGGTACACACTTGCACCGATCTCGAAGTATGTCTAGTTGACCGAGCGTCTGAAGCGCTATTCGTGGTTCTGCGCAGCTTCTCAGTAATACTACCGAGAACCAAGCAAGAGAGATGATCGTTTGGCGCGCAATCGCGCAATAAGAGAGCAAAATTCGTGACCTTCAAGACCAAATTGCTTCTCATCACGATTCTGCCATTGATAGCCGTCTCCGTCCTGATCGGCGCGGCCACCTACTATCAGTCGCGGGAACTGATCAATACCCAGACGCGGGCGGTGGAACAGCGCATCCTGTCCTACAAGCGTCAGGAAATTCGAAACTACGTCAGTCTTGTCCTCACCTCGATCGAGCAGATCTACAAGGAGGAACCGGGCGGACGGGAAGCCGCGCAGCAAAGGGTCAAGGAGATCCTTCAACATCTGACCTTCGACTATGACGGCTATTTCTTCGTCTACACGCTCGACGGCACCAATCTGGTACACCCCAAACTGCCGAAGCTTGTGGGTGGCAACTGGTGGGATCTTCAGGACGACAACGGCGACTTCGTCATCCGCAACCTGATCGAGGCCGCCAAGAACGGTGGCGGCTTCCATCAGTATGTCTGGCACAAGCCCTCGACAGGCACGGTAGAGGAAAAGCTCGGCTACGCCATTCTGCTCGAAAAGTGGGGCTGGATGCTGGGGACTGGCCTTTACACCGACGATATCGCCCGCGAAGTGACCGCCATCCGCACGGATTTTGCCCGCTCCATCCGCCAGACCCTGTTCGTGACCTTCATGATCACGCTCGCAGCCATCGTCATCGCCGGCTTCCTCATTGCCGGGGTGCGTTTTTCCGAGCAACGTTTTGCCGACAGCAAACTGAAGGAGCTGACCAACCGGATTTTCCAGGTGCAGGAACAGGAGCGCAAGCGTGTGTCCACCGAGCTGCACGACAGTATTTCCCAGCTTCTGGTATCTGTGCGCTATGGTGTGGAAATGATCCACAGCGAGGCCAACCGTGAACCTGAGCTTCAGGCCCAGGCAGCCAAATGCCTGAAGACACTGGATGGAACAATTGCCGAGGTCAGGCGGATATCACGAGATCTCAGACCCAGCGTTCTTGATGACATGGGCCTCGCCGCCGCCCTCGGCAGTCTCGGCAAGGAGTTCCAGAATCAGTCCGGCATCACCGTCAACGTCCAGGCCGAACAATGTCACAGCCGCTTGTCGGAAGGCGCCAAGACTGCGCTCTACCGCGTTGTGCAGGAGTGCATGACAAATGTCGCACGCCACTCCCACGCCAGCGAGGTCGCAATCTCCCTCAAGGTCGGCGTGCAGCAACTCGTCCTCTCGGTTGAGGACAACGGCGTCGGCCTTCCACGACCTTTGCCGAAATCCGGTGGCCTCGGCTTCCGTAACATGCGGGAGCGGATCGAGACCTACGGCGGCCGGTTAACCCTGAGCCGGCGTGCTTCCGGCGGAACCCGTATTAAAGTCCAGATGCCGCTCGACAATGCGGCGGCAAAAGCGGCATGATAAAAAGATGACAGTTCATTCACCTTCACCGCGCTCGTTCACCAGGCCCATCCGCGTATTGCTGGCAGACGACCATGAACTGGTTCGCGATGGCATCCGGGCCCGGCTTCAAAAGGTGGCTGACCTCGAAGTGGTCGGTGAAGCAACGAACGGTCGAGAAGCCCTGACGCTCGCCCATGATCTGCGCCCGGACGTTCTCCTGATGGATGTGTCCATGCCGGTGATGAACGGGCTGGAAGCGGCAACGCAGATGCGCAAGTTGCTGCCCGAAATCGCGGTACTGATCCTGTCGGTCTACGATAACCCGGAATATGTGCGCGGCGTCGTGCAGGCAGGCGCGCGCGGCTACATCCTGAAGGATATTTCAGCCGCCGAGATGATCACCGCCATCACCAGCGTCGCCAGTGGCGGTTATTATTTCTCCTCCGCGGTTGGCCCGACCCTCGTCGGCGCCGGCACCTCCGCGCCGGTGGAAGACCCTTACGGCCTGACCGACCGGGAGCGCCAGGTTCTGACGGCCATTGCCAGGGGACAACCCAACAAGGAAGTCGCCAAGGAACTGGGCATCAGCGTGCGCACGGTCGAATCCCACCGCCTGAACCTGCGTGAGAAGGTCGGCAACAAGAATGCCGCCCAGCTCTACAAGGTCGCGCAGGATCTGGGATTGCTGGACTGATCCGGCTCGGCTAAATCTGTTAGGGTGTGGACCCATTTCTCATGCCATTTCGTCTTCATTTATGGGTCCACACCCTAGCCAAACTCTTCCGGAGACGCGGGTCTCCCATCTGACAGGCATAAAATGACCAAACCACTCGTCCTGGTAACCGCCGACGTGAAAACCATCGAAGGCTACAACTGGCACGCAGCAACCTCGACGTATCTGCAGGCCGTCCTGAAAGGCTCCGACGCCATCCCGATGATCCTGCCGTCCCTCGGCGCTGATCTGGATCTGGATGCCGCTCTGGATCAGGTCGACGGCGTGCTGGCGACCGGATCCCGCTCCAATGTCAATCCGGAGCTTTACGGCGAAGAACCGACGGAAGAGAACGGTCCTTACGATCCGTCCCGCGATTCCACGACATTGCCGTTGCTCAAACGCGCTGTCGAACGCGGCATTCCCGTCTTTGCCATCTGCCGCGGCATGCAGGAATTGAATGTTGCCCTTGGCGGCACCCTGCTGACCGAGATCCAGACCCTTGATGGCCGGGGCGATCACCGCGCGCCGACATCCGAACGTCAGGACGAACGTTTCCGGATCGCTCACCCGGTGGAAGTCGCAGCCGGTAGCTGCCTGGCAGCCGTTGTGGGCGACGAGCCGATTGAAGTGAACTCGCTCCACCGTCAGGCCGTCGGCAAATTGGGCAATGGAATGATCATGGAAGCGGAAGCCGAGGACGGCACGATCGAGGCTGCCTCCATCAAGGACAGCCCCGGCTATGTGCTGGCAACCCAGTGGCACCCGGAATATTGGGTGTCCACGGACGGCCCGTCAAAAAAGCTGTTCGCGGCCTTCGGGGATGCCGCACGCGCCTACCGTGTGAAACGTCTGGGACTGTGACACCGCCCTGAGGCGAATGAGCATCAGCCCCAGCCGAGCGTTGCAATCAGCAATGTGAGGCCCAGCAGGAAGACAATGGCTGCGCCGACGATCTCGATCGTCCGGTGAACCTTCTGCGCCATCGGGCTGCCTTCGCCGAAAAGCCGCACGGCAAGTTCCTTGGCCCCGACCGCCATGCCGGCTAGCAGCGAAACGGTGATCCCGGTTCCGACCGCCATCGCCAGCGTGGAGGCGATGCCGGCGGCTATCATGCCCTGGGACAGAGCGAACACCAGAACCACCAGCGCGCCGGTGCAGGGCCGCAGTCCCACCGCGAAAATGATCGACACCGCCCGGCCAAGGGTAATCCTGCCCTGCAGCATGTCTGGCGTCGGCGCATGGGCATGACCGCAGGTCGCGCAGACACCATCTGCACCGATTTCATGGTGATGGTCATGATGGTGGTGATGATCGTGAGGGTGATGGTGGCCATCATGGCCATGGTGAGCATGACCGTGGTGACCGGCAGCCGACGCCCCCGCAAGGGCGAACTCGGAGCCCGACTGCCGCGCGGCCAGGCCGACCGCCAGCGGACGGAGCGCCTTCTGCCACAACAGCCAGCCCCCGAGGCCTGTGATCAGCACATAGGACCCGATTTCAAACCACCGCGCTGTGTCCTGTATCGCGATGCTGGTGAGATTGAAGACCACAGCCAGACCGCCAACCAGCACGATAGCGGTTACCGCCTGGGCGAAGGCCGAAGCAAACGAGAGAATGATCCCCTTGCGCAGGGTCTCGTTGTTGGCAACCACATAGGACGTGATGATCGCCTTGCCGTGCCCCGGGCCCGCCGCATGGAAAATGCCATAGGCGAAGGAAAGCCCCATCAGCAGCCAGGCGGCATGCGGATTGTTGCGGAAGGACCTGAGGCTTGCGACCAGTGCCTGGTAGAATTCTTTTTGCTTGACCGCAATCGTGCCGAAAATCGTATCCAGGAAGCCGGCCTTCGGCGCGGCCACCTGTTGTTCCGCCGGTTTTGCCGTATCAAGCGCGGCCGTGATTGCAGCGGCCGCATCACTTGGCGGGGTTGCGGCGCTGGAGGCGGTATCGGTGGGGGTCGATGCGGTGTCCGGCGTCACCGCCTGCGGTGTTTCCGGCGAGGCGGTCGAGGCAGCTATGGCATCGCCGCAGGCAACCAGCATCTGGTTGACCTGCGAAGCGGCGACGGACTGAAGCTCGGGCGGAAGGTCCCTCTGGTCGGCGCCGATCTGCGCAAGCGCATAGGCTTCGGCATCGTCGAGGGGCGGCGGCTCCTTACGGCTCACACGGCAGGTGCCTGGTGCGTTTTTCGTTCCCAGTGCGTCTTCACCGGCACCGAAGCGAAAATCGACATAATACGTCGGGTCGTAGACATCGAGCGTGATCAGGTTCTTGGCGTCGCTGGGCTGTTTGAACGGCAAGGTGAAATGCAGTTCCAAGAGGTCCACATCTTCCGGCATGGAGCCGCCGTTCATGCGGACGTCTTCCTCCATGGCCTCAAAGTCCTCGGGTTTCATCACCCAATAGTCCTTGAGTGGAACCTTGACCACTTCCAGCCAGTAGTCCGTCGGGGCGTCGAAATCGAACTCGACACGGGTGTTGTCGCCGAAGGTGAAATAGCCGTAGTCGGCCATGCTCTCCACATTCACCTTTGCCAGCTCGCTCAACTCCTCGCGGGAGTAATGACCGTCGCCGTCCTTGTCGAAGCCCTGGATTGCGAATGCGGAAAAGGCATCGTCGAAACGAAACACATGCTGAAGGGCAACCGCCTGTCCGGCATCGTCGAAAACCAGCTTGCTTCTGGCCTCAACGAAGACATGCGGATGCGCGCTGGCGCTCGAAAGAGCAGCCATCAAAAAGCCCAGGCCGAGCAGAAAACGGCGAGAGGCCGCAGGTAGAATCTTGGCCGTGAAGGCGGAAAGCAAGCGCAACGGGGTCACCCACTGATCAGATGTAATAAGTTTACATGACACGCAGTGCGTTGTTTGACCAGAGAAGACGGCAGGAAGATGACCGCGACTCTTTCGCAGCGCGAAACGCGAACGGAAAGATTTTCACAGCTGAGCTCATCACATGGAATGTTTGTGCTCAAATTGGCCATCTACCGAGAAGATAAAAGACATTATTCCCGATATCTGGCCTAAAATATTCACAACAATAACCCAATCACCGAGCCAGCTATGAACGCCTTGCATAAATCTGTTCACCACAGCGCCGTTTTCGATCATCCGGAGATGGGCGATCACGAAGACATCGTTTTCGTCCAGGACAAGGCCACGGGCCTGAAGGCAATCATCGCCGTCCACGATACCACGCTTGGTCCAGCTCTTGGCGGCTGCCGCGTCTGGCCCTACGAACATCCTGCTGACGCCTTGACGGATGCCCTGCGCCTGTCTCGAGGCATGACCTACAAGAACGCCCTTGCTGGCCTCGATCTCGGTGGCGGCAAGGCTGTCATCATCGCGGACCCGCGCCGTGACAAGTCCGAGGCTCTGATGGAAGCATTCGGCCGTCATGTGGAGCGCCTGTCCGGCACTTACATCACCGCGGAAGATGTCGGCGTGTCACCGGACGACATGGAAGCCGTCGCCCGTCAGACAGACCACGTGCGCGGCACAAAGGCAACCGGCCTCGGCGACCCCTCGCCCTATACGGCTCTCGGTGTTTTCGAAGGCATCAAGGCATCCGCCAAATTTGTCTTCGGCAGCAGCGATCTGTCCGGCAAGACCGTTTCCGTGCAGGGCCTCGGCCATGTCGGCTTTGACGTTGCCCGCCAGCTTCACCAAGCCGGCGCAAGGCTCATCGTCTCCGACATTCACGCACCGGCCGTGCTGCGTGCCATTGATGCGTTCGGCGCCACCGCGGTGGATCCGGCCGAAGCGCATAGGGTCGAGGCAGACATCTTTGTGCCCTGTGCGCTTGGAGCAGGTCTCAACGCCCGCACGGTTCCGCAAATCCAGGCCAGGATCGTGGCTGGCGCTGCCAACAACCAGTTGCAGACCCCGGCGGACGGCATAGCGCTGAAAAAGCGCGGCATCCTCTATGCTCCGGATTATGCAATCAACGCCGGAGGCGTGATTTCCATCGCGTTGGCAACCGCAAACAGCGGCGACAACGTGGTCCGGGACAAAACCATCGCGATCGGTGAAACCCTGGCAAAGATCTTCGACCGGGCAGCGCACGAGGACACCACGCCGGAACATGTGGCGGACACGATGGTGGAAGAGCGTCTGGCGAAGGCAAAGGCGGCCTGAGCACCTTTGAAGACTGACAAGACGGCGGCCGAAAACCGCCGTTGACGGCTTGGCCCGCTTCCCGGCTTTGCCTGGTCGGCACGTTGTTCGGCAACGCACGAACAAGTGCCACAAATCCTCAAGGGATCAGCGTTCAGCGTTCAGCGTTCAGCGTTCAGGAAAACTGGCTCTCGTTCGAGACTTTGAACATCTGCCTTACAAGACTTTTTGCGTCTTCCACGGCCACTTCGCCCATTTCGGCATAACAGGCCGTGACACCTTCATGCAGCAGATAGAGCCTGGAAGCGAAGCTTTCCTGTCCGCTCAACTCGCCGAAGAATTGCAGCAACTCACCCTTGTGCCGCTTGACCATTGCCGCGATTTCGGTGCTGCCGGGATTGGCCGCAAGCGCCTGACGAAACAGACATTCCTTACCGGCGGTCATGCGCATCCAGCCCCCCAGCTTGTCGAAAAGCTGAACGGTGGCCTCCAGTCCGGGGGAACTCACGCCTTCGCGCACGTAAGACAGATAACGCCGGTGCCTATATTCAAGAGCTCCCAGCACCATGGCTTCGCGCGATGGAAAATGACGGTAAAGCGTCCGCATGCTGACACCGGCACCGGCCCTCAGCTCGGGAACGCTCGGTTCGGCGAACCCGCGGCTCCAGAAGACCTCTTCAAGACGTGCAGCAATGTGCTCTTGCGCGTTTTCCATGAATAAACCTTCGGTTTTACATTTGATTTTTTCAAGGAAAACCTTCACCAAAAGATATTTTAAGTAATTTCCCTTAAAATCCAGAATAGAGTAATTTTCAGATCTTGATCATTCAGCAAAGTATAAAAAGGCCGACGAATTTAGGCACGAAAGGAAATATCGAGAATGCTCAAGACAACTCACATATAAAAAAATTTAGTCAGAGTTTTGACCGGTCGAATACCACTCGACCAGAAAATCAACAAAGGCCCGCACCTTTGCGCTTAGATGACGCCGATGCGGATACACTGCATAAATACCACGCATCGGCTCTTCATGCGACTCCAGAAGCAGAACCAGCCTGCCGTCACGAATCTCCTTGGACACGAAAAACAGCGGCGTCCGCAGAAACCCGAGGTTACAGAGCGCTGCGTCTCGCGCCGCGGCGGCGCTGTTGACTTCCAGCGGCCCCTTCACCGTAACCGAGGTTCGCTCACCGTTGGTGTGGAAAGCCCAGTTCTGCTTGTAGCGGTAGTTCGTATCGATGATGCAGGGCCGCGTGGAAAGATCGGCGGGCACTTTGGGCGCGCCGTAGGTTTCGACGGTCTTGGGCGTGGCGCAAACCACGGTGCGAAAGGGGGCAATCTTTCGGGCGATCAGGCTGGAATCTTCGAGCTGTGCGACCCGGACTGCAAGGTCGAAACCTTCTTCCACCAGATCGACGAAACGGTCTTCCAGCCTGAGATCCAGGTTGATCTCCGGATAGCGGACAAGAAATTGCATCATCGCCTGGTTCAAAAGGTCGTCGCCCATCGAACGGGGCGCGGACACGCGCAACCGGCCACGCACCTCCTGATGCGAAGACTGTACGGAAGCTTGCAGATCATCGATCCGCTGCAGGATTTCCGATGCTTCCTTGTAGTAGGCCTCCCCGACTTCGGTAAGGGACACCTGACGCGTGGTCCGGTTCAGCAGACGCACGCCCAGTTCGTCCTCCAGCTCGCCAACATATTTGGAAACCAGCGCCTTGGATCGCCCCATTTCACGGGCCGCTGCGGAAAATCCATTTGAATCGACAACTTGAATGAAGCAGCGCATCCGCGTAATTGCGTCCATCCGGCATCCTTCCCGTTCGGGCCATCGCAAAGACCCTGCTTAGCGTATTTTCCAGCGGACGGTCAAAGGCTTCACCGAGCGGGTTCCGGCCGGACGATCACTCCCGGACGGGCCTTTTCCGACGACCAACGCGGACGGCACCGATCAGAAGACGCATAACCAGAAGCCCGCCAAGCGCTCCGACACCTGCGCTGGCAAATCCGGCGGGTGTCACCGGCACGGCCGGCTCGTAGTCCGTGGCCGTTGCCTGCGCCAGGGTTGGATCGAAACCGCGTGCAAAGATGATCATACGGTCCAGCGGCCCGGCCGTTTCCAGCTCTGCACGCTGCAACTTCAGCCGGCTCAATCGGATTTCGGCATTCAGCATGCTGTCGCCGCGCGACCTGATGAAGGGATCCTCGGAGGATTTCTGGCGCGCAATGGCTTCTGCCGGCGTCAGCCCGTGGCGGGCGGCATCGCGGTTGAAGTCGGCCAGTATTTCTTCCAGAGCATCGATGGCTCCACCAAGCCGCTGGCGGTATTGCTGCGTGAACTCTGGCAACTGGGATGTCGCGGTTCCACTCAGCAACATGACGATCAGCATCATGATACGTGCCATCGGATGTCAGGACCTCCCTTGCCTGCCACTGGCGGTCAGTCCTGCAGACTGATAATCCCGGCTTCCGCGGTTTCCGTTCCAAAGACCAGCCGAACGCCATCGGCGTCCCACGTCATGCTCGACACCGGGCCCAGACCTGGCCGCCGCAGCAGCACCTCGGCATTGTCCTCGAAACGGCACATCAGGATCATGCCGTCCTGATAGCCGACCGCAACGACATCTTCCTTCGGATGGCAGGCAACGGCACTGACAAGATTGTCGCCCCTTGTGCCCAACTGCAAGGGCGTCTGTCCCATCGGTCCGGTCTTGCCGAAGAACGGCCAGAGGATCGCGGCATTGGCACCGGACGTTGCCAGATACCGTCCCTTGACCGACCAGCTGAACGACTTGACCTTGGCCGGATAGCCCGTCATGCGCATGTCCTGGCTGTCCGAAAGGCGCCAGCCATGCAAGGCGTTTTCCTGCATAGCGGAGACAACATACTTGCCGTCAGGCGAGAAGCTTACCCCCAGATGCGCGCCCTTCCAGCTCAGATCGACCGGCGCCCCCTCCGTCCCGGCCCACCAGAGCGTTACGCCGTCGTAGCGCCCGACCGCAAGCCGCATGCCCTTGGGCGCGAAGGCCAGTCCGCCGACAGCACGGTCATGGGCAAATTCCTTTTCCCGTCCATCCGCGAAACGCACCCAGGCGGTGCGGCCGCTGGCGAAAGCCAGCGCACCGGAGGGGCCGGCGGCAATCAGGTCGATCCACTTGCGCGGCCGTTCGGCAACGCATTCGCTCGACCCGTCCGTCGCACTCACAAAGATGCAGCCGTCGTCGCCGGACGTGATCAACCCCTTGCCGTCGATGGTCGGCTCGGCCGCCAGAAGCCCCGCCTTGTGAGGTCTCAGTTTCGTTTCGCCCTGTCCGGAAAGAACGATGTCGCCTTCTCCGGACGCAAAAAAGGCAGTGTCTTTCAGATAGCCGGCGCGGACGACGTAGCCATCCACCTCAACGGGAGCAACTGTCGGCAAGTGTCTTCTTCCTTATTGCGCGGCGCAGGCCTGGAAACTGTCTTTCAGAACATCCCAGTTGAGATCGCGGCCGATGAACACCAGGCGGCTTTCGCGCGGTTCATCGTCTTTCCAGTCGCGCTGATGATCGCCTTCTACAATCATGTGAACGCCCTGGATGACATATCGTTGCGGATCGCCCTTGAAGGCAAGGATGCCCTTCAGGCGCAGGATGTTCGGACCCTGAACCTGCGTCACCTGGTTGATCCAGGGAAAGAACATGTTGGGGTCGAGATCGCCTGCCTTCAACGAAATGCTCTTCACCGAATGGGGATCGTCATGGTGATGATGGTGATGCCCGTGCCCGTGCCCGTGCCCGTGTTCGTGCCCATGCCCGTGATGATGATCATGGTCGTGGTGGTGGTCGTGGTCGCAATCGGGTCCGCATTCATCGGCATGGTGGCCATGCTCCAGGAAATGCGGATCGAGCGAGAGGATCCGGTCGAGATCGAATGCCCCCCGGTCGAGCACCTTGGCGATATCGATGCCGCACCGCTCGCTTTGGTGAAGCACGGCATACGGATTGATCGAGCGGATGCGCGCCTCGACGGTGGCCAGTTCTTCGGCCGATACGAGATCGGTCTTGTTGACCAGGATCACGTCGGCAAAGGCAATCTGGTCTTCGGCCTCTTCGGTGTCTTCCAGCCGCTGAAGGACATGGCGGGCATCGACCACGGCAACGACAGCGTCAAGTTTGGCAGCCGCGCGCACATCGTCGTCCATGAAGAAAGTCTGCGCGACAGGGGCCGGATCGGCAACGCCGGTGGTCTCCACGATGATCGCGTCAAAGGCGTTCTTGCGCTTCATCAGGTTCTGCACCGTGCGGATCAGATCGCCCCGTACCGTGCAGCAGATGCAGCCGTTGTTCATTTCGAAGATTTCTTCGTCGGATTCGACAAGCAGATCGTTGTCGATACCGACTTCACCAAATTCATTGACGATGACGGCATACCGCTGACCATGGTTTTCGGTCAGGATCCGGTTGAGAAGGGTGGTCTTGCCGGCCCCCAGATACCCCGTCAACACGGTAACGGGAATCTGTGCCTGGCTGTCCTGGGTCGCAGTCATTGCGCGCTTTCCTGGCAGGAGAAAAAGGGTCGCCCGCCGGTCAGCGGGCCGCTTGGGCGCGAATATAAGCATTTCGCTGCCGCATTGGGAGGGTACCCGGGAAATTTCCCTCACCTGCTCCCGCCTGTGGACACTCGCCCGAACGCTTTGTCCGTTCTTCAGCCTTTTCAAATCCTTGTCTGCAGCATTAACGTCGCCAGCAGGAAGCGCGCACAGGCATGGAGACCGAAATGCTGCACACGATTGGCGGATTTGACCGGATTGGCGAGGAAAATGCGTTTGCCGTGCTGGCACGGGCAACGCAACTTGCCGAACAGGGACGCGACATCATCAATCTGGGCATCGGCCAGCCGGATTTCAAAACACCGGATCACATCGTGGAAGCGGCCATCAAGGCCCTGCGCGACGGTCAGCACGGCTACACACCGGCAACCGGCATCGCCCCCTTGCGCGAAGCCGTTTGCGCCGATCTCCTGAAACGTCATGGTGTGGAAACCGATCCCGGCAACGTTCTGATCGTTCCGGGCGGCAAGGTCACCATGTTCATGGCGATCTTGATGTTCGGCGAACCGGGCAGCGAAATTCTCTACCCCGATCCGGGCTTCCCGATCTACCGGTCGATGATCGAGTTCACCGGCGCCCGTCCCGTACCCGTTCCGATCCGCGAGGAAAATGACTTCGCTTTTTCCGCCGAAGAGACGCTGTCGCTGATCAACGACAAGACCCGGTTGCTGATCCTGAATTCTCCGGCCAATCCGACGGGAGGCGTCACGCCACGCGCCGAGATCGAAAAACTGGTTGCCGGGCTGGAACGATTTCCCGATGTCGCCGTCCTGTCGGACGAAATCTATTCGCAGATGACCTACGACGGCATGGAGCACGTCTCCTTGCTGGGCTTTCCGTCGCTGAGCGACCGGCTCATCCTGCTCGACGGCTGGTCCAAGACCTACGCCATGACCGGCTGGCGGATGGGCTTTTCCCTCTGGCCCGACGGCCTGATCGACAAGGCGCGCAAACTGGCGGTGAACGCCTGGTCCTGCGTCAACGCGCCGGCCCAGTTCGGTGCCCTTGCCGCTCTCACTGGACCGCAAACCGCTGTCGCGGACATGGTTCGGGAGTTCGACGGCCGGCGCAAGGTGACGGTTGACGGTCTCAATGCCATCGAAGGCATTTCCTGCCGCGTCCCACTCGGCGCCTTTTACGCCTTCCCGAACATCAGCAAGACCGGCTGGAAGGCCAAGGAACTTGCTTCAGCCCTGCTGGAAGACGCTGGCGTCGCAGTCATTGGCGGCCCCGACTTTGGCGTATTGGGCGAAGGATATATCAGGCTGTCTTACGCGAATTCGACTGCCAACATCCGCGATGCGCTGGTGCGGATCGAAAATTTCCTGAAGGGAAACCGCAAGACCTGACCGCTCGCAAAAATACTGATCACCTGACTCGGCAAAGGTTAATGCGGGCATTTTCTTCAAGATATCTTCCGTTACGTATCCCTTTTATTAAACTTTTATTGCCTTGAATGGCGCTCGGGCCCGCGCGATGGCACGACAACGGGGACGCATATGAACGAGAACATCACTCTGGATCTTGAACAGACGTTCGGTGAACTCAACGAATGCGTCATCGTCACCAACCCCGAGCGCATCATTGTTTTCGCGAACAAGGCCATGGCCCGGCTGCTCAAGGTCGACCGTGAAGAGGTTGTCGGCACGACGACAAAACGATTTTTCGCCGACCCGAACCAGTTCGCCCAGATGGCAGAACTTTACCAGTCGCCGACGGATCAGCGGAACCGCAAGGCCTATGCAATTGACCTGGTTCTCGAAGACAGTTCGACCGTATCCGTCGAGGTGGTCAGCGCCCCCCTGTTTGATGAAGCGCACAATCTGACCGGCATCCTGTTCATCGCGAGAGATCTTGCCGAGCGAAGGGCACTCGAAACCAAGCTCAGTGATATCGCCCTGACGCTTGAAGATGCTCTCGATGCGATTTCGGAAGGTTTTGCGCTCTACGACAAGGATGACCGCCTGGTCATCTGCAACGACAATTACCGCGAGATCTATGCCAACTCGGCTCCGGCCATGTTCCCCGGCAACCGCTTCGAAGACATCCTGCGTTTTGGCCTGAACCGGAAACAATACGACACAGGCGGCCTGTCGGACGACGACTGGCTGCAGGAGCGTCTCCGCCGGCATCTGGCCGGGGACGGTTCGGTCCTTGAACAAAACCTTGCGGACGGCCGCTGGCTACGTATTTCCGAAACCAGGACCCGCAACGGCGGCATCGCCGGCATCCGGTTCGACATCACCGAACTTAAGGAAGCACGGGCGAAGGCGGAAAATGCCTACAAGAACCTGTCCCTGATGGCAGACAACATTGTCGCCAGCGTCACCGAGGTAGACCTGGACGGCAAATGCGTCTTCATCAACAAGACTGCCTGTGACTGGTTCAACGACACAGCGGACAATCTTGTCGGCACGCGGCTGCGCGACCGGTTGCCCTGGAAGGAGCGCGAAACCATCCGCGCGGTCTTCGAGGAAGCGACAAGAGGCGAAAAGGTTTCGACCGAAATCAGCTTGCATTTTCCCGACGGCATTTTGCGCGAATGCATGATGAGCTGTAACCCCCGCTTTGACGACAGCGGTTCGGTTGAAGCAATTGTTGTGCTGATTTCCGACATAACCGACAGGAAGAAGACCGAGCGCACGCTGGCCGAACTCTACGCCATCACCTCGACACGTGAACTCGGCCACGAAGACAAGATCGCCGAAATCCTGCGTCTCGGCACGGAGCATTTCGAAGTTCCCTTCGGCATCATCAGCCATGTGATCGATGACCACTACACGATCACCCACGCCCAGAGCCCGAACGGCGAGCTGGCCCCCGGCTCGTCATTTCCGCTGCAGGACACCTACTGTCTGCTGACGCTCAGGAGCGATGAGCCGACCGCGACCGCCAACGCCTCGAACTCGGAATTCGCCAAACATCCGTGCCATCAGATCTTCAACCTGGAGACCTACATCGGCGCTCCGCTTCTGGTCGATGGCGAAGTTCACGGGACAATCAACTTCACGGCGCCGGACGTGCGCAAACGGGCGTTTACCGCGTCAGATCTTCAGATCGTCCGGCAATTTGCCGATTGGGTCGGGCATGAGATTGCCCGCCAGCGCGATCACCAGGCCCTGATGAATGCCAAGATCAACCTGGAACGGGTTGCCAGCATCGACGACCTGACCCAGATTCTGAACCGTCGCGCGTTCCTGGAACGCGCCAACACCGAAGTTCAACGGTTCCGCCGCACCAAGCGCCCCTTCACCGCCGTGATGATGGACATCGACAAGTTCAAGCAGATCAACGATCTGTACGGCCACGCGACCGGCGATGAAGTTCTCAGGAAATTCGCAGATACGGTCAGCAGCGCCCTGCGTTCGGTCGATATCTTCGGCCGCGTCGGCGGCGAAGAATTCTGCATGATCCTGCACAACGCCGATCTGGAAGATGCCATGCTGGTGTGTGAGCGACTACGGCAGCGGATCATTGCGGAGTGCCAGCTCGACATCGTCAAACAGACCGTCACCTGCAGTATGGGTCTTGCCGCCGTCGCCAGGGAAGACCTGGAATTTTCAACACTCATGCAAAAGGCAGACACGGCGCTTTACGAAGCCAAGTCAACCGGCCGCAACAAATGCGTGACCTGCAAGGCTCCGCAATCGGAGCATACGCCGGCCGTCTGACCGGACCCGATCAGCTCGAACCAGATCAGCTCGAACCAGATCAGCTCTAAATGGGCAGCCAGCCTCGAAATCGCCCCATGGCAGACGATGCCGTAGCGTTTTCCCCGGTACGCGCGCGAAATTCAGACCTTTTTTTCGATCTGGGCGCGCCAATATGTCGCGTCACAGCCTGTTCTTGCCGCTCTTTTGACGCCACCCTCCGCATATGCGACAGTAGTCTAATCACAGCGGAGCGGGACAAAACGACATTACCTTAAAATGGAATACTAAAACGGCCCCTCCGCGCGCGGACCTCTATGGCTTGAATCTTTTATATTCTTGCCCGAACAGATCTTGGAGGGACATTTGTTCACAAAAATACTAGTACCGATTGACTTGGCCCACGCAGATAAACTTGAAAAAGCCATCTCTGCTGGCGCTCACTTGGCCAAGACCGACAGCATTCCTGTAGTGTTTGTGGCCGTAACCTCAAATACACCCAGCGCCCTTGCCCATACACCGGACGAGTTTCGGGAAAAGCTGGCGGCTTTCGCGGCCGCCGAGGGACAGAAACACGGGATCGAAGCATCCGGCCATGCGGAGTTCTCTCATGACCCGGCGATCGACCTTGAACATGCGATTCTCAAGGCTGTTCATGAAACGGGCGCGGACCTGGTGGTCATGGCAACGCATATCCCGAATGTGCCGGACCATTTCTGGCCATCGAACGGCGGCCGCGTCGCAAGCCACGCAGACGTATCCGTCTTCCTTGTGAGATAACCCGTTTCCCGAGCAAAAGGAGCGCTCCCATGAGCGACAATCAAGGCATTCCGGATCCGGAAGGTGCCGCCAATCTCATCGATACCGAATACGAGATTGGCCAGGACAATATCGAAACCTCTGTCGGTCCCTTCAATCTCGACATCCACAATCCGGTCTTCCTGATCTCCGGTCTGACCATCGTCGCCTTCGTCTTTCTGACCCTTGCCTTTCAGACCGAAGTCGGACCGTTGTTCGATCATATGCGCAAGTGGCTGACGTCGAACCTCGACTGGTTCTTCATCATCTCCGGCAACATCTTCGTCCTCGTCTGCCTGGCACTGATCGTCACCCCCCTCGGCAACGTCCGCATCGGCGGCAAGGACGCCGAACCCGACTATACCTATTTCGGCTGGTTCGCCATGCTGTTCGCCGCCGGCATGGGCATTGGCCTGATGTTCTTCGGAGTGCTGGAACCGGTCTATCACATGGCCTTTTCCGAGCCGATCGGCGTGCCAAAACCCTTCGACGCGGACGGCAATCTCATTCCGGAAAATATCGCGGCCGCCAAGGCCATGGGCATGGCCGCAACGATCTTCCACTGGGGCCTGCATCCCTGGGCGATCTACGCCGTTGTTGCGCTGGCTCTCGCCATCTTCTCCTTCAACAAGGGCCTGCCGCTGACCATGCGCTCGGTGTTCTATCCCATCTTCGGTGAACGCACCTGGGGCTGGCCGGGCCACATCATCGATATCCTGGCCGTGCTCGCGACCCTCTTCGGTCTCGCCACCTCGCTCGGGTTCGGCGCTCAACAGGCCAACGCCGGTCTCGATTTCGTCTTCGGCATTCCCGTCAGCACCACGGCGCAGGTCATCCTGATCATCGGCATTACAGGTGTTGCACTGGTCTCGGTACTGCGCGGCCTTGATGGCGGCGTGAAGGTGCTGTCTGAAATCAACATGCTGATCGCGGCACTGCTGCTGGTCTTCGTGATTGCCGCAGGACCGACCTCGACACTGATCTCCGATTTCTTCTCCAACATCGTCGCCTACGGCAAGGAAATCGTGCCGCTGTCGATGCCCTTCGGCCGCGAGGACGACAGCTTCCGTCAGGGCTGGACGTCGTTCTACTGGGCCTGGTGGATTTCCTGGTCGCCGTTTGTCGGCATGTTCATCGCGCGTGTCAGCCGTGGCCGGTCCGTTCGGGAGTTCGTGGTCTGCGTCCTCATCATTCCGACCATCGTGTCGGTGATCTGGATGACCGCGTTCGGCGGCACCGCCATCGAACAGGTTCTGACCAACAGCGACAGCCAGGTGCATGAATATGTGATCGCGAGCTACAGCCCCGAACTGTCGCTGTTCGGCATGCTTGCCGATCTGCCCATGGCCTCGATCACCTCCTTCATCGCCATCATTCTGGTCATCGTGTTCTTCGTCACCTCATCGGACTCCGGTTCGCTGGTGATCGACACGATCACGGCAGGCGGCAAGGTCGATGCTCCGGTACCGCAGCGCGTGTTCTGGTGCACCTTCGAGGGTCTGGTTGCCATCGCGCTACTGCTTGGCGGTGGCCTCGGCGCTCTCCAGGCGATGGCGGTCTCGACCGGGTTCCCGTTCACCATCGTCCTGCTGCTGGCCTGCTACGCCATCTTCAAGGGACTGGCGGACGAACCGCGCTGACCTGAAGTGGTAACGCGACTTGCAACGGGCGGCCCTGGCCGCCCGTTTCTGCATCCGGATACGACCCGCTCCGTTGTGATCGTCCGACCAAGCGAAGCGCGCGCCGGGAGCGGGGTACCCCAGCCTTAAAATTTTCGGATTATTCGAATTTCACTGGAAAGCAGGCGGCGACCGCCACACCCTAGTCGGCCAGCTTGGGTGCCAGCCGCACGCCGGGAGGCGGCGAGCTTTCGCGGATCCGCACGTCGGGCTCGATCACGATGGGTGTGTTGGGCACGCGGTCGCCCGCGATCTGGCGCAGCAAGGTCAACGCCGCCAGGCGGCCGATCTTGTCGGGCTGTGCCGACACTGTTGTCAACGCAGGCGTGCGCGCATCGGCGCCGTCGATATCGTCATATCCGGTGATTGCCATGTCGGGCCCCGGCTCGACGCCCGCCCTCCGGAAGGTGGTCATCATGCCAAGGGCGACGAGGTCGTTGAACGCGACAATGGCCGTCGGCCGGTGCTCGGCTTCCAGGATCTTCGGCACGGCGGCCCGGCCGTCGGCCTGGGTCATCATTTCGGGCAGGTCGAGCTGGCTGGCAGGATCGATCCCCGCTTCTTCCAGCGCCTTGCGCCAGCCCGCATTGCGGTAGCGCCCTGTCGAGCTGCCCCGGCGACCGCCAACCATGGCGATGTTCCGGTGGCCCTGTTTGATCAGGTGCTTGGTGATCTGATAGGTCCCGGCAAGATCGTCGCCGCGCACACAGGGCGCCCAGACGCCTGGAACCTCACGCGCCACCAGTGTCACGGGAATTCCCTGATCCACCAGGCGGTTGATCTCCTCGGCGGAAGTGCCCACCGACGGACACAGGATCAAACCGTCCGCACGATGCTGAAGCAACGTGTTGACGAAGGCGCGCTGGCGTTTGACGTCGTCCCGGTGGTTGCAGATGAAGATCATCTGACCCTGCTCTTCCAGAACATCCTCGAGCGCAGAGAAAACTTCAGCGAAATAGGGGTTCAGGATGTCATGAACGGCGACGCCCACAATCTGGCTTCGGGCAGTTCTGAGGGAGGCTGCCGACCGGTTGTAGATATACCCGATCTCTTCCGCAGTCTGCTTGACCTTTGCCCGGGTTTCCTCTGCAACAAGCGGACTGTCCCGAAGTGCCAGCGACACGGTTGCCGTGGAAATCCCGAGCTGGTCGGCAATGTGCCCGAGCGTGAGCCTTTTACCAGGCTTTTGCGGAAATTCCGGCTGGGAGGGAGGGGAACCGTTGTCTTCAGACATTCCTATTTCTCGATAACCGCAGCGGCGATGGGAGAGACCGTTATAGCTCTCTCCCCTCTGGGTAAACAGGTTTTTCTGTTTTTCCGGAGATTGGGTCGCAGTGCCTTAGGGTGTGGACCCGTAAATGAAGATGAAATGGTTTGAGGCGGATTGGTCTGCCTCAAGGCGCGGAAGCGCAGGAAATGTGGCTCATTTTCAAGCTTACGCAACGCTGAGGAGGACCAATCCGGTCAAATCCGAAGGACATGAAAATGGCTTCACAGCGTGTCGTCAGCGTGCTTGACCTGGCAGAAAGCCCGCTCAGCGCACACTTCCTAACGCGGTTTTGCCATTTCTCATGCCATTTCGTCTTCATTTATGAGCCCACACCCTAGAGAAATCAGCTCCGACCCGCAGGGGCGCTTTCGTCATATTCCTCACGCAGATTGACGACAACCCTGCGGTTTTGCGACTGACAGGTCACCTGATCGCAATCGGTCACCGGCCGCTCCACGCCGTATCCCTTCACCCACATGCGTTTGGGACTGACCCCCAGCTTGACCAGTTCGGCCATGACTGCGTTGGCCCGCTGGGTCGACAAGGTCTTTTGCGCGGCCTCGCTGCCCGGATCATCGGCATGCCCCTGGATCTTGACCAGCCACTTCTTGTTCTTGTTCAGCCACTTGGCCTGATTTTCGATTGTAATGCGGGCTTCATCCGTGACAACGGCCGATCCCTGATCGAAATAGATCCGGCGGCCCACGTTGATGATGAATTCCTCTTCCGAACCCGGCGAAATATTGCCAAAGCCTGCGGCCGGAGCATTGGTCACATCCGGTGACGACAATCCGCCGGCACTGTTACAGCCCGCCAGGCCAAATCCAATCATGAGCGCAAATACCGCGCCCCGGCCTATCCGGCCCAAATGCTTTTCCAAGGAAGCCCCCAAATCCTTTTAATGTTTCCCCCTCGATCGACAGCACTCAGTCCTCAGGACTAAAGCGCCGCCGGCCGATTGCAACGCGTTCCGGATGAGCAGACCTCAGCCCGCATTCTGGCCCAGATGCTCCAGCACCAGCACACCGGTCCCTTTCGGGCAGCGCTGGTAAAGGTCGACAATGTCTTCCGGGAACATGCGGATACAGCCGCTCGATACATCACGGCCGATGCTCCAGGGCTCCAGCGTGCCATGCAGCCGGTAGCCGAGGTCGGTTCCATCCCGGTAGAGATACATGGCCCGTGGTCCGAGCGGGTTGTTGGTGGCTCCGCCTTCGACCAGTCTTGGCAGGTCCGGTTGCCGCTTCAACATCTCGGGCGGCGGCACCCAGCGCGGCCACAGGGCCTTGCGGTCGATACGGGCGCGACCAAACCACTGGAAGCCCTCACGGCCGACGCCGACGCCGTAGCGAAGCGCGGTATTGTTTTCCCAGACCCAGTAGAGGAAGTGGTTGTTGGTATCGACCACCACTGTTCCCGGCGGCTCGTCACTGAAATACTTCACCATCTGCCGATGCCAGACGGGATCGATCTTGTTGAAGTTGGTTCTCCGGTACTGGAACCCGCTATCTTCCTGATAGCCACTGAAATAAGCGTTTGCTGCTGCATTGGCATGTGCCACCTGCGGCAAGGCCAAAACGCCTGCCGTGGCTGCTGCCCCTGTCAAGAACCTGCGGCGGTTCAGCTCCATCCCACACCTCCCTTAAAGGCTGGCGATCCTTCCTGACCGGCGGTTTGATTAACCCCGGCGGGTATTAAGACTGGAACTATCCAAGTCCGTCAACCACCTGGCGTGAATGTGGTTTCGCTTCAGATCCCCTTCACGCGCTCCCGGTAAAGGATGTAAAGGCCGGACGCGACCACGATGGCCGCCCCGAGGATGGTGGTGAAAGTGGGCACGTCGTCAAATATCAGGTATCCCAGCGCGATCATCCAGATGATCTGCGTGTAGATGAAAGGCGCAAGCACCGGTGCGGGCGCGATCCGGTGCGCCATGATGAACAGGAAATGCCCACCCGCGCCAAAAGCACCGGTCGCGAACAGAAGCAGCCAGGTCAGGGCATCGGGCGGCGCGACCCACACCGAAAGACCGGCAGGCGCCATGGCGATTGCGGCGACGATCCCTGAAATGATCAGCATTCCGGCGGAGCTGTCCGTTGCGGTCAACTGGCGCGTCAGCAAGGCGTAGAGCGCGTAGAAGCACATGGCGGCCACGGAATAGAGGGCAGCCCAGTGCATGCCGCCCAGACCCGGCCGGGTGACCACAAGAACGCCGAGGAACCCCACGATGATGGCCATCCATCGGCGCAGCCCGGCCCACTCGCCCAGAAGCGGCCCGGCAAGCGCGGTGATCACGAAAGGCGCGGCGAACAGGATCGACATGGTTTCGGCGAGCTGCAGATAGCGAACGGCCAGAAAATTGAAAATAGTCGTGCCGAGCAGGCACAACGCGCGTACGATCTGAAGGACCGGCCGCCCGGTTTTCAGCAGCGTCGGCTTTTTCCAGACCTGAAACAGAACCAGCGACAGGACCACATGGCTGACGAACCGCATCCAGACAATCTGCAGTGTCGGCAGGCTGGCGGACATGTATTTCGCCGTTGCGTCCAGCCAGGAGAAGCTGAGGCAAGCCAGCACGATGAGACCGATCCCTGCGAGTGGCGCCGTTACAGCGACGCCATTGCCGGCCGAACGGTCCTGTCTGTCATGCGCCATCGCGGGCGGTCCCTTTTCAAACGATCATCCGAGGATGAAAAAGCTGGTAGCGGACATGCCCCGGCAGGACCGGTCCGATTGAGATATATGCGCCAACCCACTACCTAAGCTCAAAAGACAAGCGGGGACGATTATGCCGGTTGCAGAAATTGAAACGTGGCTGGGACGCCTTTCCATTACGGAAGAAAACGGCGCAATCACCCAATTACACTGGAACGGGGCCTCTGGCAAAGAAGAAACACCGCTGCTGCAGGAAGCCGCGCGTCAGGTGCAGGCCTATCTCGCCGGTGACCTGAAGACCTTCGACCTGCCGCTTGCCCCGAAAGGCGGTGACCTGCACCAGGCCGTTTTCAAGGCAATGCTGGCAATCCCCTATGGCGGCACCCGCACCTATGGCGACCTTGCCAGGGAACTGGACACCTATGGCCAGCCGATCGGGCAGGCCTGTGGAGCCAACCCGATACCGATCATCATCCCCTGCCACCGCATTCTCTCGGCCAACGGCCTTGGCGGATATTCCGGTGCGGGTGGCACGGAAACAAAAATCGCCCTTTTGAAACTGGAAGGCGGGTATCCCTTCCTGATCTAGGGAGTGGACCGCATGGTCAGCTCCACGTTTTCAGGAAACACACAGACCTTACAGGATCAGAGAGTCCGCACCCGTGATCTCGACAAACCGCGGACGGCTGTCGGGCAATTCGAGATCGTCGGCAAGAGCCGCCAGCGGGTCTACCTCACTCAATTGACCGAAATCGAAGCCGGACAGTTCTTCCAGAAAGGCGACCGACACCTGGAAGGTCTTGTATTCGCCGAAGGCAAACCCCTCGACGGCTTCCGTCTCGTGGTGATCCTGCAGGTACTTCTGAATGGCCTGCCCCTGGCTTAACAGATAGGCGGTCGCGTGAAGCTTGAGACTGTCGTCGTCCTGCAAGGCGTCCATGACAACAACCTTCCAATATTGCAGGGGCAGGTTGATCCCCACACTATCGAGGAACGGATCTTCCTCGTCATCGAACAGCGGTCCGGTAAAGACCGTTGCGCGGAAGGCGTGGGTCTTGGTGCTGTCGAGGATGTGGTTCTCCAGGCCTTGCCATGTCGACCGGTTCTGGTTCAGCGAAGAGTGTTGCGGCGAGGCGTTTGTATAGTGGAACGTATCGTCGTTCGCCAGTTGCGCCACCGCGCGGTCATCGCCCCAGTTCGGATCCTCACGCCGGACCATATGTCCCCGGTCCAGATCACCCGGGAAATCGCCCTTGCCAAGCTGCGCCTCCACCGGAATGCGCTTGTCGAAGAACCACTTGTCCGGCTTTTTGCGTTTGATCTTGATGGCCTTTTCGCCGTCGATATTGACCGCGGTTACCACAGGGCTCCGGCGGTCCAGATCGTGGAACAGGCCAAAATGGGTGTAACGCAGCTCATGCGGACGGTCCTGTGTCGCATCTGCCGGGCTGGCCAGGTTGAACATGCCGTCCGGCAGCTTCGGAAAGTCTACCCGTTTCGACAGGAAATCCGGGTCGTAGCCGTCCCGGCCGGTAAAATGGCCAGGGTCGTGAAAACCGTCCGCCACTTCCTGGGCCAGGCTTTCCTCGACCAGAATCTGCGTCGGTCGCGTGCCGGACAGCAGATCCCGCAGCGTGCTTGCCCTCACCGCGCTGTTGGCAATTCCATAAGCGCCCGCGAAGTGGAGTCCCACCACCTTGTTGCGATCCAGGCTCAGGACGGGTGAGCCGGAGTTGCCGCCGAGCGTGGTGCAGTCGTGGCTGAGCACGGTTCCCGGTGCAACCGGCATCATCTTGCCCGGGGCAAACCGTTTTACATCGTAAAGCCCCTTGAAATACTTCTCCATCTCGGTGCGGTCGTTCCGGCTGTCGAAGGCCGGATAGCCGATCACGGCGACGATTTCGTCCGTTTCTGCGTCCGTATCCACCAGTGGCAGGGGCGCCAGATTGAAGCCGTCCAGCTTCTCGATACGCCCGATCGCGACATCGGCACTGGCATCATCCGCCAGATAGGTAAAGCGCAGGATCTCTGCCGGGCGCTCGTCGGACGGCAGCGCGCCCGCTTCCTCGTTGAAGTCCACGCGCGCCCCATATCGCACCATCGTGTAGGGAGAGCGCATGAAAACGCCCTCTCCCTTGGCGTTGCGACGCGCGACGATCTTGGCCACATGCCGGTTGGTGACGACCAGGAAATGGCGCCCGTCGGCTTCCTCGCCGACCACCCAGGCGGTTCCGCCCCAGGTCATTGAATGGTTGACGAACTCCACGCGCCCGATCGAGCCGATCCAGTGTTCATTCCGCTTGATCTTGATGTCTATGTCGGCACCGAAATCATCCGGCAGCGGGATCAGCGTGACCGAGCCATTTTCCACGACCATCGGTGGCCGTGTGACCAACCGCACGATGGCTTCCAGTTGCGTCGCCGGCGTGCCGGCTGCCTCAAGCTGGCTGGGCGACATATCCAGTGCGTCCAGGGTCGCCTGTATGTCCAATCCAAATTGCTCAACGAAAGGATGTCCCGTCTCGATGGCGCGTTTCGCAGCCGCAATCCGTCCGCCCGATTTCAATGCCTCAAGGCGCCCACAGCTTTCCAACAATGCTCGTTCGTTCATGGAAATTCCTCCAATATCAATGTCTGTCTTATTGTCCGGTATTCCCCATAGGTGCGCGCGGCGGCAGGGCTGAAAGCCCTTTGCAGTGCAAGCCACCTGAACAGTGCCTGGCTCTCTCCTTTCTTCGTCTTTGACGACCGTTGCTGGCGCGGCCGGTTAAAACAGCACCGACGCGTCGACGGTTGAATTTCTGCTTGCGGCATCGGCCCCGATGACGGCCAGCGCGGCCGTCAGGGCCGGGCCCATGAGCCGAGGCGCGAGTACCGCCGCAATATCCTGTGCATCGCCCGCCGTCATTGCCTTTGCCAGCGGCCGCCTCAACCGCCGCTCGAACACGCTGCGGGCACGCCGTGCGCCTTCTTCCGTGTCGGGATAGTCGGCGGCATAGGCCAATCGCCGCAACAGCGCCCTTGCGGTCGCAGGCGGGTCCTTTTCGGAAAGCAGGCTGTCCACCCGGGCTTCGAGCAAGATATCGCGCTCGCCGTTGCCCCAGTAAGGTGGCGGCGACCCGGGATAGGACCAGATACCACCGCTGAAACGCCGCCAGCGTTCGGCTGCGCGCGCGACCGTCGGCGCATCCGGAACCGCATTGAAAATCGCAAACGCCCCCGCCCAGTCACTGGTCAGGCCAAGCGCCCCCAGGATTTCCGGCCCCTCGATTTCGATATCGCTGGCGTAGCGCTCGAAACTGTCGAAAAGGTCGGGGGTGCCCAGCATCGCCAACGTTTCGTGCAGCCCGTCATAGAAGCCGCGCAGGAATTGCACCATGCGCGGGCTGTGCTGAATGCGTGCCAGAACGCTCAAGGGGGCAATTGCAGGGTTCATGCGGGCGATGGTGTGCTGGTCGGTGACGGGGTTTTGTTCCCCGGTCATGATCGCGAACCGCTCGGCGCGGTTTGAGCCCTGCCGGATGGCATCTGCCGGATAGTCAGAGATCTTCTCACCGAACCTGAAGACGGACATGGCAACCGGATCCAGGATCTCGACGTATTCCGACCGCCCTTCCTGGCTGGCCATGAGAGCGAATTCCAGTGCCCCCTTCAAGGCGATCCGGGAGCCTTCGGCGCGTGCCTGCCATGCAGAAGCTGCCTGTTTCTCGTCGTGGCGCAAGCGGGTGACAAGCCCGTCGAAATCCGCTTCCGCCTCGATTTCCAGCAGAACCAGCCTGTAAAGCCCGGGATCTTCTTGGGCCAACCGCTCCAGCAGGGATTTCGGCAATTTCCGCCAAAGGGACATTGCCCGTGCCCACTGGCCGGACAGCCAGAAATAGGCAAGCGTGGCGGCAGCCTCCGGACTGGTCGGCGCCGGATTTCGGGGAAAGGCATTGTTGAGCGTGAAGATGTGATCGGCCTCGAACACATCGCCGCGGCGAAGGGTCTGCTCGAGCTCACGGATCAGTTCCGGCTCGATTTCAGCTGGTTTTTCAGCTGACTTTCGGGCCGCAACCGGTTCTGCTGCCCCTTGCTCGGCGCTGCCGTAGCGCGCCCGGCGCGACCGCTGCCCGCGCTCCTGCAAGATGGCATTGGCTGCCGGAAGAGGAAGCTCGTCCAGTTCGTCATCGCTGAGGCCCGCAACATCGGCAGCGGTGAACGGAGGCATCGCATCCCCCGCCCGCGTTGCCTGAAAGGCGTGATAAAGAGCGGTCTCGCGGTCGATCCCGGCAAACCAGTTTGCCGCCGCCCGGTCTATCCCTGCGGCCAGTTCCGGCTTTTCGACATAAAGCATGGGCAGGATTTCCCGCCTCAGGTCGCTGCGATGTTTCAGCCAGTCCTGACCGTCGACGGCCACCAGCCAGTGATGGCTGCTGAGTTCCTGCCAGAGACGCTTTGAGGTCGCTTCATCGATGTCATCGCCAAGTTCGAGAGCCGGAGCCAGAACGAACTGGATCGCCTCGGCGCTGATCCGGCGAAGAACAAGACCGGGGTGCGCCAGCCTTGCCAGCAACGGGTCGTCAATGCGCGAGAGGATCGCCCGGTAGAGATAGGCTTCCGTGATGCTGCCAGCTTCGCCGTATTCCAGCTCGCCCGGATCGAAGTCCTCCGCCTGGGTTACTTTCGCCGACAGTCGCAACATAAGCGGATTGCCGCGCGAGAGTTCAAAGATCCTGTCGTGCAGGTCTGGCGGCGCACCCAGTTTGTCCAGCAGGTTGCGGGAGTCTGTCTCGCTCAAGCCGTTCAGCTCCAGCGGCAAGCCCTCGATGCGTTTTCGGACGGAATCGAGCGCATCACCCCGTCCGGCCGCGATGATCGAGATCGGAGACAGCCCTGCCCGCACCAGGTTGTCCAGAACCTCGAACAACAGAATGGGCCGGGTTTCGCCATGGCCGCGCAACACTTCGAGCGTATCCAGCACCAAGACGACCTGTCCGCCCTGCGACCGCACGGCAGCACCCATGGCATCCACCAGTTCAGTCGGCAGAAGGGTACTGCTGACCGTCGTGCCGGAGGTATCGGCACTGCCGGAATACTTGAGCCGGAGATCGCGCAGCCTTGGCGCTTCCTCGGTCAGGATGTCGCCCAACTGGCGGGAGAGTTCATGCACCAGCTTGTCGGGGTCTTCCAGGTTCAGCCCGCGCCGGTCGAAATCCAGTCGCAGAACGATCGGGGCCTTCTGCTGGGTCCTGTATTCCGCTATTGCCCGGTCGATCAGAAAGGATTTGCCGATGCCCGGCAGGCCGGTGATGAACAGGGCGCTGACAGGCGTTTTCTCCTGAGGCCGGTTGCACCAGTCAAGCAGGCGCGCCAGTTCCTTCTCGCGGCCGAAAAACTCCCGGCTCAGCATGGTCTGTGCCCGCCGCGCGGCATCCACGCGGTTCATGACACCGCGCAGGCGCACCAGCAGCGGATAGGCCGGCGCACTCGGCCCGGCCCGGTCCAGCTCATCCGATATGTCCTCGATCCGCTTGAGCTGGTCCTGGTTAGGCAGATCCGGAGTCTCGGCAATCAGCCGTTCGATGCTTTCCTGCGAGAAGGGTTCGTCGCCGCGCAGCGCTCTGGCGACAGACGTATCTTCCTCAGGCGTTTCGATGGTTTTGAGCACGCCGTGGCGCGCCCCGTTGCGCAGCGACCAGACCGGTCCGGAGGACACTTCCTGAACGACCTTGTTCAGTTCCGCCAACAGCCGGGCAATGGTCAGAGGCGTCAACTTGTCCTGCAGAACCTTGGAGGCCGCTTCCACCGCATCGCGCGGCGTGAAGGTCTTGCGCGTGGCGGCAAACCGCATTGCCGCCTTCAGGCCTTCCGTCAGTTGGTCGGTGTCCTTGCTCATGGCGCGCTCGCTCCTTCCGGCGGAAGTTTGTCCGCAAGGAACCTGCGCAAGTTTTCCGACACGGTCTTCACCTCCGAGCTGCGGTAGACCGTTCCCTGGCTTTCAACGCCAGCAAGTGCCTTGTCCAGAACATTGTTGACGACATCAACATCCAGGCCAAGTCCAAGGGACCGGTTGATCGCCTCCAGCGTGTAACGGACATCCTCGCGGTCGAACTGGCCGATATAATCCACCATCACCCCCGGCGCTGTCAGCGCGCTGGCATTTTCCGCCTTCGGGCCGGGCACGCTGTAGGTCTCCCCGCCAGCCATCACAAATCGCAGACGCGTATCGCTCAGGATCATTGCCAGCAGGAGTTCCAGTTGCTGCTGAGCCGCCTTGCGCAAGCCGCCGCGCGGGTTGTCGAAATAGATCCAGCCCGGTTTGTCTTCGGTTGCCCCGACCGCCTTGGCCAGACGATCCACGAGTTGCCTGGCGCGATCCTTGTCGCTTGCGCCTTCGCTGGTTTCATCATCTGCCGCTCCCGGCCGTGCCGTCAGCGGCATTCCGCCCTGCAATCGTTCATTCAACGTTTCGAGAAGGTCTTCCATCCCCAGAGACAGTTCGACCCGGAAAACCTGTGCCGATTGACCGTTCTGCGCGAGAACCTGACACAAGAGATCGTAGGAGAATTCCAGTCCTGTCGTCTGGTCGATCTCCATCCGCTTGATCCAGATCCCGCGCAAGTGCGGCGCAGCACCGCTCACGACATCGTGGATGGCATGACAATAACGTTGACGCCCGATAATGAGATGACCATCGACACGTCCCGTCAGGGAAAAGATGAAAGGCGGTGCCAGATCCTCGGCAATTGCCTTCAAAAAAGCATCGATGCCCGCGAAGATCGTATAAGGAACGATCCTGGACACACCATTCAGTTTGGCCTGGTGAAAGCCAACAAACTCTAGATCAGTGTTAAAGACCGATCCCCCCGATGAGCCGGGCCTGGTGACGCCGTCTTCCCATTCCAGTTCAATGCGCGGCGGATCATCGACTGTTGCCCGTCCGGTGACGAAAGTCACTCCTTTGCCTCTATCATCCTGTTTATGGCTCAGACAGAGCTTCTGCCGCCCGGTGCGCCATGGCAGAGGATTGGCCGGCAATTCGCAATAGCTCATCATTGGCTGTTCGATAGCGAGCAAGGCAACATCAGGATGGTCGCGCAGGATGTTGGCATCCTGAACACCACGATCCCATTCACAATCATGACAAGGCTTTTCGAAACGCACACCAAGCACGCGGATCAGCTTGTTTTCGTCCACCGTGCGCACCGTGAGACCGGTTCGGCGCTCCTTCTGTTGATCCTTGACCGTCACATGCCAGGCAGTCAGCGCCAGCCGGTGGGAAATAAGCGTCGCGACACCGCAAAGTCCGCCTTTGTCGTAAACAAAGAGCTTGAAGCCCAGCATCTTGTGCGCGAAAGCGCCAAGGTCTTTGAGGTCGAAATTGGCATCGTTGATCGGCTCAGTGGGCCGGGAGAGGTGATACATGAAATCCCAGCCGAGATTTTCGTCATTCAGAAAATCAGCCAGAAGATCTTCCAGGGGCTGCCCGGTGATGTCCACCGTGCTGCGCAAGGCGTCCAGCGTCATCAGGGAATCCGTGAAACCCTGAACCCGGCGCAACACCCTGTCGACGACGGCCTCGTCGTCCTCCAAAAACGGCTTCAGCTCTGCTCCGGTTACCGGCATGATCAAACACCGTGTCGAGAAATGTTAAAACAATGGAGCCTGTTTCTTTGGGCCGGTAGGCCTTTCAGCAATCGGCAATCGACAGAGAATATGCGTTTTGCCGGTCAAAATAAGGCCGACCACACACTCTCACAGGCTGCAAAATACATTCAAACACAATTATAGCGATTTTCCAGAGAAGATAAACGCATAAGTATACACCACCCCACAAGCCGCAATACCCTAAGACGCCAGAGTTCAAAAGCGGCAGCCTTGCGATGTTTCAAAGCTGAGAGACAAAAAGCGGCGGACGGTCGTGCCGTTCGCCGCAGGATCAAGTTTCGCCGGTCTTTGATTGAACAGCACCGTTAGACGGCGGTTACCTGCCTTGAGGAAAGCTCACACCTAGAGCACCATCATTCCGATGAAGACCATCACAATGGCCAGCACGCTCCAGGCCATCAGTTCCTGGACTTGTGATTGGCGGGATCTGACTTCATTCCAGGTGCGGGTCTGCAGAGCGTGTCTCAATCCGAACTGCGACCGGTTGGTGGAAGCCTCCGACACGTGACTGAACCGGTCGCGCAGCTCCGCCGCCCGGCGGGCACCACGGTCTTCGTTTATCGTCCGATACCTCAATTGCATGTGTATCCTCCGTATATGCCTGTGTGGCTGAAACGGAGGTAAGAAGCAAAAAGGGCCTTTGCAAATGACGGATTTTTAATCTTTCGCCAACCGGTGCCCCACGACGCAAGCGCACCGGCTGGTGCGGAAAAGCGGAACCGAAGCCACCTCAGGCGGCAGACAGTTCCTTTTCCTTGGCCTTGTCTTTTTCCTTGCCTTCGGCCTCGGCGGCTTCATCCCCGTCGGTGTCGAAATCGGCTTCATGTTCCGGATCGTTGTCGACGGAGATCGACAGGTTCTTTTCCACCTGCCGAAGCAGCTTGCGCAGTTTCTTGCGGTCCTTGTCCTCCAGTCCGGACATGGCTTCCCGCTCAAGGCGCTTCCAGGCCTTGTCAACCGATAGCACAAGCTCGCGGCCGATATCGGTCAGATAGACACGGGCAAGACGGCCGTCCGTATCGGAGACCTGACGGCGGACATACCCCTGGCTGGAGAGCCGGGTCACCATCTTGGTGACGGTGGGCGGCTGCACACCGAGCGCGAGAGCCAACTGGCTCATCGTGCGTCCATCCGTATCCGCCAGCACCTTCAGCACCAGTTCCTGGCCAGGGTGCAGTCCGATCCGCATAAGATGCGACCCGGACCGGGCCCGCTGCGCCTTCGCGGCCTGAACCAGGCGGAACGTTATGCTTTTCTTGTAATTGAAAGCCATCGCTGCAACCCCGTCTTCCAGTCAACTCGAATCACGTTCATCAATGATGCGGCGGAACCCTAGCGGGAGTATTTAACCGTCAAATGACAATCGACCGGCAAAAGTCGATTTTAACGACACTGCGCAGACTTGCCGCCTGTTATCCAGCTAACTTTTGACACATCGGCCCTTCAAAGCGCGTCGGCGGGTTCCAGTGCTCCGTGCAGCGCGCCGGACACCTCGCGGCAATATTGACTGTATTCCGGAGACGTCCGGAAACTGTCTTCCCGCGGATAAGGCGCATCGATATCCAATTCGCGGATGACCCGTCCCGGACGGGACGCCATCACAACGATGCGGCTGGAGAGATAGACGGACTCGAACACCGAATGCGTCACGAAAAGCACGGTCCAGCCGAAGGTCTTCTGCAGTTGAAGCAGATCATTGTTGAGCTTGAACCGTGTGATCTCGTCGAGCGCGGCGAAGGGTTCGTCCATCAGGAGAACCTTTGGCCGGGTGACAAGCGCCCGGGCAATCGAGACCCGCATCTTCATACCGCCGGAAAGCTGGCGGGGAAAATCTTCGGCGAAATCGGCAAGACCGACGGTCGCGAGCGCTTCCATGACACGGTCTTTTGCCGCCTGCCGGGAAACGCCCTTCAGCCGGAGCGGCAGCCAGACGTTGGAAAAGACCGTGGCCCACGGCATCAGGGTCGGCTCCTGAAAAACGAACCCGAGCTCGTGCTCGCCATGCCCGCTGCGCTCCGCCGGCCAGGAAACCGTGCCGAAAGAAGGGCCGGACAGTCCGGCGATAATCCGGAGCGCACTCGACTTGCCGCAGCCCGAAGGCCCGAGCAGGGACACGAACTCACCCTCGCGCACATCCAGCGAGAAATTCTCGAGCGCGGTCGTACCGTTTTCGAAAACCTTGCCGATCCCGTTCAGGGATACGACAACAGGGGCCTTGTTCAGTGACGTCATATGATCGCTCCCGGCTTTCCTGTTGTGTGAACCGCCTCCGCAGCGTCCGTCAAGACTTGACCTTGAGCGCCCCTGCAAGCATCGGAATGGCAACCGTCAGTACCGCGACGGTGACGAAAGACGCCCTGAGCGACAGATAGTCGCCAACGAAACCAAGCAGCGGCGGCCCGAACAGAAAGGCCCCGTAACCAAGCGTGGCAACAGCTGCAAGAGCTGCCCCTTTCGACATGTGCGGATCGCTGGCCGCCCGGGACATGGCGAGCGGAAACAGCACGGCATAACCAAGGCCCATCACGAAACATCCTGCCCAGACCGACCACAGACCGGCTCCGGAGACCAGCAGAATGCATCCAAGCAAGGCTACGATACCGCTCGCGCGTGCTGTCCGCACCGGTCCGAAACGGGCAATCACCTTGTCACCAGACAAGCGCATGATCACCATGGCAACTGAGAAGATCGTGAAGGCGGCCGGCGCAACCGATTGGGAAATGCCAAGATCCTCGATCTGATAGAGCGCCGCCCAGTCCGTCACCGCACCTTCGCCAAGCGCGGCCACCAGAGCCATCAGCCCGACCAGCACAAGAGCGCCCTTGGGCAAGGCAAACAACGGCGCCTTGCCGCCATCTTCGCTGTGCGCCTGGACTTGCGGCCAGGCCTGACGCCAGTACCAGACGAGGAACGGTGCCGCGACAACGCCCCAGAGCACAAAATGCGACAGGACGCTCAGCCCTGCCATGATCGCAAGCCCGCCGGCCAGCGCGGCGACGCCTGCACCCAGGCTGTAAAGCCCGTGATAGGAGGACATGATCGGGCGCTCCAGCGCCTTTTCCACTTCAGCCCCCCAGCCGTTCATGGAAATGTCCAGCGCGCCGATGCAGAGACCAGCCAGAAACAGGGCTGCGGTCAACAAGGTCACGTTGGGCGCAAGCCCGATCAGAACGAAACTGACGATGTTGGCAACCGCCAGCAGCTTGGTCATGGGGGCAGCCCCCAGACGGTCGATCAGCATTCCCGTGACCGGAAAGGCGACAAAGGCACCACAAGCCATCACAAGCAGGAGAATGCCAAAGCCGCTTTCGTCCATTCCGGTTGCGGATTTGATATCGGGAATGCGCGAGGCCCACGTCCCGATACTGCTACCGCACATGAAGAAGATTGCCGAAACGACGCGGCGCGCAGCAATGGCTTGGCGCTGGATTGAAACTGACATGAAGCTAACATTTTCTGGGAGGGCAACCGCCCGAAAGGGAACCGCCTTTCTGTCACGCACACGCCAGCCTGACAAGCACCAATCCGGGCGAAAGCAACCGCCAGTTATACCTGTTCGCGTGATGGCAGGAAAAGTTTGCGGTACGCCACGCTGCCCGTTAGCAGCCCAGGATATTCGCTTACGTATTCAGACCGAAGAGCCGGGACTGGATTTCACTGGTTCGCTGGACGGCGGACTGATAAGCGGAAATGGCAGCAGCGGTTTCAGCATTGGCCCTGTCGCCCCCCGCTCCACCCGAGCCTTCGTCCCCCTTTTCACTCGCAGCTCCGTCAGCGCTCTCCCCACCTTTGGCGTCATCCGGGCCGGCAAGGTCCCTGTCGGGACCCGTTGCGGCATCGACGTCCCCATCGCCATCATCGCCGGACAATTCTTCCGTCTTCTTCTGCCGCACCTCGGCCTGCGCTTCGGAAATCTGCGCTCTTGCCTGCTGCGCCACTTTCAGGTCCTGAGAGGACGGATCGGCCGGCGCGGTGGCTGCCCGAATGACGATCTGCATCTTGCGGATCGTCGCTTCAGGTGTGCGCTCCTTGGAGGTATCGATCTGAACCTCGCCGCCTATGGCATACCGCTTGCCGTCCGGACCCTGCTGAAAGGTATAGCTGGGCGCCCCGGCGTGAGCGCCACCGACACGGGCATGAGCCTGCTCATGGGCACGAACTTCCTGGTCGCGCTGCTTCAGCTTATCGACCTGTTTTTCCTCGGCCTGGTCGAGACCGTCACCATCGGGGTCTTCGTCCTTGGCGCCTTCGTCCTGTGCCTGACCGGCACCGTTGCCGGCAGCTTCAGCCTCCGCGTCTGCGCCTTCACCAGTCGGTGCCGCATTTGCGGGACTGCTGGTCTCGGCATCTCCGCTTGCGGAAGTATTGGATGCGGGCGCCAGGCGGGATCGGCCCGGCGCATCGGCGGAACCGTCTGCTTCCTGCAATGCGATCACGGCTTGCGCAGTCAGGATCGGTGTGTTGCCGGAGCGGGTCGCAATTGCCTGGGCATTTGCCTGGCTTGAGCGTGCAGAAGCCTGGTCCCGGCCAGGGGTGTTTTCCCCCGAACCAGGATCGCGCTCGGCCGCGACACCGTTTCCTCTCAGGATCGTCGCCGGCGTATTTGACAGAATTGCGCCGATCATGGCGCCTACTCTCCCGCAAAGACGTCAGCAATTTCTAAACACCGGTTAAGAAACCGGGATCATAACTTCGTGAAGATCGGCCAGCATCAAGGTCTCTCCTCCACCGCCCCTTGCCTGTCTGAAGGCGCTATGCGAAGGAGAAACCAACGTAGTTTCAAAGCGGAAGAGACCGATGCTGCCCAAGCCGTACTGGCAAGATATGACGACGCTCGACTTCCAGTCTCCCGGCGTTGAAGACTGGATCGCGGTGTTGCCCGTGGCAGCCATTGAACAGCACGGCCCGCATTTGCCGTTGTCGACGGACACGACGATTGCCGAGGGGCAAATTCAGCGCGTTCTGGAGCTTCTGCCGGACGGTCTGCCGGTTACCTTCCTGCCGGTTCAGGCTGTCGGCAAATCGGACGAACACATCTCCTCCCCCGGCACGTTGACGCTTGCCTGGGACACGGTCACGCGCTGCTGGCTGGAACTGGGCGAAAGCGTCGCCCGTGCCGGAATCCGCAAGCTTGTGCTGATCAATTCCCACGGTGGCAACGTGCCTGTTCTGGACATTGTGGCCCGGGAACTTCGTGTGAAGCACGGCATGTTCGTGACCGCCACCAACTGGCTACGTTTCGGTCAGCCCGACGGGCTCTACGCAGACGAGGAATTCACCTACGGCATTCATGGCGGCGACATCGAAACCTCGCTGATGCTGCATCTGCGCCCGGATCTTGTCCGAATGGAGCTTGCGGCCGACTTTCCCTCGCAACAGCAAAGCTACCTCAAGGAATTCAAGCATCTGCGCGGACACGGCAAGGCCCAATACGGCTGGAAGGCGCAAGACCTCAACGAGACGGGCGCGCTCGGCAACGCCGCGCTCGCAAGCGCTGAAAAAGGACGCCAGTCGCTTGACCATGCGGCACGTGGCTTCATCGAACTGCTTGAGGACGTCAGAAGCTTCGATCTGGAAAGGCTCTGGTCACCGCCACGTTAAGGCGGACCGGAAACGGCCTTGAAGGTGCGGCGGCAGCTCTATCTTACGTAAAGGTAACAACCTAAAACGGTAATATCCCAATATTACGGATTTAATATCAGTAATATTCGCATTAAATGAGCTAAACCCACAATAATACACAACAAATTTCCGCATGTATTGACCTGAACCTATTTAGGCGACACACTAATCCATGTAGAGATTTGGGAGGGCGGTTCCCGCGGAACCATGAATCTTTCTATTCGGCAGCTAGCGACCTTTCGAGAGGTCATGCGGAGTGGCTCCATTTCCGAAGCTGCGCGCACGCTTGGCCGAACGCAACCTGCCGTAAGCTCCACCATTGCCGGCCTTGAAACAGAGCTTGAACTGAAGCTGTTCGTGCGCGAACAGGGTCGGCTGGTGCCGACACCGGAAGCAGAATTCTTTCTGGAAGAAGCCGAAGCCATCCTGAAGCGGCTTGAAATCTCCAAACGCACCCTGCGCGGCCTCGCCAACCGGGAACACGGACAGTTGCGGATTGCCGGCATTCCGGAAGCGACCGCCGACTTCCTGCCCAACAGCCTGGCGCATTTCATCGCCGACAAGCCAAGCGTCAAGGTTGCCCTGGCAAGCAGAACCTCAGCCGAAATCGAAGAACTGATAGCCGCACAGCAATTCGACATCGGTTTTGCCGAAACTCCGCGGGCCCGCAACTCTTTCGACCAGATCGATTTCGAGCTGGAATGCATGTGCGCAGTGCCCGCGACCGACCCCTTGGCTTCCATGGAAGTCATCACACCGAACGAACTGGATGGATACCCGCTGGCGCTGCTTCATTCCGAGCATCGCAGCCACCGCCAGACACTCGCCCGCTTTCGCGATGCCGGCGTCCGGTTCAACCAGCGCTTCGAGCTTCAGACAGCCTGGCCCGGCCTCCGCTTCGTTGAAGCAGGCCTTTGCGCGCTCATCTGCGACATGATCACGGCCTACAAGGCCCAGGAAAAAGGCCGCCTTGGCATGGGGCCGCCCATGATCGTCTTTCGCCCGTTCCGGCCGCGCATTCAAAACAGCCTGTCGATCCTGACACCGACACACCGGCCAATTTCCATCGTCGCGAAGGATTTTTGCGAGTTTCTTGGCACCGAGGTGGAAAGCATCCGCACGTCCATGATCAAACGGGCGGTCTGACAGTCTGCCGGAAAGGCAAAACTGGCCGGATGAACGTAATCACTGGGGCGTTTTATCGATCTACCCGCTGCAAACGGCTGACGGCGATGGCGCCGTCAGACAGGCTGCGTTTCGCGTTTTTCTGGCGTTATCACGCGGCCGATGGGGCTGGCACAATTCTGGAAGGTACACCCGTGAGCGAACAACGCACTGCAGGTGCAGCGACAGATCAGGATAGACCGGCATCCGGACACCCGTTCGTTTGCAAACGGGCGTCCGGACGGTCAGTCTTGCACCGTGTCAGGCGGTTGCGTTGTGAAAAATCGCGCTGTTGGCAGCAACGATAGCAACCGCGTTGGTGCGGTTTTTCGCCCCGAGACGGGTGATGGCATTGCGGATGTGCGCCTTGACGGTCGCAATCGACACATCCAGCTCATAAGCAATCTGCTTGTTCACCTTGCCTTCGCACAGCTTCACCATGATTTCGAGCTGGCGCGGCGTCACCAGGTCGGTGAGATTGATCGGCCAGCGGATGCCTGCGGCAAACGGGCCGGTGCTACCATTGACTGTGGAACTTGTCGGCAATGCGAAATGAGCGGTCATCACTATGTTCCTTGGGTTTGTTTTCCTCCGTGGTGGCAGGACTTTTCATGATTACCCGGCTATTGTAAAATGTTAAATAGCATACTGCATATTGTTAAAGTTTTGCAATTTGATCGTGGAGACAGTCGAGCGTGAGCAAAAAACTCTATTCCGGCCACACCTTGAGGCAAATCCGCTCCGATTTCGGCCTGTCTCAGGTAGAGTTTGCCAAGAAGATCGGCCTGTCCACCGCCTATGTGAACCAGATCGAAAACAACAACCGCCCGGTCACCGCATCGGTGTTGCTAACGATTAACAGGATTTTCGGCGTCGACCTGTCCGCCTTCGAACAGAACGATCTCGACCGTGTGGTGCAGGATCTTCAGGAAATCTTCGCCGACACCCAGTTTCTGACGGCCTCCGTCGGCCGGCAGGAAGTGCATGAACTTGTGTCACGGGCTCCTGGCGTCACCAAGGCGATCATGGATCTCTATGGGGCTCTGCGAACCTATCATGACCGGGAAGCGAACGAGGACGATCTGGTCCAGCTCGGCGGCAGCCCCGAAAGCGGTCCCGGCCCCCGAAAATCGGCCTACGAAGAAGTCCGCGACTACTTCCACTACATGGACAACTACGTCGATTCTATCGACCGGGCGGCTGAGAAACTGTCTCTGGAAATCGGCCTTTCCAAAGCCCCCTCCAAGTTCGCCGCCCTCACCGCCTGGCTGAAGGAGCGCTTCGGCATAACGGTGAAGGAATTTCCCGAGTATCGCGGCACCCTGATCCGTCAGGACGATTTCGCCCGCACCATCACCCTTTACAGCGCCACGCCGCAGTCGACCAAAAGCTTCCTGCTCGGCTCTGTCATCGCGGAACTCTGCGTGCGCGACCTCATTTCCGAAGAGGTCGCCAAGGCACGGTTCAAGACCAAGTCGGCCGAAAGCATCGCGCGGCTCGCGCTCAGGAACTATTTCGCCGGCGCCTTGATCCTGGCCTATGACGATTTCCTGAAAGCGGCCGCGGAAACCCGGCACGATATCCAGCTCCTGTCCAACCGGCTGGATGCCAGCATCGAAACCGTCTGCCACCGCCTGTCGACGCTGCAGCGCCCGGGCGCCAAGGGCCTGCCGTTTTACTTCGTCAAGATCGACCGGGCCGGCAATGTCGTCAAACGCCACAGCGCAACCCGGTTCCAGTTCGCCCGCTTCGGCGGCTCCTGCCCGCGCTGGAACGTGCATCAGGCCTTCGAGCAGAACTCCAACAAGTTTACCTCGCAGGTCGCCCAGATGCCGGACGGGGTGCGGTACCTTTGCGTTGCAACCAGCATCACGAAGCACCAGCCGGACTATCGCAGCGGCGAGCGCCGCTACGCGCTCGGCATCGGCTGCGAGGTGCAATATGCCGATGCCGTGGTCTATGCCGACGGTCTCGCCGTCGACGAAATTGCCTCGCCCGAACCCATCGGCGTCAACTGCCGCATCTGCCCACGCGACAATTGCGACCAGCGCGCTTTCCCCGCCGTCGACAAGGAACCCTTCATCGACTCCGGCCAGCGCGGCATTGTTCCCTATCGTGTGAAGGCCGCCGATTAAGGTTGGTTTTCAGGAGTTTGGGGCACTGACAGACCGACACGGACCGCCGCCAGACCCCCCTCTCCCTCATCCTGAGGAAGCGCGCTAGCGCTGTCTCGAAGCAACCATGTTTTTAGGTGCTCATCGGCTGCCATTCCCTATTGTCCCTGACCATTGCGTTGAGGATGGTCAGGAGTTTCCTGGAGCAGGCGATGATTGCCTGTTTCTTGCCTGTTCCACCTTTGATGAGGCGTTCGTAGAAGGTTTTGATGATGGGGTTGTGGCGTGCCGCTGACAGGCTTGCCATGAACAGCATCTTGCGCACCTTGGCCCTGCCGCCGGCGATCCTGCGTTGCCCCCGCATCATGCCACTGTCTCTGGCGAAGGGCGCGACGCCAACCAGGGCAGCAATGGCCCGCCGCGAGACCTGCCCCAGTTCGGGCAGGAACGCCAGGAGGCTGACGGCGGCGACCGGCCCGATGCCCGGAACGGCCCTGAGCTGGTCATAGCGCTGGCTCACCTCGGCCTTTTCGCGAATGCAGCTCTGGATCATGCGGTCCAATTCCGCAAGCTTGGCCTCTATCGTCTCCAGTATATCCCGGTGCATGCGCTCCAGATCAGCATCGTCATTGAGGCCGAGCTGATTGCGCAGCCGGGTCTTCTCGGCAACAAAGCTGTCCCGAGCAGAGGCATAGCGCGCAAGCTTCGCCTCGACGTCGCCCGGACGAGGAGCCGACGGCGGATCAAACACCTGCGCATAGTGGGCCAGAACGGCTGCATCCAGCCGGTCGGTCTTGGCCAACCGACTACCGGCCTTGGCAAAGTCCCGGGGGCGGGCCGGATTGACCACACAAACATGGTACCCCTGCTGCTGCAGCGCCTGCACCGCCTTGCGTTCATAGACACCCGTCGCCTCAAGGACCACGCGCTCGACTGGATGGGATGACAACCATCCCTCAAGAGCCGCATGGCCGTCACCATCATTGGGAAACCGCTGGCTTTTGCCGACTGGCAGAACATGCACATCCAGCGCTGCCTTCGACACATCAATTCCGACAAAGTGCTTGGTCTCGTCCATCTGTCCCTGCCTTATCTACGCACTCTTGCGCGAGCAACCATTCGGGATAAGTTGGAAAGTGGACCGGGAACCTGGCTTCGAACGGACTTGCCGAGTACCCAGGATGGTACGGTCTCCGGCCCACTTGGGAGGGCAGCAACCGGCCCTCCCAAGACCAATCTAATCAAATCTCAACAGATAAGGATGGGCGGCATGCTCGGCATCCGGACGCCCATCCTTCGAGACGGACCTCGCGGTCCTCCTCAGGATGAGGGAGAGAGAGGAGGCAGCTCCCTTAAATCAGCCACCCTCAAGCCCGTCGTTCGGCGCGGATCATGTCCGCTGCCTTTTCCGCGATCATCACCACGGGCGACGCCGTATTGCCCGAGACGATCTTCGGCATGATCGAGGCATCGATTACCCGAAGCCCGTCGAGCCCGCGAACCTTGAGCTGGGGATCGACCACGGACTGCTCGTCCACCCCCATGCGGCAGGTGCCGACCGGGTGAAAGATCGTGGTGGCGATATCGCCGACCTTTTTAAGAAGGTCCTCATCGCTATCGACCTTCGGCCCCGGCAGGATCTCCTCTGGCTGATACCTCTGCAAGGCCTTTGCCGTCATGATCTGCCGCGCCTGCTTCACGGATTTGACGGCAACGATCTTGTCCTTTTCCGACGACAGATAGTTCAGCCTGATATCGGGCTGCTGTGCGGTATTCCGGCTCTGGATATGGCTCGAGCCGACGCTTTCCGGACGAAGGTTACACACCGACACCGTGATAGCCGGGAACGGATGCAGCGGATCGCCCAGCTTGTCGGTCGAGAGCGGCTGGACGTGATATTCGAGGTCCGGCGTTTCCAGCGAGGGGTCTGACTTGGTGAACATGCCGAACTGGCTGGGCGCCATCGACATGGGCCCGGATCGCATCAACCCGTATTGAAGCGCAATCGAGGCTTTTCCGAACAGGCTGTTGGCCATGGTGTTCAAGGTCTTGGCGTTCTTGACCTTGTAGACTGTTCGGATCTGCAGGTGATCCTGCAGGTTCTCGCCCACACCGGCCCGTTCATGTTTCAGCTCGATACCGTACCGGGACAGCACGTCGCCGCTGCCGATGCCCGAAAGCTCCAGGAGCTTGGGGGAATTGATCGCACCGGCCGCCAGCAGAACCTCTCGCTCCGCCCGCGCGCTCATCTCCTGCCCCTTTACGGTGAAGGTCACCCCCACTGCCCGCTTGCCCTCCAGCAGGATCGATTTCGTTTCCGCGTGGGTGATGAGACGCAGGTTCGGTCGCTTCAGAGCAGGCCGAAGGAAGCCCTTGGCCGTATTCCAGCGCACGCCGCCATTCTGGTTGACCTCGAAGAAGCCACTGCCTTCGTTGCTGCCGTCGTTGAAATCCGCACGTGGCTCGACGCCGAACTCCTGCGCCCCTTTCTGCACGGCTTCCAGGATTTCCCATTTCAGGCGCTGCCTGGAGACCTTCCATTCGCCACCACTGCCATGCAAACCGGACTTGCCGGCATGATGGTCTTCCGATTTCAGGAAGTAGGGTAGCACATCGTCCCACGACCACCCGGCATTGCCGAGCTGACGCCAGTGATCGTAATCCGCCGCCTGACCGCGCATGTAGATCATGCCGTTGACCGAGGTGCAGCCACCCAGAACCTTGCCGCGCGGATAGACCAGGCTACGCCCGTTGAGGCCCGGCTCGTTGGCTGTCTTCATCATCCAGTCGGTGCGTGGATTGCCAATGCAAAAGAGATATCCGACCGGGATATGCACCCAGTGGTAATTGTCCGAGCCGCCCGCTTCCAGAAGCAGAACCTTGACCGAAGGATCCTCGCTGAGCCGGTTGGCCAGAACGCAGCCGGCCGTTCCGGCCCCGACGATCACATAATCGTACGTTCCCTCAAGTGAAGTCGGACCGCTCATGTCGTTTCCCGTTTCCTGCCCATTTCCCGCCCACAGTCTTTCGCGCTGCGGTCCAAACATCGATGATCTGCGTCATGCCGGACAGGTCAATCTCATGAAATGTCCGGACGCATGCCGGTGCGGTTTCGCCCGACTGTTTTTCTCACAGTAGAACATCCTGGCGTCTCGGCAATTCCCCCAAGAGGACTATTGGTCCACCGCCTGCATTTCCGCCCAGATGGGCCGCAGGGCATCCGTCAGCTTGCAATAGGTCCGGTAGCGCCGGTCGTAATGCGGCTTCATTGCCTCATCCGGCAGGTATTCCCTGTGCGCTCTGGTCATGGCGGCAACCGCCGCCTCATAGTCGGCAAACAGACCGGCACCGACACCGGCCCCGATCGCCGCGCCCAGCGCCCCCGTCTCGCGGGCCTCGGCAACGGTGATCGGCACACCCATGCAATCGGCGAACATCTGCGGCCAGACCGGACTGCGCGCCCCGCCCCCCGAAAGCACCGCCCGGTCGAAGCTGACCCCGGTTCGCCCGAGCACCTCGATATGGCGGCGATGCTCGAAGACAACCCCTTCGAACAAGGCCCTGAGCAGATGCCCTTCGGTATGCCAGCCCGCCAGACCATAGACGCCGGCACGAAAATCCGCCCCGAGCCTGGAGCCATAAAGGAACGGGTGAAAGAACGGGTCGTCTGCAGCAGGTGCAATCTCCGCAATCCGGGCATTGCAATAGCCGAATGGATCGTCGTGATGCTTGCCCCGCTCCACCAGCTCCCGGACATACCATTCCAGATTGGCGGCTGATGTTGCGCTGGATTCGATATTGACGAAACGGCCGGGTGCAAAGCCGGAAGCCATGAACATGGCCTTGTCGACAATCGGTGCTTCCGAAAACACCTGGTTGATGCTCCAGGTGCCGGCAATGATCGAGGCTTCGCCGGGATGGATGACGCCGGACCCAAGCGCGCTGGCAATTACATCGAAATAACCACCGACAACAGGCGTTCCTTCCTTCAGTCCGGTCGCGTTCGCGGCTTCTGCCGTAATGTGACCGGCGGTTTCCACCGGCTCGACCAGACGCGGCAACAGCGTTTCGGCCTCGCCAAGGCCGTAGAGAGCCAACAGCTCAGTGTCGTAACAATTGTCCGGCAGGCGCAACAAACCGCAGCCCGACATGTCGGAAATATCGCTGACGCGGTCTCCGGTCAGCTTGAAGGTGATGAAGTCCTTGCACAGGAGCACGGTTCCGGCCCGGACATAAAGATCCGGCCGGTTGTCCTTGATCCAGGCAAGCAGCGTCGGTGTCTGCGATGGCCAGGGCTCCTGCAGGCACAGGGCATGCAGCCTGTCGCCATTCGCCTCGCGCAGCTTGCCTGCATGATCCGCCGCGCGTGTGTCCAGCGACTGGATGCCGAGCAGCGGTTCATGGTTCTTGTCCAGCAGATAAAGACCGTTGCCGTGCCCGGCGCACCCCACCGCCGCGATCTGCGACGGCGCAACGCCTGCACTGTCGAGGCAATCGCGGATCACCGTTTGCGCATTGCGCCACAACTCGCCGAGATCGCGTTCCACATGGCCGGGAGCGGGCGAAAACGATTGCCCGTCCAGCGCGCTCATCGCCACCTGACGGCCCGCCAGATCGAACAGGACAGCCTTGATCACGGTGTTGCCGGCATCGAGCCCCAGCAGATAGATCCTGTCGTCAGCCACGGTTATAGATGTCCCACGCTTCGTCGCCGCCAGCACCGTTGTGGATCATCGCCATCAGCGCTGCAACCACCGCCTTCGGATTGTCGTGCTGATAGATGTTGCGGCCATAGACCATGCCCTTGGCACCCTGACGCATAAGCGCAGCGGATTTGTCGAGAACGGCCTTCAGATCTTCCTTGCCGCCGCCACGCACCAGAACCGGGACCCGCGCCGCTTCCACCACCCGGTGGAAGTCCTCCGCGTGCTCGGTCGGGTCCGCCTTGATGATGTCGGCTCCCATCTCGCTTGCCAGCCGGACAAGGGTCACGATCTTGTCTGCGTCGCCATCGACCTGATAGCCACCGCGAATATCATTCGGCAACATCACCAGCGGCTCGATCATCAGCGGCATGCCGTATTTGTGGCAGGCAGCGCGCACCCTGGAGATATTCTCCACGCATTGGCGGAACAGCTCGGGCTCGTCCGGCAGCATGAACAGGTTCACCACCACGCAAGCCGCATCCATCTCCAGCGCGCCGATAATCGGCTCGTCGGCATTTTGCAACATCGACCACATCACCCGGTGGCGCTGGTCGTTATACGGGTTGCCCATGTCGATGCGCATCACCAGCGCGGGCTTGTCTTTCTCCGGACGCGACTGCAACAGGTCCGCCTGGCCATAGGCCATCTGGATCGCATCCGGGCCGGCCTTCACCAGGGTGTCGACGACACCGGCCATATCTTCCAGACCAACCAGGAAGCTCGGTTCGTTGCACACGCCGTGATCGACGGCAACATCCAGACAGCCGCCGTGGGTGAACATCCGGTTCATCCGGGCTTTCGGGCTCAAACGCATATTCTGCTCCTGCTCATGTTTTCGTTTCGGCGGCCGTCAAGGGTGACGCCGTGATAGGTGGAAAGGTCTTCAATCAGCCGGTCGCGCTGTTGCTCGCGCTCCTCCTCGGACCAGCCGAGTTCTTCACCGGCGACAGCAGCCAGCTTGTCGAGCAGGGCCTCGCTCAAAAGCCCTCTGATGGCGAGTGTGGTCCGCCGCAGGACGATGTCGGCGAGGGTCACCACATTTTCATGCTGCGCGAGAAAGGCGACTTCCGCTGCCGTTATCTCTGTGTCGGAGCCGAGCGCCTCGTCGTCCGCTCGTTCCTGACAGAAAGCCAGGAGCTCCAGCGCCGCTGTACCGTAAGTCTCGGCAAGGTGAGCTGCCCGTTTCGGGCCGATCCCGAATTTCGCAGCAAGGTCACGCTCCAGGATCGCGGCCTTTTGCGGAAAGTTCCTGCCACCACCAATGGGAAGCTTCAGCGTGTCGACTTTCCGCGTCCGGCCGAGTTCGCCGAGCACCTCGTCCGCCGCCTGTTCGGCAAAGGCACGGAATGTCGTCCACTTGCCGCCAATCATGCAGATCTGCGGTACGGGACCATCGATGCGCGTGGTAAAATGGCCTCTGGAAATCCGGCCGGTGAAATCATGGTCGCTCTTCGGCAACGGCCGAATGCCGCTGTAACTGAAAACGACATCATCCGCGCTGAAGTCGATCTCCGGAAAGACGAGGCGAAGCGAGCCCAGGATATAGGCTTGCTCTTCCGGCTCGCAGCGCACGCGTTCAGCCGTCTTGACGCGAATATCGGTCGATCCGGCCAGCACCTTGCCGAAGAACGGAAAGACGATGCAGACCCGGCCATCCGAATTCTCGAAATAGACCATATGTCCGCCAAGCGCCTTTTCCAGCGCCGGATTGTCGAGAATGAGATGAGACCCCTTGGTGCCCGACACCAGCCGTTCGTGGCTGGCATTGCCGGCAAGCTCATCGATGGCATCGTCCAGCCAGGCACCTGTCGCGTTGACGATGATCTTCGCCGAGATTTTCTCGCTGCGCCCGCTTGCTTCGTCGCGCAGGAGGAAGCCATCCCCGTCGGGCTCAAGACAGGCATAATTGAGGGCAACACACTCCGGCGCCGTTTCTTCCACTTCTCTGACCAGTTCCAGCCCCAGCCGCTCCGGGTGGCTGATCCAGGCATCGTGGTAGGTCGCCGAGCAGCGAATGGCACCGGTGAGGCCCGGCCAGGTCTCGCGGGTTGCCTGTGCGCCCCGAAACTCATGCTTCGGCAACAGCCGGCGTTTGCGGGTCACCCAATCGTAGAGCGTCAAGCCGAGCTTGATCGGGACCGCCCCCCGGCTGGCGGGCTGGCCGGAAAAACCGAAGAAGCTTGCCGCGCTGTTCAAGAGCCCGGAGAAGAGCGAACCGATGGGAATGACCGTCGGTAGCGGATGGACCAGATGAGGTGCATTGACCAGCAGCGCGTCCCGTTCGCGCAAGGATTCGCGCACGAGGTCAAACTCGCCGTTTTCCAGATAGCGCAGTCCCCCGTGGATCATGCGCGACAGGGCAGAGCTGCATCCTGAACAAAAGTCGTTGCGTTCCACCAGCAGCACCCTGACACCCTGCAGTGCCAGATCCCGGTAGACCCCGATCCCGTTGATACCGCCGCCCACGACAACGGCATCGAAGGCGCCGTCACGCGCGACGCGGTCCCATTTTTCCTGCCGTTGTTCGGACATGCCTTCCCCGTTCACCGGACGGATGTCCGGTGCCCTTTCCAATTTCACGTGTCACAATCTCTTAAGCGGCGAGGTCCGTCAGATGTGTCGCGGCGGCGGTGCCGATGACCCCGATTTCTTCACGCGTCAATCTGAGACGCCCTGCCTTGGCATTTTCCCGCGCCTGATCCGGATCACGCGCCCCGCACAGGGAAAAGGTTATGCCCGGCTGCTGCAGCGTCCAGGCAATCACCACCTGGGCCTTGGTCGCGCCGTGGGCCTCCGCAATCGGTGCAATCGCGTCCATCAGCCGGGCGACCTTGCGACGGTTCTCGACCGAAAAGCGCGGATTGTCCTTGCGCTGGTCATCGCCTTCAAACGTCCGGTCCGGGCCGATCTTGCCGGTCAGAAGACCCAGCGCGAGCGACGAATAGCTCAGCACCGAGACCTTTTCCTGAAGACAGAGCGGCACATGGGTTTCCTCGATGTCGCGCTTGATCATCGAATATTCTTCCTGGATGGCGTCCAGTTGCCCGGCAGCCAGATAGGCTTTCACATCGTCGACTGTCGTGTTGCTGGCCCCGATGGAGCGGATCTTGCCCTGAGCCTTCAGGGTCTCCAGCGCTTCCATGGTTTCGGATATCGGCGTTGTCGGGTCTTGCCAGTGGGTGATGTAGTGATCGATGTAATCGGTCCCGAGCCGCTTCAGGCTCTGCTCCACTTCATAGACGATCGCATCCTTGCCGAGATACCGGTGCACCGGCTTGCCGTCGTAATCGAAAAAATGATTGCCCTTCTGAGTGTGCCAGACGAGACCGCATTTGGTTGCCAGCACCACCTTGTCGCGGCGGCCTGCAATCGCCTTGCCGACGATCTCCTCCGACAGCCCCTGGCCATAGGCCGGCGCGGTGTCGATCAGGCTGACGCCTTCGTCGATGGAGGCCTGGATTGCGGAAATCGACTTCGCCTCATCAGTGCCGCCCCACATCCAGCCGCCAATGGCCCAGGTGCCGAGCCCGATAGCCGACGCATTTATGTTTGAGCGTCCGATCTCGCGTGTCAGCATTTCATGCAACATTCTGTTTGCCTTCCATGGTTGCAAGGACCGCCCCTGCGGTGTCCTCGTCCAAGATGAGTGAATTCAGATAGTTTCCGTTGAGGACCGCCCGGATCGGCCAGATCTTCTCGTCGCCCGATGTCACTCCGATAACGCGCTTGAAGCGCCGCAGCTCCTCCGGTGCCAGGGCAACCAGCCGCGAATTGAGCGCGTAGTCGGCAACCGTCCCGTCCTGGCGCATCAGGTAGGCCAGAAATTCGGCGCTGACGCCGCTGCCAATCAGCATCTTGCGGTCCGATTCCGGCATCGGGTGCAGGTCGTAGTAGCTCGACCCGGGCGCTGCGATGGAGCCGATGCCGACCAGAGCAATGGTCGCCTGCCGCGCCAGATCCAGAACCTGCCGGATGGAGGCCACCTCCATCAGCATGTCGCGCTGTTCCCGGCTTTCGGCAAAGAGCGGCGCATGAAGCTGCAGCGCGGTGCCGCCCAGTTTCTCGGCCATCAGGCTGGCCTGATGGTTGACGTCCGTGTGGTACTTGCCCTGCACCCCGCCGGTCAGCGGCACCACGGTGACGTCGAACTTCCGGTCCGTCTCGATGTTCTGCACCACCGCACCGACCGCCTTGCCGCCCGTGATCGCGATGATATCGCCGTCGCGGATAGTCTCCACCAGATGATTGGCGGCGGCCAGGCCGACCTGCTTCAGCGTCGTGTTCGGGCTGCCCTCGACGGACGAGGTGACCAGTGCCTTTGAGAGCGGCGTCGCCTGCTCCAGCAGATGCTCCAGATCCGTCAGCCGCTGGAACGGGTTTTCGATATCGATCTTGATCATGCCCATCTTGCGGCCCTGGGTGATCAGCCTGTTGACCTTCGAGGTCGACAGGTTGAGCAGCTCGGCGATCTCCGACTGTTTCTTGCCTTCCAGGAAATGCAGCACAAGGACCGTATGCATCTGGCGCATCAGCTCGATATCGTTTTTCTTGTCCGCCATCGGATTGCCTCTTCGCTGGTGCCGGGTCAGGCGCGTTTCTTGACGAGATAGTGGTCGATGGAGACGGCCGTCAGCAGGATCGAACCACGGATGATATCCTGCCAATAGACCGAGACATCCAGAAGCGCGAGCGAGCTGGAGACCACCGACAGCAGCACTGCCCCGAGGATCGCCCCGAATATGGTGCCCGAGCCACCCTTGAGGCTCGCCCCGCCGATGACGGCGGCAGCGATGACGTTCAGCTCCATGCCGATGCCGAAGGTCGGCTGGGCCGAGCCGAAGCGGGCCATGTAGATGATGCCGGCAACACCGCAGAGCGCTGAGCAAAGGGTCGTCGTGAAGAACACCACACGCTTGGTGCGGATGCCGGAATAGGCTGCCGCCTTCTCGTTGCTGCCGGTGTAGAATACCTTGCGGAACATGGTCGTGCGGCGCAGCAGGAAGTCGAACCCGATCACCACCACAAGGAAGATCAGGATGACGACCGGGATAGGCCCAATGGAGCCCTGACCGATGAACTTGAATTCCGGCGGCAGGGTGAAGAGACCGAGCGGACGTCCGCCTGTCCCCAGAAGGCACGCCCCCCGGGCTATCACCATGATCGCCAGCGACACGATGAAATGATGCAGGCCGACGCGGGTGACAAAGAAGCCCATGAAAGCCCCGATCGCCGTGCAGGCGGCGATTGAAATCGCAGAGGCCACCCAGGGGTCGACACCATTGAGGAACAGCCATCCGGCAATCACCATGGCCAGTGCCGTCACCGAACCGACCGAAAGATCGATACCGCCCGAAATCAGCAGGATGGTCATGCCGACCACCACGATGCCTTCCACCGCAAACGCCATGACCATGGCGCGCATGTTCACCCAGGTCAGGAAGTAGGGCGAGGCGAAGGACATGACGATGAACAGCACGAGAATGATCGCGATCAGCCCCGTTTCGCGCATGCGCAGCAGCTTGCGGATAAAAGATACGTCCGCCGGTTTGCCGTTCGGCGCGTCTGTCACGGAGACGGCGTCTTCCATGATTTCCCCCACGATTAGTGTATGGTCGCCTTGGCGCCCACGGACGCCAGGTGCATTATGTTTTCTTCAGTCATCTGCGCGCCCGTGACCTCGCCGCTGATCCGTCCCTCCCGGACGACCAGCACACGGTCGCAAACGCCGATCAGTTCCGGCAGCTCCGAGGAAATCACCAGAATCCCGACCCCGCTGCTTGCAAGGTTGCGCAAGATGCGGTGAATCTCTGCCTTCGCGCCCACATCCACGCCGCGCGTTGGCTCGTCCAGGAAAATCAGCTTCGGATTGACCGACAGCATTTTCGCGATCGCGACCTTCTGCTGGTTGCCCCCCGAGAGCGAGGACACCGGGTCCGACAGCGAGCCGTACTTGAGGTTCAGCCGCTTGCCGAGCCTTTCGGCCTGGGCTTCTTCCCTGGTCCCGGCGATCAACCCGAAGGGGGTCGCCACCTGTTCCAGCTTGAGAGCGGACACATTGGCGGCAATCGACATGTCGAGAAAGATGCCGTCGCCCTTCCGGTCTTCCGACAGATAGACGATGCCTTCGGCAATACTGTCGCGATAGGTCTTCAGCGAGAGCTTACGCCCGTTGAGCGTCACCTCGCCCGTGACGTCGCCTTCAAGCCGGCAGATGCCCTTCACGATCTCGCTTCGCCCGGCACCGATCAGCCCGGCGATCCCGAGGATTTCCCCCTTGCGAAGCTCAAACGTGACATCCTTGAACCGCGTGCGTTCGCTCAGGTTGCGCACGTCCAGAATGATGCCGTCCGTCTTTTCGCTTTCCGACTGCTTGCGCGGATAAAGCTCGTCGATCACGCGGCCCACCATGGCATTGACCACGTCGTCGGGCTGGATCTCCGCAACATTGCGGGTGGTGATGTAGTTTCCGTCCCGGAAGACGGAGACGCGGTCGCAATTGTCGAAGATCTCGACCATGCGATGGGAGATGTAGATGATCGAGATACCCTTGCCGGCGAGACGGCGCATGATCTTGAAAAGGATCTGCGCTTCCTTCTCGGTCAGCGCCGCTGTCGGCTCGTCCAGGATCAGCACCCGGCAGTCAAGCGTCAGCGCCTTGGCGATCTCGACGAGCTGCTGGTGGGAAATCGACAGGTCCCGGACGAGTGTCGCCGGATCGATGTCGCCAAGCTGGCCCAGCACCTCGGCAGCCTTCTTTTCAAGCGCGCGGTAATTCATCAGGAAGGACCGGCTGAGATTGGTCGTCGCCATGAAGATGTTCTCGGCAACCGTGACATCGGGGCACAGCGCGATCTCCTGGTGAACAAAGCCGATGCCCAGCTTTTGCGCCACGGCGGGCGACGAAATGACAACTTGTTTGCCGTCTAAATAAATCTCACCACTGTCCGGCTGCAAGATCCCGTCGATGATATTCATCAGCGTGGACTTGCCGGCGCCGTTCTCCCCGGCAAGCGCGTGGATTTCGCCTTTGCGCAGTTCGAAGTCCACGCCCTTCAGTGCCTGAACGGGTCCGAAGGATTTCGTTAGATTGGAGATCTTCAGGATCACATCGTCAATCATGGCAAGGCCGATTTGCTCAAATTTCCGGAAAAGAACGGGCTGCCTGATCTGCTTCATCGACTGCAGGCAGCCCGCCGTTTCGACCGGGGCCCGACAGGGCCCCGGCTCGTTCGTCAGCTCGGATCGCGGCCTTCCATGTAGGCGTTGAGATCGAAGCTATCGGCGTTTTCCTTGGTGATCACGGCAAAGCCGTTGTCGACGTAGGGGATCTGCATCGGGTTGTAGCCAGACACCTTGTAGTCGTTGAACGGATCGAACACGTCGGAGTGCGCAGCCAGGAACACGGCCATGAAGCCCATGAACCCCTGCATGCCCTGGTTCGGGTTCAGCGCCATGTGGATGTTGCCTGCCTTGATGTGCTCCAGCGTGGTCGGCGTCACGTCCGCATGCATGATCAGAACCTTGGCTTCCGCCTCCAGCACGGCGGCAACGGCCCCTTCGGCAGAGCCCGCTTCCGGGATCCAGAGCGCGGCCAGGTTCGGGTTGGCCTGAAGGATCGAGGCCGTTGCCCGGTAGGCGGCGTTGCTGTCCTGGTTGGTTGCCTGGCGGCCGACCAGTTTCATGTTCGGGTAGTTCTTCTCCATGTAGTCGATCAGCGCGGTCACGCGCAGGTCGTGGTTCGACTGACCCGGGTTCTCAAGAACCGCGTATTCGGCACTGTCGCCAACCTGCTTGACGATTTCTTCGGCCGCGAACTTGGCCTCGGCAAGGTTATCGGAGGTGACATAGGCGCTGCGCTTGGATTTCGGAGAATCCGCCGCAAAGGTGACGATCTGCGTACCGCTGTCGACCGCCCGGTCAATCGGCTCGATGAACGGGTCGGACTGCATCGGATGCAGCAGAACACCGGCAGGCTGCTTGACCATGTCCTGCTCGAACGACGCAATCTGCTTGGTGATGTCGTAGTCCGGCGTGCCGGAGAAGATCGTCTCGCAGCCGAAGGCGGCCGCGGCCTGCTTGAAGCCCTGATAGACCGGCACCCAGTAAGGATGACCGGAGACCATGACGTTCATGATGTAGGTTTCACCCGGCTCGCATTGCAAGCCGTCCGCAGCCGCCGGAGCGGCGGTCAGGACAGTGGCTGACAACATGCCGGAAGCCAGAATTCCCTTGAAGATAGAAGTGCCCATAGTTTCCTCCCTGGACCCGCGGTCTCCCGGCCGCAAGCAGCCGAACCTCCGTTGGGTGATCGATTTCAGATTGTCAGGAAAACCGCCTGCGCTCCTCAACGCAGTCAGCCCTGACGCTGCTCCTCCCGCTCTTGCAACCCAGCCTGTCAGAGGCTTCTAGATTTGCAAGAAATTTCAATCACTGGTTTTTATCCCAGCGACACCATGGATAAGAGCCGCCCCCGGAAACCGTCAAACTTTTTTGGCATTTATTTCTTTTTCTGAAATTTATTTCAAATTTCACCACGCTTGAACAGGTGAAAGCCCGACCCTCCCCGGTCGGTCAACCATCTGATATTGTTTATCTTTTTGCCAATACACTGAAATTCGCATCCAATCCGACTTCAAGTACCCGATTAAACCGAGGCATGACGCGTTTGATGTCAACGGCTCGATTTCGAAGGTGAGATGAGACACTCAAAAACACCACCCCAACTTCGTGAGAAGCGTGAATCTGAATTCACAAAGTCGCCACGGCTGGCTATATTCTCTCTGCGGTCGAAGGCCGCTTGTTTACTGATTTGATATTCATTATGAATTTCCCTCACATTTCCGGAGAGTTTGTTGTGCCGGTAAAAGAATTGCGAATACTGATATGTTCTGCAGGACGCCGCGTTGGATTGCTTCAGTGCTTCCGATCTGCCGCCGAACGCATGGGCATCCAGGTGGAAATACTTGCCTGTGACCTCGCTCCGGATTTAAGCGCAGCCTGCGCAAGTGCAGACCGGTCCTTTGCCGTGCCCCGATGCACTGACCCAGGCTATGCCGACGCCATTCTCGACATCGTGCGTTACAATCAGGTCGACCTGGTGGTTCCGACGATTGACCCGGAGTTGATGCCTCTTGCGGAAGTCTCGGACGCCTTCACTCGTCTGGGAGCGCGGCTGCATGTTTCTTCGACGGACGTCATCGAGATCGTCAGGGACAAACGCCTGACGTCTGAAGTGCTCGAGGCGGCAGGCGTGCCCGTGCCCGGATCGCTCGGACACGAAGCGCTGCTGTCCGATCCGGACGCGCTCGGCTGGCCGATATTTGCCAAGCCAAGTGGCGGCAGCGCCAGCCGGGGATTGCAGGTCTTTCAGACGATCGGCGAGCTGCCGGACAGTTTCGAAGAACCCATGGTCTTCCAGCAGCTTCTGCGTGGCCAGGAATATACCATCAACATGTTCGTCGATTCAGACGGCCGCCTGAGAACCGTGGTTCCTCATCTGCGCATTCAGATCCGCGCGGGTGAGGTCGAGAAGGGAAGAACGGTTCGCCGCGACGATTTTCGGCAGATTGCCGAAGGCGTTCACCGGGCCTTGCCGGACTTGCGTGGTGTGGCCTGTTTTCAGGTGATCGACGACCCGGATCTTGGACCGCGTGTCATTGAAATCAATGCAAGATTCGGTGGCGGTTATCCTTTGGCCGACCATGCCGGCGCCCATTTTGCGCAATGGCTGCTTGAGGAAGTGCTGGGCCAAACGTGCAGCGCAAATGATGACTGGCGAGAAAATGTCAAAATGCTCCGTTTCGATAGCGCGATCTATGACGGCTAACCGTCCTGAACGTCGGCAAGCGGCAATTGCTTTTCGCCGACATCCACTCATCAGGCTCGCCGCTGTCGTTAGACCACCGGCCCGATATAGCTTGCTTGGTGGATGGCGATGATTGTTTTTGATCTGGACGACACGCTCTATCTGGAGCGGGATTTTGCCTTCAGCGGCTATCGCTATCTCGATGGCTGGATGAAGGAACGCGAAGGCCTCAAAGGCTTTGGCAATGCCTGCAGGAAGGTGTTCGAGGACGGCGAGCGCCGCCAGGTCTTCAACCGCGCGCTTGAAAGTCTCGGACACAGTGGTGACGGCAATCTGATCCCGGATCTTGTAGCGGCTTACCGCGGCCACCCGCCGCAAATTTCACTGGCTCCGGATGCGGCGCGCTATCTCGAGCGCCGACGCGGTCCGTTTGGCCTCATTACCGACGGACCGGCGGCAATGCAAAACGCCAAGATCATTGCTCTTGGTCTTGACCGGTGGATCCGGAATATCCGCAAGACCGGAGACTGGCCGCAAGGATATGGCAAGCCTCACCCCCGCGCATGCGAGGAAATGGAGGGACTTGCGGCAGACGGCGGGCCGATGGTCTACATCGCCGACAATCCCGCCAAGGATTTCGTGACACCGAAAGCGCGCGGCTGGATCACCGTTCAGATCCGGCGGACGGGTGCGGTCCATTCACCGCACCCGAAGGACGACGCACACGCGGCTCACGTCGAATTATCGTCGCTCGATGAGCTTGATGCCGCGCTGAAGGTCCAGATGCAGTCCGTCAAATAGCTATCGGAATGGCGCATGTCAGCCGTCAGGCAGGAACGCGCTGCGACAGGACCTCCCGGTACTCATCGAGAATATGCGTCACCTGATAGTTCTCCTCGACCCGCTGTCGAGCCCTTCGCCCCAGATCGGCGACCTCTTCGGCGGTCAGGCGGGCGACGTCGGCTATTGCCTCGGACAGTGCATCCGGGTCCCCTGGCGAAACGACCTTGCCGGTATCTGCCACAATGAGTGCCGCGTCGCCGACATCGGTGGTGACCACCGGGCGGGCGTGGCTCATGGCTTCTGCGACCACATTCGGAAACCCTTCTGTGCGGGACGACAGGACGAGAACATCTATCTGCGAATAGAAGTCCTCCATGTCACGCAGCTCACCGAGCAATTTCAGACGTGCCGGATCGAGACCTGCTTCCGCGACCATGGCCAGAACCTCGCCGTTGCGTTCATCGAGACCGTGACCTGCGGCAACAAAGCGAGCATCGGGAAATTGCGCGGCGATCTGGGCCGCAGCCCGGAAGAAGGTCAGATGGTCTTTCTGCGGATGAAACCGGGCGGCAATCCCGAAGACTCGGGCCTTGCGCGGTGTAAGGTCCAACCGCATCGGCACCACAACACCGTTCGGGATGACCTTGCCGTATCGCGCAGCATAACCATACTGCTCGTGCTGCTCTCTTGCCCGGGCCGAATTGTAGACAATCCCGGCAGCGCGGGACGACAGAATACGCGCACCCGCGACGGCAATGCGGGTACTTCGGGTCAGGCTGCGCGGATCGTCAAGCGCCTGGCGCACCGTCCAGAAGACCGGTGGCGCGCCCGCCAGCCGCGCTGACAAGGTACCCACAACCATCGCATGATACATCCAGCACAGCACCGCTCGCGGCCGCTTCTCCCGCATAAGCCCGGTCAGTTGCAGGATTGCGCCCGGCATCTGCACCGCTCCACGGGCGTTGAGCGAATGATATTCGACATCCGGACGCCCGGCCAAATTCAGATTGCGCTCGGAAACGTCGATCAGGGACACGACGACTGCCGGATCGCTTGTCGCTGCAAGAAGTCTTGCCAGCATCGTTTCCGCGCCGCCGCTGGCGGCGAAATTGGTGATGACATGCATCACCGGCGCGCCAGCGTCTGCTCCAGCGTCCTCCACAAAACCGTCGCTGGCAAATTCGTCCATGCGCTCAGGCCCCGCGCATGTCGCGCCAGACGTCGAGCGGCCTGCCGATCCGCTGCTCAAGCTCGCTGACTTCCGGAGCGTAGAAATCCTGCAGCCTTTTCTCCAGATCCGGGCTCAATGGCGGGTATTCCTGCGGCCGGGCAACGGCATCACGAAGAACCTTGATTGGCTTCGTATGCCGGACGCCGTCGAGGACCGGGCGAAACGGCTTCAGCACCCTGCGCAGGGACAGCGGAACGACGGCGGCGTTCTTGTCCTTGACCTTGCTGTCCACCGGAGCGGCCAACGGCGCATCGTGACCGATATGGGAGGCAAGGCGGGCGAGCTGAGCTTCCGGCTCACGCCGGATATCCTCGAACAGCAGCAGCAGGATCTGCTCCGGCGGGAACAGATCGTAGAACCGGCGAAGATGCATGGCATAACGGCCGTTGTTGATGAACCGCTTGTCCGCTGCCCTGGCCGGATCAAGATGATCCTCGATGTTTCGGGACACCTCCCCCCGCCGAAAGAGCATGCAATAATCGGAGTAGGCCCGCGCCGCAGGCTCACGCATCTGCACGATCAGCCGGACATCGGGAAGGTCTTTCCGGATGCGCTCCGCCGCCTGGGGAACTGTCAGATAAGTGTTCGACTTTTCTCCGACGAGAGCGTCAGGTTTGTCGAAGTTGAACTGAGACAGGTACCAGTCCGGTCCCCGGTGATACTCATCGGAAAAATAATGCAGCTCCGGACTGGGCATCGAAATCGTCGGACTGCGCTCAAGAGATCTTTGCAGCCAGGTTGTTGCGGACTTGGCAGCGCCGAAAATCAGAAATCGTATATTTGAATCAAGCATATGCGGTACCTGCTACCTGTGGGCCCACGACGAGCTTTTCGTAAAGGCGGGAAATTTCGGAAACGTGGCGTTCGGCCCCGTATTTGGCCGAAGCATCTGCCTGCGCGGCTTCGGCAATGCGGGTTTGCAGCGCAGGGTCGCTAATCAGGCTGCTGATCGGTTCGACAAAACTCTCCGGAATATCCGGTTCGACGAGAAATCCCGTCACACCGTCCGCGATCGCTTCGACGTTTCCGCCGTGGCGCGTCGCGACGACAGGTGTGCCCAGATACATGCTCTCGATCAGGGTCCGCCCGAACGGCTCGTTCACGGCTGGCACGAGCATGACGTCGACACCGCTCATCGCCTCGAAAACCGGTGAGCGGAAGCCCATGAAATGGAAGTTGTCTGCCAGTGCCAGGCTGTCGGCCAGTGCCTTGCAGGTTTCGTCCAGTCCCCGGGTTGCAGCGACGGCATCTCCGAACAGCAATCCGTGCACCTGACGGTCCGGCAGGGCGCGGCGAACCGCGTCAACCACCCGGACAAAGCCGTCTGGACGCTTGCGTTTGATAATCGAGCCGAAATACCCGAGCAGCACCGCATCCCTCGGCAGACCGAGTTCGTCACAAAGCGCGGCATGGGCGGCTGCGCGGTCGGGCCGGACGGCGGGGAAGTCGAACGGACTGCGGATCACGCTGGCCCGGTTGCTGATCGACCGGATCGGACGCGATGGCATGGCGTAGTGGGAAACGCTCACGATGTGGTCGGCCAGCAAGGGCGCGAGAGTGTTCGCTCCTCTGGCTGCCGGGTCCTGACGATGATGCCAGAGGTGACGGCAACCGGATAATTTGCTGGGTACGATCCAGTTGGCGTGCATGCGTCCTTCGTTCGTATGCACGATATCAGGGTCGATCTGCTTCAGCGTCCGGCGCAGAGCCGGCAATGTTCGCGTGAGATAGCCCAGCGGGCCCACACGGCCCGGCAGAGGCAGGCCGGGCGACGACATCAGCGGCGTGTCCTCCAGCACCTCGAAATCGAGCCCCAGATCCCGTGCCCTCTGGCCAATGGCACCAGGCTCGAAATGAACGAGGACACGAGGCTCGAACCGGTTCGGATCAAGCGAGGCGGCAAGACTGAGCGCCGAGATGTGACTCCCGCCAAGAACCGGTCCGCCGACGAACGGAAATAATACTCGAATGCGTCTCATGACTGCTCCGGACTTATCTGGACGCTGGCTCGGATACTGCCAGGGTGATTGTCAGACTGTCACCGGGACGCATGAAGGCGTTCAGATCGACATTCAGGCTCTGCATCTCGCCGTTCTCGAACCGCGATATCCTGTAGGAAGGTGTGACGATGGTCTCCGTTTCGGTGGCGTCGACAGAGTTTGTCGCGAGTGCCTCGGCGTAGACCTTGTGGGCCAGATCGAGACGGGCTTCGACGTCGAAACGCTTCGATTTCACCTCCATGAGTTCGGAGAGCTTTTCCCCGCGGGCCTTGTCGAACAGGGTGGCGGCGTCCCGTAATGCGAGATTGAGACGCTGCTGCGCGTCGAGACGGGCGACTTCAAGCTGCAGGCGTTTTGCCTCGAGGTCGTTGAGCGCCGTATTGGCAGCGGACACACGCGTCGTCACGGCCAGCCCCTTGTCCTTCAGATGCTCCATTGAGGCGAGATCCTGGCGGGCCAGCTCGATCTGCTTGTCGCGCAGGACGATTTCTTCGGACAGTTGTGAGATTTTCTCGGTGAGCAGGACGCGAAGATCCTTGAGGCTCTGGATCTCGGCCTTGATCACCTTGATGTTGACGGAAAGGATCTTGGCCTGCACCGGATCTGAGGATTCTGACTCGACCGAGTCAGGCAGCTCTTCCGCCGAATAAAGCTGGACTTCCTGCTCAAGCCTTTTCTGCTGCTCCGCCAGGCCGGCTGCCGTTCCGCGAAGCTGATTGATCTCCCCGGTTATCTTGGTAAGCGAGGTCTGCCGCGTCCCGTCTTCGTTCGGAAGGCGATAAAAACCGCCGGCGATCGCAAGAGCTTTTTCAACCGTCATGCCGGGTGTGAAATCAAATTGACCGGGGGCCGTCACGGCTCCCCCCACGAACACGGGCGCATACCGCGATATTTCGACCGACACCGCGGGCAATTCCGTCAAGCCGACGATACGCTGCATCCGGCTGGCGATTGTGTCCGCGACCTCATCCAGGGTCTTGCCGACGACTTCCACGGCGCCCGCAATCGGGACGTAGATATTGCCGTCCGGCGCCATCTTGTAGGAGCCGGCAACGCCATCCCAATTGGCAAAGGTCTTGTTTCTGGCATCCCAGGCGCCGGCGCGAAGCTCAAGCGTCTCACCTCCGGAGAGCCTGTACTGTTCGGCAGCAAGACCGGAGCCAAGAAAAGCCATCAATGAAATCAGGGCAATTAACAACCGAATACTCAACGCACAAACCCCCGGATTAATACCAACTTTTAAAAACAGAATTATTCTCAATATCGATCAGAATATCACAGAAACCGGCAAACACCTCAAAAGAAACACTGTCAAAAACAGCATCTCCCAATAATCCTGGATGCTGACCTCGCATCCGGCTGCTTCTGTATGTCCATTGACCGTTGGAGTGCACATTTTCCATGGATCACATGGACTCCCGCTTTGTCTGTCGGCGCCCCCCGAAGCCCGAAAGGCAGATCGCAGCCGGAAGCAGAAGCGGCACGCACAGGAACCTTCCGTAGATGTGGGTCACGCCATTCAGGGCGAATGCGAACATGAGCAGTATCGTGAACATCAGCACTCCGGCCCAGCGCGTCTCGGGATTGCTGAACGCCCGCCAACCGACGAACACCAGCGTGAGCAGGACGCCGACGAGACCGAGCAGCGCAACGACACCGCCTTCCGAAAACAACAGCAGGTAGGTGTTGTGAACCGGCGCACCCAGCTGGCTGATCAGCCGGTGCTGATCCACTCCGACGCCGACCCAGATGGACCGGTCGATCATGACAATTGCTTCGCGAATGAGAAGCATGCGGCCATCGAATGTGCCTGCCTCACTGGAATCGCCGGTCGTCAACGCGCCGTAGACCCGCTCCAGAAACACTTCCGGCAGAAAATATTCCCCGAAGAAAAACAGCGCCACGAGCCCGACCACCGCCACCGCGACGAAAACCAGGATGTGTTTGGCCGAACCATAGAAGAACGAAATTCCGAAGATCCCCAAAACCGAGACGATGAACCCGGAATTCGATGCGGACAGCAGCAGGCCGTAGGCGACCGGGGCCGCCGAGGCTACGAACAAGATGCCCGAGATCTGGGCGATGAAGTAGAGCCAGGTCAGGTAGACCAATCCCACCCCAGCCAACAGCCCGACCCCGTTTTCCCGCTCGATCAATCCGGTCAGGCGTCCGTTTCTCGAAAAGAACCGGGCATCGTCCGGGCTGAACACGGAATAGAGCACCCCGTGCAACATCACGAAGACGAAAGAGAAGGCCATCACCTTGCACAGGAACATCGTTTCCCGCGCCGGTCGCCCCAGAAGCAGCATAGGCATGAGAACGAGCGAAAATCCGTATTGGCCAACACCGACAGCCCCGGTCAGCGGGTCGCCGGACATCAGCGATCCGACAATCAAACCGCCGCAAAGAAGCAGCACGGAGAACAGCCAGAAAGACGTCATGTCCGCGAAAGGACGAAGCGGAATACGTCTGTTGGCAATCATCACGACGAAGGCCGCACTGGCGACGAGATCCGACAGCGTGAAGAACACGATGTCGGTTCGCAGATAGGTCATCGGCGAAAGGAACACCGCGACGATGACAAGCAGGCGCTCCAGTTCCTGACTGGCCGTCCCTGGCAATGCTGGGCTTCGGTGCGGAGAGACCGGGATCGCGCTCAGGGTCAAGACGTCCTCCTCACATCGCGCTGCCGGCGCGACCAGTAGAGAACGAAGAGAGCCCCTGCCACGAGCGTGCCGTTGAACAGCACATGTGCCGCGGCAGCGCCAACCGGCCCCAGGACCCGAACAAGCGGCACGAAACAGGCGAGGAAAACCACGCTTCCGAGCAGGGTCACCCACAGAAGCTCACGGTCGCGCCCCATGCTCAGCATTGCCGGATTCAGCACCATCGTTGCCAGCAGCAATATGACGGCCAGCAATTGAACGTTGACCATGCTCGCCGCCCCATCGAAGCCTGCACCGAAAACGAACGACAACAGGGATGGCATCAGGAACGCGGCGGGGATCAGTACGGTCAGGCAAAGGCCTGCGATTGCCAGCAGCACGCCATTGACCAGCTTGTGAAAACCGCGCTCCTCGCCGGAGCTCCATTTGCGCGCCAGTTCCGGAAAGATTGCCTGGTTCAGCGGACGTCCCAGCTTGAGCGCGCTGTCGGCGACCCGACGGGCAATATGAAAATACCCGACGAATTTTTCATCCACGAGCACCGACAGCAGGATCACGTCTAGGCGCTGGACCGTCTGACGGATGATGACATTGAAGTTCGAGTTCCAGAGGAAGCGCAGAATTCCCGGGTTCTCGCTGCGTATGCCCTTGATCGGAAGCTGCATGAACGTGCCGTAGCCGCGCTCGCGGACATAGCGCAGCGAAAAGACAAACGGCAGCAAACTGTTCGCCAGGCCCTCGATCACCGCAACAAGAACAAATCCCCAAAGGCCGTAACCCATCGCCCATATTCCCGCGGACAGCACCAGCCGCATAAGGGCAATACCGACGTCGACCTTGGCGAGAACGTCGAACCGGTCGAAAATCCTCAGCACTGCGACCGCAGTCGGCTTGAGGTTGAAGAGAAGCGCCAGGGAAAACAGCGCCAGATAAGCTGAACTGTCCTGTGGCCAGCCCATCATTCCTGCCGTCACCTGGGCGGCGAGGGCCGCAACCCCGGCAGCGAGCGTGCTGCCTGCAAGGTTCACGTAAACCGACGCTTTCAGCAGTCGCATGAACCGGTCGTTGTCATTGTCGGACAAGGCCTCAACGCCGTATTTGATAACGGCCTGCCAGGGCTCCAGCCGCAGAAGCCGGTCGACGATACGCACATAGGCCTGGAAGATTGCAAACAGGCCGAGACCTGCCGGACCGAGCGACTGGGCCATGATGGCCAGGGTCCCGATGCTGATCAGCCCGCTGACCGCCTGGGACGAGAAGACCCATGAAAAATTGCGGATGAGCCGCCCGGCGATCAGGCTGTCTTCGGCAGAGAGGTTGAGCAGGCGGGCCATCAGTCATCCAGCTCCCTGTCACCGGCAAGCTCTGCCAGCCAAAGCTCAATGTGCGTCTGGTCCGTTCCCGTGGCGATCTGCCAGGGGTCGTTCGGCTGGCTGGCATCAAGCCCCGCTGTCGCTTCTTCCCAGGCGTCCGGAAACCCGTCGCCGTCACTGTCCGCGACCCGTTCCTCCGGCTGGAGATCCGGCCAGCCACCGACTTCGGAGGGAGAATTGATCACCCTGCCCGTGCAATTGCGAACCGTGTCGACAAGCTGCCGGTCCAGCGGGTCCCGGTGGCGGTCCGAAGGCAAGCGGTCGCCAACCCCTTCAAGGACGAGATCGAACACTTCGCTCGCCCTGATGCGCGGGACGGACAGCGTGCCGGTCACCCCTTCGACGATCTCCGCCCCCGGATCGGCATCGACCTGCCGGAAGGGACGGTTTCGATCGCAGCGACCGCGGTCGATCGCAAGAACGTCATCGACCTGAACCTCGAGACTGTACTGGTCGCTTGCCATGATTGCCTCGACAGCGGCGGGCCGTCTGCGAACGGTGTTCGGACCGGTCAGCGCCACATTGCCGGCATAGATGATAACCGCGTTGCCGTAGTAGTTTCGGAACTCTCCGAATTGACTGATCGGATTGTAGAAAATGCTGTTCACGACTTCGACCGGGCCGCTGTCGTTGCCGTAAATGTCGGGATTACGGTCTCGATTGTGGGCAAAGAGGTTTCGCCAGAGGCTCACGCGTCCGCACTCGAAGGTCGAGCCGTTCCCGGAGCAGATCAAGGCTCCCTTGGAGTGGCGCCCCTTCGGATGATTGGCGTGATCCAGACCCCAGGCGGAAATGCTGTTGGCGACCGTTATGTCACTGGACCGCTCGCCGGAAACGTGAATGCTGAAGTTCTCGTCGGTCGCAAACATCAAGGACAAATGATCGAGATAAACGCGCGAGGCGTTTTCAAGCGTCACCGCATCGACCGACGAGGAAGGCTGCTGGCTTGGCCCAGGGCGCACCTTGAGATACCTGACGACGACATCGCTGGCATTCTTGATGATCACGGCCGTGGCGCGGGATTTTCCAAGCCTGATCTGGATACCCAGCCCGGGCGCCGTCTGACCTGCGACATAGAGGTTTGACCGGAAATAGAGCGGGCTGTCGAGCGTGATCGTTCCACTCACCTGGAAGACGCAGATCCGGGGCATCTCCCCCTTTTCGACGCAGGCGCGCAGAGAACCCGCGCCGGCATCGGCCAGCGTGGTCACCGGAATGACCTCGCCACCAGTCCAGCCGGTCGCAAACGCTCCGAAGCCGACAGCCCCCGGAAACGCCCGAGGCGCGGCCTCGGCCGAAAGCGTCAGCGAAAGCAAGAGGCCAAGCGCGAAAACGATTGCAGTCTGTGTCCTGTTCTCAGCCATCATTCACCACAATCCCGACGTTTGAGGCATTGTTCAGCTCGAGTTGCTGGGCGGCTTTCGAAAGATCTTCGAAGCGGGTCTTCTTCATGCGGGCGACCAGCAGCACCGACTGTGCGACACTGCCGAGGCGGCATGCCACATCGTCACACAGCACAGGCGGGCAATCGACCACGATCAATGAATACTTGCGGCGCAGGACGCTGAGCGCCGTCGTGACGCCAGCCATATTGCCGAAACGCATCGGCATGGCACCCGGTGCGGGCGCGATTATCGACAGGCTCGGATGGCCGGGCAGATGCCACGCGGCCGCATCGATCCTCAGAGGATTGGCAAGCAGATCGTGGAAATTGCTCGCGGTGCGTTTGCGCGACAGGGTCGAGATCAGGTCCGTTTGCGAAGGGTCGAGATCGACAAGCAGGACATTCTCGCCGCCCGCGGCCGCATGCGCCGCAAGGGCAAAACTGATTGTGCTCCGCCCCTCCCGGCTCCCCGGTGAAGTGACCAGAACCATGGCGCCGATCTCGTTCCCGGTGCCAATCCCAGCGCCGATCCCGGTCCCAATCCCGGTCTTCGCCCGAAGGGTCGTATAAAGCGGCGAGATCTTGTGCAGCGCCCGCACCAGGCTTCCTCTTCGGGTGGCCCAGGCCATGCGTTTGACGAACTTACGTGAAAGCGGAGGCAAGTGCCCCAGAACCGGCGCGCGAAACGCGGTTATCTGCTGTGGCCACCGCAAACGTCCGCGAAGGTTTTCCCTCAGAAGCGCAAGAATGAAACCGAATGTGAGCCCGCTGATCAGCGCCCCGGCCATTTCGGTTCTGGGAGACGGAGAAACAGGTCTTGTCGACGGGCTCGCAACGGTCACCTGACGCGCAACCGGGCTCAGAAGCGCGTCCTGCATTGCAAGCGCCTCGATCTGATCGAACAGAAGATCATCCTGTCTTCGCATCGACTCCAGCTTCCGCTCGTAGCCGGCTTTCTCGATTTCGGCTGCCGCGCGCGCTTCGAGTTTCGCAAGTGTCGCGTCCCGTTCTGCCTGGAGTTCCGCAGCATCTGTCGAAAGCTCTCCCCCTTCGCTGGCCAGCGCCAGTTGCGCTTCCAGGCGGCGAAGGGTGTCAGTCAGGGTTTGCGTCACGGTCAGATCGTCGAGATTGTTGGTCTTTGTGAATGCCAGCAGATCGGCCTCCGCACCTGCCATCGTCTGCTTCAACGCGGACTGGCGCGACAGGATCGACATCCTGGTCCGCTCGATATCGGCACGCTGTATCTCCAGCGTGTAGTCGGCGTAATTGCTGGCAACCCCGTTCGCAATTTCGGCAGCCATTTGAGGACTGGCGTCGGTCGCAAGGATATCGATGGCGAAGGTCGTGGGATGCCAGATGGTCTGGTAGCTCTCCAGAACACGGTCAATCGCGTCCTCCTTGCCGGACGAGACGCCTTGACCGGATTCGGCAGCCGCGTCGGAAGCCTCCTCGGGCAATACTTGTTCCGCCACCCTCGCGGCAAACTCCCGAGAGTTCATGACCTCGACTTCGGTGGCCAGTTGAAGCATCGACAAGGTTCTGGCCCGCAACCGGGCTCCGAAGGGGTCGAGACGCAAGATCACATCGTCGAGCACCAGCGTGGCCTGCGCGCTGTAAGTCGGCACGATGGTAGCGAGCCGGTACCACATCAGGGCGCCACTGGCCAGGATGCACAGGACGATCAGAAACAGGTTCCTGAGGATCAGCGTATGGATCTGAAGGTTCTCAGGTCTGAAATCGGCAGCACTCTCGCCAGGGCGATCCCGTTTTGACACCGGATCAGCCACCTTGCCGGCAGTTTGAGAACTGGTGTTGATCAAAGACAGGGATCGTCTCCTTCACTGTGTTGCGCGTTCGCGCCGGACCTTGCGATCGTTTAAAATTGCCGAACGCCCGAACATCCTTTGAACGGCCCCGTGCGGCTCTCAATGCGATTTTCAAAAAGCTGCGACTGAAACTCCGGCACGCAGCAAAATTCCAAAAAAACGTCAGATATACCGACTTGTCAGACCCAATGCCTTTCGGTGGATCGCGATGACTGAAAAGGGAGCGCCATCGCGACAGAGGCTGTCTCACTGAGGCGATTTGTAGATGTAGCTGTTGTTATAGGCGTAATATCCTCCTACGCGGTGAGCTCCGTAGTCGCGCAGCGAGTAACGCCGCATGTCGACGTCGTTCAACACCACGCCAGCGAGCGGTACCTGATTGTACCGCAAGGCTTCGGCTGCGGTTCCAAGCGCATCTTCCGACGTGCGCCCCCAGCGCGCGATCAGGATCACGAAATCCGCAAGAGCCGCCAGACGGTTCGCTTCGTCGGCTGCCAATACGGGGGCCGTATCAATCAGGATGACGTCATAGGTCGCGCGCAATTTCTTCAAGATGGCCTTGCCGCGAGGCGTGTCGAACAGGCGTCTTGGAACGATGACATCCTGCGAGAACGACAGGAGATTGACCTGCCCGAACCGGGCACATGGCACGATCTGCTCGTCGATTGTCTTCTGGTCCTGCCAGATATCCTGGGGCGTATCTTTCGGAATCGCGCAGCCTGCCATGCGTGTCAGGCCGTGCCGGTGGATGTCGAGATCGATCATCAGCACCCGGTGTCCTTCCCGGGCAGCGGACACCGCGAGTGAGAACGTCAGGGTCGTCTTGCCTTCGTTGGCAAGTGCCGACGTCACGGCCATGACCATGCTGTCCTTTTTGCGCATCTGATTGGAGAGCAGCGTGAGCAGGCTCCGAAGCGCGAGCTGGTACGGCGAATTCTCCTGCCTGGACGTTTTGCTCAGGAAGAGGTCCTGCTTGTCCCTCTTCCGCCAAAAACGAATTCGCGGAACATAGCCGATGGTGCGCAGGCCCAGGTACTGCATCGTCTGAGTACCGGTCCACACCCGGCGGTCGAACAATTCCCGCAAGAGCACGAACGCCAGACCGACAATGAGCCCGCCCGCAAGACCAAGGGCAAGGATCGCGATGCGGTTTGGTGTCGCCGGTTTCAGCGGCGCGGAAGCCACCGTCACCTGCCGGGCATCGGGCTGAAGAAAGTCTACCTGCGTTTCCAGCGCGTTACGCCGTTCAACAAGTGCCTGGTACCTGGCAAGATCCGCATCCAGCGACCTCTGCAGCTTGGACTGTGTCAGTTCCGCGCGCGTGCGCTCTTCCAGTTTCTTTTCCACCTCCGCTAGGCGCAGTTCGGCCTCGTTGACCCGGATGGAAGACGCGTTCTGGTCGCCTGCCAGACTCATGATCGAAGTCAACCTGCCGAGCTCTGCCCGCAACTCGTCGCCGAGGCTGGTGTCGTCCAGTTCGTTATCGCGAATGAGAGCAGCCAGACGCGCTTCCATCTCGCTCAGGCGTCCGCCAAGCAACGCGATCCGGTCCCGCAACTCGGAGATGGAAGACTGTACGACTTCCTTTTTCTCCCGAAGGGAGCTTTCGATGTAGGTCTTTGAAAGCGTATTCGCCAGTTGCGCCGCCATGCCGGCATCCGGGTGACGCACACGAATGTCGAGCGCCAGGCTCTCTCCCCGCCGCTCAACCGTGTAGCTGTCGAGCATTCGCACCAGAACCGCTTCGAATTGCTGGTCCTGGTTGGGCACCGGCGTTTCGGTTGCCGACAGATACGGATTGAAATAACTGTCCGAGATCAGGTTCAGTTCGCTGGCAACCTTGCGGGCGAATTCGACGGATCGAAGCAGGTCGATCTCGGTCTCCACGTGGATAAGCGACGTGTCGGAGTTCTCGATTGTCGTCTCGGTCGGATTAATCCGCGTTTCCACGTTCGCCAGAATGATGGTCGACCGCGCGGCGAATTTGGGCTGAATGACCTGAAGCGCCTGATACGCGGCACCAAGGCCAAGCAGCATGGCCAATGTCAGCCAGAGCCAGTTTCTTCGCAACACCTTGAACATGGCGAAAAAGCCGAACTGAATCGGCCGTTCCGACAAGGCATATTGCTCCTGCTGCGAGTCAACAACAATGCTCATAGAAATCCCCCAAATGCAGCCGAATTCTGCTGGATTGTCCTGTTATCGAAGTCGTTCTTTTTGGGCGCTCCGGCACCGGTTCGCGGCATGTCCGCCGCGACGGACATGCCAGCGCCCGCAGAGGTGAAAGCTTCACGCATTTGCATGTGAATAGCCCTCCCCTGCCGGCTTGCCGTGTCTGAATGCCCCCTTCCTGGTGGCATCGGAAATCGTCCGGTCCCAGAGGGCAAGAATGGTCGCCGGTGACAGTTTTTGCTGCAGGCGGGTTTTGGCAGCCGCCATTGCAGCCCTCTGGGCCGGGCTGGAAATCAGGTGATCGATCGCCCTGGCAAGTGCCTCGACATCGCCATCGCGAACCAGCAGTCCGTTCTCCCCATCGAGGATCAACTCCCGCGGGCCGTAGGGGCAGTCGAACGCAACGACGGGAAGCCCGCTGACGGCAGCTTCGGCCAGAACATTCGGAAACCCTTCGAAACGGGAAGAAAGAACAAGAATGTCTGCGTTCCGGATCCATTCCCCCGGCCTGGTGCTCTTGCCCGGCAGGGAGACGACATCGCGAAGACCAAGGCGGTCACGCTGCGCTTCCAGGCAAGCGCGGGCGGCACCTTCTCCATAGATCGTCAGTCTTGCGTCCGGTTGTTTTTCGCGCACCAGCGACATTGCGCCGATGAGCAGGTCAAAGCCCTTCTGGTGGTCGAGGCGCCCGACGGCAACCAGCCTGCTTCCATCAGGTGAAGGCGCTACCCCTGCGATAGGCGCACATGGGTTCGGGATCACCTGGGTGCAGGACCGCACCCGCGCCGGCAAGTCCTGCCGTGCACGTTCAGTTTGCATCACCATGGCGGCGGCCCTCGGCATCAAGGCATTCTGCGCACGGCGCCAGACCGGATGCGCCTTCTGTGCCAGCGGGTTGTTGCGCTCGGAGGCAATCACGGGCACCGAAGAACCGGCAGCCAGAAGAGTCAGGACGTTGATCTTGGTCAGGAACGACAGGCAGGCATCGGGCGACAGAGACCGCACCAGCTTGCGGATATTTGCAAGCCTGCGCAGCGACAGAGGCAGCAACCCCTTGCCCTCTGGCTGGTCGAGAACGTGAAGAACGACGCTGTCCGGATAAGCGAAATACGATCCCGCTTCGGGGCAGGTCATTGCGGCAACATGCACCTCATCGCCAAGCTCAGCACGATGTGCCGCCAGCATGGCAACGATCTTTTCCGTGCCGCCTGCGCCAAATCCAGCCTGAACGAACAGCAGTTTCATGGTCTATTCTGCCGCCTCCACCAGGGTACGGCGACGGTCCGGGACGGTATCGTTGTCCTGTCTGCTGCCGTTCAATTCGATTTCAACGAGTGGCCGGTTCAGGTTTTTCGACTGCAGGAATATCCGGCCGATATATTCGCCCAGAATGCCGAGGAACATCGCGTTCAAAGTCATCGACAGCAGGATCAGCGTCGTGGTCGTCGCAAACCCGGCCGGCCAGTCCTGACCAAAGACAAGCTTGCCGATGATGTAACCCGAAAGCAGCAGGAAGGCGCACAGTCCGCCCACGAGGCTGATCAACGAAGCCAGCCGCAACGGCAGAAGCGAATGGTTGATCAGGCCATCCACCGCCAGAGCGATCATGGCCCGGAGCGGAAACTTGGATTCACCGGAGACGCGGGCGTTACGGTCATACTCAAAACCGATCTGGTTGAAGCCCATGCCGCTGATCAGCCCGCGGACATAGGGCGAGCGGTCTTCCACGCGGCGCAGCTCATCGAGAATGCGCCGGTCGGTCAGTCGGAACTCACCCGCGTTCCGGGGAAGGTCGTCCTGACTGATCGCGTCGATCAGCGTATAGAAAGCTCTGCGCAGCCACGCGACAACAGGACCATCCGGCAGGCTCCTCCGGATTCCGTAGACGACATGATAGCCCTTGCGCCAGGTATCCAGCATCTGCGGGATCAGTTCGGGCGGGTCCTGGAGGTCGCAATCAAGCTGTATGGCGCAGGCGCCTTCAGCGGCCCTGTAGGCGGTCAGCACCGACGACTGATATCCGACATTGCGCGAAAACCGTATCACGCGAACCCGCGGATCCTTGGCGGCGATTTCCGTGAGAATGCCGAAAGTCCGGTCACTGGAATGGTTGTCCGTGAAAATGAGCTCAGGCTCATAGTCGGGAAGCTGGTCGAACACGTCCATGACACGCTTGTAGGTGTTGCGAACGTTGTCCTCTTCATTCAGCGTCGGGATCAGGACAGAAACGAGAATCATGCCTGCATCTCCGCTGCGAACTCTGGAATGATGTTCTCTCGTGCCCATTTCACGGTCCTTTCGAGGCCATCTTGAAGCTGGATTTCGGGCGACCAGCCAAGGCGGTCGCGGATGCGTTCGGCAGAGACGATCAATTCGACCGGATCGCCGGTTTGATCGCCGAAATTCACGAGACCAGCGCCGGCACCGGTCAGCTTGATCAGGGTCTGCATGACCTCGGCGACCGTCGGGGTATGTCCCGTCCCCACATTGACCACCGGCCCCGCATCTTCGGGGGTGTCGCCCAGCATCATAAGCGCCCTGGTCACGTCATCGACATGGATCAGATCACGGCGATCCAGGGGGCTGCGGACACTCACTTTCTGTCCGGTCAGCAATTGAGAAATGGCGCGCGGGATCAGGAAACTCTCCGACTGCCCCGGTCCATACGTCAAAGCCAGCCGCGCGGTGACGGCTAAGAATGGCAAACGCGGTTGCGCCATTTCCAGATAGTGCGTCCCGGCCAGAAGAGAGGCGGCGTATGACCCAGCAGGTCTTTCGCGCGCTGTTTCCGTATAGGGCGTCGCACAGTCCCCGTATTCGGCAATCGTTCCCGTCCTGACGAAACTCCGGGGCGGGCAATCGCAAGTGGCCAGAGCCGACAGGAGTGCGACCAGCGGCGTGACATTCTCCTCGACGCTGCCTGCAAGATCCTGCAAGTCCGGCCGGTTTTCGAAACGGGTGCGCGCGCCCGCATGGAAAACGATCTCCGGCCTGGTTTTTGTCAGGCAGTTGCCGAGAGCCCGGGCATCGGTGAGATCAAGCCTGTAGAGGCCGATGCGCGATCCGATACCGGCGAGCCGGGCCACGGACGAGCGAGGCCGCACGACGACGCTAACCTCGTCGCCTCGCTGCAAACAGGCTCGGGCCAGGTTCGATCCGATGAAGCCGGATGCTCCGGTTATGAGAACGCGCGCCATAAGCCTGCCTCAGGGTACAATCTTCGGCGCCGGAAGCGGCACGATGAACTTGCCGCCCTTTGCCTCGAAATCGGCCATCTGCTGGCGGATCTCGTCCAGGAAATTCCAGGCAAGAACCAGCAGGTAATCAGGCTGCTTCTCGGCCACGGCTTCCGGTCCCAGAACCGGAATGTGCTTACCCGGAGAGTAGAGCCCCTGTTTCAGCGGATTCCTGTCGACCAGAAAATCGAGTGTCTCCGTGCCGATGCCGAAAAAGTTGAGCAGCGTATTGCCTTTAGCGGGGGCGCCGTAGCCGGCAATCGTCTTGCCCTCTGCCTTCAGCTCCGCCAGCAAATCGGTGAGATCCTTGCGAATCTGATGAACGCGGTCGGCGAACTCCTCGTAGGTCGCAGCCTGCGTCATGCCGGCCTGGCGTTCTTCTTCAAGCATCTCATCGACGATTGCAGCGCGCTTCACCTTCAAGGCAGCTGGCTGCATGAAGACGCGCATCGAGCCGCCGTGGACCGGAAGCTTGGTGACATCCACCACATCCAGACCGACGCTTTCGCCCAGGCGCACGATGGAAAGCAGGCTCAGTTCCGACAGATGCTCGTGATAGACATTGTCGAATTCATTGGTCTCAAGGATCTCCTTGCCCCACGGCACTTCGATGATGAAGACGCCATGATCGTCCAGAAGCGTCAGCACACCTTCGGTGAAGCCGTGCAAGTCGTCGATATGGTTGAAGGTGTTGGAGGTCGTGATGACCGCCGCCGGTCCTTCGGACTCTCGCAAGGCCGCGGCCGTCTCTGGGTTGAAGAACGCCGTGTGCACCCTGACGCCGCGCTCTTGCGCGATGGTCGCAAGGTTTGCCGCAGGGTCCACACCAAGCGTCTTGCCGCCGAGCTTGTTCGCGTGGGACAGCATGAGCCCGTCGTTGCAGCCGATGTCGACGATCAACCCGCCGTCCGCCTTGTCCACGGCAACCTTCGCCAGCTCCGCGAAATGGGAATGCATCGTCGCGGCACCCGATGGCACGTAGAGGTAGTTGGTGAAAAAGTCCGCCGGCACCTGATCGGCAACCTGGATCAGACCGCAATCAAGGCAGGCTTGCGTGTTCAGCGGAAAGGCGACCTGCGGCTTACCGCGATCAGCCTCGCTGGCAAACATGTTGGCCGGCGGATGGGTACCCATCGGCAGGAACAGCAAAAGATCCTCGGAACCGCAGGTTCTGCAGGTACGGCGGATGGACTTGTCTAACTCGAACTTATTCATTGTTTTCAATCGCTCTTAAAATGACTTGGACTGTCTAGGTTCTTGTTCACTGCCAATTCCGCACGGGAAATTCCGCGCCGATTCAAGCTGTCGATGCCGCCCCTTCGGAAATGTGTTCCCGCAAGACCTGGCGGGTCTCACCTGATGGAAACGGCAGGTTCGACATCATCCGACCCTCTCGTTGCCTGCTGCCATGGCACTGAAACCGGCAGAAAACCGGCTCAGGAAATCGGCGACACGCGCGTGCATGTATTCAACCTGATCGTCGTCGAGGCCGTGGTGGCAGGCCAGAAGGATGCCGCCACGCATCACCGCGTCGGCGATCGGATAGCCTGACGGATCGACCCGGCAGTCGACGTCTTTCATTGCCGGCTGGCGCAGGATATTGCCGGTGAAGACCGGGCGGGTCTGGATGTCGGCCTTTTCGAGATAGATCTGCAGCTCACGCCTGGTAAACGGCGCATCGGCGCGGATTGTCAGCGGAAATGCCAGCCATCCCGTCCTGGCGCCTTCAAGCTGGCGCGGCAGAACGAACCAGTCCTCATAGTCGGCGAAGAACCGCTTGTGCGCTTCGAAATGCCGTTCGCGCACCGCGATATTGTGCTGCAACTTGCCGAGCTGTACGAGCCCGAACGCCGCGCTGATTTCCGAAGGCTCCAGATTGTAGCCGAGCGCTTCAAAAACGAACTTCGCGTCATATTCGATGTCATCGAGCCGGACATTGAACCGGTTTTCGATTGCCTCCGATTCAACGAAGAGCGACGAACTGCGGCCCCAGGAACGCAGCAACAGCGCCTTGCGCGCCAGCTCCGGCGTGTTGACACACAGCATGCCGCCGTTGCCTGCCCCGTTGATGACGTGCGAACCGTAGAAACTCGTCGTCGAGACATCCGAGTAGATCCCGGTGCTTTCGCCGGAAATCGTCGCGCCCAGCGTATCGGCGCTGTCCTCGATGACCTTGAGGCCATGCGCATCTGCGATCTCGCGAATGCGCTTCCAGTTCGGCAGGTTGCCGATCAGCGAGGGGATCATCACCGCAGAGGTTGCGGGCGTGATCATGCGTTCAATGGCCGTCTCGTCGATGTTGTAGGTTCCCTCGGCAGCGTCGACGAACGCGGGCACGAGGCCCTGGCGGACGAGCGGGGCAACCGTGGTGGCAAATGTCAGCGCGGGCGTGATGACCTCGCTGCCTTGCGGAAGGTCCAGGATCTCGACGGCCAGATAGTTGGCCGAAGACCCCGAGTTGACCATGATCCCGAAGTTCTTGCTGAAAAGCTCGGCGACCTTCTGCTGCATGTCACGAACACGCGGCCCCATCTGGGTCGAGGTCTTGAGCACTTCGACCACGGCGTCGATTTCTTCCTGTCCGTGTACCGTCTGACCGTAATTAACTCGCATGTGCCAATTCTCCGGTAATCTCGCGATGTCTATTCAGCGACCATCGCATAGCGCGCGAGGCTGCTGCCAGCCATCAGGGCGCTGTAACCTGCAATCTGCTGTTCGCTGCACTCATTCATGTCTTCGCCAAGGGCGTGGGCCTTGTACCAGTCGACGGTCATCCCGATTGCCTCGGCCAGCCTGAGCTGCGGCCGCCATCCGAGGCGGGTGCGAGCCTTGGTGCTGTCGAGGCGCAAGATACCGGCTTCGTGCAAAGCCGCGGTCCGTCCCGGCTGCTGCTCGGGAAAACGGACCTCCGGAGCACCCTGGCCCCAGGCTGTCCGCATCATCTGCATCAGCTCGCGCACATTGACCGTGCTTTCAATGTCAGGACCGAAGTTCCAGGCACCCGCAAACTCGGCGCCGTCCTCGACAAGCCGGGCGGCAAGCTGGAGATAGCCCGAGAGCGGCTCCAGAACGTGCTGCCAGGGGCGCACCGCCTCGGGGCTGCGGATCTCGAGCGGCACACCGCTCGAGGCGGCCCGCACGATGTCCGGCACCAGGCGTTCCTGCCCCCAGTCGCCGCCGCCGATGACGTTGCCAGCCCTGGCCGTGGCCAGTTGCGGTCCCTCGCTATCTGCGAAGAAGGCGTGGCGGTAGGCCTGCGCGACAAGTTCGGTACATCCCTTCGACGCGCTGTAGGGATCATGCCCCCCCAGCGGATCGATCTCGCGATAGCCCCAGGTCCATTCGCGGTTGTCGTAACACTTGTCGGACGTGATCACGACGACCGCGCGCAGCGACGGCATCTGGCGAACCGCATCCAGGACGTTGGCCGTTCCCGACACGTTGGTCGCGAAGGTTTCCGCCGGGAACCGGTAGGAATGGCGCACCAGGGGCTGGGCGGCCAGATGGAAAACGATCTCCGCATCGACGCCCTGCAGGGCCTTCTGCACCGCTGCCGGATCCCGGATGTCCGCAATCCGGCTGTCCATCCTTCCGTCGAGACCGCAGGATCTGAAGACCCCCGGCCCCTCGTTGGGAGGCAGGGACAGGCCGACGACATCGGCTCCAAGATGCAGCAGCCAGGCCGACAGCCAGCCGCCCTTGAACCCGGTGTGTCCCGTGATCAAGACCCGGCGGCCAGCGAAGGCACGGCCGATATGAGGATCGATAAACCCGGACATGGTCGACATCTCAGATCGCGAGCGCCGGCATGTCGGCAGGCATCTCCTGGTTGAAACGCAGCCACGGCGGCGGCAGCTCATCGCACAGCGAATTGAGCGTATCCCGGTCACGGACGGTATCCATCGGATGCCAGAAACCGTCGTGACGATAAGCCATCAGCTCGCCGTCCTTGGCCATCTGGGTCAGAGGCGACTGCTCCAGCGGCTCGGCATCGTCGACCATGTAGTCCAGGACGCCAGGTTCGAAGACGAAGTAGCCACCGTTGATCCAGGTGTCGCGCTTGCGCACCTTTTCGGTAAACGCAAACACCCGGTCGCCCTTGAGCTCGATGTTGCCGAAGCGCGCAGGTGGCTGAACGGCCGTGACGGTGGCAAGTTTTCCGTGCGACTTGTGGAAGTCCAAGAGGGCATTGATGTCGATATTGCCCAGACCGTCCGAGTAAGTACACATGAAGGTTTCGTTGTTGAGCCAGTCGCGCAGCCTGCGAATGCGGCCGCTGGTCATCGTGTGGGAGCCCGTGTCGACAACGCACACGTTCCAGCCGCCTGGCTCCGACGGCACGAGACGCAGCTTTCCTGTGTCCACGGACACGGAAATATTGTTGGCGATCAGGTGGTAGTTGGCGAAAAACTGCTTGATCAGCAACGCCTTGTAACCAGCCGCAACGACAAAGTCGCGGTGGCCGAAATGGCTGTAAATATCCATGACGCGGGCAATGATCGGCCTACCGCCAACCTCGACCATCGGTTTGGGAATGGTGACTGTCTCTTCAGCCAACCGCGAACCCAACCCACCGGCAAGAAGTACAGTTTGCATTTTCTTCTCCCTGATTGTCTAAACACTGAAAACAAAATCTTGGTTTGAAACGAAGTCAGTCCGACTGAAATGATCGCGCTGACACTTGATCCAGAGCCGCAGACCGGCAGCTCAGTCCTGGCCTCCTCTGGTTCGAACAAAAAGTCGGCCTTGGCCGTAACGGTTGCTCAATTCGGTAACCGGAACTTCCAGGTAGTTGTTTGCCTGCGCATACTCGACCATCGGCGCTTCCAGGTCGGGCTCGTAGCCCACCAGGATGGCCGCCGGAGGCACTTTGCCGAACAGGTCTTCCAGGTCGTCGGCGCCGGCCATGCGATAAAATGCGGCAAGCTCGGCGTCCGTATATGGTGCGGTCCGGTAGGCGAACTGACCGGACACAAATTCCGGATAGACTTCGAGACCGGCCTCCATCGGGTAAAGAGGCATGAAGGTCGCCACCGGTCCTTCGGGCACATTGTGAGAGGCAAGGGCCTGCTGCAATTCCTGACCGCCGCGAACCATGCGTGCGGAGGTAAACTTGTCCGGGGCAGCAAGGCTTGCCAGCCCGGGCAGGAGCCGCGGAAGCGTGATGACGAGCATGACAAGCATGCTGGCGCAAAGAACCGGCACCACTTGCTGACGGTCTTGTGTCCCGATCCGCCGATAGAGCAACGCCCCGAGGATCGGCAGGCAGACGAGCGGCTGAATGTAATACTGCGGGAAACCCGGTGTCGGCACGAAGCTGAGCGCGGCCGCAAGTGCGATAACCGCAAGGACGACACCAATCTGACCACGGCAGTCGCCGCCCTGGGCCTCACCTTTGTGCTGAGCGCGAAGCGCCACCCAGAAGAGGTAGACCAGCACAGTTGCGAGGATCAGAGGACCTCCCGCCAGCCAGGCTTCATACGCAAGCTGCAACTTGCCGCCCAGCCCCATCGCCAGGCCGGGTTCGCCGGCCGCATTCGCTATCCAGTAATCAATGTGCGGGCCGGTATGAAATGACAGCACATGCGCAAGAAACAACTGCGGGTCGTCCAGCAGATACCAGAAGACCGGCAAGGCTCCGACCAGTCCGCCGGCAGCGAGCGGAAGCACGGTTCCGATCAGCCGTGTGCGCAAGGAAACACGGGCCGGCAGCAGGAAAGCGGCAAGCGCGACCGGGGGAATGAAAACCACCGCGCTGATCTTGCTGCCCGCGGCGAGCGAAAGGCACAGCCCGGCAACGAAAATCAGGCTGGATCGCGGCCGCTGTTCCATGGTCTCGGCCAGAAACAGACCGATCCCCAGAACCGCAAAGGGCAGCGGCAGCAGGTTGTTGGTCGCAGCCATCCCGGCCTGGCCGAGCAACGGATCCGCCGCGACAATGGCCACGGCCGAGAAGATCGCCAGCAGCCAGGACCGCGAGATGCGGAGCGTGGTCCAGACAATCGCAAGGATCAGCAGCACCCAGAGAAGAAAGACGCCTGTTCTTGCCGAGCCGAGCAATCCCTGATCGCTGAACGCGATATGCATGAAGTGGAAGAACCAGGCGACATTCGGCACATGGTTGAAGAAGGCGTCTCTGTAGAGCTCCCAGTCCGGCAGATACTGCGCGGGCGGAACGAACATCATCTCGTCGCGCCGCACGCCAAAGGCCATCAGCCTGCCGTAGAGGGCACCCAGCAACAGCGCGACGCCAGCAACGGATGCCGCACTGACAGCAAGCCGCAGCCATTTCTGGAGGTGTCCGGCATGCGAAACCTCGTCCAGTGCGACGGTCAACTCGTTGGACTGCAGGACACTCATCGCTGTAAGCCCTTTCCGCTTTCCCGCGCGCCAAGCGCACGGGCAACAAGAACGTAGGAGAGAGCCACGACGGGCGGCAGCGACAGGAGCTGCGCGCCAAGCGCAGGCACCCCGGCTCCGGTCAGGACTGCAAGCAGCAGGGCGTTGAATGCATATGCGACCACATAGGCAAGCCCATAGAGTGGGAGCCTGCCAAAGCCGCTGACACCGAAAACAAACCGGGCATGGATGGAGTAGTTCCAGATGACCCCGAGACCGAACTGCGCCACAAGAGCGACTTGCGGGTGCACACCCGCCAGCACGAGGATTGCAAAGACCCCGTATCCAAAAGCCGTGTTGATTATGCCGGCGCCAACAAAACGCACGACCCGGGACGTCATCAGGTCGGTCAATACCGTGCGGGTCGATGCGACTGACAGGGTCATGAGAGGGCAACCTCCGAGACCTGGCGGGCCACTTCCGCATCCGCAACCGGATCCGGTTTACGTACGCCGGAAGCATAACGTACGGCCTCGATGCCCATGAGCTGCATCAGCCTGGCATTTACCTGGTGAATGTCGTTCCTGCTGCAGACGAGGTCACGGGCGGCAGCGCCCATGACGGCTGCCCGGTCTGGCTTTTCGATGAAGCTTTTCATCGCCCCGGCCAGAGCCTCAACATCGTCGCGCGGGACGACGAAACCGGAAACACCGTGTTCTATCGTCTCTCCACAGCCCGGGGCATCGGTGGTAATGACGGCGCGCCCGCAAGACATGGCCTCCAGGATCGACCGCGGAATGCCTTCGCGTAGCGACGTCGGAAGGACCAGCACACTGCTTGCGTGCAGGAACGGCACGACATCGTTTGTCGCTCCGCGATATCTCAACACACCTTCATCCTGCCACGCCTTGAGCTGCTCCGGCTCGATCGCATCGGGATTGCTGTCGGTTGGGCCCAGAATGTCCAGCTCGAATTCATGGCCTTCGGATTTGAGGCGTTTTGCGGCTTCTGCAAGAAGAGCAAGCCCCTTGGAGCGAAGCAGCCGGCCGACGAAAAGGAAGCGTATAGGCCCTTGCGGAACGGGCGTTGCCGAGAAGCGTGCCGTGTCCACGCCTGAACCTGGAATATCGTGCAGCGGCACCCGGTCCGGTATCAGCCGGAAGGTCCGGATGTCCCGGCGATCCGCACGGTTGTAGCAGAAAGCCGCGGTCAGCCTGCGCAGTGCGATCCGGTGCAGCCAGACGGAGGCAGCGCGCACGTAGCGCCGGCGGCCAACCGGCTTGTCTTCCATAAAGGCATAGCCGAGCCCGGTGAACAGGGCGTAGCGGGACCGGATGCCGACCAGTTGCGCTGCAAGGCAGGCATAGACGATCGGCTTCATGGTGTATGCCAGGACGAGTTCGGGCTTTTCCTCGCGAAGTGCGCGCATCAGCGCCCAAAGACTGACGAGATCGCTGAAGGGGTTCGTCCCCGTGCGGTTCATGGGAATTTCGCGATGGGCGATCCCGTTCTCGTCCAGAATTCTTGCGGTCTCGGCGTCGATCTCGGCAGCGAGAGCGATGACCTGATAGCCGTTTGCCTGGAAGCGCCGCATCAGGTCCAGCCGGAAATTGACCAGCGAATACCCGAGGCTGCCGACAATCACGGCTCGCCTGCGGCGGCCGGAATTGCCCCCCTTGCCTGACGTCGCAGACACACTGACGGCGTTGCGCATATGGTTGACGGAAGCGCTCATTAGCCCGCACTCAGCACTTCAGGTGCGCTGGCGGGCCGAAGAACGGCGCTCGCCGGGACCGGCAGTTTCATGGGCAGGTCCATCGCACCGACACGGGCAATACTGCCGGCCGCGGCTTTGGCCGTTTCCACCGTATAGGAACTCTTGGTGCCATAGCCGGGCACCAGATCCCGGAGCAACTGATTGACCAGAGGCCCGTTCTGACGCCGCGCCGCAAGCTCCAGCTTCAGGATCATCGCCCGTAGCCGTGCTATCGGAACGCCCTCCGGACGAGCGGCGCTGACACCCGGTATGCCGCAATCGGCCCGGCTTTCGGATTTGTCGAACAATTCCTCGAACAGCTTCTCGCCGGGACGCATGCCGATGAAATTGATCTTGATGTCCTTGTGAGGCGTCAGTCCGGCAAGCCGGATCATGCGCTCGGCAAGATCGACGATCTTGACCGGGCTGCCCATGTCCAGGACGAAGATTTCCCCCTGGCTGGTGTCGAACTTCAGGCCGCTCGCGGCAGAAACCAGTGTCAACTGAACCGCTTCGCGGATCGTCATGAAGTACCGTTCCATCTTGGGATCGGTGATCGTGATCGGCCCGCCGTTCGTGATCTGGCGCTGGAACAGGGGGATCAGCGATCCTGACGACCCCAGGACATTGCCGAACCGGACCGAGAAGAACCTCGTGCGTTCTTCCGTCTCGTTAGTGATGCGGTCCTGCGCCTGGACATAGAATTCCGCGACCCGTTTTGTCGCCCCCATGACGTTGGTCGTGTTGACGGCCTTGTCGGTCGAGATCTGCACCATTGCGAGAGCCCCGACTTCCCGGGCGGCATCGGCAACATTGCGCGATCCGACGACGTTTGTCAGAACGCCCTCGCACGGGTTGAGCTCGACGATCGGCACATGCTTCAGGGCAGCCGCGTTGAACACCAGCTCCGGTCGGTGCTGTCTGAAGATCGAGTTGACGCGGTCCGCATCGACAATCGAGGCCACATACATCCGCCGCGGTACATTGGGGAAATGCTGCGACAGATCCATGTCGATCGAATAGGCGTTGAACTCGCAGTTATCGATGATCACGATCTCTGCTGGATTGAAGGACGCAATCTGCCGCGTCAGCTCGCTGCCGATAGACCCTCCGGCACCGGTCACCAGGATCCGCCGCCCCCTGAACACTTCGAACAGCAACGACCGTTCGACTGCCTTTTGCGGGCGATCCAGAATGTCATCCGGATCGACGGTTCTCATGTTCTGGCCATCGCCAAGGTCTTGCGCGCCGAGATCTTCCAGCCCGTTCAGCCGCGAGACGGTCACCCCGTGCCCGCTGGCCCAGACGGTCAGTTTCTGGATGCCCTCACTGTCGAAATGAGTTATCGGCTCCGTCAGAAGCAGCCGCTGCGGCAGAACATTCCACTGTGACAGCCGTTCGAGGACATTTTCAGGATCGCGCAGCGAACCGATGATCTGGACGTCGTGGAAGTAGAGCCCCTGAGCGTTGCGGGCATCGTCGATGATCCCGACCGGCTGGTAGCGAGAGCCGGTATTGCGCAATGAACGCAGGAAGAGGTCGCAACTCGCGCCGGTTCCCACCAGAAGAACCGGAATCTTCGTGTTTCCCTCTTTGAGCTGGCGGCTTTGCCGGGTCAGTTCACGGCCCCTGGCGATCACCCGCAATGCACCGAGCGCGGGCACCGCGAGATAGAACTGAACGACCACAACAGGAATAGGAACGGAGGAAGTTACCTGATTCAGCCGCGACAGAATTGCAATCGATACACTTGCGAGCAGGGCGCCCTTGAGCAGAACAACGATGTCTCTCAACGAGGTGGATCGCGTATCGCGACGATAGAACCCGGCCAAAGGAAAGATCACGAGGCCGCAGACACACGCCAACGCCGCGAAGGGCAATATGGCAGGCAACAACTGCTTTTGCGCTGATCCGGTCACGGTCAGAAGCACCGCAAGTGCGGCCGAGAGCGTTATGGAAACGACGTCACCGAGAACAAGTCTCCGGTTAGCTTTCAACTCGGTCACCAGCTGCTGCCACCACCGATGAACCCCCGGCAAGGTCGGCAGGAAAGAGTGACTCGAAGCCTTTATCCTGATCTTCGACAAAGTCTCAGAAGAATAAAAATCAGCCATAAGCAACAGCTCCACTAAGCACTGGAGGCGTGAAAATTCACGACGCCTCGTTGTCCGTTTTTTTCTAACGAACTGATTATTCTTGGTTTTGCTTTGCTGCGACGGCGGCTTATTTACAAAATGGAAAATATAAAATCAGATTTCCACTTTTCGAATGTAGTAACGACAAATATTTTCAATTTTTCCGAAGATTGCCCATTTGCTGGACGTAGATCACTTAAAATGATGATCCGGTTTAAAAAATATAATCTTCAGAACATGAAACAAGCGCTAACGTCACAGGATTTCATGTCAAATTTAGTCTTGCAATTTCAAACCATGATGTAGCACATACCGCAAGGTTAATAAATAGTTTTTTTCCACAAATTTTTTTAATCGTTTCATCCAGCGCCCATCGCGGCACCCCTGACACGGGAGAAAACACAGAAAAAACAATAAAAATCAGCGAGTTCCGCATACCGCATTTTGACAGTGCAAAATACGTCATCCCCACAATCGACAAGCCTTGTTTATGACGAGCACACCAGGGAATCGTGGCAACCGGATCGGCTCATCAAGCCACCCTTTGCCGCCCGGATTACGGAGCTGCCGGAGTGGGCTGGATGAAACCGGCATGGACAGGCAACTCCCCGCCCGATCGTTTCGAGTCCCCACTGCAACCATGCCGTTAAATTTTTTATCGGCTTTGAAACAGGTGAACTCCATGCCCCCGACACCTTTAAACCGGCAGATTCTCAAAGGGTTCCTCGAGGGCACATACAGGTGGCAGCCCCATTGTTCGAACGCATACGTGAGTTTCACTTGTAAATTCTCGCGAGGCGCGCCAATAATACGGGACCGATGCTTCTAAGGAGATCGTTGTTTTCTTTATATTCTGGTTTTATTGGCCTTCAGAATTTTCTCTGTGTTTTTTTTAAATTTCAGGAGCCAAGGATTCCGATGAACAGGTTTATTGAAGTTTTTTTGTGCCTTTGCGCGCTTATCGTTGCTTTACCGTTGTTCATGCTCGCTGCTTTCGCCACGTTTCTTACGCTTGGTCAGCCGGTTCTTTTTCGGCAAATACGTGCTGGTAAAGGCGGCTCAGTGTTCTATCTCGTCAAGCTGCGCACCATGAGCGATGCACGCGACGCCAGCGGGAATTTGCTTCCCGACGACAGACGCGTTTCCACGGCTGGAATTTGGCTGAGACGCATGCGGCTCGATGAATTTCCGCAGCTCTTGTCAATCATTCGCGGTGACATGGCCTTGGTCGGACCGCGCCCGTTGAAGCCCGAGACAGTTGCGCAATTCGGTCAGGACGGATTGCGGCGTGGATCCGTGCGGCCGGGGCTGACCGGTTGGGCGCAGGTAAGCGGCAACACGACGCTGAGCAACGAGGAGAAATTGCGGCTGGACCTTTGGTATATTGCCCATCGGTCCGCGGCGCTTGATTTCCAGATCCTCTTTGAAACGGTTGGGGTCGCCCTATTCGGTGAGCACCGTAACGCAAGCCGGCTGGAAGCCGCAAGCTCCTGGCGAGATCTCGACAACGGGATAGAAAACAACCGGGTTTCCGCATGAAGATCGTCTTTGTGGGTGCGGTTGAAGGGTCTCTTGAAGCTCTTGCCGCAATTTGCGCCGCAGGTCACATTCCCTCCCTCGTGGTGACGCTGCCACCGGAACTGTCCGGCCGGCACTCCGATTTTGCCGATCTTGCGCCGACAGCTGAAAAGCACGGCGTGCCGGTCCACCACACCGCACGATCCGGCTCCGAGGAGACGCTCAACGTTCTTCGGGAAGTCGCCCCCGATTTGATACTTGTCATCGGCTGGTCCCAGATCTGCGGACCGGACTTTCGCGCGATACCCCGGCTCGGCTGTATAGGGTTCCATCCCTCTGCCCTGCCGCGACTGCGCGGCCGGGGTGTTATTCCCTGGACGATCCTGCAGGGCGAATCCGAGGCCGGCGCGACCCTGTTCTGGCTAGGCGAAGGCGTGGACGACGGTGCAATCGCAGCGCAGATGCGCTATGAAATAGACCCGGAAACAATCACGGCCCGCGAGCTCTATGACCGCGTCCGGAGCGCGGTATCGCAGATGCTTCCGCCGCTGTTGACCAGGATCCGGTCCGGAGACATTCCGTCGGAACCGCAATCCGAGGATGGCGTCAGCATATGTGCGCGGCGGCGTCCGGAAGACGGCCTTATCGACTGGACCCGCCCCGCAGCCGAGATCCACAGGCTCATCCGGGCCGTCGGCCCTCCCTATCCCGGAGCTTTCACGCAAACGTCCAACGGCGACACGCTGACCGTGCTCCGTGCAAGGCACTGCCCTCACAAAGGCCGTTACATCGGCCTTCCAGGCCAGGTCCAGGCGGTTGACGGATCTGTTTTCACCGTCGCATGCGGCGACGGGCAGTGTCTTGAAATTCTCGACTGGACCGGTCCCGACCGGTGCCCCGGTCTTCATTCCAAACTCAGCAGTCGGGCAGTATCATGAATTCTCCAATCTTCAACGGCAACGGCCCGGCGCTTGTGATCGCGCCCCATCCCGATGACGAGGTGCTGGGTGCCGGAGGCACCATCGCACGTCTTGCGGATCAGGGCAGAGCGGTGCATGTCGCAGTCGTCACGCGGGGCCGCGCACCCCGGTTTTCTGACGAGCAGATCAACAAGGTTCGTGAAGAAGCCGCTGCTGCGCATGCGCATCTGGGCATTGCACAGACCCACTGGCTTGATTTTCCAGCGGCTGAACTGGCCGAGCATCCTCATGCCGAACTGAACAATGGACTGGGGACGCTCGTGCGAGATCTCGACCCGACCCTGGTCCTTGCTCCGCATCCGGGCGACATCCATCTCGACCATCAGCTCTGCTTTCTGTCCACCTTGGTTGCCAGCCGGCCTCACCAGGCGCGGCATCCATCGGTCATCGCCGCTTATGAAACGCTGTCGGAAACCAACTGGAATGCGCCGTATCTGACGCCGGCATTCGTTCCGAATGTCTTCGTGGACATTTCATCAACGCTTGAGCGCAAGCTTGAGGCTTTCCAGCTTTTCGCGAGTCAGGTTCGGGAGGCTCCCCATGAAAGGTCGGTGGAGGCCCTGCGGGCACTGGCCACCTTGCGCGGGGCGACCGTTCACCGTTCTGCCGCCGAGGGGTTCGTCCTCGTGCGTTGCGTAGCCTGAGGAGAGGGACATGGGCAGTTGGCCAGTCTACACCGATGAAGAAATCGACGCCGTCGCCGGCGTCCTTAGGTCCGGCAAGGTGAATGCCTGGACCGGCCCGGACGTCTTTGCCTTCGAGGCCGAATATTGCGACTACACGGGCGCTGCACACGCGATCGCGATGGCCAATGGCTCGGTAACGCTGGACACGGCGCTGCGGGTCCTCGATATTCAGCCGGGCGACGAAGTGATCGTGACCCCGCGCAGCTTCGTTGCGTCTGCAAGCTGCGTGCTCCTGGCCGGCGGCGTTCCGGTGTTCGCCGACATCGATCCGGACAGCCAGAACATCACACCGCAGACGATTGCTCCCCTCATCACCCCGCGAACGGTCGGCATCCTGCCTGTGCATCTGGCAGGCTGGCCCTGCGACATGGATGGTATCCTGGACCTCGCCGGCGCCAACAATTTGTGGGTGATTGAGGATTGCGCCCAGGCGCATGGCGCGATGATCGGTCAGCGACATGTGGGAACGATGGGTGATTTCGGGTCCTATTCCTTCTGCCAGGACAAGATAATCTCGACCGGCGGCGAAGGGGGTATGCTTCTCACCGACAACCCAGACCTCTGGTCCCAAGCCTGGAGCTTCAAGGACCACGGCAAGGGCTACGCCACAGTGTTCGAAAAGTCCCGCCAGCCCGGCTTCCGGTGGCTGCATGATTCAGGCCCGGGCACCAACCTGCGCATGACGGGACCGTCGGCAGCAATCGGGCGCATACAGTTGTCGCGGCTCGCTGAAATGCGCGCCTACCGGACGCGCAATGCTATGACGCTTGCCGAGATCCTCAGCGGGTCGAGTGCGTTACGGGTTCCCGTTCCACCTCCGTCCCTCACCCATGCCTATTATCGCTTTTACGCATTCGTGCGTCCTGCGGCGATGGCCGATGGCTGGTCGCGCGACCGGATCCTTGCCGAAATTTCCGAAGCCGGGTTGCCCGCGTTTTCCGGCAGCTGTTCCGAAGTCTACCGTGAGGCAATCTTTCGCGATCGTGGGCTCGAACCCACCGAACCGCTTCCCGTGGCCAGACAACTGGGCGAAACAAGCCTTGCTTTCCTCGTCGATACCACCTGGGACCACGAGAGAATTGTTGAACTGGCCGAAAGGGTCGCCTCGATCGCAGACCGGTCGCTTGCGGCGTCGCCCAGATCACCCGCCGCGGTCACCGTATGAGGCACACCTAAACCGCTTCCTGCCGGGAAGATCCTGTCAGCTCCTGATGCCACAAATGGGCCCCCCCCGACCGGTCATCGAAGGCACATGCCCCCTCTCTCAAGCGTTTTGAATCCGCCTGTTCCGGTAGATTTTCTGGCCGAAATAGATCTGGTAGGGCATTCGCTCGAATATCAGATAGGAAAAATGCGAAAACAGAGTCGTCAGCAGGAATACGGTCGCCCCGAACAGCAGCAAGGACATGAATATATTCTCGCCAAACAAACCCATGGAAGAGAACAGGTATCTGGTCGCAAAATATATATATGGATGAACGAGATAGAAGCTGTAGCTAATCGTTCCGAAATAGAACATCACCCTGTTGTTCAGCAATTTTCCGGTCAGGCTATCTCTCGACGCAGCAAAGAAGAAATAGGTCGCGGTGGAGAGGATCAGCAGAGCGGGGCCCGGAATGACGGTCGGATAGGCTTCGAAAAACTCGTAGGTCCGAAACTTGAAATCCCAAGTAGCAGCCAGATACACCCAGACAACAAAGGCAATTGCTTCAAGTGTCTTGGAATATTTCAGTCCGTTCGTGATTTCGCTCTTGTACATCCAGAAGACGGCGGCCCCGGACAGAAAGAACAGGGCTTTCGGATAGTGATAGGTAAACAGGATCGGTATCGCTAGGGAAGCAATCTTCCAGAAAACGTTCATTTTCCGTGTCAGGAAAAAATACGTCATGCAGGACAACGTATAGAACATCACTTCATAGGTCAGGCTCCAGGCGTTCGGGGCAACCTGCTTTGTCGTCGTGAACAAGTCCAGGAAAGTCAGGGAAAACAGCACTGACTCGACGTTGTTCAGCTCCGGATATCTGTTTGTCACGCCATTGAGAGCGGCAAAGAACAACGTCGTCACCAGAAAGAGTGGATAGAGCCTCAGCAGGCGCCTCAAGGCAAACTCTCTTGGAGAATATCTCATCACACTCGGCAGGATGACGAACCCGCTGATTGCGAAAAACAGCATCACGCCAAATGTTCCGAAATTGTGGAACGGCACGATCCCATCAACGTATCCTGGCCTGTCGCTGTAAATATGTTCAGCCGTACCGCCAAGAATATGGGCAATCAGAACCATGATCGACGCAACGCCGCGCAGACCGTGTACGGAATAGTTGAATTGTGAACTTTGCTGCGAAGTGGAATTCATAGCGGACCATATTCAATTTGCAAAAACAAAGGGGATAAACAGTTATCGTCAGTCAGATTGCGGACGGAACGACTTACGTCGCCGACATCAAAAAATTCAGTCAGAAGTCTTATCTTGAGCCTGATCGGCTTATGCGCTCGCAGCTGTCCGTTCGATATCAAAGACCGTGCGATTGCGAACGTTATTGTTCAATTTAAAATTAGTATTTCGGAAATAGTATCTCAAACGATAGCGATGTCAATTTTGATTTGCTTGCCGATAAATTCCATTAACTCACGCGCAATCTCGCCTTTCGTAACGTTCATAGCGCTTTCTAATCGGATTCTTGGATTTCTGCTTGAAGCCACAGGGTCTTGTCAGGCTTTCCGTCGAATAGGTCGGCCCTCTCGAGACGAGGCCGGAATTTGAAAAGTCAGCAAGTTGGTGATGCCCACCTGCACCATCGAATTACCGGGAGATCGCAAAGCACTGCCGGTTTTCTAGTTCGCGTTACCGGCGATATTCTGGCGCTTTCGCCGCCTTTGATCGTTGAGGAAGATATGGTGGACGAGATGGTTTCGACTTTGGGCCGTGTTCTGTCGGAGACGGCGTAGGTTTCCGGCCCCGCTGGAACGACAAAAGCCCCGCTGTTTGTTCGGCGGGGCTTCTGTTTTTTATAAGCTGGGGTCACGAACGCGAACGGCCCCCGCTTGGGGGATGGGGCTTTTGTTTTTTTTGCTGATGCTTTGGTTTTGTTTCTGGGCTTCTGCGGCGAGCTTTCGCTGAGCTTGAAGGGTGCCTGTGAGGGTCTGGCCTGTGTCCGTTACCAAACAAAAAAGCCGCCCTTACGGACGGCTTTTTTGTTTGGTTGCGGGAGCAGGATTTGAGAGTTTTCTGCCCTTCTGCGTCGGGCATAGCCCTCCTTGCGGGCCCCTGGTCAGTTTAAAATCTGTATCCGTTACCAACAAAAAACCCGGCGCGAGGCCGGGTTATTTGTTGGTTGCGGGAGCAGGATTTGAACCTGCGACCTTCAGGTTATGAGCCTGACGAGCTACCGGGCTGCTCCATCCCGCGTTATTCGGTTGTTTTCGGGGTACCGAGGTATCCCGGATGGGCTTGAGTAAGCCCGGAGATTTTAGTTTTGTTTGTCCTCGGCGCTTTGGTCCTGGGGGCAAACTGGGCTGCTGCATCAAGGCTGCGGCAGCGTGTTTCGTGTTGCCTTGAGTGCTGCGCTGTTAGGGGACAAGAAGTTCCGGAGCGCAGCGGAGGCAAGGCCAAGTGGCCGCCGGCCAGACTTTGTATTTGGCAGGCCGCCCCGCGGAGCGCAGCCCGAAGGGCGTTACGCGCGTGAGCGACAGACAAATTGAAGAGGTTTCAAATTGCGATTAGCAGGCCTGGCGGCGACCTACTCTCCCACACCTTAAGATGCAGTACCATTGGCGCTGGGGAGTTTCACGGCCGAGTTCGGGATGGGATCGGGTGGGGGCTCCCCGCTAGGGCCACCAGGCCGGCGAAGCGCAATTTGCGTGAACTGGTCTATATATTTATTTGATTTTGATCTGGTTTTCCTTCTGCTTTGCAAGGAACAAGAGCTCCGAGCGCAGCGAAGGCAAGGCCAAGTGGCCGTCGGCCGGTCAGGCCGCGTGGTTCGCAGGACAGGTCCAAAGGACCGGTACGTCCGTGAGAACAAAACCATTATCTCAAACGCGCTCAAGCAGCCCAAAGGGCGATAGCGCACTTAAGATGATCTTTTTGATGCGCCAGGGGCGCATCCAAAAGATGAACATTGACTAATGAGAGGATCAAGCCGAACGAGCTATTAGTAAAGCTAAGCTTCATGCGTTGCCGCACTTCCACACGCTTCCTATCGACGTGGTGGTCTTCCACGGCTCTTCAGGGAGAACTGGTTTTGAGGTGGGTTTCCCGCTTAGATGCTTTCAGCGGTTATCCCTTCCGTACATAGCTACCCTGCAATGCGGCTGGCGCCACAACAGGTCCACCAGAGGTACGTCCATCCCGGTCCTCTCGTACTAGGGACAGATCCTCTCAATTCTCCTACACCCACGGCAGATAGGGACCGAACTGTCTCGCGACGTTCTGAACCCAACTCACGTACCACTTTAATTGGCGAACAGCCAAACCCTTGGGACCTGCTCCAGCCCCAGGATGTGATGAGTCGACATCGAGGTGCCAAACAATGCCGTCGATATGGACTCTTGGGCATCATCAGCCTGTTATCCCCGGCGTACCTTTTATCCGTTGAGCGATGGCCCTTCCACGAGGGACCACCGGATCACTATGGCCGTCTTTCGACTCTGCTCGACTTGTCAGTCTCGCAGTCAGGCAGGCTTATGCCATTGCACTCAACGAGCGATTTCCGACCGCTCTGAGCCCACCTTCGCGCGCCTCCGTTACCATTTGGGAGGCGACCGCCCCAGTCAAACTACCCGCCACACACGGTCCCGGATATTGTTGTACCGCGGTTAGATATCCATGACGACAAGGGTGGTATTTCAAGGGTGACTCCACAAGAGCTGGCGCTCCTGCTTCAACGTCTACCACCTATCCTACACATGTCGTGACGAATACCAGTGTGAAGCTGTAGTAAAGGTGCACGGGGTCTTTCCGTCTGACCGCAGGAACCCCGCATCTTCACGGGGAATTCAATTTCACTGAGTCTATGCTGGAGACAGCGGGGAAGTCGTTACGCCATTCGTGCAGGTCGGAACTTACCCGACAAGGAATTTCGCTACCTTAGGACCGTTATAGTTACGGCCGCCGTTTACTGGGGCTTCAATTCGGTGCTTGCACACCTCCTCTTAACCTTCCAGCACCGGGCAGGCGTCAGACCCTATACGTCGCCTTACGGCTTCGCAGAGCCCTGTGTTTTTGATAAACAGTCGCCACCCCCTGGTCTGTGCCACCCCACAACGGTTGCCCATCGTGAGGTCTCCCTTCTCGCGAACTTACGGGAGCATTTTGCCGAGTTCCTTCAGCATAGTTCTCTCAAGCGCCTTGGTATTCTCTACCAGTCCACCTGTGTCGGTTTCGGGTACGGTTTATACGGTGGAGCTATTTCCTGGAACACCTTCGCTGCACCCCCAATCCAATAAGGAGATACAACACACGGCATCCGTCACTACCACCAAGCTGCAGAATATTAACTGCATTCCCATCGACTACGCCTTTCGGCCTCGC
>NZ_AAUW01000002.1:405000-445829 GCF_000168975.1 Roseibium aggregatum IAM 12614
GCATGTCATCGACGTCAATGTGGTCACGCGCGAGGGCGACCGCGACCATATTCGCGTCCAGCCGCATACCTTCGTCAGCGCGACGCTTGCGACCCGCAAGGACCCTGAGCTGGCCGAGCGCATTCCGCCATTCAATCCGCTGAACATGTTCGCCGACAACAACGATGACGACGGCGGCACCAACATTGCGGAGACCGGCACCCCGCTTCCGGCCGATTCCATTTATGGCGCGAAACTGGAAAGCGAAGTCAGCATTTCGCTGGCCCCCTTCCCGTCCTCCAGCGCGGATATCGATCTGGACCGGACCCCGTCCGAGACCGAGGTCGAGCTTGCCGTTCGCGAAACCGCGCGCACGCTTTCCATTGACGCTGTCGAAATGGCGGCAAAGTCGCTTGTCGATCCGGGGCGCTTCGATTTCAATCTTGCCCTTCAGCCGGACCTGGAACGCTACGCCGTGCGTATCACGCCGGAAAACGTATCCTTCGTTTCCAAGCAGGACGAGGAGATCCGCTTTGCCGGCATGGACGAGAGCATCGTTCCCGTGACGAAGGATCAGGATCTGGTCGACGTCATGATGGACTACGATGCGACCGAGTACGAAGCCGTTGCCATTTCGGCCGCCTTCTCGAACCTGTTCGGCATAACCGATCTGACAGAAGGTCAAAGGTTGCGGATCGCCTACGCCCCGTCACCGGACGATCTGGAGCGGATGCGTCCTGAACGCGTGAGCCTTTACGAAAACACCGAACACCGGGCCACTGTCGCCCGCTCGGACAGCGGCGCTTATATCGAAGCGAAGGAACCAAGCACTTTCCTTGCAGATGCCTTCGAAGAAGCCGACCGCGTTTCCTATGGCGGCCCGACGCCCGCCATCTACGACAGCCTTTATCAAACCGCGCTTGAACAGGACATGCCGGAAGAGATCATCAATGATCTCGTGCGCATGTTCTCCTTCGATGTCGATTTCAACGCGCGCGTCCAGCCGGGTGATGCTCTTGAGCTGTTCTTCACCGACGGCGACGACAACACCCCGCCGAAGATCCTGTATGCCGCACTCAACACCGGCAACACCACGCGGGAGTTCTACCGGTTCCGCACGCCTGACGATGGCGTGACCGATTTCTACGACGAGACCGGCCAGAGCGCTAAGAAGTTTCTTATCCGCAAGCCGCTCAACGGCGGCAAGTTCCGGTCCGGCTTCGGCATGCGCCGTCACCCGATTCACGGCTATACCAAGATGCACCGCGGTGTGGATTGGTCCGCATCTCGCGGAACGCCGATCATGGCGGCCGGCAATGGTACGATCGTGAAGGCAGGCTGGAGTTCCGGCTATGGCCGTCGTATCGAGCTGCAGCACACCAACGGTTATACCACCACGTATAACCACATGAGCGGCTTCGGCAGCGGCATCCGTGAAGGGGTCAAGGTCAGCCAGGGCCAGATCATCGGATACGTCGGCTCCACCGGCCTGTCGACCGGACCGCACCTGCACTACGAAGTGCTGGTGAACGGCCGCTACATGGATCCTATGCGGATCAAGCTGCCCAAGGGCCGGACGCTGGATGGTGAAATGCGCACCGTGTTCGAAGCCGAACGCTATCGCGTCGACACCTTGCTGGACCGCGTCCGCAAGCCGTCCCGGATCGCGGCCGTCAACTGACGGGCAAGGTAACCTCTCGGCCCGGGTGCTTCGGCACCACGGCCGAAGGTGGCGATGTCAGATCTCCTGAAGAGCACCCATTAACGCAACGAGCAAAGCCGGCACGGAACCGTCCTCTGGCCACCGTTCAGTCACGAGTGGTGGTCGGAAGCAGAACAAGGTCTAACCGACCAGCCTGCTGCCGCCTGACAGATCCCCCTCAGCCGCCGCCGATTAAGGCGGCAGCCTATCAACCTGCCGCTTGATCCACGTCGGAAGTCGCCGCCTTTGGTGCCTGCCCATGACGCAGGGCCATAAAGATGGCGGGGATCACCAGAACCGTCAGGATCGTCGACGACGCCAGGCCGAACAGCAACGAGATCGCCAGCCCCTGGAAGATCGGATCGCTCAGGATCACCGCAGCGCCGATCATGGCGGCAAGCGCCGTCAACAGGATCGGCTTGAAGCGGATTGCTCCAGCTTCCAGCAAAACGTCCAGCAGCGGCTTGTCCGGTGTGCGCGAATGCTGGATGAAATCGACCAGCAGAATGGAATTGCGCACGATGATGCCGGCAAGCGCAATGAAGCCGATCATCGATGTTGCCGTGAACGGCGCCGCAAACAGCCAGTGCCCCAGCATGATGCCGATCAGCGTGAGCGGAATAGGCGTCAGGATGACGAGGGGCAGCTTGAAGGAACCGAATTGCGCGACCACCAGGAAGTAGATGCCCAGGATGGCCACCATGAAGGCGCCTCCCATGTCGCGGAAAGTGACCCAGGTGACCTCCCATTCGCCATCCCAGAGCAGGGTCGGCCGGGTTTCATCCTCAGGCTGTCCGTGAAGGGCGATCACCGGCGCGCCGTCTGGGCCCCAGTCCATATCGCGGAGCCGCTGACCAACCGCCATCATTCCATAGACGGGTGCCTCGAACGCACCGGCCAGTTCGCCGGTCACCATTTCGACCGCACGCCCGTTGTGACGGAAGACGGGATAGGTCGTCTTTTCCCGGCGAACCGTTACCACATCGCCAAGTTCGATCACGCCTCGGCCACCGGGCAGGGCGTTGGCCGGCACCGGCGTTGAAAGAACAGCCTCTCCCATCACCATATCGCCCTTGGCAAGATGGATCCGGATCGGAATAGGATAACGCGCGCGTCCCCGGTGCGAATAGCCAACGTCTGTGCCGCCATAAAGGCGCCGGATCGTATCAAACACATCGCCCTGTTCGACCCGGTGATATTCCAGCCGGTCTTGATCGATGGCGATGCGCACCCGGTCGGCCTGTGCACCGAAGCTATCATCGACATCGACGATGAACGGCACATCCTCGAAAGCCTGGCGAACCTTGCGCGCTACATCCCGTCTGCTATCGGCATCCGGACCGTAGATCTCTGCAAGCAGTGTCGCCAGAACCGGCGGCCCGGGCGGTGGCTCCACCACTTTCAGGACGGTACCATCAGGAAGATCGAGGCCTTCAAGAATTGAACGAATATCCAACGCGATCTCATGGCTGGTCCGGTCCCGCTCGCCCTTTTCGCTGAGATTGATCTGAACGTCGCCCTGCTCGGGCAACGCGCGCAGATAATAATGGCGCACCAGCCCGTTGAAATTGAAAGGTGATGCAGTTCCGGCATAGGTCTGGAACGACAGGATTTCCGGAACGTCCTCCAGACGGGCAACGATCTCCTGCAGAACCCTGTCGGTGTCTTCGACCGAAGCCCCTTCAGGCAGATCGGCAAGCACCTGCAGCTCCGCCTTGTTGTCGAACGGAAGCAGCTTCACGGTGACATCGGTAGTGTAGAACAGCGCCAGGGAACCGATGGTGCAGATCCCGACGAGCAGCAGAAAGATCCAGGACCGCAGGCGCGATCCGATCAGCGGCCTGGCTGCCAGGACGTAAAGCCGTCCGAGAGCACCGCCATGCGCTGCTGGAATGTGGGAATGCCCGCCGCCCCGCCCGGCAAATTTCATCATCAGCCAGGGCGTCAGCATCACCGCGACAAAGAAGGAAAACAGCATCGCCGCCGAGGCGTTGGCCGGGATCGGCGCCATATAGGGGCCCATCAGGCCTGAAACGAACAGCATCGGCAGAAGCGCGACGATCACCGTCAGCGTTGCGATGATGGTCGGATTGCCGACTTCCGCCACAGCCTCCACAGCCGCTTGCGTGCGGCTGCGGCCGTCGGCCATGCCCCAGTGCCGGGCGATGTTCTCGATCACCACAATGGCGTCGTCCACCAGGATGCCGATGGAAAAGATCAGGGCAAACAGGCTGACCCGGTTGATGGTGTAGCCCATCAGATAGGCCGCAAAGAGCGTGAGCAGGATCGTGGTCGGTATCACCACCAGCGTGACCAGCGCTTCACGCCAGCCGATGGCAAGCGCGATGAGGACAACGATGGAGACTGTTGCAAGAGCAAGGTGAAACAGCAGTTCGTTGGCCTTTTCGTTGGCTGTCTCGCCGTAATTCCGGGTGATCTCCATGTCCACGTCTTCGGGAAACAGATCTCCGCGGATCGCTTCCAGCCGGGAGACGATTTCATCGGAAATCACCACCGCATTTGTGCCCGGGCGCTTGGCGATGGCCAGCGACACGGCCGGGGCCAGGCTCAGCTTACCGCCCTCTTTCAGGATGTTGGCAACCCTGTGCTCCGCCGCGTGGGTGGCGAGATCAATGCGGGCGACATCGCGCACATAAACAGGCCGGGCATCGCGGGCTGTCAGGAACAGATTGCCGATCTCTTCGGCCGATTGCAGCGTCTCGCCGGCCACAAGCACGCGCTGCTCGCCGGCTTCGCGCACATAGCCTGTCCGGAAGGACTTGTTCGCGCCTTCGATCTTGGCAGCCAGTTGCTGCAGCGTGATGCCATAGAGAGACAGCTTCTCAGGATCCGGCTCCACCTGGATGGCTTCCGGCTGCTCGCCGACAATGAACGTCAGGCCGATGTCAGGCAGCTTGGCGATTTCGGTCTGAAGTTCCCGCGCAATCCGGGTCAAACCGTTCGCAGTCCATAGATCCGCAGCTTCCGGAGTGGGGGTCAGCGTGACGACGACAATGGCGACATCATCGATACCCCGGCCGACAATCAGCGGCTCGGGAATACCAACGGGAATGCGGTCCATGTTGGCGCGGATCTTTTCGTGCACCCGCAAGATGGCTGCATCCGCATCGGTCCCGACGAGAAACCGGGCCATCACCAGCACACGGTCGTCCTGTGTCTGGGAATAGATATGCTCGACACCGTCGATTGCCTTGACGATTGTCTCCAGCGGCTCCGTCACCAGTTTGACCGCATCTTCCGCATTCAACCCGTTGGCCTCCACGTGAATGTCGACCATCGGCACGGAGATTTGCGGTTCTTCTTCGCGCGGCAGGGCAACGAGAGCAATCAGCCCCAGCGCAAGGGAGGCCATCAGAAACAGCGGCGTAAGCGGAGACCCGATGAAAGAGCGGGTCAGCCATCCGGCAAGTCCAAGCTTCATGGAACCACCACCCGGTCGCCTGCGCGCAGCCCGGTCAGGATCTCGACCAGAAGCGTATCGCCGTGAAGAACTTGGGCGCCGGGAACCACTGCGACATCCTGCGCTCCGCTGTCTCCGGCAACCTGCACATAATCGACACCGTGCCGGATCGAAAGGGCCGCCTCCGGCACGGCAATGACCTCCCGCTCGCCAACGGGAACATGAACAAGCGTGCGTTCGTTGACGAAATAATTTCCCAGCCCCTCGACCTCGACATCCGCCGTCACGCGGCCTTCGGAGATTTCAGGGTAGACCTTGACGATGGTTCCGAAGGTTTGCTGGTTCCCTCCAGCCTTCTGCGTCGGGCCCAGGCCGCGCCCGCCCAGCAGAACTTTCGCACCTGAGGTGATTTGGGCGGCATGACGCTCGGGAATGGACAGGCGCAGGAAGTAGCGGCCACTCGCTATTGTGGCAACTTCTTCTCCCGACAGAATAACCGACCCTTCCGTGACCGGTACCGTCAGAACGCGTCCGGCATTCGGCGCCAGTATGTTCCCTTCACTCGCGCGCTGGCGGACAACCGCCATGTCCGCCTCCGCCGCCACGGTCTGGTTGGTGACTACATCGAATTGCGTGCGCACCTGATCAAGCCGGCTCTGCGCCGCACTGCCCCGCGCAACCAGTTGCTCGACGCGTTCAAGCTCGGTGCGGGCATTTTGAAGCTGGGAGCGCAGAACCTCGATCCGGGCCTCGGCGGCCTCCAGTTCGAGCGCGATCTTTTCGTCGACGACCACAGCAACGACCTGATCTGCCGTTACCATGTCACCCTCGCGCACGGAAATGGTCTTGATGGTTCCGCCAATCCGGGCGCGGGCGGGCACGACCGTTCGGCTTTTGACCTGGGCAAACACCGCCTTGGTTTCCGGCACGGTGACCGGTTCGGCCAGAAATTCGCCGGCACGAGCCACCGACGCGGCACTGGATGCTGCCGCCAGTGTCAGCAGCAAGAAAAGGGAGATACCGCGTCTCATTCTGTGCTCCACCTTACGAGAAGGCCACTCCCGCCTTCACTCCAAGCTTCTTGAAGATGATCGCCGCCGGGCAAAAGCCGGTGACGGATGCCTGCATCAGGTTCAAGCCGACAAAGGCGTTGAGAAGGTACCAGTAGGGCGAAACGTAAAATCCCAGCGCCAGGGACAAGAGTACCATAGCACCCGCGAACATCATTACCGCACGGTCGACTGTCATTTGAGCCTCCTAAACCGGATTGGCCACCCTCGGGCTTTCGCCGAGGCACGGCATTTGTTTCACATTTATGAATATATGGATAGCACACCTTTTCCCGGAGACATTTGACAAAACGCAAATGCCGGAAGCCGCCGAGGGTGTGGACCCATAAACGAAGACGAAATGAAAAACCCGCGGAAGTTTCCTTCCGCGGGTTTTCTGTTCACGCGTCGCGACTGGCGCCGATTAAGCGGCCGCGCTTTCCGATCCTTCCACCTGGAACATCAGGCGGTCCGATCCGGCCGAGACTTCGATCGTCTGGCCGTCGAGGATTTCGCCGGCGAGCAGTTTCTCGGCGAGCGGATCCTGAACCTCCTTCTGGATCACCCGCTTCAGCGGCCGGGCGCCATAGGCAGGGTCGTAACCCTTCTGGGCCAGCCAGCCGAGCGCGCCGTCGTCCAGCTTCAGCGTGATCTTGCGATCGCTGAGGAGAGCCCGCAGGCGCTCCAGCTGGATCTTGACGATATCGGCCATCTGGGACCGCTGCAGGCGGTGGAACAGCACGATCTCGTCGAGACGGTTCAGGAACTCGGGCCGGAAATGGCCCCTCACGGCGCTCATGACCTCGTCGCGAACCGCATCCGTATCCTGACCTTCCGCCTGGTTGACCAGATATTCGGCCCCCAGGTTCGAGGTCATGATGATCAAGGTGTTGCGGAAGTCGACAGTCCGGCCCTGACCATCGGTCAGGCGGCCATCGTCCAGAACCTGCAACAGCACGTTGAACACGTCGCTATGCGCTTTTTCGATCTCGTCGAACAGCACGACCTGATACGGCCGCCGCCGGACGGCTTCCGTCAACGCCCCGCCTTCCTCATAGCCGACATAGCCCGGAGGTGCGCCGATCAGCCGGGAAACGGAGTGTTTCTCCATATATTCCGACATGTCGATCCGCACCATTGCGCTGTCGTCGTCGAAGAGAAACGACGCAAGTGCCTTGGTCAACTCGGTCTTGCCGACACCGGTCGGTCCCAGGAACATGAACGAGCCGATCGGCCGGTTCGGATCCTGCAGACCGGCACGCGCCCGGCGCACCGCAGTGGAAACCGCATGAATGGCTTCTGCCTGGCCAATGACCCGGTTCGCCAGCATGTCCTCCATCTGAAGCAGCTTTTCGCGCTCGCCTTCCAGCATCTTGTCGACCGGAATTCCGGTCCACTTCGAAACAACCTGGGCAATGTGAGCCGGCGTTACGGCTTCATCGACCATGGCATCGGCATCTTCGGAAGCTTCCGCTTCCGCGAGTTTGCGCTCCAGCTCCGGAACCACGCCATAGGCGAGCTCACCGGCCTTGGCCAGATCGCCGCGCCGCTGCGCGATTTCCAGATCGATACGGGCCTGTTCGAGCTGTTCCTTGATCTTCTGTTCAAGGTGCAGCTTTTCCTTTTCGCCCTGCCAGCGGTTGCTGAGTGCCTGCGACTTCTCTTCCAGATCCGACAGTTCTTTCTCGAGCCTGGACAGACGGTCCTTCGACGCGTCGTCGCTTTCGGCCTTCAGGGCCTCGCGCTCGATCTTGAGCTGGATGATCCGGCGATCCAGTTCGTCCAGTTCTTCCGGCTTGCTGTCGACCTGTATCCGCAGCCGGCTGGCGGCTTCGTCCACAAGGTCGATTGCCTTGTCCGGCAGGAACCTGTCGGTGATGTACCTGTTCGAGAGAGACGCTGCCGAGACGATGGCACTGTCAGTGATGCGGACCCCGTGATGGAGCTCGTATTTCTCCTTGATGCCACGCAGGATCGATACAGTGTCTTCGACCGTCGGCTCGCTCACGAACACCGGCTGGAACCGGCGGGCCAGAGCGGCATCCTTTTCGACGTGCTTGCGGTACTCGTCGAGCGTGGTTGCGCCGACACAGTGCAGCTCGCCGCGCGCCAGCGCAGGCTTCAGCAGATTGGAGGCATCCATGGCCCCGTCCGCCTTGCCGGCTCCCACCAGCGTGTGCATTTCGTCGATGAACAGGATCACCTTGCCCGCGGCCGCCTGGACCTCGGACAGAACACCCTTGAGGCGCTCCTCGAACTCACCCCGGTATTTCGCACCGGCAATCAGCGAGCCCATATCAAGCGCCAGAAGCTGCTTGTCCTTGAGCGATTCCGGCACGTCGCCGTTGACGATCCGCAAAGCGAGACCTTCGGCGATCGCGGTTTTACCGACGCCGGGTTCACCGATCAGAACCGGATTGTTCTTGGTACGGCGCGACAGCACCTGAATGGTCCGGCGGATTTCCTCGTCACGGCCGATCACCGGGTCGAGCTTGCCTTCCCGGGCGACCTGGGTCAGATCCCGCGCAAATTTCTTCAGCGCGTCATACTGGTTTTCAGCAGTCGCGGTATCGGCCGTCCGGCCCTGACGAAGCTGGTTGATGGCCTCGTTCAGTGCATTGGGGGTGATGCCGTGCCGCTTCATCAGCTTGCCGGTTTCACCGTCGGTGTCCATGGCAAGCGCAAGCAGAAGCCGCTCGACGGTGACGAAACTGTCTCCCGCCTTGTCGGCAATCTTCTCAGCCTGTTCGAACAGCCGGGCGGTTGCCTGGCCCATGTAGAGCTGTCCGGAACCGCCGGACACTTTCGGCATCTTGTCCAGAAGGCCTTCAAGATCGCCCTTCAGCGCCTTGGCGTTGCCGCCGGCACGGTCGATCAGGCCGCTGGCCATGCCTTCCTGATCATCCAGAAGCACTTTCAGGATGTGCTCAGGTGCGAATTGCTGATGGCCCCGCCCCAAGGCAAAGGTCTGAGCGGACTGGACAAAACCGCGCGCACGCTCAGTGTATTTTTCAAAGTTCATAAGCTACCTCCTACCCGTCCGCACCACCCGAAGCGTGGGGAACGATCTGGAATACGGACCCCTGATACGGGCATCCGCGCAGCCTGTTTCCGTGCTGCTCCTCTTATATAGTGTTGCATATTCACCACAAAAGCCCCTGCGGCATCTTATTCTGCGTTGCTAACACAGATCGCAAAAAGCCAAACAAAAACGGCGCCCATCATGGACGCCGTCTTATCTGTTTCAGCTTATTCGAGGCTGACGCTTTACCGGATCATTCTCCGGCAGGTGCCTCGACAGGAGCTTCTTCAGCCGCCTTGGCACGGCGCGGGCGTGCAACCCGGCGGCGTGGCTTCGGCTGTTCCTCTTCGTCGGAACCACCGGCAGCTTCTGAGCTTTCCGTGGCTTCGCTAGCGGCTTGACCGGCCTCCGGCTGATCACCGGAAGCCCGGCGCGGCGTGCGTGCACGAGGAGTCCGGGCGCGGCGGCGCGGCTTTTCATCCGCTTCGTCGTCACCGGCTTCGGCCTTTTCCGCCTTCTTGGAAGCGCCGTTGACCTTGCCTTCCTGATCGATGACAGGCATGTCGTCGATAAAGGGCTGCGGGCTGTCGGCATCCATCAGGTCGCCGTCCGAAGAGGACACGTCCTGGGAAGGTCGTTCTGCGCCATTGGAATGGCCAGAGCCGTTCTGTGCCGCGGCTTCGAAACCGTCTTCGGTTTCGTTGCGGGAAGAGGCATGCGCCATCGGCTGCTGTTGCGGCTGCGCAGCAGCCACAATGCGCAGATAATGCTCCGCATGCTGGTTGTAATTCTCGGACATAACCCGGTCGCCAGATGCCTGGGCATCGCGTGCAAGCTGCTGGTACTTCTCTGCAATATGCATCGCAGTACCGCGGATTTTCACATCAGGACCGTTGGATTCGTAAGTCCGGGTTAACGGATTAGGGCCCTTGCGGCCCCGTCCGCGCATACGCTTATTGCTTTGATTTCCTGGTCTCATCCTGCCGTTTTCTCTTGCGGAACGGCGGTCAGCTTCACGCTGACCCAACATCGGAATTGCCTAAAACCGACACGAAATACCTGCCGAAACCAACAATGCTGGTTAGCGGCTGTCATTGAAAACATACGCAGCGCGCTAATGGCCGCTGGCCAACGCGATTGTCTTTTTCTTCGACAGTCCGAAACACCGGATAGTCCGATATACAACGGTTTCCAAAACGCTGAAGTGGCGCCGGTTCCCTGCTGCCGGATGCGCATGCCCCGCTAAACGCTGATAACATCTCCGGTCTCGGCAAAAGGAACGTACCCGTTTCCGTTACGATTTCCAAGTGCTTTTTCGGCTTTTGATCAAATCCGCGAAATTAAGGTCTGCGGGCCGCCACAACGCGGTCATTGCCGGAAAGATCTTTAATGATTTCAATCTCTACAAAGCCATGATGACGCAGCTGTTTTTTTAGATCCGCCCCTTGATCGAAACCGATTTCAAGCGCGATCCGTCCTCCCGGGCGAAGCAGTTTTTCCGCATCCGTGAGAATACGGACATAAGCCGTCAGGCCGTCTTCACCGCCATCAAGGGCAAGCTTAGGGTCATGCTGAATCACTTCGCGCGACAGCTCCGCAAGCACGGCAGTGCGGATATAGGGCGGGTTGCTGACCACCCAGTCGAAACCACCCTCAGGCCTGAGAGCGGACGTATAGTCGGCCCGCACAGTCAGAAGCCGGTCGCCAACGCCATGAAGAGCCGCATTGCTGGCAGCGCACTCCAGCGCCTGTTCCGAAAGATCCACCGCGATCATCCGGCTTCGGGGAAGCTCGGCCAGCAAGGTGACGGCGATGGCGCCCGTACCCGTGCCGATATCGCACATGACCGGCGCCTCATCCGCAGTGCATCTTTCCAGCACGGCATCAATCAGGGTTTCGGTGTCCGGACGGGGTTCCAGCGTGGCCGGGTTCAACAGAAACCGGCGGCCGTAGAACTCCCGCTCCCCGAGTATCCGGCCGACAGGCATGCCTTCCAGGCGTTTCTGAGCATAGGCTTCGGCAAGCCCGGCCGCTTCGGGCGCGGCTTCCTCGTGTTCGCGAAAGACAAGATCCGACAGGGGCAGGCCGAGTGCCGCACTGACCAGCAGCCTGGCATCCAGGTCCGGCGTCGGCAATCCGGCCAACCGGAACCGGTCACGCACGGACCGGTAAAGCTGGCCGATGGTCACCCTCAGGCCTCTTCTGTTGCCAGAAGGCTGGCCTGGTGATCTAGGATCAACGGTTCGATGACTTCGCCGAGCGCTTCGCCGGACAGGATCTGTTCCAGCTTGTAGAGCGTCAGACCGATACGGTGGTCGGTCACGCGGCCCTGCGGATAGTTGTAGGTGCGGATGCGCTCCGACCTGTCGCCGGAACCGACCTGCAGCCGGCGTGCTTCGGTCCGTTCGCTCGCTGCCCGCTCACGCTCCTCGTCGTAGATGCGAGCGCGCAGGAGCTGCATGGCCCGCGCCTTGTTCTTGTGCTGCGAGCGCTCATCCTGAACCGCAACGACGATACCTGTCGGCAGATGCGTGATGCGCACCGCGGAATCGGTGGTGTTGACGTGCTGACCACCCGCTCCGGACGCCCGATAGGTGTCGATCCTCAGGTCGCTTTCCTGAACGTCGATATCGACATCCTCGGCCTGCGGCAGCACGGCGACCGTGGCCGCGGATGTGTGAATACGGCCGCCCGATTCGGTCGCGGGAACGCGTTGCACCCGGTGAACACCGGACTCGAATTTCAATTTGGCAAAGACGTTTTCGCCCGAAACGGATGCGATCACTTCCTTGTAGCCGCCAACTTCGCCTTCGCTGGCGGACAGGATTTCAACCTTCCAGCCCTGCAACTCGGCATAGCGCTGATACATGCGGAAGAGATCACCGGCAAAGAGAGCTGCCTCGTCGCCTCCGGTCCCGGCCCGCACTTCCAGAATGGCATCGTTGGAATCTGCCTCGTCTTTCGGCAGCAGCCCGATGCGCACATCCTGGGCCAGTTCCTCGACGCGCTCTTCCAGTTCGTCGCGCTCCATTTCGGCAAGCTCGCGCATTTCCGCGTCGGAAGACGGATCCTGCAGCAGCGCCTTCGCGCCGGCCAGATCCTGTTCCGCCTTGATCAACGCGCGGATCTTGCCGACAAGCGGTTCCAGTCCGGCGTATTCCCGCGACAGCTTGACGTAAGCGCCCGGATCCGGATTGGCGGACATCATGTGTTCGAGTTCCGCGAACCGGTCCAGCAGGGTATCGAGTTTGTGACGCGCCAGCATAAGCGCTGATTCTCCAGAAATAATCGCTTTTACGGTGAGTTACGCCCGTTAGCGCTAAAGGGCAACATCGGTTTCGGCGGCGAACCGCTTCAACACGTCCCGGATGTTGCTGTCATCGTGACCCGGCTCCAGCCGCGGCAGCAACCGGGCCGACAGGCGGCCGGCGTCGAGGGTCCGCAGCATGGCCTTTACCGGACCCAGAGATGCGGGCGACATCGACAGGTCCCGGAAGCCGAGACCGATCAGCGCCATGCCTTCCAGCGGCCGGCCAGCCAGTTCCCCGCACAAGGTCACGGGCACATGAGCCTTATTTGCGGCATCGACGATGGATTTCAAGGCCCGCAGGAAGCCGACCCCCAATGTGTCGAACCGGTCGGCGACACGTGTATTGCCCCGGTCAACCGCACAGAAAAACTGGAACAGGTCGTTGGAACCGACCGACACGAAGTCGACCTGGGCCATCAGTTCCTCGAGCTGGAACAGCAGCGAGGGCACTTCCACCATCACACCCAGACGGATGTTTTCCGGCGTGGCGTGGCCATGGCGGCGCAGGTGCTTGACTTCCTTGTCCACCAGAGACTTGGCCTGCAGGAACTCATCGACCACCGCCACCATCGGGAACATCAGCTTCAGATCCCGTCCGGCAGCCGCATGCAGCAGCGCCCGGATCTGGGTTCTGAGCAGGCCCGGCCGGTCGAGCCCCAGGCGCAGCGCGCGCCAGCCCATGGCCGGGTTTTCCTCCTGGATCGAACGCAGATACGGCAACACCTTGTCACCGCCGATATCCAGCGAGCGGAAGGTGACCGGACGCCCCCTGGCCGCATCCAGCACCTGGCTGTACTGCGACTGCTGTTCGCGCATGCGCGGGAACGAGGACGCCACCATGAACTGCAGTTCGGTGCGGAACAGACCGACCCCGGCCGCGCCGGCCTCGTCCAGATGCGGCAGGTCGACCAGAAGGCCGGCGTTCATCTGCAGCGAGATGTCGATACCGTCCCGGGTGACGGACGGTTTGTTGCGCAAGCGCCGGTACTGGGCTTGCCGCCGCGCCCGGAAGCGGACTTTTTCCGCATAGGCGTTTTCCAGATCGACCGCCGGGCGCAGATGCACTTCGCCGGTATCGCCGTCGACAATGATCGCGTCGCCGCCATCGGCCAGGCTGACGATATCCTCAACGAGACCGACCGTCGGAATGCCGAGCGCGCGGGCAACGATGGTCACGTGGCTGGTCGGCCCGCCTTCTTCCAGAACCAGGCCGCGAATGCGGTCCCGGCCGTAGTCCAGCAGTTCTGCCGCCCCCATGTTGCGGCCGACGACAATCGCGTCCTGAGGCAGTTCATCGAGCCCGGGACCGTGCTCGCGGCCCATGAGTTCGCGGATCAGCCGGTGGGCAAGGTCGTCAAGGTCGTGCAGCCGCTCGCGCAGGTAAGGATCGGTCTGGCGCAGCATGCGGGCGCGCGTGTCGCTCTGCACCTTCTCGACGGCCGCTTCGGCGGTCAGGCCGTTGCGGATCGCTTCTTCGATCTTCCGGATCCAGCCGCGGTCGTAAGCGAACATGCGGTAGGCTTCCAGCACCTCGCGATGTTCGCCAATGGCTGCAATTTCGCCGCTCGCCAGGAGATCGTCGATGGAAAGCCGCAACCGGTTGATGGCCGCATCCAGACGGCTTTTTTCCCGGTCCGTGTCTTCCGCAATCAGGTTGGTGACGACGACACGCGGTTCGTGCAGAACCACATGGCCAAGACCAACGCCTTCGGCAAGACCGACCCCGGTTGAGGTGATCGGCCGGGACAGGTCCAGGCCGGTGGCCTTCTGGGAAATGGCTTCCAGCTCACCGGCGGCCACCATTTCGGCAATCACCATGGCGGTCGTCTGCAACGCTTCGACTTCGTCTTCCAGGTAGGTCCGGTGAGACTTGTTCTGGACGACAAGAACGCCGAGCGTGCGGCCCGCCCTCAGGATCGGCACACCGAGGAAGGAGTTATAGGCCTCTTCGCCTGTTTCCGGCAGATAGGCAAAGCCCGGGTGGGCGCTGGCGTTGGGCAGGTTGAGCGGCCGGGCTTCGGCCGCGATCAGGCCGACAAGACCCTGGCCGACGCGCAGCGAGGCGTTGTGAACCGCTTCGCTCTTCAGACCCTCGGTCGCATAGAGCTCAAGAACGCCGTCGGCGCGCAGGATATAAACGGAACAGACTTCGGCGACCACGTTCGAGGCGATCAACACCACGATCTTGTCGAGTCGCTCCTGCGCCGTGATCGGCTCCGCCATGACTTCGCGAAGCCTGCGGAGCAGAAGGCGCGGTCCGGCTAGGTTGCTGCGCATTGCGCCCCCGTTGATCCCGCTTTAAACAGGCCCCTTGCTTTAAGGGGCCTGCCTTCCGGATGAACTATCCGTCCAACCCGTATAGCGAATGCAGAGTCCGCACCGCAAGTTCCGCATATGCTGAATCAATAAGCACGGAGATCTTGATCTCGGAAGTGGTGATGGCGCGGATGTTGATACCCTTGGAGGCAAGGCCCCGGAAACACTGGGCCGCGATGCCTGCATGCGAGCGCATGCCGATGCCGATGACGGAGACTTTCACCACGTCCCGGGCACCTTCAAGGTTCTGGAAACCGATGACGCCGCGATTGTCTTCCAGCACCTTGTTGGCCCGTTCGAAGTCGCCTTCGGGAACGGTGAAGGTGATGTCGGTGGTCTTGCCATCGGGCGAAATGTTCTGGACGATCATGTCGACGTTGATGTTGGCGTCCGCCAGCGGACCGAACACGGATTCGGCGACACCCGGCTTGTCGGCAACGTCACGGAGAGAGATCTGGGCTTCGTCCTTGGCATAGGCAATGCCGGTGACAACCTGCTGTTCCACGAGTTCTTCCTCGTCGCAAATAAGAGTTCCAATCGGAAGGCCGTTCTCGCCGACCTGGGGCGCGTCCGGATCGTCAAAGCTGGAGCGCACGAAAGTTCTGACGCCATGGATCATGGCCATTTCCACCGAGCGCACCTGAAGAACCTTTGCGCCGAGCGAAGCCATTTCGAGCATTTCCTCGAAAGACACCCGGTCAAGCCGCTGCGCCTTGGGCACGATGCGCGGGTCGGTCGTGTAGACGCCATCGACATCGGTATAGATATCACAGCGGTCGGCCTTGATGGCAGCGGCAATGGCGACGGCACTGGTGTCGGACCCGCCACGGCCCAGCGTCGCGATCCGGTTGTCCGGCGCCACGCCCTGGAAACCGGCAAGCACGGCCACCTGGCCCTGCTCGAGCCGTTCGCTCAGGAAGCTGCCGTCGATGTCGCGGATACGGGCCGCGCCATGGTTCTCGTCGGTCTTGATCGGCACCTGCCACCCCTGCCACGACCGGGCGTTGACGCCCATGTCCTGCAGCACGATGGCCAGAAGGCCGGACGTCACCTGTTCGCCGGAAGCGACAACGGCATCATATTCGCGGGCATCGTGGAGCGGTGATGCCTCACGGCAAAACTCCACCAGCTTGTTGGTCTGCCCGGCCATGGCCGAAACTACCACCGCGACCTGATGGCCGGCGTCCACTTCCCGTTTGACATGGCGGGCGACGTTCCGGATGCGATCGAGATCGGCAACCGAAGTCCCGCCAAATTTTAAAACCAGTCGGGCCATACCACTCGTATTCTTTATAGTCGTGTCTGGAAGCGCCTGCTGCGCCTCTGGGATCGGCGCACATGCATACAGGCTGCGTTCCTTTGCTGCAACTGGGTCTCTTGACAAATAGTCCCAGACCTTGGAACGACTTCGAACCATTGAATGATCAGGCGAAGCGCGACACCGCTTCACGCTCTTGAAAGGACCGTCCGATGACTGGCAGGGCTCAGGAAACCAAAAGCACGATCGACAGCGAGGAAGTCGCGCGCTTTTCCGCCATGGCAGAAGAATGGTGGGACCCGACGGGCAAATTCAAACCATTGCACAAGTTCAGTCCGGTACGGCTGGAATACATCAAGGATCATGTCAGCCGGCATTTCGGCCGCGATCCGAAGGCGTCCGATGCGTTCAAGGGGCTGCGCTTCGTCGACATCGGCTGCGGCGGCGGCCTCCTGAGCGAACCGATGGCAAGGCTGGGTGCCGACGTCGTCGGGGCGGATCCCTCTGAAACCAACATCAAGATCGCCCGCCTTCACATGAAGACCTCCGGCCTTGAGATCGACTACCGGGCCGAAACGGCGGAAGCCCTGGCAGCGGCGGGCGAGACCTTCGACGTCGTGTTCAGCATGGAAGTGATCGAGCATGTGGCCGACGTGCCGCTGTTTCTGGAAGCCACCGCGCAAATGGTCCGTCCGGGCGGTCTGATGTTCGTTGCGACCATCAACCGCACACTGAAAGCCTATGCGCTTGCGATCGTCGGCGCCGAGTATGTTCTGCGCTGGTTGCCCAAGGGCACGCATTCCTATGAAAAGCTGGTCCGCCCCTCTGAAATCGAAGGTCCGCTCCAGTCTGCCGGACTGACCATGATCGACCGCTGTGGCGTCACCTACAATCCGCTGACCGACACCTGGGCCAGATCGCGGGATATGGACGTCAACTACATGATGCTGGCGGAACGGGCGAAAGAAAACTGATGAGCGACCCGATCCTGTTCATTCCGGGCCTCCTGTGCACCGAAGCCCTCTATGCACCGCAGATCGTTGCCTTTGCCGACCGGCCAATCATGGTGGCGAACCACCGCGAACATGACAGCATCACTGCCATTGCCGCCAGCATCCTGGAAAAGGCGCCCGAGCGATTTTCCCTGATCACCCTGTCGATGGGCGGTTACATCGCCATGGAAATCATGCGCGAAGCCCCCGAGCGGGTCGCCAGGCTCGCCCTTCTGGACACCAACGCCCGGGCAGACACACCTGAACAGTCCGAGCGCCGACAGTTCCTGATCGACCTGACCCGCAAGAAGGGCTTTTCCAAGGTTCCTCATCTGCTTTACCCAGGCTTCGTTCATGAAAACCGCGAGGACGACGAGGAGCTGAAGGCAATCGTCGTCGAGATGGCCCAGGACACTGGCCCGGAAGCGTTCATCCGCCAGCAGACCGCCCTGATCCAGCGTATCGACGCCCGGCCCCGGCTTGGCGAGATAGCGTGCCCGACACTGGTTCTGGTAGGTGAAGGCGACCGTCTGACACCGGTTGAAATCTCACAAGAGATCCATAGCCACATTCCCCGGAGCGAACTGGCCGTGATCGAAGGCTGCGGCCACCTGTCCACGCTGGAAGCTCCTGAAAAGGTAACGGCGGTCCTGCGCGATTTTCTCAATCGCTCCTGAAGCAGCGAAACGCCGGGACCTGCCTGTGGCACCATCCCCCCCTTACGCCAAGAATCGGCAGGCGATTTGATCCGTGTCAAAGCTTGGCCTTGATGCGAAGGTACAGTAACGTCACCTTTGGAGCGGGGCCCTGCACGAGTTGCGAAACCGTTTGCAGGTCAGGGGACGGCAAGCCGGCGGAAACCGTTGTGGCCAGCCGCAGCATGTCATACGAACAACCGGAGGATCTTTCATGCCGACGAAAAGCAATACGGGTGCCTTCGATCTCAGCGCCATGATGGCCGAATGGCCGAAACTACCTGAATGGCCAGCACCGACCGAGTGGCCAATGCCCAGCTTTTCCAATTGGGCATTCGCCGAACGGGAAGACCGGATCGAAGCCAAGGCAATCGCAAGTTTCCAGAAAATGGGACAGACCATGTGGTCCCATGCCGAAAAGGCATTTGACGATCACATGAATTTCGTCAGCCACCGGCTGCACGAAGATTTCGAATGCGCCAAATCCCTCAGTCAGTGCGCCGCGCCGGAAGAAACGATGGCGACGCTCCAGGAATTCTATTCCAGGATGGCGAGCGAATACCAAACCCATTTCGAAAAGCAGGCAGCGCTGTTCCGCGACAGCTTTTCCGAAAACGCAGCCGCCGTTGAGGAACTCAACGAGACTGCGATGGAAAGCGTCAACGAATTGAGCCGTGCAGCGGAAGAAAGCCTCAACGAAGTGAAGGCGGCAGGGACAAAGCCGAAAACGTCCCCACGGACGACGACCAAAGTGAAGTCCTGACGCTGACTTCGCAGCAGGCTTCAGCCTGAAGCCCGTCCCCGGCACCTGCCCGGTGGGCTGGCTTCAGGCGCCTCTGGCCTCGGTTGAACGATCATGGTTCCACCGGACGTCGTTGCGACGCTTTCGCGGTCCGGCAACGGCGCCGTGAAAGAGGCCTTTGTTCGTCAGCCTTCGCGTACCTGAGAGAACAGGGACGATAGCACGTCCTTGTCGTAAGGCTTGCCGATCCTCAACGCGTCCGTGAGTTCCTCCGGTGCATCGACGTCTTCGCCATAACCGGATGCGAAGACGAACGGCACCGCCATCTCCTTGAGACGGCGAGCCACGTCATAGCTCGTGTCCGACCCGAGATTGACATCAAGAAGTGCAAACTGGAACGGAGATGTCCGGCCTTCGATCTCCGTGAAGGCGGCTTCGACTGTTGCCACGACGCTGATTTCATCAGCACCCAGGCTCCGGAAGATATCCTCCGCATCCATGGCGATGATCAGATTGTCCTCAACGATGAGTATCGATTGCGGAACATCGATCGGGTGAATGTTTTTCGCACTTTTCTTGACGGTCGAGGCAATGTCTGAACGGCCCGGGATCACATGGTTCGCCGGGATCTTGAAAGACGCGGTCACGCCTTCAACTGGATAGTCGATTTCGGCCTCGCCCTTCAGTTCGAAGGGAACGGTGCGTTCGATGATGGTGGAGCCGAAACCGCGGCGCTCCGGCGTCTTGACCGGCGGTCCACCCACGTCTTTCCAGGACACCTGCAGGGCCCCTCCGTCATCGACTTCCAGATCGATCTCAACACTGCCGTGCTGATCCGATATTGCCCCGTATTTCGCGGAATTGGTGATCATCTCGTGCATGACGAGCGCCATGGCGGAGAAGGCAGGCGGCGTCAGCAACACTTGCGGGCCGGTCACGATCACCCGGTCCTTCTTGTCGAGCAGATAGCTTTCCGCTTCCGTATTGATCAGTTCCCGGAAGGAGGCCGGCGACCAGTTATGCCGCGTGATCTGGTCATGCGCACGTGCCAGCGACTGAACCCGGCTGTCGAGTTTCTTCACGAAGTCCGCCGTCGAATCGGTGCCGGAATTCGTTTGCGAAATAAGTCCCCGCACAAGACCGAGAATATTGCGAACGCGGTGATTGAGTTCAGCAATCAGCAGTTCCTGCTTTTCGTTGGCCACCTTCCGTTGGCGCCCGGCTTCATCGGTCATCCGAAGCACGACCTCAAGCAGCATGATCCGCAGTTGCGATGCCACCCTCAGGTCGGAGGAATTCCAGTCTTCGCTCTGTCCATGAATCGTCTGCTGCCAGGTCTCGAAGCTCTTGCGCGGTGTCAGGCGCGCACCATTCGGGCCCAGGGTTACAGGTTTTTCCGGATTGCCCGCCCAATTGACCTTCCGGACGAGCTCCTCGCGGAAAAACAGGATGTAGTCGCGTGGCGAACGGGAAATCGGGATCGCCAGAACACCGGCGACCGACGCACCGCCACCATTCCAGCCTTCGATGATCGACGCGATGCTGTTGGTCGCAAACACCTCGTTTCCCGGAAAGGCGTTCAGGACGTCGCACACTCTGCGCACGTCATTGTCTTCGGGCGTCAGCCCGGAGTGCAGCATGGTGTCTTCCTGAATGACACAGAAACCGTCTGCCTGCAGAATATCGCCGAAAGCCTCCGCGGAGGACCTCAGGAGTTCCGGCGAAGACACCTCGGTGGACAAGGCCCGGGAGACTTCCGTGGTCAGTTCGGCGACGCGCGCGTCCTTCGACTTTTCTTCCGCCGCAAACCGGCTCTGCAAGACCAGGGACAGCATCTGGCCGAACAGGAGCGCGCAGTTGCGGTAACGCATGCTCGGCACGAGAGCAGTATTGTGATGGCAGGCGATCAGACCCCACAATTCACCATTGACGATCACAGAGATCGACATGGACGCGCCCACACCCATGTTGCGCAGATATTCCAGATGGATGGGAGACACCGAGCGCAAGCGGCTGCCGGAGAGGTCTATCGGCACACCGGTTTCCGACCGCCGGTGCTCGACCACCACGACGCCGTCGTCGGCCACGTCCGCGATCAGCCGTATCGGATTCTCCAAGTATAGGGCACGAGCCTGCCGCGGTATATCCGTTGCCGGATAGCGCAGGTTGAGAAACGGTGCCATGCCGTATTTCTTCGCTTCGGCAACGACTTCGCCGCTGCCATCCGTCGCAAACTTGTAAAGCATGACGCGGTCGAATCCGGTCACCATCTTGATGAAGCGAACCGCCTGTGAATAGATCGCCTCGACCTGGGGAAGGTCGGCCATCCGGTCGATGGCGTTCCGCACATTGGCGGTATCGTTGCTCTCGCCTTCGAGTGTCCCGGCAGGCTCGAACTCCATCACGATGTTGGATTCAAGCGCATGAATCGAAACGTCGAAAGGACAGTCCGTTCCCTCCAGCTTCAGATTGTAGACAACCTCCACGCCGCGGCGCGGATGGATGAACTGCAGGCGATTGCGGATCGCATGAATGCTCTCGGCCGGAATGAGGTCGAGCGCCCGCTTGCCGAGCATATCCTCTGGCGAAAAGGGCACATACTGTGAAACATTTCTGGATACGTGCGAAATAATCCAGTCCGGGGTCGTCGCGATCAGGAAACCGAAGGACTGGACCTTGCCAAGCAGATGAATCGGCTCACGGTCACAGTTTGTGAGATCAACTTGTTCCAAACACTCGCATCCTGTTGTTGTCCTGTTCGAGCAGCGCCTTGAGATAGCTGTCGAACACCTGTCGCGCAGAAATAACGGCCCGTTCGATCGCGGACCCTGAACAATCCTGCTCTGTCAACCATCCCAAAAAGGTCTTCCAGTGGCTGTGCCCGGTGCCGTGACGCAGAAACGCCGTCGGCAAGGACGCGTCCTATTTGCCAAGCAAGGAGCACAGATAGGCGGCACCCAGCCGGGACCCTTCGAGGACGTAACAAATACCTGCCACGGAGGACTCGTCATTTAAAAAAGACATATCTCGCGTCGCTGGGATGGGCAGCTTCAGGTCACTCAGATCGCGCCTCAGCGCATCTGTCCGCAATCGCTCCCGGGAGTCGGGCACGGTCGCAAAATCGCGGGAAAACAGCAGCCATCCCTCGACAGCCGGCAGGATCTCTGCGTGCATCGACAGAAACCTCGCGTAGCCCGAAGGACTTTCGACCGGTTGCTCAGAGACCGCATCGTCGAGACGGCGGTGGAGAGGCCCTGTGGCCTCCCGTAAAGCTTGGAGGAGTTGCAAAACGTAACCGGAGAGCAGATAACTACGCTCTGAGGCGGCTACAGGCGTCTTCAACAACGCTTTGAAGCAGGGTCACGTTCGAGGGTTTCAGCACCACGCGGGAACCGTCATAACGCCCCTTCAGATCGACACGGTCCGTATTCGCCGTGTGAAAGATGAGAGGAACGTTCTTCTTGTGAAGCGCATCAGCAAGCGGGTAAACCGCACCGTCAGCAAGGTCGACGTCCAGAACGGCCAGTTGCGGATCCTCGCTGAGGACACAAGTGCTTGCTTCGGCGACCGTCGCGAACGGACCGACCACCACAAGCCCCATTCCCGAAAGGGCATCTTCCAGCATCCAGGCGATAAGAGGCTCGTCCTCGGCCACTATAACCTTTATGCAATCGGAATTGTTCAGCAAGGACAATGACATACTGGGGCCTCGGCACAGATCAGGTCTGTTTTTCTAGTTTGTTCTTCGAAATGTCAACGCCTGAAGTCTATCTCGGTTCCCTTATAAGCAAAAGATTTTCATAAAAAGCAACACTTTAACGGGTGTTAACATTACCTGATAGATTAATAAAACTCAGTGACCATCTACTCAATCTGCAATTCTTGCTATGTCAAGCTGAAGTATTCGCGTCAGCGCATATAGAAATCTTCCGATATCGCATACATCACAGAAACGGTCGGCTGACCGGCGTAACATTGCTCCAGCCGGCGATTTTGCACAGACCGTCGATGTCCAGCACTTCGCAGCGGCTGTCCATCCAGCGGATCAGCCCGCCTTGCGCCAGCTTACGCAGAGTCTTGTTCGTGTGAACCAGCGACAGGCCGAGCGTGTCGGCCACATGGGTCTGCGTGAGCGGAAGCGCCTTGTCAGCCTTGGCGAGGTTATGGAGCTTGTCGAGACGCTGCTGCAGATAGGCCAGAAGATAGGCCGCGCGTTCCGAGGCCGAACGCCGCCCGATGCTCAGAAGATGTTCGTCCAGAATGCGCTCCTCGCGCGCCGACATCCAGGTGATGTCGAACGCGAGCGAGCCGAACCGCTCCCAGATCTCCCCAAGCCGGTTCCGGTCGAACACACAGACCGTCAGTGGCGTCAGCGCTTCGACCGTGTGCTGCATTTCGCCGAGCAATGATCCCTGCAAGCCGAGCAGATCTCCCGGCAGGGCATAGTTCAGGATCTGGCGCCGTCCGTCTTCCAGCACCTTTGACCGGAAGGCCCATCCGGACAGGATCGTGTAGAGATGCGTCGAGCGCGTCCCCTCCATCAACAGGGTCGCCCCCTGGTTGACGGTCAATTCACCCATCTTGAAACTGCTGATGAACGCCAGTTCCTCCGAGGTGAATTCCCGGAAGTGGCTGTTCGAACGCAAAGGGCAGTTGCTGCAGGCTACCTTTCCGCTCTTCGCAGCAATTTGCATTTCCATATGAGTGCCCCCGATCGGTCTCCTGAACGGCGAAACCGGCTCAGGGACAGAAATGTCTTCTGTTGCCGGCCCGCGCCCTGTTCGGCAAGTCCGGAAGTTCAACGAGCCGGCGTCTACCGGCTCAGTTCTTGTCTTCCGGAAGACTTGGCAGCGGCACGACCGCAATACCTTCTTCCATCAATTCCTGCGCATCTGCCGGTGTCGTTTGTCCGTAGATACTGCGTTGTTCCGCTTCACCATAATGGATCTTGCGCGCCTCGTCCGCAAATCCCGAACCGACGTTTTCAGACGTCTCCAGAATGTGGCTCCGGATAAGCCGTAACGCCTCCAGAACTTCCTTCTGGCGCAAGTCGTTGGGAATGAGCGCGGCAGATTGGGCACCGGCATCGGACACTGGCACTTGCCCGGAAGCAGATACGGTGGCGGACGGCGCTTCGGCCGCAGGAAGCTGTTCCGGTGGCCGGTTGTCCTTCTTTCTAGATGTCGCAACCGCCGGTGCCATCAATGCCTTGCGAACCTCTGCGCTGCCGCAGGCCGGACAGGTCACGAGCCTGCGGGCGCACTGGCCCTCGAAATCCTCGGAATTGCGGAACCAGCCTTCAAAGCTATGCGCTGCCTCACAGACGAGCGTGTATCTGATCACGCGGGCATCTCCCCGGCGGGTTCTCTCAGCGTGCAGGAAAAGCCGCGTTCGTTCGCAATCGCGGGAATGCGTTGACGGGCCTTGGCGACAGCTTCCGTGTCGATTTCCGCGAGCACGTAACCCGGCTCGTCGTGATCGAGTTCTGCGATCACCGATCCCCACGGATCAACGATCAGGCTGTGGCCGTAGGTTTCCCTGCCGTCTTCGTGGGTACCGCCCTGGGCAGCGGAAATCACGAACGCACCGTTTTCAATTGCGCGGGCGCGTTGAAGCACGTGCCAGTGCGCCTCGCCCGTCTGCCGGGTGAAAGCCGCCGGCGCGGTCAGAACCTGCGCCCCCACACGGGCCTGGGTACGGAAAATCGCCGGGAAACGGATATCGTAGCAGACGGCCATGCCGACCTTCGCAAACGGCAGATCGGCGATCACCGTCTGCGTTCCCGGTTCATAGGTTGCCGACTCACGCCAGCTTTCGCCATTCGGCAGATCGACATCGAACATGTGGATCTTGTCATAGACTGCGAGAATATTGCCATCCGGCTCGATCAGAAAGGCACGGTTGGCGATCTTGCCGTTGCCGGCAAGCACGGCCAGCGATCCGAGATGCAGATAGATCCCCAGGTCGGCAGCAAGCGCGCGCGCTCTTTTCAGGAACAGGTCGTCTTCGGCATCGGAGATCCGTTCCTGCAATTCCTGCCGGCTGCGCACCAGAACGTTGGACATTTCGGGTGTTTGAACAAACTGCGCGCCATCCTTCGTCGCCGCCCGGATCAGGCTTTCCGCAGCATCCGCGTTGTCCGAAATTGTCTTGCCGCTGCGCAGCTGAATGCATGCTGCCGTGAATGAAGTCATCCCACCCCTGTCTCCGTCCTGGTAGGTAAGGTTATGCGGTCAGTAAATCAGGACGCAAGCAGGGCGTCCAGTTTGCCCGCACGTTCCAGATCGTGCAGATCGTCGCAACCGCCCACGTGTGTCTTGCCGACAAAGACCTGCGGAAACGTGGAATGTCCGTTGGCTTTCTGCACCATTTCCTTGCGCAGGCCCGGATCGAACGTGGCATCGTGTTCCGTGTAGGCAACGCCTTTTTTGTCCAGCAGCCGCTTGGCCGCCGTACAGAAGCCGCAGAGCTGGCGCGTATAGATCACCACTTCAGCCATCAGATCTTTTCCTTATTTTTGGCAGCCGCACGCATTTCCGCACCGCCGCACACCAAATCCGGGCGTTATATGCGGGTGCGCAGAAAAAACTCAAGAGGACGCGTATCGAGATCAGGTCGCCTTGCCTGTCCGCGAAGCAGGGTCGACCTGCGCGAATGTGAGCACATCGACAGAAGCTGCGCCTGAAGAAAGCAGGCATTTGCAACAGGCGGACACCGTGGAGCCGGTCGTCAGCACATCATCGATCAACACAACGTGACGCCCCTGAACCAGATCAGCCCGAGCGCTGTCGACCTTGAAGGCGGACCGGACATTCCTGTGGCGGTCCCTGGCCGACAGACCAACCTGCCTGCGGGTTCGTTTCTGCCGTCTGAGCACCTGCGGCTCGAACTGTCCGCCACATTCGCGGGCGACTTCCCTTGCCAGATCTGCCGCCTGGTTGAACCGGCGGGACAGCAACCGCAACCAGTGAAGCGGCACCGGCACCACCAGGCTGTCCTTGCTGAGAAGCTCGCTGCCGGAGCGAACCATCCAGCGCGCCATCGGACGGGCCAGGTCGCGCCTGCCGGAAAATTTCAGCGCATGAACCATCTGCCGGGCGGGACCGTCATAAAAGGCAACCGCCCGCAACCTGTTGAACACCGGCGGCGCAGTTATCGCCTGCGGGCTCCAGGCGCCCTCACCGACATCATAGGCGAACGGAATACCGAGCCGCTCACACCAGGGCTTTTCCAGAAATGGCACCTGCGACCAGCACTGCGCGCACAGCCCGGTCTGCTCGGACACCCGCGCATCGCAACTGAAGCAGCGTTGCGGCAGCACGAAATCGAGCGCAAACCGTGCCGCGATTTCCGGAAAACCGGCTATGTTCATCGCAAGATGTCGCAAAACCGCTCCCGCTTTACGCCTGCAAAAAATGCACCTTCACTCCAGCGGCCACCTTGGCATCGAAACCGCAATCGATACCAGCCCAAACAGACGACACCTGCTCCGATCGCGCCGGAAGACTGATGTACAGGCAGCCAGCGCGACCTTGCACCTTTGACCTTGGCGGGCGGATACCATATGTGACCGCGATACTCAGACGACAGCCGGGATTGCCGTGACCGCACAACCAGATCTCTTCGACCGCCCCTTTTTTCGCGCCTGCCGCCTGCGGGCGCTGAAGGCTGCCAAACCGGGTGCGGATTTTCTGCTGAAAACCGTCAGCGAAGATCTGCAGGACCGCCTGATGCTGGTCAACCGACAGTTCCCGGTTGCCGTCGATCTCGGTGGTCACCGGGCGCACGTGGGTGAGGCAATCCGGCGGTCCAGCAAGGCTGATCTTGTCCTGAGGGCTGATCTCTTTGTCGCCGACCCCGGCCTTCCCGCGCCAGACCTCGTCTTCGACGACGCCCTGATCCCCTTTGGCGACCAGACGGTGGACCTGTTCGTCTCCGCGCTCAACCTGCAATTCGTCAACGATCTGCCCGGCACGCTCGTGCAGATCCGCCGCGCTCTCAAGCCGGACGGCCTGTTTCTGGCCACCTTGCCGGGCGCTGGCACCTTGAGCGAACTGCGCGACAGCCTCACGCGGGCCGAACTGGAAATCAAGGGCGGCGCAGCCGCGCGCGTTCTGCCCTTTGCCGACACGCGTGACCTGGGCAGCCTGCTTCAGAGAGCGGGCTTTGCCCTGCCGGTCACCGATCTGGACAACCTGACTGTGCGCTACGACAGCATGTTCGCGCTCCTGGCGGATCTCAGGTCCATGGGCGCACCGTCCGTCTTGAAAGACCGCAGCAGACTGCCGCTTTCCCGTCAGGTTCTCTTGCGGGCAGCCCAGCTTTATGCCGAAAACCATGCCGATGCGGACGGACGGATCCGGGCGACATTTTCGCTGGTGACCCTGTCGGGATGGGCGCCGCATGAAAGCCAGCAAAAACCGCTGCGGCCAGGCTCCGCCAGGACACGGCTGGCCGACGCCCTCGGCGTCGAGGAACGCAAAATCGAAGATTAGGGCGTGGACCCGTAAAGCACGGCTCAGGTGGAGCCGAGCACGCCTTGCAGGGTGGTCGAAATCTTACCGAAGATATCGTCGCGCATGGTGGTGCCGATAGCAGTCATCGTGATCAGGATAATGATGCTGATGAAGCCGACGATCAGACCATATTCGATCATGGTAGCGCCGCGCTCGTCGCGCACGAACTCTTTCCGCCGGAAAAAAGCCGGTGAAATGCGGTCTGCAATGGTTTGAAATCGAAACGGCATGCGACCCCCGAAGAACTGAACAAACGGCCTTAAACAGCGTCCTGCAGATGCGGTATCAGAGGTTCGTCCGCGGCCGGCATCGGATAGTCCCTCAACCTGGCAGCGCGCACCCATTTCAACGCCTGGTTTTCCTTGCCGTGTGGCGTTCCATTCCACCTGCGGCAAATGAACAATGGCATGAGTAGGTGAAAATCCTGGTAAGAGTGGCTGGCGAAGGTCAAGGGCGCCAGACACGCTTCGTTAACCTCTATGCCGAGCTCTTCGTTCAGCTCCCGGATCAGCGTTTCTTCAGGACGCTCGCCTTCCTCGACCTTTCCGCCGGGGAATTCCCACAATCCGGCCATGGATTTTCCTTCGGGCCGCTGCGCCAGAAGGATGCGGCCATCCACATCCACAAGGGCACAGGCGGCAACGAGCACGATCTTGGTCATTGGCAGGTGTCCAATCCTGAAACGCTGGTTTAAGGCGCGGTTAAGCACGTTGGCGGGCAGCACCGTCAGAACTGCGAAGGATGGTCAGCTCCGGTAGTCGCCGTTGATGGCGACATATTCCTTGGTGAGGTCGCAGGTCCAGACCGAAGCCTGGCCGCTGCCCAGCCCAAGGTCCACGCGGATGACAATGTCTTCCTGCTCCATCACCGCAGAGGCGGCCGCTTCGCTGTAGTCGGGATCGCGCTCGCCGTCGACCGCCACCCGCACATCGCCGAACCAGATGGCCAGCTTGTCGCGATCAGCCGGCTCGCCGGCCTTGCCGACGGCCATGACGACGCGGCCCCAGTTGGCGTCTTCGCCGGCGATTGCCGTCTTGACCAGCGGCGAATTGGCAATCGACAGTGCAATCCGCTTGGCGGACGCATCGCTTTCAGCGCCTTCCACCCGCACTTCGACGAATTTGCGTGCGCCTTCGCCGTCGCGGACGATCTGGTGGGACAGGTCCAGCATGACGTCCCCGAGGGCAGCCCGCAGGACATCGACACGCGGGTCTTCGAGGGAGGCAACACTCTCCACGCCCTTTTTCGCGGCCGCACCGGTCGCAAACAGGAGCACCGTATCGGAGGTGGACGTGTCGCTGTCGACGGTGACCGCATTGAAGCTGCCATCAACCTCGCCACTGATCAGTGCCTGCAGAACGTCCGCAGCGATCGGCGCGTCGGTGTAGATGAAGGACAGCATGGTCGCCATGTCCGGAGCAATCATGCCGGCACCCTTGGCGATGCCGTTGATGGTCACGGTGACGCCATCCAGTTCGACGCTTGCCGTGGAGACCTTGGGATAGGTATCCGTGGTCATGATGGCCTTGGCGGCGTCCAGCCAGCTTGCGCTGCCCTGATTGGCCTTCAGCTCGTCGATGACGTCGGAAAACTTGTCCGCTGGCAGCGGCTCGCCGATCACGCCGGTCGATGCCAGGAAAATCTCGCCTTCGCTGCATCCGAGCGCCTTGGAAACGATTTCCGCGGACAGCTCGACCGCCGCCTTGCCCTTCTTGCCGGTGAAGGCGTTTGCGTTGCCGGAATTGACCAGTAGCGCGCGTGCCTTGCCGCCGCCGACGCGTGCCTTGCACCAGTCAACCGGCGCGGACGAGCAATTGGAGCGGGTGAAGACACCGGCCACCGCCGTTCCTTCCGAGACCGTCGCCAGCAGAACGTCGGTCCGGCCCTTGTACTTGATCCCGGCGGAGGCGGTCGCGAACTGGACGCCTTCGATCTCCGGCATCTCGGGATAGGACTTGGGCGCAAGGGGAGATACGGTGGTCGACATCGTGGCGGTCCCGGTCAGATGATACAAAGCTCAGGACCAACCAGCGCTCAGTCGAGATCGTTTGACCGCCCGCAAATTGATCCGTTCAAATGGCTGCGAGCACCTTGTCCGCGCTCGCCTGAACACACGATGCTCTTGCCGTAAGCATGTGGCAAACGCAAGCCTTTTCAAGCCATTTCGGGCGTGGTGCACAAGCACTGCAAAAAAGCCCGGCAGCCTAGCTGCCGGGCTCATCATTCATTTCAGGCAAAGCGTGCCTTATTCGGTTTTTGCCGCACCGTCTTCGGTCGCAGCGCCTTCCTCTTCAGCAGCAGCACCGCCCTCTTCGGTCTTGGCAAGGCTCTCGTCGACAATCTCGACGGCAACCTGGTCCTTGAGCTCGGCCATGCGGGCGTCATAACGCTCGCGCATCAACTGTTGGCGCAGACCGTTGGCAACTTCCTCAAACGCCGGCTTTTCCTGGCGGCGCTTGTCTTCGAGCTTGATCACGTGCCAGCCGAACTGGGTTTCCACCGGCTCCTTGGTGTAGGTGCCAGGCTCCAGCGCGAAGGCAGCAGCTTCGAACGGCGGAACCATCTGGCCCTTGGCGAAGTACCCGAGGCTGCCGCCGTTCGGACCGGACGGGCCAGTGGATTTTTCGCGGGCCAGTTCGGCAAAATCCGCTCCGCCGTCCAGTTCGGCGATGATGGCTTCTGCCTCAGCCTTGTCCTTCACCAGGATGTGACGGGCGTTGATTTCTTCCGCACCTTCAAAATCGGCGAATTCCTTGTCGTAGGCTGCCTGCACTTCTTCGTCGGTCACTTCGCCGTCGATTTTCTGGGCGAGGTAAGCGTTGCGAAGGGCGCGCAGCTTCAGGAAGTCGAGCTGACGCTGGAAGTCCGGATCCTTGTCCAGGCCTTCCTCACGGGCGGCATGCGCCATCAGTTCCATGTCGACCATGACGTCCAGAAGAAGCTTGCGCCATTGTGCCGGCGGGAACCGCTGCAATTCCTTGCCCAGGTCCTGCGCGGCAAAGGCGAGATCGGCTTCGGTGATTTCCGTGTCGCCAACTTTCGCGACCACATCGTCCGGCTCTGCGGCGGACAGGACGGTGGATCCGAGCGACAGCGCCAGGAGAGAAACGGCAAGCGCCTGAGCCGGCCTGCGCATCGAAATTCGGAACATGAGTAGTCCTTTACCTATCGGAACAGTAATCTTTCTTACCCCTGTATTGCAGGAGCGAGGGTACATTGCGCATTCCTGCGGCGTTGACAAGCATTCAGCCCCCTCTTATCTGTCGGGCGTCCTGGCCGTAGCGCCGGGAAGGCATCTTTTCGGCCGCGTTTGCCGGCCAGCGCTCTGCGCCAGGCGGCAACGTGGACAGCAATTGAGACGATTTCATGGGCAGGCGCCTCTTTGCCAGTTGGCGCCGCCTTGTAGGGAAGGACCGCCACATGGCTGGCCTTGGCGCTTTAGCACGTAAGATTTTCGGTTCGGCGAACGACCGTAAAGTGAAGGCATTTCGGGCAAGGGTCGATCAGATCAACGCCCTGGAGCCGGAAATCCAGGCTCTTTCGGACGAGGCTCTCAGGGCCAGAACCGACGAGTTCCGAAACCAGCTGAAAAACGGCGCAAGCGTCGACGATCTTCTGGTTCCCGCCTTCGCCACTGTTCGCGAAGCGGCCCGCAGGGCGCTCGGCCAGCGTCATTATGACGTTCAGTTGATCGGCGGCATGGTGCTCAATTCCGGTCAGATCGCCGAAATGCGCACCGGTGAGGGCAAGACCCTCGTCGCCACCGCGCCGGTCTATCTGAACGCCTTGACCGGAAACGGCGTTCACGTCGTCACCGTCAACGACTACCTGGCACAGCGCGACAGCGACTGGATGGGCCAGGTCTACAGATTTCTGGGCCTCAGCGTCGGCTGTATTACCCACGGCCTGAGCGACGAGGAACGTCGGGCGGCCTATGCTGCCGACGTCACCTACGGCACCAACAACGAATTCGGCTTCGATTATCTCCGCGACAACATGAAGCATGACCGCCAGTCCATGGTTCAGCGCGGACATGCCTATGCCATCGTCGACGAAGTGGATTCGATCCTGATCGATGAAGCGCGTACGCCTCTGATCATTTCCGGTCCGCTGGAAGACCGCTCCGAATTCTACAATTCTGTCGATGCCTTCATTCCGCATCTGACCGAAGAAGACTACGAACTCGACGAAAAGCAGCGGTCGACCTCCTTCACCGAAGCCGGCAACGAAAAACTGGAAAAGCTGCTCGGCGAAGCCGGTCTATTGAAAGGCGAGTCGCTTTACGACGTCGAGAACGTCGCCGTCGTGCACCACCTGCAGCAGGCGCTGAAGGCGCACAAGCTGTTCCAGCGCGACAAGGACTACATCGTCCGCAACGACGAAGTGGTCATCATCGATGAGTTCACCGGCCGCATGATGCCGGGCCGCCGTTTCTCGGAAGGCCTGCACCAGGCGCTGGAAGCCCGCGAGAAAGTGCGCATCCAGCCGGAAAACCAGACGCTGGCGTCCATCACGTTCCAGAATTACTTCCGCATGTACGGCAAGCTGGCCGGCATGACCGGCACAGCGTCGACGGAAGCCGACGAATTCGCCGACATCTACAAGCTGGAAGTTGTCGAGATCCCGACCAACGTCGCCGTCAAGCGTATCGATGACGATGACGAGGTCTACCGGACCGTTCAGGAAAAATTCCAGGCCATCGTCAAGCTGATCGACGACTGCAAGCAGCGTGCGCAGCCGATCCTGGTCGGCACCACGTCCATCGAGAAGTCCGAGTATCTCGCCGAGATGCTCAAGAAGCACGGCTACAAGCAGATCGATCTCAGCGATCCGGCGGCCTTTGCCGCCGCTCAGAAGAGTGAAGGCGGCAAGACCAAGGTCTTCGCGGTTCTGAATGCGCGCTACCACGAACAGGAAGCCTTCATCGTCGCACAGGCCGGTCTGCCGGGCGCCGTCACCATCGCCACCAACATGGCAGGCCGCGGTACCGACATTCAGCTCGGCGGCAACGCCGACATGCAGATCGCCATGGAACTGGGCGACATGCCGGAAGGTGAAGAACGCACCGCACGCGAAACGCAGATCCGCGCCGAAGTCGAAGACATGAAGCAGAAGGCGCTGGCCGCCGGCGGTCTTTACGTCATCGGCACGGAGCGTCACGAAAGCCGCCGCATCGACAACCAGTTGCGTGGCCGCTCCGGCCGTCAGGGCGACCCCGGCCATTCCAAGTTCTTCCTGTCGCTGCAGGACGACCTGATGCGCATCTTCGGGTCCGAGCGCATGGACTCCATGCTGCAGAAGCTCGGCCTGGAAGAAGGCGAAGCCATTATCCACCCGTGGATCAACAAGGCACTTGAAAAGGCGCAGCAGAAGGTCGAGGCGCGCAACTTCGACATTCGTAAGAACCTGCTGAAATTCGATGACGTGATGAACGACCAGCGCAAGGTGGTCTTCGATCAGCGTATCGAACTGATGGACAGCGAGGCGATCCAGGACGCGGTTGCCGAGATGCGCCACGATGTGATCGACGATCTCGTTTCCGGGCACATCCCCGAGCGCGCCTATCCCGAACAGTGGGATACGGAAGGTCTGCAGGAAGAAACGCGCAAGTATCTCAACCTGGATCTGCCGATCAAGGATTGGGCGGCCGAGGAAGGCATCGCCGACGAAGAGGTCAAGGACCGTCTGCGCAAGGCAGCAGATGCCGCAATGGCCCAGAAGGTCGCCAAATACAGCCCGGACATCATGCGCCAGGTGGAAAAGGCCGTGCTGCTGCAGACGCTCGACAATCTGTGGCGCGAGCACCTGGCCAATCTCGATCACCTGCGCTCCGTTGTCGGTTTCCGCGGCTACGCCCAGCGCGATCCGCTGCAGGAATACAAGACCGAGGCTTTCACGCTGTTTGAGTCCATGCTCACCCAGCTTCGCCAGATAACCACCGCGCAGTTGATGCGGGTCGAACTGGTGACGGAGCAGCCACCGCAGATGCCTGCCGAGCCGGAAATGCACCCGCACCACATCAACCCCACCACCGGGGAAGACGAGATGGCACTGGCTGACGCCCAGACGCCGGTGCCCCCGGCGCAGCGCGATCCGAACAACCCGTCGACTTGGGGCAAGGTTGGCCGCAACGAGGCCTGCCCTTGCGGCTCCGGCAAGAAGTTCAAGCATTGCCACGGCGTGCTTGCCTGACGGCAATCGAAGCAATTGACCATGACGAAGGCCAGCCTGTTCAAAGGGCTGGCCTTTTTCGTGAAATTCCGGCAGGTTGCCGCCGACTTCAACCGGCGAACGAATGTTCATGCACACCACAGCGGCTAACACAGTCTACGTCACCCGGCGGGAAAGCGCCCGCCCGCAGGCACCGCTGCTGAGTGTCATCGTACCAGTTTACAACGAAGAAGAGGTCATACTCCACTTCCTGCAGGCAACCCGGCCGGTGCTCGATCGGACCGGCCTTCGTTACGAATATGTCTTCATCGACGACGGTAGCCGCGACAGGACGGCCGATCTCCTTTCCGAACAGCTCGCCAACGGCTTGCCTGGACGGCTTCTGGGCCTCTCCCGCAATTTCGGCAAGGAAGCAGCCCTTTCGGCCGGGCTGGAGGCCGCGAAGGGAGACATCGGCATCATCATCGACGCCGACCTGCAGGATCCGCCGGAGCTCATCCTGCAGATGCTGGACGGATGGCGCGCGGGCTATGACGTCGTCTATGGTCTGAGGGTCGACCGCTCTTCCGACACGCTCATGAAGCGGTCCACGGCAGGCATGTTCTACCGCCTGTTCAACCGGCTGGCCAATATCGACATGCCGGCCAATGCCGGCGACTTCCGCCTGATCGACCGCTGCGTCATTGACGCTCTGCTACGTCTTCCCGAACGCAACCGGTTCATGAAGGGGCTGTTCGCCTGGGTCGGCTTTCCGGCCATGGCGCTGCCCTATGAGCGTCCGGCACGCCTCGCCGGCACGGGTAAGTTCAATTACTGGAAGCTCTGGAACTTTGCACTCGACGGCCTGACAGGCTTCACCACTCTGCCGCTGCGGGTCTGGTTCTATGGCGGCGCGCTGATCTCTGTTGGCGCCTTTGCCTATGCGCTCTACCTGACCTTGCGCGTTCTTATCGAAGGTATCGACCTTCCGGGTTATGCCTCGCTTATGGTCGCGATCCTGTTCTTTTCAGGCGTGCAACTGCTGTCGATCGGGATGATTGGGGAATATGTCGCAAGGCTTTTCAACGAAGCAAAACAGCGGCCGGTGTTCATCGTTCAGGATGTGATCGAAGGCAGCCCTGCGCCCCAACCCGTCAAACAACCCGCCAGTCAACCAAACGACGCCGCCAATGGTGCCTGAGGCCCGTCACGGCAAGCTGAAGACGGAGACCGCCGCTGCCGGAAAGTTTGCGGTCATCGGCGTGCTGGCGACACTTACCCATGCCACGGTGGCCGGCAGCCTGCTGCAATCAGGATTGCTATCGCCCTATCCAGCCAATATCTGCGGCTTCCTGGTGGCCTTCTGCGTTTCCTTTACCGGTCACTATTTCTGGAGTTTTTCGCATTTGCGCCGCGAGGGAACCGCGATCAGAAGCATGGTCCGCTTCCTGGTGATCGCCGTCTGCGGCTTTCTGCTGAACACCACCGTTCTGGCTCTGTGGCTGACACTGACCCCCTGGCCGGATCTCATCGGCCTCCTGTTTTCCATCGCGATCGTGCCTGCCCTTTCCTTCGCCGGTGCCCGGCTCTGGGCCTTCTCGCACCACCCAGCCGGAACCTGACCCCTGATGCGCCTGATCGATACCACGCCTGCACGGACCGCCGTCTATTATGCTGCGGGTCTCTGCCTGCTCTATACCCTGGTGCCGGCCCTGACCTTTCCCAATCCGCCGCTTGATGTGGTGGAAGGCTTTGCCTGGGGCCGTGAACTTCAGCTCGGCTACACCAAGCATCCGCCGATGCAGGCCTGGCTTCTGGAGCTGACCTATCGCCTCACCGGGGGCACGAGCGGTGGCTATTGGCTGAGTGCGGTATCGGTCGCCCTCGGCTATCTGTTCATCTGGCGGCTCGCTCGCCGCCTCGGTCTTTCCGGCCAGCAGGCGTTCTGGTCTCTCGTACTGACCAGCGTCACCTTCTACTTCACGCTGCCGCTGCCTGAATTCAACCCGAACATCCTGCAGATCCCGGTCTGGGCCGGCATGATGCTGCTGTTTCACCGGGTATTGGACAAAGGCCGGCTGCTCGACTGGGTCCTGCTTGGTGCTCTGGCCGCCTTCGGTCTCTACACGAAATATTTCGTGCTTCTCCTGATCGGTGCGATCGGACTTTACGCCCTGGTCTTCGCCGATGCCCGGCGGCATGTCCTGCGCCCTGGTCCCTGGGTCGCGATTGCCGTCTGTCTCGGCCTGCTGCTCCCGCACACCGCATGGCTTCTGGAAACGGATTTTCTGACGCTGCGCTATGCCGCCAGCCGCAGCAACCCGTCGACCGGCTTCACCGACCACCTGTTCAATCCGCTGAACTTCCTGGCCGCGCAAATCGGCAATCACGCCGGGCTGTTCCTGGTCATCCTGGCCGGCCTGGGCTGGCGTGGCTTGAAAAGGGTGCGACAGCGCAGGCACGAAACGGTCAAGGCCCTCCCCGTTCCCTCGGACCGCTTTTTGCTCTGGTTTGCCATCCTGCCGCTTGCCGTCGTGCTACTGGCGTCGGCCGTCACGGGCAACGAGTTCGAGCACATGTGGGGCACGCCTATGTTCGTTCTGTCCGGCATCCTTGCCGTAAGGTTTGTGGCACTGCCGGACGTCTGGCCCTTCCCCGCCCGTGCCCTCGCCGCGGCCATCGCGATCCAGGCGATTTTCCTCGGTGTCCTCTTCGGACAGGCGATGCTGGAGCCCTACTGGAAACACAAGCAGACCCGGATCCACTATCCCGGCAAGGCCATCGCACAAGACATGGCCCGTGTCTGGAAAGACCGCATGGGCACCGATCTTGCCTATGTCGCCGGCGACATGTGGTCGGCGGCAAATGTCACCACGCAAGCGCCTGTCCGCCCCTCGATGTTCTATCTCCATGATCTGACCCTCAGCCCGTGGATCGACCCGAAGGACGTTCAGGACAAAGGCTTGATGATCGTCTGGCGCGGCGACCGGGAAACGCCGCTTGAGGAAATCCGGCGCTACTATCCGGACGCCGTTCGTGAGGGATCGCAGACATTCGCTTACCAGACCTCCAGCAGCATCCCCGATGTCACGGTCAACTGGTTCATCGTTCCGCCCGGCAAGGTGAATTTCAAACCGGCGCATTAAACGCGCAACGCCGTCACAAGCCGTCTGGAAACCGGACGAAAACACCACTAACTTGGCGCCATGATCAGTATGGCGGAAATTGACGGCGTCGAAGACTGGTTGATCGACCAGTCTCTTGGTTCGCCCGATCTGGGGTCCATGTTCGGCCAGATGTGCGAGCGCCTGCGCGTCTGCGAGGTGCCGGTGGACCGCGCGATGATCGGCTGGTCGACCCTGCACCCATTGATCGAGGCAGAGACTGCGATCTGGGAAAACGGCTCCGAAATCTACCGCGAACAGATTGCCCACAACGCCGAGGAATCCGACGAGTGGCTGCAAAGCCCTGTCCGCGCAGTGCTGGTCAATCAGGAGCCGGTCCTGCGGCGCCGGCTCGCGAATGCAAATTCTGCGCTTGAATTCCCGCTCCTCGTGCGTCTGAAGGAAAGCGGGTACACCGACTACATCGTGATCACCACGGAATTCGACCTGCCGACCATCAAGGACCCTATCTCCGCCTCCGGCATCGTGATCAGCTGGGCAACGCGGGAAACGGAGGGCTTTTCGGACGAGGCCCTGACCGCGATCCGCTACATTCAAAAACGCTTTGCCCTGGCTGCCCGCGCCACCATCCAGGGTCAGATCAACCAGACAATCGCCGAAACCTATCTCGGCAAGATCGCCGGCAACAAGGTGCTGAGCGGCCAGATCCGTCATGGCGACGGGCAGACCGTCGATGCGGTGATCTATTTCAGCGACATGCGCAACTCGACCGCCATTGCCGAACTGCTGGGTCCGGATGCCTACCTGTCGTTCCTGAACACCTATTTCGACGCAACAGCCGGCGCGATCCTGGCAAGGGGCGGCGAAGTGCTCGACTTTATCGGCGATGCCGTTCTGGGCGTTTTTCCCATCGGACCGCAAAGTCTGGACAAGGCCGTCGCGCAGGCGCTATCGGCTGCCGACGAAAGCCGGATCCGTCTGAAGAAGATCAACGCAGATCCGGGGCTGCCGCATGTTCTGAAGGCGGGCATAGCCCTGTCCGTCGGGTCTGTCATGTTCGGCAACATCGGTGTTCCGCACCGGCTCACCTTCTCGGTGATCGGCCAGACCGTGCACGCTGCCGCCCGGATCGAAAGCCTCACCAAGACCGTCGGAGCCGACGTGTTGATGACCGAAGACGTCGCCCGATTCGCCTGCGAAAGATCGAAACCGGCCGGCTCGTTCGACCTCAACGGCTTCACCGATCCCCAACCCCTGTTTACCCTGGACCCGCTTTCCTGAGACGTCCCCTCCTGCGGCTATTTTTCCATTCCCTCGACAAGCAAAGACCGACATGACCGATTTACGTCCCGACGCCCCTTCCCATCTGCCCTTCAGAGACCAGGCCGCCACCGGCCCAGACGAAGGGGCGCCGGTCGTGCTGCTTCATGGTTTCGGCGGCGACCGGCAGACCTGGCTCAACATCCAGGCCGCGCTGGCCTCCAGGAAACGCTCCATTGCGTTCGATCTGCCGGGGCACGGCGAGGCCCTCGACTGGCCGCGGGTCGGCAACGCGGGCGTTTCCGCAAAAGCGGTCGGCCAGTCTCTGGAGGCGCTTGGGCTGACGAAGGTTCACCTCGTCGGTCATTCCATGGGCGGTGCGGTCGCCGCGCTGATTGCCCTGCGCAATCCGGATCTGGTCGCCAGCCTTACCCTGCTCGCACCGGGCGGGTTCGGTTCTGAGATCAACCACCGCCTGCTGCGCCGCTATGCGGCCGCAACGGATGCTGAAACAATGGAAACCCTGCTGGAACAATTCTTCGGCTGGGAGTTCAAATTGCCGAAGTTCCTTGCCAGAACGGCAGCCGAAAGCCGGGCACGCCCGGGAGCGGCGGCAACACTGGAGGCAATCGCGGACGAGATCATCGACGGCAGCGTGCAAAAGACCCTGCCGCGCGACGAGCTGGCAGAGCTGCCCATGCCGATCAAGGTTCTCTGGGGCACACAGGACCGCGTCCTGCCGACGCGCCAGGCCCACAAGCTGCCGGGCGTCGTTGCCACGCACATCTTCGAGCGAACCGGCCACATGTTGCATCTGGAACTGCCCAAGGAAGTGACGCGGCTCATCCTCCAGAATGCTGGATGCTGAGCCCACCTTCATTTGGCTTCCAGAAATTTTCGCCCTGATCTGGTCCCCCGGCGCGGTTTGGGATAGGTAGCAGGCCGAAACCCGGCCAGCCTGTCGCCGGGCCAGTTTGAACCGAGCCCGGAGCGCGCATGTCAGCCGAATTGTCCTCAGCCAACGATGTCATCGTCACGGCGGTGTCGGGCTATGAGCCGAAACACATGGTTGCCTGGTACAACTCCCTGAAGGCAACCGGATATCGCGGCCGCACGGTCGCCGTGGCCTATGACGTAAGTGAAGGCCTTGTGGACTACATGAAGCACATGGGCTCGCTCGTGATCACCTTCAATCATGATCCCGGCAGGAAGCGCTATTCCTATTCGCAGCTTCAGGAAGAAATCGCCGATCATTCCGATGGCGGCAAGCTCTACACCGACCGACGCTGGACCTGGAACAAGCGCATCCTGCGTTTCAAGGACAAGATCTACGACCGGCGTTTCTTCCACGCCAGCCATCTGGTGAAACAGCATCTCGATGCGCTTGGTGAGCCTGTGCGCTTCGTCGCCTTTTCAGATGCCCGGGACGTTGTGTTCCAGTCAGATCCGTTCGCCTGGATGGAAGACAATCTTGCTCCGGGCAAGGATCTGCTGATCGGCGAGGAAAGTATCACCCATGAAGACCCCTGGAACCGCCGGAACGTCCTGAAAACCTATGGCCGTCACGCCTATGACCGCGTGGCCAAGGTTCCCGTATGCTGCGCCGGCTATTTCGCGGGCCGCTATGAGGCCATGATGGATTTCATGCTGGCCGTCTATTATTTCGACCAGACGAAACGCAGCGGCGACCAGGCCGCCTTCAACCAGCTCCTGACCTTTTGCGGCTGGAAGGAAAAGGCCGAAAAGGTGAACTGGCAGGTTCCCTGGCTGCTGCATGCTGTCAGTGCGAACGTCGGTCCGGACGCACCGGGGTTCTGCATGCCGAGGGAAACTGCACCGGTGTTCGAGGACGGGCTGGTCAAAACCTTCGACAGGCAGCCCTATGCGATCGTCCACCAGTACGACCGCAATAAGGACATGACCGCTCATTTCCTGGAGAAATTCGGCAAGGTCGAATAACCGCGTGCACCGACTGCGGGCATTCGAAGCACTTTGCCCGAATGCCTGCCGGCCTCACTCACTTCAAGAGAACCTTTTGCTCAGGCTTCCGGCAGCAGATCGTCGCGCCAGGGTTCGCCGATCACCCGGCGGGCCATCATGTGCGAGCGCGGCGAGTTGATGCTGTCGACGGCAATCAGCCGGCCGTCCTGCAGATAGGCTACATAGAACTTGTTGTCCTCGGTCGAGCCGACGACGCGGACATCGTCGTAGCCTTCCGACAGACCGGCGATCTGCAGCTTGATCTCATACTGATCGGACCAGAACCACGGCAGCGGATCGTAGTCGACCTCCTGCCCCAGAAGAGCCTGGGCGACCGCCTTGGCCTGATCAATGGCATTCTGGACGCTTTCCATGCGCACCGAGCGCTGGTAGCGATTGGAATAAAAGCGCGTGCAGTCGCCAGCGGCATAAATGTCCGGGTCGCTGGTCTGGCCGCAGCCATCCACCAGGATCCCGTTGTCGACCTCCAGGCCCGCCTCGGCGGCAAGGTGGTCGTTGGGCTCGGCACCGACGGCAACCAGCACCAGCCCGGCCGGAACCGTCTCACCTGTCGACAGCCTGACGCCGGTGACGCTGTCACCGCCCTCGATGGCCTCGATGCCCGTGTTGAGACGCAGATCGACCCCGCGGGCCTTGTGCAGGCTGCAGAAGTAGTCGGAGACGGGCTGGCTGACCACGCGTTTCATCGGACGGTCCTGCGCCTCGATGACCGTGACCGACTTGCCGAGGGTCTTGGCGACAGCAGCAACTTCCAGGCCGATGTAGCCTGCACCGATGATGGCAACCTGACCGGTCTTCTCAAGAACCTCCCGGATCGTGTTGACATCGGCAATCGAGCGCAAGGTGACCACGCCCTTCTTGTCGGCCCCGTCCAGCTTCAGCAGCCGGGCATTGGTGCCCGTTGCCAGAACCAGCTTGCCATAGGGCAGCGTGTCTCCGTTGGCCAGGGTCAGCCGCTTGGCACCCCGGTCGATGGCAACGACCCTGGTATTGGGAATATGGTCGATGTTGTTGGTCGTGAAGAAAGCTGGCGGGCGCAACCACAGACCTTCTGCGCCGATCTCGCCGGCCAGATACCTCTTGGAAAGGGGCGGGCGCTGATACGGAGGATGCGGTTCGTCGCCGATCAGCCGCAGCGGGCCTTCAAATCCACCCTGGCGCAGGGATTGGGCGACCTGGGCTCCGGCTTGTCCTGCTCCGATGATGACGATGTCTTCCTGCATTCAGCTTCGCCCTCTTTGCGCTTGGCCGGTCTGGCGGAGTGCATGCCGACCGTTTGTTTGTGTGCATG
>NZ_AAUW01000001.1 GCF_000168975.1 Roseibium aggregatum IAM 12614
CCCCCACAGAGCCCCCCTGGAATTATTTTTGGAGTTTGGCTCTGATCTGAAACGATCGTTCGCTTAGCAGGCTAAGGCTTGATCCTGGCGATCCGTCACAGTTGTCAGTCGAGTTCCAACCGGCCGAATTCGTCCGTTAAGCATAGCAAGATCGGGGCAGCTCTCAAGTACCGGAAAGCCGCTTTCGCCTCGAAATTCGGCTATAAAATTTCGAACTCTGTTTTCATTGGATTTTTCGCTACGCTCCAGGGTGTGATGGCGAAAGACAAACTTCCTATTCGCCACCTGAATGCCTACTTCTTGTCAGAAGCAGAGCCGTTCGCAGTTTGGAAATTCGGATGCCTTGCCGATGACTGCGCCTTCCGGATCTTTTCTTCTGAGGGGGCGGTGAGGGGAGCCCTGCTGCGACGGAACAACAAAAGACAACTGGCGGAGCCACATGTTCAACTGGGCCTATAAGAAACGCTTGAAGGACGACCTGGAGCTTTGGGTCGAGAAGGGCTGGGTGAGTTCTGCCGGGGCGATAGCCATATTGAAGGAGCAGGATCAGGATGACGGCCGGTCCCGCCTGCCCATGGCCCTTGCCGGAATAGGCATGGTCTGCGTGGCCCTGGCGCTGCTGGCGTTCATTGCGGCAAACTGGGGTGCGATCCCCAAGTCGGTGAAGCTGGTCGGCATTGCGATGCTTGTCGTGGCAAGCAACGCTCTGGCAGCCTTTGCCGCTTCGAGAGGGCGCAAGGGCATTGCCGATCTTGCCACAGGCTTTGCGACACTGGTCTTTCTCGGAGGCATGGCGCTGGTCGGGCAGATCTTTCACCTGCCCGCGGACTGGCCCGGTGGCGCTTTCCTCGTCTGTCTGGGGGCGCTGGCCGCTGCCTGGCTGACAGGTTCGAAAACATCGCTGATTGTGGCGGCAGGTGCTGCCATTACCTGGCAGGTCATGCGCTCCGATTTCGGAGCGGCGCCGCTCCTGGAAGATCTGATCGGGCTTTTTCTTCTGGTGGCAATCTTTGCGCATCCGGTCGTTCATCCGGCGCGGATTTCGCGCTGGGCCGCGATTTCGCTGCTCTGGGTGACTTATGGCCGCTGGTTCGGTGAAACGGCGGATCTCATGAATTCAGGTGACGACGTCATCGTCGCCATGCTCCTGGCTGGAACCGGCGGGATGGCAGCCGCGATGATGTTGATCGATCCTGTTGCCGATCTCTTTGTGAAGTGGTCCAGCGACCGGCCCATGCGCGGTCACGGGCATTGGTTGATGGCGAGATCGCTTCAGGATGTCGGCATTCTTGTTCTGTCCGTGTTGATCGTTCTGGCGCTGATCCTCGTTCCCGAGGTTTCGGACGAACCCGCCTTGAAGGGACTTGCGGCACTGCCGGCTCTGGTGCCGCTCGCCGTTGCCCTGGCTCTGCTGGTCGCCGGAATGTTGTTATCCTACAAGACCGTCAAATCGGGTGCGCTTTTAGGGGCGACAGGCCTGGCGCTGGTGGCCGTGCTGATGCCGGTGCTGTCAGCCAACATCCTCGTCCTGGCAGCATTCGTTCTGGCGGCGCTGATCGGTCTTTGTGCATTGGGGACATGGTACAACAACAGGTTCTGGATGCTTTGTGCCTACCTGGGCCTGACTGCGGTCGCGCTCTGGCTGCTTCAGGTCACCATCGGCAGCCTTTTGGGGCAATCGCTGTTCTTCCTCGTCGCAGGCGTTATGCTGCTGGGGATGGCGCTCTGGTTGGCGCGTCTGATGAGACGCGGTGGTCGAGCGCCGGTTCAGGCTGACGTTACGAAGGAGGTGCAGGGATGAGCACGGCAACCGCAACACTTTCCTCACAACCGCGTTCCCGCAGCCAATGGATGCTCTGGGCGCTTTTGGCCCTGATCCAGCTTGGCCTCATATCAATCCCGCTGGTCGACAGGCTGACCGTTCAACACAGCGGAACCGCTGTGCCGCTTGCCGTGGTGCCGGTGGACCCCAGGGACCTGCTGCGCGGCGACTATGTGGTGATCAATCTGGCGATCGGCACCCTGTCCAAGACTGTGCCCGGTGCCGACAAGGTCCAGTCGGGAGACAGCATCTTCGTCGGCCTGAAGTCCGAAGGAACGGGCGCTGCCGTGCCGGTGCTGATCGCGAACGAACGAGCCGAAGCCGGAGATCTGGCCATCGCAGGCACCGTTCGCGCCGTGCTTGGGGACGAGATTAGGGTCGACTACGGCATTGACGCCTTTTTCCTGCCGGAAGGCGAAGGGCTTGAGATCGAGCGGATGGATCGGTCGCGCATTCTGCTGGAAGTTGCTGTCACCGAAGACGGCCGGTCTTTGCCGGTGAACCTTCTGGTCGATGGAAAGGTCTTCCGGTCCGACGCGATCTTTTGACGTCCGACCATTCTGGCGGTAAGAGCGCGTCAACCGAAACCCGTCTGAAAGACCATCATGTCCGATCCCGCGCTTGATACACTCGTATTGCCTCTTGAAACCGGGGCTGTCGAGCTTGCCGACAAGAGCCGCGTCCTGTTTCTGCGCGCAAGGGCAGGACGTGCGCTTGCAGCGCTTGCGGACGCAAACCTTGTTTGCGAACAGAGCTTCGCGCCAGACCGGGATGCGCTGCAAAAGGCGGGGCTGAAAGTCGATGCGGAAACGGAGGCCGACGGATTTGACGCTGTTCTCGTTCTGCCGGGGCGGCAGCGGCAGGAAGCAAGGGCACAGCTTGCCCGAGCTGTTTCAAAGACAAGGCCCGGCGGCATTGTGATTGCCTGTGCGCCGAACACTGAAGGTGCGAAGACGCTGGAAAGTGATCTTCAGGATCTTCTGGGCAGTGCCGAGAAAATGACCAAGAACAAGTGCCGTGTTGTCTGGAGCGACGTGTCCGATGACAGCCTGAACACCTCACTCCTTGCCGAATGGCTGACGCTCGACGCGCCGCGGCCCGTGCTTGACGGTGCTTTTGTCAGCCGGCCGGGCGTCTTCGCCTGGGACAGGATCGACCCGGCCTCCAGACTTCTTGCAGACCAACTGCCGGCGACGCTCAAGGGCAGGGGCGCGGATCTGGGTGCAGGCTTCGGGTATCTGACCCGTGCCGTCTTCGAGAAGGCTCCCAAGGTCACATCGATGGATCTATTCGAGGCGGAAAAGCGGGCGTTGGATTTGGCCGAACAGAACCTGGCGGCCTTCAAGGGCCTCAGAACGATGAACGGTATCTGGTCGGATGTGACCCAGGGGATCGAGGGGCCGTACGACTTCGTCGTTTCCAACCCGCCGTTTCACCAGGCCGGCAAAGCGGATCGCGCCGACGTCGGTCAGGGCTTCATCCGGTCCGCTGCCCGTGGGCTGCGCCCTGGCGGCGAATTCTTCATGGTCGCCAACCGGCATCTTCCCTATGAGCATACGCTGGGCGAGGTCTTCGCCGACGTGAAACAGCTCGCCGATGAAGGCGGCTACAAGGTCATCCGGGCGGTCAAAAGGCAAGGGGGGACGGTAACATGCGTCTTGTGAAACTCCTCGCCAATCTCGGCTATGGCAGCCGGAAGGAAATGCAGGTCGCCATCCGCAACGGTTGGGTCACCGACCTCAAGGGCAACCGGCTGAAAGCGGATGCCAAGACCGCTCACGAGGACATCCTCTTCGATGATGAGCCGCTCGACCCTGCACATGGCGTCGTTATCCTGATGAACAAGCCGCTCGGCTACACCTGTTCCATCAAGGATCAGGGCCGGCTTGTCTACGATCTGCTGCCGGACCGGTTCCGCATGCGCAAGCCCGTGCTGTCCACCATCGGCCGTCTCGACAAGGAGACATCCGGTGCCCTGCTGTTCACCGACGACGGTACGTTCCTTCATCGCGTGATCTCGCCGAAGTCCGAAGTTCCCAAGATCTACGAAGTGGCACTCGACCGTCCGATGAAGGGCGACGAAGGGGCGTTGTTCGCTTCCGGCGACATGATGCTGGAAAGCGAAGACAAGCCGCTGAAGCCGGCGGAACTTGAGGTGATCGACGAGACCCATGCCCGCCTTACCCTGCATGAAGGCCGGTATCACCAGGTTCGCCGCATGTTTGCGGCAACGGGCAACCATGTCACCGATCTGACCCGCAGCCACATCGGCGGTCTCGGTCTGGAAGGCCTTGAAGAAGGCCAGTGGAAAGTTCTGTCCGAAGAGGAAAAGACGCGTATCTTTGGAGGCGAGTGAGGTCACGTTTGCACGTTCGTGCTGCCGGACACGCAATTTTCACAAAAATGCGTTTCTGTTTTTAATTAAGCGAAATCAGATATTTATCTGTTCTCTGATCGCTCGATACTGAAAAAATATCAAATAAGTTTTTTCCTGCTGCATCCAAAATTCGATCTGCCGTGTTCCCGGGATGTGAGGCCAATCCGATGCCTCCTGCCTTTGAAAGACGGAGATCTGAAATGCCCCTTTTTGCACGTAGCCTTCTGACTGCAACCGCCCTTGTTCTTGCCGCAGGCGCTGCGCACGCAACCCCTGCGATCGGTCTTGCCGGTGATAAGACCCTGGTGGTCATCGACAGCAATTCCGGAAAAGTCACCGAAAAGATGGAGGTCTCCGGCGTCGACAGCCTGCTCGGCATTGACCTGCGGCCGGCGACGGGGCAGCTCATCGGCGTCAGTGCCGCCCATGAAATCGTCGAGATCAATCCGAAGACCGGTGCGGCAACCGTGATCTCCAGGATGGACAAGATGCTGCCGCTGAAGGACGGGCAGCCTGTCATCGTCGACTTCAACCCCAAGGCCAACAAGTTGCGCTTCATGACTGGCGTGACCAACCACAGGGTTGATATTGAAAGCGGCAAGGTGACCGTCGACGGCAGCCTGGCCTTTGAGGAAAAGGACATGCATGCGGGCGAGACGCCGAACATCGTGGCTGCCGCCTATATCAATTCCTACGGCCAGCCGGAAACGACGGCGATGTACGATATCGACGCGACCATCGGCGCGGTCATCCGGCAGACGTCTCCGAACGACGGCACGCTAGCAGCCGTCGGCAAGCTGGGTGTGGACGCTGCCGAAACCTACGCTTTCGATGTCGCGACAGACGCGGAAGGCAACAACAAGGCCTGGCTCGCAACAGGCACGTGGCTGCACACCGTTTCGCTGGAAACCGGCAAGGTGACAGGAAGCTGGGAACTGGGTGGTCTGGAATGGCCGCTGCGCGACATCACCTTCATGACCGCAATGTAACGGCCATCCATACATTGAGCTAAAGGAGCATCTTCAGCCCAAAAATAAAGAAAGATGCTCTGGGCTTTGCGGACCTTTCCCTCCTGGATCGCAAAGCCGTTTGCCGGAGCAGCCTGGACCACCCACCCCTGGCTGCTCCGGTCCTTTTCAAGGCAGATGGTCCGGCAACGCTGTTGATGCGTAGCAGTCAGGAGACCGGTGAGATTGAAGAAGTGAGACCAACGTGCTGGATATGCCGGAAAGCGTAAGCGAAGTGAACCACGCGGCCCTTCTGGCCGCCTGCGCACGCAAGGACCGGCAGGCCCTGCGGCAGATCCTGGAGCTGGAGGGTCCGAAGATGCTGGGCATTGCCAAGCGCATGTTGCGCCGGCAGGACCTTGCTGAAGACGCCCTGCAGGATGCCCTGGTCCTGATCTGGCGCAAGGCTTCCCAGTTTGATCCGGCCAAGGGATCCGGACGCGCCTGGATCTACGCGGTTCTGAGGAACAGGACCCTGAACATGCTGCGCGATGGAGCCCGGGAAACGGCAACAGATGACGACAAGCTGGAACGCCAGATCGATGGCAGCGACCTGAACGAAGCCTGGGAAATGCTGGGTCACGACAGCGAGTTGCGCCGGTGTCTGGGGCGGCTGGAAACCGAAAAGCGCAGTGCGGTGCTGATGTCCTATATCTGGGGCTACACCCATGGCGAGATTGCCGGCCGTCTGTCGGCCCCCCTTGGAACGGTAAAGGCATGGGTGCGCCGTGGCCTGTCGTCCCTGCGGGAGTGCATGTCATGAGAACAGCCCGCCGTGACCTTGCCGAGCTTGCCGACGAATTCGTCATTGGCCTGTGCGACCCGGAAGAACAGCGCGAAGTGGAAGAGCGCCTGATGAAGGAGCCGGAATTGGCCGTTCTCGTGGAACTTGCCCGTCAGCGGTTCGCCGCCCTGGACGCTGCGACACCTCGTGAAGCCGTGCCCGACAGCCTTTGGCATCGCGTTGAAAGGCGCCTGGACGCAGTGGAAGAGAGCCTGGTCGCACCCAGGGCAACAGACAGCCGAGCTGCGGCACCGGTTGATCTCAAGTCCGAGAGAGAAAAGCGCAGCAGACCCCTTTTATGGACCGCGGCGGCCAGCCTTGCGGCGAGCCTCGTAATGGCCATTGCGCTGGTCTGGAACGTGATGACGGGCGTTGAGCCACAGGTGATCGCCGTTCTCGTCAACGATGCCGGTCAGCCGGTTGCGATGATCGAGGGGGCCGACAACAATGCGACCCAGGTCACACTGCTCGGCGAGACCGACGTTCCGGCGGGCACGATCCTGCAGCTCTGGACCAAGCCGGATCCGAACGGGCCGCCTGTTTCCATTGGCATCTTCGATGAACCGAAACAAACGGTCCTGCAAGCTGCCGGTCTGCCGGTGCCGAAGCCTGACCAGCTTTATGAAATCACCTTCGAACAGCCCGGTGGGTCTCCAACCGGTTTGCCCACGGGACCGATCCTCGGCAAGGGCCTTGCCAAAGAGCCGAGGTGATCTTCAGCTCAAGAGGTGTTTCGTCAGAGGGCGCTCACGCGACCTCACACAAAAACACCCGGCAAATGAGTTTTTGCCGGGTGTCGGTTGTTTGCCAAATTTGCGAATTCAGTTCTTGGATGCCTTGGCCGCAAGGGCGATCGCGATATAGCTCCATCCGTTGAGCATCACGGAAATGCCTGCCAGCAGCCCAAGCGCCCAGGCTGCGGAACTCGGCAGCTCCAGCCAGATCATGGCGCCGGCCACAAGTGATACCAGCCCTGCGATCAGCACCCAGACCCAGCCTTCATGCGGCTTCAGCTTGAAAGCCAGCAGAATCTGACTTATGCCCTGTGCCACGAAGATCGCGGCGATGACCAGTGTCAGTGCGATGGTTCCCGCAAGCGGGTTCACGTAAATCACGATGCCACCGATGACGGCGATGATGCCGGTAATCAGGTTCCAGAGGAAACTGGCGGTGCCATGGGTCTTGAACGAATTGTAGATCTGCACCAGGCCGCCAACGAACAGCACGGCCGCAATCAGGATCGTCACGGCAATCGAGGTTGCCAAGGGAGCGGCGATCAGGATGACGCCACCTATGACCAGCGCAATGCCGAGCGCCAGAAACCAGCCCCAGTTATCCTGAATCTTTCTTTTCATATTCTCTACAGCCTGAACCGTATCTGTCATTTTGACCTCCTCACGCTCCGGTTGCTGATGTCGACCGTAACCCCTTTGCAAATAAACGCAATATCCTGATGACAATTTGCCAGGGAAGGGGATCGTCAGTCTGTGACTTGACTTTTAGTGTGTATATGCACACAAAGCCCGCATGGAAGAAGACGACTTCTCGCTCTGCGTTCTGGACAACGCCCGCAAGGCCGCACGGGCTGTCAGCCGGCATTACGACAAGCTGGCACGGCGGGTTGGTATGACACCGGGACAGTTTTCCGTTCTTGTCACGATCCACAAATACGAGGATGCAACGACGGCGGAGCTGGCGGAACGGCTGTCCATGGACCGGACAACGCTGGTCCGCAACGTGGCACTTCTGGAACGCAAGGGACTGGTGGTATCGCAACTCGTCCAGGACGGCCGCAGCAAGCAATACCGGCTGTCGCCAAAAGGCGCAGAGCTTTTGAACAAGGCCCTGCCGTTATGGCGGCGGGCTCAGGCGGACGTGAAGGACCATCTGGGCAGCGATGAGTTTCTGCGCGCCATCGACACCTTGAAACGGCTGTCGGAGCTTTAGCCGGGCGTCGCTCATTTCCATTTCGGGCGGACTGGCAACCCGGCTCGATACATCTTAACTGCCGGGGCGGGGGCACTGGCAAACCAATGCGAGGTAAGACATGCGGCGTGTGGTCGTAACGGGACTGGGGATCGTTTCCCCGCTGGGCACCGGAGTAGAAGCTTTCTGGAGCCAGGTGAAGCAAGGGGACAACGGCATCCGCAGGATCACCCACTTCGACGCGAGCGATCTGGCTTGCCAGATCGCCGGTGAGGTTCTTTCCAAGGCGGAAGACGAACACGGCTTTGATGTCGATGCGGTGATGGATCCGCGTGAACAGCGCCGCTCTGACCGGTTCATCCACTTCGCCATGGGCGCGGTTCAGGAAGCGCTTGCCCATGCCGGTTGGGAACCGAAGTCCGACAAGGACAAGGAACGGACCGGTACGATCATCGCGACCGGGGTAGGCGGATTTCCGGCCATGACCGCCGGAACGCGGCTGGTCGACGAAAAAGGCCCTCGGCGCGCATCGCCTTTTCTGGTGCCCTCGTTCCTGGCCAATCTCGCTGCCGGGCAGGTCTCCATCCGTCACGGCCTCAAGGGTCCGATCGGCGCGCCGGTGACAGCCTGTGCCGCCAGCCTTCAGGCCCTTGGCGATGCCGCCCGCATCATCCGCTCCGGAGAAGCCGACGTGATGGTTGCCGGCGGGTCGGAAGCCTGTATCGACAAGGTCTCCTATGCCGGTTTCTGTGCCGCAAAGGCGATGTCGTCCAAACGAAACGACGATCCCGCCCATGCATCCCGGCCATTTGACCAGGACCGAGACGGCTTCATCATGGGTGAGGGCGCCGGCATTCTGATTCTGGAAGACTTTGACCATGCGACCGCCCGTGGTGCGACGATCCTGGCCGAACTGGCCGGTTACGGCACCAGCGCCGACGCCTATCATGTAACCGCGTCTTCGCCGGACGGTGAGGGCGGCCTGCGGGCCATGCGTCAGGCCCTGGCGACGGCCAATCTCTCTGCCGGTGAAATCGGCTACGTCAATGCGCACTCCACGTCGACGCCTGTGGGCGATGCCGCCGAGATCGCGGCGCTGACAACTCTGTTCGAAAACCGTGGCAAGGACCTTGCAGTCTCGTCATCGAAGTCGATGTTCGGCCACCTGCTGGGAGCGGCCGGAGCCGTTGAAGCGATTGCCTGCGTCAAGGCGCTGATGAGCGGCCTGCTGCCGCCCTCACGCAACCTGGAAGCCGCAGACGAGGCCATGAGCCGGTTCGAAATGATCCCCGGCAAGGCCATTGCCCGCGACGTCAACCACATCCTCACCAACGGCTTCGGCTTCGGTGGCGTGAATGCCAGTGCGGTGTTCTCGAAGGTGTAATTCTCAAAGGCTGACAGCCGTTGCTCATTCTTTGAGCTTTGAGAAACGAAAAATCCCATATATGAGAAAATTCTCATTTGTGGGATTTTTGATGTCGAACCTTGATCAAGATCTTGCCCGGCGGCTGACCGACCTTCGCCGGGCCAGAAACTGGCCGCTGGAAGAGCTGGCCAAACGCACCGGTATCAGCCGGGCGACCCTCTCGCGGGTCGAGCGGGGTGACACCAGCCCGACAGCAAACGTGCTGGGCAAGCTTGCTTCCGCTTTCGGGCTTTCCATGGCCGAACTCTTCGGATCTGCTTCCTCAACAGTTGAACGCCTTGTCCCCCGGGAAGCCCAGGCCGTCTGGACGGACCCGGAGACCGGTTACACCCGGCGCACGCTGACGCCCGCTGCCAGCGGATACCGCGGGGCGATGATCGAAGGCTGCATTCCTGCGGGCGCCACTGTTGCCTATGCGGCGCCACCGGTGCCGGATCTAGAACATCAGCTTGTGCTTTTGGAAGGCAAACTGCGGCTGGTCGTCGGTCCCGACACCTACGATCTGGCCCCCGGGGACGCGCTCCGGTTTCGCCTCAATGCCCCCAACAGCTATCATGCGTCCGGCAAGGTGCCGGCACGCTATTTCCTGACGGTGATCACGCCATGACCCTTTCCGAAACCGCAGTCCTGACCACTTCGGGTCAACCTCAGCCGTTCGTGCCTGAAGCCCCGGTTTATCTGATGTCTGCGGACGAAGTTCGCAGCTCCCTTTCTGCTCTGGGGCAACTCCTGAAAACATGTGTGGAAGATGGCGCTGGGATTGGCTTTATTCTGCCGATTTCTCAGGAGAAGGCGGAAGCGTTCTGGGCCGGTAAACTACCGGCCATTGAGAGCGGCGAAGCCTTTCTGCTCGCTGCTCGTCAGGGCTCTGAGATTGCCGGTGTCGTGATGCTGGTGAATGCCGGGGCGGACAACCAGCCTCATCGGGCAGATGTCGCCAAGCTGATGGTCCATCCGGAACACCGCCGCAAGGGACTTGCCAGAAAGCTGATGACAGCTATCGACGGGCTGGCGATGTCTGTGAACCGCTGGATGCTGGTGCTGGATACGGTAACCGGAGACAGGGCGGAAAAGCTCTACCCGACCTGCGGATATCAGAAGGCTGGCGTCATTCCGGATTACGCCTACAACAGCCATGGCCATCTGGACGCCACGACCGTCTTCTACAAAGACCTGCGGTAGGGGAGAGCGTTTCCGTTAGTGGCAAACGACCGTTTGGAGGACTGCCCATCCATGATGCCTTCCCAGCCAAAGCGGGGAGAGAGAATGTTCATGGGTTGTCTGGGGAAATAACCGCAAAGACCCGGGCCCAAAAAGGCCCGGATCTTCGTTGAATTTCAATCGCAGCGATAACAGTCAGAGCGGATCACTCGAACTGAAACGCCAGTCCCGCTTAGTCGCTGAATTCGACCGAATTGGATTTGACACCCAGGTTATCGAGCACTTCCTGAACGGCGTCCATCATCGGCGGCGGTCCGCACAAATAGAAGTGACGGTCGAGATCCGGCACCAGGTCCTTGATCATGCTCGCATCGACCATGCCATGGTGGCTGCCTGCGGTATCTTCGTCCGACAGCACGTGGTCCACCTTCAGACCATCCATCGCTTCAAGCTCCTGACGATAGATGATGTCGTCCGAGGTCTTGTTGGCAAAGATAAGCTGGTTGCCGTCCAGCTTGCCCTTCTTTTCAAGATCCCGGAAAATCGCAAGGAACGGCGTGATGCCGGCTCCGCCGGCAATAAACACGCCGGGCTCATCGTAACGGAAGGTCTTGAAAGGCTGATCGATCAGAACGGTGTCACCTTCCTTCAACTTGTGAAGGCGTGCCGTCACCCCATCATGATCAGGGTAGCCCTTGATGGTGAACTCAAGCGTGCGCTCTTCCGGAAGCGAGGTCATGGTGAAGGGCCGGGTCTCTTCCCGCCAACCGTCTTCGTCGACCGCTAGCTCTGTAGCGTCGCCGACTTTGAAATCAAATCCGTCCGGTTCGACAAGACGGAAGCGTTTCACGTCGTGCGTGACCTGGTCGATCTTGAGAATAGTCGCCTTGTGCATGTGTGCGTCTCCTTCTTGCTCAAGGAGGAAACGCGGAAAGGGGGTGGAGAGTTCCCCCAGGATCAAATACCTCATCAGCCGCATTCCGGCTGGTGAGGGGTGCACAAGGCAGGCGGGCCATCGTGTGCACCGGTTATCCTGAAGCGGTGCTTTGTTTCCGCTTCAGGCCACGGCGCGAACTTGAATCAATTTGTGAAGACGACTGGCTGGCCCGCTCCGCTAGCTTGCCTCGTTCAGCATCTCCAGCTCCAGCCACTGCTCTTCCGCAGCATCTTTTTCTGCTGTGAGATCAGTGATTTGCTGGGAGATCTTGGCAAACTTGTCAGGGTTCTTCACGTAAAGCTGCGGGTCGTTCATTTCCGCCTGAAGAGTTTCAAGACGCGCTTCCAGCTTCTCGATCGTCTCCGGCAGGGTTTTCAGGAGATGCTGCTGGGTGAAGCTCAGTTTCGATTTCGCCTGAGGCTTTTGCGGCGAAACCTCTGGCGTAGAAGCTTTTTCCTTTTTCGCCGGTGCAGACTTGTCCACTTTGCGGGCGGTTACACCTTCGCCCCGCTGGGCCAGCATGTCGGAGTAGCCACCGGCATATTCACGCCAAAGGCCATCGCCTTCCGAAACGATGACGGAAGTTGCCACCCGGTCGAGGAAGTCACGGTCGTGGGAGACGATCAGCGCCGTGCCGGGATAGTCGGCCAGCAATTCCTGCAGCAGGTCGAGCGTTTCCAGATCGAGGTCGTTGGTCGGTTCGTCGAGCACCATCAGGTTCGACTTGTTGGCCAGTGCCCGGGCGAGCATGGCGCGTGCCCGTTCACCACCCGAAAGCACCCCCACAGGCGTGCGGGCCTGTTCCGGTGAAAACAGGAAGTCCTTCATGTAGGACATCACATGTTTGGTTTCGTCGCCGATCACCACCGTATCGCCGCGCCCGCCGGTCAGGACGGACGACAGCGTGTCGTTGAGATTGAGGTTCTCGCGCTTCTGATCGAGCGTCACCATTTCCAGGTTGGTGCCGAGCCGCGTTGCGCCGGTGTCCGGCGCCAGCTCGCCGGTCAGCATTTTCAGGAGTGTCGTCTTGCCGGCGCCATTCGGGCCGACGAAGCCGACCCGGTCGCCGCGCTGGATGCGAGTGGAGAAGTCCTTGACGATGGCGCGTTCGCCATAGGTCTTGGAGATGTTCCTGGCTTCGATCACCAGCTTGCCTGAAACTTCGGCGTCCGTTGCAGAAAGCTTGGCGGTGCCCTGCGGTCCGCGATGTTCGCGCTTCTGCTTGCGCAGGTCCGCCAGCTCGCGCACCCGGCGCATGTTGCGTTTGCGCCGGGCGGTGACGCCATAGGTCATCCAGTGCTCTTCGCGCTTGATCTTCTGCGCCAGCTTCTGCTGGTCGATCTCTTCCTGCTCGAACACCTCGTCGCGCCAGGCCTCGAAGTGGGCAAAACCCTTGTCGAGCCGCCGGGCGATGCCGCGGTCGATCCAGACCGTGGTCCGCGACAGGTTCTCCAGGAAGCGGCGGTCGTGGGAAATCAGCACGAGGGCCGACTTCAGGCTTTTGAGCTCCTGTTCCAGCCATTCGATGGCGGGAAGGTCCAGGTGGTTGGTCGGCTCGTCGAGCAGCAGGATATCCGGTTCGGGCGCAAGCGTCCGGGCGAGGGCGGCTCTGCGGGCCTCGCCGCCGGAAAGGGACTTCGGATCTTCCGAACCGTTGAGGCCGAGAACTTCCAGAAGATAGGCGCCGCGATAGGGATCGTCGCCCTCGGTCAGGCCCTCGTTGACATACTCCAATGTGGAGGCATAGGCCGAAAGGTCCGGGTCTTGTGGCAGATAGCGAACGGTGCGGCCTGGTTGGAAGAACCGTTCACCCTTGTCCATCTCCACCATGCCGGCGGCGATTTTCAGGAGAGTTGATTTGCCCGAGCCATTGCGGCCAACCAGGCACATGCGCTCCCCTTCGGAAACGGAAAGCTCTGCGCCGGTCAGCAGCGGTGTGCCGCCAAAGGTCAGATGAACGTCGCGGAGTGTCAGGAGCGGTGGAGCCATGAGGGTCTTGTTTTCCCGGTCGGAATGTCGGATCGGCGCCCGGTTTACTGGCCGCGCGTTTGCCGCGCAAGCGGCGCTGGAAGGAACGTCCTGTATTTTTGATCGGGATCAGAGAGATTTTGCCGGCCAAATGGGATATTCTTGCCGGTACGTGGACAGGGGCGACCAACAGGCGCAAGACATGCGCCGACAGGAGAGAGCATCATGTCTGACCTGAATCTGGCGAAACGTGAACGCGGCAGCATCCCCCGCGAGCGGTTTCAGACCTTTTTCACCGCGGCCGCACTCTGTCTGGCAGGGGCATTTGCCTGCTTGACCGATGCGGCGCCGGCACGTGCCGATGGCATTTATTTCAACGGCGTTGGTATTGGCTTCGGCTTTGGCAATCGCGGGTATCGGGGTGGCGCTTTCTACGCACCCTATGGCCTCTACGGACCGCCCTATCGTCCCTATGGCGCTCCTTATTATTACCACCCCTATGACATGAGGGCCTATCCCTATCGGTCACGTGTTTATGTCAACCCGCCGCGCTACCGTGGACAACCTCAGCGTGTACCTTATACCAAGACCGGTCTGGCTCCATTCACACCGCAGTGGACCGCTTATTGCGCCCGGAAATTCAAGTCTTTCAATCCGAACACAGGCACGTATCTGGCCTATAGTGGAAAATATCGATTTTGCCGCTAGGTTTGAAACAAAATTTCGCACGCCGAGGTCAAAATATTTGACCGCGCAGTAAAGTTGCGAAAAATTTTTCCGCCTGAATCAAAAAAATAGCAAAAACATCGCCTTTTTGTGTCAAAGATTGGAACGTGCCGTTGGGGGATGCTTGATTGCTCGCAAAGAGCGTGGAATCTTGTGACCCATCGTTCCATTTGCTTCAACTATAACCCAAGAGGGGAGAGCGATATGTTCAAGTCCATGCGTGTAACAGCGCTTGCGGCTGCCTTGATGGCTGCTACATCTATCACTGCGGTTGCAGAGGTGGTCTACCACCGCGGCAACACTGCCGATCCGGAAACCCTGGATCAGCACAAGACCTCCACGACCTACGAAGCTCACATCCTGCGTGATCTTTACGAAGGCCTGGTTGCCTATGGTGCCGATGGCCAGATCATTCCGGGCGTGGCGTCCGAGTGGAAGGTCTCCGACGACGGCAAGACCTACACCTTCATGCTGCGCGACGATGCCAAGTGGTCCAATGGCGATCCGGTCGTTGCCGGCGATTTTGTCTATTCGCTCCAGCGCATCATGAACCCGGAAACGGGCGCCAAATACGCCAACGTTCTTTATCCGATCCTGAACGCGGAAAAGGTCAACAAGGGCGAAGCCAAGCCGGAAGACCTCGGTGTGAAGGCACTTGACGATCACACGCTCGAGATCGCTCTGGAATCCCCGACACCGTATTTCATTGATCTTCTGGGCCACCAGACCGGCCTTCCGGTCCATCCGGCCTCCGTTGAAAAATTCGGCTCCGATTTCGTGAAGGCCGAGAACATCGTCACCAACGGGCCCTTCACCCTGGCAGAGTTCGTGCCGAACGCCCATGTGAAGGCGGTCAAGAACGAGTATTTCCATGATGCCGATCAGGTGAAGATCGACACCGTCTTCTTCTATCCGACGGAAGACCGCGGCGCGGCTCTGCGCAGGTTCCAGGCCGGTGAGCTGCATACCAACAACGATGCACCGACCGAGCAGGTTGCCTTCATGCGTGAGAACCTGGGCGACCAGTTCCACGTGGCTCCGTATCTGGGTACCTACTACTATGCCCTCAACCACGAAGACGAAGTCCTGAAGAACCCGGACGTCCGCCAGGCCCTGTCCATGGCAATCGACCGCGAGTTCCTGGCCGATGAAATCTGGGGCTCCACCATGGTCGCCGGCTATTCCTTCGTGCCGCCGGGCATCGGCAACTACGGTGAACCCGCCTATGCCGACTACAAGGACATGTCCCAGATCGACCGCGAAGAAAAAGCGATCGAACTTCTGACCAATGCCGGTTTCGGCCCGGACAATCCCGTCGAGCTGACGATCAACTACAATACGTCGGAAAACCACAAGAACACGGCAGTCGCGATTGCCGACATGTGGAAACCTCTTGGCGTCAACGTGAAGCTGATCAACACCGACACCAAGACGCATTACGCCATGCTGCGTGACCGCCAGGACTTCGATGTTGCCCGTGCCGGCTGGATCGGCGACTACTCCGACCCGCAGAACTTCCTGTTCATGGTCGAGAGCGACAACGACGGCTTCAACTACGCCCGCTACAACAATCCCGAGTACGACGCACTCATGGACGAAGCGGCCGTTACGGTGGATCTGGAGAAGCGTGCGGACCTCCTGAAGAAGGCTGAAGAGATCTTCATGCGGGACCTGCCGTTCATTCCGATGATGTACTACGGTTCCATGAACCTGGTCTCCGACAAGGTGGCAGGATTTGAGGACAACCTCCTCAACATCCATCCGTCCCGCTGGATGAGCATCTCCGAATAACCTGACAACATCGAGACCGGCAGGGTTTCCCTGCCGGTTCTTGCAAGGCGGCATCAATCAATCAAGATTGACCGAAAGACCGCCGTTTAACGACAGAGGCAAGGCCTATGCTCCGCTATGTCTTCGGACGATTGCTCGGCGCAATCCCGACGCTATTTCTGATTGTCACGATTTCCTTTTTCCTGATCCGCATCGCGCCGGGTGGACCGTTCGATCTGGAACGTCCGCTGGAAGCAAAGGTGATGGAGAACCTCAACAAGATCTATCATCTCAACGAGCCGCTTTGGAACCAGTACCTGTTGTACCTGCAGAGCGTGGCACGTCTGGACTTCGGTCCGAGCTTCTATTTCCGGGACTTCTCGATCAACGAACTGTTCGCGGAAAGTCTTCCCATCTCCATCCAGTTGGGCTTGTCTGCGCTTTGCCTGGCGCTGATCGTCGGCGGTATCCTGGGCGTGGCGGCCGCGCTGCGCCAGAACAGGCCGGCGGACTATTCGATCATGGCGGCGGCAACCCTGGGCGTGACCATTCCCAACTTCGTCGTGGCACCGATCCTGACGCTGATCCTCGGCGTGTGGCTGGGATGGCTGCCGGTCGGCGGCTGGAACGGAGGCGCCTTCGTCAACCGGGTGCTGCCCGTCGTGACCCTGGCCTTGCCGCAGATCGCCGTCGTAGCGCGTCTGACGCGCGGCTCGATGATCGAAGCTCTCAGGTCCAACCATGTCCGCACGGCGAGGGCCTATGGGCTGACCTCCTACATGATTGTCGTGGTGCATGCGCTCAGAGGCGCGATCCTGCCGGTCGTATCCTATCTTGGCCCGGCCGCGGCAGCGCTGCTCACCGGATCGGTGGTGATCGAAACCATCTTCGGCATCCCGGGCATTGGCCGCTACTTCGTGCAGGGCGCTCTCAACCGAGACTACACGCTCGTCATGGGCACGGTTGTTGTCGTTGCCTGCTTTGTCATCCTGTTCAACCTCGTCGTGGATCTGCTCTATGCGCTGCTCGATCCGCGTGTGCGCTACGACTGAGGAGGAGACGTCTGTGACCCTCACTGCAACATCATCCGCCGGAGCGCCCGCAAAGGGGCGTTCCCTGTGGGACGACGCTCGCGACCGGTTGCTCGCCAACCGCGCGGCGGTCGCCTCCATCATCGTGCTCCTGACAATCGGGCTGATCTCTGTCTTCGGCCCGATCCTGTCCGCTCATCACTACGACACCGTCTATCGTGACTACGTGAAGGTGCCGGCCAGCCTGGAGGCCTATCCGAAGCCCGAGCAGGTCGAACCCGGTTTCATGTCCTCCGCCAAACGGGCACGGCTGACGGTGGAGACCTTCGAGCGCGAAGGCGACACGATTGTCGCGAAGGTGACCTCCAGCCGGGACATCGATCCCCGGGCGGTGCTCTATTTCGACCGCAGCGATCTGTTCAAGAACACAGAGCTTACTGACATGTCTGCCGACAACAAGTCGGCAACGGTCAGGGCCGACATCAACTTCATGCATTTCTACTTCGGCACCGACGCCAATGGCCGTGATATGATGACACGGACCTTCATTGCAGGCCGGGTATCACTGACTATCGGTCTTCTGGCGACCTTCGTCGCGATCTCCATCGGTGTTCTTTACGGAGCGACGTCCGGATATCTCGGCGGCAGGGTCGACCAGATGATGATGCGCGTTGTCGACATCCTCTATTCTCTGCCCTTCATCTTCTTCGTGATCATGCTGGTCGTGTTCTTCGGCCGGAACTTCATCTTGATGTTCATCGCCGTCGGGGCGGTGGAATGGCTGGATATGGCCCGTATCGTGCGCGGTCAGACACTGACCATCAAGCGGCAGGAATACGTGCAGGCAGCCGAAGCGCTTGGCGTTGCCGACGGCGGTATCGTGCGCCGGCACATCATTCCGAACACGCTCGGTCCCGTCGTGGTCTACATGACCCTCCTGGTGCCGAAGGTCATCCTGCTGGAAAGCTTCCTGTCCTTCCTGGGCCTCGGCATTCAGGAACCGATGACAAGCTGGGGTGTGCTGATTTCCGAAGGGGCCCGCAATCTGCAAGGGGCGCCCTGGATGCTGATTTTCCCGTCCATCTTCCTGACATCGACCCTGTTCGCGCTGAACTTCATCGGCGACGGCCTGCGCGATGCCCTGGACCCGAAGGACCGGTGAGGAGAAGACCATGACCAGCGAAACCAAAAAAACGGTCCTCTCCATCAAGGATCTCAAGGTCGACTTCGAAACCGCGACGGGCACCATCAATGCGGTGCAGGGTGTCGATATTCATGTGCAGGCGGGCGAAACCGTCGCGATCGTGGGAGAGAGTGGCTCCGGCAAGAGCCAGACCATGATGGCCGCCATGGGTCTTCTGGCCTCCAACGGGCGCACGCGCGGCGAGGTGATCTACGAAGGGCGGAATATTCTCGGTCTGCCGGTAGGCAAGCTGAACAAGATTCGCGGCGCCAAGATCACCATGATCTTCCAGGAACCGATGACCTCTCTCGACCCGCTTTACACCATCGGCCGGCAACTGGCCGAACCCATGGTGGTTCACGGCGGATTGTCCTGGAAGGCGGCAAAGGCAAAGGCCCTCGACCTTTTGAAGCTCGTCAACATTCCCGAGCCGGAACGCAAGATCAACGCCTATCCGTACGAGATGTCGGGCGGCCAGCGCCAGCGCGTGATGATCGCCATGTCGCTTGCCAACGATCCCGACGTCTTGATTGCCGACGAGCCGACGACCGCGCTCGACGTCACCACACAGGCGCAGATCCTGGACCTTCTGGCGGATCTGCAAAAGCGCCTCGGCATGGCGGTGATCTTCATCACCCACGATCTGGGCATCGTCCGCCGCATCGCGGACCGGGTCTATGTCATGAAGACCGGCGAGGTGGTGGAAAATGGCGATACCGGACAGATCTTCAACCGGCCTGCACATCCCTACACCAGGATGCTGCTGGATGCGGAGCCGACCGGCCACAAGCTGCCGGTGCCGGACAGCGCGCCCGTTCTTCTGGAAGCGCAGAAGGTCGCGGTGGAATTTGAACTCGATTCCGGCTTCCTGAAGCCCAGGCATGTTCTGCGCGCCGTCGACAACATCAGTTTCTCGCTGCGCAAGGGGCAGACACTGGGGATCGTCGGCGAAAGCGGCTCGGGCAAATCCACCCTTGGCCGTGCCGTCCTGAACCTGCTGCCGGCCGGTGGCCGGGTGGTCTTCCACGGACAGCAAATCACCGGCAAGAGCCGTGCGGAGATGCGTGCGCTGCGCAAGGACATGCAGCTTATTTTCCAGGATCCGTTCGGCTCCCTGTCGCCGCGCATGACCGTCGGCCAGATCATTTCCGAAGGGCTGATGGTGCATGAGCCATCGCTCAGTGGGCGCCAGCGTGACGAGCGCGCTTGCCAGGCTCTCGAAGAGGTGTCTCTCGACCCGGCAATGCGCAATCGGTATCCGCACGAATTCTCGGGCGGACAGCGTCAGCGTATCGCGATTGCCCGCACCATGGTTCTGAAGCCTGAACTCGTCGTTCTCGACGAGCCGACATCGGCTCTCGACCGGACGATCCAGAAACAGGTGGTGGAGCTTCTGCGCGATTTGCAGAAAGCCCACGGCTTGACCTATCTGTTCATCAGCCACGACCTTGCGGTGGTGCGCGCGATCTCAGACACGGTGATGGTCATGCAGCGGGGCAAGGTGGTTGAGGCAGGAACGGCCGATGCGATCTTCGAAGCGCCGAAATGCGACTATACGAAAGAGCTGATCGGTGCCGCCATGCTGACGCAGCAACAGATGATGGAAACCGCCTGACCGGCGGTTTTCTGCGCACCAGGAAACGCACGGCAAGACAATTGGACGTTCAATCAGAAACGGTTGAACGTCCAAAAATGTGCCACCACTTTCTCAGCGCTGCTGGAGACCGATTGCCTGGACAGGCAGCGCTTCGACCTGGTGGTGCAATTGCGTGATATTCGCACCGTAGATGTGCGGGGCCAGATTGACGGCACTCGACAGGATATGACACTTCAGCGCCTTCAGTGTGGCGTCGACATCATGCGCGGCCAGTGCTTCGATGATTGTCCGGTGACGGGTCACACTAGGTGCGGCCCACGATTCTTCGGACCGCGCTTCTGAAAGCATGACCCGTTGCAGGATCATGAAGGTCCTGATCAGCATCGGCTCCAGAACGGGCATTTGGCCAATTCGGAAAAGGTTCAGGTGCAGGGTGCGGTCGATCTCTGCGCAGCCGAACACGTCCCGTTTTTGGTGGCAGGCCTCGAACTGCTCTTCAAGGGCCAGAAGTTCGCTTATCTGCTCTTCGCACACATATTTCACCGCCTCCACGATGCCGGTCGTCTCGATGTCGATGCGAAGCTTCAGCATAAGCCGCGCCTCAAGGGGGCTTGGATCTGTGACGAATGTTCCCTGATAACCGCGGCGAACGACGAGACCGCATTCCTGAAGCAGCATGAGCGCTTCCCGGATCGTGCTCTGCGAACAGCCATAGTCCTGGGCGAGAGACTGTTCGGTAATCGGGCTTTCGGAGGTCATTTCTCCGGTGAGGATCTTGCGCTTGAGGTCCTGATAGACAGCGTCGGACTTACGCGCCCGCTTCCCCAGGTTATCTCCGCGAACTGCCGAACGTCGGTCCGCGGTAAGTAATACATTCACGTCGGTGCCCCCCCGCTGGCATCGCGTCTGAATGGCAACACAAAGAAAGACCGCAGCGGGCAAACGTTACCAGCCGCAATCTCGTGGTTTCTCTCCATCCGGTCATTCGCAGGGCGAAGGAACGGTCAATGGGACGTGCCAATCAAGCGCAATCGCCAGAATACCGGCACCTTTCTGCATCTTGTCCCACCTGCAAAAGTGGGGTGTGGGCGTGCAGTTCAGGTGCTATTCCGGATCTGGCATTCAGACGACTGCCAAAAATAACAATAAATGCATTGTTTCTCTGCCTGCCTGCAAATGCAATCTCTAACTCTTTACGCGCGGTAACAAGTTTGCGAGGACCACAGGGACGAAGGATCGAGCGCAGGCGGAACAGCTCAGGCTGAGGCTTTTTCCAGAGCCGAAATCCAGTTTTTCCAGGCAACCTTTTCCAGAAGCTGCGAGTTGAAGCCGCGGGCGTCAAACTCTTCCATCAAGCGCGACAGGCCAGTGACGTCGCCGATATCGCGTGGCAGCACGCAGCCGTCGAAATCCGAGCCGAGCGCGACGCTGTCCTCGCCGAGACGGTCCACCAGATAGGCTGCATGATCGGCAAGGACCGAGAGCGGCGTATCGCGTGAATGACCGCCGTCCTTGCGCAGGAAGGCGACGTGGAAGTTGATGCCGACGAGGCCTCCGCTTTCCTTGATGGCGTCAAGCTGCTTGTCCGTCAGGTTGCGGCTGCTTTCACAGATCGCATGGACATTGGAGTGGCTGGCCACGATCGGCCGGTCGGTGATGCGCGCAAGGTCCCAGAAGCCCTTTTCATTGAGGTGCGACACATCGAGCAGGACGCCGAGCTGGTTGCAGGCGCGCACCAGGTCGCGACCTGCTCCGGTCAGGCCGGGTCCGATATCGGGCGAGGCCGGGTGCGCCATCGGCACGCCGTACCCGAAGTCGTTCTCGCGGCTCCACACAAGGCCGAGCGAACGCAGGCCCCGGCCATACAGCTCTTCCAGTGCATAGAGGTTGGTATCGATGGCTTCAGCACCTTCGATATGGAGGCTGATGGCAATCTGACCGGATTCGACCGCGGTCCGGTTCTCGTCCGGCGTGCGGCAGATGACGACATTGCCTTCAGACTGCGCTTCGATCTGCTCTGCCCGTTCCAGCATCCGCCTGGTGAAATCATACGCGCTCTTTTGCGGCACGGGCTGATAGTTGGCTGGGTCCTTGGGGTTGAAGGGCCGGGTGAAGTCCTGTTCCGGGTTGGACGGTACGAACATCGCGAAAAGCCCGCCGGCAAATCCGGCCTCCTGCGCGCGAACCATGTCGAGATGGCCGGTGGTCGACCGGTCGAAAAAGCTGCGCTCGGTGCCTTTCACGGCCTCGATTTCGAGTTTCAGAAGCGTGTCGTTGTGGCCATCGAACACGGGAAACGGCGACTTTGAAACGTTTGTCTGCACGGAAGGACCTTGGGTGTGGGGTGGGCCGAAGAAGGTCGGCAGGGAATAATCTAAGGATTCATCTGAAGAATGTAAGGCAGTTCGGCGAATGTGACTTGCAACTGTTGAAAACCTGTCTCAAGAAGGAGCCAGATTTTGTGGAGGTCTCATGAAGCGTTCCAATTCGCCGCTCAACGTTGACCGCGCGCCAGAAACCGGCGCGATCAACCGGCGCGGCTTTCTTGCTGCCGGGTTGCTGTTGACGGCAACCGGCATTGCAGGGTGTCAGTCCGCCGGGCTGGTCGGTCTGCCGGACCAGGCAGACCTGCCGGATGAGCAGTTCGATTATGCGGCAGCCTATGCGGCGTTGCCAGATGGCGATTTCACCTGGCCGGCCATCAACTACAAGAATTTCGACCAGAAATACTGGCGGCAGATCGTGGAATACAAGACCCGCGAACGGCCGGGAACGATCATTGTCGACCCCTACAACAACTTCCTTTACTGGACGCTCGGCAACGGCAAGGCGCTGCGCTACGGCATCGGTGTGGGCAAGGCCGGTTTCGCCTGGTCGGGCGAAGCAAAGATCCGCGTCAAGCGCCCGCACCCGATCTGGCGCCCTCCACGGGAAATGATCGCACGCAAGCCGTCGCTGGAGCGCTATTGGGAAAAGGGCTATCCGCCCGGACTGAAGAACCCGCTGGGCGCGCGCGCAATGGATTTGTGGCAAGGCTCCACGGACACTCTGTACCGTATTCACGGAACCAACCAGCCGAACTCCATCGGCAAAAGCGTGTCTTCAGGCTGTATCCGCATGTGGCAGCAGGACGTCATCGACCTCTTCAGCCGGGTGCCGCTTCAGACGAAGGTGATCGTGCTCAGCAAGGATCCCAACGCAGACGCCTAAGCGCTGTCGCATCTTGAATGGAAAAGGCGGTTCCGGTCGGAGCCGCCTTTTTTTGGTGCCGGGCGTCAGGCCGCCCCGGCCAGAGCGACGTCGTGAAAGACAGCGGAGAAATGACAGACGGCTGCGGCCAGCACGAAGGCGTGCCAGATCGCATTCTGGAACGGCAGCCGCTTCCAGGCGTAAAACGCCGTTCCGATCGTGTAGAGAAGCCCGCCGGCCAGGATCATGTAGAACCCGAACGCCGACGCTTTTTCGATCAGCGGATTGATGGCAAAAACGACCACCCAGCCGAGCGCGAGGTAGATGGGAACGGTGAGGCGATCAAGACCGGTCAGATGGGCCAGCTTGACGATGGCGCCCGCAAGCGCGCCGGTCCACACCACCGCCAGCAGCACGCCGCCGGTCCAGCCGCCAATTATCATCGCCGCCAGGGGCGTGTAGGTGCCCGCAATCATGAGGAAAATTGCCGCATGGTCGAGGCGCCTCAAAATGCCGGTCTTCTGATCCTTCGCCAGCATGTTGTAGAGCGCTGAGCAGATAAGCATCGCCATCAGACAGGCGGCGTAAATCATAACAGTGACCTGCCGTGCCGGATCGCCTGCGTTCCAGAGCGCGACTGCCAGAACAACGGTTGCCGTCAGGCCAAGGCCGATGCCGATGACATGAACAGCGCCGTCGGCAACGAATTCGGCAAATGTCTGTGGTCTCGTCGTCGGCATCAAGTTCCTCTCTGTGGTTTGCAGTGCGGCTTTGTTGTCCAGGTCATCGCAGTTGAAGGTGCTGATAATTTGACGAAGCAGATTTGCGCCCGAAAGCATGCATCAAAAAATTTGTGAAAGCATGATGTCGATTGCCGCATTTCCCCGGACTTGCCCAAATTTCGCAGACTTGCTTTAAATTTGGGCACCTTTGGTATCAAATACCTCACTCCTGTTTGTCCGCCATTTCGGAACACTGCGATGATGAACCATCTGTTTGACGCCCTGACCGCCTACATACCGGACCGGTCCAAGGTTTTTCTCGAAACGGTCGACGGCGGGCAGGTGACCTACGCGGACATGCTGGCCCGTTCCGCACAATATGCCGGTGCGTTGCAGAAACTCGGGGTCAAGCCGGGAGACCGTGTTGCTGTTCAGGTGGAAAAGACATCGGAAGCCCTGATGCTCTATCTGGGGACGATCCGGGCCGGCGGCGTGTTCCTGCCGCTGAACACCGCCTATACGCCTGCTGAAATCGGGTATTTTGTCGGTGACGCGGAACCGTCGGTCTTTGTGTGCGACCCGGCAAAAGCAGATGTGCTGGCCGGAACGGCGCAAAAGGCAGGAGCAAGACTGCATACGCTCGACCAGAACGGGGAGGGCAGCCTAGCAGACCTCGCGGACGGGATGCCGAAAGACTACGAAAACCGTTCGCGCGAAGACGATGATCTGGCCGCCATTCTCTACACATCCGGCACCACCGGGCGCTCCAAGGGGGCGATGCTCACGCACGAAAATCTGGCGTCGAATTCGCAGACCATGGTAAAATACTGGCGGTTCACGGAAGACGACGTGCTGTTGCACGCCCTGCCGATTTTCCACACGCACGGACTTTTCGTTGCCACCAACTGCCTGATGATGGCAGGCGGGTCGATGCTGTTCCTTCCGAAGTTCGATCTGGATCAGGTGCTTTCAGCCCTGCCAAGGGCGACCTCCATGATGGGTGTTCCGACGTTCTACACGCGCCTTCTTGCGTCCGACCGGTTCACCCGCGAGGCATCCGCTCACATGCGCCTGTTCATTTCCGGTTCGGCTCCGCTGTCGGCGGAAGTGCACAAGGAGTTTTACGAGCGAACGGGACACGCGATCCTCGAACGCTACGGCATGACCGAAACCAACATGAACACCTCCAACCCCTATGATGGCGACCGCAGGCCGGGGACGGTCGGCTTCCCATTGCCCGGCGTCGGGTTGCGTGTGGTTGATGCCAGAACCGGCCGTGTGCTGCCTGACGGGGAGGTGGGCATCATCGAAATCAAGGGACCCAATGTTTTCGCGGGCTATTGGCGAATGCCGGAAAAGACAGCGCAGGAGTTTCGGGCGGACGGCTATTTCATCACTGGCGACATGGGGCGGATCGACGAGGATGGATATGTCTCCATCGTCGGCCGGTCCAAGGATCTGATCATCAGCGGCGGTTTCAACGTCTATCCGGCGGAGGTCGAAGCCCTGCTGGACGAACTGCCCGGCGTGGCCGAAAGCGCGGTCATTGGCGTGCCGCATCCCGATTTCGGGGAAGCCGTGGTTGCCGTGCTCGCCCCGAAACCTGGCGCGAAGCTGCAACAGGACGCTGTTCAGGCCTCCCTGAACGACCGTCTCGCAAAGTTCAAGCAGCCCAAGAAGGTCCACGTTCTGGAAGCCTTGCCGCGGAACACCATGGGCAAGATCCAGAAGAACGTGTTGCGGGAACAGTTCAGCGGCGACTTCGGCTGAGGCCGGATCCATGTCGGGTGGGGGCACGGCCTTGTGGGCAAGGCGCTCGGCCCTGTCTCCCTTTGTTTCACTCTTCCGGGTCAGCTCCGGGGCCGGTGCCGCCGAAGGCCAGCGTCGACAAGGCTCTATCGGTCTGGTGGCTCCAGGCGGTCAGCGCCGAGGAGAGACGGGCCGCCGGACTGTCCGGCGGGTCGGAAGCACGACGAACGCACCACCAGTCCAGTGAAATGCCCCCTTCGGCAATCGGACGGGAAACCAGCGTTCCATCTGCAAGCTCCGGTTCGATGGCCCACTTGCTGAAAATGGCCACGCCGAACTTGGCGCGCACCAGATCGATCACCGCTTCCGGTGTCGGCATCGGGGTCAGCCGCCGGAAGGGCTGGGTTGGCGTACCGAGAAGGGTTGTCCAGTCGAAGCCGGGTTCAGCCGTCAGCGGATAAACGAAGAAACGTTCATCCCCCATGTTCTCGCTGTTGACGACCGGCTCGGCCGCCAGCGGGTGGTTGCGCGCCAGCACCGCGACAATCGGATCGGTGCCAAGCTTGACCGCGCGCAGCGACGCAAGCGCCGGTTCACGGCCGAAGACCAGTGAAACGTCTACGGACCCTTCGATGAGCGAGGCCAGCGGGTGCGCCGTCGCACGCGACGACAGGTCGACCGACAGTTTGGGGTCGGCCTGATCCAGATATTTCAGGAACGCGGGAAACCAGTGATAGCGGCTGTAGGTGGCCTGGCCGAGACGCACAAGAGTCTTGGCATCGCGCGCCGAGGCTTCGAGATCCTGCTCCAGGCGGAACAGTTCTCCCAGAAAGGTCTCGCCGAGATGGCGCAGGCGTTCGCCTTCGGGTGTCAGTTCGATCCGGTGTTCCGCCCGCCGCGCCAGAACCACACCCAGCCGCCGCTCAGCCTCGCGCAACCTGTGCGATGCAGCCGACTGGGTGACGCCGAGACGTGTGGCGGACGCCGTCATGCTGCCGGTTTCGCCAAGAGCGGAAAGAAGGGTCAGGTGATGGAGGGCAAGGCGCGGGATCATAGGGTATGAAAGCATTTCATGAACTGAATGAAAACTAGGAATTTTGTTTATTTGTCGATGGGCGCTATCGACAATTCATGAGCAACACCACCTCTTCAAAAATCGGCCTAGGCACCACTGGCGCTACGCTTGTCATTGCAGCGTCCGCAGCCTGCTTCGGCCTTGTGCCGATCTTCGTACGGGGGCTTCAGGACACGGGGGCAGGCCCGGCCACGATCGCGTTCTATCGCTATGGCTTTTCCGTCTTGTTCCTGATCCCCTTTCTGCCATTCGAGAAGCGCAAACGAGGCGGAGCCCTTTTGCTGATGGGGGCCGGCCTTGTGCTGGGGCTCAGCCTGATCGGTCATTTGGAAGCAATCCGTGTCGCGCCTGTCGCCGCCGCTGGTGTCGTCTATATGTCCTATCCGGTTTTCGCGGCGCTCTTTGCCTGGGTGCTGCTGAGACAGGCGCTGACCTGGCGCTCGTTTGCCTCCGCAGGGCTTGTGGTTCTGGCGGCCGGATTGTTGCTCGATCCGTCGTTGTTGTCCCCAGAAGCGCTGAAAGCCCTGTTGTGGGCCATTCCGGCCCCCATCGCGTTCGGCTTTCTGATTGTTGTCCTCAGCGGGTTGGCTGGTGAATTGAATTCGCTGGAGCGCACGGCTTGCGGTCTGTTCGGGTCTGTCGCCGGATTGTTGCCGCTTGCACTTCACGAGGGCCACGGGTCCGTTCTGCCGTCAACGGCCGGTCAATGGGGCCTTGTCTTCGCCATGGGACTTGGAACGGCGCTCATTCCGCAGATCCTTTACACTGTGGCCTGCCAGAAGGTCGGTCCGGTGCGCACTGCGGCAGCGGGCAGTTTCGAACTGCCGGCCATGTTTCTGGTCGGTTGGCTGGTCTTTGGTGAAGCGATCGGTGTGCGGGAAATGTTTTCGGCAGCGCTGGTGTTGTCGGCGATTCTGATTGCGCCTTCAATCGGGGCAGCGGCCAGGATAAACCGCCCCGTCGCGCCGTCACCTTAAAATCTTGAAGAAATATATCTTGATATCAAGATAAAAATTGCCTATCTCCGGATCAACCTGACGGATAGAGGCCCTTTCGGCTCAGATCCCAGACTGGAGATAATGTTCATGACTGCCCGTACACCCGCTCATCCGATTGAGAACCTGTTCGTCGACCGCTGGTCACCGCGTGCCTTCGACCGGTCGACGATCGAGGAAGCGGATCTGAAAACCATTCTTGAAGCAGCGCGCTGGTCGCCGTCCGCCTTCAACATCCAGCCCTGGCGTTTCGTCTATGCCCGCAGAGGCGATGCAAACTGGCAGGCTCTGGTCGATCTGCTCAACCCGTTCAATCGGGACTGGGCACAACACGCCTCCGCACTGGTTTATCTGTTTTCCGACACTGAAGTGGATGGCAAGGACGGCAAACCCGGCCGTGCCAACGGCACCCACGCTTTCGATGCCGGGGCCGCATGGGCACATGCCGCCCTGCAGGCAACCGCGCTCGGCTACCATGCCCATGGAATGGCCGGTATCCTGAAAGACGAGATACACGAGAAACTCGGTGTTCCGGAGCGCTATCAGCCGCAGATTGCCATCGCGATCGGCCGCAGGGGAGAGGTTTCCGACCTGCCGGAAAGCCTGCGCGAACGTGAAGCGCCGAGCAGCCGCAAACCGCTTGAGGAAATCGCCTTTGAAGGTGCCTGGGTCTGACACCCGCACCTGCTGCAGACCAGTTCATCTCGAAAGGCAGCGGAATGGTTCCGCTGCCTTTTTTGCTGCGTCAATCTGCAAGGCGTCTCCCGGTCCCTGCCGGTATAGGGTGTGCGTGTCACACCTTTTGAAGAGAGGGCGCGCATGGCCATAAGAGATAAACTGCCCGAAGATAGTCTCCTGAATGCCTATCGCGCGTCCGATGACTTTCTCGACACCTATTCAATCCCCATCCCCGGCCGGGAGGACCTTCTTACTGCCGATATGCGCGTTCTTGCCGAGCGCATTCTGACAGCGGACATCGGTTGGATCACGGCTTTGATGAAGTTCCGCGACAAGCTGGCAGGCCTGATTGGCATGAAAACCACGCAGGCCCTGGCCCAGGAGCAAACCGCCGCAGCGGCCGCCGGTAAAGGTGTCGGCGACCGGGTCGGTTTCTTCAAGATCTATTCGGTCTCGGAAAATGAGATCATCCTGGGCGAAAACGACTGGCACCAGGACTTCCGGTTTTCATTATACCGGCAAAGGCAGAGCGGGGGGCGGATCTTTGCGTCAACCTGCTGCAAGCGGCACAACCTTGCCGGCCATGCCTATCTTGCTTTGATCCTGCCGTTTCACAAGATGATCGTCAAAACCATGCTCGCCAGGGGAACGGCATAACTGGCCGAGGCCAGTCAGAGTGCGAGGTGCCCTGTCTTGCGCCAGACGCGGGCCCCCTGTGTCGTGGTGATTTCTTGCCGCGTTCCTGCGGGCAGGCGTATCCATGTGCCCTGATCGTGCCGGCCGGTCTCGTCCTCGAAGCTGCCTTCGACCACAAAATACTCCGCCCCGCCGGGAAAGGTTTGCGGGGCTAGCCGGGCGCCTTTTTCCCAGTCCAGCATCACCACTTCCTCATCCGGCCGGACGAACAGCGGCAGGATGCTTTCGCCTGGCCTGCCGGCCTGCCAGCCGCCTGGGTCGAGCGTGTTTACCCGGACATAGGCATCGTCGTCAGGCTGCATCTGGCGCAACTTCACCAGAATGACGGCACCTGGCTCACTTGAGGGGACGTGGCTGGAGCCTGGAGGATTGCGGACATACATGCCTTTTGGAAAATCTCCGCTTTCATCCGAAAACACACCGTCAAGGACCAGAAATTCTTCCCCCATGTCATGCTCATGGGCGGAAAAGGCGGAGCCGGGGGCGTATCTGACGAGGCTCGTGGCCCGTGCGACTTCCGCACCATCGCGCTCCAGCATCCGCCGTTCGACACCCGCCATGGGGGAGGGCACCCAGTCGAGCGTGGCGCTGTCGACAATTGCAGGCTGCGTCAGGTCTGCATGAATTTTCATCCGGTCCATCCCAATATGATCATTATTATTCTCACATGGGGCAGGATATCCCCATTTGGAAGGGGAGAGCTGTGAACTCGTTGTGAAACCCTGGAGCCTGCGCGCGGAGCCGGAAAATCGGCTTTCCGCACAGCCGAGGTCAGCGTGTTATCCTGAGGTCAGGACGGGCTGGCGTGTGACTGGCCGTCTTCCTTTGTGTCGGGCCACAAAAGACGGTCGTACTCACCGGTATCGTGAAGCTTTCTCAAACCACGATTGAACCGGGCACAGAGATCCTCACCGTTTTCGATTTTTTTCGAGACAATCACACGATAGTCCCAGAGCACGGTTACGTTTTCCAGTGCCTTGAAACGCTTTGTTTCCTGATCGACAAAAGCGGAGGCCAAGGCATCTGCAGCTACCTTTTCATTCCCCATGACGACATCGATCCTCCCTACGTCGAGCATCTTGAAGAGGTCTTCCAATGTGCTTTGATGGAAAACGGTGATCTGCCCGGAGGAAACCAGTTCCTTCAGTTCTTCCCCAAGAGCGGCTCCATCGATGACGCCGAGGCTCAACCCGGAAAGATCCTGCAAGCTTTGTGCCTCAACCGGCCGGTCCGTTGCGTAGAAGAAATGTTCTCGTTCGACCAGAACGGCGTCGCAGAAATGGAAGAACGGTTCCCGGTCCCTGGTCTTGCCCCAGCCCGCTGAGGCGTGCCAGAGCCCGGACTGGGTTTGCAGCAAGGCTCGCCTCCAGGGAAAAAAGCCATATTCCACCGTAACGCCCTCAAGTTCGAAGGCTCTTGTGACCACCTGTGCGTAGGTGCCGTATCCTTCGGCATTCTCGGAAAAATAGGGGGGCCATTCGCCAACGGCGATCTTCACGGTGTCGGTTGTTGCAGAACCTGCGGCAAGAGAAAGGATCAGAAAAACGGCGCTGGAAAGCAGCGTTTTGATCTGTTTAAAAATCTGCCGGCACGAAGAGCCTGCCAATCCCTTGACTGTCACAGCAATTTCCCTGAAAAAGCTCCCGTTCCCCTCACCTTACCACAGAAACTCGCGTGGCGTCGGGCTAGGCCGAAATAAGTTTGTGCGCTTCCGGACCTGACGTCTGTGTCTCCCGTCAGGCCTGTGGTACGTGGAGGTCGCTATTCGGTGGAATTCTGGGAAAACCCGGCTTTCCCGGCAGGCCGGCTTTGCAAGTGGCACGGAATCGTGCTGACTACCGCACTGCACGAAATTCAGGGAACGGAGAAGCCGCAGCGCTGCCGAGGCTGCAAGAAAAGTGGTCGCATGACGGTACAAATCGATATCGGTGAAATGACAGGCGGCGCGCGCGCCGGGCTTGATCTGGAAGAACTGCTGGCAACGCGCCTTCTGGTGCAGGGCAATTCCGGCTCGGGAAAATCGCATCTGTTGCGCCGGCTTCTCGAGCAGTCCGCGACCTGGGTTCAGCAGGCCATTATCGATCCTGAAGGCGACTTCGTGTCACTGGCAGATAAATTCGGCCATGTCGTGGTCGATGCCGTCGGGACCGAAAAGGACCTCCAGATGATTGCCGCCCGGGTGCGCCAGCACCGCGTTTCGGTGGTGCTCAACCTGGAAGGCCTGGATGCGGACCGGCAGATGAAGGCCGCAGCAACCTTTCTCGACGGCCTCTTCGATGCCGACCGCGATCTCTGGTATCCGATGCTGGTCATCGTCGATGAAGCCCAGCTTTTTGCACCCGCCGCTGCCGGTGAGGTGACCGAGGAAGCCCGGCGCCGGTCACTTGGGGCCATGACCAACCTGATGTGCCGTGGCCGCAAGCGCGGACTGGCCGGCATCATTGCCACCCAGCGTCTGGCCAAGCTGGCCAAGAACGTTGCCGCGGAAGCGTCGAACTTCCTGATGGGGCGGACCTTTCTGGATATCGACATGGCCCGTGCGGCTGACCTTCTGGGCATGGAGCGGCGTCAGGCCGAAAGTTTCAGAAACCTCGACAGAGGGCATTTCATCGCTCTCGGGCCGGCCATGTCGCGCCGTCCGGTTCCGGTCAAGATCGGTCCGGTGGAGACCATGGGGCGGGGCGGAACTCACAAACTGCTGCCGTTGCCGGAGCAGCCCAAGGAAGACGCGAAGGACCTGATCTTTACGCCGGGCGCCGACGAGGTTCAGCCAATCCGCCAGCGTTTTGCCGAGCCTGTGGTTTCCACTGGCGACGTGCTCGACCAGTTGAGCAGTGCGGAGCGGGCCAGCGCCGACGACGTGCCGCAGGCCGAAAGCCTGCTCGACTTTGGCGAGCGCGAACAGAAAATCGCTGAAATCATCGCTGGTATCCTGGAAGATGAAGAAGCCGCATTCCAGCCCATCGCAACGCTCTATCAGGACTTTCAGGTCCGCTGCCGCATTTCCAAACTCGCCGGTGGCGCACCGGACCTGCAGACGTTCCGTGAAAAACTTTCTGTTGCCCGCGCAGGTGTCGAAAAGGGCGAAATGGACGATGGAGCCTGGGCCCAGGCGGAACTGATCGCCTCAGAGCTGCCGGAAGACATGCGGGGCGTCTATCTGCTCCTGGCAAAGGCGGCGATAGCCAAAGCGCCATGTCCCGGCAACATCGAAATTGCCACCGCCTATGGCACACGGTCCCCGGGCAGGGCGCGCTGGTTGTTGAGCCACATGGAGGAGCGCGGATTTCTCGTGTGTGCCACGGATCTGCGCGGCAACCGCATCGTGACGCTGACCGACCTCGGTTGGCAGACGGCGCCGGGTGACGAAGCCGCTGCCTGACGTTCCCGTTCCTTTGCGCTGACTGGCGCCTTCGCGAACTTTCGCGCATGCTTCTTTTGAAGACTGCACCGGAGGCGGGAATGACGCTGGAAGACACCATCGACATCTATTGCGCGGCCTGGTCTGAACGGGACCCGTCCTACCGGCAGGATTTGCTTGGCAGATCCGTGACAGACAGCGTCAGATACACGGATCCTGAAACCGATGTGACGGGAATTGCAGCGCTCGTCGACCACATTTCGGGTGTTCTGGCCAGGAGTGCGGGCGCGAAGATCCTTCGGACCAGTGGCATCGACACCCATCACGGAGCCGCACGGTTTGCCTGGCAGATGGTCAAGGCGGACGGAACGGTGCTGCCCGAAGGCCTCGATATCGTCTGGATCGACGAAGAAACCGGAAAACTCAAGACGGTCCTCGGGTTCTTCGGCGCCTTGCGACGGGAATAGGGTCGCCGATCCGGCGCTCCGATTTTCAGGAAGGCAATGCTTCGAATTCCGGCACAGTTTCCAGGCTATCATCCCAGTCGGCACGGCTGGCGGTAAAGATATGACCTGCCGGTTTCAGGGAGACGGGCGTGTCCAGACACCCTGCCGGCACCACCAGAAGCTTGCCGTCCATCTGGAGATTGGGAAGGGCTGATCCACACTCGGTGCAGAAGGCCTTTGCGTGGCGGGTGCCTGCCAGCGTGAAGGACCTGACCTTGTCCTCACCGGATGTCCAGGCAAGGCTGGCCGTTGAGGAAAACAGATTGGCGGCATGTGCAGATCCGGTGTCTTTCCGGCAATATCCGCAGTGGCACAGAAAGAAGGCCTCGAAGTCGCCTTCAATGGTGAAAGTGGCGCTGCCGCACAGGCAACGTCCTTTGTGAACCGACATTTGACAGCATCCTGGAAGGTGGGAACTGCCGCTACATAACAACTTGCACCTTCAAAGGCTACCCGGTCAGATTGCAGGGCGCATCCGTCTTGTGGAAGAGTTGCGCGACGGATCAACGGGCTGGGATGTCAGAAGATAGTCGAGCTGCGACAGCTCCAGCGAAATGCCGTCGATCGTGCGTGTAAGCACGCTTTCCAGATAACTGCCGCCGGGAGACCTGTCGCGGATCGCGATGGCCCGCTCGCGCGCCTTGCGAAGATACAGCATCATGGTGCGGACCTCACCGCGTGTGACGGACGTGAGCTGTTCCGCGCCCGATGCCGACGCAGAAGCGGAGGAAACAGCGCAGGAATGCGCAACAGCAGTGTCGGCGAGCCGCATCGATCTTCTCCAGTGTTCCTATTTTGTTCTTTTTACGTCAGCTTGCTTTTTCGTTCAAGCGCGGAATCGAAAAACAGCCGTTTCAGGCGACAAAATTTCGAACTGGCCAGACAAAAAAAGAGCCCGCACAAAGGTTTGTGCGGGCCCGGTTCTTGAGAGGAGGGGGCTGCTCTATGCAGCGCGAACCCGGCTCAGGAAATCGGAAATGGTTGCCTGCAGGCCCTCGGCATGTTCGGAAACCGACTGGGAGACCGACAGGACATCGGCTGCCGAACTGCTGGTCTCTTCGGCGGCCTGCATCACGTCGCCAACGCTATTGCTCATGTCGCTGGTGCAGCTCGCAGCCTGCTGGACATTGTGGCTGATCTCGTTGGTGGCATCGCCCTGCTGCGAGATCGCGGCGGCAATCGCTGCCGTGAACTGATTGACCTCTTCCATGGTGCTGGCGATTTCCTGGATCGAGCCGACGGCATTGCGCGTGGAGGACTGGATGCCGGTGACCTGCGCGGAGATTTCCTCCGTCGCCTTTGCGGTCTGGGTGGCAAGTTCCTTCACCTCGGCAGCAACAACGGCAAACCCCTTGCCGGCTTCCCCGGCACGGGCGGCCTCGATCGTGGCATTGAGGGCCAGCAGGTTGGTCTGCTCGGCAATCGCCTGGATAAGGCTGACCACTTCACCGATCTTCTGCGCAGCGATGTCGAGACTGCCGACCTTGTCGTTGGAGTCGTTGGCGGCGCGGGTGGCGCTGGTGACGACTTCCTTGGTCTGGTCGATCTGGCGGCCGATTTCGGAGATCGAGGCCGACAGCTCTTCGGCAGCGGATGCCACCGTCTGCACGCTGCTCTGGGCGACATCGGAAGATCCAGCGACCGAGGAAACCTTCGAGGAAGTGTCCCGGGCAATGGCATCGAGAGACGCGGCGGTCTGTTCCATGCGCTTGCTGTTGTCGCTGACCTGGTTGAGCACGGCATGAACGTCGCTCTCGAAGGCCTCGATCAGGGTTTCGATCGTCTTCTGACGCTGAAGCTGGCTTTGCTGGGCCTGCTCGGTGTCGCTCTGCAGTGACCGGCGCTCGGTCTCGTTCTCAACGAAGATTTCCAGCGCACCGGCCATCTGGCCGATTTCGTCCTTGCGGTCGAGATAGGCGACCGGCGTATCGACATCCCCTTCGGTGAGCTTGCGCATGCGGGCGGTCAGCATCTGGACGGGCCCGGCAATGGTGGAGCCAAGCATCCACATCAGGAAGGTGCCGCCAACCAGCAGGCCAAGGGCAAGCAGGAGGCTGATCTGCATGGTGGAATTGGCGCTCGCCAGAAGCTCACTCTCGTCAACGGCAACGACGATGAACCAGTGCTGGCTGGTCCCATCCAGTTCGAAACCCTTGATAGCTTCCGCAACGCCGTTTTCGGTCGTGAACACGGCTTCATTCTTGACCGACTGGATCTTGCTGACCATCGCCGCATCAGCCTTTTTGCCCAGAAGAGCTGCGTCCGGATGAGACACCCAGACGCCCGCCTCGCTGAGAAGGCCGACGTAACCGCTTTTGTAAGTCTGCCCGGCACTTACTGCCTTCTGCAGGCCTTCCAGCGACACGTCGATGGTGGCGCCACCGATGCCGCGTCCGGAAGCATCCTTGATCGGCGAGGAGGCCGTCGCCATCAGAACGTCGACACCGTTGACCGGATAAATATAGGGTTCGGTGACGGTGTCATGGCCGAGGTTTTTCGGCTTGTCGTACCAGTCTTCAGAGCCGCTGTCGCCGCCGAACATCAATGGTTCCCAGGCGACTTTCGCACCGTCATTGAAGAAATAGGGAATAAAGCGGCCCTTGTCGTCGGAGAAGTTGGTGCCCGCATTGTCCGCATCCTTGCCGGCCATGTCCGGCTCCAGGATCGCGCCGCCGCCGACGAAATGCTTGTTCTGGCTGATCTGCTGCTGCATCACGGCTGCAAAGGCATTGCGGTCGCTGATACCGGCCTGCTGCAATCCTTCCAGCGCATCGGACGCCGCGCGGGCCGCCAGTTGCGCCTGCGCCATGGTCTTGCCGGCATCAAGCGCAAGTGCTTCGGCCGTTTTCCGGATGAGATCCTCTCCGGACTTTTGCGAGGTGGCCTGGGTCATGAAGGTGACAGCAAGAATAAGTGCCAGGAATCCAACCAGGAACACGCCGCTTGAGGCGAAAAAGATCCGATTTCTGAGTGACATGGAGAGCTCCAACGGTTTGACTGTCGGAACTCTACGAAAAGCACGTAAAGCAAACATTACGTCTCTGGATTTTTCGCGGTTTCGTGCCGGAAAAACAGCTCTGGTCGCAAAAGTATCGACATGCCGCTTGATCCGTGAGATCAGAATGGTTACATATGCAACTAAATTCATCTCCGAACCGGGAGGACCTCATGGATCAGAGAACCGAGAGCAGTCAAAATCTTGCCGGAAACGGCCGTAACTCGGCGGGTCTGGAATATATGCCGGGCTTCGGCAATGATTTTGAAACCGAGGCACTGCCTGGCTCGCTTCCGCAGGGTATGAACAGCCCGCAGAAATGTGCTTACGGACTTTACGGCGAGCAGCTTTCAGGCACTGCCTTTACCGCCCCGAGCCACCAGAACGAACGCACCTGGTGTTACCGAATCCGCCCTTCGGTCAAGCATACGAGCCGGTTCCGGAAGATCGACCTGCCGTATTGGAAGTCTGCGCCGAATGTCTGCAATGACGTCGTTTCGCTCGGCCAGTACCGCTGGGATCCGGTGCCGCATTCCGGCGAAGACCTCAACTGGCTGACCGGCATGCGCACCATGACGACCGCCGGCGACGTCAACACCCAGGTCGGGATGGCCAGCCACGTCTACCTGATCACCAAGTCGATGGAAGACGAATATTTCTACTCCGCCGACAGCGAGCTGCTGGTGGTGCCTCAGGAAGGTATCTTGCGCTTCTGCACGGAGCTGGGTGTGATCGAACTGGAGCCGAAGGAGATCGCCATCCTTCCGCGTGGCCTTGTCTACCGGGTCGAACTGGTGGAAGGTCCGGCGCGCGGTTTTGTCTGCGAGAACTATGGCCAGAAATTCGAATTGCCGGGCAGGGGACCGATCGGGGCCAACTGCATGGCCAACCGCCGCGATTTCAAGACGCCTGTAGCGCACTACGAGGACCGCGACGCTCCGTCTACGGTAACCGTGAAATGGTGCGGACAGTTCCACGAAACCAGGATCGACCATTCGCCGCTCGACGTTGTCGCCTGGCACGGCAACTACGCGCCCTGCAAATATGATCTCAGGAACTATTGCCCGATCGGGTCAATCCTGTTCGACCATCCTGATCCGTCGATCTTTACGGTGCTGACCGCGCCGTCCGGCGTGCCGGGTACCGCCAACATCGACTTCGTGCTTTTCCGCGAACGCTGGATGGTGATGGAAAACACCTTCCGCCCGCCCTGGTATCACAAGAACATCATGTCGGAGCTGATGGGCAACATCTACGGCCAGTACGATGCCAAGCCGCAGGGCTTCATTCCTGGCGGCATGAGCCTGCACAACATGATGCTGCCGCATGGACCGGACAACAATGCGTTTGAAGGCGCGTCCAATGCCGATCTGAAGCCGGAAAAGCTCGACAACACGATGTCCTTCATGTTCGAGACCCGCTTCCCGCAGCACCTGACGGAGTTCGCCGCCAAGGAAGCCCCGCTGCAGGACGATTACATTGACTGCTGGGACTCGCTGGGCAAAAAATTCGATGGCACGCCCGAAGGCACCTGGAACAAGTAGGCAGACCATTCGGCATTTGACCGGTCGCAAACCGTAGATCAAACCTTGCCGGTATGGTGACCTGCGCCTCAGGCAGCGGTTGCGCATTACGATCGTGTTCCGGCACCTCTGCCGGAGCCCGCACAAGAATAACGGCTGGAAGCCCCAGGAGGCTTCCCGGGAGAAACCATCGCCAGGCAGGACGAACCTGGCGAGCATTAGGAGCACAAAACCCGATGAAACTGGCAACGCTCAAGGATGGCAGCCGCGACGGCAAGCTGGTGGTGGTCAACGACCGCCTGACCTTCTGCACCGACGCAAGCCACATCGCGCCGACTTTGCAGGCCGCGCTTGACGATTGGGAGCATGTGGAGCCGAAGCTGAAGCTTTTGGCTGAAAGCCTGTCTCACGAAGCCGTGCCGACGCTTCGCTTTCACGAGCATGAGGCCCTGTCGCCGCTTCCGCGTGCCTATCAGTGGGCCGATGGCTCAGCCTACGTCAACCACGTCGAACTGGTGCGCAAGGCCCGCGGTGCGAAGATGCCGGAAAGCTTCTGGACGGATCCGCTGATGTATCAGGGGGGCTCGGATACATTCCTGGCGCCACGCGACCCGATCTCCATGCGTGACGAGGCCTGGGGCATCGATATGGAAGGCGAGATCGCCGTCGTCACCGGCGATGTGCCGATCGGCATCAGCGCTGAAGCTGCACGCGATCACATCCTTCTGGTGCTGCTGGTCAACGATGTTTCCCTGCGCGGTCTGATCCCTGCCGAGCTTGGCAAGGGCTTCGGCTTCTTCCAGTCCAAGCCGTCTTCGGCTTTCTCGCCGGTAGCTGTCACTCCGGACGCGCTTGGCGATGCCTGGAAGGGTGGCAAGCTTCACCTGCCGCTTCACGTCGACCTCAATGGCCAGCCGTTCGGCCGCGCAAACGCGGGCATCGACATGACCTTCGATTTCGGCCAGCTCATCGCCCATGCGGCCAAGACCCGGCCGCTCGGTGCCGGAACGATCATCGGATCCGGCACGGTCTCCAACAAGCTGGACGGTGGTCCGGGCAAGCCGGTCGCGGAAGGCGGTGTCGGTTATTCCTGCGTTGCCGAAATCCGCATGATCGAAACGATCAACACGGGCGAAGCCAAGACACCCTTCCTGAAATTCGGCGATACGGTCCGCATCGAAATGCTCGATACCGAAGGCCATTCGATCTTCGGCGCCATCGAACAGACGGTGGAGAGATACGAAGGGCCGTAACAAGCCAAACGGTGATTGACCTCCAGCCCTAACCCCTCCCCACAAGGGGGAGGGGGATCAGTCATTGCCTCTTGCTGGTGTCGGCGCCGGTTTCTTGAAGGCATGTCTGGATGGACGTTGGCGATGGGAAATCGGTCCCGTCCCGCTCCCCTCGTGGGGAGGGCCAGGCGAGGGGGCTTTACTGAATGAGAGTTCACAGGCTAACCGGGCATTCGTTCTGGTGGCAGGAAAACACAGTTAGGGAGAGGGCCATGCCTCACATTGCACCGCTGGACCGCAAGGATCTGCCTCAGTTCGAGGAAAAATTCGCGCGCTACGATGCAATTCGCGGCTTTCTGCCGAACTCGATCCTGACCATGGCGCGCCGGCCGAATATCGCCAAGGCCTTCATGGAGTTGAACCAGGCGGTTCTTTACGAAGGCACGGTGCCGGAAGACCTGAAGATGATGGTGGCGCTGATGACGTCCATGGCGACAGGCTGCCGCTATTGCCAGGGGCACATGGCCAATCTCAGTCACGTCTACGATGTGCCGGACGAAAAGATCGCGGCTGTCTGGGAATGTGAGACCTCGCCGCTGTTCACCGAAGCCGAAAAGGCGGCGCTGGTGCTGGCCCGCGAAGCGGCCGGCGTTCCGAACGACGTGACCGAAGCCCATTTCGCGGCGCTCAAGGCCCATTTCAACGACGCCGAAATTGTGGAGATCGTCGCCTCGATCGCACTCTTCGGCTACCTCAACCGGTGGAACGACACCATGGCAACCACAATGGAAGCCCATCCGGCCGCTGTCGCCAAAAAGGCGATGCCCGCATGGGATGAAGGCAAACACGGAGCTTCGAAATGAGCAAGCAATTCGCATCCGCTGGAGACATGACCGAGAAGAAGATCTCCTTCACCGAGATCGGCAAGGACCTGTGGGCCTTTACCGCAGAAGGTGATCCGAACACCGGCGTCATCATCGGCGACGACAGTGTCATGATCGTCGAGGCACAGGCGACCCCCGAACTCGCCAACAAGGTGATCGAGAAAGTTCGTTCCGTCACGGATAAACCGATCAGCCATCTTGTGCTGACCCACTATCACGCCGTGCGCGTGCTGGGGGCTGCCGCCTACAAGGCACCGACCGTGATCATGAGCCAGAAGGCCCGGTCCATGGTCGTGGAACGCGGTGCGCAAGACCGGGAATCCGAATTCATGCGCTTTCCGCGCCTGTTCTTGGGTTATGACAACGTCAATGACATTCCGCCGCTGACCTGGCCGACCACCACCTTCAACGACCGCATGACCGTTTATCTCGGCAAGCGCCGGGTGGACCTCAGCTTCCAGGGACGTGCTCACACCGCTGGTGACATCGTCATTCATGTGCCGGACGAGAACGTCATGTTCACCGGCGATATCGTCGAATATCACTCGGCCTGCTATTGCGGCGACGGCCATTTCAACGACTGGCCGACGACACTGGAGCGCATCCGCTCGTTCGATCTCGACGCCATTGCGCCGGGTCGGGGCGATGCGCTGGTCGGCAAGGACATGGTCAATGCGGCGCTGGATGCCACCGCTGACTTTGTCCGCTCGACCTACGAGCCGGTCGCCCGCGTGGCAAAGGGAGGCGGCTCGTTGAAGGAAGCCTGGGACGCCTGCCGTGCGACCTGCGATCCGAAGTTCAAGGACTACGCGATCTACGAGCATTGCCTGCCGTTCAACGTTGCCCGCGCTTACGACGAAGCCCTGGATATCGACACCCCGCGCATCTGGACCGCGGAACGCGACGCCCAGATGTGGGCAGACCTGCAGGGCTGACCCATGAGCGCTGTTCTGGATCACCTGCGCCTGATGGCCCGCAACAATGCCTACGCGAACGAGCGCCTTTATGACGCTTGTTGCAGGCTGTCCCAGGCGGAGTTCGAGGCGGAAAGAACAGGGTTCTTTCCGTCGATCCGGGAAACGCTCAATCACAATTGGGAAGTGGACCGCTACTACCTTGATGCCTTGAAGGAGGAGGGGCAGGGTCTGTCAGTGTTCGACACACCGCATCTGCCTTCGGCCGCCAGCCTGAAAGAGGCGCAGCAGAGTGCAGATCGGGACCTGATAGAATTTTGCGACCGGATCTCGGAAGCCGATCTTGAACGCGACATTGCGCAGGACCGGGGCAAGAGCGGCGTCTTTCAGGAAAGTGTCGCCAACACGCTGCTGCATCTCTTCCAGCACCAGATCCATCACCGGGGCCAGGTCCATGCCATGCTGTCAGGAACAAGCGTTGCGCCGCCTCAGCTCGACGAGTTCTTCTTGAAGTTCGACCGACATCCGGCCGCGCAACGTTTCCGGGAGACCGATTAGCGCTTCGGCGCAAGAATCAAAAGGGCGAGCCAGGTAAGCCCACCTGCAAGAACGATGATCTCGCTCACCACGATGGCGATGCCGATCATGCTCCAGTTGTCGGCAAGGACAGTGGCAGGAGCGGCGATGAGAAGCGCAAGGGCGACCGCGGACATCAGTCCGGCTATCACCCGGAATGTCCAGCGTCGACCGGATGTCAACATATTCTGACGTGTCAGGACTGGCATGTCACACCTCCTTTTTTGGGGGACTGTGTAACGAAAACGCGCAATCCCGCTCAGGGTTCCGCGAAACGTGCAAAGGCAGGCTGGCTCAGGATGCCGGGAGGCCTTGGCAATTGGGAGAAACGCCTGTGACCAAATTGTTTGAAGCGCCGCTTTATCCCTATAAGCGGTCCAAGGATCAGGACGCCGCGGCACCCGTTCGCCACCCGGTGGTCATCATCGGTGCCGGGCCGGTGGGCCTTGCCACAGCCATCGATCTGGCTCAGGCCGATGTGCCTGTCGTCATTCTGGACGACAACGACAAGGTCAGTGTCGGCTCGCGGGCAATCTGCTTTTCCAAGCGGTCTCTGGAAATCTTCGACCGGCTGGGCTGCGGCGACGAAATGGTCGACAAGGGCGTTGTCTGGAACGTCGGCAAGGTGTTTTTCGGTGACCGGCAGGTTTACGATTTCAACCTGCTGCCGGAACAGGGCCACAAGCGTCCAGCCTTCATCAACCTGCAGCAATATTATTGCGAGCTCAACCTGGTCGAGCGCATCCGCGCGCTGCAGGTGGAAGGCAAACCGGTGGAAATCCGTGGTGGCAGCCGCGTCGTAAATCTCAATCAGCGGGATGACCACACGCTGGTGACCGTGGAAACGGCCGATGGCGCTTACAATCTGGAAGCGGACTGGCTGATTGCCTGCGATGGTGCCGGCTCTCCCTCGCGCCGGATGCTCGATCTCGATTTCGTCGGCCGGGTGTTCGAAGACAACTTCCTGATTGCCGACGTCATCATGAAGGCGGATTTCCCGACCGAACGCTGGTTCTGGTTCGATCCGCCTTTCAACAAGGACCAGTCGGCTCTTCTGCACAAGCAGCCGGACGGGGTCTGGCGTATCGATCTTCAGCTTGGCTGGGACATCGACAAGGAAGAAGAAAAGAAACCCGAGAACGTCATACCCCGGCTCAAGCAGATGCTCGGCCAGGACGTTGAGTTCGATCTGGAATGGGTGTCGATCTATACCTTCCAGTGCCGGCGTATGGAAAAGTTCCGCCACGGCCGGGTGATCTTCGCAGGTGACAGCGCGCATCAGGTCTCGCCCTTCGGCGCACGCGGCGCCAACTCCGGTTTCCAGGACGCCGATAATCTCGGCTGGAAACTGAAGCTTGTCCTGGACGGCAAGGCACCGGAGAGCCTTCTGGACAGTTATGCCTTCGAACGGGAAATGGCGGCCGACGAGAACATTCTGCAAAGCTCGCGTTCAACCGATTTCATCACGCCGAAATCCGAAATCAGCCGCATCTTCCGCGATGCCGTGCTGGACCTGTCCGAACACCATGCCTTTGCCCGGCCGCTGGTGAATTCCGGCAGGTTGTCGGTCCCCTGTGTCTATGACGGCTCGACTCTCAACGGCCCGGATGCGGAAGGCTTGCCTGCGCGCACGCGGCCGGGTAGCCCGGCGACGGATGCGCCCCTGGCGGACGGCTGGCTGCTGGATTGGCTCGGCAGCGGTTTCCATCTGTTGGGGATCGGCACCGAGGTGCCGGAGACCCTCCGGATAGACGGCATAGACATCGCCGGTGTCAGCATCCCAGCAGCCTCTGCCGGTCAGGAGCTCAAAGCCAGGTATCTCGGCGATGCCGCTTCGGCAGTTTATCTGATCCGGCCGGACCAGCATGTGGCGGCACGCTGGACGGGCTATGACCGCGCTGCGGTCGAAAATGCACTCGCAATTGCACTAGGGAAAGGCGGAGAAGCCTGATGGCGGAGATTGTCACCACACCGAACCTGGAAAATCCGGACGGATTTTATGCCGAACTGCTGACCTCCCATGAAGGTCTCACCAAGGCCGAAAGCGATGCGTTCAATGCCCGGCTGATCCTTCTGATGGCAAACCAGATTGGCGACCGCGAAGTGCTTTCAAGACTTCTCGAGGCGGCCAGACGATAGGCCGAAACCTGTACCGCGAGGGTGCCTACACCCTGCGTATTGAGACTTTTGACAAGGGTGTGAAAGAGACGGGCTTTCACACCCTTGTCAGAATTCCATCTCCGCTTCATTGTTTTGGAAGCAATCGGAGGCAATTGGATTTAATTTGGGCAAAAATTATTCTTAAATAAACACGCAGTATCGCCTTGTCGCAAAAGACTAAAAACCGCCCGATTTATTTTGTGATGACGAGCGAAAGGCAGACCTGAGATTCTTCACCAATTGTTTAGCCGCTCATACTTTCAATCTTGGAAAGTGCGGGGGAAACAATGTCCAGGTTACTTACACCTTTAAAGAATGTGCGCCTGTCGGCGAAAGTCGGTGGCGGCTTCGCCGCCATGATACTCGTGGCGGCCGCGGTGGGAGCCGTCGGCACGGTCGCAATTCTCGGTCTCAGGACCCAGTCGGACGTCAGCGCGAAGGCAACAACCGCGATGGCCAACCTTCAACAGGTTGCTCAGGCGCAGGAAGCCTACCTCTCGGATCGAACGGCGGACCTGGCTGACGCGGCAAGGCTGCAGATCGATCAACTGGAAACGGCGCTTGTGACGCTCGACGGGGTTTCGGGCGCTGGAGAAGGGGAAACGGCCACCGCGGAAGCCATTGCGCTGGTCGATCAGCTCAGCGGCGAATTTGATGGTGTTGTCCAGGCGGTCGAGAACCGGCAGGCCCAGGTCGACAAGCTGCTGCGCTCCGCCGTCAATCTGGCAACCATTGCTTCCCAGATCAACGACAAGATGAGCAAGATCCAGCGGGACGCCGGCAGCGCCGCCAAGACGGCATCCGGAACCCGTAACCGGGCCGACAAGGTCGGTCGCATGCTGTCGGATATGGAAGACCTCGTGGCCGGTCTGGAGGCTAGGATTGCCGAAGCGGAGGCCGGTGGCGAGCTGTCTTCGGAAACCGCGGCAGCCATTCTGGACGGCACGCAAAGCCTGGCCAAGACGGCGGCAAAGGCCGGTAAGCTGAAGGTGGACGGCGTCGACCCGGAACGGCTCAAGGCGCTCGCAGATATGGCGACTGCTCTCGGTGGAAAACTGCAGAAGCCGGAAGGGGAAGGGGCTCAACCGGCGCCGGTACCGGCCGCAGTTGCCTCAAACCTCGCCTTGGGTCTGGAACAACTTCACGAACAGGCCTCGGCCTTGCGCAAGGTCGTCTACGCGGCAACGGATGAAGCCAAGTCGATTGCCGGCAAGGCAACCTCCCAGCTCGGCATTGTCGACCTGGTGAATGTGAATGTGAACAAGTACCAGAATGCGTCCCTGGAGATCCGCTCTGCGACCATGGAGTATTTCGCCGGTTTCGACACGATCGGCGCGGATGAAGTGCTCAACCGGATCGAGACGCTGCGCTATATCGCCAACCTGTTGAAAGCGGACAGTGCCGCTTTCCCGGAAATCGCCGACGCGATTGCCGCCATTGAGGCAGAGGTTGCCACCTATGAGGCCGAGTTCGCGGCCATGGTTGCCGCCAAGGATGCGTTCGACGCCAAGCGCGAAGAGCTCGTTGCCATATCCGGCAAGGTCCGCAGCGTCATCACGGCGCTGACCGAGGCCCAGTCCGCAGGCGCTTATGCACGGGCAGACACCGCGCTCGGGCTGATCGCGATTGCGCTGGTGGTGGCGGTTGCCGCCGGAGGTTTGCTCGCCTTTGTGCTTTCGCTCGTGATCACCCGTCCGACGCGGGCACTGACCGAAGCCATGGGGCGTCTTGCTGAAGGGGATATCGACGCCGTCATTCCCTCAACCGATCAGCGCGACGAGATCGGCGACATGAGCCGCACGGTTCAGGTGTTCCAGGAAAACGCCCGCGAACGCCTGCGCCTGGAAAGCGAAGCCGATGCCCATCGCCAGGCCCAGAATGCGCGTCAGCAGGAAGTCGAGGGTCTGATCCAGAGCTTCCGGGGAGAAATACAGTCGCTCCTGAGTGCGCTTGATGAAACGGCGGCGGGAATGTCCAATACGGCATCGGCACTTGGCGGCATCGCCGAGAGCAGTGCGGAACAGGCCGGCGACACCTCCCGTGTCAGTGAAGACGCCAGCATGAGCGTTGAAAACGTGGCCGGCGCGGCTGAGGAACTGTCCGCATCCATTGCCGAAATAGGAGAGCAGGTGCGCCGGTCGTCCGACATCGTTACATCGGCGACAAACGCGGTTCACGACACCAACGGCAAGGTGCAGGGACTGGCAGAAGCTGCCTCGAAGATTGGCGAAGTGGTCAGCCTGATTCAGGCGATTGCCGAACAGACCAACCTGCTGGCACTCAATGCCACCATCGAGGCCGCACGGGCAGGGGAAGCCGGCAAGGGGTTTGCCGTTGTCGCCGCCGAAGTCAAGGAACTGGCGACGCAGACGTCCAGGGCGACGGAAGAAATATCCTCCCAGATCCAGACTATCCAGAACTCCACGAGCGAGGCGGTTAAAGCCATCGGGGCAATTTCCTCAACGATGGAAGAGGTCAACGGCTATACACAGGGGATCTCGGCTGCGGTCACCCAGCAGGGGGCGGCCACAAACGAGATTTCCGGCAATGTTCAGCGGGCAGCGCAGAGCACCCAAGCGGTGCAGACCAATATGTCCAGTCTGGCGCGGGCGGTCGACGAGACCAAGGAAGCATCAGGTGATGTCCTGGCTGCCTCCGGCGACCTGAGCAACCGCAGCCGGGCGCTGAAAGAAGGGATCGAAACCTTCCTCAACCGCGTCGCAGCAGCCTGACTTCAACCGGGCCAGACAGCAGATGGACGCCTCGCCGGCATGGTCGCCGGTGGGGCGTCTTTTTCGTGCTTGAAAAACGCGTGCGGTTCGCGACAGCTTCTTTTCAGTACCGGCACAGGACTTTTCCGGTGTTGGCGGTTTCCTTGCCGATGGGGATCCGCGACAATGGGTGCCTGACATAAGAATGATATTGCAACTCATTCGCAAAAACTTGACAGTTGCGAATGAGTTGCAATATCACTTGCAGAAGTGATCTTGATACCGGGATATGGTGATGCTGAAAAAACTCGTTCTGACGGTCTCTCTCGCGGCGATTGCTGCTGGACCGGCAACGGCTGCCTTCGCAAAGGACAAGATGAAGGTGGTGACCACCTTCACCGTTCTTGCCGACATGGCGCAAAATGTTGCCGGTGAGGCTGCCGACGTGGTGTCCATCACGAAACCGGGCGCGGAAATTCACGGCTATGAGCCGACGCCGCAGGACATCGTCCGGGCCTCCGATGCGGACCTGATCCTGTGGAACGGCATGAACCTTGAGCGTTGGTTCGAACAGTTCCTGTCCAACCTAGGGGAGATCCCGTCGGTAACGTTGACGGAAGGGATCGAGCAGATCTCGATTGCGGCAGGCTCCTATGAGGGCAAGCCGAATCCGCATGCCTGGATGGGGCTGGACAATGCGTTGATCTATATCGACAATATTTCCAAGGCATTCGCCGAATACGACCCGGACAACGCGGCCACCTATGCCGCCAACGCAGAGACCTACAAGACCAGGTTGCGCGAAACCATCGAGCCGCTGCGCCAGGCCGTCGCCGGCATTCCGGAAGACAAGCGCTGGCTGGTGACCTGTGAAGGCGCATTCAGCTACCTTGCTCGCGATTTTGGCATGAAGGAGCTTTATCTCTGGCCGATCAATGCCGATCAGGTCGGCACGCCGCAGCAGGTCCGCTCGGTGATTGATGGGGTGCGCGAACACGACATTCCGGTCGTCTTCTGCGAGAGCACGGTCAATACCTCGCCTGCCAAGCAAGTGGCGCGGGAAACCGGTGCAAGATACGGCGGCGATCTTTACGTCGATTCCCTGAGTGAGGCGAACGGCAAGGTGCCAACGTATCTCGATCTGCTCAAGGTCACATCGAGCACGGTTGTCGACGGACTGAAATCCACCGCCGAATAAAGCACCGTATCAGGGGGGGAGGCCGATACCGCCTTGATTGTGTCGCAGGAACTGCGGAATGTACTGGAAAGTGTAAATGCTGAACGTCATCAAGGAGCCGGTTATGGAAATGCCCAACGTCAGGGACGATGACGGAATTGCAGCCGAGGACGTGACCGTTACCTACCGCAATGGGCACACGGCACTCTGGAATGCCACTTTCTCGATTCCCCGCGGAACCGTCACGGCTCTTGTCGGAGTGAACGGCGCAGGCAAATCGACCCTGTTCAAGGCCATCATGGGGTTCGTTCCGGCGGCCAAGGGGCGCATCCGCATCCTGGATATGCCCGTACGGGAAGCGCTGAAGAAAAACCTCGTTGCCTATGTGCCCCAGTCGGAAGAGGTCGACTGGTCATTCCCCGTCCTCGTGGAGGACGTGGTGATGATGGGCCGCTATGGCCACATGGGCTTTTTGCGCCGGCCGAAACCGGCTGACCATGCGGCTGTCGATCAGGCGCTGGCGCGCGTGAACATGCAGGATTTCCGGCATCGGCAGATCGGGGAACTCTCCGGTGGACAGCGCAAGCGTGTCTTTCTTGCCCGCGCTCTTGCCCAGGACGGGCAGGTGATCCTTCTGGATGAGCCATTCACCGGCGTCGACGTTAAAACCGAAGAACAGATCATTACCTTGCTGCGGGAAATGCAGGCAGAGGGCAGGGTGATGCTGGTCTCGACGCACAACCTCGGGTCCGTGCCCGAATTCTGCGACAGGACGGTGCTGGTCAAGGGAACGGTGCTGGACTACGGACCAACCGCCACAACCTTCACCCGAGTGAACCTGGAAAAGGCCTTTGGTGGCGTATTGCGCCATTTCACCATTTCCGACCAGACACTGCACACCGACGGCGATCAGCGAACGGTGACCATTCTGACCGACGACGAGCGTCCGTTCGTTCAATATGGCGACAAGGTGCAGGTCAGGGAGGGGCGCGACTGATGGAGCCTTTCAGTTTCGCCTATCTGCTTGAACCCTTTCAATACAGCTACATGACCAATGCCATGTGGGTGTCTGCGCTTGTCGGCGGCGTTTGCGCCTTTCTGTCGTCCTACCTGATGCTGAAGGGCTGGTCGCTGATCGGCGATGCCCTGTCTCACTCGGTCGTGCCGGGCGTCGCAGGCGCCTATATCCTGGGTCTGCCGTTTTCGCTCGGCGCGTTTCTCGCCGGCGGGCTTGCGGCCGGTGCCATGCTGTTCCTGTCAGAACGCTCGGGCCTCAAGGTCGATGTGATCATCGGGCTCATCTTCACCTCCTTCTTCGGCCTTGGCCTCTTCATCGTTTCCATCAGCCCGACATCGGTCTCGGTGCAGACGATCACCATGGGCAATATTCTGGCAATCACGCCGGAAGACACCTTGCAACTGGCCATCATCGGCTTCGTGTCGCTGGCGATCCTGACGCTGAAGTGGAAAGATCTGATGGTCACCTTCTTCGATGAGAGCCACGCCCGCACAATCGGATTGAGGCCCGGTCTTCTGAAGGCAGTCTTCTTCGTGCTTCTGTCCGCGTCCGTTGTTGCAGCCATGCAGACAGTCGGCGCCTTTCTGGTCATCGCAATGGTGGTGACGCCCGGTGCGACGGCCTATCTCCTGTGCGACCGCTTCCCGCGCCTCATACTGACGTCCGTGGCCATCGGCACCCTGACGAGTTTTGCGGGGGCCTATATCAGCTACTTTCTGGACGGGGCGACCGGCGGCATCATCGTCACCCTGCAGACGCTGGTGTTTCTGATCACCTTCGTGCTGGCGCCAAAACACGGCCTTCTGGCCGCCCGCCGCAAATCGGCAGAGGCCCTGCGCCGCGGATATCCCCTGGAAGCGGCGCAATCGGAAACGGGAGATCAGGCGTGATGGATCTCGACACCCTTCTGCTGCCGTTCAAGTTTCCCTTCATGCAGAACGCGTTCCTCATCTGTGTGATCGTGTCGATCCCGACGGCTCTGCTGTCCTGTTTTCTGGTCATCAAGGGCTGGGCCCTGATGGGGGATGCCGTCAGCCATGCGGTGCTGCCCGGCATTGTGCTCGCCTATATCCTCGGCATTCCGTTGATCATCGGCGCCTTTGCCGCCGGCATGATCTGTGCCGTCCTGACGGGTTATCTGTCGGGCAACAGCCGGGTCAAGCAGGACACGGTGATGGGCGTCGTCTTTTCCGGCATGTTCGGCGTCGGCATCGTGCTCTATGTCTCGATCCGCACGAACGCCCATCTGGACCATATCCTGTTCGGCAATATGCTTGGCGTGGAACGTCATGAGCTGATCACCGCCGGGGTTATCGCCCTCTTCGTCGGTGGTGCGCTGGTGCTCAAGTGGAAAGATCTGCTGCTGCACAGTTTCGACCCTGCCCAGGCGCAGGCCTCAGGCTTGCCGGTCCAGGTGCTGCACTATGGGCTTCTGGCAGCACTGTCCCTGACCATTGTTGCCACTTTGTCGGCTGCGGGTCTCATTCTGGCGGTCGCATTGCTGATCGCACCGGGGGCAATTGCATTCCTGCTGGTCCGCACCTTCAAGACGATGCTCTACGTCGCGGTGCTGGTCTGCATGGCCTCGATGGTGGCCGGCACCTACGCCAGCTTTTTCCTCGACAGTGCACCGGCTCCCACGATCGTGCTCATTCTGACAGCGGTTTTCCTTGCAGCTTTCGCCCGCCGTCAGGTGCTGACCCGTCAGGCATCCTTGCGCCGTGCGGACGATGCGGCGTAGCAGCCTGCCGCCCTCATTCTGAAACGCCCCGCGCTCAAGACGGCCAGCACTGGTTCCCGGCAGTTTCGACGCTATCTGGGTAGGAAGCCCGGTCTTGAACGGCTTCGATGACATTTCGAGGCCGGGCTCTATATCCTGGCCAGGATCGAGAAGAGGGAACAATTCTTGAGCGTCAATCTGTGCTGCTCCGCTTACAAATTTGTACACCTTATCGATTGTTGGAATACGGGATTTGCCGTAGAAAACCAGCTTCCGCATACAACCGTTATCGGCAGTGCCGGCAAGTTCTGATCGGAGTTCCAATTGTCAACCTGGAAACAGCTCGTCCTCACACTTCTGGTCGTCATCGTGGCCGCCGGGCTTTGGGTTCGCTTCTATCCGGGTGCCGGTGCGCAGCTCAGCGCCTGGGGCATCGATTGGCTGGATTTTGCCGTGGCCGACGCGACGCCGGAACAGGGCGACAAACCGCGCCGTGGCCGGGGAGGGCCGCAAGGGGCGGTCGTCGCAACTCCGGTGGTCGAGATCACCATCAATGACCGCTTGTCCGCCATCGGCACCAGCACGGCGCTGCAGTCCGTGGCCGTGACACCCTATACCAGTGGCCGCATGACCGAGGTTCTGGTCAAGTCCGGCGCCACGGTGAAAGCGGGCGACGCCATTGCCAAACTGGATCTGGACGCCGAGCAGATCGCCGTTGAGCGGGCGGCTAATGCCCTCAAGGATGCCGAGGCCCGGTTGCAGCGCATGCAGGTGCTGCGCAAGACCAACACCGCCACCGCCGTGCAGGTGACCGATGCGGAGCTTTCGGTGGATAACGCGCGACTGCAACTGCGCGAAGCCGAACTGGCGCTGTCGCGCCGCTCCATCGAAACGCCCATCGGCGGCGTTGTCGGTATTCTGCCCATCACCGCGGGCAACTATGTTTCGTCGCAAACCGTCATCGCAACCATCGATGACCGCAGCGAAATTCTCGTCGATTTCTGGGTGCCGGAGCGCTATGCGGCGGCCATTACGGTCGGCTCCCCGATCACCGCCACGTCGGTTGCGCGCCCCGGGGAAACCTTCGAAGGTGTCATAAGTGCCGTCGACAACCGCATCGATATCGACAGCCGGACCCTCCAGGTTCGTGCGCGTTTTCCGAACAAGGCCGACAAGCTGAGAGCCGGCATGTCGTTCCAGGTTTCGATGAAGTTTCCTGGCGACAAGTACCCGGCGGTCGATCCGCTGGCCGTGCAATGGGGATCGGACGGCGCCTTTGTCTGGGCGGTGCGCGACGGCAAGGGCGTGCGCGTTCCGGTCAGCATCATTCAGCGCAACACCGACAGCGTTCTGGTTGATGCTGAGCTGACCGTAAACGACGAAGTCGTGACCGAAGGCATTCATCTGGTGCGCAACGGTGCCGAGCTGACGGTTGCAGACCGCAAGCAGGCACCGGCTTCCGATATGCCGGTAGCGCCTGTTTCCAGCGGAAGCGGTTCCTGAAGTCTGACCTGAAGGTCTTGGAGAGATTGCCATGCAGATGGACCGTTTGAAGCAATTGGGCATCACCGGCCTGTTCGTCCGGCGCCCGGTTCTTGCCTTCGTGATCAACATGCTGATCGTGGTCGCAGGCATCGCGGCAATTTTCGGCATCGAAGTGCGCGAACTGCCCGATGTCGACCGCCCGGTCATCACCGTCAGCACGAATTATCCGGCCGCCGCCGCCGAAACCATTGACCGCGAAGTGACCGGTGTCATCGAAGGCGCCGTGGCGCGTGTGTCCGGCGTCAAGGCGATCTCCTCCTCCTCCTCCTTTGGCCGCAGCCGCGTGACGGTGGAATTTGCCGACGATGTCGATCTCGACGTTGCCGCATCCGACATGCGCGATGCGCTCGGACGTATTACCAACGACCTGCCGGAAGACGCCGAGCCGTCCCGTATCATCAAGGCGGACGCCAATGCCCAGCCGGTCTTGCGCCTGGGGGTGACCTCCGATCGCATGTCGGTCGAGGACATGACGGTGCTGGTGGAAGACGAGATTTCCGACGCACTGGCCGCTGTTCCGGGTGTCGCGGATGTCCAGGTCTATGGCGACCGCGACAAGATCTTCCGCATCGATATCGATCAGGCCAAGATGGCCAGTCTCAATCTGACCATCGCCGATGTGGCAAAGGCTCTGTCGTCGATGGCCTTCGATACGCCAGCGGGCTCGCTTACCAGTCAGAACCAGGATCTGATCGTGCGGGCGACAGCGTCCATCGACACTCCGGAAGAATTCGAAAGCGTCATCATCAACCGCCGGGCCAGACTTCGCGACTTCGTAACGGTGACGCTTGGCCCTGATCTCGGCCAGACCCAGCTCCGCGCCAACGGCAAGTCCGGCATTGGCCTTGGCATCATTCGTTCGGCCCAGTCGAACACTCTGGAGATTTCGGAAGGCGTGCGCGCCGCGGTCGACAGTATCCAGGAAAATCTGCCGGACGGCATGACCATCGAGGTCACCAGCGATGACGCCACCTTCATCAACGGCGCCATTCATGAAGTCGAGATTGCCCTGGCCATCTCGGTCAGCATCGTTTTGCTGATCATCTTCATTTTCCTGTGGGACTGGCGGGCGACCATCATACCCGGGGTGTCCCTGCCTGTGGCGCTGATCGGCACACTGGCGGCAATCTATCTTGCCGGCTTCTCCATCAACATCCTCACGCTGCTGGCTCTGGTACTGGCAACCGGCCTTGTGGTGGACGATGCCATCGTGGTGCTGGAAAACATCGTCCGCCGGCGCAACGAGGGGATCGGCCCCCGGGCGGCGGCGGTTCTGGGGGCCGAAGAGGTCTTCTTCGCGGTGCTGGCAACCACGGCAACGCTGATCGCCGTCTTTGTGCCGCTGTCTTTCCTGCCGGGGCAGACCGGAGGGCTGTTCCGCGAATTCGGCTTCGTGCTTGCGATTGCCGTGTTCCTGTCGTCCATCGTCGCGCTGTCGCTCTGTCCCATGCTGGCCTCGCGCATCCTCAAGAGCAAACCCGGCGGGCAGGCCAGCGATCACGGCGGTGCCGCGGGTGGACTCGGGCGGTTTCTGAGCGGGCTCTACCGGCGCTGCCTGCATGCCTGCCTCGACGCACCGATTGTGGTCGTCGCCGTCTCGCTGCTGTTCGCTGCAACCGCAGGCGTGCTGTTTCCGACCATCAAGACGGAGCTGACGCCGACCGAAGACCGCTCGATAGCCTTCATGCGCATTTCTGCGCCCCAGGGCGTCAGTCTGGATTACCTGTCGCAGCAGATGCGCGACATTGAAAATCTGCTAGAGCCTTACCGGGATAACGGCGAGATCATCAGCACCTTCTCCATTGCGGGCACCGGCGGTTCGAAAAACAGCGGCTTCATCGTCATGCGTCTGGCGCCCTGGGATGAACGCGAGCGCTCGCAGCAGCAGATCCTTTCGGAAGTCAGTTCGCTGGTGCGCAATGTCCCGGGCGTGCGGGCCTTCGCCTTCCAGCCCAACAGCCTCGGCATTCGCGGGGCCGGCTCCGGGCTTCAGTTTGCCGTTGCCGGCAGCAACGATTATGCGACCCTGGGCGCAACGGCCGACAAGATCGTCTCCGCGATGGAACAGGACCCGCGGTTCCGCCAGGTGCGGCTTTCCACCGAAGCGACACAGCCGCAGCTTTCCGTTTCCATCGACCGGGAGCGAGCCTCCGACCTCGGCATCGATATCAACGGCCTGGGCACGGCCATGCAGGCCATGCTGGACGGCCGCAAGATCGGGCAGGTCTTCATCAACGACCAGGCCTATGACGTGAAGTTCGTATCCACCTCCAACCCGATCAACGACCCGACGGACATGGAGAACATCTTCATCAAGACAGGCGACGGCCGCTTCGTCCCCGTCTCGACCATCGCCAGCCTGGTGGAAAAGGCCGTGCCGCCGGCGCTTGCCCGCGAGCAGCAGTTGCGCTCCGTTGCCATCACGGCAGGCCTTGCGGACGATTTCGCCCTCGGCAACGCCTATGAGGAAGCGCTGAAGATCGCAGAGCCGCTGCTGCCGCCCGGTGCCCGCATCGTGCCGCTGGCGGAAACGGCAACGCTGGGGGAACAGTCGTCCTCCATGGCGCGCACTTTCGGCTTTGCGATTGTCATCATCCTGCTTGTGCTGGCGGCCCAGTTCGAGAGCTTCATCAGCGCGCTCATCATCATGGCAACGGTGCCGCTCGGCCTGGCCTGCGCAGTCTTTGCCATGCTGCTCACCGGAACGACGCTCAACGTCTATTCCCAGATCGGCCTGGTGCTGCTTGTGGGCATCATGGCGAAGAACGGCATCCTGATCGTGGAATTCGCCAATCAGTTGCGCGATCGCGGGCAGGGGCTGCGCGAGGCAATCGAAAACGCCTCCAACATCCGCCTGAGGCCGGTGATGATGACCATGATCTGCACCATCGTCGGCGGCGTTCCGCTGATCATGGCCAGTGGAGCCGGGGCGGAAGCGCGCATTGCTCTGGGGTTCGTCATCGTCGGCGGGCTTGGCCTTGCGACCATCTCGACGTTGTTCCTGACGCCGGTTGCCTATCTCCTGCTCGGACGGTTCATCACCCCGGCCGTTCAGGAGGAAGAACGCCTTCACAAGGAAATGGACGCAGCACGGGCCATGGGCCAGCAGCCGGGCGAGTGACACCGGCGGAACCCGGTCACCCCCACGAAACCTTGCGAAGGCCGGTCTGGACGATGCGTTGAGCCGATCCGGATTGTTCCTGGAATAGAAGAGTTACGATAGGCCTGCCCGCAGTCACCGCAGGCGGGCCTTTTCGTTTGAGAGTTGACCGCCCGGCGATACTCCATGAGATCAAGCGCCCAACGAACGAGTGATGCTGATCCGGACCCGCAGACGCATGCGGCCGATTGGCAGGCCAGCAAAACCATACGCCTCGGGAGGCGGTGCTTTTCCGCAAACGGTATTGGAATTTTCAGGGAAGAAACTGGCTGGGGTGGAAGGATTCGAACCTTCGCATGGCGGTACCAAAAACCGCTGCCTTACCGCTTGGCTACACCCCAAGGCCGTGGGGACGCTGTATAGCGAGCCTCGACCCTTTGCGCAAGTCTCCTCAAGCGCAAACTTTGAAGGGGCGGGACCGGTTTTCCCCAGGTGCGTTGCAGAGCCTTCGTCCGAATGATTTGACGCTGTTTCCAACAGCTTCCACCTTTCAGGGCGACAGGCCATGCTCGCGTCTGTCCGCTGCAAAACGGTTCAATTCGCACTTAGCGTGCTGAGGTTGTTCACAGTTTCAAAAAAGTGACATTCGGCAATTCAAATCGCTTGCGGGATCAGACCAGCTTTGCTACATGACGCTCCACACAGCGAGGCCTTGCCCCGCTGTTCCCGATGAGCCTAGCTTTCTAAGCTCATATTTTGTGTCGGAGTGTAGCGCAGCCTGGTAGCGCACCTCGTTCGGGACGAGGGGGTCGGAGGTTCGAATCCTCTCACTCCGACCATTTTTCCCTAAAATCTGAAGACTTATTAGTTGGGTTGCGCCGGTAGCGTGCATTTGCATTTCGCGAAGTGTTTGTGCGTTTCAAACCTTCTTTTGCAACCTGCTGCCCGTTTCAGTGCATCCCTGGAGCTGTGGCCCTGTTGGTCGTCCCCGAAAAAAACGCGGTCTGAACGGGCGTTGCTCTTCTTGATCACTCGCCTTGAGGGTGATCATAAACACTCGTTTTGATTGAGTGTTTTGGAGAGTAAAACCGAACTTAAATCAATTGCCAAATAAATTAACACAACCAAATTAGGGGATTTCGCGCAAAAGTTGCTTGCAACCTATGGCATGACCCCTTAGGGCAGCATTAACAAAAAAGACAATGCGGGAAAAAACAATGCACCAAAGTTTCGTTGTTTTTGAATAACTTGCCGGTGCTGATTTTGAAGATCCGGCAAAAACCGCTGCAATTGAACGACCCTGACCTTTGACCTGCCGGTTCGTCCGGCGGAATGCCTCTGCACGCTCTGCGTGCTGCCGTCAAAAAAACAGATACCCAGGCACAGACAATGTTTTTCCATTCTTTCTTTCCGTTGAATTTCGTCTTCAGTCATCGCAAGACGCCGTCCTTGTGGTCCGGTGTGCGCCGCAGTTGCAGGAAACCGGCGCTGGTGGCGACAGGTCTGCTCGCAGCCTGCGGGCATGCGTCGGCACAATCTGACCAACCGGACCAGAAGACCCTTACAGAGCGGTTCAAGGCGTGGACGGTTACCTGCGTGGAGGCCGAAACGCGCACCTGCCGGATGACGCAGGAGCTGGTGCAGCAAAAGACCGGGCAGCGCCTGTCCGCATTGCTGGTCGAGGAGCGGACCGGTGAAGGGCCGATCCTTACGGTCCTGACACCCTTCGGTCTGGCCTTGTCGCAAGGCCTCACACTTGCGGTCGATGACGCGGAGATGCCGAAGGCGCAATTCCTGACGTGTCTTCCCTCTGGCTGCGTTGTGCCGGTGCCGCTGGATGATGCCGCTCTGGAAATGCTGCGTACCGGCAATCGGCTCACCGCGATCGGTGTCACCGCCACCAACGACAAGCCGGTGCGCATCGAGTTTTCGCTGCAGGGGTCCGCAGCTGCCCTGGCGCGCCTGAAAGACCTTTCCACGGGCAACGCAACCGACTGACATCATGCGAGCACTTGTGCGTTTCTCGGCTCCGCTTGCAGGGGCACTGCTGGTTGCACTGCCTGCAGCGGCTCAAACGCCTGCGGGGATCGAGGATGTGCTGCGTCAGCAGCGCCAGATCATCGAACGCGAGGAACAGCAGCGCCGGTTGGAGCGCGATCGATTCCTCGGGGGAACGACCGAGCCATCCCAGCGTTCGCCGGATCTGCTGCCGCAGGCAACCGGCGGTGAGGGACCGTGTGTTAACGTCGACCGGATCCGCTTCGAAGGCGCAAAGCGCGTTCCGGCAAACAAACTGGAGTTGCTGGTCCGCAACCGTCAGGGCGCCTGTCTGACGCTGACCGACATCCAGAACGTGCTCAGAACCGCGACCAATTATTACGTCGAGAAGGGCTATGTCACCTCGCGCGCCTATCTGGTGCCGCAGGATCTCGGCTCGGGCGAATTGCGTGTTCTCATCGTCGAGGGCTCGGTGTCCGAGGTTCACCTCCAGGAAAACGGCGAGGCGCGGCGAGGGGCGGCCCAGTTGTTCGGCGAGCGGTCCGGCCGGATCATGAATATCCGTGATTTCGAGCAGGGCCTGGAGCAGATCAACCGGCTGGGATCGAAGGAAGCTGTCATCCGCATCGAGCCGGGCGCTGGCGTCGGTCAGAGCATCGTCACCATCGAGGTGAAAGACGCCTACGCGGTGCAACTGTCCGCGTCGCTGGACAATGGCGGGGCCACAAGCACCGGTCGTCATCAGTGGAACGGCATCGCCGGCTTCGAGGACGTGCTCGGGTTGAACGAGCTGTTGACGATCTCCGCCCGCAGTTCGCTCGACAGGCTGGACGAGCGTATCTATTCGCGCTCGATCAACGCCTATCTTTCCGTTCCCTGGCGCTATTGGACCGTCAACATCAGCGGTTCCTATCTGGATTATCTGTCCCGCCTGGAAAGCCCGTCGGGCAACTACAGCTATGACGGCACAAGCTGGGAAGGCCGGGTGGAACTGGACCGCGTGCTCCACCGCACCGGGCGCTACGTCTGGCGCGCGGGTGGCGCTTTTTCGCTGAAGGAAGCCACCAACTACATCGAAGAGATCTTCATCGACGCCTCCAGCCAGCGGCTGGCCGTTCTGGAAGCCTCCACAAAGATCAGCGGCCGGATCGCAGGCGGGTTCGGCCAGGCGAGCGTCGCCTTCAGGCAGGGGCTGGAAGGCTTCGCCGCCCAGAAGGACAGCCGCCAGCTGGATGGCACACCGGCGGCCCAGTTCAGCCAGGTGACGCTGTCGGGGTTCTACCAGCGGGTCTGGCAGAACCCTGTGGGCCAGCTTTCCTTCCAGGCCAGCACCTATGGCGCTTTTTCACCCGACACGCTGTTTGCCTCCGAAAGGGTGACCATTGGCGGGCCGCTGTCCGTTCGCGGCTTCCGGGATGTCAGCCTGTCGGGTGACGCCGGCGGCTATGGCCAGTTTGAGCTTGGGTTCACGCCCGCGTTCGCCAGCAAAGCCCCGGACAACCTGAAGCGGATATTCGGTCTGCCGCAGGTCTACGCCGGGCTCGATGCGGGTGGCGTCCTGGAAGATCCCGACGATCCGCTGGAAGGCGGCGAGCTGATGGGCGGTGCGGTCGGCCTGCGGCTGAGCGGCGGCATCGTGACCGGCGAAGTGGCATATGAGCGGGCTCTGGCCCATCCGACATTTCTGGATCCGGCCGAAAACGGCTTTTTGCGTTTCCGGCTGGGCATTTCTCAAACGTTTTAGGCGGATCAGCTTATGATCAAGTCCGTTTTAAATGGTTTCTTCTGTACGGTTTTCCTGGTCCAGACCTCGCTGCCGGCCTTTGCCGGCGGGCTGACGCCGGATGGTGCGGCCGCTTCCGGTAACCGGCCTGAGATCATCGCGGCGCCAAACGGCGTGCCGGTACAGAACATCGTCACCCCAAACGCACAAGGCCTGTCCCACAACAAGTTCACCGATTTCAATGTCGGCAAGAACGGCCTCATCCTCAACAATTCCAAGGGTGTCGGCCAAAGCAACCTGGGCGGCTACATCGCCGGCAACCCCAATCTTCAAGGCTCCGGCCCGGCAACGGTGATCCTGAACGAAGTCACCTCGTCCAACCGGTCTCTGTTGCAGGGCGCGACGGAGCTGCACGGCGGGCAGGCGGACTACATCCTCGCCAACCCAAACGGCATCACCTGTAACGGCTGCGGCTTCATCAACATTCCGCGGGCGACCCTGACGACCGGCGTGCCGCAGGTCGATACCGGAACGCTGAAGGGTTTCTCTGTCGACCGGGGCACCGTCACCATCGGCGCGGACGGCGTGGCGGCGGAGAGCGTTGACTATTTCGACATCGTCTCGCGCGCGGTCGAAATCAACGGCAAGATCCACGCAGGCGAAAACCTCGGCGTCTTTGCCGGACGCAACGACTACGACTATGCCAACCGCTCGGTTGCGGCCAAGGCCGGGTCGGCGGCGGACAAGCCGGAATTTGCCATCGATTCCTCCGCGCTTGGTGGCATGTATGCCGGCCGCATCAAGCTGATCGGCACGGAAAGCGGCGTCGGTGTGCGTGCTCCGGAAAGCGCGACCGCAGCCACCGGCGATTTTCAGATCACTGCCGACGGCAAGCTGGTGCTTGGCGGCACGGTTTCTGCCCGCAAGACCTTGCGTGCCCAGTCTGTCAACGGGTCGGTGGAAGTTCAGCAAAATGCGTCCGTCTACGGCCAGGAAACGCTGATCCTGAAGGCCGGTGGAGATATCAAGGTTGCCAAGGAGGCAACCCTTGGTGCCGGCAACCAGGTGGAGCTGGAAGCGGCAGGCGTCGATTTTGACGAGGCGCAGCTCCTGGCGGGCATGGCGCCCGGCGGCACGCTGGCAGCAGGGGTCGGTTCCATCAGGGTGGCAACGACGGGCCTGGCCGATTTTTCCGCTGCCAGCCACCTTCAGGCGGGCGAGGCCATCACCTTCAACGTCGGCGCGCTTCAGCAATCCGGAACCGTTGCCGCCGACACCTACACGGTGCGGGCATCAAACGACGTGGTCCTTGGCAGCGCATCGATCGCCAGTGCAATCGATGTCGCCTCCAGCCTTGGCGACGTCACGGTCGCCTCCGGATCGGTGCTTTATTCCGGCGGAGACCTTGCTCTTTCGGCAGCCGGCCGTTTGACCGTGGCAACGGCGGGCGAGGTCAACGCGCGCGACCATGTCGCGCTGACAGCACCGGTGATCGACATTTCCGGCGGCAAGGTTTTTGCCGGCGTCACGAGTGACGGCACGGCGATAACGGATGCCGGCACGTTGACGCTCACCGCATCCGGTTCGCTCAACGTGGCCGCCGGGTCCCGCATTCAGTCCGGCGACCTGACACGGATCACCGCCGGCACCTGGAACCAGCTCGGCGCGCTGGAGGTCGGCTCGCTGGCGCTTGATCTTGGTGGGCTTTCCCTCAGCGGCTCCGGTGCGACGGTCGCGGCACGGGATATCTCCGGCAGCATCACCGGCACTGCAACGCTTGCCGCTGCCGCCCCGGGGCTGACCGCCACCAACACGCTGGACCTCAGCGTCAACGATCTGACCGTTGCCGGGTTGCTGCGCGTGAACGGAAACGGCCAGCTGACCGTCGGCGGCACCCTGTCGGTGACCGGCAAACTGGAAGCGACCGGCGGGCTGACGGTCAACGGCGGAACCACCAGTGTTGCCTCCGGCGCTTACATCATTGCCAATGATGCTGCCCTGTTCGATGGGCTGGACAGCTTCACCAACCGGGGCGGTGTTCACGCAGGCAACGGCCTGACCATCCGCTCGGTCAACCTGGACAACCATGGCGGCGTTCTTGTTGCCGAAAACGGCCTGACGCTGGAAGGCCGCACGGCGGGCACCAAGGCGGCCAGCATCATCAACCGCAAGGGCGGGATCATTGAGGCACGGTCCGGAACGCTGACGATCCGGGCTGAAAGCCTGAAGAACATCACCGGTGTCACCTTCGACACCAAGACGACCGCATATGCCAATGAAGTCGTCGCCGGGGCCTATCCTCCCGACTGGCTGAAGGGCGGGTTCTCCAAATACTGGGCGGCCGGCGGCATCGGCGACTGGGACCAGTTCTGGGATACTGGCGGCGGGCCCGGCGGCTATGTGTTCGTGCCGCACCCGGAAAAGATCTCTGAGATTCTCAAGGCCAAAAATGCCACGGCAGCGGACTGGGACCAGAACTGGTGGAAGGAATACGCACCGACATCCATTCCCGAGTTCGATCCGGACAACGGCACCTATGACGACTGGCTGATGCTCGCCCCCGACGAGGACGGCGCAGCAGGTTCGGGCGATGTGGTGACCATCTTCGTCACCGAAGACACCTTTGAGCTGGTCGACCCGGTCGCGCGTATCGCGGCGCAGAACGGCAACATGGTGCTGGATGTCGGCACGCTGGAAAACGAATACAGCGAGATCGTTGCCTCCGGCGACATGCGCATCGACGGCACCAGCATCGTCAACGGCGGCAAGACCCTGACGCGGGTCATCACCATCCACCAGAGCTGGTCGAGCTACGAAACCCGCACGCTGGGCTTTGCCCCCTCGCACAAGTTTCTGGACAACGGGGTGCAAAGCAAGACGCTGAGCGCCGAAACCATCGATGCCGCTCCTGCGACCATCCACGCCGGCGGATCGCTGATCGGCAACCTGACAGGCACGCTCACCAACGAAGCCGGCGAGCCTTCCACCCCCGAAAAGCTGCAAAAGTCCACGCAGGACACGTCCATCGTTCAGCTCAACGCCAGCTCCCAGGCCCCGGCCTTCGACCCCGCGTCCTACAAGTTCAACGGCCAGCTTTTCAGCCGCGCTCCGGAAAGCAGCCCGTTCCTTTACGAAACCCGCTTCGCGTTCGTCGACATTGGCGCATTCTTCGGGTCGCAGTATTTCCTGGATACGGTCGGCATTCCCGACATCGACAAGCACATCCGCTCGCTTGGTGATGCCTATTTCGAAAGCCAGTATGTGGCAGAGCAGGTGCGCAGGGCCACGGGCCGCCGCTGGCTGTCCGCCGACCAGACCTCCGATGCCCTGCAGATGAAGACGCTGATCGACAACGCGGGCGCACAGGCCGAGGCGCTGGACCTGGCGTTCGGCGTGTCCTTGAGCGAGGAGCAGATCGCGCTCCTGACCAGCGACATCGTCTGGTACGAACGCGCGGTGGTGGACGGCGTCGAGGTGATCGCGCCCCGTCTCTACCTTGCCTCGACAACGGACCTCAACAAGACCGGCGCTGTCATCGCCGGGCGCAACACGACGCTGGAAGCAGCAGAAATCAGAAACGTTCGCGGCACGATCAAGGCCGACGAAACCCTGGTCGCCAGCGCCGCCGGCACTCTGCTCAACAGGTCCGGCACGATCAGCGGCAGGGATGTGACCCTGTCCGGCGAGACTGTCTCGATCGAAACCGCAACCCGGGCGACCGGCAACGGCACCACGGCCATCGGCGCCTGGGCCTATGAGCGCGGCACGGTGACGGCGGATGACACGCTGACCATCCGCAGCAATAACGACACCCGCATCACCGGGGCCGATCTTGCCAGCGGCGGCAGCCTGGAAATCGACGCCGGCCGGGACCTGGTGGTGACCGCCATCGAACTCGACAGCCATTTCGAGGCCAGTGGCCAGGCGGGCAGCAACCGTTACGATGTGCGCGAAAGCCAGACCCGTGTGTCCGGCTCCACCATCCAGGCGGCAGACGCAGCTGACCTCAAGGCAGGGCGTAACATTGCCGTGGAAGGCTCGCTGATTGCCAGCGACGGCACGGCCAGCCTGACAGCCGGTGAAAACGTCACCATCGGCACGGCGGAGGAAAGCCGGGAAGACCGGTCCGCGCGCAACAAAAGCGGCTTCCTGACCTCAAGTTCCAGGAAACGCGACAGCAGCAGCACCACGCAGGTTGGCTCCATGGTGACCGCGCTCGGCGATCTGGAGATCTCGGCCGGTGCAGGGGATGTGGTGGTCAAGGGCTCTGCCGTATCCTCCGAAAGCGACGTTGCCCTTTCGGCCGGGCGCGATGTGCGCCTGGAAGCTGCCCAGAACACCTCCGAAGACAGCAGAGTCGACAAGAAAAGCGGCTTCTTTGCAGAAACCGGCAACATGGGCGTGGTCGCCGGCTACAAGTCCGAGCGGCATACCTCCGACACCAGCTCGTTGACCCAGGTCACCTCGGCGGTGTCCGGCCGGAACGTTTCCATCGATGCCGGGCGCGATGTGGTCTCCGAAGCTGCCTCCGTCGCCGCCGACGAAGACCTTGGCATAACCGCCGGGCGCGACATCGTCCTGGACAGCGTCCACGATCTTTATGCCCATTCGGAAAGCCACAAGATCGACACCTTCGCGCTGTCGGTCGGCGCCTTCGAAAACATCTCCGGACCGGTGAAATCGCTGGCGGATGCGCCGCGCATGGCAACCTCGGGCAAGGGCAATCTCGGCTACCAGGCGCTTTCCGCGGTCTCCGCCGGGCTGAAGGCGGTCGACGCGCTCAACCAGCTCAACGCCATCCGCCAGGGCGGCACCATTGCCGGGGTACGCATCGGCATCGGCATCTCCCGCGAGGAAAGCAGCTCGTCGGAGGTTAGCGCCATCGCCCGCACCGCCACGCTGTCGGCGGGCAACGACATGTCCCTGGAGGCGGGGCGCGACATCACGGCCAAGGGCGCCCGGATCGACGCCGGCAACGATATCGCCATGGCGGCGGGGCGGGATGTGATCCTGGAATCGGCGCAAAACCATCTCGCCTATGAGGGCGAAAGCTCCAGCATGTCCGCGGGCATCGGGCTGACGCTTGGTGTCGGCGCCAGTGGCAAGAATGGCGCCCCCGGCGCCAGCCTCAGCCTGGGGCTGGATGTCTCCGGCCAGCAGAGTTCCTACAGCCAGTCGCAGACCTATCACACCAACACGGATGTGACGGCGGGCGGCAATGTGTCGGTCGAAACCGGCCGGGACCTTGCCCTGAAGGGCGCGCGGATCGAAGCCGACAGTGCCGATCTCGACATCGGCCGCAACCTCACGATCGAAAGCCGGCTGGACACGGCCGAAGGCTCCAACCAGAGCAGCGGCTACAGCGCCGGGGTTTCCGTTGGCATCGGGCTGGGAGCAGACGGCGCCGGGCCCACCTTCGGCGCCTCTGCCAGCGTCAATGGGGCCAAGGGCTCCAACAGCTCGGCCTGGGTGAACGCTCCCTCCGGCATCGTCACCGACAACGCGCTCAATGCCGATGTCGGCGAAACGACCTCCATCACCGGCGGGGTGATCGCCTCGCGCTCCGGCGACCTGACCCTTGAAACCGAGCGTCTGGAAACGGCGGATATCGACCTTCACCGCAAGGGGCGGCAGGTTTCCGGTTCGGTCGGCGTCAGCATCGGTTCCAATCCGGAAGGCAAGTCCAAACCGGGCATCACGGTGGAAGGGGCCTATTCCAACTCCGAGACTGAGGGTGTTGCCCGCGCCACCATCGGCGAGGGCGAGATCACCGTGCGCGACGGCGATGGCGACGGCCTCAAGGCCGCCGACCTGGAAGCCGAGGCCGACGCGGCAGAAGCCGAAGGCGACACGGCCCGCGCCGAAGCCCTGCGCACCGAAGCGGACCGGGAAGCGGCGGAAGACACCACCGCCACCGAAACCCAACTCGCCAACCTCAACCGTGACCCGGACGCGGTGGTGGAAGTGACCTCGCAGAAGCAGGAAGGGTTTGAGCTTTATGTGAGTGATACGGCGGTGCGGGACCTGGGCAAGGTTCTTTCCGAGTTAGGGCAGGCCATCGAAAAGCTGGATGTGTCTCCCCAACAACGCGAACTGCTAAAGCGCTTGGCCGCCTGCGGCGGTCGCCAAGGGTATAATCGGTACAACCCGCTGAACTGGATTGTTACTCCAGCCTACGCTGCGGACTGCTCTCAGACCGCGATTGAAGACCTCATGTTCGGGATCAAACGGGAGACGCTTGCCGAACTCGTAGAATTTTGTGAGAGCCTTGATCCCGGCGTTCAAGCCTATGCGAAGGCTGCTCTGGCAGCGCGCATTTTTGCAGACTTGCCAGCCGCTGACCGCGCTCAGCTGAAATCGATCACCAAATGGGACATCGAGAGCGTATCCGGGCTTTCTTATGACACGGTCTTGATGCTTGAGCTGGCGAACGAGGCATTGCACTGCCAGGCGCCAAGCTGCAAGAGCACCAAGAACCAGACGGTGCTCAAGCTCTACAATACTATTGGTCAGAAAGAGCTGCACCTCGCCACCTTCCTGAAGATGACGCCACCGAGCGAGAGCTCGTTGGGCTTCGATACGACGGGAATGAGCTGGTCGCAGTACATCACAGTTCTTCAGGCCGAGGAGTTGATTGCACAAGCGGGAGGGACAATTGCTGGACACGCAGTCGCAAAAGGCGGTTCATTCGTTGCTGCTCGACTTGGTGCCCAAGTAGCTGGTCGTTTCGCAAAACATGCCTCCAACACAGCTACAATAAGTGGAAAAACCTGCGTATATAGCTGCCAAGTTGATGGTGTGACACGATATGTAGGAATTACTGATGACATTGTTAAACGAGGACAAGCTCATATGCGCGAGAAGGGAATTGTTATTGACCAAATTCCAGGTATGGCTAACCTTTCCAGAGCCGATGCGCGTGCAGTTGAGCAAGTTCTCATCAACCTCTACGGCCTAGGCAAAAATGGCGGTTCTCTCATCAACAAAATCAACTCAATTTCCAAAGTCAATAAAACGACAAGATATGAGCAAGCACTAGTTCGTGGTGCAGAGCTTTTGAGGCAGCAAAGGTATCCAGGATTTTAAATGGCAAAACGGGCTAAAATTGGAGATGTAGTCCAGATTCTAACTTCAAAGGGGATCGCGTACGCTCAGTTTACACATAAAAATCAAAGATTTGGTTCTCTTTTGTCGATATTTGAGGGGTTTTATGCAACTTCGCCCAAGGATTTTTCCGAGGTAGTTCGAGGAAGACCTCAATTTCAGGCGTTTTTTCCTCTTCAGGCTGCTTTAGATGAAGGTTTGCTATCCATTGTTGCGAATGTCCCAGTCTCGGACTGCAACTACGAGTTTCCCAGATTTAGAACGCGGATTGTCGCGCCAGACGGACAATGTGGGCCTTGGTGGATTTGGGACGGCGAACACGAAGTGATGCTTGATCGAGAATTGACAGCTTCTGAATTGCGATATTCACTTCGCGGAATAATAAGTGCACCGCTTCTAATTGATAGAATTGAGCAGGGATATAAACCCGAAACTCACGATGTTTAGGCTGAGGTTAGTTTATTAATTTGCATAAAATTAGTTATAGTTGCTTAATTTATTTAAGCGTAAGACTTAAGTTAGGGATCGCGTTGTTATCGGAAGCTGTCTTGGGTTGAAAAAAGGTAATTGCAAATATTTCTGGAGAGCACTGATTTTAACAGGCTGAAAGTAGCTTGTAAATAATATGAACTACAAGACAATTTCAGTGTTTTTCTCGCGTGGTTCCTAACGCAATTCCCACGAAGTTACCTTTTTGCCTATCTCCAAGATTGATGCCTATGGTCAAAACAATTACTGAAGCATTGGAATACTATTCAAGCCGAGAACAAGTAATCAGATCCTTTGGTGGGGCCATTTTAAAGGAAAGAGTCAATCCACTAGTGGAGTTAGACCAAGTTGTAAGAGGTTTAGGTTTATCTAGGAGTTATACTGATTTTGTTAGTCAGTACCAAGTCGAGGGGGTTTCATTAGGTTTTTTTGATTTGTGTCCAGGAGACAATGTTAGTGTTCTCGATTCACTGAGAGCGCTAAACGGACAATTTCAAAATCCGTTACTTCCCGACAATTTAGTTAACGTAGCTTCTTTTGAAGCAGACATTGTTGGGATTGCAAAAGCGAGCCCTTATCATGGCGACGGTTCTGTTTATTTTGTTGATATTACCACTGCGCCGGGCGCCCGTGTGAGGCCTTTAGCAAGTACATTTGAAAATTTTATTGTTTTGGCAAGTGCCTTAGACAAAATTGTAGTTGAGGAGACAGATAATCCAACAAGCGCTATAATAGAATTAGCGCTTGAGGTTGGTTCTGATGACTATGCTGAAAGCTGGAGGCATATTGCAGGTATGGTTGCTTAGTGTGTTTAAATTTTTTATTGTATTTATTTACAATATTTCAAAACAGAATGCTGCCGTTCGGTTGGATATGTATTTTAGGTAAAATCTGTAAGGACTTCGAAATATTTGCTGTGACGACTTCAGCCGGGAATGTCTGGGAACTGTCGTCGACAACTCGATCTCCAGGGCCCGGGCCGCACGGGACCTGAACGGGATCGCTGAGCGCCGCACTCGCTATTCCTTAATGGTGGTCAGCGACAATGGTACGGAACTCACTTCAACGCCATTCTCAAATGGCAGCAGGACCGCAGCGTCGAATGGCACTACATCGCGCCGGGAAAACCGATGCAAAATGGTTTTGTCGAGAGCTTCAACGGCCGGCTAAGGGATGAATGCCTCAACGAACATCTGTTCCGCAGCTACCGACACGCCCGGGACATCATTGAAACCTGGAGGATCGACTACAATCTGGAACGACCGCATACGAGCCTCGACGGTCTCACTCCCCATGAATTTGCAAACCAGTCCAGCAAAGATCACACCGTGAACAGAGCTTACTTATGAACGCGGACATTCAGGGGAGCAGGTCAGCCTCAACCGCCGTCAGGTATGACTCGCGCTGAGCGAAAGAAATATGTTCGCGAAAGAACTCATATTGTGCAGGATGATTGATATGCGATCCTTTTTATCAGCGGTAAATATTGAACTTCCGCTCCGTATTTCATTTTCATCTTGGGATGAAACAACTTTAGTAATCTCCGGCGAAAGCTGGAGTTTTAGTACGCAATCGGTTTGGCGGATATTTGATGGCAAGGGCATCTTCCTAGGATGCTTAGATGACCAATCTCTAGGAGTTTCTTCAATCCTAAATGGAAGCACTGTCGTCGGAGTCGATTTCCAATCACCAGACAGACCTATTGATTTGGTTTTTCGGTTGGAAGGCGGAAAGGATCTAGAAATTTTTTCAACGGATCTGGATGAGCCGTGGGTGTTAACATTACCGCAATTCGGGGTTTTCGTTGGGACCGGTGAGAGAATATTGTAGAGGCATCTCCTCCGCCACCTGATCCGAACCCTTAGCGCGCTGCTTTTCGTAACACTAGGGACGGTTGCATTATTTGCTGCGCCCAGGGATTGGGCGCAGGTCAGCTATTCTGTGGTTGCGCAGGAACTAAACTCTCAGCCGGTCAATCTGATGAACTAAATAGCCCCGCGTTTACTGGACGCTCTCGGCTTTCCTTTTCTGCTGCCGTTCGAACTCGACGGGTGACCGGATCCTATTTCTGGCGTGTTTGCGCTTTGATTTGTAGAATATCCGGATAGCCCGTTCGATAATCTGCGCCACCGCATTCCATCGAAATTCAACGCCTCTTGATCGATCAATTGTTTCGAGCTGTGGTAGCGAGAGCGCCTGATCGATTCTCAGGCGCAGCATCCAGGTTTGAGTATGAACAAGGTTATGAAGTCGGAAGCTCTAGTGTCGGAATTCAGGGGGGCTCTAGAGCGACCGGCGTCAGTTCAGCGGCCGTAATACAAGGTTTTTGAATGATGTCGGTACTAGCGACAATTGATATCGAGGGGACGTTCAAAGAGGTTGATAGCTTCGAAGCTCTGGCTGCCTTTCTCCGCCAATCAGCTGCCCGCGTAAATTTCGACGGCACACTTCGCTTAACCGTTGAAGATGAGGATGGCAGGGAATATCGAGAATTAATTTGCGATGAAAATGATTACATGGAAATAGTGAAATTATCATTCGAAAGCAAAGATGTATCTGGTATTTATGCGGAAATTCAGATTGATGGAGAGGGACACTACTTTTTGTTTTTGCTGCCTTCAGCTGGTGTTTTTTCAATTGGCGTAGAAGGAGGGCGCAAGACCGTTGGAGAAAGTTGTACGGATTTCAGTTGGTATCTTCAGAAAATTGGATTGCCCATCAAGAAGATGCTTCCGGGAGTATACGCTCTGAAATGCCAAGACTTGTATTGATGGACTTGCCCAGAAAAAGTGAACCACACCTGGTTTACTGGAGGCTCCAGCTCCTGAATGGAGTAGAGCAGGTTAAGCAAAACAAATAACATGCCGATGTCGGCGAAACGACCTCCATCACCGGCGGGGTGATCGCCTCGCGCTCCGGCGACCTGACCCTTGAAACCGAGCGTCTGGAAACGGCGGATATCGACCTTCACCGCAAGGGACGGCAGGTTTCCGGCTCGGTCGGCGTCAGCATCGGCTCCAATCCGGAAGGCAAGTCCAAACCGGGCATCACGGTGGAAGGGGCCTATTCCAATTCCGAGACCGAGGGCGTTGCCCGCGCCACCATCGGCGAGGGCGAGATCACCGTGCGCGACGGCGATGGCGACGGCCTCAAGGCCGCCGACCTGGAAGCCGAGGCCGACGCGGCAGAAGCCGAAGGCGACACGGCCCGCGCCGAAGCCCTGCGCACCGAAGCGGACCGGGAAGCGGCGGAAGACACCACCGCCACCGAAACCCAACTCGCCAACCTCAACCGCGACCCGGATGCGGTGGTGGAAGTGACCTCGCAGAAGCAGGAAGGGTTTGAGCTTTATGTGAGTGATACGAGTGTCAGGGATGCTTTCAAAGCCGTCAAACTGGTTGGGCACGCAGCTTCTTCAATCGTTTCCAGTGTCATGGAAAGGATGGGAGATGAAAACCCAGGTTTAAAAGACCTGGCCCAAGCCAAACGTGCGGGACACCTTTCGGACGAAGCGATCCTGACACAGCTTGCTGGTTGCAACCCTCAGCATGGCTTTAATCTCTGGCAATTGTTCGTTTCACCTGCCTACGCACAAGGAACTTGCTCCGTTACGACATCCAATGGGTATGTCATTAACCTGAGCGACGAAGAGACACGCCAATGCCTTGAGATCTATCTCGGCACTATGATCGCCAACCCGGAGGATGCCGGTCGTTGGGCGGATCTGCTCCGCAACGGGAACCTCACGGCTCCGGTCAGGGCAATGGGCGCAATCGCGGCCATGTCAAACGGCCCGTATGTAACAGGCTACGGAGAAGATGGCGAAGACCTTGTAACGACAGACGGCAATGGTCGTTTCCTCTATAAGAATACGGTTACAGGTGACTTATTCTTTGCCAATCCGCTGGATGTGGGGGATCCGGCAGTCATTTCTTGAAGTGGTCCCGGAAATCCGGACAGGTTGCTAAGGTGTATCCCATTAATTTGAAGGGATACGAGAATGGCGAAACGCCGGAATTTTTCGGACGCGTTTAAAGCGAAGGTCGCGCTTGAGGCATTGCGGGGTGACAAGACGATCCAGGAGATCGCAGCCAAGTATCAGGTACATCCGAACCAGGTGAGCACGTGGAAACGTCAGGCTGTCGAAGGCATGGCGGATGTGTTCGCCCGTGGAGGCAAATCCGAGGGGCCGACGGAAGCGGAGGTCAAGGAATTGCACGCCAAGATCGGGAGGCTGAGCGTCGAGAACGATTTATATGAGGCCGTTTCTGTCAATAGGGTTGCAAAGCACCATCACCCGCAGAGCGCGAGTGCTAATACGTTATAGTTCGGACGGTTCGATCGTTGCGCGACGGTCATGCGGATATGCCCGCATCAACTTATATCCGGTAGCTCCATGACGGCTGACCACAATCTTGCATTCACGCGGACGGATCGGGGACGGGTTCACACTTTTTGCCGGCGCTCCGAGGGTGCGCCAATCGTTGACACGACGCCCGTCATCCCGCCCTCAGACCTCTGGCCGGAGGTCTGAAGCTCTTTCGTTCTTCAGTTTATGCCATGGTTGGTGACAGTCGTGCCCTCTCTGGCAGAACGCCTGTTTCCACGTAGCGCCACAGCACAATGGCAAGCTTGCGGGCCAGTGCGATCAGCATAATCCGGCGCATGCGGCCGCCCTGGCCTTGTGTTCGAGTCAGATACCAGCGCGAAAGGGGACTGTCTGGCTGATATTTGATCCAGAGCCAGGCGATCTCAATCAGAATGCGCCGTGCCCACGCGTTGCCAGCCTTGGAAATGCCTTGGCATTTGGTCACAGTTCCGCTGTCGTATGCGCTCGGTGTCAGGCCAAGATACGACGCCAAATGGCGGCGCGATGCGAACGTTCGTGCAAAGACTTCGCGGGCAAGAATGGCGGAGGCTGTTCCGCCGATACCATGAAGCTGCTCAAGATCCAGTCGCTTCTGTTCGACTGCTGGGGACTGCGCATCGGCTGTGTCGCGCTCCTTCTCGACCTCACGCAGTTGATCTTCGACCATGATCAGGCGGGCATATTCGCGCTTTAATTCCGCGAGAAGACGTCGTGGGAGCCTGTGTCCCTCCGCTGTCTGGAGTTGGGTGAAGTCAATGCGGTTTCGGCGCTGCCTTGGTTCAACGTCACGAATGCCCTGGGCAAAGAGCAGCCCCTTGATCCGGTTGACGTGGGCTGTGCGCTCATGGATGAGCCTGTCCCGCTCGCGATGTGACCTGCGTGCGTCTTCTTCTTCGACGCTCAATATGCGCACTTGCGCGCAGACATGACGTTCCCCGCGATCAAGTGCTGCCAGCGCCCTGAGCATCGCCAAAGCATCGATACGATCCGTCTTGACCCGTCGCGCCCGGCGATTGACCTGCAGGCTTGCTGGATCGAGCACGCGAACATCAAAGCCTTGGGCGATCAGAAAGCGGGCAAGCCAGAAACCGTCATGCCCGGCCTCAAAGCAAATGATCATACGCCCACTGCTGTGTGTAGCGGCCAGTCGTCGAAGAAGCCCCTTCGTGTCACCACCAGAAAGTCGATGTATCGACGGCTTGTCGCGGTCCGGATGGGCGATGCCGACGATCCAGCTGCGCTTGCTGAGCTCAATCGCTACGTAGGCCGTCGAGTTTGCGTCGTGATACTGATCCATAGTGTGCCTCCCGTATCAAATTAACGCGGTCAGCCTATCCGAGAGCCAGAGCCGCTCTCATAGGATCTTTTTAGCGCAAGGGCTCAAGAAGTGAGCCCGGCAAAGAAGAAGGCGATGATCCGCCGGGACCATCCGGATCTGAGCATCAGTCAGCAATGCAAATTGGTGAAGTTGAGCCGTGCGGCGTTCTACTACATGCCAGTCGGGGTCAGCGGGGCAACGCTGGAATTGATGAAGGCCATCGACCGGGCCTTCACCAAATATCCGTTTTTTGGAAGCCGACAGATTGCTGCCTATCTGCGCCGCGACGGTATCGTGGTCGGCCGCCATCGGGTTCGCCGTCTGATGGCGAAGATGGGACTGGAAGCGATCTACAAACGGCCGAGAACCAGCCAACCGCATCCGCAGCACAAGGTTTATCCCTATCTGCTGCGGGGCATGACGATCGGCCGGCCGAACCAGGTCTGGTGTTCGGACATCACGTTCATCCCCGTGAAGCACGGTTTTCTGTATCTGGTTGCGATTATGGATTGGGCGACACGGAAAGTTCTGAGCTGGTGGCTGTCGAATACGATGCACGCCGACTTCTGCGTCGAAGCCTTGAACGAGGCTATCGCCCGGTTCGGACCGCCGGAGATCATGAATACCGATCAGGGATCTCAGTTCACTGGATCGGCCTGGATCACCACGCTGACCGAAGCTGGCATACGCATCTCGATGGACGGGCGTGGCCGGTGCATGGACAACATCTTCATCGAACGGCTGTGGCGATCCTTGAAGCAGGAAGCGGTTTATCTCGAAGACCTGACCGACGGCTTCAAGGCGCACGGTGTCATTCGTAACTGGATGAAATTTTACAACACCGAACGGCCTCATTCAGCCCTTGAGCACAAAACCCCGAGGGAGGTATATTGGGCTGACAGAAACCTGAAATTGGCGGCATGAAAACCAACCTGGATACACCTTAAACAAGCCGCTGACCTGTCCGGAAAACCAGGACCACTTCACTCCACGCTGATGTTTCTGAGAGACTTGAACCAGTATTTCCCTCGGGTGCAAACCGCAACGCGAGAAGCCTTTAAAAAGCACAGACGATCACTTTGATCCCGTATTTCGGCGCGCCTTCATTCAAAGTCGAGTGAAATGATGCACTGAGCCCGAAGTTTGGATCGCCGGAGGTTGGAGTTTTGCTGCATCTGCTCTGATCCCCGAAAACTTCGATGCCTTCATCGCTTCCGCTCCTTCTCCCAGCCGAGATCCTAGCGCGGAAAACTCTGACGTGCTCCCCTGAAATTTCCCCGTTTTGAGGTTAGCCCGTTTCCAATTCGCACTTTACCCAACTTCACCGCGCTGAGGTGACCTGTTCCGGTCATATCCCCGTTGCTTGATGTAGTCGCGGAGCAGGCCCACCCGGTTGGGGCGGAAGCTTTCGGTGCCGCGCGCCAGGGAGGCGATCCGGCTGACGTGAAAATGGCGGTAATCTTGCCGCAGGCGGCAATGGGCGAGCAGCAGCAGAGAGGTTTCGCTGTAGGACAGGCCCATCGGCCAGATTTCCCGGGTTGTCGTCCGTTCCTGCAGGTCGCGATAGGTGATGATCAGGCTGAACTCTTCCCAGCAGGCCTCGCGCAACAGGTCGAGATCCACCGTCACCGGCGGGCGCTTGTCCGGCTGCCGCCAGCTGCGCATCACCGTGTGCATGGCCTGGCGGGCCTGCCGGTCGGGCAGGGTGGCGATGATGCGGGCCATGGCGTTTCGGCCGGCCTTTTTCAGTGTCTCGTCGCCGATCTGGTCCAGCCCGCTTTGCGCCAGCATCAATGCCTCGATTTCCAGCCGGGAGAAACTCTGCGGCGGCAGCACGGGATCTTCCGTCAAGGTGTAGCCGACGCCGGCGGCCCCGTCGATCAGCGCGCCACCCGCACGCAAGGTCGCGATGTCGCGGTAGAGCTGGCGCAGGGAAACGCCGGTCTCTTCTGAAAGACGTGCGGCGGTGACCGGTTGGGGAAGGCGCCTGAGGGTATCCATCAGACGCATCAGCCTGTCCATGCGGGCCATTTTTGCTCCTGCCGTAAATTGTCAGCAGGGGGAAGCTATACCTCTGGCATCGCAAAGAAAAGGAGCTTTCCCATGATGACGCTTTACCATTCCCCCAACAGCCGGTCTTCGGCGATCGTAACCCTGATCGAAGAGCTGGGCGCCGACGTCGAGGTGAAGGAAGTGACGGTTCGCCGGCAGGATGGCTCAGGCGGGCCGGATGCATCCAACCCGCATCCGGAAAAGAAGGTGCCCTACCTGGTGGATGGTGCCGAGGGGATCCGCGAGCGCGGCGCGATCATGCTTTATCTCACCGACAAGTTTCCCGAAGCCGGGCTTGGGCCGATCAAAGGCCAGCCGGGCCGCGGGGAGTATCTGTCCTGGCTGTTCTACTATCAGGGCGTGATGGAGCCGATCATCATCCTGAAATTCGCCCAGTTTACGCATCCGGCCGTGGAAGCAAGCCTGCGCGATTTCGACACGATGGTCGCGCGGCTGGCGGAAACGCTGGAAAAGCAGCCTTACCTGCTGGGCGAAGCCTATTCCGCAGTCGACCTGTTGTGCAGTGGTCCGTTCCTGTGGCTGCCGGACATGTTGCCGGACAACGAGGCGATCCGTGACTGGGTGAAGCGGTGCAGCGAACGCCCTGCCACCGTGCGGACGCTGGAGCGTGAGCGCAAGGCGGCCTGAGAGGTTTTGAAGCTCTGCTGACGCTGTGGCCTGCCGGGTATTGCCCGGTGGGCCATATCTGTTTGCGCTGTGACCATGAAAGCGGTGGGCTGCCCGCTGGTTATCGTGATCGCTCGTGAGCCAGGTCTTCCGCCGCTAGGGGCGTGTCAGCGTCTCTTGCCGAAGGTCGGTTTGCCGGCGCCTGCATCGGGCCGGTTGCGGCGCACGGAGGCGCGCTCGTCGGCATGCGGTTCATCCATGTGGCGGCGCTGGAAAAAGTTGTCCGGACTGTCGCGGCGATGGTCAGGCTCGTTGTTTCTCAGGGCTTCTTCGGAGCTTCGCAGCACTTGCGCACGCTGCGCGGCGACCGGGCGTTTCTCGCCGATGAACTGCACGCCGCAGCGCAGGCCTTCTTCCCATCGCCGTTCGCAAGTGACTTCATAATCTTCCAGATCGATGTGCAGGTCGAACTCTTTCGGCAGCATGTAGGCCTGCTCGAACTCCAGCAGGGCACCGCCATCGGAAATGTTGCGGACGATACAGGGGATCGACCGCAGCCCGTTTTGAAAGATCATCTTGCCTTTCTTGAAGACGCGTGCCCGCCGCTCGCGTGGCATGTGTTCGCTGGCGCTCTCATCCGCCATCTGGGGCGCGAAGGGTTTGGCGGCGTCCGGCATGGATCTCTCGCATTCTCTTGGTGTCCAAGGGCACATTAAACCCCAATCGTGGTTAGTATAGGCTCAAAGCCCTTGCCAATCGGTGAATCCACGTAGGCCAGACCTGCCCGGACCGGGTTTCGCGCCTTGTGGGGAGGAACAAAAGCGCCTAAGCCGCCGTCAGAGAAACCTGAGCTTTTTCTATTCTTGCGAAAACGTGGAACACCATTCCTTGAATTGATACACTGTCCCTTTCTATTTACGGGAGAGCCACGCGAGCGAACAGCGCGGGGGGCAATATTTCCCGGCGCAAATTGAGGCATCGATGACTGAAGACCAGATATTTTTCTTGAACCGGCTGGCCCTGAGGGCCGGAGAGGAAATCCTCAAAATCTACGCGGAACCGTTTGAGGTCGAGAACAAGGTCGACGGGTCTCCGGTGACCAAGGCAGACGCTGCGGCGGAAGAAATCATTCTCGCAGGCCTTGCGGAAAAGTTTCCCGATATCCCGGTGGTGGCCGAAGAAGCCGTCGAAGCCGGCACGCTGCCTTCGGCGGGCGCGCGGTACTTTCTTGTCGATCCGCTCGACGGAACCAAGGAATTCCTGAAGAAGAACGGCGAGTTCACCGTGAACATCGCCCTCATCGAAAACGGCCGGCCGGTCTTCGGTGTGGTCTCCGCTCCCGCTCTTGATGAGATTTACTGGGGCGGACAAATCGAGGGCAATGGAAGCGCTGAAACGAAGGCCTTCAAAGGGACGATCCACGATGGCGGGATCACCGACGTCGCGCCCATATCCGTTCGCACACCGCCGGTGGGCGGCATCAGCGTGCTCGCCAGCCGCTCTCATCTTTCGGAAGAAACTTCTGCCCTGATCTCACGGCTGAGTGTCGCCGAGCAGGTCAATGTCGGCTCGTCGCTGAAGCTGTGCTGGGTTGCTGCTGGTCGGGCCGATTTCTACCCGCGGCTGGCCCCCACCATGCAATGGGACATTGCCGCAGGCGATGCCATCGTACGCGCCGCAGGCGGAGCCGTTGTTCTGGCGGAGACCGGTGAAGATTTTGTCTACCGCGTGCCGGAAAACGCGCGCAAGGACGATTTGAGAAATCCCTATTTTCTGGCGACGGGGTGCAGAACCCTGCTGCGGGACGTAGCCCCGGCCGCCTGACGATTGGCAAATTGCGCGGGCGTCAGGCCCGTGTCCGATTTTTGATACGGCCGGTTCGCCGGCCAAACGGAAAAGCGAACATGAACATGCAATCTCACGGGATCACACCCGAGCGCCTCAGCAATCTGAAGCGGCTGGAAGCGGAAAGCATCCACATCATCCGCGAGGTCGCGGCGGAATTCTCCAACCCGGTAATGCTTTATTCCATCGGCAAGGATTCCGGCGTCATGCTGCATCTGGCGATGAAGGCGTTCTATCCGTCCAAGCCACCGTTTCCGCTGCTGCATGTGGACACGACCTGGAAATTCCGGGACATGATCACCTTTCGTGACGAGACCGCCGCGCGTCTCGGCATGGACCTGATTGTCCATACCAACCCGGAAGGGCTGGAAAAGAATATCGGCCCGTTTTCCCACGGCTCGTCGGTTCACACCCACATCATGAAGACCGAAGCGCTGAAACAGGCGCTCAACAAATACGGCTTCGATGCCGCCTTTGGCGGAGCGCGCCGGGACGAGGAAAAGTCCCGCGCCAAGGAGCGCGTCTTCTCGTTCCGCAATGCCAATCACGGCTGGGACCCGAAGAACCAGCGGCCGGAACTGTGGAACCTCTACAATGCCCGCGTGGCAAAGGGCGAGAGCATCCGCGCGTTTCCGCTGTCCAACTGGACCGAGCTGGATATCTGGCAGTACATCCTGACGGAAGACATCCCCATGGTGCCGCTCTATTTTGCCGCCAGGCGGCCTGTGGTGAACCGCGACGGCATGCTGATCATGGTCGATGACGACCGCATGAAGCTGCAGCCGGGTGAAGTGATCGAGGAAAAGATGGTCCGCTTCCGCACGCTCGGCTGCTACCCGCTGACCGGCGCCATTGAATCGGATGCCGACACGCTGCCCGCCATTGTCCGCGAAATGCTGATTGCCCGTACATCCGAGCGCCAGGGCCGGCTCATCGACAAGGATGAAAGCGCGTCGATGGAGAAGAAGAAGCGGGAAGGATATTTCTAAGATGTCGATCGAAAACATTGAGGAAGCTGCAGAGACAGCCGTCACCGAATATATCCTGGCGCAGGAAAGCAAGGACCAGCTCCGTTTCCTGACCTGCGGTTCCGTCGATGACGGCAAGTCGACCCTGATCGGCCGTCTGCTCTATGACACCAAGCTGATCTTCGAAGATCAGTTGGCCGCGCTGGAACGCGATTCCAGAAAACATGGCACCGTGGGTGAGGACATCGACCTGGCGCTGCTGGTCGATGGCCTTGAGGCAGAGCGCGAGCAGGGCATCACCATCGATGTCGCCTACCGGTTCTTCGCGACCGAAAAGCGCAAGTTCATCGTTGCCGATACCCCGGGCCACGAACAATACACCCGCAACATGGCCACCGGCGCTTCCACGGCCGATCTCGCCGTGCTGCTGGTCGATGCGCGTAACGGCCTGATGGTCCAGACCCGCCGCCATGCCTTCATCGCGTCTCTGCTGGGCATCCGCCACGTTGTTTTGGCCATCAACAAGATCGACCTTGTCGGCTATTCCCAGGAACGCTTCGAGGAAATCCGCAAGGAATTTGAGGTCTTCGCCAACGGGTTTGACTTCGAAACCCTTCAGGCCATCCCGATGTCGGCACGCTATGGCGACAATGTCACCGGGCGCAGCGACAAGATGGACTGGTACTCCGGTCCGACTTTGCTGGAGCATCTGGAAACCGTCCAGGTGGGCGAACACATTCTGGAAGCGCCGTTCCGCTTTCCGGTGCAGTGGGTCAATCGGCCCAACCTCGATTTCCGCGGCTATTCCGGCACGGTTGCCAGCGGACAGGTGGCTGTGGGCGACGAGGTTGTGGTTGCCGGTCCTGCAAAACAGTCCAGGGTGAAGTCGATCATCGGTGCAAGCGGCGAAGTCAGCTCGGCCCGGGCCGGCGAGGCGGTCACCATCTCGCTGGAAGATGAAATCGACATCTCCCGCGGCGATCTTCTGACCTCGACCGCCCATCGCCCGGATGTCGCCGACCAGTTCGCAGCCCATGTGATCTGGATGTCCGACGAGCCGCTGCTGCCGGGACGGTCCTATCTTCTGAAGATCGGCACACGCACGGTCACGGCAACGGTCTCGGAGATCAAACACAAGATCAACGTCAACACCTTCGAGCATGTGGCCGGCAAGACGCTGACGCTGAACGAAATCGCGTTCTGCAATTTCTCGCTGTCCTCGGCCGTGCCGTTCGATCCCTATGAGGCCAACCACACGACCGGTTCCTTTATCCTGATCGACCGGATGAGCAATTCGACGGTTGGCGCGGGCATGGTCTGGTTCGCGCTGCGCCGGGCAAGCAACATTCACTGGCAGGCGCTGGACGTCGACAAGAAGGCCCGTTCCGAAAAGCTAGGCCAGAAGCCGGCGATCCTGTGGTTCACCGGTCTGTCCGGTTCCGGGAAATCGACCATCGCCTCGATTGTCGAAAAGAAGCTGCACATTGACGGGCGCCACACCTACACGCTCGACGGCGACAACGTGCGTCACGGGCTCAACAAGGACCTGGGCTTCACCGATGCCGACCGGGTGGAAAACATACGCCGCGTGGGTGAAGTCGCCAAGCTCTTTGCCGATGCGGGCCTGATCACGCTGGTGTCGTTCATCTCGCCGTTCCGCTCGGAACGTCAGATGGCGCGCGATCTTCTGGAAGACGGCGAGTTCATCGAGGTCTTTGTCGATACGCCCATCGAGGAGTGCCGCAAGCGCGACCCGAAAGGCCTTTATGCCAAGGCCGACAGGGGCGAGATCAAGAACTTCACCGGCATCGACAGCCCTTATGAAGCACCGGAAAACCCGGAACTTCATATCCGCAACGTCGGTCGCGACCCGGAAGAGGTTGCCGAAGAGATCATCGAGTACCTGCGCGAACGCGGCTACCTGAATACCTTCAGCGCCGACGGCGAAGGGATCTGACGGGCGAGCGAATGGGAGCGCGGCAGGGAGACATGTCGCACAGACCAGAAAGTGAGCCATTCGCGCTGCGACAGCGCGGGTGGCTTTTCGTTTGCGGAGGCGGATTGCGGACCTCCGGCAAGGTGCGTCCGGCAGACTTCGCCATTGCCCGTTTCCACGAAGCCTTTTAATACCTTGACTGACTGACTGTTACGTTCTTGCAAAATGAATTTTCGATCGAGAGGCTTTGGGTAAATCATGAAAACCGTTCTGGTGACTGGATCCGCAGGGTTTATCGGCTATTTCCTGTGCACACGACTTCTCAAGGATGGCTTTCGGGTGATTGGCCTTGATGCCATGACGGATTATTACGATGTCCGTCTGAAGGAACGCCGTCAGCAGATGCTGATGCAGAACGAGCATTTCAAGCCGATCAACGACCGGGTCGAGGCACCGGACCTGTTGATGTCCCTGTTCCGCACGGAGCGGCCGGATTTTGTCATTCATCTGGCAGCGCAGGCTGGCGTCCGCTACTCCATCGAGGCACCGCGCTCCTACCTGGAAAGCAACATTTGCGGCACCTTCGAACTGCTTGAAGCGGCCAGAGCCTTTCCGCCGGAACACATGCTGCTGGCGTCCACATCGTCCGCCTATGGCGCCAACACCGAAATGCCCTATACGGAGACCGACAAGGCCGACCACCAGATGTCGTTCTATGCGGCGACCAAGAAGGCAACAGAATCGATGGCGCATTCCTACGCCCATCTCTATGACCTGCCTGTGACCATGTTCCGCTTCTTCACGGTCTACGGGCCCTGGGGCCGGCCGGACATGGCTCTGTTCAAGTTCACCAAGGCGATCCTCGAAGGCAAGCCGATCGACGTTTATAACTACGGCGACATGAGACGGGATTTCACCTATGTGGAAGATCTGGTCGAAGGCATCCGGCTGCTGATGGATGCCGTGCCCGTTCGCCCGGCCGAGGGGGAAGGGGTTCGGGAAGGCGACAGTCTTTCGCCGGTCGCGCCCTGGCGTGTGGTCAACATCGGCAATTCCACCTGCGTCCAGTTGACCGAGTTCATCGAAGCCATTGAAGTGGCCACCGGCAGAACCGCCGAACGCAATCTGATGCCGATCCAGGCCGGCGACGTGCCGGCCACCTGGGCCAATGCGGATCTGCTGCAAAGCCTGACAGGTTACCGGCCAAAGACGACCGTGCAGGACGGCGTTGCCAGGTTCGTTGAATGGTACCGGGACTATTACCGGACCTGACGTCAGGCTGGGCCGGCGACAACGCCGAGGCCGTCAGGCACTGGAAGAAGACGTCGCTGGCAGCAATCAGGCGGGCTGAGGCGCCTGACAGACATCGACCCATTCCGCACCGGTGATTTCCGCCATGCGCTCCGGCGTGATCCTGACAGCGGCGTTGGTCGCGCCGGCGGCGGGAATGACCACATCATATTCCTTCAGCGAGATATCGCAGTAGACAGGCAGCGGCTGGGCGAGGCCAAACGGGCAGACGCCGCCGACGGGGTGTCCCGTGAGAGTTTCCACCTCGTCGAGGCCCAGCATCTTCACCTTGCCACCAAAGGTTGCTTTTGCTTTCTTGTTGTCCATGCGGGCATCGCCGCGGGCAACCACCAGAAAGATCCTGTCCTTGAGCTGAAATGACAGCGTCTTGGCAATCTGGCCGGGCTCGACCCCATGCGCCTTGGCGGCGAGGTCGACCGTGGCGCTGCTGTCTTCCGTCACGATGACTTCAAGCTCAGGGGCGGCACTGGCAAGGTGGTTGCGAACGCTTTCAAGACTCATGCTGCGGTATTTCCTCATGTCGGATCAAACAGGACCGGCAAGGAGGGATGCGCAAAGGCTGCGCTGGGCCGGACCACAATTTGTGCATATCAACAATTTCATTGTGCTGTAAATTAATAAAACATTCATGGTAATCTTAAACGGGTTTTAACCATTTGCGACTTAAACGGTACGATGTGTGGCTACGGATAAAAGGTTGCCGTCAGCCATTGTTTTAGTCGTTCAAGGATTGCCGAAATGGCGAGAGCCGCTGCAGCCGTTAATGAAGTTGAGTCCTCTGGTATGAAGAGGAAGAAACAGGCTGACCATGCGGCTCGTCGGGGTGGGTCAATGAATTTGCCATTTCTGGTGGCCAAAAATCTCCTGTTCTGGGGGACGATTCTGCTGAGCCTTTATGGTCTATATGCGGTGGTTGCCGCCATATAGCCTGCCGACGTGCGCTGCTCCTGACAGAGCCTGGCCGCTAAAAGCTTGCGGTCATGTCCAGCCCAGCCCGGCCTGTTTTACATCTCATTGTCGCGACCGTTTTGCCGGCTCCGCGCAGCCGGGACCGAACGCGCGTGCGCTGCTTCAGCGATCGGCGTCCAGCCTGCCGCTGCCGAAGTGGTGCGCCGGGCGGAATGTCTCTGGCAAAGGAACGGCAGGGTCACGGCCTGTCATCTCCGCCACCAGGGCATCCGCAATCAGATGGGCAATGCCGAAGGAAATCTTGAAGCCGCCGGTTGCCGCAAAGGCGGTCTCGAAACCCGGTAGCTTTCCTGCCAGCGGGTCTCGCCTGTGATTGCGCGGCCGGATGCCGGCCCAGTCCGAAAGTACCCGCCGCCTCTTCAATTGCGGACAAAAGGCGGTGGCACGTTGCAAGAGCTCGGCTGACCGGGCCGGGGAAGGCTTTGCGTCTTCAAACTCCCGGTCGGATGTACTGCCGATGGCCACAGTGCCATCGTCATGCGGGACGACATAAAGCCCGTCGCAGTAAATCGCAGGCCGCTCTTCCAGTCCCTTGCCTTCCAGCACCAGGGCCTGGCCTTTCTCTCCGCGCCCGATCCGTTCGCCGGTGAGTGCCTCGATCAGGTCGAAAGCCGCAAATCCCCCCGAAATGACGAATTGCCGTGTCTTCACGGGGGCCAGCCCGTCGGCAAGCAGAACGGTTTGCGTTGCATCGTCATAACCGGTGACTTCAACACCTTCCCGCAGACTGCCATTCTGGCGGACAAAGCTTGCAAGGCTGGCGAGGTATGCCCGGGGGGAAATTCGGGCCGCAAGGGTTTCATAAACGATGCCGAAGGGCGCTGAACCGGCATCAAGCCAGTCTGACCGGCTTCCGGCAGGTTCGACCACATAGGAAAAACCTGTCTCCAGTGGCCGCCAGCGCAGCTTGCTTTCTTCCGCGCGTTCCAGATGGTGCTCCAGCTTGTCGGTTGTCGTCAGCGGCAGAATGCGGCCGCAGCGGTGATAGCCGCAGGAAAGGCCGGTCTGGTTTTCCAGCTTGCGAATACGCTCTTCCAGACAGAGCAGCGCCTGGAACTGAAATTCCTTCTTGGGGTTCCAGCGTGCCGGCATATGCGGCATCAAGGCTCCCAGCACGCCTCCGCTGGACCCGGCGCCGACATGGCTTTTCTCCAGAACCACCACCTTCAAGCCGGCCTCGATGGCCGCCCGCGCAATTGCCAGTCCGAAAATACCGGCTCCGGCAATCGCAACATCGAAAGGGTCGGCGTCGGTCGCTGCCATGGGACGGGGTCCTTTGAGATTGATTGATCCTGCCGGCTCTCTTATGAGAACGCGTTGCAAATGGCAAAGGCTGATGGGGGCACCCGGAAGGAAAGCTCAAGATCATGTCCATCAAGGCACCGGATCTGGAATGGCTGCAGGGCGATGTGCCCCGGGCCGAAGGCTTCAACGACACGTATTTCTCCAAGGCGGGCGGTCTCGCCGAAACCCGCCATGTCTTTTTGCGGGGCAATGGCCTGCCGGAGCGGTTTGACGGTTGCGAGCGGTTCACCATTGCCGAGTTCGGTTTCGGAACCGGGCTCAATTTTCTCACCACCCTTGCCGCGTGGCAGGAAAGGCCCAACCGGCCGGAGCTGACCTTCGTGACGTTTGAACTGTTCCCGATGACCGGCGAGCAACTGGCACGCGCCCTTGCGGCCTTTCCGGAGCTGCAGCCGCTGGCAGATGAACTGCTGAAGGCATGGTCTCCGGAACCGGGCTGGAACACCCTGAATATCGCCGATGCCACCTTGCGGATCGGCATCGGCGATGCGCGCGAGCTGATCGGTGAACTGCGCTCCGGAACGGCAGACGGAGCGGCAACAGTCGCGGAGCCAACGATACCGCCCATCGATGCCTGGTACCTCGACGGTTTCAGCCCTGCGCGCAATCCGGAGCTGTGGGACGCCGACCTTCTGAAAGCCGCCGCGGATCTGACAGCCTCCGGGGGAACGCTGGCCACCTACACGGCTGCCGGCTGGGTGCGCCGCAATCTTCAGGCGGCGGGCTTCGAAATTGAGAAGACAGAAGGGTTTGCCGGCAAACGTGAAATGGTCACGGGCCGAAAGCCCTGATGGCCGCGTTAGACGTCCGTCAGCCGTCAGCCGTCTCCAGCATCCACTGGCGGAACTTCCGCATGGCGCTTGTTTCTTCGCGCGACTTCAGCCAGGTCAGCCAGTAGCTTCCCGTCAGAACGCTGGTCTTGAAAGGCTGCACGATAGCGCCGGACGAAAGCTGGCGGCTGAACATTGAAGTCGGCACCAGGGCGACACCCGCCCCCTGCGTGACGGCTTCGACCATGGCCAGCGAACTATCGAACATCCAGCCGCGCGCCCGCGGCGGCGGAAGGCTTGCGGCCTGAAACCACATGGCCCATTCATCCATCCTGTAGGATCTCAGCAGGGGCTCGTTCACAAGGTCTGCCGGTTCGGACAATCGGGGTGCCGCTTCAGGTGAGCAGATCGGAGAAAGCGGGGCGTCCATCAGCTTTTCCGCATTGGTGGCATGCCAGGCACCGTCGCCGAAGCGCAGGAAACAGTCGAGGCCGTCCGCCAGAATGTCCGCACGGTTGTTGTTGGTCTTCAGCCGCAGGTCGATCTGCGGATGGACCTTGGCAAAGCCGGCAAGACGCGGCAACAGCCAGCCGGTGGCGAAGGTCGCAACTGCGCCGACAGTCAGCACCTCCCGGTAATTGCCGTCCTCGAACCGGCTGAGCGCTTCGCTCATCCGCCGGAAGGCATCTGTCAGCACAGGCAACAGGGCCAGACCCTCGTCCGTCAGGGCAACGCCGCGCGGCAGCCGTTCGAACAGCGATACCTGCAACACATCCTCCAGGGTCTTTACCTGATGGCTGACGGCGGTTTGCGACACCCGCAATTCCAGTCCCGCCCGTGTGAAGCTGCACAGCCGGGCTGAGGCTTCAAAGGCTCTCAAGGCGTTGAGCGGCAGTTTGGAGACGTCCATCAGGATCCCGTTTTGGCCAAGTTTTCTTCATGTCTAACCCCATTATTCATCATTTGCGTTATATCTGAGGCAGCGGCACTGTTGCGGTGTCCCGAAGACGAATGGTGCGGGGGGCAACACACCACACCGGGTCGGGCTGTTTGTATTCATCATTGGAGTTGAAGATGAAACTCTGGAAACGCCGCAACGCGTTGACGCTTTCGCTTGCCCTTTTCGCTACGGTTCCAAGCATATCCGGATCCGCACTGGCTGCCGGGTTCGATCCCGCACCGCTTGAAAAAACCGTCCAGGACGCGGAAAGCCGCCTGTCGGCCCGGATCGGGGTCGCTGTCCTCGACTCGGAAACCGGCAAGACATTTACCCACCGCGCAGACGAGCGTTTTCCGCTCAACAGCACCTTCAAGGCCTTTCTGTGTGCCGCGCTTCTGGAAAAGGGCGAGCAGGGTGAGGTTCAACCAGACCGCCGCGTGAAGATCCGCAAGGAAGATCTTGTCTCCTATTCGCCGGTTACCGAGAAAAAGGTCGGGTCCGGCGGCATGACCTATCTGGAACTGTGCGACGCGGCCATTACGATCAGTGACAATGCTGCCGCCAATCTGGTTCTCGAAGCAGTCGGCGGACCGCAGGGCCTGACGGATTACCTGCGCGGAATTGGCGACACCATCACCCGGCTGGACCGGACGGAACCGGCTCTGAATGAAGGGCAGGCGGGGGATAGCCGCGACACCACCACCCCGGCAGCCGCCGTCGCCACCTTGCAGAAACTCGTGCTGGGCGATGCCCTGTCGCCCTCTGCCCGAGATCAATTGACGGGCTGGCTGCTGGACAACCAGGTTGGCAAGGCGACCCTGCGCGCCGGATTGCCGGAAGAATGGCCGGTGGCCGACAAGACCGGAGCAGGGGGCAATGGCTCTCGCAACAACATCGGTGTCATCTGGCCCGATGACAGGCAGCCCGTGGTGATCGCGGTCTATATCACCCAGACCGACGCTTCCTTCGATGACCGCAACAAGGCGATTGCCGACATCGGCGCCGCGCTTGCGGAAAGCCTGCGCGACTGAATGCGCCTGCCCGGACGGATTTCCTTCTCCGCCCGGGCACCCCGCTTCTCTAGGGGGCTTAAATGTCCAGACTCTTCCGACGGAGACAATCTTGTCCGCTCGCAGTTCCTTGTCTGCCCTGCTGCTTGGCTTTGTCGCGGCCGCAACCATGTGCTCACCGGCGTTTGCAGAGGAGACACGCGAACAAAAGCGCGCCAGACGGTGCGCCTACTACCAGGAGATCATCCGGGTGGCGTTCGAAAATGTCAGCCGTTCGCAAATGCGGGCCGGTTTCGTTGCGGAGCACGATGCCTTCATCAAAGGCGGCTGTTTCGCTGACAAAGCTGTTTGCCCGAAGACACCCGCCGAATTCGCCTTTGCCGACATCCTGACGATGTTGACCGTCAGTGCCAACATGGGCAGCACCTTTACGCCGTTCAGGTGTCCGGCCGGCGGATCGGATTGAGACGGTGAAGTCTGGCCCGGATGCTCCCAGCACCTGAATGAAGATCACAACAGGGCTATTGCCGACATCGCGAACGAACGCGCCGCGAGCCTCCCTATTGCCTACCGGCTTCCAATCACATCAAGTCACGAACAGAGATCCGCATGAAATTCAGCACAATACCGGCCCTCATTTTATTGCTTTTCCTGCCTATCAATGCCCACGCCACCTGCATAGAAGCCACGGGTTCCGGTTTCGCAATCAAGGGGGATGAGGCAACGGACGTGGCACATGGTCTGACCTGGAAAAGATGTGCGGTCGGCATGACGTGGGACACGCTAACGAACACGTGTTTGGGGGACCCGCGCGGCTTCACCTTGGACGAGGCGCTCGCCTACGCCGAGCGGGAAGGGGGCGGCTGGCGCGTGCCCAAAGGGCCGGAACTGGAAACGCTTTACGCCGAGACCTGTGAAGGCCCGAAGATCGACACCAACGCCTTTCCCAATATAACCGCCTCCGACTTCGGCGAAGGCGCGACCTTCTGGAGCTCAACGGAAGCCATGCCCGGGATGTTCTATTTCTTTGAGGTGACGAATGGCTATTTCGACATGCACAGCAAGGGCTACCATTTGTCGGTACTGCTTGTGAAGGGCAATCTGCTCGGTCCCACGACGAATTGACACGCCCAAAAACGGCCCGGCCGCACAGGGTCGTGGGAAAGCAGTCCCTGAAAGCAACTGCCCCGGTTCGAACGTTCGGACCGGGGCAGACGTTTTTCATTTGAACAAACGCGCAGTTATCAGGCGGCGTTGACTTCGTTGAGGAAGTGTTCGACCACCTGACGCATGGTCGTGGACTGTGCCATGAGAAGCTCGGCAGCCTCGACAACGCTTTCGGCAGCGGCATCGGTTTCGCTGGCGCCCTTGGACACGACAACGATGCTGCGGCTCACCTCGTCGGTGCCTTGAGCGGCCTGATCGATGCTGAGTGAGATTTCCGAGGTCGCTGTCGATTGTTCCTCCACTGCAGATGCGATGGAGGAGGCAACGGAGTTCAGTTCAGCGATGATTTTTGCGATGCCCTGAATGCCGCTGACGGCTTCACGTGTCTCGCTTTGGATCGCCGAGATCTTGGCGGAAATTTCCTCGGTGGCCTTGCCGGTCTGACTTGCAAGCTCTTTCACTTCAGCCGCAACCACCGCAAAACCCTTACCGGCTTCACCAGCCCTGGCAGCCTCTATGGTGGCGTTCAGGGCGAGAAGGTTTGTCTGCTCGGCAATGGATGAAATCAAGGCAATGACTTCGCCGATATCTTCCGCGACGGTTGCCAGACCAGCAATCTGCTGATTGGTCTTTTGGGCTTGAGCTTCCGCCTCGCTAGCTATGTTGGCAGAGTGCACAACCTGCCCGCTCACCTCGCCAATGGTCGCTGAAAGCTCTTCCGTTGCAGCGGCAACTGTCTGAACGTTCACACTGGCCTGTTCCGATGCACTCGCCACAGTGTTTGCCTGATGCGCGGTGTCCTGTGCGGTTGCGGTCATCTGGTTGGCGGTCACCTGCAGGTTACCAGAGGCTTCCGAAATGGAGTTCAGCATGCCTGAGACTTCCTTGTCGAATGCTTCGACAGCTATGGCCACCCTGGCAGTCTGCTGCTCACGCGCTTCCTGTTCTACCTTCTGCGCGGCCTCCAGGCGCTGACGGTCCAGAACGCCGTCAAGGAAGCCAGCGATAGATTGGGCCACTTTCCCGATTTCATCCGAACGTTTCGCTTCTTCAAACGCAATGTCGGTGTTTCCGGCAGCCAGTTCCCTGGCGTCTGCAACGAGGCGCAGCAGCGGTTTGACAATGGCTCTTGAAATTAATGTTGCAAATGCGATTGCGAGCAACAGGGCCGCGGCGGCGACAATGGCGACGTGAACAACCGCCGAGTCGGCGCTGTCAATTGTCGCCAGACCAAGAGCCGTTGCGTCGGCGGTGGCGCTATCCTTCATCAGGCGCGCATTTTCCGAGGCGTCCGCACCGGCGGTCAACAGAACATCGTTTCGCAACTGGTTTCGTTCGAGAATGATGTCGCGAACACGCAGTGCATAGGTCTGATATTCATTCATCAACGGAGTCGTCTCTGCCAGAAGCTGCATCCGGGCAGGATTTTCGATGCTGCGCTCCAGAGAAAGAATGTCGCCGGAGACGGATTCGAACTCATTTTGCAGGCGGTCAATTTCGATAACGGCATTGGTATCGAGGAACTTGAGCATATCGATCCGGGCAAGCAGGAAACTTTCCTGAACCCTGGCTGCAAGAAACGCGGTCTGGTAGTCGCCATCCGCTGCTGCCGATGCCCCCAGCTTTTCAAGGTTTTTGATGGCTTGTGGACCAATGACGTTCAACTTGTCTTTTACAAGCTCATCTCGTTCGCCATAGAGAACAGCAATTTCTTCGAGAACAGATTTGAAGGTTGCCGTATTCGCTTCAATTTGCTTCAGCAACTCGACGCGAGCTGGATTGTGGATCTCTGCCTCTGCATTGCGGAGGCCAGTCTCTGTTTTTTCAAGATAGCGAGTGACCTGTTCGAAAGCCTCAGGCTTTCTCGTGCGCAGGTAGTCTCCTGTTCCGGCGAGAATTGTCGCAACATCAGCATTCAATTCAGATGCGATCAAGGCATCGCCATTCATGTCGTCCAGATCGGCAACAGCGACGCTGACATTCTGTAGGTTGAAGATGGACCAGGCACCCAACCCCAGGAGGACAATGGCGACGGCGCCAAATCCTAACGATATTCTAAGTAGTACAGACATTTTAAAATTAGCCCCGATTGTTTCCTCCCTCCCGGGGACGGTGCTCTGACGTTGGTTAAAACAGTTTTAATTAAAGCGATTTAATTTCTTAAAAGTCATTGTTTCATATGACTTTTTTCGATTTTTGAGTTTGACGTTAAGGCAGTTTTGGTCAGGTCGGCCCGGCGGATTACAGCTGACTGCAGGTTGCAGCGTTCTTTCAGGCTGACAATCGAAGAACTGCCTGCCCGTTAAGACCTTGGGCAAAAAAAGGCCGCGTACTTTGAAAGCCGCGGCGCTTAGGTCTGGTTGGTGTCTTGGCCCGAGTGGAGCTTTTCGCAAAGTCGCCGCAGCGTTCGCTCAGGCTGACCGCATTTCCGGCACCGGCGAGATGGCCTTGCCCGTTTCGAACCAGCTTTTCAGGTTGTCGACCACACGCTGGCCCATGGCATTGCGGGTTGCCTGCGATGCGGAACCGACATGCGGCAGCACCGTGACCCGCGGCAGTTTCAGAAGGGCTTCGGGCACATGCGGCTCGTTCTCGAAGACGTCAAGGCCGGCACCATAGATCGTGCCATTCTCAAGCGCCGTGATCAGCGCTTCCTCGTCGATGACGGTTCCCCGGCCGATGTTGATGACGATGCCATCTGGCCCGAGCGCCTCCAGCACTTCCGCATTGACAGCATGCCGGGTTTCCTCGCCGCCCGGCGCCACAACCATCAGCGTGTCGCAGGCAGCCGCCAGCTCCTTCGGCGTTGCGTGGTAGGGGTAGGAGATGTCGTCCTGCTTGTGGCGGCCGTGGTAATGGATCGTCATGCCGAAGGCTTCGGCGCGCTTGGCAATCGCCTTGCCGATCCGCCCAAGGCCGAAGATGCCGAGCGTGCGGCCCTGCATCGTCGCCCCAGTCAGCTTGTAGGGACCCTTGCTTTCCCAATTGCCCTGCCGCAGCCATTGCTCGGCCTGGCCAAATTCGCGGATCGTCATGATCATCAGCCCAAGCGCCGTATCGGCAACTTCTTCCGTCAGGACGTCGGGCGTATGGGTCACCATCACATTCGCCGCCAGGCAATCGTCCGTGTTGATGTGGTCGTAGCCGACACCGAAGCTGGAAACGATCTCTGCATTCGGAACTTTCGCAAGAAACTCCGCGTTCACCGGCCCGAACGCCATGGCAACCCCGCGGATTTTCTTGCCGATTTCCGCCAGCAGCGCCTCCGGATTATCGGCCTCGTAGAGCCGGTGCACGGTAAAGGCGGCATCCAGCTGCTCCTGAACAATCGGCAGCATCGGGCGGGGCATCAGAATATCGATGGAGGTCATGGCAGGTCCGGTGGGATGAAGAAGAAAGATGCGGTGACCTTAGGCACTTCGGCAGAGGGAGAAAAGATCCAAATGGGCGGAGGCGGTACGCCGGTGCCGTTACACTTGAGGCGTGCATGGTTCAACTTGCCTGAGAAACGGCGTCTTCCACCGTCATTCCGGACAAGCGCGACAAAGTCGAGCGCAGATCCGGAAACCAGAGATATTTCGCGCTAAGCGCGGCAAATTTGAGCCGGATCGGGAGTTCGCTTTGCTCACGCTGATACGCTGGGTTCCGGATCGGCGTGCAGCGTCGCTGCACTTGTCCGGAATGACAGTGTGGGTAGCGCTCAGGACCTGCTCGTAGTTAGGGAATTCGCCGCTAAAGCCTGACGCAATGGGCGTGGTGTGCTTCCTGGAGACTTTTAGTATCGCCAGCGGTCCGTAACGTGCCCAAAGAAAAGGTGCCTTATCCGCAGGCGAAGGCGGGCGGAAGTTGGCGCAGGAGGAGGAGTAATCGCGATTGCGCAGTCAACGACAGATGGCGATACAAGCTCATAGACCGCTCCCGGATTAATCCCCCCATTGCCCCCGGGCGTCATTTCCCCTAAAAGACGCCGCAGAATTCCTGAGAATCCCATCAGATTTTGAAAGCGGAGAAGCGGAGCCCCATGGCGCGCCAGTTCATCTATCACATGCATGGCCTGTCCAAGGCCTATAACGACAAGAAGGTCCTCGACAACATCCATCTCTCGTTCTACCCGGACGCCAAGATCGGTATCCTGGGCCCGAACGGCGCGGGTAAGTCGACCCTTCTGAAGATCATGGCCGGTATCGACAAGGAATATACCGGTGAAGCCTGGGCGGCCGAAGGGGCGAAGGTCGGCTACCTGCCGCAGGAACCGCAGCTCGACAACACCAAGACCGTGATGGAAAACGTCATGGAAGGTGTCGCGCACAAGCAGGCCAAGCTCGACCGTTACAACGAGTTGATGATGGACTACTCGGACGAAACCGCCGAGGAAGCCGCCCAGCTTCAGGACGAGATCGACGCACAGGATCTGTGGAACCTGGAAAGCCAGGTGGAAATGGCGATGGAGGCCCTGCGCTGCCCGCCGTCAGATGCAGCCGTCGACAATCTCTCCGGTGGTGAACGCCGCCGCGTTGCGCTCTGCAAGCTGCTGCTGTCCGAGCCGGACCTGCTGCTGCTCGATGAGCCGACCAACCACCTGGACGCCGAAACGGTTCATTGGCTGGAGCGTCACCTGCGTGAGTTCAAGGGCTCCGTCCTGATCATCACCCACGACCGTTACTTCCTCGACAATGTCACGGGTTGGATTCTCGAGCTCGACCGCGGTCAGGGCATCCCTTACGAAGGCAACTACTCGGTCTATCTGGAAAAGAAGACCAAGCGTATGGAGCAGGAAGGCCGCGAGAACATGGCCCGCTCCAAGGCGATTGCCCGCGAGCGCGAATGGATGGGCATGAGCCCGAAAGGCCGTCAGACCAAATCGAAAGCCCGTATCCGGGCCTTTGAAGACCTTTTGACCGCCCAGGAAGAGCGTCAGCCGTCCATCGAGCAGATCCTCATCCCGGTTGGTGAGCGCCTCGGCGCCAACGTCATCGAGGTCGATGGCGTTTCCAAGGGCTTCGAAGATCGTCTCTTGATCGATAACCTGTCGTTCAAGCTGCCGCGCGGTGGCATCGTCGGCGTGATCGGCCCGAACGGCGCCGGCAAGACGACGCTGTTCAAGATGCTGACCGGACAGGAAACGCCGGACAAGGGCAAGGTCATCGTCGGTGACAGCGTGCACCTTGGGTATGTTGACCAGTCCCGCGATGCGCTCAACCCGAACAACACGGTCTGGGAAGAGATTTCCGGTGGCGCCGAGATCATCTATCTCGATGACAAGGAAATCAACTCCCGCGCCTATTGCTCGTCCTTCAACTTCAAGGGCGCGGCCCAGCAGGCCAAGGTCGGTGACCTTTCCGGTGGTCAGCGCAACCGCGTGCATCTGGCAAAGGTGCTGAAGAAGGGCGCCAACGTTCTGCTGCTCGATGAGCCGACCAACGACCTCGACACCGAGACGCTGGCCGCTCTGGAAGACGCGCTGGAAAACTATGCCGGCTGCGCCGTTATCATCAGCCACGATCGTATGTTCCTCGACCGTCTTGCCACGCACATGCTCGCCTTTGAAGGCGACAGCCATGTGGAGTGGTTCGAAGGCAACTTCGAAGACTATGAAAAGGACAAGGTCCGCCGCCTTGGCGCACACGCCGCCGACCCGCGCCGGATCAAGTACAAGCCGCTCACACGCTAAGCAAACGGCCTTAAATCTGAAACAGGGGGCTTGCCCCCTGTTTTCTCAATGTGCCGGACCCGGCAACGGGCCGGCATCTTTTTTGCGCGGCGGCACATACCGGCCACCGGGCGATTGTTGTCCAGTGAGCGGCACAAGGCATGGTCCACAGAACTCTCGTCTGTCTGTTTGCGGCTTTCGCCATTGCCGTCCTGGTTTCCTTTCTGGCGGCTGTCGGCTGGCCCCTCGATCTTCTGGCGCATTTTCAGGCCCAATACGTTCTTGCCGGCCTGTCGTTTGCCGTTGGATTTGCGGTCTGCCGGACCTGGTCCATATCGGCGCTGGCGATCTGCCTGTCGCTGGTCGCACTCGTGCGCATGGAGGTCTTCGACGACGGGCGCTTTGCGGCATCCTCCGATGCGGCGGAACCGGCAATCAGCGTCGCCACCGCAAATCTCTTCGGCAGCGCTGCAGCGCTCGATAACCTCATTGAGGAAAACTCGGCGCGCGCCTTCGATCTGATGATCCTCACGGAGCTTCCGGTACCTGCCGACAAAGCGCTGCTCGACCGGTTTCAAGGCATGCTTCATGTGGCAGGAACGCCCGATCAGGCGCTCGGCGGACGCCCCGCTGCAATTATCCTGTCGCGCATTGCGCCGCGCAGCGTCGACCTGATCCCTGTGGACCGGAACCCTTACGCGATCACGAAAGCAGTCTACTGCAGTGTGCAGGCGGAGCCCTGCATGAGTGTCTTTGCGGTCCACACCCTGCCGCCCTTCAGGCGGGACTTCTATCTGCACCAGGCGGACATTCTTCAAAAGCTTGCATCCGAAGTCTCGAAGACGCCGGGACCGGTTCTGGTTGCCGGCGACATGAACGCCGCCTCCTGGGCGCCGCTTCTGAAGCGGTTTCAGGAAACGGCGGGGGTGCGCAAGGCTGTCTGCGGCAGCCGCTGGACCCCGACATGGCTTGCCCCTGTTCCGGGCATCGGCCTCGAACTCGACCATTTCTTCGTCAAGGACGGGCTTGCGGTGAAAAACTGCGAACTCGGACACTTCAACGGCTCCGACCACTGGCCTGTCTTTGCCGAGTTCACCCTTGCGGAGGGAAAGCCGTCGGACTGACCTTCCGGCGGCAACCCGGTGTTCGACGGACCGAGGCGCCATGGACACGAGACGATGCAATCCGCATAAGAGATTTCTGTTCAGAACGTCAGGGCCTCTGCCCTGAAAAGCCGGGTTCAAGTCAAGCCAATGCTTCAAGCCGTGTCGGACCTAAAGACAAGTCTCCTGCGCACCGATCCGGGCGGCCTGCGGCTGATGCGCGGCGTTCACCTGATGCTGACCGTGCTTGGTGCGGTCTTTCTGGCAAATGTGGTGGCAAGCTTCGTGCCCGGTCAGTCGGCTTTCAAACTGGCCGTTCTGGCAGCCGCCGCCGGCGGGCATTGCCTGATGTTTACGCCGGTCTCCACCCGAAAGGCCGAAATCTTCGGTATCCTGAAACTTGGAGCACTGCTGACGGCCCTGTTTGCGCTCGGGGCTGTTGCTGCCGAGGTGTCGGGAAAAAGCGCCTCAACCGTTCTGCAGACGTTCTGGATCGCCGCGATCATGCTGGGCTTTGCCATGCAGGGGCTCAGCCCCTTCTGGCAGCGTGCGGGGCGCAGCATGGCGATCTGCTGGCTGTTCGTGGTCCTCGGCAACCTCGGCGGATCGCCCGGCCTCTGGCTGCCAGCCATGGCGGTGCTTGGAACGGTGACAGCGCTCGTGGTCCGCACAGGGCTGTGGCGGCCTTCGACATATCGAACCTACTTGCGCGTCGAGGCTGCCAACCGCCAGGCAATGGCGACCTATCTGCGGCAACTGTCGGGCAGGTCTGCCGGTTCGCCCGGCACCGCGGCTATCCGGATCAGGGATCTGGCAAAGCTGCGCATGGAACTTCAGGCATGCGCCGATCTGCTCAGGCCGGAAGGCGAGTTGCAGGGCATGTCACCGGAGGCGGCAATCATGGTGGAGCTTGCCCTGGAAGTCGTCGGCGATGCCCGCACCCAGCTTTCCCAGGACGCTCAAAACCGTCTGACCCAGGATGCCGGCTTTCGCCGCACGGTCGACCGGCTTGTCCATCGCCTGGAAACCGGGGAGGGCGATACGGTGGAAGGTGATGCCGGGGACGGCGCAGCTGCCGTGAGCTGGCTTCAGGCCGATGCGGGGGCGACAGCACATGACCGGTTTCAGGAACTGCGCATCGCCCAGGCTTTCAAGCGGTTGTGGCTGCTGGCGGCAAAAGACAAGCCGGTTCGTCTGAGCCTCGGTTCGGATACAAGCGGCCCCACGCACGGCTGGTGGCAGAAGCTCTCCTGGCGCCTGTCGCTTCAGGCAGGTGTCGCGGCCGGGATCGGCTTTTCCCTGGGGCTCACGTTTGATCTCAATCACGCCTATTGGGTCACGCTGACCATCATCATCGTCCTCTCGAACAGCCTCGGAGCGACGCTGCTTCGAACCGCGCAGCGGATCGGCGGGACGGCGGGCGGTGTCGTTCTGGCCATGCTGGTCGATCCGGCATTGGCGGAGTTTCCAGCCGTCAGGCTCGTGCTTGTTGTCATTGCCATACCCGGTGTCATCGTTTTCCTCGATCGCAATTACGCCATTGCCTCCGGCATCATCAGTTTCCTGGTGGTCATGGGGCTTCAGACCCTGGAGGGCCTGCCCATCGGCGAACTCTGGTCGCGTCTCTATGACACGATGATCGGCGCAGGCGTGGGCCTTGCTGCGGCATGGCTGCTGTTTCCCAACCGCACCGGCGCAAGCTTCAAAGGGCTGGCGTCCGATTACCTCAACGCCTGCCGGAAATGCCTGAGGGTGGAAGGTGGCGGGCCGGAGACGGACCTTCAGGATCTCGCCCGTCTTCGTACGGCGGCGAGCACTCTGATCGCTACCGCAAGGTCCTACCGGATAGAACAGGCGCCCTGGTCGTCGTTCACACGCTCCACCAGTGATATGAACGTGCTGGTGATCGTTCTGGCCCAATATGTGGTGCTCTACCGCGAGGCCCGTTCGGACGTTGCGCGGGAAAAGCTCGAAAGCCCGGTCAAGTCCGGAATAGACGCGCTTGTCGCCCGCATGGACAAGCGCCTGGAGGACGAGTTTGCGGCTGTGCTGGAGGGACGCCCGAGGCAGACCGTTCCGGGTCTGGAGGATGACTGGATGTCAGCCATGCCCGAGGGGGCAACAGGCAACCTTGCGCTGGAAACCGGTTGGGTCGCGATGCTCTATCACGCCCGGAAAATCGTCAGATGCCTGGACGGATTGCGCAAGGAAAAGTTTCTCTCCGGTCCTGCCTGAAAAGAGCCGTATCCGGCTCAAATTTCGGGCGCGGTGCATTGATCTGCCGCGTTTATGAAAACATCAATGAGTTTCGTTGGTCAGGAAAGCGCCCATACCCTAGCTTCGCCTTTCGGCCGCGACAGGAGACACCGATGACAGACCAACTCGACCTTCTTGCCGATGACCTTCGGATCACACCGGCATTCAGGGCCGCCGGCAAGGTGGAAGGCGTCTTCCGAACAAGTTCTGCGGAAGACTTCAGAACCGCCGCCGTGGAGGCGCTGGATCTGACGTTCGAAGGCATTTCGGGAGACCGGCACGGCGGCCACACCCGCAGGGCCGGCGGCCGCGAACCCTGGTATCCACGAGGCACCGAGATGTGCAACGAACGTCAGATTTCCATCCTGTCGACGGAAGAACTTGCCGAGACCGCATCGCGCATGGAGATTGCGGAGCTGAAGGCCGAATGGATTGGCGGCAATATCCTCGTCTCCGGGATACCGAGGCTGTCCCTCGTTCCGCCGCGCACACGGCTGGTCTTCGAGAGCGGCGTGGTTATTCGTGTGGACGGTGACAACAAACCCTGCCGTTTTGCAGGCGAGGCGATTGCCGAACATTTTCCGGACAGGGACGGGCTGGACCTGCTTTTTCCACAAAAGGCAAAGCGCCTCAGAGGGCTCGTCGGCTATATCGAAATTCCGGGGAAGATTGCGGCAGGCGAGACCGTCACCGCTCATGTTCCCGAACAGTGGATTTACGAACGCATCTGATTTTGAGGGTGGCTGTATGCGAAACCTCTTTCCCGAGGATCGCAAATTTCTCTAGTCTGGACGCTCTGTCATAACCTTCCAACAGGAGCCTCCATGCTGCCGATCCACCACATGATCGACCAGGCGCCACAGCCGGTCGCGCCGTTTTCCCATGCCGTCGAAATTGACGGCTGGGTGTTCGTGACCGGCCAGATGCCAACCCTGCCGGATGACCCGGACGCCCCGTTGCCGGAAGGCATCGAGGCGCAGACCGTACGCGTGATGGAAAACCTGAAGCTCGTTCTGGGGGGTCTCGGGCTCGGTCTGGAAAATACGACCTTTGTCCGTGTCTATCTGACCGAATTCAAGCGCGACTATCAGGCTATGAACGATACTTACCGGGCGTTTTTCGAACCCGGGAAATTGCCGGGCCGCACCTGTGTCGGTGTGTCGGGCCTTGCCGTAGATGCGCTCGTCGAGATCGACCTGATCGCCCGGCGGCCATGATGCCTTAAGCCAGGGGCTGCCAGCCTTCCGGCTTCCTGAAAACCGGCAGGTGCAAAGCGCAGACTAACGGCATCCGGGAGGCGCGTGACGTGTAAACGCATCAGGGCTGCGCCTTGCTGCGGAGCAGTCAATCTTCGGCTGGGGACGCATCGTCGGCTTCCAGACGTTTCGCGCATCCCCAGGAACTCAGCACGTCGTTCATGTCGTCCAGCACGAAGAACCGGGCAGCGTCGCGGTCATAGCCTTCGTCCAGCAGCGTCTCGTAGTCGGTCAGTGTGTGGCGGACATGGCTGGTGGTGGCCTGCCAGAGAGCAATGGAAGGCGGCAGGTGGCGCAGATGGCCGGCCAGGGCAACCTCAAGGATGGCTTCGGCATCGGAAAATGGAATGCGTGGCAGCAGGACCCGCAGCGCCTTGCGCATGTCTTTCTGACGCTTGGTGCCGCCAGTCATGAATCTATCCCTTGAGTGAAGAGTAAGGAGAACCGGGAAGGGGAGGCTAAAGGCTTGAAGTGAGCTGCTACCTTACAGCCCTGTTCCGGATGTCCGTCAGGCGCGGAAAAACTGAATGCTGTTGGCGGCAGCCGTTCCCGACAAGGGAAGGCCCGCAACAGTTCCGTTTTCCCCGGTGCTTGCCAAAATGTCCTCGAAGGGTAGGGGCGCGCTGAAATGGTATCCCTGGACCAACCGGCAGCGCATGGCTTCCAGCAACTCCAGCTGATGGCTTTCCTCAACACCTTCCACCACGCAGGACATCTTCATCGACCGGCACAGATTGACGATCGAGGTTACAACGCCGCTCGCGATCGGGTCCCTGATACCGGAAACGAAGCTGCGGTCGATCTTGACGCAGTCGATGGGTAGCCGATGCAGGTAGCCGAGGCTGGAATAGCCGGTGCCGAAATCATCCAGCGCCAGTTTGACACCGGCCTTTCGAAGAAGCTGCAGGCAGGTCTCGGCCGCTTCGTAGCTGCCGATCACGGATGTCTCGGTAATTTCAAAGGTGATCTGCCTGGGGTTTACGCCCGCACGGCGTATGATGTCGAGGAGCGCAGCCACGGTTTCCGAAGACGTGACGTCATGGGCGGACAGGTTGAACGACAGGGTGAGCGAGCCGGGCAGGCTCTTGATCTGGGCGACCGCCTTTTCGAACAGCGACAGGGTCAATCGATGGATCAGGCCGGCCCGCTCGGCTATGGGGATGAACTTGTCCGGAGCAATCCTGCCCAATTGCGGGCTGTTCCACCGCGCTAGCGCCTCAAAGCCTACAACGAAGCGTTCCGGCAACTGGACCACAGGCTGGAAATAGACCTGGAACTCGCTGGCTAGATCGGCGCTTTGAAGGGCAGCTTCAATCGCCCTTTCCGAGCGGATACGGGCTTCATGCTCCGCCGAGTAGACGGTGGTCCGGCCGCGCAGGCTGGTCTTTGAATTATAAAGCGCGTAGTCGGACCGGTCGAACAGCACATGGGCGGATGTCCCAGCGTCCGGATAAAATGCAATGCCGCAGGACGCGCCGACGGATACCTGAAGTTCTCCGATCCGGTAGGGGCGGCTGATCTGCTCGCAAATGAATTGGCCCGTGCGCGCAGCCTCATTGAGGTTACCGAGATAGAGAAAGCCGAATTCATCACCGCCAAGGCGGCAGATCTCGACGTCCGGAATTCCGATGTTTTTCAGGCGCAGCCCGACTTCCATCAGCAACTGGTCACCCAACTGATGGCCATATGTGTCGTTGATGGGCTTGAATCGGTCCAGATCGACAACACCGACGGCGAACTTCCGGCCAGTGTCTTTCACCTCATCGATCAGGCTCTCAAGCCTTTTAAAGAAGTGACGCCGATTGGGAAGGTCGGTAAGGGCGTCGGTCTGGGCGAGTTTGGAGTTTTCCGCGTTGAGAAGCTCCGTTTCCCTTTGTTTGGCAGCCAGTTCCGACTGCGACACGATCAGTTTGCAAAAGCCCCTGTATCCGTTCAGGAGAACCTGCAGAACAACGAGGCAGACCAGGAAGATGTTCAGCCCCATGGCGATGTAAACATCCTCGTTCTGGCCAAGATAATGTACCAGATACGGGATGGTGACGATGACCATGACCATCAGGGCGGCCTGCGGCAAATGCATCAGGCAGAAGATGCAGCCAATGACGGTGATGGCGATGAACAGCGCGACATGCCCGCGCTCCGTGGGCCCGCCGTAACCATCCAGGCTGAGCGACCACGCGATATAGATGACTGAAATCAGACTGCCGAGGATGACCGTCTGCCGGATCTTGCGGATGGCCTCTTGCGGAGCAAGCTCCGTTTTACGGGCACGCAACCAGGCCACCATGCGCACCACGGTCACGAGCAGGATGACCGCCAGAATGCCGACTGTCAGATAGGCCGGCGCAACGTCAAAATGGGTATAGGCAACTGCAATCGCGTTGACCATGAGGAGGGCATAGAGCGATGGAATCTGGGTCTTCAGCTCATTGTACTGAGCCTGCGCTATTTCCGGATGGCGTGGATCGATCATCATCCATCTCAGGAAAGCCCGGATTTTTTCCATCATTTTCTCCATTGATATTTCTTCTAATCGAAATGAGATAAAGAATAGTTATTTGATCAACTTTCATGACCTTGGGTCGTGTTCCGATTGCGGAAGCGTTAAATAGTTGGATGGGGAAAATGCGGCTTCTTTTTACTGATATTCGAAGGTCAAGGTCAGGTCATGTATAAGAAATAGTCAGTTCCTGATTTTACCTGTAGTCGTCTTGTGTGTTATTGCCGTTGCCGGCGTCAAAAAAATTCAGGATTGCTCAAGGCTTCGCTGTTGGATCATGTATCCAATTTTTGGGGAACGCAATGTGACTGTCCGAAAGTTCCATGTAATCGCACTCACCTACATGGAGTTTATTACTGAACGGTTCCTATCGAACTTTTGGTCATCGCCTTCTGGCAGGACGTCACGCTGGCACGTTTGCCCGATAAAGGGAGCCGGATGGCAGCAAGTTGCCGGATCGGAAATTCTCAAGGCGGCCAGGGTTCACCGAACCGGATGCGAGGGGTAGACACCCGCTGCATCAAGGCTTGCAGACGGTGCCCACGACAGCTCGTTCCGGGCGATGGCTTCCTGGAATAAGATAAGCAGACTATTTTTTTATCTCGAAATTGCGCTATATAGGCAGGCATGGCAGATCGTACACGAACCCGGCTCTTGAACGCGTTGAAATCCTCCGGCCCGCAGACTGCTGCAGACCTTGCCAAGGGACTGAAGGTGACGTCCGTGGCTGCCCGCCAGCATCTGGATGGCCTGCTGCAGGATGGACTTGTAGACTTCGAGGACCTGAAAGGCTCTGTCGGCCGGCCCAAGCGGGTCTGGGACCTGACACCGGACGGGCACAAGCAGTTTCCGGACAATCATTCCAATCTGGTGCTCGGACTGATCACCGGTCTCAACGATATTTTCGGTGCGGAAGGTGTCGATAAACTGATCGCCCACCGGGAGGCGCAAAGCCGGAAATCCTATTCCGAAGCGGTCAGCAAGGCGCCGGATCTGCGCGGCAAGCTGGAAGTGCTTGCCGATCTTCGTAACCGGGAAGGCTACATGGCCGACCTCGTGCCGGAAGGGGCGGGGTATCTGCTCATCGAGAATCATTGTTCGATTTGCGCCGCGGCAACGGCCTGTCAGGGGTTTTGCCGCTCGGAGCTCAATCTTTTCAAGGACGTACTTGGACCTGGCGTCACCGTCGAGCGCACCGAACATCAGCTCTCTGGCGACCGTCGCTGTGTTTACAGGATCGCGCCCGCGGCCTGATCCGCCGCCGGTCCTGCTCAAGGAGTATATTGCGTGTCAATCGCCAGGCCGCTGCTCGCGCGGCTTATCGACCGGTATTTCCATCCGTTCGAAAACCACATCAAACCGCTGGAACTTCCCGTCACGCCCCTTCCGGATGAAGGACCGCTGAAGCTGGTCTGGCATTTTGCCATGATGTTTCGCTGGCAACTGGTGATCGTCTGCTGTCTGGCAATGATGTCCTCCGGTCTCGGCCTTTCAGGCATCTGGGCAATCGCCTTTGTGGTCGACGGGGTAACGGAGGCCGGCGCGCAAGGCTTCCTGAAGGACAACGTGACCATCCTGGCCGCTTTCTTCCTTCTTTTCGTGATTGTTGACCCGCTCGCCTTCCTCCTGCGGCAGACCTTTGCCTTCCAGACCGTGCGCATTCTTCTGCCGGCGGCAATGCGCTGGCAGGCGCACAAGGCCGTGGAAGCCCAGGACCTCGCTTTCTTCGAAGATACATTCGCCGGTCAGGTTGCCTCCCGCATTGCCCAGGTTACCATGTCGGTTCACCGGCAGATGATGCTGTCCATAGAGACGGTCCCTTATCTGGTCATCCAGTTCGGCGGCTCGTTCCTGCTGCTGCTGGCGATGGCCTGGCCGCTGGCCATTCCGGTGCTCTTCTGGATCTGCGCGAATATCCTTGTCGCCTGGTTGGCGATCCCGGCTTATCTGCAGCGTTCTGCCAAGGTGGCGGCGGCAAACTCCAAGGCCACCGGGGCGATGACCGACGTTTATTCGAACATCGCCATGGTCAAGCTGTTCGCAGCGGAGGATTCGGAAGCCGGTGCCATTCGCAAGGTCATTGGCGAGACGATCGACACCAGGCACAGCGAGAACCGGTCCTATATCCTGACCGACAGCGGCGTCTACTTTCTGAACGTGCTTCTGATCCTGGCCGTGGTGGTCATCGGTTTCTGGGGCATGATGGAAGGATGGGTCACGATTGGCGACTTTGTCGCCGGACTGACCGTCACGCGTTCGCTGTCCAACGCCTCAACCAGTTTCATCGGCATCGGGCAGTCGATCACCAGCACGCTCGGCACGATCCGCGACGCCATGCCGATCATGACGAGCCGGCCGGCTATCGTCGATCGCCCGGATGCTGGGGATCTCAATGTCAGCGCAGGGGAGATCCGCTTCGACAACGTATCATTCGCCTATCAGACCGACCGGAAGCCCGTTCTCGACAAGTTCAACCTGACCATCAAGCCGGGGGAACGGGTTGGTCTGGTCGGCCTGTCCGGTGCCGGCAAGTCGACGGCGGTATCTTTGCTGATGCGATTGCGGGACGTTACCGGAGGGGCGATCTCGATTGACGGGCAGGACGTGCGCGATGTCACGCAGGCGTCTCTTCGCAGCCGCATCGGGGTCGTCACGCAGGATATTTCCCTCCTGAACCGCTCGATCCGCGACAATATCCGCTACGGCAAACCGGAAGCCTCCGATGAGGAGATCCGGGCCATCGCCCGGGCCGCCGAAGCGCTCGATTTCATCGAGGAGCAGAAGGACAGCAAGGGCCGAACAGGGCTTGATGCCCATGTGGGCGACCGGGGGGTGAAACTCTCCGGCGGGCAGCGTCAACGCATCACCATTGCCAGGGTGCTCCTGAAGGATGCGCCGATCCTGATCCTCGACGAGGCAACCTCTGCTCTCGACAGCGAAGCCGAACTTGCCATTCAGCAGAACCTCACCCGCATGATGGAAGGGCGCACCACGCTGGCCGTTGCTCACCGCCTGTCGACCATTGCCGCCATGGACCGGCTGGTCGTGATGAACGAGGGCCGGATTGCCGAAGAAGGCACGCACCGGGAACTGCTCGCGTCTGGAGGGCTCTATGCGGCGCTCTGGGAACGGCAGTCCGGCGGGTTCCTTGCGCTGAGTGCTGCCGAATAAGCCCTTCAGGCTCCGGCCTGGCAAATGCGTGCTCTTGTCGCGCCTGGTCTCCTGAAGTTGTCATAAAGACGAAGACTCCTTCCGTTTAACTGAGAACTGGAGGAAGGACTGTCCGGTGGCAGGTGGGAGCTGCCGCTGCGCAATATGGAGATTTCCATGGAGTTGCAGGGCGATACACCCTCGAACGAGGAAACCGGCCCCGAAAACCGATCGGCAGGTGAGGGGGAAGGGGCTGACCTGGCCTCGATGATTCGGGAAATTACTGCCCTGAGGGACGCCATCGGGGTCGATGCCACGCGGTTGCTCGAAGGCTATGGGATAACGGCAGCCGCACCTGAAATCGACAATCTGGCGCATTATGTCGCCCTGCGTCATCACGATATCCGTTTCCTGCAACGCCGCCTGATGCGCCATGGCCTTTCCTCGCTCGGCCGCCTGGAAAGCCGGGTAATGCCGACCCTCGACGCGGTGCTGGCGGCTTTGTCGGCCATGACCGGGCAGAAACAGGATGGCAGCTTCAGGTCCGAAATGGAGTTTTTTGCCGGTGAACGGCGGCTGGAAGAGGCCTCGGCCGGTTTGTTCGGCCCGAAACCGGAACATCGCCGCGGTCGAATCATGGTGACTTTCCCGAGCGAGGCGGCTGACGATCCTGCTTTTGTCCGGGATCTTGTCCGCAAGGGAATGAATGTTGCCCGCCTCAACTGCGCCCATGATGGCCCCGAAGCCTGGGAGAAGATGGCCGCCCATGTCCGGACCGCAGCCGAGCTGGAAGGGCGAGACGTGCGTATTCTGATGGATATTGCCGGGCCCAAGATCCGTACCGAAACCGTGGTTCCCCAGAAGAAGACACCGAAGCTGACCATCGGCGAGCGGTTTCGCCTCGTGGTGCAGGAAACGCCTGACGCCCATTCGGACATTGCGGTAACCGCAAGCGTGTCCCTGCCGCAAATGGTGAACCGGCTGCGCGAGGGTGACCGGCTGCTTTATGACGACAGCAAGCTGGAAGGTGTCGTGGAAGAGGTCTCGAATGGCGAGGCTGTCATCCGCGTCACGCGCGCCAAGGACAGTGGGGTCAAGATCAAACCGCAAAAGGGCATCAACCTGCCTGATACTGCGCTCGGGGTCTCGCCTCTGACGGCCAAGGACAAGACCGATCTCAAGACGGTCACCGCCCTCGCTGACATGGTTGGCTATTCCTTCGTCAGCGAACCGGACGATATCGACCTTCTGGAAGAGGCGCTGGCAAGCATCGGCGCGGCGAACCATCCGCTCGGCATCGTCGCCAAGATCGAGCGGCCCGAGGCGGTTCAGAACCTGCCCGCATTGATCGCCCGCGCCAGCGGTACCAGGCCGCTTGCCATCATGATTGCCCGGGGCGATCTTGCCTCCGAAATCGGCTTTGAGCGGCTGGCGGAAATGCAGGAGGAAATCCTGTGGATCTGCGAAGCTGCGTCGACACCGGTGATCTGGGCAACGCAGGTGCTGGAAAGCCTGGTGAAATTCGGCAGCCCTTCGCGCGGCGACATGACCGATGCCGCCATGGCGGCACGGGCTGAATGCGTGATGTTGAACAAGGGCCCAGCTGTCGGCGAGGCGGTACAGCTTCTCGACAGGCTGGTTTCGCGCATGGAAGGGCATATGGCGAAGAAGACGCCAACGCTCCGGGCCCTGCATTCCTGGTAGAAACGGTGTAGCGCGCGGGAATTTGTCAGCTCGTGTTGATTTTCTGAAATCTGGCTGACAATACTCCCCTCATGGACAAGAGAGACCGCGCTGTACTTTTTCGCGAACGCCTGTCGGATGCCTTGCGCAGCCGGGATATGAACCGGTCGGATCTGGCGCGTGGCGCCGGGCTCGACCGGTCAACCGTTTCCCAGTTGCTGTCGGAAGATGCGCCGCGCCTGCCCAACGGACAGGCGCTGGCCGCAATTGCGACCGCGCTCAGCGTTTCTTCCGATTGGCTGCTTGGCCTGTCGACCCACCGCGGGGCTGCGGCCGAAATCCTGGATCAGGCGGTGCAGGTGGCCGAGACCGATCGGCATCCTGTCGATGAACACCTGCTTGCCTGGTACCGTGATGCGGTGGGGGCGAAGATCCGGCATGTGCCCGCCAATCTGCCGGACGTGCTGAAGACCGAAGCCGTTCTGGCCTTTGAATATTCCGGTGAGACGCTGCGCACCGCCGATCAGGCCATTACCGGCACCCGCGATCAGAGGGCGCTTCTCAGTCGGGCGGAATCCGACATGGAAATAGCCCTCTCGAAGGAAGCTCTTGAGGGCTTTGCACGCGGAGAGGGGATGTGGCAGGGCTTGCCGGTTGATCTGCGCCGCGAACAGCTTGAAGTCATGGGGCTCACCCTGAGTGAGCTTTATCCCTCGCTCAGGCTGCACCTCTTCGGCGCCACGGACCGCTTCTCCGCGCCTTTCACCGTCTTCGGTCAGAAGTGGGCGGCGCTCTACCTTGGCCAGCGCTATCTTGCCTTTTCCAACACTCGGCATGTCCAGCTTTTTGCCAGCCATTTTGACGACCTCGTCCGCCACGCGGTGATCCGCTCCCATGAAGCGGGGGACTTCGCGGTCCGGCTGGCAGGTCAACTCGGCTGAGATTCTTCAGTTCGTCACCGTAACCACAGGGGTCGGTTTTGCCTTTGAACTGAGGCGAGTAGCCTTCATGTCTCTGCCGTTTGCCCGTGCCGCAACCGTTTGCGGATCCGTGCTGTTTTCTGTCCGCAGTCAGCCACCATGGCGGACACTTCCCTGCAGATCATCGAGGCGGCGGAGTGCGCGTTCGGCTTTCTGAAGTCCCGGTTGGGTCAAACCGGAGCCGGAGGCGCATGTGCCGCACTGATATCCTTTCCAGGCTGCTCCCTGCGCTTAGCCGTGGGCGGACTTTGCGGCTTCAACCGACTGGACTGGCAGAAAGCTTTCCGCTTCCGCCATTTCCCAATAGGTCGAATAGCCCGCGATATTGTGCGACTGCTCCAGAAGCGCGCCTTTCTTCAGCCAGGAGAGGGCGACGCTGGCCGGCATGATTTCGCGAAGGCCTTCGTGCAGATAGAAATGCTCCGGCTTGAATTCGCGCGGATGGCTCAGCCCCGCAGCAGCAGAGAAATCCCGCAGCGACTTGAGCGTGTTGCGATGGAAATTCGCAACACGCTGTGCCTTGTCGGGAACCACCAGGGCCTGCTGCCGCTTGGGGTCCTGTGTGGCGACACCGGTCGGGCAACGGTTGGTGTGGCAGCTCTGGGACTGGATGCAGCCGACCGCGAACATGAACCCGCGAGCGGAGTTGACCCAGTCGGCCCCGAGTGCCATGGCGCCGGCAATATCGAATGCGCTGATTAGTTTGCCGCTGGCCCCGATGCGGATATCCTCGCGCAGGCCCGTGCCGACCAGGCAGTTGTGGACGAAGGTGAGGCCCTGGCGCAGCGGAGTGCCCAGACGGTTGGCAAATTCCACCGGTGCCGCGCCTGTACCGCCTTCGGCGCCGTCGACCACGATGAAGTCGGGTTTGATGCCCGTTTTCAGCATGGCCTTGACGATGGCCATGAACTCCCAGCGGTGGCCGATGCACAGCTTGAAGCCGACAGGCTTGCCGCCGGAAAGATCCCGCAATTGAGCAATGAAATGCAGCAGTTCGATCGGAGTTGAAAAGGCGGAATGGGAGGCTGGCGAGATGCAGTCCGTACCGACCGGAACCCCGCGGGCTTCGGCGATTTCTTCGGTCACCTTCGGACCCGGCAACACGCCGCCATGACCGGGCTTGGCTCCCTGGCTCATCTTGATTTCGATCATCTTGATCTGCGGTTCGACGGCCTGCTTGGCGAATTTGTCGGCATCGAAGGTGCCATCGTCCGCGCGGCAGCCGAAATAGCCGCTGCCAAGCTCCCAGACCAGATCGCCGCCGCCCTGCCGGTGATAGCGCGACACGCTGCCTTCGCCGGTGTCATGATAGAAGCCACCGGCCTTGGCACCCTTGTTCAGGGCCAGGATGGCATTGCCGGAGAGTGAGCCGAAGCTCATGGCCGAAATGTTGTAGAGGGAGGCGGAATAGGGTTGCTTGCAGTCCGGCCCGCCAATGGCCACGCGCATGTCTTCGTGATTGTGCGGCTTGGGACAGATCGAATGATTCACCCAGCCATAGGACGTGTCATAGACATCGAGTTCCGTTCCGAATGGGAGAACATCCTCTATGTCCTTTGCCCGGTCGTAAACCATGGAGCGCCGCTCGCGCGAGAACGGGCGGCCATCCTGGTTGCTTTCAAAGAAATACTGGCGCAGTTCAGGCCGGATCGCCTCGAAAAGGAAACGGAAATGACCGGAAACTGGATAGTTTCGCAGGATCGCATGTCGGGTCTGGCGGACGTCGAGATAACCGATAGCCGACAGGACTGCAAAGATCAGAAATGGCCAGACGAAATAGCCACTGAGGGCAAACGTCAGTACAAGTGCAACAAGGGCAAGGGCGATGCAAAGAATGAAAACGGTATAGCGGGCGGGAAACACGGACGGGTGACTCCTATTCGGCGGGCTGACTAGTTGTGTCAGGCCACGGCCAAAAAGGAAAGAGCGATCAACACCGTTGACCGCTCTTGGCTGGAACAGGGTCGACCTCAGACCATGTGGTGCACGTTCAGCTTGTTTCCGTCCAGATCCCGAAAATAGGCTGCATAAAAGCCGTTGTCGGCGCGTTGTCCGGGTTTGCCTTCATCCGCTGCACCCAGTTCGATGGCCTTCCGGTAGACCGCGTCAACCTGCGCACGGCTGTTGGCAGACAGGGCAATCATGACACCATTGCCGACAGTCGCCTGTTTCCCGTCATAGGGAATGTGCACGGAAAAGGCGGCGCCGGCCGGATGGCCGGACCAGACGATGAAGTCATCGAACTCCATCATCCGCTGCGCGCCGAGTTCGGCCAGCAAAGCGTCGTAAAACGCGGCTGACCGCTTCAGGTCGTTTGTTCCCAAGGACGTATATCCGATCATGTCTTGCTCCTGAAAAATGGTGTGTGCGGTGCCGGCATGTCCGATTTAGAGATTTGCAAAAATGATTGGAATAGGCAGAATTGAGGCGCAGTTTTGCAAATTTGAAAGAATGCGATGGACTGGAACTACCTTCGAACATTTCATGCAGTGTCTGAGGCCGGCAGTCTTGCCAAGGCTGCGGAAAAGCTCGCCATCAGCCACGCGACGGCGTTCCGGCACATCCGCTCTCTGGAAGAGCAGCTCGGTTCCAGATTGTTCGAGAAGGTGAAGGGCCGTTACAGAGCCACCGAGGCGGGGGCTGAAATCCTGGACCTGGCGCAGTCTGTCGTCGTTGCGATGGAGGACATCGACCGGCGGATTTCAGGGGCGGATCTGGCATTGAAAGGGCGAATCCGGCTGACGGCCCCGGCAAGTTTCGCGGTCCACTTTCTGCCCGGCTATCTTCTGGACTTCAAAGCCCGTTTTCCCGACATCACGGTTGAGTTGCTGACCTCCAACGAGGAGATCAACATGTCCAGCAGGGCAGCGGAGATCGCCCTGCGTGTCACCTCATCTCCACCCGAACACCTGATCGGCCGCAAGGTCGCGGATATCCCCTGGGCCTATTTTGCAAGCCAGAGCTATCTGGACCGCAAAAGCATTCCAGCAAGCGCCGGCGACCTTTCATCCCACGATCTGATCGGCGCCAGTGGACTGCTGGCGCAGCGGCCAGGTTTCATCCAGATGGACAGATCGCTGCGCGACAGGATCGTTGTTCGCAGCGATGATCTGACGACCATGGCCGCCTTGGCGCGCAAGGGGCTGGGGCTCTGCCTGCTTCCGATGGATGTGGCGCAGGATGGTTTGAAGAAACTTGCCATTGCCACCGAGGTGCCGGCAAACGAGCTCTGGGTTTTGACCCATCCCGATCTCCGGTCGGTCGAACGGGTCGCCTGCATGGCGCGGTTTCTGGCAACGGCCTTCCGCACCGAAACGGCATTTTCAAGCGAGTAACGCAGCGGTGTGGAAAAGAGTGCCACCGTGCCGGGCTTGTCAGGCCTTTTCGGAGCCGATCATCGTCAGCAGCCGCTCGGCCGTTCCTCGTGCGCCCGGTTCGCCTGCCATGATGTCCGCTGCCCGTTTAGCTCCCACACGGTAGACGGGGTCTTCGAGCTGCTTCAAGGCCCGGGCAAGTTTCGAGGGCGTGAGCGAAGTCTGGCGGATCGGTGCAGGTCCGGCGCCGGCTCTGTGAACCTGCTTGCCCCAGAAAGGCTGGTCACCGAAAACCGGGCAGACGAGCGAAGGTTTGCCCCAGCGCAGGGCTTCATGGGTGGTGCCGGCACCGCCATGATGAACGACAGCCGCACAGCGTGGGAAAAGCCAGCTATGGGGCGCTTTATCCAGCAGGAAGATGCGGCCTGACACGGATCGCGGCAGATCTTTCGCCGACAATCCCCCCCAGCCGGTGGCCAGAACGGCGCGTTGGCCGGTTTGTTCCAACGTGGCAACTACGGTTTCCGTCAGTTTTCCGGGGTTCTTGCTGGGCATGGAGCCAAAGCCCAGATAGATCGGGGCGGGGCCGGTTTCCAGAAACGAGGCCAGGTCTTCCGGCGGCACATAGTCCGGATCGGGTTCAGTCAGCCAGTAGCCGGAGGCCCAGGTGTTTGCCGGCCAGTCCGGCGGCGTCGGCACCAGGGCGCACGAAAACGCCTGAAGGGAAAGAGCTGCCTCGCCCCCCGGCATATGGCCATCCATCAGATTGCCGCCCATCAGATCGCTGTCTGGAGTAGACGCGTCTTTCAGTGCCGCATGTTCCTGGACAGCCTTCGCTAGCGGAGCAATGCCGAGCCGCATCAGCAGCCGCCCCACGGCATAGCTTTGCCGATTCAGGAAAGGGCCGAGGTCGGGTAGCCCGAAAAGGGGCAGGGGAAAGGAACCTGTCGGCGCGGAAACAGGCTGAAGCGCCGTCGGCAGGGCAGGCACGTTAAGATGTCGCGCCACCAGCGTGAGAACCGTTGCCTTCAGGTTGAAAAGGATGAGGTCCGGCCGCTCAATCGTTCCGATATCCCAGAGGCAGCGCGCGGCCTCCTTTTGCAGATCCATGCTCTTGCGCGCCGCACGGATTTTCCCCTTCAAGGTGAAAAGCGCAGCCTGAGTGTCTTCCCCCTGCAAAAGGGTCTGATAATTCAGCGGGACAGGACGTGAGCGGGCACCGACGGCCGTAATCATGTCATCGAAGCCTTCTCCCGTGGTCACCACGACATCGGCCCCGAGCCTTGTAAGGTCATGCGCCAGGGCAACATAGGGCTGAACGTCTCCCCGCGTACCGAGGGAGGCAATCAGGATCTTCTTTCGGGGACTTGGCATCAGGGCCTCTGAAGGGATAGTCACACAGGACGTCGGCAGGCCTCCCTCAAATGGCTGTCCCGGCTCGCAATTGCAACCTTAACGTGGATTGCCTAAGCCAGAGCAAGGGCGCAACACGGTCGTTGGAGAACACGATGCAAACCAGATTCGCACTCGGCACGCGCGGACAGGGCCTTTACGAATTCACCGCGTCGGTGGCCGACTGGCTTGCGGAAACAGGGGCTGAAGACGGTTTGCTCACCCTGTTCGTTCGCCACACGTCCTGTTCGCTGCTGATCCAGGAAAATGCGGACCCGGATGTGCAGAAGGACCTGAAGGCGTTTTTCGAGCGTCTCATTCCGCCCGCAGATCACCCTTCCATGAACTATCTGGTGCACACGCTGGAAGGACCGGACGATATGCCCGCCCACATCAAGGCCGCGATCATGCCGGTTTCGCTTTCCATTCCCGTCTCTGCGGGGCGGATGGCGCTTGGAACGTGGCAGGGGATTTATCTTTTCGAACACCGCACCCGGCCGCACCAGCGCCAGGTCGCTGCGCATTTTCTGCCCGACCGCTGAAAGTTGGTTTCAGGTGCATGTTAGTCGCCCTGGATTGAGAAAAAAGCCATTTTCGAAAAATATGTGACGACTATCACATCCTGAAATTCCGGACCCTCTAGAGTGGTGCATGAACCGGAAGTCCGTCTCCGGAAGTCGGTTGTGATTCAGGAGTTTACAAGATGCGCTTCATCATTGTCCTTGCCACGCTGTTTCTGGCAAGTCCTGCTCTTGCGGATAACGACCCGAACCGCCCGACTGACCGGATCGCAGCCGACCTCGGGATCGAGGAAGCGGTTTTTATCGAGTGCTTCAAACCGGTCAATCCGGAACCGGGTAAATATCCCAGCGGTGCCCAGCAACGCGCGAACAAGGCAATTCTGCTGCCCTGCCTGCAAAGGGCCAACGCTGCTATCACCAACGACCGCCTGGACGCGGTCATGGACAAGTACCGGCCTGAAGGGGCGTTCCGGAAAGAGGATTGTTCCCGAAAGGCCGCAAACCGGCCGGTCATGCAGCGGTGTGTGTTCCTGAAAGTCGACTGACGCTTACTTGCGAAGCGCGGGAAGACCGACCCCCGTGCTTTCGAAACCGCCATCGGAAGCGATCACCTGACCGGTGACGTAGCTGGCCTGATCTGAACACAGGAACGCAATGACTTCGCCAATCTCGGTTTCCGAACCGTAGCGGTTGAGCGGAATGGCGTCGTGATAGGCATCGATGATGTCCTGGCTGTGCACAGCCATAGCCAGCTTGGTGCGCACCGGACCCGGGCAGACGCAATTGGCGCGAATGCCGTATTCGCCAAGTTCTGCCGCCTGTTGTTTCGTCAGTTGAATGACCGCAGCTTTGGAGGTGCCATAGGCAACTCGTAGCGTGGAGGCGCGAAGGCCGGAGATCGAGGCGATGTTGACGATCGCGCCGCGGGTTTCCTTCAGGGCGGGCGTGACCGCTTGCGAAACCAGAAACACACCGTCCAGATTGGTCTCCATCACCCGGCGCCACATGGCAAAATCGGTCTCTTCGATGGGGCCGAATTCAGCAACACCAGCATTGTTCACCACCGCGTCCAGCCGGCCGAACCTTTGCTGAATGCCGGGGATCGTCGCCTCGACCTGCTCAACGATGGAGACATCACAAACAAACGGAGCAGCCCCCTCCAGCCCCTTTGAGGCAATCGCAAGTTCGTCTGCATCCCTGTCGAGCATGGCAACCTGCCATCCGCGTGCGAGCATGAGCCTTGCCGTGGCAAGACCAATGCCGCGGGCAGCACCGGTGATGAGAATGGTTTTCTGGGTCATGGCAGCGGGGTCCGTTCGGGGCAGGGATTGGAAAATGGTTTGATTTCAGCGGCTCAGCGCATGGAAATGCAGACGCGGATCGCGCCGGCATTGTCCGGCAACGCAACGTCCTTGTCGTTGATGCGGAAGGCATAGACCCCGGCCGGGTCGCGTGTGTTGACGGCAAGCGCGGCAAATTCCGCGAAGGGAACAATGCGGCCAGCCTGGTCACGCACCAGCATTTCCCCGAACGCGTAGGCCTGATCGTATTTGTAGCCATAAAGAGGACCGAGCTTGCGGGCATCTTCCCCGGAGTAACCGCGCGGACCGACCGCCTTGTACATGCCGGCAATAACGCTCCAGCCGCCGGAATACCGCACACCCGTGATCTTGCCACCGGGCAGCGACAGTTGCTGCCAGCCACGCTTGGCCTGAACGTCGATGCAATGATCGGCGGCGAATGCGGTGGACGAGAACAAGAGGGGCAGAAGCAGGCAGAGGCGAACAAAGGTCATGGTCTGATCCGAAATGAACTCGCCCCAGAAGATAACACCCCCGCGTGCGGGTCAAGCGATGGCGGGTGCGGGCAAGCACGCAATCCAGCACCCTTGGTCATACCCGAGCGTTGAACACCGACACTCAAAACGAAAGCCGGCATTCCACCGCTGATTGATCGAGTTTTGGTGCGCGGGAAGTTCAGACCTTTGACCGAATGGCAATCACGGCCCAAAGTTGTCTTTGGTCATGCTCTCAATCAATGGCGGCTTCGCGCCCCATTTCGGTCGCTAAGCTTGCCTCGTTTCGCTTCCGAAAGCTGCCGCTTCTCTTTTCGACAGCAATGAAGGCAAGCAGAAGTCAGTTCAAACTCAAGAGAGCTGACCACGCGGTGTCGGACTGAATTGCCTCGTGTGGTTAGCCACTTGCAACAGAACCGCTGACCACGCTGCCTGAATCTGCAGTAGCGGCACTCTTGAGTGCGACGTTGATCGAGATCACATGCCGTCATCCTGCTTATTCAATGAGCGACTGATATCCACGCCGCCGCAGGCTAGTGGCAGATAACGAGGTAGGATTCGGGTCCGTGAAGTCGCACATCTGATACTTTCCATCGATAGCCGTGCGGGCCTCCTGCACGTCTTTGGGCGCGCAGGCCTGATCCGTATCAGTGCAGCTTGGATGCCCGAGAGTGTAAGTTTGATGAAAGATGCGCATTCCCTGATTGAAGGCCAGCGCGAAGGGGGCGGCAGACGCGTCCTGGCAACAGTCCGCCAAACGTGCCCGTTCTTTTCAAAGAGCGGAACCAACGAGGTCTCAAATGCGAAAGTTCGGAAACAAAGCCCGCTCCATCGGTTCCCTCGAGGCTGACCATCGGATCGCCAATCACCTGTCGTTACTGTCCAGTTATGTTCGCCTCAAAGGGGGCGGTCTCATGAGACAGGAAAATCCATTGGAGGCCAAGGAAGTTGCGTTGTTGTTGAACGCGATCAGTGCACATATCCAGGCCGTGTCGGACCTACATCGGATACTTGCCGGCAGCGGGTCCGAAGACGACGTTCAGTTGGGGGATCTTCTGGGTCAGATTTGCACAACCCTCAGGTCGGGCATTGCGGATGACGTTATCTTCACCGAAACCTACGCGCCTGACTGTGCCTTGAAATTCGGCCACGTGCTCCCCGTCGCGCAGATCGTTACCGAGGTCGTCATTAACGCCCTCAAGTATGGTCATCGCGCCGGTTCTGTCAGGCGGATCGGGATTGCCTGTCGAAAAGATATCACCGGATCGATCCTGATTATGGTCAGCGACAATGGGCCAGGTCTTGGGAGTGCCGGCACCGGCAAGACCGACGGAGGTTTGGGAACACGGCTGGTAAAGGCGCTGTCTGCTCAAATCGGTAGCTCGATCGAGTTTTCATCCAGCGAAAAGGGGGTGACTGCGAGTCTGACCTTGGCGAGTGTCGGCTCCGTGTTCAGCCAGTCGGACGTGTTACGCCCAAGCTTCAGCCGGAACGGTTAGAGCTGGAGCGGATCTGGCGTGGTTTGGGTTGAGCCAGCCCAGGTTGCGAAATGTGCGGTGCCCCATTTGGTGTTTCCAGATTCCGCCGCGTCCGATTGGTGCTCGGGCAGCATTTCAGCTTTATTCATCAAGCACTGTGTGGGTATTGCCAACTTGTTGCTCACACTTGGGCTTGGTAGATCGCTTGGATGTTTGAACGTCTTGATTTGCTGCACCTTAAGGGGTTTCGCTTTCCCCGGTCGATTATTTCCTATGCGGTTTGGGCGTATCATCGGTTTGCGCTGAGTACGGTGGATGTTGAAGGCCTCCTTGCGGAGCGGCGTCTTTTCGTCAGCCGGGAAACGATCCGCAAATGGGTGAACCGGTTTGGCCGGCATTTCGCGTGCTGCATTCGCCGGGTCCGGCCAAGGTCAAAACAGCAAATGGTATCTTGATGAGGCCGTGATCGTTATTGGCGGTGTGAAATACTGGCTCTGCCGGGCGATTGATGGTACTCCGCCGGAATGCGAAGGCGGCCAGGCGTTTCTTTGGCGCGCTGGTGACACAATTCGGGGAGCCCAGGGTCGTGGTGACTGACAAGCTGCGCAGCTACACCAAGCCTGTTCAGGTCCTTGCTCCAGATGCCGATCATCGCGCTCACAAGGGACTGAACAACAGGGTTGAGAATTCCCATCGCCCAACGCGGAAACGAGAGAAGATCTTTGGCCGTTTCAAATCGCCCCGGCATGCTCAACGGTTTCTGTCCGCCAACGATCAGATTAAGACGATCTTCCGGCCGCACCGAAACAAACTGTCCGCTGCCTCATACCGGCGCGCAAGGTCAGATGCGTTCAGCCTATGGCAGGACTACACCGGCGAGATGAACGCCTGAAATCCGTCCAATAAGGGACACCTTGCTTACTAAACAAAACAAGTTGGCAGTATCGGAGATCGCCATGCAAGAACGACATCGTAACGATCGCATCGCGCCCGATTCGCGTGCACTGATGAGAAACTTGGCACCATATAGGGAGCCGAGCACCGCGCGCAGCGTCTTGGAACTGGCGATCACGGCGGTGCCGTTCGTGCTGTTATGGGGTTTGATCTGGGTTGCAGTGGATGCCGGTTACTGGATCGGTCTGCTTCTCGCCGTTCCAGCGGCGGGCTTCCTCGTTCGGCTCTTTCTGATCCAGCATGATTGCGGTCACGGTTCATTCTTCCGCCATCGTTTAACGAACGATTGGGTCGGGCGCGCCATTGGCGTCGTGACGCTGACGCCCTACGATTACTGGCGGCGAGCCCACGCACTCCACCATGCGAACTCGGGCAATCTCGAACGTCGTGGCATCGGCGATATCGACACGCTAACCGTCGATGAGTTTCGGGCTCGGACGCCGTTGCGGCAGCTCCTTTACCGCCTGTACCGGCACCCAATCGTCATGTTTGGCCTCGGGCCGGCCTATCTGTTCATCCTGCGTCACCGGCTGCCGATGGGGCTGATGCGCAGCGGTTTAGCACCGTGGGTGAGTGCCATGGCGACGAACATGGCTATCGCGAGCCTTGTCGCAGGAATCATCTGGCTGGTAGGTTTGGGGCCGTTCCTGCTCGTGCAGATGCCGATCACGCTTATTGCAGCCTCGATCGGCGTTTGGCTATTTTATGTCCAACATCAGTTCGAAGACACATTCTGGGAGCATGACCGCGATTGGAGCTTCCACGAGGCGGCGTTGAACGGAAGTTCGCACTATGACCTGCCTGGCATCCTGCGCTGGTTCACGGCTAATATCGGTGTACATCATGTGCATCACCTGTCGAGCCGGATTCCATATTATCGCCTGCCAGAGGCGCTGCGGAACCATCCCGAGCTTCAGAATATCGGCCGCCTGACCCTGCTTCAGAGCCTCAAAACTGTGCGGCTCGTGCTTTGGGATGAAGAGAAACGCCGACTGGTCTCCTTCAGAGAGACGCGTGAACTTGCTTAACCGGATCCTGTCATTCGCAGCAATCGAAAGCGCATATGGACAAACTATCGGCGCGATTTTTGTATGTTAAGGTCGTCTATCGTATAACATTTTTGGAGGACGATGGCGTAGACGCGGTTCAGGCGTTCAGCCGAAGGTTATCTCAATGTACAATCGCAACGATTGCACGCAAAACCCCTTCTGCTCCGGCACACCGCTCACGAGCAAACACCGTGAGTGTTCATCGTCGAACATTGCGGATGACCGCTGCTGAATTTACTGGTTCATCCGAGAATGGCTTGCTTGAGATCGGTAGGTGAATGGCAGTTTTCTGCGGTCAATAACTAAAACCTGTCGGTCTGGATGCGGCCCCATGTCAGTCGTTGGTTTCGACCGCAGCAAAAGCCCACTTCCCGCCCGAGTTTCAATTAGAGGTCACCGCGTCAAAGGTCTTGGAAGCGCTCTTTCGAGACGTTCGCCGCAGAGTACGCCAACGTCCGTATTGCTCTTTAGCTCGCACGAAGATGTCGATTGCCTTCGACTGCCCTTGTCGGGGCATTGGGCGTATGGCTGATGTTTCAGGTGACAGCCAGCATGTCGGGGAACGCCGGGTCTGGATCACGCAAGCCTCACACAGGCTTGCCTTGCAACTGTTTGCGTGAAGACCCACATCGTAGGGTGAACGATGAGGGTCGTTCCTCCCCAGACTGGCGCCGGGCCTTCAAGAAGGCTGCGGCGCCTTCTTTTTTCAATTCTTTGTAGCTATGCTGTGCGTGTCGGCGGCAGGCTTGCCGCGACCGGAAATGTGCTCCGCTGCGCTCCTGGAGGGCATGGACTTTGTCCCGAAGACTTGTCCTGGAGAGCTGCATGTGGTGGCCCGCGCCGTCGGACGGGGACGGCGCGGGCTTTAACACCGGCCTGAAAAGGAGGGGCTCAGGACACGGTGTTAGCGGCTGCGGCCAAGATGGCAGCAATCTGGTCTTTCAGGTGAAGTCTCTTCTTTTTCAGGTCTTCCAGGGCTTCGTCCGAAGTGGGCTCGACATCCGTCTCGATGCGATGCACTTCACGATTGATCGTGTGATATTCGTCCGCCAGCCGCGCAAAATGGGCATCGCTGGTTTTCAGCGCGTGCAAAGTGTCTGCGGCTTCCGGAAATTCTTCATGTAGTTCGTGTGGCACGTGGCTCATTCTTGCCTCCTTGTAAGAAGCACAAGGTGCCGCCAACCCGTTCCAATCACCTTGAGACAGATCAATCGCGCTTCAAATTGAAAAAGTGTTCCTGGGACAGCGCCGTTTTTTACAAAGGGAACGCGGCTGAAAGCCTGTGGAGCGGGCCCTTGGCGCTGGTGCAGGCCTCAGCCACTGACGGGTTTGAGCTTTGCCAGTCGGCCGGTTGTCGGCATCTTCTCTTTCAGCGTCTGTTCCAGAAGGTAAAGCGAGAAGTCGCGAATGGGCATCGGTTTGGCAAAGAAGTACCCTTGCGCGTAGTCCACATTGCGGTTTCTGAGAGAGGCGAGCTGTTCCATGGTCTCGACACCCTCCGCACAGACCTTCATGCCGTGTGCCGCTGAAATACTCAGAATCGCCTGGACGAACGCGCCACGCGCGCAATCGGTGGCGCTGCCCAGATCGTCGACGAACATCTTGTCTATCTTCACGAGATCCGGATTGAGCGCCTTGATCTGTGCGAGATTTGAATACCCCGTGCCAAAATCGTCGATCGCGATCAGGCAGCCGATACTGCGCAGATACTCAAGCGATTTGACGCTGCTTGTCCCGGACCGGATCCCGGTCTCCAGGATCTCGCAGCATAGGGAAAGACCGGCGTCGGCTGCCATGGCGAAAACAGGGGAGCGCAGGACGGACTGAATCTGGTCGTCTTCGAGATCCGACTGGAAAAAGTTGACGGAAACCTTGAAGCCGGGCCGCCCGGCAAGCAGCGGTTTCAGGTCGCGCAGCGCCTTGGTGATGATGATCTCCGTAAACTCCCAGGTCAGGTTTTCCCGCTGGATGATGTTCACGAATTCGTCGGGGAACAGTTTGCCCTGCGCATCCTCGAAGCGCGCCAGAACCTCACACCCGTCGCACTTCATCGTCTCGAGGGTCAGGATCGGCTGGTAGTGCGGCTCGAAACCCTTGCCGCCGTTGGCAATCGCATGGCGGATCCGCCCGACCGGGCTGTGCCGGTCACTGACGACCCGTTTCACCTTCAGAAACACGAGCACGCCGGTCGTGACGCCGAAAACGGCAAATATCGCAAGCAGTGCAATGTTTTGCTGGACGACGCGGCTGGGGGGAATCATGGTCAGGTAGCACAGCCTGACATCCCCTTCACCGCAGGCCTGAGCGTAGATACGCCCGAACACCGGGCCATAGGCGTTCCGGTATTGCTGCAAAAGGCCGGCGTTTCCGTGGGCGTGAAACAGAACGGTGTAGGGATCCTGCTTGCTCGAAACATAGAACAGGTCGTCATCCGCCGTTGCCAGGTTGCCAGTCTGGTAGAAGGAAACCCCGTACCGGCCTTTCTTGATCACCGTAATTTCGCCGACATCCCTGGTCCTCTCGAATGGCACCCGATACCAGGTCTGGCGGCCATCGAGAAAAAGCTGGGCCTTTTCAGGCGGGCCGAAGTCGTGAGCGGGTTCGAACCGTCCGAAACTCGACGAACAGGCAGCCTTCGTATCCCCATCCGGGAAGAACCAGATGTTGGTAATGTGATTGTCTTTGTAGACGAGCGTGTTCAGCGCATTCAGATGCGCGTCGCTGCAATCGTCTTCCGGAAGCTTTTCCAATGTCGCATAGAGCTTGTTGCCCCGGTCGATATTGGCCAGCCAGATGGCAAAGAGATCCGACGTCTGTTTTTCCAGATCACGCTGACCGTCAAAGGCGACACCTGCCCAGGCAATTAACAACATGGCGGCAAAGGTCGCGAGGCCTGCAACAGAGCCTGTTAATAGTGCGCGGTAGTTGGGCGAGGTACTTTGACGTGCCATTTCATTGCCAGTTATTGGTCCGCCCAGGTTGCATGGTCGGGATTAAGAACAAGTCAATTGTTAGAATTAACGGGGCTTAACCTGACAGGTTATCCCTTCTTTTGTGGCTTTTAGTGTTGTTTTTTGTCCGGAAACCGCCACTGAGCCTTCGTTCGGCGTCCCCGGGTCAGGTTGAAGCGAGCCTTCCCCCAAAGCGCACGGCTGCCTGACAGGCAGACAGGATGGCAATCCCGGTCAGTCCGGTTGGCGGCGTCGGCGTCTTGCCGGAAAAATGTCATCAGTCGTGTTTGAAGATCGCTTCTGCAAGTGAAATTTGCAGGTGTTTCCCTACATTTGCGTGAGATAAGATCAGTGCTCTCTCCTGACAGAATGCTGTCAGGAGCGGTTTGATAAGGTGATCCTCATCACAGCGACTGAGGAGACTTTCCATGACTTTTACACCCGATCACTTCACTGTCTGGATGGAGATTCCCGTCTCCGATCTGGACAAGGCGGTCAGCTTTTACAATGACGTGTTCAAAACGGAGCTTAGACGTGTCGCTGACATGGGACCCAATGAGATTGCAATCTTTCCCACCAAAGAGCAGGGCGGGATTGCTGGTCACCTTTATCCGGGAAAACCCGCGCAGAGCGGAACCGGCTCGACCATCCATCTCGCTTGCCCGGACACTCTGGAAGAAACGATGGAGCGGTTTGCCGCCAAAGGCGGACAGATCATCTCCGATCCGGCGGCGATCCCAGCAGGCCGCTTTGCCTATGGGATTGATCCGGACGGCAATTCCATCGGCATGTTCGCACGCTGAAGCACCACGGACAGGATGCTGGCTTCGCAGGGAGCCGGCATCATGAGGCGGGCTGACCGACTGTTCCAGATCGTGCAGTATCTGCGCGGTGGCCGACTGGTCCGGGCGCGTCAGTTGTCCGAATGGCTGGAAGTTTCCGAACGCACCATCTATCGCGACGTGGCCGACCTGCAAGCCTCCGGCGTGCCGATCGAAGGCGCTGCCGGTGTCGGCTACATCATGCGCGATGGCTATGAATTGCCGCCCCTCATGTTCACGCGGGACGAAATCGTTGCTCTACTGGCCGGTGCGCGTCTGATCCGCGCCTGGGGCGGTGCCGCCATGGCGCGGGCGGCCGAAGAGGCGATGATCAAGATCGATGCGGTTCTGCCCGAAAAGACGCGGGTGCGCCAGAATGAGGTCGAGATCCACGCCTTCGCGCCGGAAATGACGCCGCAGATCCGCGCGCACATCGATTTTCTGGAAGCGGCTGCCGATGGTCGAAAGCGACTGTCCATTGCCTATAACGACAGCAAGGGAACGTCGACCAACCGGGCGATCCGCCCCCTCGGACTTTGGTTCTGGGGCAAGGTGTGGACACTTGTTGCCTGGTGCGAATTGCGACAGGACTTCCGCATGTTCCGGCTGGACCGGATTTCCGAAATGCGGGAGATGGGAGACCGGTTTGATCCGGAGCCCGGCAAGACGCTGAAGGATTTCTACCGGGCCATGGAGCAAGACAACCAGGGCAATTCTGCGGGGTGACGACCAAGCGGAAGGCCCGTTTTTTCAATCGGAAATTGGTGAAGTCCTTTCAATTTCGAGGCGCTCGCCGCCCGGGCAGCAAACGTCAACGCAGGGACGCGTAGCCGCTGCCGAAGATTTCCCGCAGCAGCTTGCGCTTCATTGCCTCTGCATAGTCGTCGTAGCTGGCCGCAACCTCGACAAAAGCGCCGGGACCCTTGATGACATGGGTTCGGTAGTAGCGCACTGGTGTTTGGTCGGCGCCCGAAATCACAAGGCCGTTGACGGTGATTTCCTTGAAGTCGAAGGCTCTGTAGGCGCTGTCGGGGCCGAAGCCGTCATTGTTGATGCCGTCGCCGGCAACATCAACCACCTTTCGCCCGCAAGGGACAGGCGCTTTCCGCATCAAGGTGGATGCATGGCCGAGTGCGTAACCGAGGGCTGTGGGGAACTCCGTGTAGCCTCTCGGTGCACGGCGCAGGATCTCCGCGGCCTTCGCAGCGCTTTGCGCATCGTTGAGATGGCTCCATCCGAGCTGGAGCAGTTGCTGGTATCTGCCGCTCCATTCGAAACTGGTGACCCAGATCCCGCCAACGGCCTCTATTGCCTGCACCACCTCTGGATCTGTCAGCGCATCCGCCAGTCCGTTCAGCTGCAAGGTGTGTTCGCGGGCATCGACACTGGCCGATCCGTCCATGGCAAGAACAAGCGACAGGGAACAGGCCAAAGCCGGGGCAGGGGTGAGCATAAGAGGCGCGAGGCAAAACAGGCTGCAGGCGTGGCGCAAGGTCTTGCGCAGCGCGCCTGTTCCAAGGCGGTGGTGACCTATCTGCAAGTTCGAACGGCAGCCCATCATGAAGCCATTCTAGTGGATCCGGGCTTGAAGGGAATGCCAATAAGACGAGCATGCATCCGCGCGGCGTTCAATTTCCCGGCAATCGGGCGGGTCCGTCAGGTCACCCGAAAGACCGCGTTCCTGCCGCTTCTGCCAGATGATTGCGGGGGAACTTTCACAGCAACGTCGTGACAAGACAGGCCTGTACGACGAGGCGTATTGTCATTACCCTCTATGTTGCAGTGCAAATTTCTTGGCTTAGTCTCTTGAAATTGCTGAAATATCTGGGCAGGTTTAACGCATGTATGCATCCCATGGATTTTTGCGGTCGGACATTGGCGACGTCGATGTCGTTTATCACGACGGCCTCTATCATCTGTTCCATCTGGTGCTGCCCAACCACGATTTCATCGCGCACGCCGTCAGCACGGACGGCATGACATGGCGCCGCGTAAAGAACGCGCTTTTCGTCGGGGAGCCGGGGGAATGGGACGATGACATGCTCTGGACGATGCATGTGACGCCCGATCCGGACCGCAAGGGCGAGTGGCGCATGTTCTATACGGGCCTTGCCCGCGCGGAATATGGCCGGGTGCAGCGGGTCGGACTGGCGCGGTCCAAGGATCTGTTCAACTGGCAGCGCTGCAACCACGGCAACTACCCGCTGGAGGTGCCCGGTCCGCTGTATGAAAGCTCCGTTGACGAAGGCCGCCAGTGGGTCAGTTTTCGCGATCCGTTCTTTTATATGGACGAGGAAACCGGCGAACGCCTGCTGCTGTCCTCTGCCAGAGTGAAAGACGGACCGGTCATCCGGCGAGGCTGCGTCGGGCTTGCCCGGGAGACCAGGACGGACAAATTCTCCTTCGAGGCACCGCTCTACCGTCCCGGACTTTATGACGACGTCGAGGTGCCGAACCTCTTCCGGCTCGACGGCCGCTATTACCTGATGGGCTCGATCCGCGAAGATACCAAGATCCATTACTGGTATGCCGAAACGATCAACGGCCCCTATCAGAACTTTTTCGACAATGTGATCCTGCCGACAGGCAATTATGCCGGCCGGATCTGCCGGACGAACGACCGCTTGTTGCTGTTCAATTTCTTCTCCAAGACGGAACACGTCTACGGGCGCGAGCACGTGAAGAAGCTGTTGCCGCCTCCCAAGGAACTGGTGACCGACAGTGCGGGCCGGCTCAAGCTGAAATCCAATTCCGACTTCAACGACCTGGTGACACAGCGCCAGATCGTGACGGCGTCCTACCAGTGCAAGGTCCTCTATTCCAATCCGCACGCATCGGCCGTCGATCGGTCGGACGGGCTGCATCTGTCCTGCGCAAGCGGTTATGAAGCCTTCATTCTGCCCGGCAAGCACGAAGACTTCCGTCTGAAGGCGCAGTTGATGCTGGAGGGCCTGGGCAAGACCGGCCTTGTGCTGCGGATGAACGACGAGGGCGACGGCTATTATCTCTCGCTGGACCTCGTCAACGGCATTGCCCAGATGCGGGCGTGGGGGGCAAACCCCACACCGGAATTCGAACATGCTTTCCGCTACGAACCGCTTCAGGAAGCGCATTTCCGCGGCAGCGATCATGGCCCCTGGCAGATCGAGGTCGTGGCGCACGGCCTCTACTTCGAGTTTTCCATCGACGGTTATGTGGTGCTGTCCCTTGTCGATGACAGTTTCGTCGAAGGCGGTATCGGCTTCTACACTGAAAGTGCGGCCGTCTGCCTGAAGGACCTTGTTGTCGAAACATTGAGCCGTCCGGTTACGGAGCACACGGTCGAACCGGTTTATTCCGTCACGCACAGGGCGCCCGATCAGGAAGGGGAGAGCCGGTGACCGCAGAGACGGGCACGACCGACACCTGGCTTCTGGTGAGCGACATTGACGACACGCTGACCGGCAATCAGGCAGATCTGGAGCGGCTCTGGCATCAGCTCAAGACCGCCGGGCCGCATCTGAAACTGGCCCTGAACTCCAGCCGCCCGGCCGTGAGCGTCGACCAGACCCTGTCCGAATATTTTCCCGATGACTTCGAACCGGACGCAATTATCACCGGTTTGGGAACCGAAATCCGTCTTGGCCGTTTGTTTCTGGAAAGTTGGCAAAGCCGTTTTGCCGACTGGCCTGACGGCGAGGTTCGCGCAATCGTCCGGAAATTGGGGTATGATGCACACGACGACAAGTTCCAGACGGGCGGCAAGGCCAGCTTTGCCGTTCCGGGAAAAGACGGCGTGGACGCAATTCTTGCCGAACTTCGGAGCGAGGGCATCCCGTTCAGGCACATCTATTCAGGAACCAGCGACCTGGACATTCTCGCCCCCGGTGCAGGCAAGGACGCCGCCATGCGCCATCTTGCAAGCCATCTCGGCATTCCGATGGAACGTACGATCGCCGCTGGAGATTCCGGCAACGACCTTGCGCTGTTCGAAGCAGCAGGCAAGGCCATCGCGGTCGGCAATGCCCGGCAGGAGCTTCTCATGAGCCTGCCGCGTGACAAGACCTATCTTGCATCCGCCCACCACGCTGCCGGCGTGCTGGAAGGGTTGACCGTGATGGGTCTGCTGCCGCAGCCGGCAGTCTGATCCGGCCTTTTGAAAGGCCGTTGCCTGCCGCAACGCCGGCGGGCCGATGACTATAAAGAGCAAAAGAACGCCTGGGACGCTGGAGAACAAAGCACACGAACAAGGTAACGACACATGAACAAGCACAATATCGGTTCACTTCTGATGATCTCGCTGCACGGTTATGTGGCCGGATCACCGGAACTGGGCAAACCTGATACGGGCGGCCAGGTGGTCTTCGTACTGGAACTGGCAAAGCGCTTCGCGCGGCTCGGCTACAGGGTCGATGTCATGACGCGCCAGTTCGAAGACCAGCCGGCCGAGGATATCATCAACGAAAACCTGCGCGTCGTGCGCGTACCCTTCGGCGGATCCGATTTCATCCGCAAGGAAGACATGCACGACTGGTATGGTGACTTTGTCACCAATGCGTTGGCAATGATCCGCCATCGCAAGCTGAATTATGACGTGATCAACTCGCATTACTGGGACGCAGGCGTTGCGGGTCAGAAAATTGCCGAGGAACTGCAGATCCCGCACATTCACACGCCACATTCGCTCGGCTGGTGGAAGCAGCACGACATGGTGGGTGCTGGCGAGGAAGAGATGGCCGGTTACCGGTTCAAGGAGCGGATCCAGAAGGAATTCGTTCTGTACCGCAACTGCGATCACATCATCGCAACCACCGAGCAGCAGACCGACCTCATCGTGGAGCAATACCAGTTGCCGCGTGAGCACATCACCATGATCCCGCCAGGCATTGACGAGGGCCGGTTCACGCCTGCAACGCCGGATGTGGTCGCGGAGGCGCGCCGGAAACACGATTTCAAGGAAACGGACATTTACGTTGTCGGCCGGGCCGCTGAAAACAAGGGCTATGACCTGATTATCCAGGCCTTGCCAAGCCTCCTGAAGCTGCAGCCAGAGGCGCGCCTGGTGCTTGCCGCCGGTGCGAACTCCGACAGCGACAAGGCTCTGCTCAAGCAATGGAAGGAGATCGCAGCTTCCCTTGGGGTGGCCGATGCGATCAGTTGGCGTGGCTATGTCGAGGATGAAGACCTGGCCGATTTCTACCGCGGCCCAGGCATTTTTGCGCTGCCATCCCGTTATGAGCCCTTCGGCATGACTGCCGTTGAGGCGATGGCCTGCGGCACGCCGACGGTCGTGACCATTCACGGCGGCCTGTTCGAACAGATCGAATTCGGCCGTCACGCGCTGGTTGCTGATCCCAAGCGTCCGGAGGAATTCGCGGCCATGCTGAACATGCCGATGCAATACACCTGGATGCGCGAGACACTTTGTGTGGAAGGCGCTCGCTTCGCCCGCCGCGTGTTCGGCTGGACGGGTATTGCCCGGCGGACCTTGCAGGTGTTCGAGCATTTCAAGGGCCGTTACGACGACCTGCAGTCCGACGAGCTTGCGGTGGGCTGACAGCTTACCGGAACAATGCCTTGATTGAGAAGGGATGCTGAAGATAACCGAACGTCCGGTTCAGCTTGCGTTCAGGTGAAATAGATTACACCTTGCGCATGACCTCGTGAGCAGACCGGAATCGGACTCGTGAAACAGATATTTGCCCTTTTGATCCTGACCTTCGCCGTCATCGCGCCGGCGCAAGCCGCTTGTTTGTCCCAGTCGCAGGCCCGCGAAGTCGTGGCCAGTGGCAAGGCCGCCCCGCTTGGGGCGGTTGCAGGGCAAGCAGGCGGGGAAATCGTCAAGGCACAGCTTTGCCAGCAGGGCGGAGGCTACGTCTATCTGTTGTCGGTCCTAAAGGGTGGCAAGGTGACAACTGTCACAGTCAATGCCAGCAGGTAATTGCTAGAAGCGACATCTTCCTGCCGGTTTTCGGTTGGTTGATCTGGTTCCGACTCCATCAGTCAAAAAGTTGAATTTCATGCGCATTCTTGTTGTCGAAGACGATACCGATTTGAACCGCCAGCTTGTGGCCGCCCTGGAAGAGGCCGGTTACGTGGTCGACAGTGCGACGGACGGCGAGGACGGGCATTTTCTTGGCGATACGGAGCCGTATGATGCCGTGGTCCTGGACCTCGGTCTGCCGTCCCTCGACGGCCTGTCCGTGCTGGAAAACTGGCGCCGCGACGGACGGACCATGCCGGTCCTTATCCTGACCGCGCGCGACCGCTGGTCGGACAAGGTCGCCGGCATCGACGCCGGCGCGGACGACTACGTTGCAAAGCCTTTCCACATGGAAGAAGTGCTTGCCCGTGTGCGTGCGCTCGTGCGCAGGGCCGCCGGCCATGCCTCCAACGAACTGACGTGCGGCGCGGTGCGGCTGGATCTGAGGTCCGGCCGTGTCACGGTGGACGGCAGTGCGGTCAAGCTGACCTCGCATGAATACCGGTTGCTGTCCTACCTACTGCACCACCAGGGCAAGGTCATTTCCCGAACCGAGCTGACCGAGCATCTCTACGATCAGGATTTCGACCGCGATTCCAATACGGTGGAAGTCTTCGTCGGCCGTTTGCGCAAGAAAATCGGTTCGGACATGATCGAAACCATCCGTGGGCTCGGATACCGCCTGGGAGCGGCGAGTGACTCCTGAGACCGCGGCCAGCAGGAACGGCCAACCGTTGAACAAACCACAACGATCGCTTGCTGCCCGCCTCGTGTTCGTGGCTGCTGTCTGGTCCACCATCGCACTGGCCATTGCCGGTGTGTTTCTGGTGAGCCTTTACGAAAGAGCGAGCGAGCGCGCATTCGATGCGCAGCTCGAAGTTCACATCAAGGCGTTGATCGGCGAAATGCTGGCAACCAATGCGGACCAGACAACCGCGACATTGGCAGCTCCCGCCTACCGAGGCGATCCGCGGTTCTCCCTGCCGCTGTCCGGGTGGTACTGGACAGTCCGCCGTGCCGACAGCCCGTCGATCCTCTATGCCTCGGAATCCCTCGTCGGCGATCCGCTGAACACGTCGCCCATCGGCCAGGACGAGGCCAACGCCGGTTTCATCATTGGTCCGACCGGTGATGAAATCCGAGTGTTGCAACGAAGAATTTCGGTAGGCGACACGAGTTACGTGATTGCCGTCGCCGCGGCAACTGCCGGGTTCTGGGCGGATATCTACGAATTCGGGCGGCTTGTCGCCATCACTCTGTGCATTGTCTGGCTCGGGCTTATTCTGGCGATCTTCCTTCAGGTGAAGTTCGGCTTGCGCCCGCTTGCCCACTTGCGCGCGTCGCTGTCGGCCGTCCGCCAGGGCGAGGCAGAACGCATCGATGAGGCGTTGCCGCGCGAGATCGCACCGCTTGCCGTGGAACTCAACGCGCTCATCGTGTCCAACAAGGAAATCGTCGAACGCGCGCGCACCCATGTCGGCAACCTTGCCCACGGGCTGAAAACACCGCTGTCTGTCATTTCCAACGAGGCGAGGGCCGCCGGAGGCCCTTTGGCGCAGAAGGTGTCCGAACAGGCATCGATCATGTCCACGCAGATCCAGCACCACCTGGAGCGGGCTCGCATGGCCGCGCAGCGGCGGGTCATCGGGGTCTCCTGCGAGACCGAACCGGTTCTTGCCCGCCTGATCCGCGCCATGAACAAGATCTATCAGGACAAGGGGATCGAGGTCGGATTCGCGCAGACGGGCGCAATCCGCTTCCGCGGTGAAAGCCAGGACCTGGAAGAAATGAGCGGCAACCTGATCGACAATGCCTGCAAATGGGCAGGGTCGAAGGTACAGGTTCAGGTTGCGGCTCTGAATGACCCTGCGACCAACCGGGACATGTTCACGATCACCGTCGAGGACGACGGGCCCGGATTGACACCGGAACAGCGGGCCGAAGCTGTCAAACGTGGACGTCGACTGGACGAAACGGTGCCCGGAACGGGGCTTGGCCTGTCGATTGTCGCCGACCTTGCCGCCCTTTACGGCGGCTCTTTCACCCTCGACAGTTCCTCGCTCGGAGGGCTGAAGGCACGCCTTGTTCTGCCTGCACTCAGCAAGGAATAGGGGATTTGTCAGACGATCGGTAGAGCCGCTCTTGCGGGACTGTGATAGGATGTGATGCAAATCTCGGCAATAAAGACATGGTTGTGGCCAAGTTCGGCCACAAATTAAAAATATCACTGATTCAGCCGCCGGTTTCGGCCGGTTTCACGCCTTCTAGCGCAGTTGATTTGCGTTAGCCTATAAAAATGGTCAGCACTCGGATTTTAGCTGCTCCTGGTTGAAATCCTCGGAACTTGGAGCTTTCAAGAATGCGTCTTCGCGGTGCCTCGTGTCTTGCTCTTGCCTTGGTTCTGGCAGGTTGCTCCATGACATCCGGATCGAGAGACAGCAATTCCTGGGGGTCCTTTTTCGGTGACCCGAACGCGAATGTGGCAGGCTCTGAGGCGAACACCGCTATTTCCGTTCTCGTCAACAACGAGTTCGGCAACGCGCTTGACCCATCGGATCGCATGGCGGCGGAAGATGCCCAGAACCGTGCGTTGCGCGCACGCGGGCTCGGGGTTTCGGTTGCCTGGCAGAACGAGCGCACCGGACGTAGCGGCCAGGTCCGCCCCGGACCGGTCTATTTCGTCAACGAGACGAGCTGCCGCGAGTTCACTCACGAAATGGTCCTTCAGGGCCGCACCTTGCAGGCGCGTGGCACGGCCTGCGAAACCGACCAAGGCAACTGGCAGGTGATTGGCTGATCCAGCCGGCACCATGACCCGGTTGAAGGCAGCTCCAGCGTGCTGGTGCGAAGGGGCGGGGCCTTTAATTTTCCTAAGATTTTTCTCAACACTTGCTTAAGTCTTCTGCCGTTAAACTTGCGGTGAAAAGGATCGTGATGTTGACGCTGTGAATGGCATATTCGGACCAGCTTGAAACCAAAATCAAAACCTACCTGAGCAGTCTGAGCCCTAACGCGGTTAAGGCTCTGGTCCGGAATTTGGAACGCGCCAAGGTTCAAAAGCAGGCCGATCCGCACATCCAGCTTGTTCTTGCAGCAGCCGTTGCTCTTATCCGCAAACCGCAGTCGGTGACGCCCGGAATGCCCGGCGGTGCGCAGCGGCGCGGCCAGGTACAGCGCATGTTCTTCATGCCGCTGGATGATTTTCTGATCAACGAAATGCTGCCGACCCGGCAGGAAGGCCGCATTCAGCGCGGTGTTCTGGATCGTGTCTGGAACTGGCTCAGCCGCGATGTGATGGCCGCCGATATCCGCCTCGTCCTGGAACAGGCCGGGAATGCCGCCGTCAGTGGCGAGCGGGTGGATGCCCTTGTTCAGGCGCTGCGCTCACGTGCCGTGGACGCCATTGGAGATATGCTCCGCCGCGAGGAGATTTCGGAAAAAGACAAGCGCCGGATGGCCGTCGAACTTGGCGGTGAACGCGGGATCGCGGAAGTTCGCGACATCCAGAAGATTTTCGCCGCGGAGCGTTGGCTCGTCCCCTTCCTTCAGAACATACCGGACCGCATCAACGAAAACAGGCTGAAGCAGGACACGGATGTTCTGCGTCTGGTCGACAAGTGTTCCGCGCGGTTTCCCGACCATGTGCCCGTAATCGCTGCTGCCCTTGTGGACCGCTCCGATATGCCTTCGGCCCTGTGTGCCTTTGCCGGGCGCCTTGCGGGCGACAGCGATCCCAAGGCGATCGCCCAGTCCCAGTTCGCGCCTTTCGTGGATGTGGTCATGAGCGAGGCCGAACGTCTGCAGATCTTGGCGCTTGAGCACCGCAACAACAATCCGGATCCGGTTGCCTTCTCTCAGGCGCTGTCGGAGTACCACACGCTGGTGCGCGGTGTTGAACGCGACATGGATCTTGCCGTCACAGGCAGGTGGCACAAGCGTCTGGCGGAAACCAAACGCAGCATTTCCAGTGTTGTCACCCGCGAATTGAACAGTGCTCATAGCAGTGTGCGCCGGGCACTGCAGGTGCCGAAATTCGACAAGGACGGCAAGCTGCAGATCGACCAGTCCGCGATTGATGATGCCGTGCGCACGCTGCGCGTCGTCGCGATGGTCCGCAACGCCTCCGAGACGTTCGCGGTCAACGAGATCGGCAAGCGCACCCGCCAGGCGGTCGAACAGACGCTTGAAATCCTGACACGGTCGCTGATCACCGATCTTGGCAAGGCCAAGGGACCGGCACTGGAGGCACAGACGGCCGCAGCCGACGTCGCCATCATGCTGTCGGAGATCTATTATGGCGCTGATTATGCCTCACAGCTTCGCCGCAGCCGGCAATCCGCCTATGCAAAGGCCAGTGTGAATGCCGGCAGCGCCAATCCAGGCCCCAGTCCGGAGCGCAAACTGGTTGCCAGCGCTCTCGGCCGCCGCTGACGGGCCTCCTTTAAGCCCACCCATCCTCGCGCCGGCTCGTCATTTTCGACAAGGTTCGTTCGAAACGGGTTTCATGCCCTGATATGTCAGCACCGCGACCGCCGGTCACAGCTCTGCCACCTTGCTTTTGTCCGCATTGAATTGTCTATAGTGCGCCATGGTGTTCTGGATCCTGATTGCCCTGTTGACCGGGGCTGCGACATTGTCCGTACTCATTCCCCTGTCGCGTTCGCGGCGAGGCCAGGAGGCCGCGCCTGCTCGCGCGGATGAGGCGGTTTACCGAGAGCAGCTTGCCGCTATCGACAAGGAGCTCGAACGGGGCCTGATCGATGCGGAAGCTGCCGAGGCCGCGCGAACGGAAATCGCGCGCCGGTTGCTGGCAGCGCACGACAGGGTGGGTGCCGCGAAACAAGGCGGGGTCCGGACCGGCCGGCTGAAGCTTGCGCAAGGTCTGACTTTGCTGGCTCTGCCGGTCCTGGCGTTCGGACTTTATATCGCCCTTGGCTCTCCCGGACTTCCTGACCAGCCGCTGCTCAGCCGTCTCAATGCTCCGGCTGAAGAACAATCCGTGGACTTGCTGGTCGCCCGCGTGGAGCGCCATCTGGCGGAAAATCCGGAAGACGGACAGGGCTGGGCGGTCATTGCTCCGGTGTATATGTCGCTCGGCCAGCCCCAGGCTTCCGCAAAGGCCTATTCCAATGCGATCCGCATTCTCGGGCCGCGGCAGGCCTGGCTGACCGACATGGGGGAAGCCCTCACGATTGCAAATCAGGGGCTGGTCACAGCCGAAGCCCGCGCCGCTTTCGAGCAGGCCGTATCCCTGGAGCCGTCAGCGGTTAAGCCTCGTTTCTTCCTGGCGCTTGCGCTGGGCCAGGAAGGCCGCAAGGAAGAGGCCATTGCCGCCTGGCAGGCTCTTCTTCAAGGAGCTGACGAAACCGCTGCCTGGGTTGGCGCGGCCCGTCAGGAAATGGCCAGGTTGACAGGTGAAGCGCCTGCAGGCGACACCTTGAGCGGACCGTCGCAGGAAGAGGTTGCCGCCGCCGGTGAAATGACGGCCGAAGACCGTCAGGCCATGATCTCGAACATGGTTGCCGGCCTTGCCGAACGTCTTTCCACGGAAGGTGGATCGGCCGAGGAGTGGAACCGGCTCATCCGTGCCTATATGGTTCTTGGAAAGAAACAGGATGCGGAACAGGCTCTGGCAGCGGCGTTGTCGGCCTATGCGGACAAGCCCGAGGACTTGTCCATGATCAAGGACGCTGCAAGCAAGCTTGGTCTATCTGACGGTTGAGCGGCGGATCTGCTGCGGCCGGCGCGGTTGCGCCGGTGAAATGAAAATCGGACGCTTGGTTCATGACACGCAAACAAAGACGATTGACCCTTATCGGATCGGCAGGCGCGGTGCTGGCTGTTGCGCTGATGCTGATTTTGATCGCGCTCAGAAGCGAGATCGTGTTTTTCCAGAGCCCGACTGAAATCACCCAGAACGGCGTGGCGCCCGGTCAGCGCATCAGGCTCGGTGGCCTGGTCGAGGAAGGATCGGTGGTGCGTTCCGACAACGCAGAGGTTCGTTTTCGCGTGACTGATACTGCCAATACGGTTGCCGTCACCTACAAGGGCATCCTGCCGGATCTGTTCCGGGAAGGGCAGGGCGTCGTAACCGAGGGTGTGGTCGGGTCGGATGGCGTCTTTGTTGCGGACAGCGTTCTGGCGAAGCACGACGAGAACTACATTCCCAAGGAAGTGGCCGAAGCGCTGAAGGCGCAGGGACACTGGCAAGGCGAGGAAGGCCAGTCGAACTGATTGTTCGCAGTGCCGGTGAGGAAGAGGAACGGACATGATTGTCGAATTCGGACATTACGCACTCGTGCTGGCCTTCGCTCTGACACTTGTCCAGTCCGTTTTGCCGATCTGGGGCGCGCTCCAGAAGGATGACCGCCTGATGGCGGTGGCGCCGCCCGTTTCGGTGATGCTTTTCGTCCTGATCCTGCTCTCCTTCATTGTGTTGACAGGGGCCTATCTCAATTCCGACTTTTCTGTTCTGAATGTCGTCGAAAACAGCCATTCTGCGAAGCCGTTGCTCTACAAGTTCACCGGCGTTTGGGGCAACCATGAAGGCTCCATGCTTCTGTGGGTGCTGATACTGGTGTTCTTCGGCGCACTGGTTGGCGTTTTCGGGGGCAATTTGCCGGCCGATCTGAGGGCCGTGACGCTTTCGGTGCAGGCCTGGGTGTCCGCCGGATTCATCCTGTTTCTGCTGGCGACGTCCAATCCGTTCACACGGATTGTCAATCCACCGCTGGAAGGGGCAGACCTCAACCCGATCCTGCAGGACATCGGCCTCGCCATTCATCCGCCCCTGCTTTACGTCGGTTATGTCGGCTTCTCGATCACCTTCTCCTTTGCCGTCGCGGCGCTGATCCTGGGGCGCATCGATGCTGCCTGGGCACGTTGGGTGCGGCCCTGGACGCTGCTTGCCTGGTGCTTTCTCACCCTTGGCATCGCCATGGGCTCGTATTGGGCCTACTACGAACTCGGCTGGGGTGGCTGGTGGTTCTGGGATCCGGTCGAAAACGCCAGCTTCATGCCCTGGCTGGCTGGCACCGCGCTGCTGCACTCGGCAATCGTCATGGAAAAGCGAGAGGCTCTCAAGGTCTGGACAGTGCTGCTGGCGATCTTCACCTTCTCGCTGTCGCTCCTCGGCACCTTCCTGGTGCGCTCCGGTGTCCTGACCTCAGTTCATGCCTTCGCCACCGATCCGGCCCGTGGGGTCTTCATTCTCGGGCTTCTGTGCATCTTCATCGGCGGATCGCTGAGCCTTTACGCCTGGCGCGCCCCGATGCTCAAGCAGGGCGGCCTGTTTGCCCCCATCAGCCGGGAAGGCGGCCTGGTGTTGAACAACCTGTTCCTCACGGCTGCCTGCGCGGCGGTCTTTGTCGGCACGCTCTATCCGCTGGTACTTGATGCCGTTACGGGCGAGAAGATCTCGGTCGGTGCGCCTTTCTTCAACCTGACCTTCGGACCCTTGATGGTGCCGCTGCTTCTGGCGGTTCCATTCGGTCCGGTCCTGTCTTGGAAACGGGCGGATCTCGGCGCAGCCTGCCAGCGGCTCTACGCCGCTTTCGGTCTGGCGCTGTTGCTGACGCTTGTCACCTACTGGGCTTGGGGCATGGACAAGGTGCTGGCGCCGCTCGGCGTGGGGCTGGCTGTCTGGGTCATGGCCGGAGCGATTTCGGAAATCGTGACACGGGTCAAATTCTTTGAAATCGGCTTCAAGCGCGGCTTTGCCCGTCTTGTCGGCCTTCCCGGGTCTGCCTGGGGCGCGGCCATCGCCCATTTCGGTATCGGCCTGACTGTCCTCGGCATTGTCACCGCCTCCGCGTTTCAGGAAGAGCGGGTCCTTACCATGCGTCCGGGCGACACGGTGGAGCTTGCCGGATATCAGATGACATTCGAAGGCGCGGCGCCGCGCCGTGGTCCGAACTACACCGAAGAAGTCGGTCATTTCTCGATCCGGCAGGGCGGGGCCCTGGTGGCTGAACTTGACCCGTCGAAACGTATCTACACCGCCCGCCAAATGCCGACGACGGAAGCCGGCATCTATACGACAGGGTTCTCACAGGTCTATCTGTCGCTGGGCGAAGGCCGCGGCGATGGCGCTGTCGACGTGCGCGTCTATTTCAAGCCGCTGATCACCCTGATCTGGATCGGCTGTGTGATCATGTCGCTCGGTGCAGTCTTCTCGATTGCCGACAGGCGGCTGCGTGTGGGCGCACCCAAACCGGCCCGCAAGCGTCAGCAGAGCATGGCGGCGGCGGAGTAAACGGATGATACAGCGCCTTTTCCTTGCCCTGCTGCTTGGCCTCAGCCTTCTTGCCGGACCGGCTCTTGCCGTTGCCCCGGACGAAGTTCTGGACGATCCGGTTCTGGAAAGCCGGGCCCGGGCGCTGTCGTCGGAACTGCGCTGCATGGTGTGCCAGAACCAGTCCATCGATGATAGCGACGCGCCTCTGGCCAAGGATCTGCGCATTCTGGTGCGCGAGCGGCTGGTCGCTGGGGACAGCGACGAGCAGGTGGTCGATTATCTCGTCTCCCGCTATGGCGAGTTCGTGCTGCTGAAGCCCCGTTTTGCCTGGCACACCATTGTGCTCTGGGCGGCCGGTCCGGTGGCTTTGATCGCAGGCCTGATTGCGATTGGCGCGGCACTGCGCAAGCGTGCCCGCAATCGGTCTGCGTCAACCGATACGTCCGCCTCCACCCTGACAGCCGACGAAGAACGCCGCCTGCAGGCATTGCTGGACAAGACCGACTGACCGTTCCGACTTCCAGTTCCCGGGAGGGCGGCCCTGATTTCCTTCAGGTCGTTCAGGGACCGTGGTCACTGTGTTCACACCAAGGCGTGACTTGTATCACGGTCAGGTGTGATTACCTGAGGTCGAACGACCGCATGGAGGCAGCAGAATGGGACAGCACCCGCTGAAACTGGAATTTGACGGAGCGCACGAGGCAAGCCTCGCCGCCCGGCTGGACTTGCCTTCTGGCAACATCAGGGCGTTTGCCCTGTTTGCGCACTGCTTTACCTGCTCGAAGGACATCGCTGCTGCTCGCCATATCGCCAGCGCGCTTTCGCAGGAAGGCATCGCCGTGCTCCGGTTCGATTTCACCGGCCTTGGCGGCAGTGGCGGTGATTTCGCCTCGACCGGCTTTTCCTCCAATGTCGAGGACCTGAAACGGGCTGCAGACTACCTGCGCCGGAACTATCAGGCCCCACAGTTGTTGATCGGACACTCGCTCGGCGGAGCCGCCGTTCTGTCCGTTGCCGCCGACATTCCCGAAGTGCGGGCCGTCGTGACGATTGGGGCGCCCTCGGACGCAGATCACGTCATCCACAGCTTCAAGGGTGAGGAAGACACGATCCGCCAGCAGGGCCAGGGCGAAGTCTGTCTCGAAGGGCGCAGCTTCACCATCCGCAAGGAGTTTCTGGAGGATCTGGAAACCCAGTCCGTTCGGGACAAGGTCGCAAGTCTCGGCAAGGCGCTTCTGGTGATGCACGCCCCGCTTGATGAAGTTGTCGGCATCGACAACGCCACCAGCATTTTCGTCGCCGCAAAGCATCCCAAAAGCTTCGTCTCTCTGGATACGGCGGATCATCTTCTGTCGAAAAGCCAGGACGCCGCCTATGCGGCCCGCGTGATTGCGGGCTGGGTTGGACGCTATCTCGATCCCGTGGAGGAGAGCGCCGACGACGAGGTGAAGGACGGCGTTGAGGTGGTTGAGACCGGGCAGGGCAAGTTTCAGGTCATGGTCAACAGCGGCAAGCACCGCATGATCGCCGACGAACCAAGGGACGTCGGCGGTATCGACAGCGGCCCGTCGCCCTATGGCTTTCTGTCCGCCGCTCTTGGCGCCTGCACAGTGATGACATTGCGTATGTACGCCGAACGCAAGGGGCTCGACGTCGACCGGATCGGCACGCGCGTTCTGCACGGCAAGGTGCATGCTGACGATTGCAAAGAGTGTTCTGAAAGCGTGAAGTCGAGAGGCGGCAAGATCGACCGGTTCGAGCGCATGATCACGCTGGAAGGAAACCTGGACGAAGCGACGCGGACCCGGATGCTTGAAATCGCCGACAAATGTCCCGTGCATCGTACCCTGGAAGCAGGCGCGGCCGTGGTGACGCGGGAAGTGCCGTCCGGCACACCGGAGGCGTGATTGAAGGGAAGCGGGGAGGCGGCCTCAGGCCGCCTGACCTTCCAGGGTCTGCAGGCGGATTTTCATGAAGGACAGAAGCCTGCGGGCGTCACGATCTGACAGCGACTGATAGTCGTTGGCCCAGTTTTCCGCGGTCGACTGAGGCTGCTTGTTGTGCATCGCCCGGGCCTTGCACAACGCGGTGTAATCCGCGTTTTCCACGCCCATGGCACGGCACAGAACCGCGACGCCGGTGGAATCGTAGCGCACCATGACGTTGGTGACGTATTTCTGCTCCAGACCGGCCATTTCCGCCAGAAGGAAACAGATGTCGAACAGGTTGTTCGACAACGAAAGCTGGGTGATCGCCTTGCTGAGCGAACGTTGCCCGGCCCGGATTTCCTTCAACGTGACCTTGGCGTTGATCCGGGTCGCCTTGCGTTCCAGCTTGGAGCTGGCGACAACCTTGCTGGCCTTGTGGAAGAGATCCTGGATCAGGGTCTCGTTTTCCTGGCGCAGCTTGCGGATCTTCGCCTGCTGGGCATCCGGCATCTGGTTGATCAGTTTGTCGTAATCGGACTCGGTAATGTCCGCGCGTTCCATCATCGCGTCGCGGATTTTTTCGTCCTGCTCCGCGAGCTTGATCAGAAGACGGGAGCCCCAGTCGGAAAACTCCGCGCCGGCGTTGGCTGCAACCGATTGCTTGACCGGGCTTTCGCCGCGTTCCAGAAGCACGTCTGTAACATTGGCTTCAAGATGCTGACGTTTGGAAATTGCCAAGAGGTGACCCTGGCCCATGGTCTTGGCCAGCCGAAGGATGTCCTCGGTCTTGAGAGCATTGGAGGACGTTAGCATCGGCCGCGCAATGTCGATCTCTTCCCGGGCAAGCTCATAGGCGACCTTGTGGGAGGTGTCGTCTATCGGCGCCAGTTGCTCGGAAATCGCCTTCTTCTGTTCAGGTTCCATGGAGGGAAGCATGCTTTCCAACACCGTGTTGAACAGAGCGATTTCTTCTGTCTGGTAACTGTTCGCGCCGCGTACAAAAAGCTCGGTAACGTGTTCCACCAGCTGGTGGCGTTTTTCCGGGGTGCTTTCCTGAGCGAGGCTGAGAAGGTCGTTGAGCATCTTTGAGCTGTCCGTTTTTCTTACAACAGAACTACCGTGCAGACAGTTTACAACTGTCTAAAGCACAGGATGAAAAAAGGATAAATCTCTTAGGGTATCGGTATTATTGACAGTATATGTCGCGGACTTTATCTGCGAAGGAGGCAATCTCGTTATATACTTTGCTTCGCAAGTCGTCTGAATTGTCAAGATTAGGTTGCTTTACGTAACTCAGAGTTGGGGCGAGGCGCGATTTGCCGGTCCCTTCGTTTCAGCGCCTGTATCGAGGACAACCTTGTCCATTGGCACATCCCAGGGCATCGGAAAGATCGACGGGATCCTGCAAAAGGCAAATCCGATGCCGATCGTCAGTGGTTTGGCCGGCAGCGATGCCAGCGTGCGGTCGTAATAGCCGCCGCCGTTGCCGAGGCGATAGAAATGGCTGTCGACACCAACCAGTGGGGCAATCACCACCTCCGGTATCTGCGCCGCACCTTCTCCCGGCACGGGTATGTTCCAGAGGCCTCGCGTCATTGCGCATCCGGGCTGCCAGGCGCGGAAGATCAACGGCGTCTGCTTTTCCGGAACCACCGGCAGAAGAACGGTTTTACCTGCTTTGCTCAGGACCGCCATCAAGGGGCGCAAATCCGGTTCGCCGCGGATCGGCCAATAGAAGGAGATGGTCTGAAAATTCGCGGCCTCCAGCACCGGGCGAAGCTGGTCGATCAGGGCTGTCGTCTTTTCCGCCCGCTCGGCACTGTTCAGTCCCTTCCGCTTTTCATACAGGCGGGTGCGTTCGGATGCGCGGAAACGGCTGACATCACGGAACGTCTGCTGATCCACGACAAAACCGGCAACCAGCTTGTCGGCAAAGCAGACAGGGTCTCCCGGCAGATCGACGTCATCGTTCATTCCGGATAACTCCTTTCGGTGTCCTTGTGCCTCTCCGTGTCAGGCGACCTTTCTGTCCGCCACCGGCCAGACCAGTGCCTCAAGCAGAAGAGATCTGGTCAGAAATCCCAGGAAAGTTCCATCCTGGCTCACCGGCACATGATCGAGATTATCGCGAACCATGACATGCAGTGCATCACCAAGCGGCAGGCTGCCGTCGAAAGACGTCACGGGAGCGCGCATGATGTCCCGGGCAAGCCGGCCCGCTGGAGGACAGGGGACGTCCTGCGTGGTCCCGGTCAATTGGTGCAACAGGTCACGCTGGTCGACCAGGCCGGCAAGGCGGCCATCCGTGCCGACAACGGCAACGACCGGTTTCCCGCTTTGCTCAAGTTTGCCGACAAGGGTGTGAAAGTCCGTCTCGGGAAGAACAGTCGTATCATCCGGGCTTACGGCATCGGCGCATGAGACCCCTTCGAACGGAGGCTGGATCAGCTCTGCTTCCACCGCGGCCACGAGCCGCGCCAGGTCGACCGCGCCAAGGTTGGTCGACTGGTGAAACTTCGACAGCACACTCGACAGATTATCCTCTGTCAGTCCAAGGCGCCGCATCGGTGGAGGCCCGCTTTGCGAAAGGCTGGTTCTGAAGGGATACTTACGCCCGGAATACCGATGAAACACCAGACCGGACGCCACCAGTACGCTTGTCATGACAGCCGTGTTGACGACCACCATCACGGCACCGACTTCCGTCAGAAGGTTCGGCGACAGCCCGATCAACAGCGCGACAGCACCGCCGGGCGGATGAAGGGCCCGGCCGAGCATCATTGCGGCAAAGGCAAGCGCTACAGCCAGGACAGGCGCTGTTTCGGTAGGCAGCAGGCCAACCGCCACCACACCGCAAACTGCCGACAGCGTGTTGCCGAGGATCGCGGACCACGGCTGTGCGAGTGGGCTGTTCGGAACGGCAAAGACGAGGACGGCGCTGGCTCCGAGAGGAGCCATCAGAAACAGCGGCAAACTTCCATATTCGTGCATTCCCCAGACCATCAGGGCACAGGCGCCGATGCCCGCCGCGCCGCCAAGCATGGCCAGGAATGCCTCGGCCGGCTGCGGCCACGGCAGCGCAGGAGCAAGAGCGGTCCGGAAACTTGATTTGCGGTCGGATTGCATGAAAGTCGCCTGAAAAATATGCATTTGCACAAGTTCTAGGCGATTTTTACGGCGATGACTTGGATTTTGAAACTCAATTTCCGCTTTGCAGCGAAACGGATTTTCATCCCGCCAGCGTTTGCGGTCAGGCCGCCTGTTCGTGCTTGATGGCCTTCAGCTTGATTTTCATCAGTGTCAGAAGGCGACGGGCATCGGTGTCATCGAGCATGTGATAGTTGGTCAGCCACTTGCTGCCCGTGCTTTCGGGAAACTTCAGGTGCTTGCAGCGTTCCTTGCACACGGCCTGAAACTCCATCGCGCCGATGCCTGTGGCGCGGCAGACCGTGGCGATGCCGGTGGAGTCGAACCGGACCATGAGGTTATGGACATATTTCATGTCGAGGCCGGAGAAGAACGAGAGCAGGGCAACCGCGTCCAGAAGGTTGTGTTCCTGGGCCAGTTGGTAAACCGCCTTGTTCAGGGTCGTCTTGCCGAGCCGGATGCCCATCAGCCAGGCTTTCGGGCTGATCTTGGATTGCTTTTTCACCAGTTCCGCACCCGCCGCGACTTCGCCGTCGTCCCGGAACAGATCCTCCAGCAACTCTTCGTTTGACTTGCGCAAGTGCCGGATGCGGTCGCCAAGCTGCTTTGGCATGTCCTTCACCAGGCTTTCGAACACCGGCATGGTGATCTCTGCGCCAAGGTTGGCAGCCAGCATGTGTTTGACTTCCTTGCCGCCACGCTTGATCAGGATGTCGCTGATGTCATTGCTGACGTGATCGCGCTTGGCGAGGGCAAGGAGGTAACCCTGGTCCCTGGTTTCCGCAATCTTGCGCTGGTCTTCTTCGCGGAGAGACTTCGAGCGTTCCAGAATGGCCTGGGCAACAGGCAACTCGTCGCTGGCCATGGCGGCCGCAAGTTTGGACGACATGGAGCGAACGTCTGCAAGGCGTTCCGACATCTTGCGCTTGGCGTCGAGTGCCAGAGAATCGTAGACGCCCTCAAGCATATTGTTCAGAAGGTGGGTTTCTTCAGAACCTGGATCGTCCGCGCGGGCAACAAGCAGGCCGGTCACGTGCTCGGCGAGCTCGTGTTTTTTCTCCGAAGAACTGTCCTTAGCAAGCTTAAGAAGCGAGTCACTCATGTCCGTACCCTATCGGCATAAGTTTCCCTGAATTTCCTTTATAACCTGTGAAAAACACCAATTGAGTCGTTGCCGCGAGGTATCGTCGCCAGTGTTGACCTGACTGCACCAATGCGTCATTTCACGCCCATGAACGCAACTTTTATGCCGATCCTCTATTCTTTTCGCCGCTGCCCCTATGCCATCAGGGCAAGGCTCTCGATTGCCGCCAGCGGTGAACAGGTCGAATTGCGGGAAATTCTCCTGCGGGACAAGGCTCCCGAGTTTCTGGAAACCTCCCCTTCCGCGACCGTTCCCTGCCTGAAGGCCGATGACACGGTCATCGACGAAAGCCTCGAGATCATGCTCTGGGCGCTGCAACGCGCCGATCCGGAAAGCTGGCTCAGACCGGAGGAGGGCGATCTCGATGAAATGCTGGCGCAGATTGCCGACTGCGACGGTCCGTTCAAACGCAACCTCGACCGCTACAAATACGATACGAGATATCCGGATGCGGACAGGGAAACAGAGCAAGCCGGGGCTGCGGACTTTCTCTGGCATCTGGAAAGACGTCTGACCGACAGGCCCTGGCTTTTCGGCAGCAGGGGTTCACTTGCCGATTATGCAATCCTGCCGTTTGTTCGTCAGTTCGCAAACGCGGACCGAAGCTGGTTCGACAGCCAGGACTGGACGTCCCTGAAGGCCTGGCTGGAAGCCTTCGAGAATTCTTCCCGGTTTCAATCCGTGATGTCGAAATGGAGCCCGTGGCGGGCGGGGGACACGCCGGTCTTCTTTCCTTCAGAAGCGAATCCCACGTCCTGATTCCCCGGGCCGGGACCGTCTTGTTACCCGCCGCAGCAACCGTTTCTGTCCGCTGACGCCGGTTTTCTTGCCTGCCGATGGTCCGGCGGACAAGAAATTGCAGCTTTTTACCGCGAAAAGTCCGCGGATTTCCTCAGGGTTTCCTGCCCGGTTCCCAACCTTACAAAACCGTAATGCCGCCGACAGGCGCCTGTAAGACTGGCTGACATACTTTCACTTTCGAACCTGGGGCGCTTTCCCCGCCAGCGTTCCTGGAAATGGCCTTCAAACCGTATCTCGAAAGAGGAAGACAACATGCAAAACAGTCGCTCAGTTTCTCCCCTGCGCTCCCGTCGCGCCAAATTGCTGGCAGGCGTCGTTGCGCTCGGCGCAGCCGGACTTCTGACGGCACAGACCATCGTTCCGAGCCAACTGGCTCTGGCAGATGCGGTTCGTGTCGATACCGCGGCTCCGCTGGACTTCTCCCACGTCGTCAGCGCCGTCAGCCCGGCGGTCGTTAGTGTTCAGGTCAAGCAGGCCGCAGAGCCGCGCATGATGAACTTCGATGGCGGCAACGACAGCTTCGAGGATTTCTTCAAGGGTCTGCCCGACGGTCACCCGTTCCAGCGCTTTTTCCGCGATTTCGGCGGCAAGGGTGGTGAGCAGCAGCAAAACCAGCGCCGTGCCCCGCGCCAGTACGGCATTTCCCAGGGCTCCGGCTTCTTCATCTCCGATGACGGTTACCTTGTGACCAATCATCACGTGATTGAAAACGGCACCGAGTTCACCGTCATCGACCGGGATGGCAAGGAATACGATGCCAAGCTCATCGGCGCCGACAAGCGTACCGACCTTGCGCTCCTGAAAGTCGATAGCGGCGACAAGTTCACCTATGTCGAATTCGCCAAGGAAGCACCGCAGGTCGGTGAATGGACCGTGGCCATTGGCAATCCGTTCGGTCTCGGCGGCTCCGTTACGGCCGGTATCGTCTCGGCGCGCGGCCGTGACATCGGCGCAGGCCCCTACGACGACTTCATCCAGATCGATGCCCCGGTCAACCGCGGTAATTCCGGTGGCCCGGCCTTCAACATGCATGGTGAAGTGATCGGTGTGAACGCGGCGATCTTCTCGCCGTCCGGCGGCAACGTCGGTATCGCCTTCGCAATTCCGGCTTCGACCGCGCAGGATGTCATCATGGAGCTGAAGGACGACGGCACAGTCGTTCGCGGCTGGCTGGGTGTTCAGATCCAGAATGTGACCGATGACATCGCGGAAAGCCTTGGCCTCGATGAGGCCCGTGGCGCGATTGTCGCGGAAGCGCAGGAAAACAGCCCGGCTCAGAAGGCTGGCCTGCGCTCGGGCGACACCATCCTTGCCGTTGATGGCACCGAAGTGAAAGGCCCGCGCGAGCTGTCCAAGATCATTGCGGCTTACGAGCCGGACAGCAACGTGGACATCACGGTCTGGCGTGACGGTCAGAAAGAGGACGTCATCGTTACCCTTGGCCGCCTGCAGGAGCCGGATCGGGTTGCAGCCGTCCAGCCGGAAGCCGCTGAAAGCAAGACCAGCCTTGATGATCTCGGCCTGGTCCTGACCACGAAAGCCGAAGCAGGCATGGAAGGTGACGGCGTGGTTATCGCCGAAATCGATCCAGACAGCCCGGCTGCCGAAAAGCGCCTCAACACCGGAGACGTCATCCTGGAAGTCGCCGGCATGAAGGTCAACAGCCCGTCCGATGTGCTCAAGGCACTGGAAAAGGCGGAAAAGGATGGCCGCAAGGCGGTTCTGTTCCGGGTTGAAAGCAACAACAACACCCGGTTCGTGGCCCTGCCCATGAACCTCGCCTGATCAGGGACCGGTTCCGCCCCGAACCGGACCTGTGAGGCAAGACCGGCCTGCCCTCTGCCCCCAAACCCCGACGGGCCGGTCTTTGCCAAGGGTTTATCTGCTAAACCCTGACTGACTGGCGGCGGCGACTCTCACATCCATCGCCGCCGCCAGCATTTTCTTTAGGGCCAACTCAAGCTAAAAGGATGGGATGTTGAGGATTCTTGTCATAGAAGACGACCCGGAAGCTGCAAGCTACCTCGTCAAGGGTTTGAGTGAACTGGGCCACACCGCCGACCAGGCGGCCGATGGACCGGCCGGTCTGGATATGGCCCTCGACAGAGACTACGACATCCTCATCGTGGACCGCATGTTGCCGAAGATGGATGGCCTTTCGGTCATTCAGGAGCTGCGCCGGCAAGGCAACCACACGCCGGTTCTGATCCTGTCCGCGCTCGGCCAGGTCGATGACCGCGTCAAGGGCCTCAAGGCCGGCGGCGACGACTATCTGCCCAAACCTTATGCCTTTACCGAATTGCTGGCCCGGATCGAAGCATTGGCCCGGCGCCCCAAGTCGGCCAGCCAGATTGAAACCACCTACACCGTCGGTGACCTGACACTCGACCGCATGGCCCATTCCTGTCGCCGCGGCGAAACGGAAATTCCCTTGCAGCCGCGCGAATTCCGCCTTCTGGAATATCTCATGCAGAACGCTGGCCAGGTGGTGACCCGCACGATGCTGCTCGAAAATGTCTGGGAATATCACTTCGATCCGCAGACCAACGTGATCGACGTTCATATCTCCCGTCTGCGCGGCAAGATCGACAAGGGTTTCGACACACCTCTGCTGCACACCATCCGGGGTGCCGGATACACGATCCGTGACGCGGCTCACTAGGTTTACCAGAACCACAGCCTTCAAGCTGTCGCTGCTCTACATTGCCGTCTTCACGGTGATGTCCGGGGTGTTGCTGTTCTATATTGCGGACAACACGGACAATCTGATGTCCGAGCAGGTGGTTCAGTCCGTGGATTCGGAACTGAAGACACTTGCCGATGTCTATGTGCGCGGCGGTGTGCGGGACCTTGTCGAAACCATCGATACGCGTTCCCGTCATCCCGACGCCAGCCTCTATCTTCTGGTCGATTTCGCGGGCAATGCGCTCGTCGGCAACATTGCCCGCCTGCCTACCACCGTTCTGGAAGAAGCCGACGGCGGATTGCGGCGGGTTCGCTATACGCGGCTCGGCCAGGATTCCGAAGACGTCGAGCGCCAGGCCATGGTGCGCACCTTTGAGCTGCGCGGCGGCTTCCGTCTGCTGGTTGGACGGGACCTGGGCGACCAGCTCCGGTTTTCCAACCTTCTCGCCAACGCCTTGCGGCTGTGGCTCGTCGTCGTGGTGGTCATGGCGGCGATCACCTGGCTGTTTGTCAGCCGCCGGGTGATGAAGCGCATCGACGAGATTTCGGCCACCAGCCGCACGATCATGCAAGGCGAACTTTCCGGTCGGCTGACCGTGACCGGAAACAACGACGAGTTCGACCGTCTGGCGATCAATCTCAATACCATGCTGGACCGGATCGAACTCCTGATGCAGTCGATGAAGGATGTCACCGACAACATCGCCCATGATCTGAAAACACCGCTGACCCGCCTTCAAACCCGGATTGAAAACGCCCTGCGCGAAGCAAAAGGGGAGGAGGGCTATCGCGGTGCCCTGGAAGCGACACTGGAGGAATCCGATCAGCTTTTGAGGATCTTCAATGCGCTGTTGCGCATCGCGCGGGTTGAATCCATGGCTCCGGCTTCCGTGATGGAGCCGACCGATCTCAACAAGCTGGTCGCAGAAGTTGCCGAACTTTATGAACCGCTGGTGGAAGACGAAGGCGGCAAGCTTGAAACCGATCTGCCTGAAGGGCTGATGGCGGATTGCAACCGCGACCTGATCAGTCAGGTGCTGGTGAACCTGATCGAGAATGCGCTGAAATACGGGCGGCCGCAAACCGGTGCCTTGCGGATCTGCCTCGGTGGCCGCGAAGAGGATGGCCGGATCGTCCTCAGCGTCACTGACAACGGCCCTGGTATTCCGGAAAAGGATCAGGACCGGGTCAAGGAACGCTTCGTCAGGCTGGAAGAAAGTCGTTCGGAACCGGGAACGGGCCTTGGATTGAGTCTGGTCAAGGCGGTTGCCCGCTTGCATGGTGGAGACTTGCGCTTCATGAATGAGGACCCGGGGCTTAGTGCCCGGATCGATCTCAAGCCGGTGAAACCGGACAGCAGCAGGAGCGGGCATGAACAAGGCGGCACAGCCGGGCAATCTGGGGAAGGGGACTAGCCAGGACGGTGCCCCGGGCATTCTGGCCGACCGGATCGCAGTGGTGCCCACGGCGCCTGATCCCGATCATGCAGCCCTCTTCCTGAAAGATCTTCTGTCCGATGCCGAGGCCGGCGAGGCGCTGAAGTCCCTTTTGCAGGAAAAGCCGGATCTGGAAGGGTTTCTGCTCGGGGTAATCGGGAACTCACCCTATCTGCGTGATCTGATGCTCGCCGATCCGCAGCGCCTGCTTCGCCTGTTGAAGGAAGCACCGGAAACCCGTCTGGAAAACCTTTTGTCAGACGCCCGCGAAGCACGTGCTGAAGACGAGGCCGGCATCATGCGGACCTTGCGCCTTTTCAAGCATGATCTCGCGTTGACGCTCGGCCTTGCCGATATTTCCGGCGCAATCGGCCTGACCAGCGTTACCGGTGCCCTGGCCGGATTTGCAGACGCAGCGCTCACGGCCGCCATCAGGTTCTGTCTCGGCGATCTTGTCCGCCGGAACAAATTCGACCCCCACGACCCGGAAAAGCCGGAAGTCGACAGCGGCTTTATCGTTCTTGCCATGGGCAAGCACGGCGCGAATGAACTGAACTACTCGTCCGACATCGATCTGATCGTTCTGTACGATCCAGCCAAGGCACCAATGGTCGGATCGGCGGAAGCGCCGGTGGAATTCGTCCGGCTGACCCGCCGCCTGGTCAAGATCATGCAGGACCGGACCGCGGACGGATATGTCTTCCGCACCGACCTGCGCCTGCGCCCCGACCCTGGGGCTACTCCGCTGGCCATGTCGGTTCCCGCCGCGCTGGTCTACTATGAGTCCCTCGGCCAGAACTGGGAACGGGCGGCGCTGATCAAGGCGCGGCCATGTGCCGGCGACATTCCGGCCGGTGAATCCTTCCTCCATGAAATCGTGCCGTTCATCTGGCGCAAATATCTGGACTTTGCGGCAATCGCCGACGTGCAGTCGATCAAGCGCCAGATCCATATGCACAAGGGCCATGGTGCCATTGCAGTTGCAGGGCACAACGTGAAGCTTGGCCGTGGCGGCATCCGCGAAGTGGAGTTCTTCGTCCAGACCCAGCAGTTGATCGCCGGTGGTCGCAACCCGGCGCTTCGCGGGCGGCGCACGCTCGACATGCTGGATGCGCTGGTCGAGGCCGATTGGATCAAGGGCAAGACACGCGACGAGATGGCCTCTGCCTACCGGTTCCTGCGCAATGTCGAACATCGCATTCAGATGCTCAACGACGAGCAAACCCAGCTTCTGCCCAAGGATGAGGAGGGTATGAAACGGGTGTCCGCCCTGATGGGTTACGACACGCTCGCTGCTTTCGAAGACGCATTGCTCCACCATTTGCGGACGGTCCAGCATCATTATGCCGAACTGTTCGAAGATGAGCCGGCGCTTTCTTCCGAGCTGGGCAATCTGGTCTTCACCGGCGACGATCACGACCCCGGCACGCTGGAAACGCTCGCCGGTCTAGGTTTCAAGCAGCCGGCGGAAGCGGCAGCCATCGTCAAGGCCTGGCATTTCGGCCGCTATCCATGCACCCGTTCGACCAAGGCACGCGAGCGGCTGACCGAAATGCATCCGGCGCTTCTCAGCGCGCTGGCAGCAACCGACAATGCGGATGCCGCGCTGCGAGCCTTCGACAGCTTTCTGGGCAAGCTTCCGGCCGGGGTGCAGTTGTTCTCGCTGCTGAGATCCAATCCACAGCTCCTGACGCTTCTGGCGACCACAATGGGCGCCGCACCGCGGATGGCCGAGACGGTGTCCAAACGCGTGCATGTGCTGGATGCGGTTCTGGATCCCGCCTTCTTTGGCGCGATGCCGAGCGTGGAGGAGTTTCGTGCCGGGCTGGACCGGACACTGTCTCAAGCCCGCTTTTACGAGGAAGCGCTGGACCGGGCGCGGATCTTCACCCAGGAGCAGCAGTTCCTGATCGGCCTGCGGATGATTTCCGATACGCTCTCCGCCGACCGGGTGGGGTTTGCACTGGCACGGCTGGCGGAAGTTGTGGTCGACCGCATCCTGAAGCAGGTGATTGTCCATGTCGGCGAAAGCCACGGCACGGTGCCGGGCGGCAATGTCGCCGTTCTGGCCATGGGCAAGCTGGGGGGGCGCGAAATGACGGCGGCCTCCGATCTCGATCTGATCCTGCTTTATGACGCTCCGGAGGACGTTAAGCAATCCGACGGCAAGAGGCCGCTGGCAATCACGCAATATTATACGCGCCTGACCCAGCGGCTGGTAACGGCCCTCAGCGCACCGACGGCGGAGGGCTCGCTTTATGAGGTTGATTTCCGGCTCCGTCCGTCCGGTAACGCAGGACCGCTGGCGACCAATCTTGACGGCTTCATAGCCTACCAGAAGAAGGAAGCCTGGACCTGGGAGCATATGGCCCTGACGCGTGGACGCGTGATTGCCTCCACGACGCCGGAGTTCAAGCAGAAGATCGTCGACAGCATCAGCGGCACGCTGGTTCAGTCGCGTGACCTGACGAAGCTCGCTGACGATGTCCGCACCATGCGCGCCCGGATCGAGAAGGAAAAAGGCACCAAGGATGTCTGGGACCTGAAACAGGTGGCCGGTGGTCTGGTCGATATCGAGTTTCTGTCCCAGTTTCTGCAACTGGCACATGCTCAGGAAAATCCGGAGATCCTGGCCCAAAGCACGGAGCGGGCGCTGGAGCTGTTGCGCGATGCAGGCTTCCTCACCCTTGGCGATGCCGGCCTTCTGTTGGAGGCCCTCCGTCTTTATCACCGCCTTACCCAGGTGTTGCGGCTGGCCCTTTCCGGCAAATTCGTGCCAGCGGAAGCGCCGCGCGGTGTTCTGGACCTTCTGGTGCAGGCCTCCGGCAGCCCGACCTTTGCCCGGCTGGAAGCGGAACTTGCAGACCTTCAGGCAAAGGTGCGCGAGACCTTCGTGCGGCTGATTGGCGAGGTTGAAACGGTCAGCAGCTAGACTCGGATTGCAAAGCCGTTTTCATTGGGCTAGGGAGAGACCGCGCCGGCGGCCGATTTCAAATCCTTTTGCGCTCATCTGAGCGAACCCTTCCCCATTTCCTGAGAAACGTCATGACTTTTTCACCTGATGAAGCGGTCCGTCGCCCGGATCGCAAAGGCAGCATCACGCTTGCCGGCAACCGTGTGCTCGCCTGGTCCGAATGGGGACCTGAAAGGGGCGAGCCGGTTCTGTTTCTGACAGGGGCCGGCATGGCCGGAACACTCGGCTTTGGCCAGGAACATCTCGAAGATCTTCATATCCGGCTTATCGCACCGGACAGACCGGGGCTCGGTGCGTCCTCCGCTGATCCGGACAAGACATTGGCAAGCGTCGCGCGGGACATAGGCGAACTTGTCGAAAGCCTTGGTCGAACCAGCATCCCCATGGCTGCCTTTTCGCAAGGGGCGCCTTTCGCATTTGCTGCTGCAGCACACGGAACCGCAAGCTCCCTGGCGATCGTCTCAGGTCAGGATGAACTCTACCGCCCGGAGTTCGCCGACCGGTTGCCGGACCAGGTGACGCAGATGACCCGGCATGCGCAGGAAGATCCGGCCGGGTTTTCTGCGATGCTGGAAGGTTTCGCCGAGCCGGATGGCTTCTATGATCTTGTCCTGTCGATGAGTTCGCCGGAAGACCAGACGGTCTATGGTGCTGAGCCTTTTGCTTCGGCTTACAGGCATGCCCTTCGCGAAGGCTTCAGGCAGGGGCCGAAAGGTTATGTCCTCGACACGCTTGCAGCGCTGACACCGTGGGGTGTCGACCTTGGCCGGATCAATTGTCCGGTCACGCTTTGGTATGGCGGCAAGGATGGCAGTCCGGTCCATTCACCTGACTTCGGTCGGTCACTCGCAGAGAGATTGCCGAACGCAAGCCGCCGGTTCCTTGCCGAAGAGGGCGGCGCGTTGCTGTGGACCCGTGCACACGACATCCTGCGCGAACTGATGGCTGCACGCGGCAAAGGGTGAGCTTTGTTGCGGCACACAAATCTGCGCTCATCTGAGGGGAACCATCTTCAGATGGGCGGTTTGTCTTTGTGTGGATGCCCAGGCTGTTGAGACCGCATTCGGAGGGGTGTACCAGCTGCACTATGACGTGCGTCAGGCAGTTTCCTTCTCGGCGAGCGGTAGCGTGAAGCTGACAGTCGTGCCTTTCTTGACTTCCGACTTGATCACCAGCGCGCCGCCGTGCAACTCGACCAGCGAACGGGCGATGGCAAGTCCAAGCCCGGACCCCTGGTGGGTCTTGGTAAACTGGTTTTCCACCTGCACGAACGGCTGAGCAAGACGTTCGATATCGCGCTCAGAAATGCCGATGCCGGTGTCGATTACTTCAAAGTGCAGCTTGTCGCCGCGCGGCCGGGCCTTGAGCGTGACAGTGCCATTGTCGGGCGTGAACTTCACCGCATTGGCCAGCAGGTTCAGCAGGATCTGTTTCAGCGCCCGCTTGTCGGCATGCACCGAGACGTTTTCAACGACGTCGGTGGTGACGGTAATGTTCTTTTCGGTTGCCGCTCCGGTGACGATGCGGCTGGCATCTTCGGCAGACTCCGACGCATTGACGGTTTCCGTCTCGATGGTCATGCGGCCGGCTTCGATCTTGGACATGTCGAGAATGTCGTTGATCACGTTCAGGAGGTACGTGCCGGAGGAATAGATGTCCTTGCAGTAGTCCGAATAGCGGTCCGTGCCGACCGGGCCGAACATTTCCTGCGTCATGATGTCGGAGAACCCGATGATGGCGTTCAGCGGCGTTCTCAGTTCATGGGAGATATTGGCCAGAAACTCCGACTTTGCCTTGTTCGCGGCTTCCGCGCGGGTCTTTTCTTCCTGGTACTTGTCGGCCATTTCCACAAGCTGGCGGGCCTGGACTTCAAGCGTCTGGCGGGACTTCTGAAGATCGGTCACGGTCGCCTTAAGACGCTTTTCGGAATCGACCAGCTTTTCTTCGTGTTTCTTCAGCGCGGTAATATCCGTGCCGACAGACACGAAACCGCCGTCCTTTGTGCGCCGCTCGGAAATCTGCAGCCAGCGGCCGTCTTCCAGTTGCGCTTCGTAAGAGCCATCCGGTGCGCCGCCGCGCTGGCGCAAGGTGACCGGGTGTGGTGCCACTTCCGCATTGGAGGCGGCCGCCATCACGTCCTTGTAGGGAGTGCCCGGTTTGATCACGGAATTCGGCAGGCTGTGCAGCGACTGATAGTTGGAATTGCAGATCACGAGCTCGTTGCGCGCGTTCCACAGAACAAAAGCTTCCGAGATGGTCTCGATCGCGTCCCGCAGGCGCAGGTCGGCCATGCGGCTTTGTTCGGCCAGCTCGTGCTGTTCGGTGATGTCGATGCAGATCCCGATGAGGTGCGGCTCGGCACGGCCGGGCTCGGACTGGATCTCGCCGCGGGCGCGCAGCCAGATCCAGCTACCGTCAGCATGGCGCATGCGGAAGGTTTCATCGACCAGCGTCTCGCCGCTTTCCAGCAGATGTTCGGCAAGGCCCAGAAGGTCGATGTCATCGGGATGGGTAATGTCGGCGACATCGGCAAAGCTGAGAATGTCGTCCTTCGGTTCGCGTCCGAGCAACTCGTAGAGCGAGGATGACCAGAACATTCTGCCGCGCGACAGATCCCAGTCGAACAGTCCGCAGCGGCCGTGGGTGAGGGCGGTGTCGATGCGGGCGCGGGTCGCCGCGTACATGTCGTCGGCTGCTTCCGCGCGGGTCGCCTGGCTGAAGAAGCCGTAGATAACCGCCAGCAGGACCAGAGACGTGCCGACGAACAGCGTCACATTTGCCGACAGATCGTCCCGCCACTGGCTGAAGATTGCATTTTCAGGCTGCAGAACCGCAACCATTCCAAGCCGTCCGTCGAGGTGATGAACCGTCGCCAGAACCTGTTCCTCGCCCTTGCTGCCGCCGAGGTTGGTAACCACAGGCATGACACCTGCGCGGGCGCCGAACACCATGAGAGGCTGCGACGGGCCGAGCAGGTCGCTGATCGGACGGCTTTCCAGGGCAGGCTGGAGCGGTGCGGAGGCCACGATGGTGCCGGATTGGTCGGCGACAAGATAGATGCGGCCCTTGCTGGTCGCCCCGGAGGGCAGACTGTCGGCAAGGATGCGTTTCAAGGTTGTCCGATAGCCCGTTTCGGGCAGGTCGCTTTCCGAAGACATGAGGCCGCTGGCAACGACGGTTGCCATCAGGCTCAACGTCATCTGTGCGGTTTCCTGGGTTCTGGTGTAGTCAGTGACCAGGTCGCCCGTGCGGAAGAGTGCCAGAATGACGATGAAGACAATGGCGAGGCCCGGTATGAGACGCCGCATCAGGCTGTCGGAACGGGCCAGGCTTTCGGCAAGGGAGCCGAGGATGGTGCGTAGAGGCAGGCGTTTCGTGCCTGCGTCTGTGTCCCACTCAGACTCCTTCTCGCCGCGCCGCGAAGATGCGTCGCCAGCTATTGCTCTCGCCATTGGAAGTGTGCCTCAAAAACCGCCGCGTCGGAGTGACCCCCGAATCACTTCCATTTGAATCAAATCGTCGGTTCTTGTCCAGACCCGGCCAAGAATAAAATGGTTAACGCGAACCCGGTTTTCCGGTTCTTTCGTTAACTTTTCTCAGTATTGCAGACTACTGCAAGGTTCTGTCGACAATGTCGCGGCTGTCTCTCGACAGATTTTCGCATGCTGAAACCCTCAGGAGTGCAGATTCAGCAAGGGCACTTCTTTGTGGGTCAAGTGCGCGCCACGAGCGGAAGCTCGTCAGAAGTCTTGATGCCACTTGTGGATTTCGCTTGTCGATGTCCAGAACTGATTCGGCCACCAGTTCAAAACCGGCACCGTCCGCACGGGCAAACTGTGTTGGGTTGCCGGTGGCGAAGGACTGTAGAAGCGACCGGACCCGGTTGGGATTGCCCGCATCATAGGAAGGGTCCGACATCAAGGCCTTGACCCGTTCCAGCGTTTGGTCGCCTGGGGCCATGGCCTGGGTCATGAACCACTTGTCCATGGCAAGCGAGCTGTCCATGTGTCGCTTCCGGTAAGCGGCAAGCGCTTCCTCTTCCCTCGGCATGTGGTCGTGAACCAGCAGCGTAAGCGCGGCAAGCCGGTCGGTCATGTTGTCGGCTGAAGTGAACCGGGACCACACTAGATCGGCCGCGTCATCCGCGCCGGAGGCCGCGTAATAATGCAGACACCGGTTTGCGAGCGCCCGTTTTCCGGCTGCCTGTGCATCCGGGGAATAGGACCCGCCGGCAGAGTGGCCGGAAATGAAAGGCAACAGCGATGGGCCAAGGCGGGTGGCGACCGCACGTCGTAGCATTTCACGGGCCGCATGGACGGCGTCCGGGTTGACGTCCTTGCCGATTTCCTGGGCGATATCCGCCTCGCTCGGCAGGGTGAGCGCCTGCGCGCGCAAGGCTTCGTCGAGCTGGGTTTCATCCAGTACGGATGCGAGGACACCGATGACGTCTTCAGATGGAGCGCCTTCTGCACCCTCACGCACAAGGCCGGCAAGCCTGACAAGGTCCTGCATCGCCAGCGTCTGAACCGCTTGCCAGCGATTGAACGGGTCCCGATCCTGTGCCGCCAGAAACAGAAGGTCCTTCGAATGAAGAGGCTGGTTCAGCCGGACGGGTGCGGAGAAGCCGCGCAGGAGGGAGAGAACGGGAGCCGCGGCGACATTTTGGAAGACGACATCCTGATGGGCCTTGTCGAGCACCAGCACATCGCCGTTCACCTTTGCGCCCTCGACAGGGCCTGTCTCCATATCCTCGCCATTCGGGCCGACCAGCCCGAAACGCAGCGGGATGACGGCTGGTTTGCTGGATTTCTGACCAGCGAGAGGCGGGATTTCCTGTGACAGCGAAACGGAGAAGGTCTTGCGGTCGGGATCATATTCCGTTTCCACCGACACAACGGGCGTTCCGGCTTGCTCGTACCAGAGCGAGAACTGTTCGAGATCGGTGGAAGAGGCTTCCTCGAAACAGGCCAGGAAGGCTTCGATCGTGGTTGCCTCTCCGTCGTGACGCTCGAAATAGAGATCCAGCCCCTTGCGGAACGCCTGCTTTCCCAGAAGCGTCTGGAGCATACGGACAACTTCAGCGCCCTTTTCATAAACGGTGGCTGTATAGAAGTTGTTGATTTCGTGGTAGGTTCGCGGACGCACGGGGTGTGCGAGCGGGCCTGCGTCCTCCGGGAACTGATGCGATTTCAGCAAACGCACATCCGCAATGCGCTTGGCGGGGCGCGAGCGCATGTCGGAGGAAAACTCCTGATCGCGGAAGACCGTCAGGCCTTCCTTCAGGCACAACTGGAACCAGTCCCGGCAGGTGATGCGGTTTCCGGTCCAGTTGTGGAAGTATTCGTGTGCGATGACCGCTTCGATGTTGGCATAGTCCTGATCGGTCGCCGTTTCCGGGTCGGCCAGAACGTATTTGTCGTTGAAGATGTTAAGGCCCTTGTTTTCCATCGCGCCCATGTTGAAGTCCGACACGGCAACGATGTTGAATACATCCAGATCGTATTCGCGGCCAAACACTTCCTCGTCCCAGCGCATGGATCGCTTGAGGGAATCCATGGCCCAGTCGCACAAGCCCTCCTTGCCGTGCTCGACATAGATATTGAGCGCAACGTCCTTGCCCGACATGGTCGTGAACCTGTCCGGAACCTCCGCGAGATCACCAGCAACGAGCGCGAACAGATAGGCCGGCTTGGGATGAGGGTCGTGCCAGATGGCGTAGTGTCTGTCCGTGCCCTCGATGTCCCCGGCCTCTGCAAGGTTGCCATTGGCCAATAGAACCGGGCACTCCGCCTTCGAGGCTTCCAGACGTGTCGTGTAGACCGCAAGGATATCCGGACGGTCGAGGAAATAGGTGATCCTTCGAAAGCCCTCGGCCTCGCATTGGGTACAATAGGTCCCGGAGGAGCGGTAAAGGCCCATCAGCTTGGTGTTCGCGTCCGGATCAAGTTCGGTCACCAGTGTCAGTTCGAACGGCTCGGCAGGCGGAGAAAGAAGTTCGAGGCGTTCGGCGGTCGCGGTGTAGGCGGTTTCGTCAAGCGTCTTGCCGTTCAAAAGGATGCCGGCAAGCGACAATTCGTCACCATCCAGTACCAGCGAAGCGCCGGCTGCAGTGTCCGGCTGCCTTTTGACCTGAAGAGTAGCGGTAACGCGCGTTGCTTTGGGGGTCAGCTCAACGTTCAGGGCGACCTTGTCGATGCGATAGAGTGGCGGTTTATAGTCTTCCAGCCGTATGGCTGGCGCCGTTTCGGAACGCATCGAAATCTCCTGCTGATGTGAGGCGCAAGGGCCTGCCAGAGCCTGCCTGGAACGTTCCGGCCGGGACCGGAAACGCACCCTCATGGAATTGTGAGGATGCTCTAGGCGTTAGCATGATCGCCGATTACGGCAAAGTCCTCTTTGACCTTCCGCAACGGCTGCTGGTTTGTAAGCCTTTTGATAATAGGTAAAAGCAGATGGGAGGTTTTGACGCCAGCCGGGGCATTGTCTATGTCATGGGCTTCGCAAGTTGCAGGGAACTTTTTTTATGAGCCGTTTGGACAGTTTTATTCGCCGAATGACATCGCAGAAAATATTGCTCGAATTTCTGATCGACAAGGTCAACGAGGTCGACGGACCGATCCTTGAACTGGGGTTGGGCAATGGCCGGACATATGACCATTTGCGCGAGATTTATCCCAACAAGGAAATATTCGTGTTCGATTTCGCCATGGATTGCCATCCGAGCTGTGCTCCGGATGCCAACCACATGATCCTTGGCAATATTCGCGATACGCTTGATTTTTGCGGGCCTCGGATCGGTGCAAAGGCGTCGTTCGCCCACATTGACATCGGGTCGGCGGATCCGACCAACGACCTTTCGATCGCAGCCTGGCTGGCGCCGTCAATCGATGCGCATATGGCCGTAGGCGGCATTATTCTCTGTGCGCTCGAACTTGATCTTCCGAATTATGAAACCGTGAAGAAACCGGACGGCATTCACCGGGGGCGTTATCATATCTACCGCAAGACATCAGAAGCCTGACCGTCGGCATTCTTCAGGAAGAAACAAATGACCGCGCCGCTCAAAGGTATCAAGGTTGTCGAACTGGCCCGCATTCTGGCCGGACCCTGGACGGGCCAGACCCTCGCGGATCTCGGGGCGGACGTCATCAAGGTGGAAAGCCCGCAAGGTGACGATACCCGGGGCTGGGGACCGCCTTTCGTCAGGGATGAGACCGGCGCGGACCGGGATGCAGCCTATTTCCATGCCTGCAACCGCGGCAAAAGGTCGATCGCGGTGGATTTCCGGACGCAGGAAGGCCAGGAGCTCGTCCGCCGGCTGGTGGCGGATGCCGACATTCTGATCGAGAACTTCAAGGTTGGCGGGCTCGCCAAATACGGCCTCGATTACGACAGCCTGTCGAAGGTCAATCCGAAGCTGATCTATTGCTCGATCACCGGATTCGGCCAGGACGGACCCTACGCGCATCGGGCCGGCTACGACTTCATGATCCAGGGCATGGGCGGCATCATGGATCTGACCGGAGACCCGGAAGGCGACCCGCAGAAGATCGGTGTGGCCTTCGCGGATATCTTTACCGGGCTTTATGGTGTCGTTGGTGTTCTTGCCGCCCTGCGCCGGCGGGATGAAACCGGCGAGGGAGAATGGGTCGACATGGCGCTGCTCGATGCGCAGGTCGGTGTGCTGGCAAACCAGGCCCTCAACTATTTCGTCTCGGGCAAAGCGCCGAAGCGTCTGGGCAATGCACATCCGAACATCGTTCCCTACCAGGTCTTTCCCGCCAGCGACGGACATCTGATCATCGCGGTCGGCAATGACGGCCAGTTCAGGCGGCTTTGCGCCGTTCTCGGTCTGCCCGGACTTGCCGACAATCCGCGCTATGCAACCAATGCTGCAAGGGTTGCCGCCCGCTCGGACCTTGTACCGATCCTGACGGCGGAAACGGCGACCAGAGCGCGCGACGATCTGCTGGCTGCTCTGGAAGGCGAGGGCGTTCCGGCCGGACCGATCAATTCCGTGGAAGATGTCTTCAACGACAAGCAGGTGCTGCACAGGCAGATGAAGGTCGACTTGCCGGCAACCGGCGTCGACGGCGGCTCGGTCGCCTCGGTTCGCACCCCTATCCGGTTCAAGAACGGTCAGCTCGTGCTGGATCGGGCAGCGCCCGCACTTGGCGAGCATACGGACGAAATCCTGATGGAGCTCGGCATCGCAAACGGCCCGAAATCCTGAACCAAGAAAGCACTTCCATGAGCACTCCGGATTACCTCAAGGTGGTCGAAAGCGAAGTCCTGGCCGATGCCTGGGGCACATTGACCCGTCACCGGATCGCATACAAGCGCCGGGACGGAGCCTGGCAGGAGCAGGTGCGCGAAGTCTATGACAAGGGCCATGGCGCAACCTGCCTGCTTTACGATCCGGAACGGAACTGCGTTTTGCTGACCCGTCAGTTCCGGCTGCCTGTCTGGGCGGCGGGACGCGATCCGCTGGTGATTGAAGCGCCTGCCGGACTTCTGGAAGGCGCGCATCCGGAGGACCGGATGCGGGCGGAGCTGATGGAGGAGACGGGCTTTCAGGTGTCCGAACTCGAGCACCTGTTCGATGCCTTCATGAGCCCGGGCTCGGTAACGGAATATGTGGCATTCTTCCGCGGGACATACCATCTGAAGGACAAGGTTGCCGCAGGTGGCGGTAAGGAAACAGAGGGTGAGGATATCGAGGTGCTGCACGTCCCGCTCGACCAGGCACTTGAAATGATCCGGTCTGGCGAGATCATGGACGTCAAGACCATCGTTCTGCTGCAGGACCTGGCCCTGCGACAAATGGTCGGCTAAAGGCAAAAGACATCGCAGCGGCAATCCTTTGCGGTGGAAAGTCGAAAGCTTGCCTTAATTTGACGGAAACCGTCTTGCAGGTAAGCTGCCTGTTCGCAACAAGGGTCACCGCCCGATGAAAAATTCGAAACCCACCGGACGGCGGATTATGCTGCCCCTGACGACCATCGTCGGGCTGGGGTTCGGTGCGTTCGTGGCGATTTCCATCGGTCTCGTTCTTGGCCTGTCTGTTTCCGCAAACTTCCGCAATACGTTTTCCCTGCTCAACGATAAGACGATCCTGAGCACCCAGGCGCTCGAAACGCAGCTCCGGACGCATTTCGTGTCTGTCGAAAACGCGATTGTCGGTCTGAAACCCTACTTTGATGACGGCACGCTCGGCTTTGACGATGCTGAAAGAACCTTGCAGGACCTGTCGATCGCGCTGAAATCCAATCATGACATCACCACTCTGGTGGTGACGTCGCTGGACAAACGCAAACTGGGGATCTACCGGGCGCCGAACGGTAAACTGTGGCGGATCGAGACCGACGCCCCGCCGCCCGGCATGAACATGCAGCAGACGCCGCAACTGAGTGTGGACAGCCCGCCAACATGGGGTGCGCTCGTCAAGCACGAAGTCGGTCTCTTTGCGAATGTGTCGGTGCCGCTGGTGCGCGACGGAAAGCTTGCCGGAATGCTGACGGCAGCAACGTCGATGGAAGAGCTCGCCCATATCGTTTCCGCCCAGGACGAGGGCAGCGACAACACCGTCTTCATCATCGCCGACGGGGATCAGGTGATCCTGCATTCGGACGCGGTCTGGCTCCAGACCGGCGGCAGCATTCAGGACAAGCTTCCGGGGTCCTGGCAGACGATCGGTGATCCCGTGCTGGCGGCCATGGCACATGAAGAAAAGCTGGACGAATTCAAGAAGGCTGCTGACCTCGGCATCGACGTATCCACGGTCGATGCCAACGACGAAGAATATATCGTCATGAAGGCGCAGCTGGACGGCTTCAGCGATCGGCCCTGGACAGTCGGCCAATACTACCTGAGCGCGACAGTCTCGCGGGAGCTTCGGCGGCTGGCCGGCTCCATGTTCGTCGGCTTCGGCGCGCTGGTGGTGTCTGTGCTGATTGCTTTCTGGATGGGGCGGCGTGTTGCCCGTCCGCTGCGGTATCTCGCGGTTCAGTCCAAGCGGATCGGCAGTCTGTCGCTCAACGAGGTTGAACCGCTGCCGCGCAGCCGTGTTGCGGAGATCGATCAGGTGGCGCTGGCGTTCAATTCCATGGTCGAGGGACTCAAGGCCATGAACACCTATGTGCCGCGGTCGCTGTTCATCAAACTGATGCGGTTGGGAGGCGGCGACGCCGCGCAAGCGCGTGGCGCCGAACTCACCATTCTCTTCACTGATATTGTCGGCTTCACGGCCCTCTCCGAGCACTTGAGCGCCGAAGAAACCGCCAGCCTGCTCAACGAGCATTTTGCCATCCTGGTCGAGGCTGTCGAAGGCGAGGGCGGCACGGTGGACAAGTTCCTTGGCGATGGCATGCTGGCCTTCTGGGGCGCTCCCGACGCCCGTCCGGATCACGCTGAAGCAGCCGTCAGAACCGCACGCCGGATCGCGACCGCGCTCCATGAGGCAAACCTGAAAGCTGTCACAGAAGGCCGTCCGCCGATGTCACTGCGCATCGGTATTCATACCGGACCGGCGGTTGTCGGCAATGTCGGTGCGCTCGATCGCTGGAACTATACCGTGGTCGGCGACACCGTGAACGCGGCAGAACGCTTGCAGACGCTTGGCAAGGAAGTGCCCGAGTGCCCGGAAGTGACGATCCTGGCAAGTGCGGACACTGTTGCTCGTCTGCCGGGCGAAACGCACCAGCGGCCTGTTGGTGCGCACCATCTGCGTGGCCGAAGTGGACAGATGGAAGTCTATTGGCTTGATCCTTTTCCGCAATCGAGCCCGGCGCAGAAGTCCGAGGAGCGGCCGGTGTCTGCCGCGGAGTGATTCCTGCCAGCCCGGCACGTGGCCTTCAAGGCGTTTCTCCCGTCTGCCTGACGTTCAGATGAACGCAGAAAAAAGAAATCGGACGCCATCGGCCAGCGCGTTTTATTGTCCGATTGCACCCGTTTATCGAGCGGCTAGACCGGTCTTCTCTTGCAAACTGTGACGAACATCACAGTTACATTCCCTGAATCCTGCATTGCTATCCACTGGCGAATTTGGTTGTCTTTCAAATGCAATGAGGGCTTAGTAAGCCTCTGTCAGACAATCCTTGCCTGGGAGGAAAAGCGCGGTGAATGTTCTCTCGATTGAGGGACTGACGGTAGATTTTAATACGGCGGAAGGTCAGGTCCGGGCGGTCGACGATGTTTCATTTGTCGTGCCTGAGAACAGGACAGTCGCGCTGGTGGGCGAATCCGGGTCGGGCAAGACTGTTATATCGCAGACGATCATGGGTCTTTTGCCCCAGGCTGCATCCATTACATCCGGCAAAGTGATTCTGGCCGACCCGACGGGCGCCGAGCCACCCGTCGACATTGCCGCGCTCGAGCGCAAGGGGCCGCAGATGCGGCACCTGCGCGGCAACAGGGTGGCGATCATCTTTCAGGAGCCGATGACGTCGCTGTCGCCTTTGCACACCATCGGCGACCAGATCGGCGAGGCGGCGCTTCTTCACCGCAATGTTTCCAGTTCCGAAGCACGCGAACTGACCAAGACCATGCTGAGCCTGGTGCAGTTCCCCGATCCCGAACGCGCGCTCGATACCTATCCGTTTGAGCTTTCCGGTGGTCTGCGTCAGCGCGCGATGATCGCCATGGCCATGATCTGCCGCCCCGCTCTGCTGATCGCTGACGAGCCGACAACCGCGCTCGACGTAACCATTCAGGCCGAAATTCTGAAGCTTATTCGCGAAGTTCAGTCAGAGCTGCGCATGTCCGTCCTGATGATCACGCATGACTTCGGCGTGGTCGCCAACATGGCCGACGAAATCGCGGTGATCTATCATGGCCGCATCATGGAGAAAGGGACTGCGCAGCAGCTGTTCTCCAATCCCAAGCACGACTACCTGAAGGCGCTGCTCAACGCGGTGCCCAGTTTCCATATGGACCGGGACGAGCGGCTGGTGCCGATCCGGCCTATCGAGGTCCGCTCGGAGGAACTGACGGCCAATCGTCCGCACTGCGACGTCAAGCCCGGTGATCCCCTGGTCGAAATGCGGAACGTCACCAAGCGGTTCACGCTCCGCAAGGGGTCGTTCCTTGGGGGCAAGGTCAAGACCATGACCGCGCTCGACAACATCAACCTGACGATCCGTCGGGGCGAATGCCTGGGCCTGGTGGGGGAATCCGGTTCCGGCAAGACCACAGCCGCGAAAGCGATCCTGAGAGCAATCGGTATCGAGGGCGGAAGCGTCCTCTACAATCGCGGCAAGGGTCTGGAAGATATTTCCAAGCTCAAGGGCGCGGAGCTGATGGACTATCGCCGCCGCGTACAGTTGATCTTCCAGGACCCGTTCTCATCACTCAACCCGCGCATGACCATCAACGACACGCTGATGGAACCTTTGGAAGTGCATGGCATCGGCACGCCTCAGGAACGGGCCGAGCGGGCGCGCAATCTCATGAAGCTGGTCGGCCTCGACCCGCGCTTCCTGCGCCGCTATCCGCATTCGTTTTCAGGTGGCCAGCGCCAGCGGATCGGCATTGCTCGAGCCCTTGCACTGAACCCGGAATTCCTCCTGTGCGACGAGCCGACCTCGGCGCTGGACGTCTCGGTGCAGGCACAGATCCTGAACCTGCTTCAGGATCTCAAGCGCGACCTGAACCTGACCTATCTTTTCGTCAGCCATAACCTGGCCGTCGTCGATTATGTCGCCGACCGGATCGCCGTCATGTGCCGGGGACGCCTTGTGGAAATGGGCGAGACCCGAACGGTGGTCGGCAATCCGCTTCATCCTTATACGAAGGCGCTGCTTTCGGCCGTACCCGAGCCGGACCTGTCGGCGCCACTGGATTTTGCCGCTCTTGATGCCAACAGGGCATCAGAGCCGCAATTATGGCCGGAACCATTCCGATTGACCGATGGCCAGGAGCCATTGCTGGTGGAAATGGAACCGGATCACTTTGTCTGCGCACCTGGCCTGAAGAATGCCGGGGCGCTTGAGGGGACTGCAGCATGAAGTTTTTGAATTCCCTGAGAGCCGGTCTTTTCCTGACCGCAGCTCTGGTAGCAGGGCCATTGGCCGCGCTGGAGCTGAAGGAAACACCGGGTCTGGACCCGTCTCTTCCGCCCGTGGCGGAACGGGTTCCCTCCGAACCGCTGATTGTCGACCTTGAAGCCAAGGGCCGCACAGTCGGCAAACCGGGAGGCAAGATCGACACGTTGATTGGCCGGGCCAAGGATGTCCGCCTGATCAACGTTTGGGGCTATGCCCGTCTTGTCGGCTATAACGAGCAACTGGACCTTGTGCCCGACATCCTGGCGGATGTGGAAGTCGAGGACGGACGCATTTTCACGCTCCACACGCGTGCCGGCCACAAATGGTCTGACGGCCATCCCTTTGGTGCCGAGGACTTCCGATATTTTTTCGAGGATATCGTCAGCGACGAAAATCTGACCCCGGCCGGCTTGCCTCCGTTCCTGCTGTCCAACGGCAAGGGGCCGAAATTCGAGGTTCTGGACGAGACAACCGTCCGCTTCACCTGGGAAACCCCGAACCCGCTGTTCTTGCCGGAACTGGCAAAGTCCCGTCCTCCGTTCATCTATCGTCCTGCCCATTATCTGAAGCAGTTCCACGAAAAATACGGCGATCCGGATTTCATTGCCAAGGAAGCTGAAAAGGTCAAGGCGCGAAGCTGGGCTCCGCTGCACAACAAAAAAGACGACATGTACAACGCGCAGAACGTCGGCATGCCATCGCTGCAGCCGTGGGTGCGCAAACGCGATGACAGCGACCTACGCTTCGTTCTGGAACGCAACCCTTACTACCACCGGGTCGACAGCGCCGGCCAGCAGCTGCCTTATGTCGATGAAGTCATCATGACCGTTGCCGACGGCAAGCTGATCCCGGCGAAGGCTCAGGCGGGCGAAAGCAATCTGCAGGCGCGCAACCTCAGCTTTTCCGACATCACCGTGCTGAAGAAGGGCGAGAAGGACAATGGCTATGTCACCGCGCTCTGGTCCAACACCAAAGGCGCGGAAATCTCGATCCTGCCGAACCTGACCGTGAAGGATCCGGTCTGGCGCGAACTGATGCGCAACACCAAGTTCCGACACGCTCTGTCGCTCGGGATCGACCGCAACCTGATCAACCGCGTCCTGTTTTTCGGCCTGGGAACGCCGGGCAACGACACCGTTCTGGCCTCCAGCCCGCTTTACAAGGCAGAATTCACCACCAAATGGGCGGATTACGATCCGGAACAGGCAAATGCGCTTCTGGACGAGATCGGGCTGACCGAACGCAACGGTGACGGTATCCGCCTGTTGCCCGATGGCCGTCCGCTGGAGATCATCGTGGAAACCGCAGGCGAGGAACAGGTGCAGGACGATGCCCTGGAACTGGTCAAGGAAATGTGGAAGGAAATCGGCGTCGCCCTGTTTGCCAAGCCGAGCCAGCGCGACAACATGCGCGAGCGTGCGATCACCGGCGATCTGATGATGTCGGTCTGGTGGGGTTTCGAGAACGGAATTCCGACCTCCGAAATGCCGCCGGAAGACTATGCGCCGGTACGCGGCGATGCCTTCTCCTGGCACAAGTGGGGCGATTATTACGAAACCCAGGGTGAGGGCGGTGAGAAGCCTGACTGGGCACCGGCCGAACGCCTGATGGAACTCTATACCGCCTGGCTGAACTCCAGAACGAAGGAAGAGCGCACCGCCATCTGGGAGGAAATGCTCCAGATCCATTCCGACGAAACCATTCACATCGGTCTCGTGTCCGGCGTTCGCCAGCCGGTGGTGATCAAGGACCTGGAGAACGTGCCGCTGGAAGGTATCTATGGTTGGGATCCGGGTGCCCATTTCGGGATCCATCGCATGGATGAGTTCTACGTGGCCGAATAAGCCCGAACCCTGTTCATTCTTCCGGTCCGGCTGAAGACACCAGCCGGACCGGTGAATTCAAGTGCGAAGGGCTGATGTTGCCCGAGGTCGGATGCGCACCTGCCGGACTTGGTGTCCGGGCTGGCAAGACATCCGAACCGGAGACAACAGGAACGGCGGGACATATTGATCCGGTTCGTTCCGCCAGACGTTTTCCGAGGGACTGACTCTTGTTTGAAAAACGTCATATTATCGAAATCGAAGTTGACCTTGAGTGCAGACGTCAGAGCCTGATCTGCGCAAAGTGTCGGGGCCGAGGGGAGTTTAGGTGCTCTATTACATTGTCCGACGTATTTTGATGATGGGTCCCACATTGCTGGTGATCAGTTTGCTGACTTTCTTCATCATCGAGCTGCCGTCCGGTGACTATATCTCCAACCAGATTGCCGCCCTGAAATCTTCCGGTGAAAGCTCGTCGGTCGCCAAGCTCGAGTTCCTTCGCAAGGAGTTCTCCCTCGACAGACCCTTTATGGAACGCTACCTGATCTGGGTCGGCCTCTGGCCGGGGCCTCATGGGTTCGACGGTCTTATCCAGGGCAATTGGGGCTGGTCCTTTGAGTTCGACAAGCCGGTCGAGCAGGTGATCGGGCCAACGCTGCCTCTGACCGTGGTTCTGAATTTCGCGACGATCCTGTTCGTCTATGTGGTCTCCTTCCCGATTGGTATATTCTCCGCAACCCGCCAGTATTCCTGGGGCGACTACGGGTTCACCTTTCTGGGGTATATCGGTCTGGCGACTCCCAACTTCCTGCTTGCGCTCATTCTGCTCTACTTTTTCAATCGCTGGTTCGGCCTGTCCGTCGGCGGGCTGATGGATCCTCAATACATCGATCAGCCCTGGAGTTTCGACAAGGCGATATCGGTGCTGGCTCACCTGATCGTGCCCACCATCGTGATCGGGACCTCGGGCACGGCGGCCATGATCCGGCGCCTGCGCGCCAACCTTCTGGACGAGTTGCACAAGCAATATGTCACCACGGGCCGGGCCAAGGGCCTCAAGGAAAACCAGCTTCTGGTGAAATACCCCCTGCGCATGGCCATCAACCCGTTCATCGCCGACATCGGCAACCTGATCCCCTCGCTCGTTTCCGGATCGGTGATTGTATCGGTGGTGATGAGCCTTCCGACCGTCGGTCCGGTTCTGGTCGCCGCACTTCAATCCCAGGATCAGTTCCTGTCCGGCTTCATTCTCCTGTTCGTTGCTGTTCTGACCCTGATCGGGATGCTGATTTCCGATCTGCTGCTGGCGGTGCTCGATCCACGCATCCGCCTCGGCGGGAGGGCCTCGTCATGACCATGGACGTGAAGAACACGCCTGTGCGCGAGGTGGAACATTACGTCGATCCGACGCCGTTCAATCCCGCTGTTACCGAGGAAATGACCGCCGAGCAGGAGCGTTATTACCAGGCTTCCCAGTGGAAGATCATGTGGTGGAAGTTCAAGCGTCACAAGATTGCGGTCTGGTCGGGCGTGGTCCTGATCCTGTTCTATATGTGCGTGCCCTTTGCCGAGGTGATCGCGCCCTATGGCGCCAACAACCGCGACAGCATGCATCTTTATGCGCCGCCGCAGCCGATCCACCTGTTTCATGACGGCAGTTTCGTTGGCCCGTTCGTCTATGGCATGACGTCGGAAATCGACATGGAAACCCTGCAATGGGTGTTCAAGGACGATCCGAACAACGTCCAGCCGCTCCGCTTCTTCTGCAGCGGCGCAAAATACGAGTTCTGGGGGCTTTGGGAGGCCTCGTTCCATCTTGTCTGCCCGGCAGAAGGCGGCACGATGTTCCTGCTCGGTACGGATCGCCTTGGCCGCGACCAGTTCTCCGGCCTCGTCTATGGGGCCCGGCTGTCGCTCACCGTCGGTTTGATCGGTGTTGCCATTTCGATCGTTCTCGGGCTCTTCTTCGGCGGGATTGCAGGTTATTTCGGTGGCTGGATCGACAGTCTGATCCAGCGCGCCATTGAGATCCTGCGCTCGCTTCCCGAACTGCCGCTGTGGATGGCGCTGTCTGCGGCGCTACCCGTGACCTGGGGCCCGGTCTGGATCTATTTCGGCCTGACGATCATCCTCGGCCTGCTCGACTGGCCCGGGCTGGCGCGTGCTGTCAGATCCAAGCTGCTGTCGCTTCGGGAAGAGGAATACGCCAAGGCGGCGGTCCTGATGGGGGCCAGGCCGAAGCGGGTGATCACGCGGCACCTGCTGCCCGGCTTTACCAGCCACATCATTGCGTCGGCGACCCTGTCGATCCCGTCCATGATCCTTGGCGAAACCGCTCTGTCCTATCTGAACCTCGGCCTGCGCCGGCCGGCTGTTTCCTGGGGTGTTCTTCTGAACGAAGCGCAGAACATTTCGGTGGTCACCGTCTATCCGTGGCTGATGGCCCCGGTATTGCCGATCATCATCGTGGTGCTGGCGTTCAATTTCCTCGGTGACGGTTTGCGCGACGCAGCAGATCCCTATAAGTGATGCATCTGAAATCTGAAGAACCGGCGGGCCGTTCAGGCCCGCCTTGCTGTTAGGAAGTCACTATGTCGAAGAATGCCACCACCGCCGAAGGTTGGGACGAGGAATATGAAGCCGGTCGCTGGGCCTTCCTGCGCTCGCTGCCTGAAAGCGGCCGCTATGGCATCATCGGCATGTGGCTGAACCTGACCGGTTCCATGGATGAGGTTCTCGACATCGGCTGCGGCGAAGGCCTGCTGTATGAGCGCCTGCAGCCCATGGGCGTCAAGCGCTACGTCGGCATGGATCTTTCCCCGGCTTCGCTGCAGATCGCCAATGTCGACCCGGCCATCGCCAGCTTGCGGGCAGGCGACATGCACACCTTCGAGGCGCAGGACGGCGAGACCTTCTCGGCCATCGTCTTCAACGAGGTTCTCCACTTCGCGGATGATCCGGCTGCCGTCGTCGCCCGCTACGTCCCGTTCCTGAAGGAAAACGGTGTTATCGCCCTGTCGATGTATTCACCGAAAAAGCCGGAGTCAGGTGCCAACAAGCTGATCAACAAGCTCTGGGAAGCAACCGACGACACCAGCAAATGGGAAGTCCTCGACGACTACCGCCTCGTCTCCGACAAGAAAGGCGTCACCTGGCGCATGAGGCTGGTGAAGCCGGTACGGTAAAGGCTGGCACCCGGCAACCAACACGGAACATAACAAACGACCCTGCTTCCTCATCCTGAGAGTCTGATTCGAAAGTGTCGAAGGACGAAGTTGTCGTGGTTCCTGTTATGAACTTGCGATCTTCTCAGTTGTCATCCCCGCGAAAGCGGGGATCCAGTAATCTCATTAGGTTGCTTTATAAACCTAATTCCTACCTCACGGGGTCCTGGGTTCCCGCTTTCGCGGGAATGACAAATGTGGATGAAGCAGTCGCCTAGGGCACGACCTTCAGGCCAGATAATGAGTAAGCTCGGAGCACTGTCTCAAAGGATGGGCCGCTTGCTCCAGGCGCCGCTCCCCATCCCTTGAGATTACCCCACGATCCTTGCTCCGGAGGCGGGGCTCCGGGGGACGTTATCACCCCGGCAGCACGACAATGGTCGACTTGCCGCCCTTGTTGCGAAGCGCATGCACGCTGGCAAGGTCGGGGTCGCGGTGCCAGGCTTTTGCGGCATCCGCGCTGGGGAAGGCCAGCAGGGCGACCATGTTCGGCGTATCGATGGCAGCTTCCAGAACCAGAGGTTCGGGATCGGCGGCAATGACACTGCCGCCATGGCGGGCGAGGGCGTCTGCGGCTTTCTCCCGGTAGGCGCCGAGCGCTTCCCGATCGGTTACGGTAATCATGGCGAGGGCTTGTACGGACATCTCATCGTCTCCTGTGCTTGAGATGCCGAAATCCTATCGTAGGGCTATCTTGCGAAAAATTCTTCAAATTCGTAATCGAACTGTGCAAAAATGCACATGCCATGTATAGCTGGGATGATCTGAAATTCGTGCTCGCCATCGCCAATGCCGGCAGCCTGACCAAGGCCGCCCGCAGCCTTGGTGTAACGCACTCGACGGTGTCACGGCGTCTGTCGGCGCTGGAAGAAGAGATTGGCGCGCGTCTGTTCGACCGTCTTCCCGAAGGGTTCACGCCAACCACCGCCGGTGAAGAGGCGGTTGAGGCCGCCCGCCGGATGGAAACGGAAGTGCTTGCGCTGGACATGCGCATTGCCGCCAAGGATGCCGAACTGGAAGGACCGCTTCGGGTCACGGCGGCACAGCTCATTTTCCAGGTGCAACTGGCCGAGATCGTCGCCCGTTTCAAGGAACGACACCCGGCGATTGACGTTACCATGAATGCGGCCAACGAGATTCTGAGCCTGCACCGGCGCGAGGCCGATATCGCGGTGCGTGTCACCGACAAGCCGGACGAAAGCCTCTTCGGTCGTCTCGCCACCGGCCAGAACCGTTGTTTCTACGTTTCGAAAGATTTTGCCCGACGGTACCGGGAGGCAGCGCTCGAAACGGCGACATCGCAGGCCGTGCCCTTCATCGCCTTCAAATGGTGGGGTAACAAGGTGCCGAGCGAAATGCGCGAGCGCTTCCCCAACGGCGAGGTGGCAACGGTGACCGACGACATGATCACGATGCATGCGGCGGTGCGTGCCGGCATGGGCATTGGCCGGTTGCCCTGCTTTCTGGGCGATCCTGATCCTGACTTGATCCGCCTGCCGGGTGTGGAGCCGAGCCGCTACTTCGATATCTGGATACTGACCCATCCGGACCTGAAGAACGTCGCCCGCATCCGCACGTTTTTGCGCTTTGCGGCGGACGCCTTCAAGGAAAAGAGCGGCCTTTATCTCGGCAATTGACGGACGTTGGCAGGTTCAAAGCCAGCGGCGAACGCGCGCGCAGTAGTCGAGGTAGGCCTGGCCGAACAGCCGCGTCAGATGATCTTCCTCGGGCTTGATCTGGAATTGGGTCAGGTACCAGACGAAGGTCGGCACAACGGCGACGACCGTGGCTGTACCGAGATACAGGCCGAACGCCAGCAGCAGAAAAACGTCGGCGACATACATCGGGTTGCGGGACACCCGGTAAAAACCATCGGTCACCAGCACCTTGGCCTTGTCCGGTGTCGTCGGATTGAAGGTTGTTCTGGCCAGGACGAAGCGAAAAAGGGCGTGCCCGCCAATCGCCAGCCCGGCAATCAGAAACAGCTGGGCGAGTGCAACCTGTCCGGGGAAGGTGATGTTGAGCGCCGGTAGCAGTTTGGCCCCCGCATAAAGCAGAAGAAGCCCGAACCCGACGACAACCGGAGGGGGAAGCAGCAGGCGCATGGTCCGGCTCAGGCGTTCTCAAGAACGATGGGCTTGCCGTGCGGCGTGGCTTTGGCAGCCTTGTCCCAAGCCTTGCGCAAGTCCGCAAGCTGTCCTGCGGCGGCAACGTTCTTGGCCGTGAGAAGGGTCTCGAAGGCAGCCAGCCAGCGGTCGTAATAGCTCTCTGTCTCGCCGCTGCCATCGCCATCCTTGGCAAGTTCAGCGCCGAGTGCCTCAGCCCATTCGCCCCATGTAAACACACCGGCTTCATGCGCCTTCACCGTCATGGCGAAAATCCGGGCCTCCCAGGGAGCGCTGAACACGGGGCCGCCGTCTTCATCGAGCGGCAGGCGCGGCGTGGCAAGATACTCAGCGGGCAAGGTCAAGATATGGCTCCCAGAGATCGATGCGCAGGGTAAGCTTGGGATCGCTGTCCGGCCCCCAGATGTCAGTGCCCTTGAAGAGGACGCCATAGAGCCAGGCAGGCTGTTCGCCTTCGCCGTGGGCATTGGTGTCCGGAAACACGTGAACGCCGTGAATGGCCTCGATCGTGCCGACGGCATCGCGGGCGTAACGGGGCAGGCGGGTGTGATGTTCGGGGTTCATGCGCCGTGTCTTAACCCTGTCACCGGTGCGGAACCTGGCAGGCTGATGCTCTTCACGGTCGACCGACGATCCCTTCGCCAGGACCCCGGCGACAGCGTCCGCCGAGAGCACACGCTTGATCGGCTTGGCCTCTTTAAGTTTGCGTCCTTCCTTCAGCTCTTCTTCCGTGACCAGACCGTTGGAGAGCAGGAGTTTTTCAAGCCCGCGGGTCCAGATCTCGTAATAGCTGGAAGAGAGGTAGGTGACCGGCGGCAAGGATTCGCGGGCAAAGCGCGAGGCATCCAGCGTCCAGGATCCGGTCGCGCCCATGGCCAATGTCACGGCAAAGGCGCGTTCTTCCCATTTGGCGTGAAAGTTCGGCTCGTTTTCTTCCAGTTCAATGGGGCCAAAGCCCATCTGTCCGCCCAGATCCTGTGCACCGTTCATGCTGCGTCCTCCAGGGAGGAAGGATCGAGGGCAAGGCCCGTTCCGATCATGCTGTTGCGGGTGACCAGATCGGCGAGGCGCTCTTCGCTCCAGCCATCGGTTCCGGCAGGACGTTTCGGGATCACCAGATACCGGATTTCTGCCGTCGAATCCCAAACGCGGATCTCGGTGTCATCGGGCAGTTCTACCTTGAACTCAGCCAGAACGCCGCGCGGGTCGCGTACGGCTCTGGAGCGGTAGGGCGCAGACTTGTACCAGACCGGCGGCAGGCCCAGCACTGTCCATGGATAACAGGAGCACAGCGTGCAGACGACCATGTTGTGAATGTCGTCGGTATTCTCGACCGCTACCATGTGTTCGCCCTGCCGGCCGGTGAAACCAAGTTCGGCAATGGCCGCCGTTGCGTCTTTCATCAGCCGTTCCCGATAGTCCGGATCCGTCCAGGCCTTTGCCACCACCAGAGCGCCGTTCCGGGGGCCGATTTTTGTCTCGTAGGTCTCGATGAGTTCATCCAGGGCAGGAGGATCGATGTACCCCTTTTCCGTCAGCAGCGTTTCCAGGGCGCGCACACGCAGCTCGATCTCGCTCAATTCGGAATGGTCGTGATCGTGGGGATGATCGTGGTCGTGAGCGGACATGGAAAACTCCTCGCTGGCAGGTGCCTCATATGAGAACGCAGGTCAGGGCCTGTCAAATCAAACACGAAGTGGTCGTCCGGAATTACGCGGTGCCCGTCATCTCGGATCGGTCTCAGTCAAGAAAGTTACATATGTAACCAATTTGACTTAGATCAAGGCGCAGAGGCGGATGCTCTATATGGTTGCATATGTAACTAATTTGGAGGAGCGGTCCCATGAAGATCGAGAAGATGCATCACGTCGCCTATCGTTGCAAGGACGCCAAGGAAACCGTGGAATGGTACGGCAAGATGCTGAACATGGATTTTGTTCTGGCCATCGCCGAAGATCATGTGCCCTCCACCCACGATCCCGACCCCTACATGCATGTCTTCCTGGATGCGGGAAACGGCAACATTCTGGCGTTCTTCGAACTGCCGACCAAACCCGAAATGGGTTTTGACCCGAACACGCCGCGCTGGGTGCAGCATATCGCGTTCAAGGTGAAGGACCGGGACGAGCTGGTCGCGTTCAAGGACCACCTGGAAAAGAACGGCGTCGATGTTCTCGGTGTGACCGATCATTCGATCTTTCATTCAATCTATTTCTTCGACCCCAACGGCCACCGCGTGGAACTGGCTTGCCCGGATCCGGAGGAAGACAAGCTCCTGGCTCGCCTGGACAAGGTCAAGTGGGAGATGCTGGAGGAATGGTCGAAGACAAAACGGGCTCCGAAACACGCTGAATGGCTGCATGCCAAAGAGCTTGCCGATGTGTGAGGAGGACACATGCCGCCACTGCGGCAAATGCCGTTCGATTGAAACCGCCCTGGCGGATCTGGGAGGAGAGCCCAATGTTTCAGACCTATCAATACCCGCAATACGACTACCGGCAATCCGAAGAACAAAAGGCCGGTACGGTCAAGCGCCACAAGGTGGTGGTGATCGGCGCTGGGCCGATCGGCCTGACGGCCGCGCTTGATTTCGCTCAACGGGGCATCCCCACTGTCGTTCTGGACGACAACAACACCGTTTCCATCGGCTCGCGCGCGGTCTGCTATGCCAAGCGTCCGCTGGAAATCTGGGACAGGCTCGGCTGTGCCACGCGCATGATCGATAAGGGCATCGAATGGAAGATCGGCAAGGTCTTCTTCCGCGACGATCTTGCCTACACCTTTGATCTTCTGCCGGAAGACGGCCACAAGATCCCGGCCTTCATCAACCTCCAGCAATATTATTTGGAGGAATACATGGTGGAAGAGGCGCAGAAATCGAACCTCATCGACCTGCGCTGGAAGCACAAGCTCCTGAACCTGCAACAGGACGACGACCACGCGGTTCTGACCGTTGAAACGCCGGACGGCGTCTTCAAGATGGAAGCCGAGTGGGTGGTTGCCTGCGACGGTGCCAACTCCGATACCCGCAAGATGGTCGGGGCAGGCTTTTCCGGCCAGTTCTTCCAGGACAGATTCCTGATTGCCGACATCATCATGAAGGCCGATTTCCCGACCGAACGCTGGTTCTGGTTCGATCCGCCGTTCCACCGAGGCCAATCGGCCCTCCTGCACAAGCAGTGCGACGACGTCTGGCGGCTGGACTTCCAGCTCGGCTGGGAGGCCGATCCGGAAGAAGAGAAAAAACCGGAAAACATCATTCCGCGCGTCAAGGCGATGTTGGGCGAGGACAAGGAGTTCGAGCTGGAATGGGCCTCGGTCTATCAGTTCGCCTGCCGGCGGATCGATAACTTCCGCTATGGCCGGGTGCTGTTTGCGGGCGATGCCGCCCACCAGGTTTCACCTTTCGGCGCACGCGGTGCCAACACCGGCGTGCAGGATATCGACAATCTCGGCTGGAAGCTGAAACTGGTGCTGGACGGCGACGCCCCGGAAAGCCTCATCGACAGCTACCACACGGAAAGGGCCTTTGCGGCAGACGACAACCTGTTGAACTCGACCCGGTCAACCGACTTCATCACGCCCAAGAACGAAGCCTCGCGCAGGTTCCGTGATGCGGTGCTGGATCTTTCGGAAGTCACCGACTTTGCAAAACCTCTGGTGAACTCCGGGCGTCTGTCTGCCCCGACGCCTTATGTGGAAAGCCCGCTCAACACTGCGGACGAGTCCAGTTTTGCCGGCAACATGACCCCGGGCACCTGTTGCGCCGACGCACCGGTAAGCGTGAATGGCGAGGCGGCCTGGTTCCTCAACCAGATCGGCGACGGGTTCACCCTGCTGATCTTTGGCGATGAAGCGGCGGAGGATGTAACGGCCGGCAACGTCAAGGCCCGTGTCCTGCGCGTGGGCAAGGACCTTCAGGACAAGGACGGAACACTTGCAGCCCGTTACGACGCTGCCCCCGGCACGGTCTACCTGATCCGTCCGGACCAGCACGTCGCTGCCCGCTGGCGCTATTTCAACGACAACAAGGTGGAAGCCGCCTTGAAGACCGCGATGGGAGGCGCATGAGCCATGCCGCTAAATCTGAAGCTGAACCTGACACGCAATCTGCCCGATCCCGACGGCTTTTATGAGTATCTGGTCTCCAGCCAGCGCCATATGAGCGATGAAGACGCCAATTGCATGAATGCGCGGCTGATCCTCATCCTCGCCAATCAGATCGGCGATCCGGATGTCCTCAAAGCCGCCATCGACTTCGCGGCCAATCCGAAGGCGGCAGACAAAAGGGAAGCGGCCTGAGCAGAAGGGGGTAGGAGAACGTGTGGTTCGCATTGCCGTGGCTGTTGTCCGGATGGCTTCAAAACCCTTGATTTTCTGCAGTGTCGGGCATGAGTAACTTGTCATCCCAGCGAAGGCCGGGATCCAGTAATCTGCTGACCCCGCCGTGGTTTTCGGCCGGGTCTCGCGGATACTGGGTCCCGGTCTTGCCGCTTGCGCGGCAAACCGGGACGACAAGGAAAGAGATCAGAAGCAGGCGCCTTTCACTCACACCCTGAGCCGCGCCATCGCATAGGCGTCGACAAACGACCCGGAGCGGAAGGCAAAGTCCTTGTGGGTGCCTTCGATCTCGAAGCCCAGCTTCTGATAGAGCCGGACGGCCGGTTCGTTATCCGCAAAGACCGTCAGTTCCAGCCGGTGGATGTTCATCCAGTTGTCTGCGATCTCGATCAGTTCACCCAGCATTGCCTGACCAATCCCGCGTCCCGAATAATCGTCGTGCACGCCCATTCCCAGACTGGCGGCATGTCCGCGCCGTCCGGCGGAACGGGCAAAGCCTGCGGCCGCGACCAGGTTCCCGCCCAGGATGCCGACAAGGGACACCTTGTCCGGTGAGGACTGGCTCAGACGGGTCTCGACGTCCTTGCGCCTGGGATAGGGCAGGCGCAATGTGCCCGCCCGGAACCTCGGCAGACCTTGCAGCACGGTCAGGCCGTCCACGTCTTCCGGTCTTTCAGCTCTAATGACCAGGCCTTCGGGCCAGTTGTCTGCTTTGGAAACAGGGATAAACCCCGCTGTTGTGTCTGATGTACTCATGTTGCTCTCTTGGATGTGATCGAGAGAGCAGGCATCTGACAAACCCTGCTCCTCGAAGCAGGGTTGCGATGCGATCCGGCTAGGCTTCTTCAGCCAACAGTGATCCCTCCGCGTTCCCTGCAGGAACGACGATGTGCACCACGGTTAGATGAAGGGTCGCGCGATTGATCATGCTTCACAATCTTCTGTTGTGCGTCCTCTGTCAATTCCCGGCATAAGATCTCCTCTGGGGGAATCTCCGCCAAGCCGTTTTGCAAACGAAAAACCGGACGTCACACTGGGAGCATCGATCATGACATTGGAGGCCGGGGTGAAAATCGGGCTGGGCGGTGGATGCCATTGGTGCACCGAGGCCGTCTTTCAGGCAATTGCGGGCATTTCGAAGGTGGAACAGGGCTTCATCCGCTCCGATCCGCCCGAAAACGCCTGGTCGGAAGCTGTGGTGGTGACCTTCGATCCGGTCGCACTGCCGCTGGAGGTTCTGCTCGAGATCCATCTGCGCACCCATTCCAGCACCTCCCACCACAAGATGCGCGGCAAGTACCGCAGCGCTGTTTATGTCTATGACGCAGGTACGGGGGTGAAAGTCGGAAGGCTGATGCGTGCCTTGCAGCATGGCTTCGACGAACCGCTGGTGACGCGCGTGCTGACACTTGCCGAGTTCAAGGCCTCCGGCGAACAGTTCCGGAACTATTACGCGAAGGGGCCGGAGCGCCCGTTCTGCAAGACCTATATCGACCCGAAACTCGCTCTCTTGCGCAAGCAATACGCCGATGTCCTGAAGCCGGAACGGCTGGAAGCGGCCGAGTAAGGCAGGACAAACTGCAGGTCTGGCGTTTCCCGATCAGGGATGGGGATGCGGAAAGCCATGGCGCTCGGTGAGGGCGGCAAGGATCGCATCCTTGTCATTGATGAAACCACCTTCAGCCAGGATCAACACTGGCAGGGACTGATTGTCTTCTCCCAGAAGCTCGGCAACGTCCCGACGCGGTTTCGGCCATGCAATGCGCCGAACGTCGAGACGGTCTGCAAGATCCGGAAAAGACGCGAGCACGCCTTCCATCAGTGCGCAATGCCAGCAGTAGAAGGTCTTGCCGGGATATGCGGGATCTTCAAAGCCCGGGGTGAGAATGTAGAGCGTGTCTTTCATGCCTTGGGCCTTTGCGTCGACTCACCGGATTTGGATTTGGCGCAGCTATGCGGCAGACCCGCCCAAGCTGCAAGCACCTGATCCATTTTGACAAGGAAGACCATCTGGTAGGAGTGCATCGCCCCTCGAAGGTCACCCAGGGCGACCGCAGGGAGACCCGGGACGCACTCGTTTCCAGAGGCTCAATAGGGTATCCGGGGCAAATCGTCGGTGTCAGAATGCGGTACTGCGAGTAGGCCCCGGATCTGCACGTTGCCTGTCCGGGGAGATGCACAATTATTTGCCCTCGTCTTGCGCGTCTCACCCCAGACAGATGTTCTTATCCGAACGGCCAGGAACCGTTCTCGGCAAAAAGGCTCTTCACCTCCGGCCATTCCGCGCCTTCGTGATGGGCGGCGATTTCCAGAAAGATCTCCAGAAACTCGAAGCAGCCGTCGTCATGCACCAGATGATGCGTCAGGAGGCCGACCGGCTCGGCGCCGGTGTTGCGCCTTCGGGAGAGCTGCAGGTCGAAACGCAGGCGTGCACTTTCCCAGCCGATGAAGCGCACCTGCTTTTTCCATTTCAGGATGTCGATATGCGACTGGAGCTGATGCGACCGCGGGAAATTGTGCCAGGTGAAAGTTGAGAGACCCGACAGGCCGATGGCGGGCAGGCGGCGGGAGATTTCAGGATCGATCCGGTTCCAGGGCGGCACCATGGCCTTCACGAACTTGTCGCCGAAGAGCTCCTGAAGGCGGTCATAACCTGCCTTGAGCTCGGTCATCAGTTCGTCCGGATCCCGCCGGGAGCCAAGCTCGGCGGCCTTTTCGCCGAGGTCCTTCCGCTGGAAATTCTTGTGCTGCCAGCCATGTTGGAGCACCAGCGCATGAGGCTCTCCCGCGAACCGCTCTGCAAGGGCTTTCGTCGCCATCTTCGGAATCACGGCGAAAGCCACATCGACGTCATGACTGTTGGCGAGCGACAGCATACGCTCAAGGGCAGGCGTCGGCTCTATGGCGTCGTCATCACGCCACCAGAAGCGCACCTTGCGGCCGCGTTCGGCAAACCAGTCGAGATGTTCGGTGAGCTCTTGCCGGAAGCGCTGCGGATCAGAGGTCATGTCATCCGGTCCTTCAGGTCTTGAAGCAGGACACGGGCGCTTTCCTCGGCACCGCCGAGACGGACGGTGTGCTTGCTGCGGGGAAGGGCGAGGGCATCGTCAATGGCGCCTGCAAGCCGCTCCGGCGTGAGGTCTGCCTCCGGTGTGACAACGGCCCGTCCATGGCCGGCAAGCGCTTCCGCGCGTTGCGTCTGCTCGGTTTCGTTGATCTGGGCAAAGGGCACGAAAACGGCCGGAACCCCAGCCTGCAGAATGTCTAGCACGGTGTTGTAGCCTGCCTGACTGACGGAAAGACGCGCCCGTTTCAGAAGGTCCGGGAAGTCCCGCCGGGCCCGCTCGACAATCACCCCGTCCACTGCGCTTTGCCGGTAGATGGCAAAGGCATCGTCGGAAATGTCGTGACCGATCAGCACCCGCCACAGCGTGTCTTCGGCACGCCGCGACAGCGGCCTCGCTTCCAGAGCCGCTGACAGCAGGCTTTCGGCAACGGCGCCGCCGCCGCAGGAAATGATCACCTCGTCCTCGCCATCGGAGCCTTCAGCAGCAGGCCGGGGCTCGCCGCCCACATACCCGGTATAGCGCACCAGGTGGCCAACCTCCTCGGCAAAGGGAAAACTGTCGGCAAGACGGATGAAGTCGGGATCGGAATGGATCAGGATGCGGTCGTAATATTTCAACGCCTGGTCCGCCATCCAGCGTTCTTTCCAGAGCTGTTTCTTGCGCACCAGAATATCGCGAATGGATGTGGCGATGAGCGGTGCCTTTGTGCGCGACTTGGCGGTTTCCAGAAGCGGGGTCAGCTCGAAGTCGAGCTGGCGGCGGCCGAAAGGGTAGGTCTCGGTCAGAAGCAGGTCGTAATCGTCGGCATCGAGAACTTGAATCGATGCTTTAACGCGCGCGATTTTCCAAGCTTCGTCAATATCTTCATTGTCCAAAGTCACAAGGCGCTTGAAGGTGGCGTCCGGACTTTTACAGGCCGGTAGCTCGACGACCTTCAGCGGTCCGGTGTCGAGCGTCGGTGGTATCGAGTTGCCGCTGGCAAGGGTAACCTCCACGCCTTCGGCGGCCAGCGCCTTGCCGATGGCGGCAGCCCGCACGACGTGGCCTGTCCCCAGCAGATGCTGAACATGAATGAGGGCCTTGAAGCTCATGCGTCTTTCGTCTCCTGGCGGCTCAGGTGGTTCCGCACCGCCTTTTCCGCAAGGGCTTCGAGCCGGGCAGCACCGGCCGGAAGAGTGTGAAAATGCAGGATGTGATTGCGCGCAGCCGACCCCAGCCTGTCCACCAGTGCTGGCTCCAGCATCGCACGGCGCAGGTTTGCGGCGAGCGCAGACGCGTCTCCCTCAGGCGACAGCAAACCTGTTTCGCAGTCGCGGACAATATCGGGAACCCCGAAGGTGTCACCGGCAATAACGCCCACTCCGGCTGCCTGCGCTTCCAGCAGCACGAGGCCAAAGGCCTCCCGGATCGCCGGCCAGACGAGAAGATCGTGCCGTGCGTATTGGGCAGGCAGGTCCTCGCCCGCAAGGGCTCCGAGCCAGTTGATCCGCTCTGCTGGAAAAAGTCCCAGCACATGATCGCGCATCGGGCCGTCGCCGATAAGCGTCAGTTGCCAGGGCAGATCCCTCAGCTCTTCAAGAGCCGCAGCAAGCACTTCGAAGGAGCGCTGCTTGTCACCCTCACGCATCATGCCGACGGCAAGCAGTTTCAGCGGGGGCGCGGCCAGAGGCTTGGCGTTGGTCGCGGCCGCGAGGAAAGGATCGGCATCCAGAAACGGCAAAAGGATCGACAGACAGCGATGCGGCACGACAGCTGCAAGGCATTCGGCATCCGCATTGTGGAGCGCGGCCACGGCATCGGCACGCATCAGCGCCTCGTCCGCGGCGGCAAAGCCGAAGGCCCAGTCGCCCTGCTGCCGTTTCGGCGCGCGGCTGGCTTCCACGATGGCGTAGGGAAGGTTGAACCGGTCGGCAAGAGCGGGACCGATCCAGTCGGGCGCCTTGTGATAAAGATGATAGGTCAGGAACAGATCCGGCCGGTAGCCCGACTTTAGCCAGTCGGCGCTGATCCGCTCTGCTTCGATGAGCGCCTGGTCGCGCACCTCTGACTGGATGCTGTCGCTGCCGTCCTTGCGCCACGACCGGAACCGGCTGGCAATCGTCACCTCGTGCCCCAGACTTTCCAGTGCCTTCACGATCAATCGTCCCATCGTCCGGTCACCGGACGGGACTGGATGATCCAGCGGTTTCATCGGGGCAGTGAAGGCGATTCTCATGGTTTTCCTAAGCGTAGGGCCTAAAGGACCTTTCGGAACTTGTCTGCGAGACGATCAAGGCCGGGGTCTGTCGAAAAGGTCGTTCTGACCCGCTTGGCCGCGGCAAGCCCAAGACGGTGCCGCGTCTCGGGGGTGGTAATCAGGTTCTGCATGGCTGCGGCCAGATCCTTGGGCGTACCCGGATCAACCAGCACACCGGTTTCCCCATCCAGGATCAATTCGGGGATCGCGGAAACCCTTGTGGAGAGGCAGCAAATCCCCATGGACTGCGCTTCCATCAGAACGTTGGGCAGTCCGTCCCTGTCACCGGACCTGGCAAGTTTGGACGGTAGCACAAAGAGGTCCGCCTCGCGGCAGGTCGCAATCACCTCTTCCCGCGGCTGGGCACCCCGCCAGGTAATCCTGCCCGACAGGCCCAACCCATCGGCCTGTGCCTTCAGGGCGTCGGAAAGCTCTCCTCCGCCAATATGCGTGAACTGCCAGTTGAGAGATGCGGGGAGCTGCGCAAGGGCGTCCAGAAGGTCATCATAGCCCTTCTTTTCGACCGCGCGGCCGACCGAGACCAGTCGCACGGGCTCCGCGCTGCCGTCACGATCTGTGCCTTTTTCCTTCGGCTCGGGAAATCCGGAAAAGTCGAGCCCATGGTAGAGCAACTCGATCTTGTCCGGGTCGTCGGCAAGGCCTTTCAGATGTTCGGCGTTGACCGCCGTACAGGTAACGCCCCAGGCGGCGTCGTTGATCTTGGTCTTCAGGTCCCAGTCCGGACTGGTCCAGATGTCCTTGGCGTGCGCCGAAAAGGACCACTTCCGCCCGGAAAGATGCGCCGCATAGCGCGAGGCGGAGCAGGGCGTGTGCAGATAGTGGGTGTAGATCCAGGTCACGTCCTCCGGCAATTCATGAGCGAAGACGCACCCCTGAGCCCACCGGCGTTGCCGGTCTGCGTTGGGCTGATGTGCGAAATCCGCATCGAACAGAGCCTTGGCAGCCTTGAACGTCGGCTGTTTCTCAGCCCAGCGTTTGGCGCGGGCGACACGTGCCGGGTCGTCCTTCACATACTCCGGCAGATACATGACTTCCGCGCTGATCTGCCGGTGAAGGTCGTGGATGTAAGGATCGTAAGGCCGGCGCAGGGCGACAATCAGGATGTCGATCCCCCGCCGCTCCAGACCTAGCATTTCCTGGGCAATAAAGGTTTCGGACAGGCGAGGATAGCCTTTGACCACAACGGCGATACGGGACATCGGTCGGCCCTTGAAAGAATTCGGTTTGCTGGTGACGAGGGTCAGAAGTTGACCAGCTTCCTGCTGGCAGCCTGTTGTTCGTCGAAGATTTCGCCGACCCGGCTGGATATGACATCCAGACCGCCAAGCAGATTGTCGACGCCGGCAGCCGAAGGGGAGGCCATGTCGGGCAGTTCGGACAAGGCCGCAGCCATCAGGTCCGGATCCGGATACTGGTCGATCGGCAGTACTTTCAAAAGACCGCTCAGTTCCGCCCGCTCCGCCCGGATTGCCTGTTCCCGCCGCGGAATGACCCGCGGCACCATCAGGGTCGGTTTGTCGAAGGACAGGATCTCGCAGAAGGTGTTGTAGCCACCCATGCCGACAATCGCCGTGGCCTTGGCGAGATAGGGTTCGATCTGCGGTGTGAAGCGGATGATCTCGACATCGCGCAGATGTTCCGCCCTTTCGCTGAACTGGGTCGCAGCCGCGGCGGGCATGAACGGGCCAAGCACGATGAGGGCCGGGAAAAGCGGGCGTTGCCGGGTTTCATAGGCCCGCATCACCCAATCGACCATTTCAACACCATCACCGCCGCCACCCGGCGTCACGAGAATATAGGGTTCATCATCGAACGGGGCCGGTTCGGGATTGTCGAGCGCCGACTTCGGCAGTTCGCGGCGCAGGTAACCGGTGTAGCGCAACTTGTCGCGCACGGATTGCGGCAGATCGATGCCTTCCAGCGGATCGCAGATGTTTTCCGGTCCGTAGATCCAGATCTCGTCGTAAAGGTCGCGCAGGGCAGGATAGACGTTCTTCCGGTCCCATTCTTCCTTCAGCACCTTAGGGTCGTCCATGACGTCGCGCAGGCCGAGAACCAGCCGCGTGTCGGTATCCTTCAGGGCCTCCAGCGTGCGCAGCACTTCACCGCGCAGCCCGAGTGGCTCCTTGTCGACGATGAAGATGTCCGGATCGAACACCTTGGCGGTGTGTTCGATGATCGAGGATCTGATCGCGAGTGTCTGGTCGATGTTGATGTGCAGCGACAGCGGTGTGTACTCGCCATTGCGCAGCTTGATGACGCCCGGAATGCGGACGAAATCGACACGGGAGCGAAATTCGAAACTGCCGATGATCGGGGAGCCCGACAGGATCAGCACGGACAAGGTATCGAAGTCCCCGACAAGGGATTGCGCAATTGCCCGGCAGCGTCGCAGATGGCCCAACCCGAAGGAATCGTGGCTGTAAATGAGGATCTTCGGCGTCTTGGAACTCATACTGCCCCTAAATTTGTAATGCTGGCCCAAAGGGCTTATGTCTCAATCGATTGGCCCTTGTCACGTGCGGATATCTCTTGACAGGGGACTTTTGACAAGGAACGGTCTGCGGACCCTTCTAATGCTGTTGTGACTAATGCTAATCCCGGCTGGCGCAACTAACTCTGATCGCTAATATACCAAATATGATCTGCTTGCACATATTTGATCCATGTCTGTTTGGATGAGCTTATGGAAAAGAGCCTTTTCGGTTTTATTTGGAAGTATAGCGCCAGACAGCAAATCTTCATTCTCATGGTCACCGTTCTCACGTATCCGGTGGTCTATGTCCTTCTCGAACTGCCAAAACTGATCGTCAACGATGCGGTCCAGGGCGACAATTTCCCCAGGACGATTCTGGGATTCGATTTCGATCAGACTCCCTATCTTGTTCTCCTGTGTTTTACTTTTCTGTTTCTGGTCGTCGTCTCGAACGGTCTGAAATTTTACCTCAACGTCTATAAGGGCCGCCTCGGAGAGCGCATGTTGCGGCGCCTGCGCTTCGAACTGTTCCAGCGGGTGCTGCGCTTTCGTCTTCCGCATTTCAGAAAAGTCAGTTCAGGCGAAATCATTCCGATGATCACATCGGAAGTGGAGGATGTTGGCGGCTATATCGGTGAAGCCTTCGCGCTGCCTGCCTATCAGGGCGGTATGCTGATCGTTCAGATCGGCTTCATCTTCATGCAGGACCCGCTTCTGGGCCTCGCGGCCATCAGCTCCTATCCCATCCAGGGCTATGTGATCCCGCTTCTGCAGCGCAAGGTGGTGCTCTTGTCCCGTCAGCGGGTGCGCAACATCCGTGTCATTGCCGACAAGGTGGGCGAGAGCATCACGGGCGTTGCCGAAATCCACGCCAACGATGCGGCCGCGTGGCATTCGGCGGATATTTCCGACCGGCTCTACGAGAACTTCAAGATCCGGTACGACATCTTCAACCGGAAATTCCTGATCAAGTTCCTGAACAACTTCATGAACCAGCTCACGCCGTTCTTCTTTTACCTGATCGGCGGGTATCTGGTTATCCAGGGCAATCTGAGCATCGGTGCCCTGTTGGCGGTCATCGCTGCCTACAAGGATCTGGCCGGCCCGTGGAAAGAACTCCTCTCATTCTATCAGATGACGGCGGATGTCAGCGTCAAATACCAGACCGTCGTCGAGAACTTCGACCCGCTGGACATCTACGACATAGAACGGCTGACCGCGGATGAAACGGTGGACCTGAGCGGAGACGTCAAGCTGGAGAATGTCAATTTCGCCGGTGGGGCTGCCGGCCAGGAGGTCGTCGACGTATCGATGACGATACCTGCGGGAAGCGCCTGTGCGATTGTCGGGCCGGACGGATCCGGCCGGTCGGAAGTGCTGCAGCTTGCCGCCGGGCTTGTCTCAGCCGTCTCCGGCAAGGTCTGCATCGGAAGCCATGATCTTGAAAAACTGACCGATGCCACGCTTGGCCGCCAGATAGCCTATGTCGGCGGGGCAGTGCACATCTGGACGGGCACGATCCGTGACAATCTCTATTACGGTTTGCGCCACCGTCCGCTCATCCCGCCTCAGCGGGAAGGCGAAAGCCTGAAGAACTACAATCGGCGGCTTGCCGAGGCCAAGGAAACGCGCAATCCCACATACGACCTTGCCGCCGAGTGGGACGACTTTGACGCCGCCGGTGTCAGCAATGAAGACGAACTCGACACCAAGGCGCTTGAACTGCTTGAAACGGTCAAGATCGACAAGGACATCTATCGGCTCGGTCTGCAGTCCCGGTTCGACCCGTCCATGGACGACGGCTTTGCCGAGAAGATTCTGAACGTGCGCAAGGCTCTTGCCGAGCGCATTGCCCATGAACCGGACCTGGGCGGTCTTGTCGAGCTGTGGCATCGCGACCGTTTCAATGCCAGCGCCAGCCTTGCGGACAACCTGTTCTTTGCGGTGCCGGCCGATCCGGAAATCACGATGGACCAGGTGCCGGATCTCGAACAGGTCAAGACCTTCCTGGCCGAGACAGGTTTCGACAAGAAACTCCAGCAGATCGGTCTCAAGATTGCCGAAACCATGCTGGAACTGTTTTCCAACGTTTCCGGCGACAGCGGCCTGTTGGGCGCCTATTCCTTCATCACGCTGGACGAGATACCGGATTTCGAGCGCATCGTGCGCATTGCCAAGTCCGATCAGCCGCGTCCGGGACTGACCGACGCCGACCGGTCCCGTCTGACGGGGCTGGCTTTCAAGCTTGTCCCGGCCCGGCATCGTCTGGGCGTCATGACGGACGAGCTGAAACGCGACATCATCAGCGCCCGTCAGACCTTCCTGGAAGAAGTGGTCAAGAACAGCGACAACTTCGTCGCCTTCGATCCGGATGTCTATCTGCCACCGCTGACCATCGAGGATAACCTCCTGTTCGGCCGGGCACGCGTCGACCGCAGGGATGCCCGGCGGCGGATCGACGATGTCATCCGCACCATTGTCGAGGAGACGGGACTACGGCGCCCGATCATCTACGCGGGCTTTGGCTACCATGTCGGCGTGTCCGGTTCGCGTCTGTCCGCGGGCCAGCGGCGCAAGATCGCTCTGGTTCGCGGACTTCTGAAAAACGCGAAAATCACCATATTGGACGATATCGCCACCGGTGTGACGGAAGAGGACAGGACGCTTCGCGAAGGCTTGAGGCAAATCCTGTCCGGAAAAACGTTCCTGTTCGGCACCTCCGACGCCGACATAGCTGCTGAATTCGATCAGCGCTTCATTCTGGATCAAGGACGGCTTTCGGAAAAAGGGTAAGACGGTGGGTGTGACAATAGGTGGGCAACCGTTCTGCGGGAACCGGCGGGACAAAACAGACCGGGCGGAACGGAACAACAACGGGCGCGGGAGAAGAAGATGACACTTGAAACCGAAGTCGAGGCGCTCCGCAAAGTGCCGCTGTTCCGTGGGATCGACGAGACCAAGTTGCGGCTTCTGGCGTTTATCAGCGACCGGACAGAGTATCCCTCCGGCGAACGTCTCTGCTCTCAGGGCGAAGAAGGCGATTGTGCCTTCATCATTCTGTCCGGCGATGCTGACGTCCTGGTTGACACACCCGAAGGTGAAAAAAAGGTGGCTCAGGTTTCGGAAAATTCAATTGTTGGCGAAATCGCTATTCTGTGCGACGTACCAAGAACCGCGACACTGGTTGCCGCCAACGACATGGATGTTCTGACGGTTTCGAAAGATGATTTCTTGAAGCTATTGAAAGAATTTCCGGATATCTCGCTGGAGGTGATGCGGACACTGGCGCTGCGGCTTGAACGGACGACCCGGGATCTTGCCGACGCCCGTCGAGGCGCTGCCAGCGGTTAGGGAGTAACACGTGGCTGAGGAATTTTCGCTTCGTTGCTGGGGCGTCAGAGGATCCACCCCGACCCCGGGGCCGAGCACTCTCCGCTATGGCGGCGAAACGTCTTGTTTTGAGATCCGGGCAGGCGATGCGCTGGTTCTTGTCGATTGCGGTTCCGGCGCTCGTAACCTGGGTGTGGAAATCTGCAGCTGCAAGACACGCACCTTCGACCTTCTGTTCACCCACACTCATCTCGACCACATCTGCGGTCTTCCCTTTTTCAAGCCGGCCTATGACCCGAGCTTCAACGTCACCGCCTGGGCCGGGCATTTTCAGGACGACACCAGCCTCGTTGACATCGTCAGCCGCATCATGTCTCCGCCGATCTTTCCGGTTGCGGCCAAGACCCTGAAGGCCGTCGAGTTCAAATCCTTTACCGCAGGAGACCAGATCCCGCGGACGGACGGCCTCGTCATCCGCACCACCCGGCTCAACCACCCGGGAGGAGCCTGCGGGTATCGTTTCGAGTTTCAGGGCAAATCGATTTGCATCATCACGGATCACGAACATGGCGACCCGGAGATTGATGCCGCACTTCCCGATTTCGTGCGAAACGCCGACGTGATGATCTATGACGCCATGTTCACCGACGAAGAATACCGCACCTACAAGGGCTGGGGGCACTCCACCTGGCAGAAAGCCGTCGAACTGGCAAAGGCCGGCAACGTCAAGACACCGGTCCTCTTCCACCACGACCCGCGCAGATCCGATGATGAGCTCGATGAGATCGGCCTTGCTGCGCGCAACGCCTACCCCGGAATGCTGGTCGCCAGCGAGGGCATGATCCTGAAGCCTTGAGCGGTAGCCTGCCTGGCCATGTCTCGTGGCATTATAAAAAAAGGGCGGCTCAAATAGCCGCCCAAAAAACGCTAAGGCTAAAAAATAGATCGATCGCCGGATGCAGGAATGCGGGAATCCCTTGGTTGCAGCCAGAAAACAGACCTTTGTAACTTGAAATAGCGTTACTCTTGTCTGCCGGATACGATCACTAGTTGTTTACAGGGTGTAGAAATTACTCGCATGGTCCATTTGGACTATAAATATGAATTTTCCGCACCTGGGGAACCCGGAGTCTTTGGTTAGTATTAATATAAGTAGACAGGTTTGAGAGTTGGGCTTGATTCCAAATTATTGGGAGTTTGATCAAGGTTAAAGTGTAACCTGCGGATTTTGCATATGCCGGATCTGCGATGGTCGGAACTGAACCGGCCGACTTCAATTGCTGGCGTGATACAGCAGGAACTCCGGGGGACGAGTTGGCTGTAAGAGCGGAAGATTTACTTCGGTTGTCGAACCTTGCGGTGTCGGCGGCCCTGGATCCGGGACGGTGGCAGGTGTTTCTTGACACGCTGAGCCGAAGCGTCGGGACGCGCGTGTGCACCCAATTGATCGGCTATGACGATCTGACCAAAGCCACGCCACTCACGTTTACTTCCGGATATGACCCTCGAATTCTGCAGCTCTACGACGAGCATTACGCGGACAAAAACCCGTTTGCTGCCAATTTTGCCAACTACAAGGTGGGAGACGTCATTGCCACGCATCAGTTGTGCCCACCGGAAACACTGAGAAAGACGCAGTTCTACGCCGATCTTCTTTTGCCGCTTGAAGATATCGTCGGTGGAGGCGGCGCGATGCTGGCTCTGGATGGCGACCGCATGTTTCTTCTCGGCGGTAACATGCGCTCGAAGGACCGTGACAAATACGAAAATGACTGGCTGCAACTATGCGCTCAACTCGCACCGGTCATCCGCCAGTCGCTCGAAATCAACCGGACAATTTCTGGCCTGACTTTCGAAAAATGGGCGGCAGAGCAACATCTTCTGGGAACGGGCTCAGCTATTTTCGTTACCGACACTTCCCTGCAGATCCACTACGCATGTGCCGGAGCCCAGAAACTTCTGGCATCGGGATCTCTTGTCGGCTGCGATTGGGACCGCCGGCTTCAGTTCCGCACCCAGGAGGATCAGGGGCAGTTTTCCGCATTCGTCAAACTCCAGTCCATGGGCGGGTTCGATGTGTTCCGGAACTGGCACGCGACGGATGACAAGGGCCGAAGCTGGATGTGCCGGTCGGTTGGCTTGCAACTGGCCGATCTGGACAAAACGCCCTTCGGTGCGTTCATGAACAAGTCCATCTCTGCCGTTCTGCTTGCGGTCAGGCCGGACACGGGCAGCGAAACGTTCCTTGCTCATGTTCAGAAAAAACTCGGCCTGAGCCCGGCCGAAGCGGCGACCGTTTTGAAGCTGGCCGATGGCCGGACACCTGCCGAAATCGCCGAGGACCGTCAGATCAGCGTCTACACTGTCCGCAACCAGATCAAGGCTGCCCTGTCCAAGACCGGTTCCCGCCGCCAGGCAGACCTAGTGCGAAGCATCGAGCATTTGCGTCTGCAGGGCAGGTAACAGGGGGCGCTCACGTCCACTCACTTTCCTGCGGGGCCGCTTGCGCATTTCTTGCCGTCGAGGGAAACTCCGCGCACGAACAATGTCTTATCGGCGGCAAGATGACCTCCATTTCCCAGACACTGCGTTATGTCCTGCGCGGCGGACCTCCGGACACCGGTATTCCTGATCGGGTGCGGGCCGAAATCCGGGCGCGTGAAGCGTCTTCCGAGCGTCTGATCGGCTGGGTTCAACTGGGTCTCGTGTTGTTCTTTTCGCTTCTGTATGCCATTGCCCCGAGGGCCGAAGGGTCCGCCGGTTTCAACTTCGTGCCTATCGCGCTTGCAGCCTATTTTCTGTTCACCGTCCTGCGGCTCATACTGTCCTACAGGTTCGAACTGCCGCGCTGGTACCTGCTGGTGTCGATCATCGTCGATATGGCTCTTCTGGTCGGACTGATCTTTTCCTTTCATATTCAATACGGCCAGCACCCGACGTTCTATCTGAAGACGCCCACCTTGATGTATGTCTTCATCTTCATCGGCTTGAGAGCTTTGCGGTTCGACCCGCGCTTTGTGCTGACAACGGGTCTGGTGGCGGTGACCGGCTGGCTGGGGCTGGTTTTCTATGCGGCGTTCGCGGACATGGACCACATGCGTGTGACGCGCAATTACGTCGACTACCTGACGGGCAACACCATCCTGATCGGCGCCGAGCTCGACAAGACCATGGTCATTCTGGCCGTGACGGTGATCCTGTCAGTCGCTCTCTACAGGGGCCGTTCCATGTTGTTCGAGGCTTCGAAAGACCATGCGGCCGCCATGGATCTGAGCCGTTTCTTTTCGCCTGAAGTCGCTGCCTCGATCACCGGCTCGGACACCGAGTTGCAGGCCGGCGAGGGGAGTTTGCGCGACGCTGCCATTCTGTACGCCGATATTCGCTCCTTCACCTCCACCTCCGTCACATTGCCGCCGGAGACCGTTCTGGCGGTCCTGGCCGAGTATCAGAACCTTGCAGTGGATGTGATCGTGGAGGAGGGCGGCCGGGTCGATAAATTTCTCGGCGACGGCATCCTGGCAACCTTCGGGGCCGTCTATCCCTCCACGACGTATGCAGCCGACGCCCTGCGGGCAGCAAGGCGGCTTGTGGAAGCCGTGGAAGGGAACCAGCAGCGTTTTCTGGATGCTGGCTGGCCACAGCCGCTCCGCGTGGGTACGTCCGCTGCCGCCGGGTCGGTCACCGTCGGCGTGATCGGGTCGAAGCAGCGTCTGGAATTCACTGTCATCGGAGATGCCGTCAACCGGGCTGCGAAACTGGAAGACGCCAACAAGATCCAACACACAACGGCGCTGACGGACAGGGCGACGTACGAGCTCGCGCTCAGCCAGGGTCTTGAACTGCCTCTGCTCGAAGTTCGTGCCGGGGCCAATGTCACAGGCGTCAAGCAGCCGGTTGATCTGGTTGTGCTGGCAAGATAGGCGTCTTGCCGTCCTCGAACTTCTCCATTTGGCCGATACGGAAGCGCTTGACCGGCACGTCAATCTGGGCCACTTTGCCTTCAAAATTGACCTTATCGTCAATTAGAGAGATTAAATTCATTGATTTCAATGAATTGCATCCATCTGGAGGTTGTCTTGAAACTGGACTCAACACTTGCCGCCGTGGTTACGGGCGGCGCATCCGGGCTGGGCGCTGCAACTGCACGCATGCTGGCAGCCGAAGGCGTCAAGGTGACGCTGTTCGATCGGAACGCCGCGCAGGGCGAAGCGGTTGCTGCGGAAATCGGCGGGGTCTTCGCCGATGTCGACGTGACCGATCAGGCCAGCGTCGAAGCGGGGTTCGAAAAAGCGCGCGCGGCGCACGGTCAGGAACGGATTCTGGTCAATTGCGCCGGGATTGCTCCGGTAGCCAAGACCGTTAGCCGAGGCGAGCCCCACCCGATGGACATGTTCGAGAAGGTGATTTCGGTCAACCTGATCGGCTCCTTCCGCTGTCTTTCGATTGCGGCGACCGGCATGGCCGGACTGGATCCGGTCACTGCGGACGGTGGCCGCGGTGTGATCGTTTCCACGGCGTCGGTTGCCGCCTTCGATGGCCAGATCGGTCAGGTCGCCTATGCCGCTTCCAAGGCAGGGGTAGCAGGCATGACGCTGCCGGTCGCCCGTGACCTTTCCAAGTCCGGCATTCGGGTCATGACGATTGCACCGGGGATCTTCGAAACGCCGATGCTGCTGGGCCTGTCGCAAGAGGTGCAGGACTCTCTCGGACAGCAGGTTCCGTTCCCCTCGCGTCTCGGCAGGGCAGCGGAATATGCGCACCTGGTCAAATCCATTTGTGAAAACGACATGCTGAACGGCGAAACCATCCGTCTGGACGGCGCCATCCGCATGGCGCCCCGATAACACAGCAGGTCGCGCTCTGCGCCAGAGCCTCGCAAACAGCACAACCTATCCGGCCGATGCCCAAAGGTTGCCGGCCGGATAGGTTGTGTCAAAGTCCTCCACGGACACACTTTTTCGTACGCATGAGCGAAAATCCCTTCTAAGGTTACGCTACTGTTTCCGCCATTTCGGGCGGAGCGGCCAAAGGGGAGTGTTCCATGGCGGAAAATGCGCATGAGCTTGCGCCGCATCATCTGCCGCCTTTCATACCGGGTGCAGACGGTAGTGATTGGCTATTTAGCGTGATGCTGGTCGTCCTGATTATCGGTGCGATCCTTGCCGGGGTTTTCTATCTGCATCTGCATTCGATTCCCGAACGGCTTGCCCACAAACACGGGCGCATGCAGTTCGAACTTGTTGCCATACTCGGCCTTCTGGCGCTGTTCACACACAACAACATCTTCTGGGTTGCTGCGCTTCTGCTGGCCTTCATTCAGCTTCCCGATTTCTGGACACCGCTGGAATCGATGGCCCATTCCCTGAGCCGGCTGGCCGGAACGGGAGGTATTCCCTCCGACACGCTGGTCGAAAAGGATTTCGAGCAGGAGGAGGTCGCTGCGCAAGACGGCACGACCGTGACAGACGCGACGCGCGACGAGGCGCCTGCGGAACAGGCCGCTCCGGCCGTGTCGCAGGCTGGAACGCAGGAGAGCAAACATGTTTGAACTCCTGTTCTGTTCGCTGCTTACGATATTGCCGGACTATCTGATCCGCAGATACGTCCAGGGCAAGCGCATCGGCCGGGAAATAACGCTCTATTCGGTCTGGTTCGAGCTGCGCTACGGCATCGTGCTTTGCCTGATGCTGACCGTTTCCCTGATCACGCTGATCTTCTACTACCATCCGACGGCAACCACGGCTGTTTCCACATTCCGGACGATTCCCGTTCTGCCGGAATCGTCCGGCCGGGTTGTCGAGACATTCGTGCCGCTTGAGCTTGAGGTCGACATCAAGGCGGGCGATCCGATCTTCAGGCTCGACAGCACGCGCCAGGAAGCGGATGTCGCGACAGCGCAACAGCAGGTGGTCGAAATCGAGGGTGAGCTTGCGCTCGCCCAAAGCGAATTGTCGGTTGCCAACGCACAGGTCGATCAGGCGCAGGCTTCACTGAAGCAGGCCCAGGATGAACTCGACACGCGGCAGGAGCTTTTCAACCGCAATGCCAATGTTGTCAGCGAGCGGGACATCGAAAAGCTCCAGAACACCGTGGATGCACGGGCAGGTGCACTGCGTGCGGCACAGTCCAATCAGGAGCTTGTCCAGACCAAAATCACGGTCTTTCTGCCGGCTCGCCTGAAAAGCGCGGAAGCCAGGCTGCGCGAGGCGCAGGTGGAACTGGAGAAGATGACCGTCTATGCCGGCGTTGACGGAATGATGAGCCAGTTCATCCTGCGTCCGGGCGACATCGTCAACCCGATGATGCGGCCGGCTGGCCTGCTTATTCCCAAGGACGCACAAAGGGAACGGATCGTCGCGGGCTTCGGTCAGATCGAGGCCCAGGTTCTGAAGGAAGGAATGGTGGCGGAAGCTTTTTGCGGGGCCGTACCTTTCACGATCATTCCCTTGGTCGTGACCGAGGTTCAGTCGCAGATCGCCTCCGGTCAGGTTTCGATGTCGGGTCAGCTTCTCGAGACGACGCAGAGCGTGAAACCGGCGACAATCACAACAATGCTGGAACCGCTTTACAAGGACGGTCTGGCGGATCTGCCTCCGGGAGCCATTTGCACGGTCAATGCCTATACCAGCAACCATGAGCGCCTGTCCTCCGGAGAACCGATCGGAACCGGCGAGTTCATCTTCCTGCATGTGGTCGACACGGTCGGTCTCGTTCATGCGATGATCATTCGGCTGCAGGCACTGTTGTTCCCGATCCAGACGCTGGTGCTGACGGGTCACTAGCCCGGAGACATCCCGGCAGGGTGGCATGGAGCCACCCTGCCGGCGCTATATTTTACTTGTTGTAGCTGACCACTTCGAACTCGATGCCATCGTCGTCGTGGAAATAGAACCTGCGGCCCGGCTCGTAATCGCCGTGATTGTGCGTCGCGTAACCATCGGCCTTGATCAGCCTTTCAGTGGCGTCGATGTCGTCGACTACGACGGCGATATGATTGAGGCCGCCGTGCTGGCTGTAGCTGTCTCCGGCGACTTTGCTGGTTGCGCCCGGTGGGGAATAGGCTGCCACATAGCTGGTCTCGTTGCCGATGTGATAGGTCGTGCCCCCGCCAAGACTGGCGCCCTTCCAGCGCACCTTCCAGCCAAACCATGTTTCCAGACGTTTGGAAGTCGCTTCAGGGTCGCTGACCGTGACGTTCACATGTTCCAGGAATGCGCTGCTCATTTCGGTGTCCTTTCAAGGTTTGACCTTTGGTGGACACCAGACATAATTCCTCAACCTTAGTTGAGGTCAAGAGAGGCGAGACGATATTTTGAACAAAGCCATGAAAGGCTCCGATCTGCTGACCATCGGAGACTTGTCCCAGCGGACGGGCTTGTCCGTATCGGCCATTCGATTCTACGAAGAAAAGGGGCTGGTGCACCCGACCCGGAACGCGGGAGGTCAGCGGCGCTTCCTCCGGGCCGACATCCGGCGTCTGTCCTTTGTACTGGTTGCACAGGAATTCGGGTTTTCAATTGCGGAAATCGCAGCGCAGCTTCAGCGCTTGCCTGAGGGGCGGGCACCGACGAAAGCGGACTGGACCAGGATCAGCAGAGATTTCCGATCTCATCTCGACCGGAAAATCGAACGGATGATTGCCCTGCGTGACAAGCTTGACGGCTGCATCGGCTGCGGTTGCCTGTCAATGAAGTCCTGCCAGCTCTATAACGCGGGAGATGCGGCGGCCAGCAAAGGACGCGGTCCCCGCTATGTGCTGGGGGACCGCCCGGATTTCGGGGGAGACTGAACCGGTGACCGGATGGGCTAAGCCGCCGGGATGCCGAAAGGCGGGCCCGGCGGTTCATCTCACCTGTTGTCCAGTTGTGCCCTCACGCGTTTCAGCCCCAGCGGAGTGATCCGGTAGGGGCCGCTGTTCCTGGAAGCAATCAGCCGTTTGTACTTCAGCTTGTGGAACAGTTGCGGCGAACATCCGCCCCAATACCAGCCTTCGCGTGTGACAGTTTCATGTTTGACGACACGGCCATCCTCATCCTTTTCCACAAGGATATAGCCGCCTTGAGCCAGCAGGTGCAGGACCCGTTGCTCGGCTTTGGAAATGTCCATTGATTTGAAGTTGCCTGAAAGTATGCACAGAACTGCAGCCACTGCAGCAAACCGCATGCAGTGCTGTTGTGACTGGCCCCGGCTAACGTCAGCCGGGGTTTACAGGGACTCTTTCGATCCGCGCATAAAACCTCTCAGTTGGCAAAATGCCCTTAGCACAAGCAGAAGACTGCGGCAACGCGCCGAGGATAAACGGACGGGCGAGGCAAGATGTATGGCACAGGCCGTTGTAAATCTGCAGCGATCCGGATTGTCTGGTCTTCGCTTTTCCGGCTTCAGATGCTGATGAGGCTTTAGCTGTGTTCAGCAGGCCAGTAGCCGTTGTCGGGATCGCGGGAAACGGCGACGGCCTCGACATCCTGTGAGCCGCAAGAGGCGCAAGTAAGTGTTTCGCTCAAGGACGATACTTTTTGATCTCCGGTGAACCGGGCGAAGTTCATGTAGCGGAAGCGGCCGCAGTGACGACAGAATATGGCGAGGCGCCTGTCTGTTTTGTAGAGAGTGTCGACCGTCGGATCTTCTGTTTCAATAGATGTGTGTAAATTCATGGGTTTTAATACTTGCTATAAGGAATGGGCGCTGCCAGAGGCAAAGCATGTTAAATACTTAGTCCTCCAAAAGTAGCATAGAGTTTTGCTATGCAAAACCACTTAAATCGACATGAGTAGGCGTTCATGTCCGGGGGAGATCCGAGACACGCCACCTGTTTTAAGAAATTACATGGCTTTACGGTAAACTGCTCAGACAAAACCTGCAGCAAATTGCCGCCAGATTAATGCTTCCAAAGCCGGAAAGCGGCTCGCATTTTGGCCCGCGCAGGGGTATGAGAGGCCCATGATGACGCTATCTGAAACCTGGTACGACCTCTTTGGCCTTGCTGGCCTGCTCAACCCTTTTGCTCTGCTGATCGGCGGATATATGGGATGGCGGGCAGACCGTCTGCAAAAGCTCTGGATCGCGGGATTCGCGGCGGCGGCGCTGACACTCATCCTGGATGTGGCGATCGGCGCGCTGCCTGTGCCGCACCCCTTTGCGCATGATGCCGGTGCGCTGGCGATCTTCCCGTTCCGCTTTATTGGTGGCCTGATCGCCTCTGCCATGACCTACTGGCTCAGCCGCCGCGCAAAACGCGCCTGAAGCACATCAGCATGTGATCCCATGGATGAAGCTGTAATTGCTTGCGTGGGGTCGCACTTAAAGCCGTAGGATCAGCTTTCGATCCAGCTATTGAAGAGAGACGCGTTCGGGCAGCTTGGCAGCGCCTCGTCGGCACCGTCCGGATGGCTCTCCAGCCAGGCGCGACAGGCTTCCGTCTCAGTGCAATTGATGCACCGATGAGCAGCGGACCTCAGGGCCGCATCCGTGTGCGCGCCGGTCGGAACATGATTCATGGCGCCGATTGTCTCCAGCATCCTGCCCATGAGTTCGGCACGCTCGTTGAGGCGATCCATCCAGTTCAAGCCGTTTCTCCTTCCCACGGGACGTGTGCAGAAAATGTCTGCCAGGGCCTTCTGTCTTTTGGCGCCGCTCTGGTTTCTGGCGCCGGTTGAGAAGACCACAGTGCAGCAGAAACACCCGCGTTACCTTGATCAGGGTCAACTCTGGGCAAGCATCGCGAAAGCAGCCATACTGCAGGTTCATGATTCTGCGACCCTGCCAGGCAGCCTCCTGCAAGAAGGAGCGCCGCAACACCTGGAGACGGTGTGATGGTTGAAACGGTGAGCGCATCGCCGCTGCCCCAGGCAACCGGCAATGGCGCGGTCAACCAGGGACTTGAGCCGGGAACGGAACTCAAGGCCAGGGTCGAGGCCAACCTGCCGGGCGGCGTGGTGCGCCTGGCAACCGCTGACGCAAAGCTGGAGCTGCGCGTTCCAGCTCCTCTTCCTGAGGGCGGAGAGGTGACGGTCACCGTATCCGGCACCAAGCAGCAGCCCGCCATTCTGATAACCGTGGGCAAGGATCAGTCTCAGCCGCAACAGCAGGCCAATCCGGCACCATCGTCGCAAAGTCCGGCATCTCAACCCCAAACACCTCAGGGCTCTCAAGGCCAGATCCCACAAGCTCAAGGGCCTCAAGGGCAAGCTCCTGCAAGTCAGGCAGGCCAGGTCCCCTTGCCATCCGAGCCTGCGGCGCAATCGCCGCCACAGCCCTCGTCGGCTGCGACCTATCCCAAGCCGGCTCCGGTTCTGGCGCATCTGATTCAGGTCCTGTCCGTCAATACGGCTCCGGGGCAGGCAACCGGCAATTTTCAGCCTTTGCCGCAAGCGCCACACCTGGCAGCTCCGGCTCCCACCCCTGCTTCGCAAGGGGCCGTGACGGCGCAGCCGGCTGCGCCCGGAAATGCGGTGCAGGTTCAACCTATTCCTCCGGAGGCCGCATCGGGACAGGTGTCCGGCAATGCGGCCGCCCCGGCAGGTTCTGCTGCGCAAGGTTCAACAGCGCCTCCAGTTGCCACCGGTCAACCTCCGCTTTCCGCACCTGTTCAAGACAGTGCAGCCCAAGGCGCGGGGCAGCCGTCAGCAGGTGCTGTGCCGCCAGCAGGCGCGCCTGCTTCCGGTGCGCCTCCGGCAGTGCAGCCTGCGTCCTCGGCAGGCCTGGCGACCGGCGTGTTTCAGCCAGGGGCAGGTGGTCCAGCACCCGGCAGTCCCGTTCAGGTCGATGGCGGTGTTCCGAGCCAACCGGTTTCACAGCCGGCAGCATCGACAGTTCCCGCCGGTGGGGGGGCACCCGCGCAACCGGCGCCAGGGACGAGTGCCCCATTCGCTTCACCCTCCGGCGGCCCCACTCAGGCACAGCCGGCGTCAATTGCTGCAGGTATAGCGGTTGCATCAGCACCGACCGCGTCGCCGGCCAATCCGGCGTCAGCACCTCCGTCAGGAAGCTTTGCAACAGCAGGGAGCCCGACCCTGACAGCAGGTGGTGGACCTGGCGTGCAAGCGTCGGTTGGAGGATCGGCATCAGGTTCGACTGCGGCGGGTGGGGCAACCGGAACCCCGATTGCCAACACGCCGCCGGGACCTGTTTCGCAGTCAGGGTCGGCAGGCTTCAGTTCCAATCCGAGCTCTCAACCGCCACCATTCGTCTCGGCTGCAAATGTCAGTCCTGCGTCCGCTCCGGCGGCAAATCTGCCGGGACCTGGAATGCCCAGTCAGGGCACCGCTCAGACAAGCAACCCCTTCCTGTCTACCGGGGGGCAGGCAGCAGCGTTGACGCGTACAGCTGTTTCCCAGCCTTATCCTGCTTCCACAGGCGTATCCGTTTCGCAAGCCGTTTCCGCCGGACAGGGACAACCTGCCAGCCTGCAACCAGCGAGCCAACAAGCAGCCAGTCAGGTAGCTGACATCTTCCGGCAGCCCCTCAGCGAGCAGCAGGCCGGTCTGGGCAGCCTCTTTGCCCAGATTGGGAGCCTCATGTCGGCGCAAAGCAGCGGGACCGTTTCCCTGCCGGATCCTGTGGTCAAGGCGATGCAGCAGATCCTCGGGCTGCGCTTGTCCTCTGCCCAGGCGCCGACTGCACAGGACGTGCAGCAGGCCGTGCGCTTGTCGGGACAGTTCCGCGAAGCGCAAATGGCGCTTCCTACTGGTGCGCCCGCAACGGGCCAAGCTGCGCTGCCCGACCTGAAATCCGCCCTGTTGTCGTTCAAGGCGCTGCTGCAGCAACTGGGGGCACGCTCCGAAATCAGCCGTCCTGCGGGACAGCCCCCGGCGCCCTCCCGGCATGGAGCGCCGCACGGGCAGGCACAACAGACCAGCAGCGGCTTCTGGGCTGGCGCAGCCCCGCAAAACCTTCAGGCGCTCCTGAAGGAAACCGATTCCGCCCTGGCGCGGCTGCGGCTGACCCAACTCAGCAACACGAAACTGTCGCGGGACGATGCGCCACGCGTCGGTTCACGCCCCATGGATCTCGTGGTCGAACTGCCGCTTGCGTTCGGTCACGAAACGGCCGTCCTGCAAATGCAGGTTGGCCGCGATGGCGCAGGCAACAAGGACGAGGATGAGGGCGAACCGGCCTGGCGCCTGCGTTTCGCGCTTGATCTGACCGCCACCGGGCCGCTGGAAGCAGCCATCAGCCTGCGCAGCGGCGGCACCTATGCCAGCCTGTGGGTCGACCGCAAGGAAACCTTCGACAGTCTGAACGCGGTGCGCGAAACCATGGAAGCCGCCTTTGCCGATGCGGGGCTGGATCTTCAGGAGCTGCGTCTGATCCGGGGGCTTCCGCCGAAAACCTCCGCCAAATATGGCGCGCTGATCGACAGGCAATCGTGAGACAGAACCGGCCATGAGCGAACAGGACAAATCCGGCAAGAAGCTGGCAGTGGCGCTGCAATATGAGAGCGAGGGCGCTCCCGTCGTTACCGCCAAGGGCACTGGCTCCATGGCGGAGCAGATCGAGCGCCTTGCACGCGAAGCAGGCGTGCCGATTGAACAGAATCCGATGATGGCGGAGGCCTTGTCGCAGATCGAGGTCGATCAGGAGATTCCGATCGAGCTCTATCAGGCCGTCGCCGTGCTGATCGGTTTCATCATGCGCACCGGCCACGCCAAGCATCCACCGCACGAGTGACATCATCTGGCTGAGCTTTTGGTCCACCGGCGCAACACAAGCGGAAGAGGTCAATTCCGATCCAGGCGTTTGCCGTGGCCCCGCCAATTACGGGATTGTCGGATCGTTCAGCGGGCAACGTGCGTCCCGCTGTGCGAAAGCTGACGTTACAGGCAAGGAAAACCTTGCAGCCGGGACAATTCCCGACTAGGTCATCAAACGGCTACAAATTCGCGCCGCAGCATGTCTTCCCCGCTGGTTGATCAGACGCGAAATCAAAACGAACAGGATTTTTGACGACTATGACGATTGTCGACGTACGCACACCCGATCCGAAGAAATTCATCAAGGGCGCGACGGGCGATTGGGAAATCGTGATCGGTATGGAAGTCCATGCCCAGGTCACGTCCGAAGCCAAGCTCTTTTCCGGCGCCTCCACGGAATTCGGCAAGGACCCCAACGATAACGTCAGCCTTGTCGATGCGGCGATGCCGGGCATGCTGCCGGTGATCAACGAGGAGTGTGTGCGTCAGGCGATCCGCACCGGCCTCGGGCTCAAGGCCCAGATCAATCTGAAGTCCGTGTTCGACCGCAAGAACTACTTCTATCCAGATCTGCCGCAGGGCTACCAGATCTCCCAGTTCAAGCAGCCGATTGTCGGTGAGGGCAAGATCCTTCTCGACATGCCTGACGAGCAGGTCGAGATCGGTGTCGAGCGTCTGCATCTCGAACAGGACGCAGGCAAGTCGCTGCACGACCAGCATCCGACCATGTCGTTCGTCGATCTGAACCGCTCCGGCGTGGCGCTGATGGAAATCGTTTCCAAGCCGGATCTGCGGTCTTCCGATGAAGCAAAGGCCTATCTGACCAAGCTTCGTACGATCCTGCGTTATCTGGGCACCTGCGACGGCAACATGGACCAGGGCTCCATGCGCGCCGACGTAAACGTGTCCGTCCGCCGTCCGGGTGGTGAATTCGGCACCCGCTGCGAGATCAAGAACGTCAACTCGATCCGCTTTGTCGGTCAGGCTATCGAATATGAAGCCCGTCGCCAGGTCGCTATTCTGGAAGACGGCGGTTCGATCGACCAGGAAACCCGCCTGTTCGACGCCGTAAAGGGCGAAACGCGGTCCATGCGCTCCAAGGAAGAAGCGCATGACTACCGGTATTTCCCGGATCCGGACCTGCTGCCGCTGGAGTTCACGCAGGAATTCGTTGACGAACTGGCGCAGCACCTGCCGGAACTGCCGGACGACAAGAAGAACCGCTTCATGAGCGACTATGGCCTGACGGCCTATGACGCCGAAATCCTGATTGCCGAAAAAGTCTCGGCCGATTTCTTCGAGGAAGTCGCCAAGGGCCGCGATGCCAAGCTGGCAGCAAACTGGGTGATCAACGAACTCTTCGGTCGCCTGAACAAGGAAGGCAAGGATCTCTCGAACAGCCCGGTTTCCGCAGCACAGCTCGGCGGGATCGTCGATCTGATCAAGGACGGTGTCATTTCCGGCAAAATCGCCAAGGACCTGTTCGAGATCGTATGGACCGAAGGCGGAGACCCGGCGCAGATCGTCGAAGAACGCGGTATGAAGCAGGTGACTGACCTCGGTGCCATTGAAGCCATCGTTGACGAGATTATCGCCGCCAACCCGGACAAGGTTCAGCAGGCCATCGCCAAGCCGGGTCTGCTCGGCTGGTTTGTCGGCCAGGTGATGAAACAGTCCCAGGGCAAGGCCAACCCGCAGGCCGTCAGCGACATGCTGAAACAGAAGATCGGTCTGGAATAAGACCATGACCGGTGAAGGGACAGCGCCGAAAGTCGAGCTGCCCATCATCGGTTCCTGCCATTGCGGGGCGGTGTCTTACGAGATGAAGACGCCGCCCCGTCACGCTGTTGAATGCAATTGTTCTATCTGCCGGCGCCTCGGCACCATCTGGGGCCATGGAAAAGCCGGTGATATCGAGATCAAGGCAGCGCCTGGCGCGACGCTCAGCTATTCCTGGGGTGACAAGGGGCTGGCCTTCCATACCTGCCGCACCTGCGGCTGCACCACGCACTGGCAAAGCCTGTCGGCAGAATATCCCGACCGCCTGGCCGTAAACCTCCGCCTTGCCCCTCCCGGTACCATCGAAGCCATCGGCCTGCGTCATTTCGACGGTGCGGAAACCTGGACCTTCCTGGACTGAAGCAGCCCGCTCTTGCTGCCGACGAAAGGATTGAGTCCGGTTAATGAACCACATTGATCGTTGCCGGAGCTGACAACCCTGATTTCCGTTCATGCCGGGCGGTTCCAATTTGCACAATTAAAGGCATGACCAATAAATAGGCAAATGCCTTCGTCGTTCGCTTATACTTAAAGTCCTGCCGCAGATTTACTGCGAAGACCTTCACTTCTTTCCTTTGGCACAAGCCTTGCTGTTCGGGCTTAGGTTTGAACCATTGGAAGAATTAGATGAAGAGCCGCCGTGCTTCTCTGGTTGGTATAAATGTCCAACCTTAGATTTTTCGAGATATACCGGAATCCGGAATACTTGTGGCTTCTTGCGAAAGGAGCGTTGATCAGTGCCGTGCTGACAATTGGCGGCGGTGTCCTCGGGTTTTTGCTGGCCGTGGTGCTCGCCGCGGTCCGTCATTACAAGATCCCGGTTCTGGCCCAACTGGCGGCGGCCTATGTGGAGTTCATCCGGAACACGCCCCTGATCGTGCAGATGTTTTTCGTGGCGTTCGGGTTGCCGCTGCTGCTTGGCTATCAATGGCCCTTCTGGGCACACGCGCTGCTGGCGCTGTCGATCAATTTTTCCGCCTATTTTGCCGAGATTTTGCGCGCGGGGCTGGCCTCCCTCGGCGCTGGTCAGGCAGAGGCCGCCGATGCGCTCGGTCTGCCGCGCTGGCTCAGCTTCGTGAAGGTTTGCCTGCCGCAGGCGGTTGCCGCAATGTATCCCTCGCTCAACAGTCAGTTCATCTTCCTGTTCCTGACGACCGGCATCATTTCGGAAATCGGCGTCACCGACCTGACCTGGGCAGGCCTCGTTATCGACAGCCGGAATTTCCGCTCGTTCGAGATCTTTTTCACGCTGACGATCATCTATCTGCTGATGTCGCTGGGGTTCAAGACCCTTCTGGCGCTGCTGCATGACCGGCTGTTCAAATGGAAGGTGGTTCGATGAAAGACGCTTTTATCGCCATCCTCGGCAAACCCTTCGGTATCGTCCTGTTCCAGCTTCTGGAAGCCACCCAGTACACGATCTACCTGTCGCTGATCGCATTCATTGGCGGGGGGCTGATCGGTGCGTGTGTCACCGCGGCGCGGGTCTCACCGGTCAAGACACTGGCCAGGATCTTTACCGCCTACACCTGGCTGTTCCAGTCAGTACCCTTGTTGATGTTGCTGTTCCTGCTTGGGCTCGGAATTCCGCATCTGTTCGAAATCCAGGTGGATCCGTGGCGCGCGGCCGGCATTGCCCTGACGCTTTATACCAGTGCCTATCTGGCCGAAGTCTGGCGCGGGGCACTGACAGCCATACCGTCCGGCCAGCATGAAGGCGGCAAGGCGCTGGGCATGACCTTTGCCCAGATCATGCTTCTCATCATCCTGCCGCAGGCGTTTCGCCTGGCCATCGCGCCGACGGTCGGCTTCATGGTGCAGATCATCAAGGGCACGTCGCTCGCCTATATCATCGGCTTTCACGACCTGATGACGGTCGGCAAGCGCTGGGCGAACGCGCCTGTGCCGGGCACTCAGCCTTTCGTCATCTATCCGCTGATGGCGATGATCTACTTTTCTCTCTGTTTTCCGCTGTCTGTGTGGTCGCGGCGCCTTGAAAGGCGTCTTGGGTCCGCATCGTCCAGAGGTGGGGCTGCTGCCGCCGCCTGACAAATCGCGCTTGAAGAACAACCGAAGGAGGGTCGCGCAATGTTAAAGAGATTTCTGGGGCTAACAGGTTTGGCGGTATCCGCCGCCTTGATGATCGCAAGTCCTGCATCTGCAGAGCTGAAGGACATTCTGGAAGCCGGCAAGATCAAGATCGCCACACCGGAAAACTTTCCGCCATTCGGCTCCCTCGGCAGCGAAGGTGAGTATGAAGGCTATGATATCGACGTCGCCAAGATGATTGCTGAAGATCTCGGTGTCGAACTGGAGCTGGTGCCCGTTACGTCCAAGCAGCGCATTCCGTTTCTGGAAACCGACAAGGCCGATCTCGTGATTGCGACGCTCGGCGCCAATCCGGAACGCGCAAAGTCGATCTGGTTCTCTCATGCCTATGCTCCGTTCTTCTCCGGAGCCTTCGCCAAGCCTGACGTCGCGGTGTCCACCATCGACGATTTCTCGGGCAAGAAAATTGCCGTCACCAGCGGCACGCTTGAAGATCTGGCAATCACCGCGGATGCGCCGGAAGATGCCGAGATCATCCGCTTTGGCGACAATGCCGCCACCATCGCCGCCTATGTGTCCGGCCAGGCCGATGTCATCGTGACCGGCAACATGGTTGCGCTCGGCATTTCCAACGACAACCCGGACTTCAATCTGGAAAACAAGTTCATCATCGCCAACTCGCCGTCCTTCATCGGTGTGAAGACGGGCAACATCGATCTGCTGCAATGGGTCAATGTTTTCGTTCTGCACAAGAAGCTGAACGGCAAGCTGGATGAACTTTCGAAGAAATGGCTGAAGACGCCACTTCCGCCTTTGCCTGCCCTTTGAGGCCTGCCGGCTGAATGCCTGAAACGCGCGGTGGCAAGCCGCGCGTTTTTTGTTTTCGCGAGGGAAAATGCGAGGTTACAGCCATCTGAAAATCTAGTATCCCCCTGCCATGATGTTTCGCAGTTCGACCGCCGGGACAGGGCCGGCTCCGTTTTACGCCACGCCTTTCGGGGTCTGGGCCATTGTTGCCCTTTGGGGGCTCGCGCATATCCTGCTAAGGGCGTTGAACACGCCCGTGCTCGGCACGGACGACATGTTCGAGAACGTTCTGGTGCAGACGTTGGAGCCCGGCTACATGCTGCGTCAGCCGCCGCTTTACGAGTGGCTGCTCTGGTCCGCGCAGCAGATGTTCGGCCCGACGATCTGGGCAGCACTTTTCGTCAAATACACCCTGATCTCCATTGCCGCGCTGTTTCTGTTTCTGATCGCGCGCAAGGCCATTCACGACACGCGCCTCGCGGCCCTGTGTGTCTTTTCCTATTCGCTGTTCTACCAGTTCGGCTGGAACCTTCACGAAGGTGTCACCCACACGGTGGTTCTGACCACTGCCTGTGCCATGAGTGCCTTCTTTTTCCTGAAGGCCCTGGAGACGGGGCGGCTTGGCTTCTACGTGCTGTTTGGCATGGCAGCCGGGGCAGGGCTGCTTGGCAAGCATTCTTACCCGATTTTCGTGCTGGCCCTGATCCTGGCCGCGGCCAGCGATCCGGCCTGGCGCAGCCGGCTGCGTGTTTCCGGCCTTTTGCTGGTGCCCTTCGCGGCGGCGCTGATTTACAGCCCTTATGCCTACTGGATCTTCAGCGAAGGGCTGAAGCTGCTGGCATCTGTCTCCGACACCATGGGCGTCAGTGCTGAAACCTCGCATCTCATGCGTATGGGCGAAGGGCTAGGCAAGCTTGCTTTCGGTCTTGTCGGCTTTTCCGTTCCGCTGGTGCCGTTGCTGTTGCTGCTGTTCTGGCAACGCTATTTCGGCCGCAGGCAGTCCGAAACACCTGCCGTCAGTGATGTGGCGCGCCTGTGCGGACGCACGGTTCTGGTGATGATCCTGCTGACCGCCCTGATGATTGCGATTACCGGCGCGACCTACGTCAAGGAACGGCACATGCACCCGCTGCTTCTGCTGTTGCCGGTGTGGCTGTTTGCCGACCTGGAACGCTTCGGTTTTGAAAAGCAGTGGCGCTGGTTGACGGCCGTTGTTCTGGCGTTTGTCGCGGTTGTTTTTCTGGCCCGGGTGCCCGGGCTGATCGCACCGGATAAAACCTGGTGCGGCGGCAAGTGCCGGCATATGAAGCCCTATGCGGATCTGAAGGCGCCGCTCGCCGGACTTGGAGCCGCGGACGCGACACTGATTGCCGACGATGGTTACACCGGTGGCAATCTGAGAGTTCTGTTCCCTGAGGCCCGGCTGGTCACCAAGGCCATTCCGGCCAGAACACCGGCACGCGCAAGCTGTTTCTTCATCTGGGAAGAGGGCGACAGGGAGCCGGAAGCAGCTGCGGCTGAGCGCTTCCAAAAGGTGGCTTTCTGGGAGGTTTTCGAGCCGCTGGAAGCGACATATCTGACCGGTGCCTGGCCGCATTTGTGGAAGGCGTCCGGTTGGCGGACAACGTGGTGGGGCGTTGCGAAGCTCCCGCCCGACAGCCCCATCTGCCGTTGACCGTACTCTTTCCTGACCTGAGGCGCGAACCGATCATGCCGGACACAACTGCCCCAACCGTATCCATCGAGAAGGCCCGCCCGGAGCACCTTCGCGAGATAGTCGCCATCATCAATGCGGGCGCGACCAGCGTTCGAAAGGACAAGGAGTTTGCCGACTGGCAGGACTATCGCCCGGCATTTGACGCGCTTGTCGCCGCACCCGAGTGCGACATCTACGTTGCGCTTGCCGAAAGCGGCGAGGTGGTCGGCACCTTCCAGATCCATTTCATGAAGGGCCTCGCCTTTCAGGGCCGCCCCCGGGTGGAACTGGAAAGCGTTCACGTGCGGGCAGACCAGCGCGGCACCGGTGTCGGGCGGCTGATGATGGCAAGGGCTGAAGACCTGGCACGGCAGGGCAACACCTGTATGGTGCAACTGACGTCGAACAGGGAACGCGAAGGCTCCCACCATTTCTACAAGCGCCTTGGCTATGATCAAAGCCATCTCGGCTACAAGAAGATGTTCGTCTGAGCCGTCATTGAACCGCTTATGTCTGGAAAGGCGTACCCTGATGGAACCTCAGTTTCCAGGCGCCATCCTGTCTGCTCCAGACAGAACTGCGGTTCGCCCGTTCAATCTCACCGCTCTCGCGCCTGACTTCGCTGACATAGGTCACGAGCACTGACTGGGTGTGGATGACCGTGAACTTCAGGCGGGGCAGGGGCAGGCGCACATCGATGGGCTGCGCGGCGCTTGCCGGCAGGATCAGGTCTTCACGTGAATAGACACGGCCTGATCGGCCGAATTCGAAAAAGTCGTCCGCGAAAACCCGGTCCATCAGAACCGGGTCATAACGCGTTTCCGCCTGCCACAGGCTTTCTTCCAGCCGTGTGAGTGTTTCGGCAACCTCTGGCAGAAGAGATGTGTCAGGCATGGTTTCGGGCTGACCTGGAGAACGGACGCAGTCAGTCGACCCGGCGCCAGGTTTCCTTTTCACAGACATTGAAAACAACACGGACGCAGCCCTGCACTTCAAGGGCGGACGCATTTTTGCGGCGTACCGTGGCATTTGCGCTGAAGCCGCGCCGCGGGTCGTAGACCCGGCCCTTCCAGCCGTCCTTTTCCGGGGCTAGCCGCCAGAGCACGGTCAGGCCGAGCACCTTGCGTTTGCGCTTGCTGGCATCCTTGTTGTTGATGTCCGGCGTGTTTTCCATGGAATAGCCTTTGGGCGCCGGAAACCGGACGATCTTGCCACAGGGCACCTTGCCGCATTTGTCAATCTGGATGACCGCGCCTGCCGGTGTCTGCCATTTGCCGTTGATGTCCGGGGCAGCAAGGGCTTCCCCGCCCGCACCTGCAAGCAAAAGCGCAAACAGACCGGCGCGCGAATAAAGTCTGCAAGCCGGAAAAGCAGAACCAAAGAAAGAAAAAGGAACCAAGATTATCCCCCGCCGCAATGCTGATGACGACTGCGCCACAATCTGTGACCGGCAATTGCGACGGAGGAAAGGCCAAATCGACTGATTTGGCGATTTCAGGCTCTGTTCAGCCGACTATTGCACCCGTTTCCAGGTTTCACCCTTGCAGATCAGCCCGCCCATGACGCAGCCCTCCAGCTTCAGCGCGTTGGTGGATGTCAGTTCGATGAAACCGGTATAGGTCTTGCCGTCCTCGGCATTGTAGACCTTGCCCTTCCACTGATTGTCCTTGTCGGTCGGCTTCATCGCCTGAACGATCTGCACACCCAGCAGCGGCCGGTCCCGCTTGGCAGCGTCCGGGTTCTTCGTGTCATTGCGCGGATCCCGCAGCCAGATCAGCTTGCCGCAGAGGGAACTGCCGCAGGGGCTGATCCGGATCTTGGAGGCCCCGTTGGGGCGAACCCAGTCGCCGGTGGCATCGCCGGCGAAAGACATCGTGGCCGATGTGATGATAAGGGCGCCTGCCAGAACTGCGGACGTCAGAATGGTCTTGAGCATATGTTCCTCCCAAAGCGGAATACCCTCCGTTTACGGAAAGGGAATGCATAGCCCTGGAAACCCGCTGAAAAGCCGTCACCCAACGTCACGTATTCCGAAAATCCGTCTGCTACCGGAGAGAAGGTGAAGCGCTCCGATCTGGAGTGCCTGGGAGGAGACCAGGTCAGACAAAGAGATGTGGAAACGAATCCATGGTGAACAGAAGGTTGATCGGCCTTGTCAAATTTTCGGAGAATGTGATTGATTGAAAAGGGAAATTCGCTGCCACATACTTACCGCAATATGAATTTCAGACTTATTTAAAATTTTATTCGCATTACGTTAAACCTGTCTTTTAACGCCCCTTTTAACTGCTGCTGATGAAGTAGAGGTCAAGAAACAACGGGGAAAGCTTCGCGAAAGCTTGTGTTTCTTAGATCGGTCCGTGCCAGGCACTTGTGTTCAGAAACGCGACCGGTTGGCAGTAGGGAACCGGAACGGTGGATCCAGAAGGATCGGTTCGTTCCACAGAAGTTAAAAAGACGAAAGGGGAGCGTTATGGCTCGTTTTGAAATGCACTCGGCCGATATGGCCATCATCGGTGAAAAGGCGGTTACCGCTGACATCCTGTTCCAGATGGGTCTGGACAGCGCATGCGGCCGTCACGGCGCGACGGATCTCATCACCGCGCACAAGTGGTTCAACATTGCCGCTCTCAAGGGCAACAAGGACGCAGCACGCTACCGCAAGGAAATTTCCGGTGAAATGTCCACGTCCGAGATCGCCGAAGCGCAGCGTTCGGCTCGTGAATGGCTGTCGATGCATTGAACCGGATGAAGGCTGCCGGCCGTACGGCACCTGAACCGAATTTTACAACCTGACGCGGCAGCACAGTTTTCTGCCGCGTCCAGTTCCCGGACCTTTGCCGGGACCGGTCCCGTCAATGGATTGGCGCCAGACCGTATTCGTCCCAGAGCGACCGGTCGATCGGCGCACCAAGGGCATATTCGAACCCGCTGACGATCTTGCCGCTGGCGTCCAGCCGACACCGATAGGCAATCTCATACCAGACCCGGTTGCTTCTGAGCGCTCCGGCGGGCACGATGATCGTATCTTCCTTCTGAAATGAATTGCGGAACGCATGCGGCGCAAGCCGTGTCGGCTTGAAGCCGGGACGAGCATGACGTACCTGCTCCATCGCCTCCAGCGCGCATATCTGCTCGCGCCCGTCCTCACTGGTCAAGGTCGGTAGAAACTCACGTGCCTGCGCGGAGCGCGGGTCGTTCAAAACATCATTGGCAAAATAGGTGTTGGCGGTAACCCATTCCTGTTCAGGTTTGGCTGCTGTAGACGGTGGGGCTGTCTGTTCCGGCACACGGGCACCCGAGGAGTGCGGCTGGTCCGGAGCGCTCGTCGAACCGGGAGCCGGATCGGGCAGGGTCTGCGGCGGAACCGCCGCCGTTTGCCGCTGGCTTTCTTCAACGTCCTCCAGTGCCGCGTCCGGCACGGACGGCGGCACGAATTCCGGTATGATCTCGACCGAGACGGGCTCAGGCGGATCCGGCACAACGCTTCGCCACAGGGCTGCATCGCTCAACACCGCATACAGCGCAAGGTGCAGCCAGAGCGCACAGATCCACGGAAACTTTTCCGCGACAAACCGTGTCATATGCGTCGGAGGAGCGAGCTCGGCTATGGCACTTCTCCGATACCCGGGCAAGTTGAAGAGGCCTGCATGGCATCAAAGGACTGCGGCTGAATTATGAAGGGGCGATGGAATATGAGCGCCTTCGAGAGTAGCTCATGATGAAGGTCAGACCACGAGCACTAGCAGCCCGCTGTTTTGCGGTTTGTCTATAAGACCTGAATCTGCCTACGGTCCGGTTCCGCAACGCAGCTCAGCGAGTGGCTTAATCGGAAAATCAGGAGCGTGACACCACTCTGCCGGAAGCAAAATCAGGTTGATGTGTTATCGCCAGAACGCTTGAAAGTGAGAGATTTTTCAAACCGCTTTTGCAGTAAATCTGCCGGGATGCTCTCATTCGCTTGATTGAAGATCGGGCGATACAACCGTGGAACCGGATGGGTCGTCTACCGCGGAAACCTTTCCAACCACGGTTGCCGTGCCGCCTCTGTTGCGCAGCGTTCCGTTGATCATGCCGTCAAACGTTACCTGACTGTTTTCCCACACGATCAGATCGCCGTTCAAAATGCCGGACATTTTGAACGAGACGTTTGGCGCGACAGAAATATCTCCGTTTGCCCGACGATTATTTCGGCACACGGCCGCGCAGCAGGGGGCGTGGAAAACCTGCTCTGTAAATCAAAAAAGGCTTGCTTCCCAAGGCGTCGGCCTCTAAACGGAACGAACCGGAGAGGTGGCCGAGTGGTCGAAGGCGCTCCCCTGCTAAGGGAGTAGACGGGCAACCGTCTCGAGGGTTCGAATCCCTTCCTCTCCGCCACTTCTACCTTTGTCCGACCCGGAGACATAGGTAACAGTTTGTACCGGAGACATGGGTTACAACCTCGTGCCGAACGGGTTGTCGATTGTCTGTAGTGTTCTCTGCTCCAGGTCGATGTATCCCAGATCATAGCTCATGAAGCTGATCAGCCAAATTCCCTCGTCGACCTCCTTGATACCGAGCTTTTGACCGGCAAGCACGGTGGAGACATTGATCTTCTTTCGATACATGCAGATCCGCCCGCAGGCAGTCACAAGCGCATCCCGGTCGTGGAAGGGATAGTCCAGCTCCGGCAAGCCCCGGTAAGGTCTGGGTGAAGGTTTGTAGACTTCATCGGGTATCTGCATGGTGAGCGCCTCGTGCGGGCGTTCCTCGTTGAACTCCTTGAGAAAAGCATCGAACTTCGCCTGCTGCTGGAGGCTGTTCATGCCCGGTGGGCGGGTCGCCTCCTTCTTGAGCGTCAGATGCATGCGTTCATGTCGACCGTTCTGCTGGGGATGTCCGGGCTTGATGCGTTCGATGCCGATGCCCAGGCGTAGCCACCACACCGACAGCTTCGACAGATTGTAGAGCCCGTTAGGTGAGGCAAATGGCAGTCCGTTGTCGGTGCGGATCGCCCCTGGCAGGCCGCGTTCCTTGAACAGGCGCACGAAGGCCTCAATGACCGGCCTTTCCTTCGTGCTGTCAAAGGCTTCGCACATCAACAGATAGCGCGAGGCATGGTCACTGACCGTCAAGGGGTAACAGTATTGCCGGTTGCCCAGTTTGAACTCACCCTTGAAATCGGTACACCACAGATCGTTGGGACGAACGCCTGCCGACAGTGCCGTGCCTTCGGCCTTGTAGGCGCGCTGCCGCTTGCGGGCGCGCTTGACAAGGCCGTGGCGATCAAGCACCGCATGCACCGTGCTTTGGGCCGGGATCCGCACATCGCCGGCGAGCTTCCTGACCAGGATCTCCCGGATCTTGCGCGCACCCCAGTGCGGTTTGTCCTTCTTCGTGGAAACAATCAGCCGCTCAACCTGGTCCGGCAGCTGGTTGGCATAGCGCACCGGACGGCGGGACCGGTCGCAAAGTGCTTCCAGGCCGTCCTGCCGGTAGCGATCCCAGATCTTGTAGCCGGTCTTGCGCGAGATGCCGAACTCACGGCACACCGCACTCATGCCTTCCCCATCCAGAAGACGGGCGATGAAGCGAAGACGTTCCTCCATGACGGACACCTCTTTCCACGGCATCGACACCTCCCGCAAAAACGAAAAGTGTTACCTATGTCTCCGGAACGGTCTGTAACCTATGTCTCAGGTCGGGCACTTGGCGCTGCCACCTTCGGCTACTTGAGCGAATAGCTCCGGGCTCGGACGTTGTCCTCGCTCCCGCGCCCTTTTCCCCTCGACATCATCCCACACCATCAGCACCTGCCGCAGAAGCGGACGGTATTGGCTTTCTGTCCGGAATAGTCCGCAGCCTGTTTCTCAGGCTGGGGCTGATAACAGGTTCTCGGCAAGGGCGGGGAAGTCGGTGAAGGTCGAAAAGACCACCGTGTGCGGGATCTCGGAGACCGGCCGTTTGCGGTAGCCTTCGCTGAACAGTGCGAACGGCATGCCGGCATTGACGGCGGTTTCGGCGTCGACCTCACTGTCGCCGACATAGATCACCGGACCACCGCCGAGGGAGGAATGCAGATAGTGCAGGCCCGCAGGGTCCGGTTTGCGGGCGGTCAGGCTGTCACCGCCCACCAGGGCGTCGAAGAAATGCGACAGGCCAAGGTCTTCGATAATCTTCTCGGCGGGCCGTTGTGGCTTGTTGGTGCAGATTGCCAGCGTGTGTCCGGTCTGCTGCAGGTGGGTGAGCGTTGCTTCAACCCCCGGGTAGAGCACCGTCAGGTCTGTGGCATGCGCCTGGTAATCCTCCAGAAAACTCGAAATCAGACGGGTGCGGTCCCTGGACTTGAGATCAGTGGCATCGATCATGCGGTCGACCAGCGTCGGAATGCCGTTGCCGATGAAAGATCGGATGGTCTCAAGCGGCAATGCTGGCAGGCCTTCGCCTTGCAGCAGGCGGCTTGCTGCTGCGTGCAGATCCTGAGCGCTGTCGATAAGCGTTCCGTCGAGGTCGAAAATCAGGATCGGTTTCATGCCGCCTTCCATTTGATGGAGCATCCCATGGACGGGATCTGATCTTCCGGTCCCTTGCCCGTTTCCGCCACCTGCCGCATTGCTTCGAACAGGTCACGCCGAAGGTCCGCAGGGCCGGTTTCCCGGCGCGACGCATCGAGACGCCCGCGGTATTGCAGTTCCAGCGCGGCATTGAAGCCGAAGAAATCCGGTGTGCAGGCTGCATCATAGGCGCGGGCGACAGACTGGTCCGCGTCATAGAGATAGGGGAAGGGGAAGTTCTCCCTGGTCGCCAGTTCGGTCATTTTCTCAAAACTGTCTTCAGGATAGCTCTCGGCGTCATTGGCGCTGATCGCGGCAACGCCGATGCCAAGTGCCTGAAGATCGTGGGCATCGCGCAGGATCCTGTCGCGGACGGCAATCACATAGGGGCAATGGTTGCAGATGAACATGATCAACGTGCCCTTGGGGCCGGCTATGTCGGACAGCTTGTAGGTCCGGCCATCGGTTGCGGGCAGCTCGAAATCGGGAGCTTTCCAGCCAAAATCGCAAACGGGTGGAATGGCGGCCATCGTGTCGTCTCTCCTTGGAAGGATGCTCTGTTTCAAAGGGAGAGAGTAGGTCAGTCCTTTGAACAATTGAAGGGAGCGGACGGCTGAAATTCGCAGGTGGGAACAAGCCGGTCCGGAAATCCGGACCGGCGCTGCTCTGTTTCTTCAGAACCAGGCTTGCTCAGGATCGGGCAACGGGATCGCGTCGAGCAGGGTGCGTGTATACTCCGCCTTCGGATTGGCGAAAAGCTCTGCGGTTTCGGAGTTCTCGACGATCTCGCCCTTGTAGAGCACCAGAATGCGCGTACACAGCCGCCGGATGACCGAGAGGTCATGGCTGATGAACGCCAGCGTCAGGCCGAGGTCCTTGACGAGGCTCTCAAGCAGGTTGAGCACCTGGGCCTGGGACGACACATCGAGCCCGGACACGATTTCATCCGCCAGGATGAAGTCGGGCTTCAGGGCGATTGCCCTTGCAATCCCGACCCGCTGGCGTTGACCACCCGACAATTCGTGCGGATAGCGGGTCGCGAAATGCCGGGGCAGGCCAACCATGTCGAGCGCTTCATCGACACGGCACTTGATATTGTCGAGCCCCTGAAGGCGCAGCGGCCCGGCGATGATCCCGCCGACCCGCCTCCGCGGGTTGAGCGACGACATCGGGTCCTGAAAGATCATCTGGAAGCGCCGGCGCAAGGGCCGCAGCCTGTCCTCGTGAAGATGGGTGATGTCGGTGCCTTCAAACAGGATCGCGCCGCTGTCGGGCTCGATCAGGCGGGTCAGCGCTCTGCCGAGCGTGGATTTGCCCGACCCGGATCCGCCGACGATGCCGAGGACTTCGCCCCTGGGAATGTCGAAGGTTAGCCCTTTCAGAACGTCGATGCGCGGCGCAGCCCCCAGAAGCGGCTTGCGGGACATGTCCGGAAAGGAAACGCGCAGGTCTTTCAGTTCGTAAATCGTTTCGCTCATGGCCGGGTTCCTGCCCTCGCTTGTTCGTCGAAAGCAGCCACTTCGGCTTCCACGGCTGTGATCACACTTTCAGGCACGGGTGTCAGCGACCCCTGCGGGTCCGTGTATTTCGGCGTTGCTGCAAGCAAGGCCTTGGAATAGGCATGCGACGGCGCGGCAAAGAAATCCTTGACCGTGGTTTCCTCGATCACCTTGCCCGCATAGAGCACCGTCAGCGACTGGGCGATCTTCGAGACGACACCCAGGTCGTGGGTGACGAACAGCAGCGCGGTGCCGTGGCGTTGCTGCATTTCGCGGATCAGCTTGAGGATCTGCTTCTGCACGGTCACGTCCAGCGCCGTTGTCGGCTCATCCGCGATGATCAGCTTGGGTTCTGCAGCAAAGGCGGACGCAATCAGGATGCGCTGGCGCATGCCACCGGAAAGTTCGTGCGGATAGGCTTTCATCACCCGGTCGGGCGACTGGATGTGGACTTCCTCCAGAAGCTCCAAAGCCCGCTTCTCCGCATCCGGCCGTTTCCAGCCGAGAATATCCACCAGCCTGTCGGTGATCTGCGGCCCGACGCGGCGGGATGGATTGAGCGCGGTGAGCGGGTCCTGTGGTATCAGGGCCGCGCGAGCGCCAATCCGCTGCCGTCTTGCCTTCTGGGAGAGCGTTTGCAGGTCTTCCCCGTCGAGCAGGATCTTGCCGCCGGTCAGCCTTGCCGCCTTGGGCAGAATGCCGAGAACAGCCTTGCCGATCATGCTCTTGCCGGCACCACTTTCCCCAACGAGGGCCCGCACTTCACCCGGCGCCACATCTAGCGAGACATGCCGGAGCAGCGGCATGCCGTTCTTCAACTGGACCGTCAGGTCCTGAATGGACAGAAAGCTCATCGCAGCACCGGATCGAAATGGTCCTTCAGGCCTTCGCCGAGCTGGGAAAAGCTCAGCACCGTCAGGAAGAGTGCGAATAGAGGAAACACCAGGACCCACCAGGCCTGATAGATCGAGGTGCGGCCTTCGGCGATCATGCCGCCCCAGGTCGGCTGGTCGGTGGAAATCGACAGGTTGACGAAGGACAGGATCGCTTCGACGATCACCGCAATGCCCATTTCCAGCGTCAGCAGGGCAACGATGGTCGGCAGCACGTTCGGCAGGATCTCGGTGAGGGCGGTGCCGAAACGGGTGCGGCCGGCAACTTGCGCCGAGGCGACATAGTCCATCGCGCCCTGTCCCATCGCCTCCGCCCGCACCACGCGGGCAAAACGCGTCCAGTCGATGACGACAATGGCGATGATGACCGACATCAGCCCGGTGCCGAGAACCGCAATCAGCAGGATCGCGAAGAGGACCGGCGGGAAGGCCATCCAGATATCGATGAAGCGTGAGATCACCAGATCCACCCAGCCCCGATAGTAGCCTGCGATGAGGCCGAGGGACGCCCCAATGAGGCAGGTGAGCGTTCCGGCAACCAGCGCCACGATCAGAGCAAGCCTTGCGCCGTAGAGCATGCGGCTGAGCACGTCGCGGCCGAGGCTGTCGGTCCCCAGGAGATAGGCCGGATCGGCACCTTGTTCGAAGAAGGGCGGCAGGCGTCCGGCGAACAGGTCCTGCGCCAGCGGGTCATGCGGGCTGATCAGGGGGGCGAAGATGGCTGCCAGCACCAGGAAGGTGAGCCAGCCACCGCTGAGCCAGAGCCTGATGCCAGGCAGGCGGCGGATATTTCCACGGGCGTCACGCATGGCGCAGCCTCGGGTTCAGTGCGGCATAAGCCATGTCCACCACCAGATTGACCATCGTGAAGAGCAGGGCAAATATCAGGACGATGCCTTGGATCAGCGGCAGATCGCGGTTGATCACAGCGTCGATCGCCATGTTGCCGAGACCTTCATAGGAAAACAGACGCTCGATGATAACCGTGCCGCCGATGAGGAAGGTGAACTGCACGCCGATCAGCGTCAGCGTCGGTAGGATCGCGTTCGGCAAGGCATCGCGCAGGATGATGGAGCTTTCCGCATAGCCCTTTGTCCGGGCAAGGGTGATGTAATCGTCGTGCATGCATTCCTTCAGGGATTGCTTGAGGAGCTGCAAAATGATGGCTGCCAGCGGGATCGCCAGCGCAAGCGCCGGCATCAGCATGTGGCCCATGAGATCGAGCACCACATCGAAGCGGAAGCGGGCGAGCGCTTCGAACAGATAGAAGTTGGTGCTGAACTCGAACCCGAGCGACGGCGAGATCCGGCCGGAAATATGAAACAGCGGCCACAGAACCCCGAATAGCAGGATCAGCGCCAGCCCCCACAGGAAATCCGGCAGGGAGAGCGCGATGCCGCCGGCAACGTCGATCCCGCCTTCCACCTTGGAGCCGCGGTAGAGCGTTGCAGTGAGCGCAGCCGCACCGCCGATGACAACGGCGATCAGCAGCGCCATCACCGAAAGTTCCAGCGTGGCGGGCAGGCGGCCGATCACCAGGTCGTAGACCGGCTGGCGCAGGGTGATGGAGGTGCCGAAATCGCCCTGGACCACATTCGAGATCCAGATCACGAATTGTTCGAAAATGCCCTTGTCGAGCCCGTAGAGCGCTTTCAGCCGGTCTATGTCGGCCTCGCTCGCCCCCGGCGGCAGCATCATGGCGATGGGGTTGCCCGGAACGACACGAATGACCACGAAAACGATGATCGCGGCACCGAACAGGGTGATAAGCGTTGTGATGAGGCGCGTCAGCAGCGCGCGCACGATTTGCATGGCAGTATTTGGCCCAAAAAATCGGAAAAAAGCCGCCGCAACACCCCGGGAGCAAGCTTTGGAGGATGTTGCGGCGAAGGCGGGTTCGAATATTCCGGTTTTTAGGAGCGCGTCATCAAGGCAGGCAGCAGCGCGCCGGAAGCATGCGGCGTGACCTTGACCTTGTCGCTGTGCAGGATCGGCTGAACGTACTGCAGCAGCGGAATGACCAGGGCATTGTCCGCTATGTAGCGGTCAACTTCCTTCCAGCCTTCAATGCGCTTGTCCTCGTCGGCCTCACCCCACAGCGGCAGGATCTTCTGCATCAGCTCTTCGCCATCCCAGACGGAATGGGGCGAGGGGCCGAACATGGCAAAGCCTGTCGAAGTGGTCGGGTCGCCGATGGCATTGCCCCAGTTGTAGAAGGCTGCCGGGGCAAGCGTATCGGCCGCGCGCAGTTCGTAGTGCTTGGCGATTTCGTAGACTTCGATTTCCGCCTCGATGCCGATCCTGCGCCACAGGCCGACGATGGCCTGGATAATTTCATAATCCTTTGGCTTGAAGCCGCGGGTGGTCTGGATCTTGAACTTGACCGGATTGTCCGGGCCATAGCCGGAAGCCGCCAGCAGTTCCTTTGCCTTGTCGGGGTCGTAGGGAACGGCGATAGAGGCGTCATAGGCGCTGTAGTCGGGCGTCTGCAGCGTGTCGATGGGCACGCCGTAGCCGGACAGGAGACGCTCGATGATGGTCTTCTTGTCGATGGAATAGGCCATGGCCTTGCGCACGTTCTCGTCCAGCATCGGATCGACATCGTTGATGAAGATCATGCCGATATCGGAGATCGGTGCGGAGGTGCCGACAATGCCGTCGTTTTCCTTCAGGCGGTCGAATTCCTCGTACGGCATTTCCAGGGTGACATGGGCGTTGCCGGACATCACTTCGAATGTACGGCTGGAGGCGTCGGTGACGAACTTGATCGTGACCGTCTTGAACTCCGGTGCGCCGCCCCAGTAGTTTTCGTTGGCTTTCAACCGGACGAAGGCGTTGCGCTCGAACTTGTCGACCATGTAGGGCCCGGTGCCGATCGGCTTGGCCTCGAAGCCGTCCGCGCCGACTTCCTCATAGTATTTCTTGGGCATGACGTAGCCGGTCAGGAAGCTCATCCATTTGAAGATGGTCGGCTCGTATTCCTTGACGTCGGCGGTGATCTTGTTGCCGTCGATCTGGAAATTGCCGATCTTGCCCCAGATGAACTGGATCGGGTTGCCGGTGTCCGGATTGCCGGCGCGCTCCAGCGACCAGACAATGTCTTCCGGGGTCAGCGGATCGCCATTGTGCCAGGTGACGCCCTCGCGCACATCCATCCAGATTTTCGACTTGTCGTCGTTCCAGCCCCAGGCGGTGATGATGCCCGGCGCAAAGCTGAGATCGGTGTTCTGATGAATGAACATGTCGAACACGGACTGGTAGATGCCCTGGATGGTCGGGTTGACCGCAGAAGGACCGACAGTCGGGTCCCAGCTCGGCAGGTTGACGTTGTAGGCGATCACCAGTTCTTCGATATCGCTGGCAAAGGCAGGTGTTCCGACGGCTGTCAGCAGTCCGCTGGCAGCCGCACTTTTAAGCAGTGTGCGTCTTGAAACTTTCATTGTTACTGTTCCCCATTTTTACCTCTGGAGCCGGTGCGTTTCTGTTTTTTCGCTATCCGGCAAGTTTTTGTGCGAGCAGATATCCGGGCCCCGCGCCGGTGCCTGCACCCGGCCAGACGGCGGCACCGGTGTGGTAAAGGTTTCCCACCGGTGTCGTGCCGTCGGCAAAGCCGCGTACGGGCCTGAACATGAAATGCTGGGTCAGGTGATGGCTCCCGCAGACCTGGTCTCCTCCGACCAGGTTGGGATTGACCGCCTCCAGCAGGGCGGGCGATACGATATGGCGGCCGAGGATCTTGGCTCTCGTGCCGGGGGCATAACGTTCCAGGATGTCGAGGGCGCGTTCGGCAAAAGGCTCCGCCGCTTCGCTCCAGTCCGTGGCGGTAATCTTGCCGGCGGCATCCCCCTTGATCGTTCCAGGTGCCATGCGCACCTGAAGCCAGAGCACGTGCTTGCCCTCAGGTGCCCGGCTCGGATCGACGACGGTTGGCTGGCCGCAGACGATCACAGGTTCATCCGGCAGCAGGCCGGCGCGCGCCTGGGCATAGGTGCGCGCCATCTGGTCTAGATCCGGAGCCATGTGCACGTAAGCGAATTTTTTCAGCTCTTCGCCTGCGCTCCAGTCGGGCAGGGCGTCCATCGCCAGATGGATCATCATCGTGCCGGGTGCATGGACGAATGTCTTCAGTCCGAGATCATAGCGCTTGTCGCCCGTCTCGCCCGCGAGTCTCAAAAGGGCTGACGGGGCAACGTTGGCAATAACAGCCTTGCGAGCCATGATCTGCCGCCCGTCGCTGAGTTCGATGCCGCGTGCCTGTCCGTTTTCGACAATCACGCGCGTTACTTCGGCATTGCAGGTCACCGATCCGCCGCTCGCCTCGATCTGCGAGACCATGGCCTTGACGATCGTATCCGCGCCGCCCTGACCCAGCACCATGCCGAAGGCCTGGTTGGTCATGCCTTCCAGATAGGGAAACAGGGCGCCACCTGAAATGTCGGGTGCAAAATCAAGATGCATGCCCCAGGCGGCAAGAAGCGCGCGCACCTTGGGTGAAGTGAATGTCGCGTTCAGCCAGTCGCGTGGGGCGGAGAGCAGGAAACGGCCAAGGTCCAGCACGCCGTCCGCACCGCTCTTCCGCCACTGCTTGAATAATATATATGCAAATGCACGTTTTTTTGCCGGGCTGCCCAGAAGGGAGAACAAGGTCTCCGCACGGCCGGGGAATTCCGACGTCAGCGTGCGCCAGACATGAGCGTCTTCCGGGCTGACTTTTTCGATTCGCGAAGCGGTCGTTTCCAGGTCGTTGCTGACCCCAAGCCAGGTGCCGTCCGGAAAAACGGAAGAGAAACAATCGGATGCAGGAGCGAATGCAAGACCGTGACCGCCCAGTTCTTCGGCATATTTCTTGAAGAAAGCCGAACCCGCGAACAGGGAAAGGTTCATGGCCGCCCAGTCATGGCGGTAGCCCGGAAGCGTGTATTCACCGGTTTTGACCGCGCCGCCAGGCTCTGCCGCACGTTCGAAGACACCTATCTTCCAGCCCTGAGCGGCAAGATGAACAGCGCAGGCGAGGCTGTTATGCCCGCTGCCGATAATGACGCCGTCCAACATCTCTGTCACGATTAATCCCCTCCATCGTTCGAAGAAGATAATTGCAAATACAAATAAATCTGTCTAGCATTGAATTGTGATAACGAGCCGACAGGCCACAGAGGTACAGAGGGAACGAATATGTCTGCACAGAGCGCGCTCAGCGGGCTTGGAGCAAAACTCCTGTCCGGAGAAGTGGAAGTGGTGGATTGCACGGGCGTTCTGGGTCCGAATACGCCGATCCTGCAGCTTCCGCCTGATTTTGCAAAGAATACGCCGAAGGTCGAGATCCACAAGATCAGCGAGTATGATTCCGACGGTCCGTTCTTCGCCTGGAACTGGATGGTTCTGGGGGAACATTCCGGCACGCACTTCGATGCGCCGCACCACTGGATCACCGGGAAAGACTACAGCGACGGCTTTACCGACACCCTGGACGTCCAGCGTCTGATTGCGCCGGTCAATGTGATCGACTGCTCCAAGGAGAGCGCGGCAGATCCTGATTTTCTGCTGACTGCGGATTTGATCAAGGCCTGGGAAGCCGAGCACGGTGAGATCGGTGCCGGCGAGTGGGTGGTAATGCGCACCGACTGGGACAAGCGCGCCGGCGACGAGGCTGCGTTCCTCAATGCCGACGAAACCGGTCCGCACAGCCCTGGACCGACCCCGGATGCCATTGAATATCTTCTGTCCAAGAAGATCGTGGGTTGGGGCAGCCAGTGCATCGGAACCGATGCTGGCCAGGCAGGTGGCATGGAGCCGCCGTTCCCGGCGCACAACCTCCTGCACCGCGACAATTGCTTCGGTCTGGCCTCGCTTGCCAATCTCGACAAGCTGCCGGCCAAGGGCGCGATCCTGATTGCCGCGCCGCTGAAGATCGAGCGCGGCACGGGCAGTCCGATCCGTGCGCTGGCTCTGGTCCCCAAAGCCTGAGGCGACCCGGGATGGCCGCTCCGCATGTCATCGTAGGGTCCGGCATCAACGCTCTTGTCGCGGCAGCCATGCTGTCGCGGCGGGGAGAGCCGGTCCTGCTTCTGGAACGCTCTGACGTCCTTGGCGGCTGCATGCGGACCGAGGAAATCACGCTGCCGGGGTTCCGGCACGATGTCATGGCGGCCACCTTTGTCCTCTTCCTGACATCGCCTGCCTATGCGGAACTGGCGGAAGATCTGGGCCGTCATGGCCTCGACTTCTGCCACACCCCGCATCCGACCGCCGTTTTACGGCCGGGAGGGGAGGCGCTGAAGCTGACCACGGACCGTGAGGCCAATGTTGCCACCTTCGAAGCCCTCGCGGCAGGAGACGGCAAGCAGCATGCGGCCGACGTCGGCGGTATCGAAGCCGATGCGGAGTTTCTGTTCGCCTTGCTGGGAGGCCCGCTCTGGTCCGGCAAGATGGCGCGCCTGATGCTCGGCCAGGCCTGGAAACGCGGTCTTGGCGGCTTGAAAACCTGGTTAGGCACCTGTCTCCAGCCGGCACGTGGCTGGCTGGAAGGAGGCTATCAGAGTGACACCCTGCAGGCGCTCTGGGCGCCCTGGGTTCTGCATACCGGCCTGACGCCGGAAAGCACCTACTCGGGCCAGATGGGCCGGGTGATCGCATTTGCGCTGGAAGCTGCCGGCGCGCCGGTGGCCAAGGGGGGCTCAGGCTCCGTGCCGGAAGCGTTCAGACGCCTGATTGAAGCCAAGGGTGGCAAGATCCGGACGGGTGTCGATGTCGAACGTGTTCTGGTGAAGGACGGCAAGGCGGTCGGTGTCGAAACGGCGGACGGAGAAACCATCAAGGCGCGGTCGGTGATTGCGTCCGTCACGCCGACACAGCTTTACCAGCGGCTTCTGAAACAGGAAACTCTTCCCGAGCAAACGCAGAAGTATCGCTACGGCCGTGGCAATTTCCAGCTTCACTATGCTCTCGACGGGGATCCGGACTGGATTTCCGAAGGTCTGGAAGATGTGGCGCTGATCCACCTGACGGACGGCATCGACAGTGTTTCCAAATCCGCCAACGAGGCCGAGCGGGGGCTGTTGCCGGAAGTGCCGACGATCTGCGTTGGCCAGCCCCATCGGCTTGACCCGTCGCGCGCACCGGAAGGCAAAGGCATCCTGTGGCTTCAGATCCCCGATGCCCCGCGCACGATAAAGGGCGACGCTGCCGGCAAGATCGAGACCGGGACCGAATGGACCGAGGCAATTCGTGAAGCCTTTGCCGACCGGCTGGAAGACATCCTCAGGCGGCATATCCGCAATTTCGATCAGATCAAGCTTGCCCGGCGGGCCTACTCCCCGGCGGATCTGAATAACCTCAACATCAATCTGGTCGGCGGCGACCCTTATGGCGGTGCCTGCAGCATCGATCAGTTTTTTGTCTGGCGCCCCTTTGCTCATTCCGTTAATAGCGCCACCCCGATCCGGAACCTTCACATGATCGGCGCTTCGACCCATCCAGGGCCGGGGCTCGGTGGCGGGTCCGGTTACAATCTGGCGAAATGGATGGGTGCATGAGCGACGAGGATCAGACGGACGTAACTTTGGAAGAGGCCCGCTTGCCGCGGCTCGGTGAAATCGGACTGGAAAATTTTCCGCCCTATCTGATGAACCGCATCATGGGCCGCTACAACGCCGCCCTGCGCGAGGAAATGGCCAATCTGGGCCTGACGACGCCGAAGATGCGAACCCTGGCCGTGTTGTCCGTGATCGACGGTCTGCTGATCCGGGAGCTTGCCATCTATGCGGTCGTCGAAGTCTCGACGTTGAGCCGGGCGCTGGACGCGCTTGAGCGGGACGGTCTGGTGCGCCGGGTCTCCGACAAGGAGGACAGCCGTGCCGTCCGTATTCACCTGACGTCCAAGGGGCGTGACACCCACGAGCAGCTTTGGCCGCATCTGGCCGGCGCTTACCGGCAGATGTTCAAAGGCATCAGCGATGCGGATCAGAGGGCCTTCGTCGCCACGCTGCAGGCAATTTTGAAGAACGTGCGCAAGCACCCGATATAAGTTGATCGCGTAAGGAGGGGCCGATGGCCGAAAGGTCGTTCAAGGCTGAGGTAGAGCATCTTCGCAAGGGAACCGGAGACACCTTCACGGGTGAGGGCATTCTGGCCATCACGAAGGCGCTTCTGGAAAACGGTGTCGGCTATGTCGGCGGCTATCAGGGCGCGCCGATCTCCCATCTGATGGATGTTCTCGCGGACGCCGAGGATCTTCTGGGCGAACTCGGAATTCGTTTCGAGGCAAATGCCTCCGAAGCTGCCGCAGCCGCCATGCTGGCCGCCTCCGTGCATTATCCGATACGCGGCGCCGTCACCTTCAAGGGCTCGGTCGGCGTCAACGTGGCATCGGATGCCCTGGCCAATCTGGCGTCTTCCGGCGTCAACGGCGGCGCGCTTGTCATCGTCGGCGAGGATTACGGCGAAGGCAGCTCCATCATGCAGGAGCGTTCCTACGCCTTTGCCATGAAATCGCAGTTCTGGCTGCTGGATCCAAGGCCCAACCTGACGTCGATCGTCAAATCCGTCGGCGATGGTTTCGCCCTGTCGGAGGCCAGCAATTCGCCGGTCATGCTGATGGTCCGCATCCGCTCCTGCCACGTTACCGGCCGGTTCGAGACCCGGGACAACGTGCCGCCGCCGCTTTCCGTGCGCGATGCGCTGTCCAGTCCGATGCGCGACTTCAAGCGGGTGGTGCTGCCGCCCATGTCCTATGCCCACGAGCATGACAAGATCGACAACCGCTGGCCGGCAGCCGAAAAGTTCATTCTGGAAAACCGTCTCAACGAACGTTTCGGACCGGAAGAGGGCAAGGTCGGTATCGTCTGCCTCGGCGGCATCTACAACAGCGTCATCCGCGCGCTGCAACGGCTCGGGCTTGCCGATATCAGCGGCAACACGTCGATCCCGCTTCATGTGCTCAACGTCACCTATCCGCTGGTGAAATCCGAGCTTCTGGAGTTCTGCGCCGGCAAGGAAGCCGTTCTGATGGTCGAGGAAGGCCAGCCGGAATTCATCGAGCAGCAACTCGGGGCCATGCTCTACAAGGAAGGCCGAACGACAAAGCTGGAAGGCAAGGGCATCTTCCCGCGTGCGGGTGAATACACCGGCCAGATCATGCTCGACGGCCTGGATGCCTTTGTCCGCCAATATGCGCCGGAGCTTCTTCCGGGCAAGGTGCTGGCGCCGAACACGCCCAAGCCGGAGCTGCCGGATCTCACCAAAACGGTGCCGATCCGCCCGCCGGGTTTCTGCACCGGCTGTCCGGAACGTCCGATCTTCGCCTCTTTGAAGATGGTAGAGCAGGAAGTCGGCCAGCATCAGATCACCGGTGACATCGGCTGCCACCTCTTTGCCTGCCTGCCACCCTTCGAAATCGGCGGTTCGACCATGGGCTATGGCCTTGGACCGGCCTCGAACGCCGCCTTCGATGGCGGCGGCGAGAGGCGGGCGATCTCCATCATTGGCGATGGCGGCTTCTGGCACAACGGCCTCAGCACCTCCATCGGCAACATGGTGTTCAACAAGTCCGACAGTGTCGCGATTATCGTCGATAACTATTATTCGGCGGCAACCGGCGGGCAGGACATTCCCTCCAGCCGGGCAAAGAACAAGACCAAGTCGACCAACAATCCGATTACCAAGGCGCTGCAAGGCGCCGGGGTCAAGTGGATCCGGCAGATCGACCGGACCTACGATGTCACCCGGATGCGCGAGACCATCCGCGAGGCGCTGACCACTGAGTATGATGGTCCGAAGGTGATCGTTGCGTCCTCCGAGTGCATGCTCAATCGCCAGCGCCGGGAAAAGCCCCTGCGCAACAAGGCGATTGCAGGCGGTGAACGGGTGGAGGTGCCGCGGTTCGGCGTCGATCAGGACGTGTGTACCGGCGATCACGCCTGTATCCGCCTGTCCGGATGTCCGTCGCTCTCCCTGAAGAAGCTGGACGATCCGCTGCGCGACGATCCGGTGGCCCACATCGACCAGTCGTGTGTCGGTTGCGGCAACTGCGGCGAAGTCGCCGATGCGGCCATCCTGTGTCCATCCTTCTTTGAGGCGAAAGTGGTTCATAACCCGACCGGCTTCGAAGCCTGGTATGCCGGGCTTCGGACGAAGATCATTTCCTGGCTGCAGACACGGCGGGCCGGTGCCCGTCTGACCTTTACCGGGGAGGGCGCGTAATGTCGCTTTCATTGCCATTGGATGCCAGGCCGGCCGATCCGGCGCTCGAAGGGATCATCAAGCTTGCCATTCTCGCCGTTGGCGGGCAGGGCGGCGGCGTTCTGACCAACTGGATCGAGAGCCTGGCGAGATCGCAGGGCTATCATTGCCAGGCCACGAGCGTGGCGGGTGTCGCCCAGAGGACCGGTGCGACCATTTATTATATGGAAATGGCGCCGGGGGACGTAGACGCTCCTGTCTTTTCGCTCGCCCCGTCCGCAGGCGATGTCGATATCATCATTGCAGCGGAAATGATGGAAGCGGGCCGGGCGATCATTCGCGGCTTCGTGACCCCGGACCGCACCACGCTTATCGCTTCGAGCCACCGCATGCTCGCGGTTTCCGAAAAGACCGTGCCGGGTGACGGCATGGCGTCTTCGGAAGAGGTGAAGGCGGCAGCTGAACTGGCCGCGCAGAAGCTTGTGCTGGCCGATATGGATACCGCTGCTCTCAAAGTCGGCTCCGTGATTTCCGCTTCCCTGTTCGGGGCGTTGGCTGGCTCCGGTGCCTTGCCCTTCGAACGGGAGGCCTTTGAAGAGGCCATTCGCGCGGGTGGCAAGGGCGTGGAAGCCAGTCTGAGGGCTTTTGCTGCCGGTTACGATCTGGCGAAAAACGGTGAGGAGCCCAAGGCCGAGGCCGTAAAGCCCGCTCACCAGGAAATCGTCAGGCCTGCAGGCCCGGACATGGCGCAAAAGGCCTGGGCTTCGCTGGAAGCCAAGGTCGCGGCCTTGCCGGAACCCGTTCGCGAAATGGCCCGTGCCGGATTGCGCAAGGTGGTCGATTTTCAGGACACGGATTACGGAGCGGAATATCTCAGCAGGCTGGAAGGTCTCGTCAGCCGGGATAGCGCGGAGAAGGATTACGAACTCTCCCGTGAGGCCGCGAAATACATTGCCAATGCCATGGCCTATGACGATGTCATCCGGGTCGCCGATCTGAAAACACGTCCGCAGCGATTCAACCGCATCGAGACGGAAATGAAGGTGAAGGACGGCAAGCTGCTGCATTTGACCGACTATCTTCATCCGCGCGCGGAAGAAATCGTCGGCCTTCTGCCGGAGAAGATGGGTCGCAAGATGGAAAGCGATCCGGCGTGGATGAAACGGATCGACCGCTGGTTCAACCGTGGCCGCCGTATCCGCACCGACAGCCTGCGCGGCTTTGCAATGCTTTACTTCCTGGGCGGTTTGCGCGGCTGGCGCCGCCGGACCCTGCGCCATCGGATGGAACAGGAGCATCTGGAGAGCTGGCTCAAGATGGTGTCGGGCTACCTGCCGGACCGCTATGCCATGGCCGTTGAGGTTCTGAAATGCCGGCGTCTCATCAAGGGCTACTCCGACACCCATGCAAGGGGCCTGTCGAAGTTCGACAAGGTGCTGGCTGGCGCAAGGCTGGTGGAAAGCAGGGACGACGGCCCGGAATGGGTCGCCCGTCTGCGCGAGGCCGCCCTCAAGGATGAGAAGGGCACAGATCTCGACGGGGCGCTGAAGACTGTTGAGAGCTTTGTGTGAGTGGGGTCCGGTCCTGACCTGAGGTGTCGGATCTTCCCCTTCGATTGTGCCCCCGGGTGAGCTTTGCGATACCCGGGGTTCACTCTTATGCGGAGCACCTGAGCTTCAAGATCGATTCTCGGGAGAATGACTTCGAAGCAGGTGAGTGGAAACGTAAGCCGTTTTTTGATCAGTTTGTTTGGTTGCTGAGTTTGCGGCCCATCCTTCGAGACGGCCTCACGGCCTCCTCAGGATGAGGGGTAGGTTGATGCGAGGCTGAAAGTTCCCCGAGTAAACCTGTTAACTTGTGCCAACCTCATCCTGAGGAAGCGCGAAGCGCTGTCTCGAAGGATGGGCCACATCCGCTGGCGAACCTCCCTCCCGGGGTTACCGGGGAAGCATCGTCCCCAGTTCCACCACTACTTCGCGTGTGGCGTCTTCCGTCGTCTGGATGCCAGGGGAGAGACGGAGCGTTGCGTCGCGAGTATCTGCGGAAAAACCAGCGTCACGCAACTGGTTCAGAACCAGTTTTGCCTGATCGGCTGAGTCAAGGCCGAACATCAGGCTACCGCCACGGTCTTCTTCCGCCCGGGGTGTGAGAAGTTTCAGGCCGAGCGCATCCGCGCCATCTATGAGAATGCTGCAAAGATGCCTGTTGCTGCGCAGGATCGCATCCCTGTCGGCGCTCGCATGCCACTTGAGGGCAGGCACGGAGGCGGCTGCAGGCATGATCGACGGCGTGCCGTTGTCGAACCGGCGAATGTCCGGCGCATATTCGAAAGCGTCGATATCCCAGTTGAACGGGTTGTCCTGACTGAACCAGCCACACAGCTCCGGCCTGCAATCGCGGATCAGGTCCGGATGAACGTAGAGGATACCGGCGCCAGGCGTGCCGCACATCCATTTGAGGCTGGTCGAGACGACAAAATCCACATTCGGGGCATCGACAGAAAAAGGCAGCAGGCCAGCACCCTGGGTGATGTCCACGCCGATGATGCTGCCCATCGAACGGCCATGGGCAACGAGGCTTTCGAGATTCGAGCGCCGGGACGTGGTCGAGCTGATCCAGGTAATCAGGCAGAGCGCGACATCGCGGTCCCATTCGGCGATCATGTCTTCGTCGGAAACGAAATTCGCTCCTTGACGGGCCCGGACGGTCACCAGCTCGAACCCGAGCCTTTCCTGCAGACGGGTCAGCAGAAAATGGTTCGAAGGGAAACAGTCCGCAGCAACGAGAACCTTGCGGCCGCGCAGCAAGCCGTCCGGCAGGGAGCGCATCACCATGTCAACGCCCTGGGTGACGTTCTCGCAAGTCGTGGCCGTTCCGGGGGGCGCACCGATGATCGCGCGCCAGTAATCGATGAACTCTCCGCGTTTGCCGAGCAGATAAGCCCACTGCTGATCGTTGGGGGCGCTCCAGACGGAAGCCAGCTCCGCCATTGCGGCGCTTAATCCGGCTTCCTTGCCGGGATACTGGCCGATGGAATGATAGAGGAAGTAGCCGTCTTCCCTGGTCGTCATGCGGTCCCCCGAAAACTCGTGTCCGTCGGTCAATCGGGGCGCTGAAACAGATCGGTTCCTGCATCAAACACGCTATTGACCGTTACGGGAATATTCGTATACAGTTTTTGAGATAGTTCAAGCTTAAAGGACTTTTCAAGTGTCTGGAAATGGGTTGAATAAACGAATGATCCATTTTGGCTTGAATTGTTCTGTATACGATTTTGTCGTGGGAACGGCGTTCGTGACAAGGGGAGCTTGCCGGTGACAGCAGGAAAGTCATCCGCCAACTCATCAGTCGCGCAAAGCACCAGCGGTCAGATCCACGACCTGCTCATGGGGCGCATCCAGCGCGGCGAGCTTGGACAGGATGTCCGACTTGTCGATACGGCCGTTGCAGCCGAGTTCGGTGTTTCCCGCATGCCGGCACGCGACGCCTTGATGCGCCTTGCCCATGAAGGTTATCTGGAGCCGACTACACGCGGCTTCATGCTGCCACGGCTCGATCATCAGGAAATTCTGGAAATCTTCGACCTTCGCCGCCTGCTGGAGCCGCGCGCTGCGGCCATGGCTGCGCTCAACCTGTCGGACGAAGAGCTGAAGGCACTGGACGACATCCAGGCTGAAGCGCACGCTGCCATGGCGGCGGGAGATATCGAACGGTTACATCGGGCCTGCGAGATATTCCGCAACAGCTGGATCGCCGCCGTTCCCAATGTTTCGCTGCGCAAGGCGCTGCAACGCTACATGACCCAGGTTCAGGCCGTGCGCCTGATGACCTTTGCCGACCAGGCAAATCACCCGTTGATCGTTGCGGGCAACACCCAGCTTTACCAGGCCTTCTGCCGCCGGGATGCGGTGGCCGCCGGCGACAGGATCCTGCGGTTCGTCTTCGAAGGGGAGGCGGCCTACCTCCAGGCGCACGAAGAGGCCCACAATCAGACCGCAACATCATCCGCGCAGGCAGGTTGACGCGCAGAAGCAACAGGAGCGATGGACAGGATATGAGCGAAACCCGCGCCGAAGTCAGACTACCGACCCAGGACCTTGCCAAGGATCTGCCGTTCTTCACCAAGACGCTGAACATGCGGCTGGATATGATCTATCCGGCCGATAATCCGGAAATCGCCGTGTTCTCGGGGCACGGCCTGCGCGTGCGGGTGGAAAAGGGCGCAAGCGAAGCGCCAGGCACGCTGCGCATCCTCACCGATAATCCGGATGAATTCGCGGATGGCGAGCGTCTTCTGGTGTCTCCGGGCGGTACGCGCGTCGAGATCGATGAACTCAATCCGCCGCTGGTTCTGCCACAGACCGAGCACGCCTTCGTGGTGCGCCGCCTGGCCGACCAGGCCCCCTGGGTGATCGGACGGGCCGGCATGTCCTATCGTGATCTGGTGCCCACGCGGCTTGGCGGCGCGATGATCGCCTCGCATATCCGGGTGCCGGACGGGCCGGTGCCGGACATGGTCCATTTCCACAAGGTCGGTTTTCAGCTCATCTTCTGCGTGCACGGCTGGGTTGACGTTCTGTACGAAGACCAGGGCGGCATGCGCCGCCTGAGGGCAGGTGACTGCTTCATCCAGCCGCCGGAAATCCGCCACCGGGTGATGCATGCAGCCGAAGGCATCGAAGTGGTCGAGATCGGCGTTCCCGCCGAGCACATTACCGAGATCGACCACGAGATGACCCTGCCGACACCCCATGAGCGGCCGGACCGCGAGTGGCAGGGCCAGAAGTTCGTGCACAGCCTGGCAAAAGACGGCACCTTCCGGCCGTTCCGCATCCCGGGTTTTGAAGCGCGCGACACCACCATCTGTGACAACACCAGAGGTGTGGCATCTGTTATGGTGGCACGTCCGGCCGGGGAGGCCTCTCCCTGGACACGCCATGACTGCGATATTCTATTCAACTTTGTGCTGGCAGGCGAAATGACCCTGGAGGGCGAAGGCAAAGATCCTTACCGCCTGTCTGCCGGAGACGCCTTCGTAATCCCGCCGCATATGGCGACGCGATACGCGGATGCAACTGCCGACCTGGAGCTGCTGGAAGTCAGCTTGCCGGGTCGGTTCGAAACGGAAGTTCTGCGCGATTAAAAAGACAAAGCCTGTCGTGGAGGAAAGAACAGGCTGTGCAGGATTTCAAGGTCAAGCAATGAGGGGATGACAGTATGAAAAAGTTGACGACATTTATGGCCGCGGCAGCATTGCTCGGCTCAGGAACCGCCGCATTGGCGGACGACACGAAAATCGGCATTCTGATGGACATCACGGGTCCGATCGCCAATTTCATTCCACCGCTTCAGAACGCGGCTGATCTCGCCGTCAAGCAGGTGAACGAACAGGGCGGCCTGCTTGGTGGCTCTGCTGTTGCAGTCTATGGCGACACCACCGGCACCGCCCAGGGCGCGGTCGACGCTGCCCAGAAACTCGTGAACGTTGAAAACGTGCCGATCATCATGGGCTCGCTCATGTCCGGCACCACCATTGCCGCGGCTGAAGCCGCGATCATTCCGGCGGGCGTGCCGCAGATCTCGCCGACCGCGACGTCGCCGGCCATGACCTTCCTGGAAGACAACGGCCTGGTATTCCGCATCGTGCCCTCCGACAACTATCAGGGTGAGATCCTCGCCAAGATGGTGATGGACGAAGGCATCAAGAAAGTCGCGCTGACCTACGTCAACAACGACTATGGCGTCGGCATTGGCGAAACCTTCATCGACGCCTACACCGAAGCCGGCGGCGAGATCGTCGCCGAGGCAAAGCACGAAGAAAAGAAAGATTCCTACCGGTCCGAACTTGCAAGCCTGGCCAAGGGGGATGCCGAAGCGTTGGTCGTGATCGCCTATGCTGGCGACAGCGGCGGCAAGATCGTCCGTCAGGCCATTGAAGGTGGTCTCTTCACCAAATTCGTCGGCACCGATGGTCTTCGCGACGAACTGCTGATCCAGAACGTTGGTGCTGATGCTCTGAAGACCTCGTTCTTCTCTTCCCCGACGTCTCCGGCCGAAAACCCGGCCCAGAAGGCGTTGCATGATGCCTTCAACGCTGCGTACGGCGAAGGTGCCGACAAGGCTTTTGTCGACCAGACCTATGACGCTACCTTCCTGGCCCTGCTGGCGATTGAAAAGGCCGGTTCGACCGACCGCGCCAAGATCGCCGAAGCCCTGAAGGAAGTCGCCATGGCTCCGGGGGAGAAAGTCGGGCCGGGCGAATGGGCGAAGGCAATTGCGCTCATCAAGGAAGGCAAGGACATCGACTATGAAGGCGCCAGCGGCTCTGCGGAGTTCGATGAAAATGGCGATGTCGGCGGTTATATCGGCAAGTTCGTCGTCGACGGCGACGGCTACAAGCAAGTCGAAATTGTTGAATAAGCCGATCAGGCAACAGTGTGATTGAGCTGGATAAAATCTGCGTCGATTTTGGCGGTTTGCGGGCCATTGACCATGCAAGCTTCAAGATCGACGCAGGCCGCATCACAGGCCTGATCGGGCCCAATGGTGCGGGAAAAACAACCGCCTTCAACGTCATCGCAGGCGCGATCCGGCCAAGCGCCGGCCGGGTGCTTCTGGACGGGAAGGACATCACTGCGCTCAAACCCCATCAAAGGGCCAAGGCAGGTCTCGCACGCACCTTTCAGATACCGCATGAATTCGGGCATCTCTCCGTCCTGGAAAACCTGATGGCCTCCGCCTCGGCACCGGAAGGCGAGAATGTCTTCAACGTGATTTTCCGGCGTGGGCATTATCAGGCCGAGGAACGGCAGATCTATGAGACAGCGCGGGACACCGTGCGGCTGCTTGAGCTGGACCATGTCATCGACGAAAAGGCCGGTAATCTTTCCGGCGGTCAGAAGAAGCTGGTCGAACTCGGCCGCGCCTTGATGCGCAACCCCAAGATCATCCTGCTGGACGAGATCGGGGCCGGCATCAACCGCACGCTTTTGTCGAAACTGGCAGACAAGATCCTGATGCTGAACCGGGAGCGGGGACTGACCTTCTGTCTGATCGAGCATGATCTCGATTACGTCTCCAAGCTGTGCGACCACGTGCTGGTAATGGCGCAGGGCTCACTTCTGACCGAAGGCTCGGTTGAAGAGGTGCGTAACGACGAACGCGTGATCGAAGCCTATTTCGGCGGCGGAAAATATGAGGCGCAGCTATGACCGAACGACTTTCCGTCTCGGGCGTCAGCGCCGGTTATGGCGGCCCGCCGATCATCGAAGACGTGTCGCTGACGGTCGAGCCGGGTGAAATCGCGGTCATTCTCGGACCGAACGGTGCCGGCAAGTCTACCCTGCTCAAAACGATCTTCGCACTGACTACCGTTTCCGCCGGATCGATCAAACTCGGCGAGAAAGAGCTTTCAGGCTGCAAGACATCGGCTCTTGTTCCGCTCGGTGTTTCCGCAGTGCCTCAGACGAAAAACGTCTTTGCCACCATGTCCGTAGACGAAAACCTTGATGTCGGAACCTATGCAGCTCCACCAAAGGATAAAGCGGCAACGCGCGAGCGCGTGCTTAACCTGTTTCCGGACCTTCGGGACAAGTTGAAACAGCCTGCGGGCGAGCTTTCCGGCGGACAGCGGCAGATGGTTGCCATGGGCCGCGCCTTGATGAGCGACCCGAAGCTGGTGCTTCTGGACGAGCCGACAGCCGGGCTGTCGCCTGCCTATCTGGAGCGGATCTTCGACCTGCTCATCGACATCCGCAAAACCGGGATCACGATATTGATGGTGGAACAGAATGCCCGCCAGGCCCTGCAGATTGCCGACCACGGCCATATCCTGGTGAATGGCCGGAATTATGCCAGCGGTACCGGCAAGGAACTGCTTGCCGATGAAGACGTCCGGCGCCTCTTCCTCGGGGGAGCGGCCGCATGATCGAGTTCGTGAACTTCTATCTGTTCCCGGCGCTGGCCATCGGCAGCATCTATGCGCTCGGCGCAGTCGGGATTTCCATGATCTTCGGCATCCTGCGCTTTGCCCATTTCGCCCATGGCGATCTGATGACCCTGGGCACCTACGGTGTGCTGGCCATGGCCGCCATCGTGCCGGTCAATCCGCTTCTGCTGATCCCCTTCGGCATGGCGCTCACCATTGTCTCGGCGCTGCTGGTCGACCGTTATTTCTACAAGCCGCTGCGCGAACTGCCGACCATCTACACGGTGATCTCGTCCTTCGGTATCGCGCTGGTCTTCCGCTCGATCGTTCAGTTGGTCTGGGGATCGCAGAACCAGGTCTTCTCCACCGGTGTCAAACCGCCGCTTGTGCTGTTCGATACGTTCCGGATTTCCGTCCTGCACCTGCAGGCGGTGATCTCAACCGCGATCATCGCCGTGCTTCTGCACTACTTCCTGACCGTGACCAGAACCGGTCGGTCCATGCGGGCGGTTGCCGACGATCCGGAACTGGCCGAAGTCTCCGGCCTCGATACGGCCAAGGTCATTCGCTGGACCTGGATCATCGGCGCGGCTCTGGCGGCCATTGCCGGAACCTTTGCCGCGCTCAACACCAGCGCGCACCCCAATCTGGGCTGGAACCTGCTGATGCCGATGTTCGCCGCCGCCATTCTGGGTGGGATCGGCAAGCCGATGGGCGCAATGGCAGGCGGTTTCATCATCGGCCTGGCCGAGGAACTGTCGTCCTATCACTGGATTGGCGACGATGCGCTCATTTCGCCGTCCTACAAGACGGCGGTCGCTTTTGTCCTGATGATCGGGCTGCTCATCTTCCGGCCCCAGGGCCTCTTCAAGGGGAGGTTGCTCTGATGGAACTCACCGGTCTCTTTTTCTATGCCGTCAGCCTTCTGATCCTGGGCGGGATCTATGCAATCCTCTGCCTCGCGCTGAATGTGCAATGGGGCATGGGCGGGCTGTTCAATGCCGGCATCGCCGGGTTCTATGGCGTCGGCGCCTATACCTCGGCGATCCTGACAACCTCGGCCTCTTCCAAACACCTCGGGGGCTTCGGCCTGCCTGTGCCGCTTGGACTGGTCGGGGCTGCCATTCTCGCAGGGCTGGCCGGCTGGGCGGTCGCCAGGATCTGCGTGCGTCTCAAAAGCGATTATCTGGCGATGGCCTCCATCGGGATCGCCGAGATCCTGCGGCTGGTCATCGTCAACGAAAGCTGGCTCACCAACGGCAGCCTGGGCCTGTCCCGCATTCCAAGGCCTCTGGCGGATCTCACCACCGGACGCATGGGCGACATCGTGTTTCTAGGCTTTGTCTGGTTCGTGGTGCTGCTGGTCTATCTGGCAGCCTCCCGCCTTCACGACAGCCCGTGGGGCCGCAGCCTGCGCGCAATCCGCGACAATGAGGCATCGGCGGCGGCTGCCGGAAAGAACGTCGAGAAATTCAGGATCCAGACCTTCGTCATCGGCTGCGCCATCATGGGGATCGCGGGCGCCCTGTCGGCGCATTATTTCCGCTTCCTGTCGCCGACAGCCACCGATCCGCTGCTGGTGACCTTCCTGGTCTGGGTAATGCTGATGGCTGGTGGTTCCGGTAACAACAAGGGTGCCATTCTCGGCGCGCTGACCATCTGGACGCTGTGGTCGGTGACAGAGATCTTCACCAACCGCCTGCCACCGGAATGGGCGACCCGCAGTTCCTTCATCCGGATGCTGCTGGTGGGCCTGCTTCTGCAAGTGGTGCTGCAACGTTTCCGGTCCGGGTTGCTGCCGGAAAAATCTCCTCCGGTGAAGTTCCGGCAGGAATAGCTGGATGGCCCGTCAGGTCAGGCGAGCGGTGGAAACACCGCCGTCTTCTTGACGGTGCCATAGACGAAACTGGTATCGATCGACGCAATGCCGCCGATCGGATGAATGCGACTGCGAATGAAAGTCTCATAGGCTTCAAGATCCGACACGACCACACGAAGCTGATAATCCATCGCACCGGTCAGGACGTGGCATTCCAGAACCTCCTCGATGGTCTGTATCCGGCTTTCGAACCGGCGCACATCCTCCTCGTTGTGCCGCTCCAGCCGGATGCGGACAAAGACCGTGATCGGCAGTCCGTAGGCGGCAGCGTCCACATCCACTGAAAACCCCTTGATAGCCCCGGAGGCTTCCAGGTTCCGCAACCGGCGCAGGCAGGGTGAGGGTGACAGATTGACCGCCTCCGCCAGGTCTTGATTGGTCATGCGGCCATCCCGCTGCAGGGCGCGGATGATCTGGCGGTCTTTCGTGTCCATTTTGCTCTCGATTGGCAGATTCTGCTAATTTGATAACTACCACTGATAGATTTCGAAATCTATAGCCCTCGAAGTTGGATCATATTGCTCAGGCTGAAATCAGGGAGACAGCCATGAGTGCCTACAAGGGTTTTGCCAGCCGCGCGATCCACCTCGCTTACAATCCGCATGATAACGAGGGTTCGCTGACACCGCCGCTGCATCTGACCTCAACTTTCGTATTCGAGACGGCCGAGGCCGGGGGCGAGATGTTTGCCGGCGAGCGGGCAGGGCACATCTACAGCCGCATTTCCAACCCGACGCTGAATCTGCTGGAGCGCCGCATCGCGGATCTGGAAGGAGCGGAGGCAGGTCTCGCCCTGTCGTCCGGCATGGGCGCTATCACATCGACCCTTTGGACGCTCGTGGCACCGGGGGACGAGATCATCGTCGATGAAACCCTCTACGGCTGCACCTTTGTCTATATGCGCCATGGCCTGACCAAGTTCGGCATCAAGATCACCCATGTGGACCTGACCGACCCGGAAAACCTGCGCAGCGTCATTTCCGACAAGACCCGCGTTGTCTATTTCGAGACCCCGGCCAACCCGAACATGCGCCTTGTCGACATCAGCCACGTTTCGGAAATTGCCCATGAAGCTGGCGCCACGGTGATCGTCGACAACACCTATGCCACGCCCTATCTGACGCGCCCGATCGAACTCGGCGCCGACCTCGTTCTGCATTCGGCCACCAAGTATCTGGGCGGTCATGGCGACGTCGTCGCCGGTCTCGTTGCCGGACGGGCCGAACAGATCCAGGAAATCCGCCTTGTCGGCATGAAGGATATGACCGGCGCCGTGATGGCCCCGTTCAACGCCATGCTGATCCTGCGCGGCCTGAAGACTCTAGCCCTGCGCATGGACCGGCACTGTGCTTCTGCCCAGAAAGTCGCCGAGTGGCTGGAAGCCCACCCCGCGGTGTCAAAGGTCTATTTCCCGGGCCTTGAAAGCTATGAGCAGCACGAACTGGCAAAAAGGCAGATGAGCCAGCCGGGTGGCATGATCGCCTTCGAACTGAAGGGCGGTCTGGAAGCCGGTATTTCCATGATGAATGGCCTGAAGATGATCCAGCGGGCCGTGTCCCTGGGCGATGCCGAAACGCTGATCCAGCACCCGGCCTCCATGACCCATTCCACCTACACCCTGGAAGAACGCGCTGCCCACGGCATCAGCGACGGTCTCGTGCGCCTGTCCGTTGGGTTGGAAGACCTCGAAGACATCCTGGAAGACATGGCGCAGGCAATGCCGCAGGTTCCTGTTGCGGCGGCGGCCTGAACTCAGTCAACGCCCAAGTCTTTCCGCGGACCTCCAGATCCTCTCCTCCTCTCAACCTCATCCTGAGACAGCGCTTCGCGCTTCCTCAGGATGAGGGAGTTGGGGAGGCGAAGGAATGGTGAAGGAGAGGGAATGAGGGGGACGTGAGCTGAGGGCATGAGCAAGTGACAGGGTCGGCGGCCGGCCCAGATCACGGCGTCCGCGCGACGCCGGACTTGACGCGTCTCAGCGGAATGGAGCTTTCGATATTGGCGACACCCGGCACCTTGGTGAGTTTCCCGGTCAGGAAGGTCTCGAAGGCCGCGAGCCCGGTAGTTGCCACGCGCAGGAGATAGTCCCGGTTACCGGTCATCAGCCAGCAGTCGACGACTTCCGGAAACGCCTGAATGGCAGCTTCGAACTGGTCCAGCGTGACGTCGATCTGCTTGTCGAGTTGCACGGACACAAAAACCGAGACCTCGTAGCCGAGCTTCACCTCGTCGATCAGAGCGCAATATCCGGTCACGATGCCGCGCTCTTCCAGGTGCCGCAGGCGGCGGGCGGCCGGGGTCGCGCTCAGGCCGATACGCTCGGAAAGATCCTGAATCGATATTCTGCCATTCTGGCGCAGTTCTCGCAGGATCTGGATATCAAATGTGTCGAGCGTGTCGGAAATCGCCAAGAGAGGCTCCATTCTTGGTGGAAGTCACCAAGACTTAACCGAAAAGATTAGGAAATAGCAAGAAACCGGTTCTTGTCCGAAGCTAGAGTAACGTCGAGTACGCATTTAACGGGAACGCCTCCATGAGCACCGAGCACCTGAAGACCATCGAACAGCGCCTGCTGTGGCTGTCACACTGGATGATCCACCACGCCAACCACATCCGTCCGAAAGTGGATGGCATCAAGATCGGTGGGCATCAGGCAAGTTCGGCTTCCATGGTTTCCATCATGACGGCGCTCTATTTCTCGGTGCTGCGGCCGGAAGACCGGGTCGCGGTCAAGCCGCATGCCTCGCCGATCTTTCATGCGATCCAGTATCTGATGGGCAATCAGACGCGTGAGAAGATGGAAAACTTCCGGGGCTACGGCGGCGTCCAGTCCTATCCTTCGCGCACCAAGGATATCGATGATGTCGATTTCTCCACCGGTTCGGTTGGGCTCGGCGTCGCGATTACCTCCTTCGCCTCGCTGGTCCAGGACTACATCGCCGCCAAAAGCTGGTCCGGCGATAAACCGCTTGGCCGCATGATCGCGCTGGTCGGCGATGCTGAACTGGACGAAGGCAATGTCTACGAAGCCCTGCAGGAGGGCTGGAAGAACGACCTCAGGAACTGCTGGTGGATCATCGACTATAACCGTCAGTCGCTCGACGGCATTGTTCGCGAGGGGCTCTTCGACCGTGTCGAGAAGATCTTCGATGCCTTCGGCTGGCAGGTGGTCCGGATCAAATACGGTGCCTTGCAGCGCGCAGCCTTTGCCGAACCCGGTGGCGACAAGCTGCGCCAGTGGATCGACGATTGCTCCAATCAGGAATATTCCGCGCTCACCTTCATGGGGGGCGCCGTCTGGCGCAAACGCCTGATGGATGATCTGGGCGACCAGGGCGATGTCACCGCGCTGATCGACCGCCGCTCGGACGACGAACTGGCGGATCTCATGGAAAATCTCGGCGGCAACTGTACCGAGACCATGGCGGAGGCCTTTGGCGCCATCGATCATGACAAGCCGACCTGCTTCCTTGCCTACACCATCAAGGGCTGGGGCACGCCGATTGCAGGTCACAAGGACAATCACGGCGGCCTGATGAACAAGTCCCAGATGGCCGCGTGGCAAAAGCACATGGGTGTTGTCGAAGGAGAGGAATGGGAGCCGTTTGCGACCGTTCAGGACGTTGGCGCGCTGAAAGCGTTTCTGGATCAGGTACCCTTCTTTGCCAAAGGCACGCGCCGCTTCTCTGATGACAAGATCGCCGTGCCTGCCATCGAGATCGCCTCGGACCGGGATATTTCCACCCAGATGGCCTTCGGCAAGGTGCTGGACGACCTTTCCAAGGGCGACAGCAAGCTGGCAGAGCGCATCGTCACCACGTCGCCGGATGTCACCGGCACGACCAACCTCGGGCCCTGGGTTAACCGTCGCAAGCTCTTTGCCCGCAAGGCAATGGCCGACGCCTTCATCGAACACCGGATCCCGTCGACCGCGAAATGGGAGTTCACGCCGGAAGGCCAGCATATCGAACTTGGCATCGCCGAGATGAACCTGTTCCTACTGCTGGGAGCTGCCGGTCTTTCTCATTCGCTCTTCGGCGAACGGCTGATCCCCATCGGCACGGTCTATGATCCCTTCGTCTGCCGCGGCCTCGATGCCCTCAACTATGCCTGTTATCAGGATGCCCGCTTCATGATTGTCGGCACACCGTCAGGCGTCACCCTGTCGCCGGAAGGCGGTGCGCACCAGTCCATCGGCACGCCGCTGATCGGCATGAGCCAGGACGGACTGGCCGCATTCGAACCGGCCTTTGCCGACGAACTTGCCGTGATCATGGAGTGGGCCTTCGACTATCTGCAGCGGGATGGCGAGGGCGATCCGGATGAACGAACCTGGCTGCGCGACGAGACCGGCGGCTCGGTCTATCTGCGCCTGTCGACCAACCCGATCGAACAACCTGTCAAACGGGCGGACGATGCCTTCCGCCAGGGCGCCATCGACGGTGCCTACTGGCTGCGCAAACCGGGGCCCAATTGCGAAGTGGTGATTGCCTATCAGGGTGTCGTGGCTCCTGAAGCCATCAAGGCGGCAGGAGAACTCGCCGGCAACCGGCGCGATGTCGGCGTTCTGGCCGTCACCTCCGCCGACCGCCTCAACGCCGGATGGACAGCAGCACAAAGGGCACGGTCCCGCGGCAATGCAACGGCCAGATCTCATATCGAGCTGCTTCTGGGAGATCTGCCAAGCCACTGCAAGCTGATCACCGTGATCGACGGCCATCCCGCGACGCTCGCCTGGCTCGGTGGTGTCGCCGGTCACCAGACCATCCCGCTCGGTGTCGAACATTTCGGCCAGACGGGCACGATCGGCGATCTTTACCGGCACTTCGGCGTCGACGCGGCCTCGATCATAGAGAAGGTGAATGGACTGACCCCGGGGCGGCGGGTTTAGAGCGCTTGGTCAGTCACCGACGGCTGTATGATACCGAAGCCAGCGCCAGACTATGATGTCACCCCGGGCGACCGAAGGGAGACCCGGGGCCCACTCATTTCCAGAACGTGGGCGAATGACAATCACTTTTGAAAAGACGCGGGCTTCAGCAAGCGGCACTGCGAATGGACCCCGGATCAGCGCTTCGCTTGTCCGGGGTGACGCCGTAGCAAGGTGTTCAAAGTCATTCAGCGGACAGGCCGGGTAGCCGTCGCTGCAGCACCGGGACGGATTGTACCAGATTCAACTACACTCAGCCTCATCCTGAGGAAGCGCGCAAGCGCTGTCTCGAAGGATGGGCCGCTTGCTCCGAATAGCTGGCTTATCCTTTGAGAGAGGCCTATCGACCTTCCTCAGCACGAGGGTGAGAATTAATCCGCCCTCTCGAGATAAACCCGCTCCGCATTCCCACCTAGAACGGCCAGCCGTTCTGCTTCATCAAGGTCACTCAGCAACACATCGGTGATCCCGATCCAGTCCTCATAGGAGCAGGCGAGGGTAGAGACCGGCCAGTCGCTGCCCCAGATCAGACGGTGCGGACCAAAGGTGTCCAGCAGGTGGGCCACATAGGGGCGCAAGGTCTCTGTGGTCCAATCTGAGCCGGCTTCGGTCACGAGGCCAGAAAGCTTGCAGAAGGCTGAAGTTTCCCGCGCAATGGCGGCCATGTCCTCTGCCCAGCCGTTCATCCGGCCATCCGCGATATGCGGTTTGGAGCCATGGTCGACGACGATGCGCATGTCCGGATGTCGATCTGCGATTGTCAAAAGGTTCGGCAGATGCTGTGGCAGGGTGAGGGCATCGAAAACGAGGTCATGCTCGATAAGCGCTTGATATGCGGGCATAAGGTCCGGGCGCAGCATCCAGTCGGGATCTTCGATGTCCTGGATCATCGGCCTGAGCCCGACCAGCTTCGGGTTGCCAGCCAGATCGGCAATCTGGTCCGGCGCTTCTGCCGCCTCGAAATCCACCCAGCCGACAACGCCCTTGATGAAGTCGTTCTCATCGGCAAGGTCCAGCATATAGCGGGTTTCCGCCACGGTCGGCGCCGCCTGGACCAGGATCGTGCCCTCAATCCCGAACCGGTCAAGATACGGTGTGAGGTCGATCGGGCCGAAATCGCGATAGATCAGTTCGAGGTCCGGCGTCAGCCAGCCATAGTCGCCACGGTCAAGGGCCCAGAAATGCTGATGTGCATCCAGTCTCATGGTTCGATAATGCCCTTGGTCAGGATGATGTTGCCGTAAAGACGGGTTTCCCCTGTCTGAACCACGGCGAAGGCACTGCTGGCCGCTTCATAGAAGGCGTGACGCTCAAGCGTTTCGATCTGCGCAGGTTTGTCGGCGGTGCCGTCGATGATGGTCTGAAACTCGGCAACGATCTCGGGCACCGCATCGGGATCGCCGACCACCTGCATCGTCCTGGCGGGCGCCGGAACGAAAGTGTCGAGCGGCATTACCGACAGGATCGCCTTCAGCGTGTCGGTTGCCGATATGCCGTCGAGGCGAACACAATCGGGGCCGGAGCTTTCCGCCGGAAAGTTGGCGTCGACAATGGCAATCTCGTCGCCGTGGCCCATGGCTCTGAGGGCATAAAGCAGCGAAGGGCTCAGGATGGGGGGAAGGTTACGCAACATGGCTGGTCTCGCTCGGCAAGGGGGCATCGGGACGGATCAGCTTGGCGGACCTGAGGTCCGACCAGAGCGCTGCCGGAATATCGGTGTGTAGAAGCGCGATATTGGCTTCCACCTCGGCAGCGTTCACCGCGCCGGGGATGACGGTTTTCACGCTTGGATGCCCAAGCACGAATTGCAGGGCGGCCGCGATCAAAGGGACCGAGTGGTTCCGGCAAACCTCCTCGATCTTGCGCACGCGCTCCAGGATCTCCTCCGGCGCATCGGCATAATTGTATTTCGCACCGGGAACGGCGCCCGTTGCCAGAATGCCGGAATTATAGGGCCCGCCCAGAATGATGCCCACATCGCGCTGTTCGCAAAGCGGCAGGAAGCTCTCAAGGGCGTCCTGTTCGAGAAGCGTGTAGCGGCCGGCCAGCAGGAAACAGTCGAAATCGGCAAGGCCCAGCAGCTTCTGGCACACCTGCCATTCATTCACCCCGGCGCCGATGGCGGCAATCTCACCGGCCTCTTTCAACTCGGTCAGGGCCTTGTAGCCGCCAAGATCGAAGAGTTCGCGAACGCGTGCATCGCTTGCTTCCTGAGAGCCTTGAGAAAAGGCGCAGACATCATGCACGAAAAGGATGTCCGCATTGGCGACCTCCAGCCGCTGTCGGCTTGCCTCGTAGCTGCGCATGACGCCGTAGTAGCTGTAGTCGAAGACGATCCGTTTCTGCGGAACGTCGACAAAGGCTTCCGGTGTGACTTCATGCGGCTCGCAGTCCAGCAGCAGGCGACCGATCTTGGTCGAAAGCTGGATGTTGCCACGGCCGAAGCGTTTGATTGCAACACCGAAGCGCATTTCCGAACGGCCGAGGCCATACTGCGGTGCCGTATCAAAGTAGCGGATGCCGTTGTCAAAGGCCGCCTGCAACGCGGCCTGGGCATCGTCTTCAGAGACCTTGCGATAAAGATTGCCGAGCGGCGCGCCGCCGAAACCCATCTCCGTCAGGTCGATGGGTCTTGCGGTTCTGCCGTTCAGCCGCTGTGTTTTCAAGGCGGTCATGTGTTTCCTTTGGACATTTCCCCGGGGTCGGATTGATTTTGCGCCGCATGACCTGCGGTCTTGTGTCGGGCCGAAGGGCCAGGTGTCAGTCGAACAGATCCGGTCTGGTTTCGGCGAGCGGTTCCAGACGGCTGACAAGTTCACTCAGGTGCTTTTTCATGGCCTGTCGGGCCCGTTCCGGATCGCGGTCGCGGATCGCCTCGACGATGACCCGGTGTTCGTCATAGGCCTCAAAGGCACGGCCGCGCATGGGCAGCAGCAATTGCCGCGCCCGGTTCACCTGCACCCAGCCGGTGGCGGCAAGCGTGTTGAGTTTCGGATACCCGGTGAACGAGAAGATGAGCTCGTGCATATGCTCGTCCTCCCGATAAAACCCGGCTTCATCGTGGTCTTCCAGGCAAAGGGCCTGAAGGCGCATGTTGCGGTTCAACTCAAGAAGCTGTTCCTCGGTCCGCTCAGAGGCGACTTTTGATACCGCCGCCAGTTCAATCGCTTCCCGAAGAAACGCACCTTCACGAATTTCGGACATTGAAAACTTGGTGACGCGCGACCCTGACTGGGGAATGACCTCCACCAGACCTTCGCCGGCCAACCGGGTGATGGCTTCCGTCACGGGGGAGCGGGAGACGCCGAGCTGATCGCAGATGACCTGCTTCTTGAGCGGAGTTCCCGGCGGCAGGTCCATGGCGAGGATGGCGGTGCGCAGGGCCTCGTAGACACGCTGCGCCAGCGAACCGGACAGTTTGCCGATGTCGGGCAGGGTGATCTCGGGAAAGTCTTGTTCGCTGTTCAGGGACATTGTCAACTCGATTAGAATGCTAACATGTTAGTTGACACAGTTGCCCTGTCAAGCTAATCGTGAAGAAAGACCGGCCAGATCGGCATTCCTTCTCAGGCGTCCTGAGCGAAGTGAAAAGCCGATATTCGTCAAAAGGTTGCGTGAGCCCAAGTCATCTATTGATGGCAGGGTGGACCGACCAAGCCGGCCGTAGCGGGGAGACAGACGTGTTGCAACCACATGCCAATTCAATCCTTCTGAATGCCGATGACAACGTGGTCATCGCCCTTCAGGACATTGCGGCCGGCGCCAGCGTTTCCCACGTCGAAGGGCCCATTCCCGGACAGATCCTGCGCGGCCACAAGATTGCCTGCAAACCGATCTCGGCTGGCGAAAACGTCATCCGTTACGGCCAGATCATCGGCCAGGCGAAAGCTGACATCCGGCCGGGAGAGCATGTGCATGTGCATAACCTTGGCATGGGTGAGCACAGCCAGGACTATCAGCACGCCGAAGCCTCCGTTCCCCTGGAGCCGGTAACTGAAGAGCGCACCTTTCTCGGCTACCGCCGTCAGACGGGGCGCGCCGGTACGCGCAATTATATCGGGATCCTGACCTCGGTGAACTGCTCCGGTTCCGTCGCGAAGTTCATTGCGGAGGCTGCAGAAAAGTCCGGTTTGCTGGAAGAGTTTCCGAATGTGGATGGGATCGTTCCCATCGTTCACGGCACCGGTTGCGGCATGTCCGGCAAGGACGAAGGCTATGCAACCCTGTTCCGGACCCTTTCCGGTTATGCCCAGCATCCGAATTTCGCAGCCATCCTGCTGATTGGTCTCGGTTGCGAGGTCATGCAGATTGCCGACCTCATCGGTGACCGCAAGATCCGCCCGGATGGCGATCTGCGCTATATGACCATTCAGCAGACAGGCGGCACGCGCAAGACCATCGAGGCTGGGCTGAAGGAATTGCGGGCGCTTGCCGAACTTGCCAACAAGGCCGAGCGCACACCGGTGCCGGTCTCTGAAATCACCGTCGGCATGCAGTGCGGCGGTTCGGACGGATATTCCGGCATCACGGCCAATCCGGCCCTCGGGATCGCATCCGATCTTCTGGTCCGTCACGGCGGCACCACCATCCTGTCCGAAACGTCGGAGATCTACGGCGCGGAACATCTTCTCACCCGGCGAGCCGTGTCTGTCGATGTCGGCAGGAAGCTGATCGAGCGCGTGCGCTGGTGGGAAGACTACACAGCCCGCAATGGCGGCGAGATGGACAACAATCCGTCCCCAGGCAACAAGCGCGGCGGCTTGACGACTATCCTGGAAAAGTCGCTCGGTGCGGCTGCCAAGGGCGGCTCCGCGCCATTGGTTGACGTCTACAAGTTTGCGGAACCGATCGACAAGAAGGGCTTTGTCTTCATGGACAGCCCTGGCTTCGATCCGTGCTCGGTGACCGGCCAGATCGCCTCCGGTGCCAACATCATTGTCTTCACGACCGGGCGCGGTTCCGTCTCGGGTTACATGCCGACACCTTGCATCAAGCTTGCCACCAACAGCGAGATGTATGGCCGTATGTCGGAAGACATGGACATCAATTGCGGTGACATCATCTCCGAAAACGTCAGCCTGGAAGCCAAGGGTGAGGAGATCTTCGAAATGATCATTACCGTCGCCTCGGGCAAACAATCCAAGAGTGAGGAACTCGGCTTCGGCGGTGTTGAATTCGTGCCGTGGCAGATCGGTGCGGTGATGTAATCGCATCCATAAGATGTGAAAAAATACGCGGGCCTTCAGGAGGATTTCAGTGCGCTTGAAAGATAAAACAATTTTGGTGACAGCGGCCGGGCAGGGCATTGGCCGTGCAAGCGCGATTGCCTGCGCCAGAGAAGGCGCGAAGGTTTATGCGGCCGACATCAACGAGGAAGCGCTGTCGACGCTTCCCACGGGGTGCCCCGGTATCGAGATCCACAAACTGGACGTTTGCGACCGCGCGGCCATCGACGCCCTGGCAGCCGAATTGCCTGCGCTCGATGGCCTCTTCAATTGTGCGGGCTTTGTTCATAACGGCACGGTTCTTGACATCAGCGAAGACGACTGGGCCTTCAGCTTCGAGCTGAACGTCACCTCCATGTACCGCATGACCCAGGCTTTCCTGCCGGGTATGCGCGAACGGGCCAAGGCCACCGGAACCGCTTCGATCCTGAACATGGCGTCAATGGCATCGTCCATCAAAGGCTTTCCGATGCGCACCGCCTATGGTGCCACCAAGGCGGCCGTGATTGGCCTCACCAAGGGTGTCGCGGCAGACTTCGTGAAGGAAGGCATCCGCTGCAACGCGCTGTGCCCGGGCACCGTCGACACCCCGTCCTTGCGCGGACGCATCGCCTCTGCGCCTGATCCCGTGGAAGCGGAGAAAAACTTCATTGCCCGGCAGCCCATGGGCCGTCTGGCGACCGTCGACGACATGACGCCGATGGTCGTCTACCTGCTGTCTGACGAGAGCCGGTTCGTTTCCGGTCAGGCACTTCTGGTCGACGGAGGTGTCACCATCTGACGGTGGCCCCTTTGTCGCGGTTTGGGAGGATCGCGCCATGACAAATCTGGTGAGGATGACGGGGATCGAAAAACGCTTCCCCGGCGTGCATGCCCTCAAGAATGTCAGCTTCGACCTGAACAGCGGTGAAGTGCACGCGCTGATGGGAGAAAACGGCGCCGGCAAGTCGACGCTGATGAAGATCCTGTCCGGCATTTACCCAAAGGACGGCGGTGAACTGCTGGTCAACGGCCAGGCGGTCGAGATCGACGGCCCCAGAGCCGCGCAGGCGCTCGGCATCGGCATCATTCACCAGGAACTCAGCCTGATGAACGACCTGACGGTTGCCCAGAACATCTTCATCGGCCGGGAACCGCGCAAGCGTTTCGGCCGTCTGGACGAGGTGGCGCTCAATGCCGGGGCGCTTGAGATCTTCAAGTCGATGAACCTGAAGATGAACCCGAAGACGATTGTCGGCGAACTGACCATTGCGCGCCAGCAGATGGTCGAGATCGCCAAGGCGCTGTCCTACCGCTCCCGCGTTCTCATCATGGACGAGCCGACTGCCGCACTGAATGACGCGGAAATCGCCGAACTCTTCACCATCATCCGCCGCCTGAAGGCCGATGGTGTCGGTATCATCTACATCAGCCACAAGATGGACGAACTGAAGCAGATCGCCGACCGGGTGACGGTCATGCGCGATGGCGCCTATGTCGGAACGGTCGATGCGGCGGAAACGCCCGTTTCCAAGATCATTTCCATGATGGTTGGCCGGGAGTTGACCAGCGAAGCCATCGTCATCCCTGATCTGTCCAATGCGGAGACCGTGCTGGATGTGCGCGGGCTGAACCGGGGCCGCGAGATCCGCGATGTCAGCTTTTCCGTCAAGAAGGGCGAGATCCTGGGTTTCGCCGGGTTGATGGGCGCCGGGCGGACGGAAGTGGCGCGTGCCATTTTCGGCGCAGACCCGCGCGACAGCGGCGAAATCCGGGTTCACGGCACGCCCCGCTCGATATCGAAACCCTCCGACGCGGTGCGCGCAGGGATCGGGTATCTCTCCGAGGACCGCAAGCATTTTGGCCTTGCCACCGGCATGGATGTGCGCACCAACGTGGCGCTGGCCAGTCTGGACCGTTTTTCCAGCCGGTTCGGTGTCCTGCGTGAAGACGCCATGCGCCAGACTGCGCAGGACTATATCGCCAAGCTGGAAATCCGCACGCCGTCCGACAGGCAGGAAGTCCGGCTGCTCTCCGGCGGCAACCAGCAGAAGGTCGTCATCGCCAAATGGCTTTACCGGGATTGCGACATCCTGATCTTCGATGAGCCGACCCGTGGCATCGACGTCGGCGCCAAGTCGGAAATCTACAAACTGCTGAAAGCATTGGCGAATGAGGGCAGGGCGATCATCGTCATATCCTCGGAATTGCCTGAAATCATGCGGCTCAGCCATCGCATCGCCGTCATGTGCGAAGGGCGGCTGACCGGCATCCTGCCGGGAGGTGAAAGCACCACCCAGGAAGACATCATGCACCTGGCGACGCTTCGGGCGCCATCCATGCAGCCAGAAGGATACCAGCAATGACCGCCGTCAATCCGTCCTCTTCGCCGTCGCTCGTTGCACGTCTGATCGAGACCGGGGCGCACCAGAAATTGCTGGCCTTCGCCAGCCTGGTTCTTTTGCTGATCGGCTTCTCGATCGCATCGCCCAACTTCATGCAGACCTCCAACATGATCGCCATCCTTCAGGCGACCTCCGTCAATGGCGTGCTGGCGGTTGCGGCAACCCTGGTAATCATCACGGGCGGTATCGATCTGTCCGTTGGAACCTTGATGACATTCTGTGCGGTGATAGCAGGCGTCGTGCTGACAAATCTCGGCATGCCGTTGCCGCTTGGCGTGATTGCCGCCATTGCAACGGGGGCTCTCTGCGGCCTGTGTTCGGGCACCTTCATTGCAAAAATGAAAATCCCGCCCTTTATCGCGACACTCGGCATGATGCTGATCCTGAAAGGCCTGTCGCTGGTGATTTCCGGAACCCGGCCGATCTATTTCAACGACACGCCGGGCTTCGACCTGATTTCCCGCGGTTCGCTGATTGGTGACATTTTTCCGGCTCTGCCGATCCCGAACGGGGTTCTGATCCTGTTCCTGGTGGCCGGGGCCGCATCCTACATTCTCGGCCGCACGGTTCTTGGCCGCTATACCTTCGCGCTGGGCTCCAACGAAGAGGCGGTCCGCCTGTCCGGCGTCAACACCGATTTCTGGAAGATGTCGGTCTACGCCCTGGCTGGCTCCATCTGCGGCATCGCCGGCATCCTGATCGCATCGCGCCTCAACTCTGCCCAGCCTGCGCTCGGCCTGGGGTATGAGCTGGAAGCCATCGCGGCTGTCGTGATCGGTGGCACATCGCTGTCCGGCGGCCGCGGCACGGTTCTGGGCACCTTGATCGGAGCGCTGATCATGGCTGTCCTGACCAACGGTTTGCGCGTCCTGTCCGTCGCCCAGGAGTGGCAGACGGTGGTGACCGGCGCAATCATCATCCTGGCCGTTTACGCGGACATGGTGCGCAGGCGCAAAGCCTGAGTGAAACCACAAGAGGGCGACAATGCCCCGACTATCGGACCTTCCGTCCGTTTCTACCAAAGGAGAGGAATATGCTGAACAGACGTACTCTTATCGGAGCCGCAAGCGCAGCCGCTCTGATGCTTTCGGGTAACTTCGCCTTCGCCCAGGAGACCTACATTCCGCTGATCTCCAAGGGCTTCCAGCACCAGTTCTGGCAGGCCGTGAAGGCCGGTGCAGATCAGGCCGCCTCGGAAATGGGCGTTACGATCACCTTCGAAGGCCCGGACAACGAGACCATGGTCGACCGCCAGATCGACATGCTGGCCGCTGCGCTCGCCAAGAACCCGACGGCTATCGGCTTCGCGGCTCTCGACAGCCAGGCGGCCATTCCGCTGCTGAAGCAGGCTCAGGAAAAGGGCATCCCGGTCATCGCTTTTGACAGCGGTGTCGACAGTGACATTCCGGTGTCGACCGCATCCACCGACAACATCGCAGCCGCCGCTCTGGCCGCAGATAAGATGGCCGATCTGATCGGCGGAGCTGGCCAGGTCGCCGTCGTGGCACATGACCAGACCAGCCGAACCGGCATCGACCGCGTGGATGGTTTTGTCAACCAGATGAAGGCGAAGCACCCGGATATCGAGGTGGTGACCGTTCAGTACGGTGGCGGCGACCATCTGAAGTCGACCGAACTCACCAAGGCCATCCTGACGGCCAACCCGGACCTGAAGGGCATCTTCGGTGCCAATGAAGGCTCGGCCCTGGGTGTCGTCAACGGTGTCTCCGAAATGGGCAAGTCCGACGTCGTCATCATCGGTTATGACAGCGGCAAGGCCCAGAAGGATGCCATCCGCAATGGCGTCATGGCGGGTGCGATCACCCAGAACCCGGTCGGTATCGGCTACGAGACCGTGAAAGCGGCGCTTGAAGCCTCTCAGGGCAAGGAAGTTCCCGCCCACATCGATACCGGCTTCTACTACTACGACAAGTCCAACATTGACGATCCGAAGATCGCTGCTGTCTTGTACGACTGATCGATTTTGTCGTAACCAAACCCATCGAGCCCGGTTGCATCTGCGACCGGGCTCCAACCATGCAAGGACGATCCTTTATGAAATTGCTGAGATATGGCGCGCCGGGACAGGAAAAACCCGGTGTTCTCGATGCCGACAACCGTGTTCGTGACCTGTCTTCCGTTGTCGCGGATATTTCCGGCGATGCTCTGCTGCCTGAAAGCATTCAGCGCCTTCAGGGGCTTGATGTCGCTTCTCTGCCGCTGGTTGAAGGAACACCCCAGCAGGATCTGCGCGTCGGACCTTGTGTCGGCAACATTGGCAAGTTCATTTGCATCGGCCTCAACTACGCCGACCACGCTGCCGAATCCGGCATGGACGTTCCGCCGGAACCGGTGGTCTTCAACAAGTGGACCTCAGCCGTCGTTGGTCCCGATGATGACGTGAAGATCCCGCGCGGATCGCAGAAGACCGACTGGGAAGTCGAGCTCGGCGTCGTGATCGGCAAGGGTGGTGCCTATATCGAGGAAGCCGATGCGATGAGCCATGTCGCCGGCTTCTGCGTCGTCAACGATGTGTCCGAACGCGAATTCCAGATCGAACGCTCCGGCACCTGGGACAAGGGCAAGGGCTGCGATACCTTCGGCCCGATCGGCCCCTGGCTGGTGACGCCGGATGAAGTCGGCAACTTCGACGATCTCGGCATGTGGCTGGAAGTCGACGGCAAGCGCTACCAGAACGGTTCCACCAAGACCATGGTCTACCGCGTGCCCTTCCTGATTTCCTATCTCAGCCGCTTCATGAGCCTGCAGCCGGGAGACGTCATCTCCACCGGCACGCCTCCGGGCGTCGGCATGGGCCAGAAGCCGCCGGTCTATCTGAAGGGCGGCGAAGTCATGACACTGGGCGTCGACAAGCTGGGCAGCCAGACCCAGAAGGTCACCAAGGCCTGATCCCTCAGGCTTCACCACGTAGAGTTACGGCCGAATGCGGTAACGCGTTCGGCCGTCGGCGTATGTTGGCACGGCCCAGGTCAAAACGCCTGAAGCCGGGCAGGTGGCAGCCCGCTATTGTCCGGAAAGCCTGGACAACAGCACGGCAACGCTTTTGACCTGAAACTTCTTCAGGAGCCTTGCCCGCACGTCCTCGACAGTTCTGGGGGAAAGATTCAGCACGCGCCCCATTTCCTTGCTGGTCTGGCCCTGGGACAGGAGCAGCAGAACGTCGCGCTCGCGCGGTGTCAGTTTCGGACCCGCGGCTGCATTGTCGATCAGGGCGAAACTCAGGACGATCCGCGCCAGCGGTGTTTCCGGCGTCAGGGTGCGGGCCCGGAACCGGCACCAGATCGGCGTTCCATCGGAACGCCGCATCAGCCGTTCGTCCGTATAGGGCAGCGACCGGCGCAGGGGCTCCAGACCGATGTCGCGAATCTGGTGGAACTCCTGGTCCGTGCCGTAAAGCAGCCGGAAACTCTGGCCGATCAACTGATCCTTCTTGAACCCGAACATCTCCACGAATGTCTGGTTGCAGGCGCGGATGATGCGGTTCTCGGTCAGCGCAAGGCCCATGGGGGCATTTTCAAAAGCGAGTTGGTCGAGGTCTTCCATGGTTCACCGTGTTCCTACGGTATTGGCACCGTAGATTGACGGTAGCATAGTTCTCGCCTGATTTTCCAACGGGAGGTGGGACAGGATGGCGCTTGCAGACGATCTGATCCGTGAAATTGACGGAAGACGCGAAGATCTGATCGCGCTGACGCAGGACCTTCTGCGTATTCCCACGCTCAACCCTCCCGGCGAGAACTACCGGGAAATCTGCGACTATCTTCAGAAGCGACTGTCCAGGTCCGGTTTCGACATCGAACTGATCCGGGCCCACGGCACACCGGGCGACAGCGACAGATATCCGCGCTGGAACATCATCGCGCGCCGCGATGGCGACCGCCCCGGCGAATGCGTGCATTTCAACAGTCATATCGATGTGGTCGACGTTGGCCACGGCTGGACGAAAGATCCCTTCGGTGGAGAACTCATCGACGGCAAGATCTATGGCCGGGGTGCCTGCGACATGAAGGGCGGCCTTGCCGCCAGCATCGTCGCGGCCGAGGCTTTCCTGGCGGTCTGCCCGGATTTCGCCGGGGCCATCGAGATCAGCGGCACGGCGGACGAGGAATCAGGTGGCTACGGCGGCGTCGCCTATCTCGCAGGCAAGGGCTACTTCAGCCCGGACCGGGTTCAGCATGTCATCATTCCCGAACCGCTCAACAAGGACCGTATCTGCCTCGGTCACAGAGGCGTCTGGTGGGCGGAACTGGAAACCTTCGGGGAGATCGCCCATGGCTCGATGCCGTTCCTCGGTGATTGCGCCGTCCGGCACATGGGCGCGGTGATCGACGAAATGGAGCAGAGCCTGTTTCCGGCGCTTGCGCAAAAGCGAACCGAAATGCCTGTGGTCCCGGAAGGGGCCAAGCAGTCTACGCTCAACATCAATTCCATCCACGGTGGCCAGTCGGAAGGTGAAGCGGATTTCACCGGCCTTCCGAGCCCCTGCGTGCCGGACAGTTGCCGGATGGTGATCGACCGCCGGTTCCTGCTGGAGGAAAACATCGACGACGTGCAGGCGGAAGTTCTGGAAGTGCTGAAGACGGTCGAAGGCCGGCGCGACAAGTTCCGCTATGACCTGCGCGAATTGCACAGGGTGCTGCCGACCATGACGGAAAAGGACGCACCCGTCGTGCGGACCGTCGCCAAGGCGATTGCCGAGACCATGGGCCGTGAAGCGGAGTATGTCGTCAGTCCGGGCACATACGACCAGAAGCACATCGACCGCATCGGTAAACTGAAAAATTGCATCGCCTATGGCCCGGGCATTCTGGATCTGGCACATAAACCGGACGAATATGTGGGAGTGGATGACATGCTCGATTCTGCGAAGGTGATGGGCCGTTCGCTGATCGAGCTGTTGGCAAGGCCTTGCGAAAGCAGCCTCAATAAAGGGGGAAGTCATGCGTTTGCGTAAGTTTGGATTGGGTCTGGTCAGTGCTTTGGCACTGGCAGCGAGCATGGGAGTGGCCCATGCAAAGAGCGATATCGTGGTGGCCATGCAACTGGAACCGCCTCATCTGGACCCGACTGGTGCCGCTGCGGGCGCGATTGATTCCGTTCTTTATTCCAACGTCTTCGAAGGGCTGACCCGCTTCGGCCCCGATGGCTCGGTCAACCCGGGCCTTGCCGAAAGCTGGGAGATTTCCGAGGACGGCAAGACCTACACCTTCAAGCTGCATGAAGGCGTGAAATTTCATGATGGATCGGATCTGACGGCAGACGACGTCAAGTTCAGTCTGGATCGTGCACGCGCCGACGATAGCCAGAACGCGCAAAAGGCGCTGTTCACCGGCATCGAAACCGTCGAAGTGGTTGATCCGCTGACCGTGAAAGTGACGCTCAAGGAGCCGAACGGCAGTTTCCTGTTCAACATGGCCTGGGGCGATGCGGTTATCGTCGCGCCGGAATCCATCGGCGATATCAAGAGTAAGCCAATCGGCACGGGTGCCTTCAAGTTCACCAACTGGGTGCAGGGCGACCGTATCGATCTGGAAAAGAACGCCGATTACTGGGGTGAACCGGCGAAGCTCGACAAGGTCACCTTCAAGTTCATTTCCGATCCGACGGCGGCCTTTGCTGCCGTGATGGCGGAAGACGTCAATGCTTTTGTCGGTTTTCCGGCACCGGAAAACCTGCCGCAGTTCGAAGCCGATTCCCGCTTCCAGGTGCTGGTCGGCTCGACCGAAGGCGAGACCATTCTTGCCGCCAACAACAAGCTGCCGCCGCTCGACAACATCAAGGTGCGTGAGGCGATTGCCCATGCGGTTGACCGGCAGGCGATCATCGATGGCGCCATGTTCGGCTACGGCACGCCGATCGGCACCCATTTCGCGCCGCATAGTCCTGATTACGTCGATCTGACGGCGAACAGCCAGTACGATCCGGAACTTGCCAAGAAGCTGCTGGCCGAGGCCGGTTACGCGGAGGGGTTCACCACCACGCTCAAGCTGCCGCCGCCTTCCTACGCCCGCCGTGGCGGGGAGATCATCGCGGCACAGCTGCGCGCTGTCGGCATCGAAACCGAGATCAGCAATCTGGAATGGGCGCAGTGGCTGGAACAGGTGTTCAAGGGCAAGGATTTTGGCCTGACGATCGTCAGCCATACCGAGCCGATGGATATCGGCATCTATGCCCGGCCGGACTACTATTTCCAGTATGACAATGCGGACTTCCAGAAGCTCTTTGCCGATCTGACGGCGGAGGACGATCCGGAAAAACGGTCAGTCTTGTTGAAACAGGCCCAGGAGATGATCTCCAAGGATTACGTCAACACCTACCTGTTCCAGCTCGCGTTCCCGACCATCGCCGATGCCAAGATCAAGGGCCTCTGGGAAAACCAGCCGACCCAGGCAACGGACCTGACGGCGGTCTACTGGGAAGACTGATCCGAACTGCACAGAAGATGCCCGCGCCGGGTGTGCGGGCATCTTTCATCCCTCCTTTCCTTTTGACGGTATCTGACTGCCGATAGGCACGCGACGCGTTCATGCTGCAATATTTCCTGAAACGCCTTCTGTCTCTGGGGCTCAGCCTCGTGGCTGCGTCGGTGGTGATCTTCCTGGCTCTTGAAGTGGTGCCCGGTGACCCGGCATCCTACATGCTTGGCCTCAACGCTCAAGAAGACACGCTGGCCGCGCTGCGACAGGAGCTGGGCCTCGGCGGCAGTCTTTTTGAGCGCTACGCAACCTGGGCCGGGGGGCTTCTCGTCGGCGATTTCGGAACGTCTTACACCTACCGAACGCCGGTCGCCGGCATGATTGCCGACCGGCTCTGGGTGTCCTTGCCGCTGGCGCTTTATGCCCTGGTCCTGAGCACGTTGATTGCCTTTCCGGCCGGCATTTGGGCTGCCTCGCGCCGGGGCTCCCATGCCGATGGCGCCGTCATGGGTGTCACTCAGCTCGGCATTGCCATTCCCAATTTCTGGTTCGCGATGCTGATGGTGCTGGTCTTCGCCATCAATCTGCGCTGGTTTTCCGCCGGCGGGTTTCCGGGCTGGGACGCTGGCTTCTTCGTGGCCCTGAAGGCGCTGACCCTGCCGGCCATTGCACTCGCGCTGCCACAGGCAAGCATTCTGACACGGGTCATGCGCTCCAGCCTGCTCGACACGCTGGGAGAGGATTTCATCCGCACGGCCCGGGCCAAGGGGCTCAGCAAAGGGCAGGCGCTCTGGCGCCATGCAGTGCGCAACGCGCTCATTCCAGTGCTGACCATCCTCGGGCTGCAATTCTCCTTCCTGCTGGCGGGGGCCATCATCATTGAGAACGTCTTCTTCCTGCCGGGGCTCGGCAGACTGGTCTTCCAGTCAATCAGCGCGCGCGATCTGATCGTGGTCGAAAGCGTCGTGATGCTGCTGGTGTTTGCAGTGATCGTCGTCAACTTTACCGTCGACATGGCCTATGCTTGGGTCGATCCGAGATTGCGGAGGCGCCGTTGATGAGCCTCCTGTTCCACAGCCGCACCCTGCTTCCGGGCGCCGTTTTGACGCTTCTGTTCACGGCTGCCGCGCTGATCAGCCTCGTTTGGGTGCCGTATGACACGACGGTGGTGGATATCGCCAACCGGATGAAGCCGCCAAGCTGGCTGCATCCCTTCGGCACCGATCAGTTCGGGCGGGATATTCTCAGCATGATCATGGTGGGCGCGCGCACCTCCATCGCCGTTGCGCTGGTGGCCGTCGGCATCGGCATGGCCGTCGGTGTCCCGCTTGGTCTTGCCGCTGCTGCCAGAAAAGGTGGTCTGATGGACGAGATCATCATGCGCGCCAATGACCTGGTATTTGCGTTCCCGAGCCTTCTGATCGCGGTCATGATCACCGCCGTCTTCGGTGCATCGGCGCTCAACGCCATCATTGCCATCGGCATCTTCAACATCCCGGTGTTCGCGCGCCTGACGCGAGGCGCTGCACTGTCGCTCTGGAACCGGGAGTACATTCTGGCAGCTCGGGTGGCGGGCAAGGGCTCGGCGCGCATCTCGCTGGAACATATCCTGCCCAACGTCGCCAATCTCCTGATCGTTCAGGGCACGATCCAGTTCTCACTCGGCATTCTGGCCGAGGCCGGCCTCAGCTATGTCGGTCTTGGCGCGCAGCCTCCCACTGCAAGTTGGGGCCGTATGCTGGCCGACAGCCAGACAATGATATCGCTTGCGCCCCATCTGGCGCTGTTTCCGGGCCTTGCCATCCTGTTGACTGTCCTCGGTCTGAACCTGCTGGGCGATGGCCTGCGTGACAGTCTCGACCCGAAACTCAGGAGAGCCCGCACATGAGCCGCTCCGAAACCGGCCTCCTTTCGATACAGGACCTGTCGCTTTCCATTCATGGGCTGCCGATCCTGAAGAACGTTTCCATGGACGTGGCGCCGGGCCGCATTCTGGGCGTCATCGGCGAGAGCGGCTCGGGCAAGTCGATCACGGCCTTTTCCGTGCTGCAACTGTTGCCGGGAGGTGCGTCCTGCACTGGGTCGATCACCCTGTCCGGCAAGGACATCCTTTCGCTCAGCGAGGCCGAATTATGCGGTCTGCGCGGGAGGGACGTCGGCATGGTCTTCCAGGAGCCCATGACCGCGCTCAACCCGCTGAAGACCATTGGCGATCAGGTAGCCGAGACGATCCTGATCCACGAGCGTGTTTCGAAAGCCGAAGCGATGGTGCGGGCAGCCGATGCCCTGCGCCGGGCGGAGCTGCCGCAGGAGCGGTTCCCGCTCAGCCGGTATCCGCACGAACTCTCCGGCGGTCAGCGGCAGAGGGTGGTCATCGCCATGGCGATTGCGCTGCGGCCCAAACTCCTGATTGCCGATGAACCGACCACGGCGCTGGATGTCACCACCCAGGCACAGATCCTGGATCTTCTGAAGCGTCTTGTCGCCGAGGGCGGCATGGGCCTGGTGCTGATCAGTCACGATCTCGCCGTCGTGGCCGATCTTGCCGACGATCTGGTTATCATGCGCCAGGGCGAGGTGGTCGAAAGCGGCCCGGCGAAAGCGCTCTTCGGCAATCTGCAACACCCTTATTCGCGCGCACTGCTGGAAGCCTCGGCCCATGTGCCGGAACGCCGCCAGGAGGTGCTGGACCTGCCTCTGCTGCAGGTGCGCGAAGTCGTGCGCGATTATACCGGGCACACACATGGCTGGTGGGGCAAGACCACGCAGTTTCGAGCCGTTGACGGTGTCAGCTTCGAGATCCGCAAAGGCGAAAGCCTTGGTCTTGTCGGCGAATCCGGTTGCGGAAAATCCACGCTTACGCGGGCGATCCTCGGCCTTGAGGAGGTGCAGGGCGGCGAGATCCTGTTCGACGGCCTGCCGGTCTTCACCCATCACCATGCCAACCAGATCGTGCGCCGGCGCATGCAGGTGGTGTTCCAGGATCCCTATGGCAGCTTCAATCCGCGCTGGAAGGTGGACAGGCTGATCACCGAACCGTTCCATCTGCTTGCTAACCCGCCCAAGGGGGCCGAGCGCGACAGGGCCATTGCCGAAGCTCTTGAAAGCGTCGGATTGAGCGCGGCCGATGCCCAAAAGTACATTCACGAATTTTCCGGCGGCCAGCGGCAGCGCATCGCGATCGCGCGCGCCCTCATCATCAAGCCCGACCTGATCATTCTGGACGAAGCGGTCTCGGCGCTGGATGTGTCCGTCCGTGCCCAGGTGCTGGATCTTCTGGCGGACCTGGCCGGAAGATTTGGCCTGACATACCTCTTCATCAGCCACGATCTCAGCGTGGTCCGCTCGATCACCGACCGGGTGCTGGTGATGAAATCCGGCAAGATCGTTGAGGAAGGTCCGACGAACACCGTCTTCGACCGGCCCAGCCACCCATACACACAACAACTTGTTGCCGCCGCGCCGGTTCTGCCGGCCGGTATCGCTTGAGGGAGAAGCTCATGACACAGGAACTGGACCTTTGGTTCGATCCGGCCAAGTGCCTGATCGGCGGAAAATGGGTGGCCCCTGTGGGAGGCGGCGAACTGCCGCTGAACGATCCGTCGACCGGTGCACGCATCGGGGCGATTGCCCGCGGCGGGGCGGAGGATATTGAAGCTGCGGTCGAGGCGGCGGAAGCTGCCATGGCGGGGGAGTGGGGCCGGACAAACGCTGCCGAACGCGGCCGGTTTCTGTTTCGCCTGCGCGAACTGGTGCTGGAAAAGGTCGACCATCTGGCGCGGATCGAATCCATCGACGTCGGCAAGCCGCTGAAACAGGCACGCGCCGATGCCGTCGCACTTGCCCGCTATCTGGAATTTTATGGCGGGGCAGCCGACAAGCTTCACGGCGAAACCATTCCGTATCTCGACGGCTACACGGTCTACACCTTGCGCGAACCGCATGGCGTCACGGGACATATCGTGCCGTGGAATTACCCGATGCAGATCATCGGCCGATCTGTCGGCGCAGCCTTGGCAACGGGCAATGCCTGTGTGCTGAAACCGGCGGAAGATGCCTGCCTGACAGCGCTCGCCTTTGCGGATCTCGCCCGTCAGGCCGGTCTGCCGGAAGGGGCGTTGAATGTGGTTCCGGGGCTCGGGGCCGAAGCCGGTGCAGCCCTGACGGCTCATCCGCGCGTCCACCACATCTCCTTCACCGGGTCGGTCGCGACCGGCGTTCAGGTGCAGATGGCAGCGGCAAGAAATGTTGTGCCGGTCACGCTGGAACTCGGCGGCAAGTCGCCTCAGCTTGTGTTCGAGGATGCCGATCTCGACGCTGCCCTGCCGTTCCTTGTGAATGCGGGCATTCAGAACGCCGGGCAGACCTGCTCGGCGTCCTCACGCATACTGGTGCACAAGTCTGTCCTGGACCAGGTGACCGAACGCATGGCGGCTCGCTATGGGGCGCTGAAGGTCGGACCGGCACTCAACGATCTTGATGTCGGGCCGCTGATCTCGTCAAAGCAGAAGGGCATCGTCTCGAGTTTTCTGGACCGGGGCGCAGATCTTCAAAAGGTGGCGGAAGGTGCCCTGCAGGACGCTCCGGACGGCGGAAACTACGTCTGCCCGACCCTCTTTGCCGGCGTTTCACCCGGCCACGTGCTGGCGCGGGATGAGATCTTCGGTCCGGTGCAGGTGATCATTCCCTTTGACGACGAGGACGAAGCCATCGCCATTGCCAATGGCACGGACTACGGCCTCGTCGCGAGCCTTTGGACCCGCGACGGAGCGCGCCAGATGCGGCTCGCCAGGAAGATCCGCACCGGCCAGGTCTTCATCAACAACTACGGTGCCGGTGGCGGTGTCGAACTGCCGTTCGGCGGCATGGGCAAATCCGGCCACGGCCGGGAAAAAGGCTTCGAGGCACTCTACGGCTTCACCACGCTGAAGACCGTGGCAGCGTTTCACGGGTAATGGGCCGGGATGCTCCGGTTCGTTGCGCCAAAAGAACAATCGAATGTAGCTCCCCGGTCCCGGCTCGCGTTTCGCTTGGCCGGGATGACGCTGGAGAGCATGGAACCAAGATCGGGAGGTTTGCATGAGACTTGAAGGAAAGAAGGCGATTGTCACGGGCGGGGCCTCGGGCTTTGGCGCTGGGATCGTGCGCAAGTTCGCGGCAGAAGGCGCCAAGGTGATGGTCGCCGACCTGAACCTGGAGCTTGCCGAGGAAATTGCCGCTGAAGTCGGCGGTCTGGCCATCAAGGCGGACGTCTCCAGCAACGACAGTGTCAGCCACATGGCCGACGTTGCCTCGTCTCTTCTCGGCAGCGTTGACATTCTGGTCAACAATGCAGGCATCACGCATCTGCCGAAGCCGATGCAGGAGGTCACCGAAGAAGAGTTTGACCGGGTGATGGCGGTCAATTGCAAGTCGGTCTATCTGACGGCCAAGCACTTCGTTCCGGCCATGACGGAAGCCGGCAAGGGCGCAATCCTGAATGTTGCCTCCACCGCAGGCCTCAGCCCGCGTCCGCGGCTCAACTGGTACAACGCCTCCAAGGGGTGGATGATCACCGCGACGAAGACAATGGCCGTGGAACTGGCTCCTTCGGGTGTTCGGGTGAACGCAATCTGCCCAGTGGCCGGCGAGACGCCGCTCCTGAAAAGCTTCATGGGGGAAGACACGCCTGAAATACGGGCCAAGTTCCTGTCCACCATTCCCATCGGCCGCTTTTCCACGCCCGAAGACATGGGCAACGCCGCCTGTTTCCTGTGCTCGGACGAGGCAGGCATGATCACGGGCGTTGCGATGGAAGTCGACGGCGGTCGCTGCATCTGAGGATTGATCAGCCTCGGCCGGATCCTGTATCGGCATGTCCCAACAGACTTGCGCGACATCGAGACGGCTGAAGGAAGACAATATCATGAAGCGATACACCGGAGGCTGCCTGTGCGGAAACGTCAGGTTTGTGGCAGAGGGCGAACCGTATCGGGTCGGCCTTTGCCATTGTCTCGACTGCCGCAAGCATCACGGGGCTTTGTTTCACGCCTCGGCTGTGTTTCCGCAGGATGCCGTAACGGTTGAAGGCCAGACAGAGGCTTATCAGGGGCGGTCTTTCTGCCCGCGCTGCGGCTCGTCGGTCTTTTCCCAGTCCGGCGACGAAATGGAACTGCATCTGGGTGCGCTCGATGCCCCTGATCAGTTGACGCCGACCTATGAACTCTGGACCGTCCGCCGCGAAGCCTGGTTGCCGGAGTTTCCGATTTCCCGACACTACGAGCGTGACAGGGAAAACGAGGGCCGCGAGGAGTAGGGCGCGCTCCAGGTTCAAAGACTTCCGCGCAGCCCTCCGGTGTCTACCCGGGCGAGCATCGCGAGACCGGGTGTCTACGCATTTTCAGAGCGGCCGAGTTTTCAAGAAATACTGACGCGATCAAACCCGGGCTTGGTGCTGGTTGGATAGTGAGCAGGCGCAGATCCGGGGTGCGCTTGTCCTGGGTAACACCCTTTGAAACGACGAAGCCTGTAACTTTCGCGCATTATGATTTCCAGTTTATGCATCCGTGAATGACTGCGTCTCACGTGTTCGGCGGGATGCGGGAGCACCGGATTCGATCCTCTTTAGTGCCGCCGGAACGCTCTCAGACAAATTTTTCTCACGTTTAAATTCAGGCGAAAGACGCTGAAATCGCTTGCTAATTTTACGCATGAAATGAATGCATTCAAAAAAATGAAACGTTTCATATTGACGTCCCATTTCGACCGTGCTTTCAATTATCGAGCCTGATAGCGCCCTTGGAATGGCGTGAGAGGTGCAGCCTTTTTGGGAGGAAAATCATGAAGTTATTGAAAATCGCTGTTGCGGCAGCGACAGGCCTCGCTTTGCTCGGTGGAACCGCTCTCGCTGATGACAAGCCGGTGGTTGGCCTGATCATGAAATCGTTGGCCAACGAGTTCTTTCAGAACATGATGGTGGGTGCAGAAGAGCATCAGAAGCGCCGTGGCGACTATGAGCTCAAGGCCGTTGGCATGCAGAACGAGACCGACTTTGAATCCCAGATCAATGCGGTCGAGAACTTCATCACGCAGGGCGTCGACGCCATCGTGGTTGCGCCTGCCGACAGCCGCGCCATGGTCCGTCCGCTGAAAAAGGCGATGGAAGCCGGTATCGTCGTGGTGAACTTCGACGTGGCGCTTGATGAAGAAGCCAAGAAACAGCAGGGCGTTGAGCTGGCCTTCGTCGGACCGGACAACCGGGGCGGCGCCAAGCTTGCCGGCGACGCTCTCGGCAAGAAGCTGGGCGAGGGCGGCAACGTCGTCATCATCGAAGGCAACCCGGGTGCGGACAACGCCACGCAGCGCCGTCTGGGCTTTGAAGATTCCGTTGCCGAATACAAGCTCGACCTGCTCGACAGCCGGACCGCGCATTGGGAAACCGAAGAAGCCAACCAGGTCTTCGCCACCATGCTGACGGCTCATCCCGACATTCAGGGCGTGATGGCAGCCAATGATTCCATGGCCATCGGCGTTGTGAAGGCCCTGGAAAGCGCTGGCCGCACCGACATCGAAGTGGTCGGTTTCGACAATATTCCCGCTGTCGGTCCGATGATCGAAGACGGCCGGATGCTGGCAACCGTCGATCAGTTCGGCACCGACATGGCGGCCAATGCCATCGACATGGCGCTCGACGTCGTTTCGACCGGTGAACAGCTTCAGGGCTGGGTCAAGACCCCGATCGAATTGGTGACTGCGAAGTAAGCAGTCTCAAGAACGCTCCCGCCCGGTCAGCTTTAGGGCGGGAGCTGTTTATCCATCAAAAAAACGACTGGACGCACCATGGCAGCAGCATCGCTTGCCGCAGCGCCCGCCGCTGCACCGGACCGGGCTTTCCTGACGGTCGAGGGTCTGAAGAAGCATTTCGGTGGCGTCAAGGCGCTGGACGGGGTCAGCTTTTCGCTTGATGAAGGCGAGGTCCATGCGCTCGTTGGGGAAAACGGCGCGGGAAAATCGACCCTCATCAAGATCCTTTCCGGCGTGTTTCCCTACGATGCCGGGCAGATTGTCCTGGCGGGTGAGGCGTATCGGCCTTTGAGCCCGCATGACGCCAAGGATCACGGCGTCCAGGTGGTTCATCAGGAATTCAACCTGCTGGAACATCTCACCATCGCCGAAAACATCTCCATCGAGCAATTGCCGAAGAACAGCTTCGGTCTTCTGGACCGCAAGGAAATGAACCGGCGTGCCCGCAAGGCCCTGGATGCAATCGGCCTGACGGATGTGGACGTCACCGCGCCGGTGCGCTCTCTCGGGATTGCCCATCGCCAGCTTGTCGAAATTGCCCGGGCGCTTCAGTCTAAAAGCCGGATCCTGATCCTGGACGAACCGACAGCAACCCTGACGGAACGCGAGACCAAGCGTCTGTTCGACATCGTCGCCGGCATCAAGGCAGACGGCGTCACCGTTGTCTTCGTCTCCCACCATCTCGATGAAGTCTTCGCCATTTGCGACCGGGTCACGGTGTTTCGAAACGGCAAGACCATTGCGACCGATCTCATCAGCGAGACCACCCCGGAAGGGGTAGTGCAGCGGATGGTGGGGCGCAAACTGGCAGCCGAGCAGGAAGAACACCCCGATCGCCATGCCCTGGGCGAAAGTGCGCTGCGGCTGGAGAACCTTGTGACCGCCGCAAATCCCGGATCCACCGGAGTTTCGCTTGACCTGCGCTACGGCGAGATCGTCGGGATCTCCGGACTCGTCGGCGCTGGCCGCACGGAGATCCTGCGCGGCATCTTCGGCATCGATCCGCCGCAATCCGGCAAGATCTTTCGCGATGGTGCGGAAGTGCGTTTCAAGGGCCCGCGCGATGCCATCGCTGCCGGGATCGGATTTGTCACCGAAGACCGCAAGGACGAAGGCCTCATTCTGGGAATGCCCATTGCTGCGAATATCTCGCTGGCGAACATGGGGTCCGTTTCCCGTTCTGGGCTATTGAAGCTGGCGGAGGAAACGCGCCAGGCCGTTGCAAGCGCTGCCCGGCTCACCCTCAAATACGGCCGCACCTCGGACCCCGCCTCAAGCCTGTCCGGCGGCAACCAGCAAAAGGTTGTTCTGGCCAAATGGCTGGCGCGCAATCCGAAGGTTCTGCTGCTCGACGAGCCGACACGCGGTGTCGACGTTGGCGCCAAGGCGGAAATCTACGCCATCCTGAAGGACCTTGCCCGCGAAGGTGTGGCTCTGCTTGTGGTCTCTTCGGAAATGCCGGAGCTGATGACGCTGGCCGACCGCATTCTGGTGCTTGCCGAACATGAGATCCAGGGCGAAGTGAAACGCCCGGATTTCTCTGAAGAAAACATCCTGAAACTGGCCTACGGGCAAACGCCGGGCGCCGGGGAAAACGACAAATGACAACCGAAACCTTGAGTGAAACGGCTGCCGCAGCGCCGAAGTTCTCCATCCGGACGGTGCTGCACAATGCCGGGATCGGTCTGGCCCTCTTGGCGCTGATCGTCTTTTTCTCGCTCTTCACCGAGCACTTTCTGACGCCGAACAACATCACCAACATCCTGACCCAGATCACCATCAATCTGGTACTGGCCGTCGGCATGACGTTCGTGATCCTGATCGGCGGCATCGATCTGTCCGTCGGGTCTGTGATGGCCTTTGCTGCTGTTGTTGCCGGCAAGGCGATTACATTGCCCGGCTTCGGCCCGGCGGAAGCCATCGCGCTTGCTGTTGTCGCGGCCACGCTGACCGGCGTCTTCTGCGGCTTTCTGAACGGTGCCATCAGCGCCTACTGGTCGCTGCCGTCCTTCATCATCACGCTCGGCATGTTGAACATTGCCCGCGGCGCGGCACTGCAGGTGTCCGAAGCTCAGACGATCTATTCTTTCCCGTTCGCCTTCGAGGAATTCGGATCCGCCATGATCTACGGCGTGCCGGTGGTGTTCCTGGTGGCGCTGGTTCTGGTGTTCATCGCCTGGTTCGTGCTGAATTTCACGGTCTTCGGCCGCTTGATCTACGGCATCGGCAACAACGAGGAAGCCGTCCGGCTCGCCGGTCATTCGGTGGCCCGCTACAAGATTGCGGCCTTCACCATCTGCGGTCTGACGGCCGGTATTGCCGCCGTCGTCTATATGGCGCGTCTCAATATCTCCAGCCCGATTGCCGGTATCGGCTTTGAACTCAACGCCATTGCCGCCGTCATCATCGGGGGCACCAGCCTCAGCGGCGGGCGGGGATCTGTCATCGGCACGCTGCTGGGCGCCTTCATCATCGGTGTTCTCGCAAACGGTCTCATCCTGATCGGCCTCAGCGACTTCATGCGCCAGATGATCACCGGCGTCGTCATCATCGTTGCCGTCATCCTCGACTACTACCGTGCAAAGTACGCCGCCAAATGAAACGCACAGCCCTGTTGAACCGCCACCTGAGTGCGCTTGTTGCCTCTCTCGGGCATATGGACGAAATCGTGGTTGCCGATGCAGGCCTGCCCGTGCCTGCCGGGGTGAGTGTCATTGATCTGGCGGTCACGCCTGGCGTGCCCACCTTCCGGGAATTGCTTGCCGCGCTGCAATCCGAACTCGTGATCGAAGGGGCCGTCTGGGCTGAGGAAGCATCTGACGAACTTTCTTCCCTGATGCAGCGCGAAGTGGATTTCTGGGCGTCGGAAACAGGCAAGGAGATCACCGTTTCAAGGCTGTCGCACGAGGCTTTCAAGCACCGGACGCAAAAGGCCAGGGCCGTGATCCGCACCGGCGAGGTTACCCCCTACGCCAACATCATTCTTATCAGCGGAGTTGCGTTTTGACGTCCGTTACCGTTGTCGGCAGCATCAATATCGACCTCACCAGCTATCTCGACCGCTGGCCGAAGATCGGTGAGACCATCTCCGTTCGCGAAACCGTCACCTCGCTGGGCGGGAAAGGGGCAAATCAGGCCGTCGCCGCCGCCCGGTTGGGCGCAGATGTCAATTTCATCGGGTCCGTCGGCAAAGATGGTTTTGGTGCGGAAGCCGCAGCAGCTCTGCGGCCTGAAGGGGTTGCGACCCTGCTGGAGGAAATGCCGGAAACGGCAACCGGTCTCGCGTTCATCGATGTCGGCCCGGACGGGCAGAACGTTATCCGACTTTCCGCCGGGGCCAACGGCCGGTTGTCGCCGGATGCGGTTTCAAAATATGCAGATATCCTCCGCCAAAGCCGTGTGCTGCTGCTTCAGAACGAAATCAGCCTGGAAACATCGCTGGCAGCCGCGCGGCTAGCCCGCGAGGCTGGCGCGCTGGTGATCATGGACCCAGCACCCGCACCAGAGCCGGCCTGGCCCACTGACGTGCTGACTGCCTTCGACATTCTGACGCCAAACGCGGGCGAGGCTGGTGGCCTTTTGGGAACTGAACCTCGATCGCTGGCAGAGGCGCGCGAGGCAGCCGGTGCCTTGCAGAATCTCGGTTTGCGCGGTGCCATCGTCACCATGGGGGCGGACGGTGTGGCCTGGTCCGTCGACGGCAGCTCGGGCGCCTTGCCGGCCCCGAAGGTGCACAGCATCGATACGGTTGCCGCCGGCGATTGTTTCAATGGCGCATTTGCCGCCTGGATGGCTATAAACAAGCCGATAGAAGAGGCAATTGCATTCGCCATGCAGGCGGCAGCCCTGGCGACCACCCGCAAGGGAGCGGCTGCTTCACTGCCGCGTCTGGACGAGTTGGAGGCATTCCCCGTCCAGCGGATCGCCTGAATGAATTCAATTGCTTGATCCTGTCATCGAGGAGTGGTTCAAGGAAGGCATCGCCTGGGGCGCGGGGAGACACGCAAGACATGCCAACAATCAAAGACGTTGCACGCAAAGCCGGTGTGTCCGTTGGTACTGTCTCGCGCGTTCTGTCGAAAAATGAAACGGTCAAGCAGCCGCTGAAGGAACGCGTGCTCGCGGCGATGCGGGAGCTGGACTACAAACCCAACCTTGCCGCCCGGGCTCTGCGCACCAACAGCATCGACGTGATCGGCCTTGTGGTGCCGGATATCACCAACCCGTTCTTTTCCCAACTTGCCAAGAACATCGAAATGGAAGCCGCAAAACGGGGCCACTCCGTGATGTTGGCCAACTCTCATGATGATGCGGATGCCGAGCAGACGCAGATCACGGCTCTGCTCGACAGGGCCGTGTGCGGGGTTATCGTCGTGGCGACATCCGATGGCGGCCAGACACACAAGGCCGATGTCCCGATTGTCTCTCTCGACCGCCGGTTCGGACCCTATCCGCTTGTCGCGACCGATCATTTTGACGGTTCGGCGAAGATTGCCGATCATCTCGTCGGCCTCGGCCATCGCCGGATCGCCTATATCGCCGGCCCGCAATCCATGGAAGTCGCGCGCCAGAGGCAGGAGGGCTTCGTTGCCCGGATCAGGGCCCTGTCGACACCGGATGATCCGATCACGCTCACTGTTCACGAAGGCCATTTCGATTACGACAGCGGCGAGGACATCGGCCGGGAAATCCTGAAAGACACCTCAAGCGAGACCCGCCCCACCGCCATTGCCGCTGCCAGCGACCAGCAGGCCATCGGCGTCCTGCGCTGCGCCCGCGACCTGAAGATTGCCATTCCGGCGGATCTGTCCGTCACCGGGTTCGATGACATCGCACTGGCAGCTCTCGTCGTCCCGCGTCTCACCACCTTGCGTCAGCCCATCGAGCAACTGGCAAAATGTGCGGTTGAACGGATCTTTGCGGGTGAAGCGGCAGCCGACGAAGCCATCGCCGGGGAGATCGTGGTGCGGGAATCGACAGGGAAGGTCTCAGCCTCCTGACAGGCGATCGATGCGACCAGACCGCAGGGTTGCCAGACCCGATAGCCGGACTGAAGATCGTTGCATTTATTTATTTCAAGCTTGAAATTTTAGGCTTGAAATAAATACGTCCCTGTGGTTCGCTGAAGCATACCACAGCAGGGGAGTTTCGTATGCGGATTGCTTGTCTGGGCGGAGGACCTGCCGGTCTCTATTTCGCCATCTCGATGAAACTGCGAGACCCGTCCCACGAGATCGACGTGATCGAGCGCAACCGCGCCGACGATACGTTCGGCTGGGGCGTGGTGTTGTCCGACGAGACCTTGCAGAATCTTGCCGTCAACGACCCCGTGAGTGCCAAGGCCATCGGTGAGAACTTCGCCTATTGGGACGACATCGCCCTGCATATGCGCGGAGAGCGTCTTGTCTCCACCGGGCATGGTTTCTGCGGCATCGGTCGCATGAAATTGCTGCTGCTCCTTCAGGAGCGCGCCCGCGAGCTCGGCATCAACCTGAAATTCGAAACCGAGGTCGACAGCGCCGAGGACTACCGCAAGGACTACGATCTTGTGGTTGCCAGCGACGGTCTGAATTCCAAGACCCGGACTCTCTATCAGGACACCTTCAAGCCGGATATCGACCAGCGCCTGTGCCAGTTTGTCTGGCTCGGAACACATCAGAAATTTGCTGACGCCTTCACCTTCATCTTCGAGGAAACCGAGCACGGCTGGGTCTGGGCGCACGCCTACCAGTTCGACGACGAGACGGCGACCTTCATCGTCGAATGCACGCAGGAAACCTTCGATGCTTTCGGCTTCGGCCAGATGAGCCAGGAAGAAAGCATCCGGACCTGCGAGGAGATCTTCAAGGATCACCTTGGCGGCCATCCGCTGATGACCAATGCCAAACACATCCGGGGCTCCGCCTGGATCCGGTTCCCGCGCGTCCTTTGCGAGAAGTGGAGCCATGAGAATGTGGTGCTGCTTGGCGATGCCGCCGCAACCGCGCATTTCTCCATCGGTTCCGGCACCAAACTTGCTTTTGAATCGGCGATCGCTCTAGCGGAATATCTGCATACCGAGCCGGACATGGCCGCTGCCTTCAAGCGTTACGAGGAAGACCGGCGACTGGAAGTGCTTCGCCTCCAGTCGGCAGCACGCAACTCGCTGGAATGGTTCGAGCATGTCGAGCGGTATCTCCATCTCGATCCGGTCCAGTTCAACTACTCCATGTTGACCCGGTCCCAGCGCATCAGCCACGAAAACCTGCGGCTGCGCGACCCGAAGTGGCTGGAGTCTGCCGAACGCTGGTTCATGAGTCAGGCGGGCGTGTCGCCGAACTCGCCTGTGCGTGCACCGATGTTCACGCCGTTCAAGCTGCGTGAAATGGAGCTGAAGAACCGCATCGTCGTCTCGCCGATGGCCCAGTACAAGGCCGTTGATGGCGCACCGACCGACTGGCACATGGTCCATTACGCCGAGCGTGCCAAGGGCGGTGCAGGTCTCGTCTTTGTCGAGATGACCTGCGTCAGCGCCGAAGGCCGGATCACACCGGGTTGCCCGGGGCTCTATGCGCCCGAACACGAGGCGGCCTGGAAACGGCTGACCGATTTCGTGCATGCCGAAACCGACGCCAAGATCTGTTGCCAGATCGGCCATTCCGGCCGGAAGGGCTCAACGCGGATTGGCTGGGAAGGCATGGACAAGCCTCTTCATGACGGCAACTGGGACCTTGTTTCCGCATCCGCCATTCCCTGGTCGGAGGGCAACGCGGTGCCGCGCGAAATCACGCTGGCCGAGATGGACGAGATCAAGGCTCAGTTCGTCTCTGCTGCAGAAATGGCCGAGCGGGCCGGCTTCGACATGATCGAGCTGCATGCCGCCCACGGCTATCTGCTGTCGTCGTTCATTTCGCCGGTTTCCAACGCCCGGACGGATGAATACGGCGGATCGCTGGACAACCGGATGCGCTGGCCGCTGGAAGTCTTCAATGCCATGCGGGCCGTCTGGCCCGAGCACAAGCCGATGTCGGTGCGCATTTCCGCCTGCGACTGGGTGGGCGAGGAAGGCATCACGCCGGACGACGCGGTCGAGATCGCCCGCCGCTTCCGGGCTGCCGGTGTCGATCTGGTCGACGTTTCCGCCGGTCAGACAACGCCGAAGGCACGTCCGGTCTATGGCCGCATGTTCCAGACGCCGTTCTCCGACCGCATCCGCAACGAAGGCGGGCTGCCGACCATGGCTGTCGGCAACATCTATGAGGCAGACCACGCCAACTCGATCCTGATGGCAGGCCGTGCGGATCTTGTGGCCGTCGGCCGTCCGCATCTGGCGGATCCCTACTGGACGCTGCATGAGGCTGCCAAGATCGGTGACCGCAACGCCACGGATTGGCCGCTGCCCTATCTTGCCGGCCGCGACCAGATGTGGCGTCTGGCCGACCGGGAAGCGGAGATGCTGAAGGTATGAGCGTCGAAGGCCGCCATATCCTCGTGACCGGTGGCGGAAGCGGCGTCGGTGCCGCTTGTGCCCACCTCTTCGCCGACAAAGGCGCGAAGATCACCATTTTCGGCAGGACGGAAGCAAGCCTGGCTGAGCAGAAGCTGCCCTATCAGGTCTGCGATGTCACCGACGCGCAGGCCGTTCAGGCAGCCGTCGACGCAGCCCGGCAGATGAACGGCCCGGTGGATGTGGTGATCGCCAACGCCGGGGCTGCCAGCAGCAAGCCTTTTGCCCGTACCACGGCGGAAGATTTTCAGGCCATGCTGGCGGTCAATCTCTTCGGCGTGTCCAATGTCTGGCAGGCAGTCCTGCCAGACATGAAGGCAAACGGGTGGGGCCGGATGATCGCGATTGCCTCCACCGCCGGTCTGCGCGGTTATCCCTATGTGAGCGCCTATAGCGCCGCCAAACACGCGGTTGTCGGTCTGACACGCTCTCTGGCACGCGAGCTGGCCAGAACCGGCATCACGGTCAATGCCATTTGCCCGGGCTTCATCGAGACACCTCTGTTGCAGCGCTCCATCGACACGATCGTCGAAAAGACCGGCATGAGCCGGGAAGCTGCGGCGGACAGCCTGAAAGCGGATAATCCACAGGGACGGTTCATCCAGGTTTCGGAAGTTGCCGAAGCCGCTCTCTATCTGTGTTCTGATGGCGCTGTGTCCGTAAACGGTCACGCGCTGACACTTTCGGGAGGGGAACTGTGATGGCGGAAACTGCAGCAAAACAGGAAGCCTTGTCCAAGACGCGCCTGCGTCTGTGGCTAAAGCTTTTGAAATCCGTCAATGGCATTGAGGCCGAGATCCGCCGGAACCTGCGTGACCAGCATGGCACGACGCTGCCGCGGTTCGACGTCATGTCCGCGTTGGCCCGCTTTCCCGATGGCCTGAAAATGTCGGAATTGTCGACGTTTCTGAAGGTGTCAAACGGCAATGTCACCGGCATCGTCGACAAGCTGACTGAAGATGGCCTGGTTCTGCGCGTTGCCGTTCCGGGTGACCGGCGAGCCCAGGTGGCCCGGCTGACGCCCAAGGGCAAAGCCGCCTTCGAGGAACTGGCCGCCAATCATGAAACCTGGATCGACGAACTGCTCGAAGGCTGGGCAGCGGAAGATATCGCTGCGCTTTCGAGCCGGCTCGATCTGGTCCTGAAACGTCAAAGCCAAGAGGAGAGTGGCAATGCGAAGTGACGTGACGCATTTCAAATGTGAGATCGCGAACGGCATTGCGCGCATCGCGCTCGACCGGCCGGAACGAAAGAACCCGCTTACCTTCGAAAGCTACGCCGAATTGCGCGACTGGTTCCGGGATCTCGTTTATGCAGACGATGTTCATGTAGTGGTGATCCTGCCGAACGGAGGCAACTTCAGCTCCGGCGGTGATGTGCACGACATCATCGGCCCGCTGACGAAAATGAACATGAAGGAGCTCTTGGCCTTCACCCGCATGACGGGCGATCTGGTGAAAGCCATGCTCAATTGCGGCAAGCCGATCATTTCGGCGGTGGACGGCATCTGTGCCGGCGCCGGTGCGATCATGGCCATGGCCTCCGATCTGCGTGTTGCGACACCGGAGGCCAAGGTTGCCTTCCTGTTCAACAGGGTCGGCCTTGCCGGTTGCGACATGGGCGCCTGCGCGATCCTGCCACGGATCATCGGCCAGGGCCGGGCGGCGGAGCTGCTTTATCTCGGCCGTTCGATGAAGGCCGAGGAAGGTCATGCCTGGGGGTTCTTCAATGCGGTGGTCCCGGCGGATGAGCTGGACCAGGCAGCCATGGATATGGCCGGCCGCATTGTTTCCGGTCCGACCTTCGCCAATTCCATGACCAAGACCATGCTGGCACAGGAATGGTCCATGGGGCTGGATCAGGCCATCGAAGCGGAAGCACAGGCCCAGGCAATCTGCATGCAGGGCAATGACTTCCGCAGGGCTTACGAAGCTTTCGTCAAGAAAGAAAAGCCGGTGTTCGAGGGCGATTGATGTCGGATAAATCTTTTCTCCGCTGGCCGTTCTTCGAAGACCAGCACTGGAAACTTGCCGAGGATTTGGAGATATGGGCAGGTGCACATCTGGCTGATGTCGATCACACGGATACGGACGCAGCCTGCCGTCATCTGGTGACGGCCCTGGGCGACGCAGGGTTTTTGAAGCATAGCGGCGCGCCGGATGGCAAGCTGGATGTGCGCAGCCTCTGCCTCATCCGCGAAACGCTGGCCCGTCATGATGGTCTTGCCGACTTTGCCTTCGCCATGCAGGGCCTTGGCACCGGCGCCATCTCCCTGTTCGGCACGGACGAACAGAAAGCCGAGTGGCTGCCGCTCACGCGCAGCGGCAAGGCGATCTCCGCCTTCGCCTTGACCGAACCTCAATCCGGCTCGGACGTTGCAAACTCGACCATGACCGCCACCGACGATGGCGATGCCTATGTGCTCGACGGCGAAAAGACCTGGATTTCCAACGGCGGTATCGCCGATGTCTATACGCTCTTTGCAAGAACCGGCGAAGCACCCGGCGCAAAGGGCCTGTCCGCTTTCATCGTGACGCCAGACCTTAAGGGTTTCGAGGTCGTCGAACGACTGGAAACAATCGCGCCCCATCCGCTTGCCACGCTGCGTTTCACCGGCTGCCGCGTTCCCAAGAAGAACATGATCAGCACGCCGGGTGCAGGCTTCAGAATTGCCATGTCGGTTCTGGATATCTTCCGCTCGACAGTCGCCGCCGCTGCCCTGGGCTTTGCCCGCCGGGCGCTGGACGAGGCGCTTTCCCGGGTCACGACGCGTGAAATCCAGGGCTCGCCTCTGTTCGATCTGCAACTGGTGCAGGGGCATATCGCTGACATGGCGCTCGATGTCGATGCCGCAGCCCTTCTGATTTATCGCGCTGCCTGGACCAAGGATAGCGGCGCTCCTCGCGTGACGCGCGAAGCTGCCATGGCGAAACTCTTTGCCACCGATCAGGCGCAGAAAGTCATCGACAAGGCCGTGCAGCTTCACGGCGGCGACGGCGTCCGTTCGGGCACGCAGGTCGAAAAGCTCTACCGTGAAATCCGTGCCCTACGCATCTACGAGGGTGCGTCGGACGTCCAGAAAATCATCATCGCGCGCCAGACCCTTGGCGCCTTTCAGGGAGACTGATGCATGCTTGGTCCCTCCGCACATGTCGATACATTCACCCGGGACAACCTGCCACCGGAAGAGAGCTGGCCCGACTTCCTGCTGGATGATTTTCAGTATCCCGAACGTCTTAATGCAGGCGTGGAACTGACCGACAGGATGGTCGAGAAGGGGCTGGGAGATCACACCGCCCTGATCGGCAATGGCCGTCGCCGCACCTATAAGGAACTTGCGGACTGGACCAACCGCCTGGCCAATGCACTGACCGAGGATCTGGGTGTGAAACCGGGCAACCGGGTTCTGATCCGGTCCGCCAACAATCCGGCCATGGTCGCCTGTTGGCTCGCCGCCACCAAGGCCGGCGCGGTTGTCGTCAACACCATGCCCATGCTGCGCGCCGGTGAACTTTCCAAGATCGTCGACAAGGCCGAAATCGAGTTCGCACTCTGCGACACGCGCCTCATGGACGAGATGGTCACCTGCGCAAAGAACTCGTCCTTCCTGAAGAAGGTCGTCGGCTTCGATGGCACATCGAACCACGACGCGGAACTGGACCGGCTCGCGCTGGAAAAATCCGTGCTTTACGACGCCGTGCCGACTGGACGAGACGATGTCGCCCTCTTGGGGTTCACCTCCGGCTCCACCGGCACGCCCAAGGCGACGATGCACTTCCACCGGGATCTGCTGATCATTGCCGACGCCTATGCCAAAGAGGTTCTGGGCGTCACGCCGGATGATGTCTTTGTCGGCTCGCCCCCCTTGGCGTTCACATTTGGTCTGGGCGGACTTGCGATCTTCCCGCTGAGGTTCGGCGCTGCGGCAACGCTTCTGGAAGCTGCGACACCGCCGAACATGATCGAGATCATCGAGAAATATAAGGCAACCGTCTGCTTCACCGCGCCGACCGCTTACCGGGTGATGCTGCAGGCCATGGAGGAGGGCGCTGACCTTTCCTCGCTGCGTGCCGCGGTTTCCGCGGGCGAAACCCTGCCGGCTCCCGTTTATGAGGCATGGATGGCCAAAACGGGCAAGCCGATGCTGGACGGGATCGGCTCGACGGAGATGCTGCATATCTTCATCTCCAACCGCTTCGACGATCACAAACCTGCCTGTACCGGCAAGCCGGTGTCAGGATACGAAGTCAGAATTCTCGACCAGGACGGCAACGATGTTCCGCCCGGCGAAGTGGGGCGTCTTGCCGTGCGCGGCCCAACAGGGTGCCGCTATCTGGCAGACGACCGCCAGAGCCAGTACGTGATGGATGGCTGGAACATCACCGGTGACAGTTTCTCCATGAGCGAGGACGGCCATCTGCACTTTGCCGCCCGCAACGACGACATGATCATTTCCGCCGGCTACAACATCGCCGGCCCTGAAGTGGAGGCAGCGCTGCTTGCGCATCCGGCGGTTCAGGAATGTGCGGTCATCGGTGCACCCGATGAGGAGCGTGGCTCGATTGTTCAGGCCCATGTGGTTCTCGTGGCCGGACAGGAAGCGTCGGATGAGCTTTCCAAGATACTGAAAGACCACGTCAAAGCGACGATCGCCCCCTACAAGTATCCGCGGTCGATCATTTTTACGGATGCCTTGCCGAAAACGGAAACCGGCAAGATTCAGCGCTTCCGGTTGCGTCCGGACGCCTGACCAGATCCTCGCGTGGGGCACGCGGGAAAACAAGACGACAAGCCCCTTGCCGACCGTGCCGGAAAAACGAAGCACGGCGGTACAAACTATAAAAACCAACGGGAACAGATGGTCACAAGACCAAGAGGAGCAGCATATGAAATTTGTAACATTGGCGGCGGCAGCCGCGCTGGCAATCGGCCTTGGCAGTGCGAACGCGGAACCGGTCAAGGTCGGTATGATAACGACGCTGTCCGGTGGCGGCGCTGGCCTTGGCATCGACGTGCGCGACGGCTTCATGCTTGCGGTCAAGCAGGCAGGCAACAAGGATCTGGAAGTGGTGATCGAGGACGATCAGCAGAAACCGGACATCGCCGTGCAACTGGCCGACAAGATGATCCAGTCCGAAAAGGTCGATGTCCTGACCGGCATCATCTGGTCGAACCTGGCCATGGCCGTGGTGCCATCCGCAACCGCGCAGGGCAAGTTCTACCTGTCGCCGAACGCAGGCCCGTCCGCACTGGCCGGCAAGGGTTGCCACCCGAACTATTTCAACGTCGCCTGGCAGAACGACAATCTGCATGAAGCCGCCGGCGCCTATGCCAATTTCGAAGGCCTGAAAAACAGTTTCCTGCTTGCGCCGAACTACCCGGCCGGCCAGGACGCGCTGACCGGCTATAAGCGCATGTACAAGGGCGAATTGGCAGGCGAGATCTACACCAAACTGGGTCAGACCGACTATGCGGCCGAAATTGCCCAGATCCGTGCCTCTGGCGCCGACAGTGTCTACTTCTTCCTGCCGGGCGGCATGGGGATCTCCTTCCTGAAGCAGTACAAGGATTCCGGTGTTGACCTTCCGGTGATCGGACCTGCTTTCTCCTTCGATCAGGGCATCCTGCAGGCTGTTGGCGATGCGGCTCTCGGTGTCAAGAACACCAGCCAGTGGAGCAAGGACATCGACACTCCGGCCAACAAGGCCTTTGTCGAGAGCTTCCAGGCCGAATATGGCCGCCTGCCGTCGCTTTATGCCTCTCAGGGCTTCGACACGGCCAACCTTCTTCTGTCGGCCATGGCCAAGGCAGATGTAAAGGATGCCGATGCGTTCCGCGCCGCCCTGGAAGAAGCTGATTTCGCTTCCACCCGTGGCGGCTTCAAGTTTGGCCCCAACCATCATCCGATTCAGGACATCTACGTCCGCGAAGTGATCAAGGAAGGGGACGTCTACACCAACAAGATCATCGGCAAGGCGCTTACCAGCCACGCCGATGCCTACTGGTCCGAGTGCAGCATGTAAGGTATTGACCCAAACGCCGGTGCGGGAAGCTGCACCGGCAAAAGGGGCGGGGTACTCATGTCACTGATATTGCTCATAGAGCAGGTCCTCAACGGCCTGCAATTCGGCATCATGCTGTTTCTGATGGCTGCCGGGCTAACCTTGATCTTCGGCGTCATGGGGTTGATCAACCTTGCCCATGGTTCGCTTTACATGATCGGGGCTTTCTGTGCGGCGGCTGTCGCGGCTGCCACCGGATCATTTCTGTTGGGCCTCGTGGCGGCACTTGCCGGTGCCGCCATCGCGGGCGCCCTGGTCGAACTGCTGGTCATCCGCCGGCTTTATACCAAGGACCATCTGGATCAGGTGCTGGCGACTTTCGCGCTGATCCTGATCTTTTCCGAAGGCACGCGCTGGATCTTCGGCTCCTTTCCGCTGTTTCTGGATGTGCCTGACTTCCTGTCCGGCCCGGTCACGCTTCCCGGCGGAATTGAATATCCGCTTTACCGCTTGGCGTTGATCGCTGTCGGTCTTGCCGTCGCGCTAGGGCTCTGGCTGCTGATTTCCAGAACGCGTCTCGGCGTGCAGATCAGGGCAGGGGAGAATGACCGCGAGATGATCGCAGCCCTCGGCATCGATATTGCCCGGCTCTACACCATCGTCTTCGCCCTTGGCGCGGCGCTGGCAGGGCTGGCCGGTGCGCTGGTTGGCGCTATCCAGTCGGTGCAGGTCGGCATGGGGGAGCCGGTGCTGATCCTGGCCTTCGTCGTCATCGTCATCGGCGGTATCGGCTCCATCAAGGGCGCGCTTGTCGGCGCAATCCTTGTCGGGCTGACCGATACGCTCGGCGGTATCTTCCTGCCGGAGATCCTGAAGCTCTTTCTCGATCCGTCGACTGCCACCTCCGTTGGCTCCTCGCTCGCCTCCATGGCGATCTACATCCTCATGGCTGCGGTGCTGATCCTGCGTCCTGCCGGTCTGTTCGGAGCGCGCGCATGATCCGGGAACGTTATCTCAATGCGCTGACACTGGCGCTCTTCGTCGCGATCCCCTTCTGGGCGATCACGGCCGATGAACCCTTCACCATCACTCTTATGACGCGGGCCGTTGTCTTCGCCATCGCGGCCGTCGGCCTCAACATCGCACTCGGCCTTGGCGGACTGGTCAGTCTCGGCCATGCGGTCTTCTTCGGCCTGGGTGGCTACGCCATGGGCATTCTGGCCTACCATGCCCAGAACTACACCCCGCTCACAGAATGGCCTTTCCTGATCGAAGGCACGAAGTCCATGCCGTTGATCTGGCTTGTGGCGGTAATCGTGTCTTCCCTGGCAGCGCTGGTGATCGGCATCCTGTCTCTCAGGACGGCAGGGGTCTATTTCATCATGATCACCCTGGCCTTTGGCCAGATGTTCTTCTTCTTTGCCATTTCCTGGGCGGAATATGGCGGTGAGGACGGACTGTCGATCTACGTTCGAAACGGGTTTCCGGGTCTGAACACGCTGGATCCGATCCAGTTCTACGGTCTTTGCCTGGGGCTGCTCTGCCTTGTGCTGCTGTTTGCATGGCGGCTGTCGGGATCTCCCTTCGGCCTCGCTCTCAATGCTGCCAGGCAGGTGCCCGTTCGTGTGGAAACCGCGGGTCTGGATCCGGTTCGGCTCAAGCTTGTTGCCTTCGTCGTCTCCGGTGCCATCACCGGACTTGCCGGAGCTTTGTTTGCAGACCTGAACCGCTTCGTCAGCCCGACAATGTTCAGCTGGCAGACCAGCGGCGAGATCATGATCTTCATCATTATCGGTGGGGTCGGTCGTCTGTTCGGGCCTGTGGTCGGTGCGCTGGTCTTCGTTGCGCTGGAACACTGGCTCGGGGCCCTGAGCGATTTCTGGCACATCTATCTGGGACTGTTGCTTCTGGTCATCGTGCTCTTCGGCAAGGGCGGACTGATCGGAATGCTCTGCGGACGGGAGGCTGTTCATGACTGACGCTGTTCTGCAGACAAGCGGCATCTCCAAGAGCTTCGGTGCCTTGCGTGCCAGCCGTGACATTTCCATCGACCTGAAACCCGGAGAGATCCACGCGATCATCGGCCCCAACGGTGCCGGCAAGTCCACCCTGATTGGGCAGATCTGCGGGACATTGCGGCCGGACTCCGGTTCGGTCCACCTGCTCGGCAAGGACGTGACGCACCAGCCGACGCGGGCCCGGGCACGCGCAGGCCTGGGGCGAACGTTCCAGATCTCCTCGTTGGCCATGGAAGACACGGTTCTTCAGAACGTGCTGCTTGGTGCTCTGGGTGCCAGCGGCCGGCCCTGGCGGTTCTTCACAAATGTGGTCAAGGACACCTCCTTGCGCGAAACCGCAGAGGAAGCGCTTGCCCGTGTCGGCCTGATCGACCAGGCGCGCATGCGCACGGCCGAGCTCAGCCACGGCCAGCGCCGCCAGTTGGAAGTTGCCGTTGCGCTGACACAGAAGCCGCAGGCGCTCGTCATGGACGAGCCCATGGCGGGCATGGGTTCCGAAGGCTCCAAGCTGCTGACCGGCTTTCTCGATCAGCTCCGGCACGAAGCGCCGATCCTGCTCGTCGAGCACGACATGGACGCGGTCTTCTCGCTGGCCGACCGCATCAGCGTGCTGGTTTATGGCGAAGTAATTGCCACCGGCACGGTCGATGAAATCCGTGCCAATGCGGCCGTCAAGGAAGCTTACCTGGGAGACGAAGCATGAGCAGTCTTCTGACACTGTCCAATGTGACCGCCTCCTACGGCGCCAGCCAGGCGCTGTTTGGCGTCGATCTGGAAATCGGCGAAGGCGAAGTGCTGGCTCTGCTCGGCCGCAATGGCATGGGCAAGTCGACCACGGTCAAATGCATCTGCCGGATGCTTGCCGCGCAAGGCTCGCTGGTTTTCGACGGGCACGACCTTGCCCGACTGCCGAGCCACAAGGCGGCCAGGTTGGGCCTTGGTCTCGTGCCGGAAGGGCGGCGCTGTTTCGGGTCGTTGAGTGTTCAGGAAAACCTGACCGCGGCGGCTCGGCGCGGTGACTGGACCTTCGAGCGCGTGATCGCGATGTTTCCGCGGCTTGGCGAACGGCGCGGTCAGCGGGCGGGATCGCTCTCCGGCGGCGAGCAGCAGATGCTCGCCATTGGCCGTGCTCTGATGACCAATCCGAAGCTCTTGATCCTGGACGAAGCGACCGAGGGTCTGGCTCCGGTAATCCGCCAGGAAATCTGGGCCGTGATCCGCAAGTTGAAGGCGGAAACAGGCCTTGCGATTCTCGTCATCGACAAGTCGATCAAGGAACTGCGCCAGGTGTGCGACCGGGCGACGATCCTGGAACGCGGCACGTCCGTGTGGACGGGCGGCATCGACGCGCTGACGGACGACGTCACCGCCAAATACATCGGGGTTTGAGGAATGTTCCGGTTCGAGCAACCCATCTTGTTCAAGCATTGCGATCCGGCGGGCATCGTTTTCTATCCCCGCTATTTCGAGATGATGAGCGATTGCGTCGAAGCCTTTTTCGACAAGGTCGTCGAATGGCCCTTCAAGGACATTCATAAGGTGGGAGCCGTGCCGACCGCTGAAATCCGCACACGTTTCTTGGCTCCCAGCCGGTTGGGTGACCATCTGGTCTTCAACCTGAAACTGACCACGGTTGGCCGCACGAGTTGCGGCATAGAAATCTCTGCGGATTGCGAGGGCGAAGCGCGCTTCCAGACCGAGCTTACCCTCGTCAACGTGGATGGCGGCGGCAAGCCGCAAGCATGGCCGGAACAGGTCAAACAACGATTACTGGACCAGTCGGCGTTCGCCTGAAGGTGGATTGGTTCGCAGGCAGGAAACGATCAGCCTTGAGAGGGTCAATCCAGTCGGATTGATCATTGCTGATCCGGAAGACAAGGAAAGTCAGGATCGATGACGGTCAAAAGCATTCAACCCGACGGCTGGGCCCCGGCAAAAGGCTATGCAAACGGCATGCTGACAGCGGGCAAGACGCTCCACATCGGTGGTCAGATTGGCTGGAACAAGGACCAGGTCTTCGAGAGCCATGACTTCGTCGGCCAGATGGAACAGACGCTCGCCAACATCGTGGCCATCGTCGAGGCCGCTGGCGGCGCCGTGACCGACATTGCCCGCCTGACGTGGTTCATCACCGACAAGCGCGAATACCTCGCCCGCCAGAGGGAAGTCGGCGAAGCCTATCGCCGGGTGATGGGCCGGCATTTCCCGGCCATGTCCGTCGTCGTCGTCGCCGGTCTCATCGAAGACGAAGCACTGATTGAAATCGAGGCGACCGCCCAGGTCGGCTGACACTCAAAATATTCCTGATGGGGCAATCAGCAGCCCGGCACCCTGTGCCGGGCTTTTTGTTTTGGTGGCCGGTAAAGCAGGGCCGGCGTCTTTCCGAAAGAAACGCAGCGAAGATCTGGCATCGGATACAGAAATAATCGTGAGCCACGACTGCGTCTCCACCTGGCTTTGCAGCACCCCCATCCCGGCTCGTGCGTTGATCGGCCATTAGGGCAGTGCAGAGGTGAAACGGGTTCGTTGGAGCTGTGAATAATCGGTCACAATAAAAATGAAGAAGTGAAAACATGGACTTGAGGATGAGTTTACGTGGTCGGAAAATTATGTCTGACAAAGTATTTACAATGTCAGACAAAGTGCTAACGTTAGATACCAAACAAGCAGGGGCGACATCTGTCCATGGCGGAAAATGCAGAACAGCCTAAACTGGAAGCGGTCCCCGGATCGGCGCGAGAGCCGCTGGATGTGCCGCGTGCCCTGATCAGCCTGATCGAGCAGGAAGGTCTCAAGGTCGGGGATCGACTGCCGCCGGAACTGGAGCTGGTGCGCCGCCTCGGCTTTGGCCGGTCGACCATTCGCGAGACGCTCAAGACCTGGGAAAGCATGGGTGTTGTCAGCCGCAACAAAGGGGCTGGCACGCGGCTCATAGCGGAAATATCAACGAACACACTGCGTGTGGCCCTGACCATCAAACACGAGGCCGAAAGCCTCTTGCGCACGCAACAGGTTCGCCGGCCTCTGGAAATCGAGTCGGTGCGCATCGCAACGAGATCCGCAACACCCGAGCAGCGGCGCATTATCAATGCCCGTGCGGCCGAACTGTTGGCAGTTTACGAGGCTGGTGAGGACTGGCGCCCGGCAGACCATCGATTTCACAACGCCATTCACGATGCGACCGGCAATCCCCTGTTCAGCCAATTCATTGAACAGATCCAGAAAGCTTTTCACGACATTTACGATGCGCCGTTCGGCAAACCGCATCTCGGCCAGGACACCATTCCACTGCACCGCCCGCTTGCTGATGCAATCATCGCCGGCGACGAGGACAAGGCTGCGGAACTGACCGGGATGATCATCGACATGGTCTGTGCCGAAACCCAGAAGATTTCAGAGGAACACGATGGCTGACACTATGCCGGGTGGATATTCGATAGAGACACTGCTGACGGCAGCCGCCGAGAGCGGAGGCGCAGTGGCCCCGCCAATCGTACAGACGTCTCTCTTCACCTTCGAAAATTACCAGGCTTTCGAAGACCGTATGTCGGGTCGCTCGAATGAGCCGCTCTACACCCGGGTTCAAAACCCCACGGTGGCGGCTTTTGAAAAGCTGATGGCACAGGCGGAGGAAGGCGAGGCTGCGGTCGGTTTTGCCTCCGGCATGGCCGCGATTTCCTCAACCATTCTTGCCTTCGTCAAACCAGGCGACCGCATTGCCTGCATCGAACATGTCTATCCGGATGCCTACCGCCTGTTGGAGCGCATGTTGAGGCCCTTCGGTGTCGGCGTCAGCTATCACTCAGTCGAAGAGTTCCAGACAGATCCGGACCTGCTCAAGGGCGTGAAGCTCGCCTATCTGGAAAGTCCGACTTCCATCGTTTTCAAGACGCTGGATCTCGGGCTCGTTGCCTCTCATGCAAAGAAGCACGGCACGATAACGGTGGTCGACAATTCCTGGGCAACGCCGCTGTTCCAGCGCCCGCTGACCCTCGGCATCGATATTGTGCTGCATTCGGCTTCCAAATACCTGTCCGGCCATTCCGACACCGTTGCCGGTGTGGTGGTTGCCAGCCGGAACCTGATCGACGCCATCCGGGATCTGACACTGCCGTTGCTCGGCGGCAAGCTGGCGCCTTTCGAGGCCTTTCTGCTGACACGCGGCCTGCGCACGCTCGGGCCGCGGATGCGCCAGCATCAGGCAACCGCAAACCTCTTTGTCGACCGCTTGTCGAACCATCCGCATGTCAGTGTGGTGCATTCGCCCGGCCCGAACATCGTGCCCGGCCTGACCGGCCGCTCGGGCCTGTTGTCCGTTGCGCTGAACGACAACGTCGATATCCCGAACCTTGCCGACAGTTTGAAGCTGTTTCGCCTTGGGGTGAGCTGGGGTGGTTTCGAAAGCCTGATCCTGCCGACGCGGATCGGCCTCAACCAGGCGGGCGAGAAGAATTCAATGCAACGCTTTGGCGTCTCCGACCGGATCGTACGCCTCAGCCTGGGGTTGGAGGACCCCAACGATCTTTGGGCCGATTTCGATGCGGCCCTGAGCAAAAGCGCCCGGACATAAGACGGCGTATTTCAAACCAAACCTGAAAGAAGCGGAGTTGAACGATGAGGGGATTGATAGGAGCAATTAGCGCTTTGGCGTTTCTGGCCGGCTCGGCAGCGAGCGCGGAAACCCTGAAGCTGGTGGAAGTGATCACCAGCCCGGAGCGCACGGAAGTGCTGCAGAAGCAAGTGGATGCCTTCGAAGCTGCCAACCCGGGTACGGAAGTCGAAATCGTCTCGCTGCCCTGGGGCCAGGCCTTTGAAAAGCTGGCAACCATGGTTGCCGGTGGCGACATTCCGGACGTCGTTGAAATGCCGGACCGCTGGGCGGGCATCTACAAGGACCGGCTGGTTGACCTCAATGACAAGATCGCAGGCTGGGAATATGGCGGCACGCTGACCCAGAAGACCCTGGACATGGGCCGTCAGACCGATGGCAAGACCGCCCGGTTGATCCCGTACGGCTTCTATCTGCGCGCCATGTTCTACAATAAGAAACTGCTGGCGGAAGCCGGTGTTGAAAATCCGCCGAGCACGATGGCGGAATTCATGGATGCGGCCAAGGCCGTGTCCGAGCTGGACGGAAAATACGGATATTGTCTGCGTGGCGGACCTGGTGGGCTCAACGGCTGGATCATGATGGCCGCCACCATGAACGGAGACAACACCTTCTTTGACGCGGACGGCAAGAGCACGCTCAACCAGCCGGGCTCCGTCGAAGGCATCCAGTTCCTGATCGACATGTACCAGAATGGCTATGCCCCGAAGGATTCGGTGAGCTGGGGCTTCAACGAGATCGTGGCCGGCTTCTATTCGGGAACCTGCGCGTTCCTTGATCAGGACCCGGACGCTTTGATCGCGGTTGCCGAGCGTATGGCACCGGAAGACTTCGCAGTGGTGCCGATGCCTGTCGGTCCGGCCGGAAAAGCCTTCCCGACCATCGGTTTCGCCGGCTGGGCCATCTTCGACACGACCAGCAACGAAGATCTTTCGTGGAAGCTGATCTCGCATCTGTCCAGTCCGGAAGCCAACAAGGAATGGGCAAAGCGCGTTGGCGTTATCCCGATCCACGAAGGTGCCGAGCAGGATCCGTACTTCAAGACCGAGCAATTCAAAGGTTGGTTCGACACGCTGAACGGCGATCAGTACATCCCGACGGTGATGCCGACTTACCTTGAGCAGTTCGGTTACTTCGCGGATTCCATTGCTCTTGAATCCAGTCAGGAAGCCTTGCTCGGTGATCTCACCGCGCAGGAACTGGCCGATAAATGGGCAGAGTTCCTGACGGAAGAATATGGCCGCTGGAAAGCTGCGCAATGACCATGATCGACACTGTCGAGCCCGGGAAAAAATCCCGGGCTCGGCCCTCCTTTTACTTTCGCTATATGGTGGAGCCGTATCTCTACCTGACCCCGGCAATCGTGCTGATTGCCCTGGTGATGCTGGTGCCGCTGGTGATCGGCATTTCCTATGCCTTTCAGGCCGTCAACCTGCTGCGCCCGTTCCAGTCGGGCTGGGTCGGTTTGGCCAATTTCGAAGCGTTGTGGTCGGACCGGAAGTTCTGGCTGGCGCTCACCAACACCTTCTGGTGGACTCTCGGGTCGATTTTCTTCCAGTTCTTCCTGGGTCTTGGCCTTGCGATGCTTCTGAACACCCAGTTCCACGGCAAGCGCATTGTCCAGGCACTTGTGTTCCTGCCCTGGGCCGTTCCGACCTTTCTGTCGGCGCTCACCTGGGCCTGGCTCTTCAACCCGACCATCGGGCCGCTGCCGCACTGGCTGGCTGCGCTCGGCATCCTGTCCGAGCCGTTCAACATCCTGGGCGACAAGAACCTTGCCATGTGGGGGCCTGTGACCGCCAACGTCTGGTTCGGTATTCCGTTCTTTGCCATCACGCTGCTGGCGGCGCTGCAGTCCATTCCGGGCGAGCTCTACGAGGCTGCGGAAATCGACGGCGCGACCGCCTGGCAGTCCTTCACCAAGATTACCCTGCCGTTCCTGGCGCCGATGATCGCAATCACCGTCATGCTGAGGACGATCTGGATCGCGAACTTCGCCGATCTCATCTTCGTCATGACCGGCGGCGGACCTGCAAACTCGACGCAGATCCTGTCGACCTACATTTTCACAACCGCCTTCCGGAAACTCGATTTCGGCTATGCCTCCGCAATCGCGGTCGCGCTCCTGGGCCTGCTGCTGATCTATGCGGCAATCCTGCTGGTGCTGCGCCGGAAACTGGTCAAGATCTGAGGTGCTTCCATGAGTGCCCTTCGTAAAAGCTCGCCTCTGGCGGTCACGGGGAAATATCTGGCGCTTGGGTTTTACATCGCCTTTGCGCTGTTTCCGCTCTACTGGCTCGTCAAGATCGCGATCACGCCGGACAAGCTGATCTTCACCGAAGGAACGGCGCTGTTTCCGAGCGAGTTTACCTTCGAGAATTTCCAGACCGTTCTGATCGCGACGGACTTCCTGTCCTATTTCAAGAACAGCGTGATCGTTTCCGTCGGCACTGCGGCCATCACCACGGCCATCGCCGCGGCTGCCGGATACGCCTTCTCGCGGTTCGCGTTCCGCGGCAAACGCGTGATCATCGCCTTGATGCTGATCACCCAGATGTTTCCGCTGCTGATGATCATTGCGCCGATCTACAAGATCGTTGCCGCGGTCGGTCTGCTGAACTCGCTCACCAGCCTGATCATCGTCTACACGGCCTTCAACATCCCCTTTGCCACCTTCCTGATGCAGTCTTTCTTCGACGGCATTCCGAAGGACCTGGAAGAGGCCGGCATGATCGACGGCTGCACCCGTTTCGAAGCGCTGAGAAAGATCATCTTGCCGCTGACGCTGCCGGGGCTGGGTGCGACCCTCGGGTTCGTCTTCACCGCGGCGTGGAGCGAGCTGCTCTTCGCCCTCATGCTGATCAACTCCAACGACACGATGACCTTCCCGGTCGGGCTTCTGACGTTCGTTTCGAAGTTTTCTGTCGACTGGGGGCAGATGATGGCGGCCGGCGTGCTTGCCCTCGTGCCATCCTGCCTGTTCTTCATCTTCATCCAGCGCTATCTGGTCCAGGGGCTCACCTCTGGTGCCGTCAAAGGGTAGGAGACCCAGACCATGGCTCGTATTGAACTCAGGAACATCGCCAAGGCCTACGGTTCCGTCGAGGTGATGCGCGATATCAACCTCACCATCGATGATGGCGAATTCATCGTGCTGGTCGGCCCGTCCGGCTGCGGCAAGTCCACGTTGCTGCGCATGATCGCCGGACTTGAGCCGATTTCCGGCGGTGACTTCACCGTCGACGGCAAACGCATGAACGAAGTGCCGCCCCGCGACCGCGACATGGCCATGGTGTTCCAGTCCTATGCGCTTTACCCGCATATGGATGTTGCCAGGAACATGGGCTTCTCGCTGGAAATCCGCAAAGCGGCCAACGATGTGCGTGTGAGCAAGGTGCAGGAAGCGGCCAGGACACTTGGCCTGAGCAAGCTGACGGAACGCCTGCCGAAGCAGCTTTCAGGCGGACAGCGCCAGCGCGTTGCCATGGGCCGGGCCATCGTGCGCGACCCCAGCGCATTCCTGTTCGATGAACCGCTGTCCAACCTCGATGCCGCACTGCGTGTCGAGATGCGCCTGGAGATCGCCCGGCTGCACCAGCGGCTAAAGGCAACGATGATCTATGTGACCCACGATCAGGTGGAAGCCCTGACGCTGGCCGACCGGATCGTGGTCCTGAATGCCGGCGACATCCAGCAGGTCGGCACGCCGCTGGAGCTCTACGACACGCCGGCCAACAAGTTCGTTGCCCAGTTCATCGGGTCTCCGACCATGAACATCCTGGATATCGAACCGAAGGACGGCCGGCTTTCGCTGAAGAACGGCGCGAGCCTCGGTCTCGGTCTGACAAACGCTCAGGTGGGTGCGCGGGAGTTGGGGGTTCGTCCGGAGCATCTCAACATCGTTGGCCCGGAAGAGGCGCATATTTCAGGAACCGCCGAACTGGTCGAACACCTCGGCTCCGACACCAATATTCACGCCAATGTGCCGGGTATCGGTCAGGTGCTGGTACGCGAGCACGGTCATTTTGCGCTCAAATCCGGAGATCCGGTTGGCATCGCGCTGGATCTTGAAAAGGCACATCTGTTCGATGCGGACGGTCGCCGTCTGGCTGCCTGACGGCAAGTCTAGCTGACGCGTGCCAGACTATGGATCAGCGTTGCCGGCATCGCGGAGGTGTCGGCACATAGACCAGCAGAGCGAACGCCTCGATCAGCATTTTCTTGCCTCGACACTGTTCAGGGCTATTTCTGTTCAGCGGAAAAAACGTATTGAGAGCATGTGTTTATACCAGGCAGGTGAGGCGGGGGCTCCAGAGGTTGCTCGCCAGGCAACCACGACAATCTGGCGGACAAGACAGTCCAGGCCAGGGCAGAGGCAGTTGATCAGGCCATAAATGAGCCGGTCTTTTTCAAAAGGCAGCCGCAGAGGGCACTTCTGGCTCGTTTTGGCGGGACTTAAAGGTGTCGTAATGATACCTTTAAGCCGAAAATCCAGAAAAAATAACTCCAATATAATACCAATAGTCCTCCCAATGGTATGATTTCGTGGTCAAAAAATGATTTACACGAATTCAAACTAATAGGTCGACAAGTGGTATCAAATAGGTATTATATACGGCGAGCAGGAGGGCTGATGCTCTCCGGCGCATGTTGTTCTGTATCTGGCGGTAAAACAAAAACGTGAAAGGCAGCGGCAGGTCCCATTAGGGCGGGCCGGGCCAGGAAGCGGGATAGTCTCCAGCGCCGTGAGCGAACAACATGGAACGTCCAGCAATGGATGGAACTTTTCGGAGGTGTCTTATGAAACGCAATATTCTCGCTCTGGCGATGGCCAGCACTGCGCTCTTTACGTCCGCGGCTTTTGCCGAAGACGTCACGCTGACGATTGAAAGCTGGCGCAACGACGATCTGACGCTGTGGCAGGAAAAGATCATTCCGGCTTTCGAAGCCTCGCATCCCGGCATCAAGCTGAAATTCACCCCGTCCGCGCCGACGGAATACAATGCCGCGCTGAACTCCAAGCTCGATGCCGGCTCCGCGGGTGACCTGATCACCTGCCGCCCGTTCGACGCGTCCCTGGCGCTTTATGAGGCCGGACACCTGGCGGATCTGTCCGGCATGGACGCCATGGACAACTTCTCCGACGTGGCAAAGGCCGCGTGGCAGACCGATGACGCTTCGGCAAGCTTCTGCGTTCCGATGGCGGCCGTGATCCACGGCTTCATCTACAACAAGGACGCGTTCAGCGAGTTGGGCATCGAAGTCCCGACGACCGAGGAAGAGTTCTTCGCCGCACTCGACAAGATCAAGGAAGACGGCTCCTACATCCCGATGGCCATGGGCACCAATGACCAGTGGGAAGCAGCCACCATGGGCTACAACAACATCGGCCCGAACTATTGGAAGGGCGAGGAAGGCCGCAAGGCTCTGATCGCAGGCGAGCAGAAACTCACCGACGAGCAGTGGGTCGCTCCTTACGCCACGCTGGCAAAGTGGGCACCTTACCTGGGTGACGGTTATGAGGCACAGACCTATCCGGACAGCCAGAACCTGTTCACACTCGGCCGCGCTGCGATCTATCCGGCCGGTAGCTGGGAAATCTCCGGTTTCAATACGCAAGCCGATTTCGAAATGGGCGCTTTCAAGCCGCCGGTCCGCAATGCCGGCGATAAATGCTACATCTCCGATCACACCGATATCGGCATCGGCATGAACGCCAAGACCGAGCATCCCGAACAGGCCAAGGAATTCCTGGCATGGGTGGCGTCTCCGGAATTTGCCACCATCTTCGGCAACGCTCTGCCGGGCTTCTTCCCGCTGTCCAAGACACCTGTTGAGCTGGAAGATCCGCTGGCGAAGGAATTCGCAAGCTGGCGCGGCGAATGCGAAAGCACCATCCGGTCCACCTACCAGATCCTCTCTCGCGGTACGCCGAACCTTGAAAACGAAACCTGGGGTGCATCCGCTGCGGCCATCAAGGGCACGGAAACCCCAGAGGCTCTCGGTAAGAAGCTGCAGGACGGCCTGGCAAGCTGGTACGAGCCGCAGAAGTAATCTGCACAAATGACAAATGGTTCCCGGGGCGGCATTCGTATCGCCCGGGAACTTTATTCCCGGACAGGTTTTGGCTTGCCCCAGGAACGTCTGTATCCCGGACAGGCCAGAGGCTTGCCCCAGGAAAGTCTGTATCCCGGACAAGCCAGAGGCTTGCCCCAGGAAAGTCTGTATCCCGGACAAGCCAGAGGCTTGCCCCAGGAAAGTCTGTATCCCGGACAAGCCAAAGGCTTGCCCGGGGCATTTGACCGGAGCTTCTTATGAGCAGGCCTCGCTTCCGCTGGCATATCGTCGTGTTTCTGGCCCCGGCGGTCCTTGTCTACACGGCCGTGATGATCTTTCCCCTTTTCAACACGCTTCGCCTTGCCCTTTACAGCAAGGTCGATAAGGAGCGCGTCTTCGTGGGGTTGCAGAATTTCATCACGCTTCTTGGCGATCCGCTCTGGTCGGATCAGTTCTGGAACGCGCTGGGGAACAATTTCTGGTTCTTCCTCATTCATATGCTGGTTCAGAACCCCATCGGCATCGCCCTGGCGGCCATTCTGAGCCATCCGCGGCTTCGGTTCGCGGCCTTCTATCGCTCGGTGATCTTCATCCCGACGATCCTGTCCTTCGTGATTGTGGGTTTTGCGTGGAAGCTGATCCTGTCACCGATCTGGGGCATTGCGCCTACCATGCTGGATGCCGTCGGCCTGAAATCGCTGTTCGCACCCTGGCTCGGCAAGGAAGAATACGCATTGACCGCGCTGTCACTCATTTCGGTCTGGCAGTTCGTGGGCATTCCGATGATGCTCATCTACGCGGCGCTTCTGTCCATTCCCGAAGAGATCCTGGAAGCTGGCGAGATCGACGGCATCACCGGCATGTCGGCCTTCTGGAAAATCAAGCTGCCGCTGATCCTGCCGTCCATCGGTATCATTTCGATCCTGACCTTCGTCGGCAATTTCAACGCGTTTGACTTGATCTACACGGCGCAGGGGGCGCTGGCCGGACCGGATTTCTCGACCGATATTCTCGGTACCTTCATGTATCGCACGTTCTTCGGGTTCCAGCTTCAGCTGGGCGATCCCTACATGGGCTCGGCAATTGCCAGCGCCATGTTCGCGATCATCCTGATCGGCGTCTGTCTCTACCTCTTCGGCATCCAGACCCGGATGCGCAGATATCAGCTGTAAGGGAGGTCGTCACATGAACAAGGCGCGTACCAACCCGCTCAACACCGCCGCCATGCATGGCGCCCTGATCCTCTACACGCTGATCGCGCTGTTCCCGGTCTTCGTGATCCTGATCAACAGCTTCAAGTCGCGAAAGGCGATCTTCCGCGAACCGCTGGCGCTGCCTGATGCCGACAGCTTCTCGATGATCGGCTATCAGACGGTCATGAAGCAGGGGGATTTTTTCCTCTATTTCCAGAACTCCATGATCGTCACCGTGGTTTCGCTGACCTTCATCCTGCTCTTCGGGGCAATGGCGGCCTTCGCCCTCAGCGAATACCGCTTCAAGGGCAACATGCTGATGGGCCTTTATCTGGCGCTCGGCATCATGATCCCGATCCGGATCGGCACCGTGGCCATTCTGGAAATGATGGTCGCCACCGGCCTGGTCAATTCGCTGATGGCGCTGATCCTGGTCTATACGGCACAGGGTCTGCCGTTGGCTGTCTTCATCCTGAGCGAATTCATGCGGCAGGTCTCGGACGATCTGAAGAACGCCGGACGTATCGACGGACTGTCGGAATACACGATCTTCTTCCGCCTCGTGCTGCCGCTTGTGCGTCCGGCAATGGCGACGGTTGCCGTCTTCAACATGATCCCGATCTGGAACGATCTGTGGTTCCCGCTGATCCTGGCCCCGGCTGAAGAAACCAAGACGCTGACCCTGGGCAGTCAGGTGTTCATCGGCCAGTTCGTCACCGACTGGAACGCGGTCCTGTCCGCTCTTTCCATGGCGATCCTGCCGGTTCTCATTCTTTACGTCATCTTCTCGCGCCAGCTCATCCGCGGCATTACCTCGGGAGCAGTCAAATGATCCGGGTTCTGATCGTCGGCCTCGGCAACATGGGGCTTTCCCACGCCCTGGCGCACCACAAGCATGAAGATGCCGAGATAGTCGGCCTCGTCAACCGCTCCGGGCAGGTAACGCATCCGGACCTTGCCGGCTATCCGGTCTTCACGGATTACGCACAGGCGCTGGAAACGACCAAACCGGCTCTGGTGGTGATCTCCACCTATTCCGACACCCATGCGGACTACGCTGTCGCGGCGATGCAGGCAGGGGCCCATGTCTTTGTCGAAAAACCGCTTGCGACCACCGTGGCCGATGCCACGCGGGTGGTCGACTGCGCAAAGGAAACCGGCCGCAAGCTCGCGGTCGGCTATATCCTGCGGCATCACCCCTCCTGGGTTCGGTTGATCGAGGAGGCGAGGGAGCTTGGCGGGCCATATGTCTTCCGCATGAACCTCAATCAACAGAGCACCGGCGCAGAGTGGGAAACCCACAAGGCCTTGATGCAGACGACAGCGCCTATCGTTGATTGCGGTGTCCATTATGTCGATGTCTGGTGCCAGATTACCGACGCCGAACCCGTGAAGGTTCACGGCATGGGGCTTCGGCTTTCCGACGAAATCGGCCCGGACATGTATAACTACGGCCAGTTTCAGGTCTTCTTCGACGATGGCTCGGTCGGCTGGTACGAAGCCGGCTGGGGACCGATGATGTCTGAGACGGCCTTCTTCGTGAAGGATGTCGTCTCGCCGGCTGGTTCCGTTTCGATTGTCGAGGACGACAAGGGCGCATCCGCCGATGTTGACGGCCACACGCGGGTCGGCGGGCTTCTGGTCCATCGCCCGGAAGGGGACCGGCGCATCGACCTGCCGGGCGAACCCGGCCATCAGGAACTTTGCGATGCCGAGCAGGCTTTCATGCTGCGCGCAATCTCAGAAAACATTGATCTCAGCCGGCACATGCAGGATGCCGTCCGGTCGCTGGCGATTTGCCTAGCTGCCGACGAGAGCATCCGCACCGGTCACTCAGTCATGCTAAAGGAGCTAACGCCATGACGGCGCTAACCCTGACCAACGTCAACAAGTCATTCGGCAATGTCCATGTCCTGAAGGACATCAATCTTGAGGTGGAAGACGGCGAGTTTGTCGTCTTCGTCGGGCCGTCCGGATGTGGCAAATCCACCTTGTTGCGCGTGATCGCGGGACTGGAGGACGTTTCCTCCGGCGAGGTCAGCATCGGCGGGGAGATCGTGAACACGACGCCGCCGTCCAGGCGCGGCATTGCCATGGTGTTCCAGAGCTACGCGCTTTATCCGCATCTGAACGTGCGCAACAACATGACCCTCGCGCTCAAGCAGGAAAAGCAGAGCAAGCAGGTGATCGAGCAGCGCGTTGCTGAGGCAACCCGCATGCTGAACCTTGAGGACTATCTCGACCGCTATCCGTCGGAACTCTCCGGCGGCCAGCGCCAGCGCGTCGCCATCGGCCGGGCGATCGTGCGTCATCCGAAACTGTTCCTCTTCGACGAACCGCTGTCGAACCTGGATGCGGCGCTGCGCATGAACACAAGGCTGGAAATCGCCAATCTGCACCAGCAGCTCAAGACCTCGATGATCTATGTGACCCATGATCAGTCCGAAGCCATGACGCTGGCCGACAAGATCGTGGTTCTCCGCGCTGGCCGCGTCGAGCAGGTCGGCAGCCCGATGGAGCTTTACAACAACCCGGTCAACCAGTTCGTGGCAGGGTTCCTCGGCTCACCGGCCATGAATTTCATGCCTGCAAGCCTGATCAGCGAAGGCGATACCCGCACGTTGGGTGTGCGTCCGGAAGACCTGTTCCAGAGCGACCAGGGACAACTCAAGGCGTCCGTGCAGCATGTGGAGCAGCTTGGCGGCGACACCAATGTGATTGCAAAGGTGAAAGACCACCAGATCACCGCACGCCTCTTCGGTCAGCACGACATCAAGCCAGGCGCCGAGTTGAGCTTCGGGATCGCGGAAGGCAAGTCGTTCTATTTCGACAAGGACGGTGCCCGGCTTCGCGGATAGGACGCTTCTTTTGAAAACAACGCAAAGGCCATCTGGAGATATTCAGGTGGCCTTTGTTTTCAGGGGCCGTCATTCCGGACAAGTGAGGCAAAGCCGAACGCCGATCCGGAAGCCAGACATATTCGTGCCAACGGCACACCGACTTGAATGAGCAACGGTGTTCGCTGCGCTCACGCTGATATCCGGGTTCCGGATCTGCGCGCAACTTGTGTTGCGCTTGTCAGGAATGAAGGTGAGGGAGGGGGGCTTGGCTTGAACCAGATTGCCCAATCAAAAAAGCCGCCCCGGTTGTCCGGGACGGCTCTTCGTTTTCCTGGGCCTCGATCTTAGCCGATCTGGGTGAGCAGCTTGTCGAGGCTGGCCTTGGCGTCGCCGTAGAACATCCGCGTGTTCTCCTTGTAGAACAGCGGGTTCTCGATGCCGGAGTAACCCGTTCCCTGGCCGCGCTTGGAAACGAAGACCTGCTTCGCCTTCCAGACTTCCAGAACGGGCATGCCGGCGATCGGTGAGTTGGGGTCTTCCTGGGCCGCCGGGTTGACGATGTCGTTGGAGCCGATGACGATCACGACATCCGTTGACGGGAAGTCCTCGTTGATCTCGTCCATTTCCAGAACGATGTCGTACGGAACCTTGGCTTCGGCCAGGAGCACGTTCATGTGCCCGGGCAGGCGGCCTGCGACCGGGTGGATCGCAAAGCGCACTTCCTTGCCCTTGGCCCGCAGACGTTTGGTCAGCTCGCTGACCGACTGCTGCGCCTGGGCCACCGCCATGCCGTAGCCCGGAACGATGATGACGCTGTCGGCATCTTCAAGCGCTGCAACGACACCGTCGCTGTCGATGGCGATCTGCTCGCCTTCCACTTCCATGGCCGGGCCGGTGGTGTTGCCGAAGCCGCCGAGGATGACGGAGACGAACGACCGGTTCATCGCCTTGCACATGATGTAGGACAGGATCGCACCGGACGAACCGACAAGCGCACCGACGACGATCAGCAGATCGTTGCCGAGCGAGAAGCCAATGGCGGCCGCGGCCCAGCCCGAATAGGAGTTCAGCATCGACACCACAACCGGCATGTCGGCGCCGCCGATGCCCATGATCAGGTGGTAACCGATGAAGAAAGCCAGCAGCGTCATCAGGATCAGCGTCCAGATGCCGGCACCGTTCAGGAACAGAAGCAGCAGGATGACACTGAGCGCTGCCGCACTGGCGTTCAGCATGTGGCCGCCCGGCAGCTTTTCTGCCTTGGAGGTCACCTTGCCGGCCAGCTTGCCGAAAGCGACGACGGAGCCGGTAAAGGTCACGGCACCGATGAAGACACCGAGGAACACCTCGACCTTCAGGATCGACTGTTCGATCGGCGTCTTGTGCGCCAGGATCGCGGCAAAGCCTTCAAGCGCATTGCGTTCTTCTTCGCCCATCGCCAGCACGTTGCCGAGTTCGATATAGGCATTGTAGCCGACGAAGACGGCGGCCAGACCCACAAGCGAGTGCATGGCTGCGACGAGCTGGGGCATTTCGGTCATCTGGACGCGCTGCGCCACGAAATAACCGATGATCCCGCCTGCGGCGATCAGGATGAGGGACAGTAGCCAAAGGCCGGAGCCAGGTCCGATCAGGGTGGCGACAACGGCCAGTCCCATGCCGGCGATGCCATACCAGATCGCGCGCTTGGCGCTTTCCTGACCGGAAAGGCCGCCCAGGGACAGGATGAACAGAACAGCCGCAACAACGTAAACGGCGGTTGTGAAACCGAATTCCATCTGCCGGCCTCCTTAGGATTTCTGGAACATGGCGAGCATGCGCCGGGTGACGAGGAAACCGCCGAAGATGTTGATCCCGGCCATGAAGACGGACAGACCTGCCAGCAGGATGACCAGGAAGGATCCTGATCCGATCTGCATCAGCGCGCCGAGGATGATGATCGACGAGATTGCGTTGGTGACAGCCATCAGCGGCGTGTGCAGCGAGTGGCTGACATTCCAGATGACCTGGAAACCGACAAAGACGGACAACACGAAGACGATGAAGTGCTGCATGAAGCTGGCCGGGGCGATGAGACCCACCAGCAGCAACAGCAAGCCGCCGACTGCCAGCAGGGTCACCTGCTGTTTCGTCTGCGCCTTGAAGGCGGCAGCTTCCTGCGCGCGCTTTTCCTCCGGCGTCAGCTCCTTCGGCTTCTCCTTCGATTTTGCCGCAATTGCCTGCACCTTTGGAGGTGGCGGCGGGAAGGTGATCTCACCGTCATAGGTCACGGTCGCGCCACGGATGACGTCGTCTTCCATGTTGTGAACGATCTGACCGTCCTTTTCAGGGGTCAGGTCAGTCAGCATGTGGCGAATGTTGGTGGCATAAAGCGTGGAAGATTGAGCCGCCATGCGCGACGGGAAGTCCGTGTAGCCAATGATGGTCACGCCGTTCTCTGTGACGACCTTCTCGTCCTTGACCGTTCCATCCACGTTGCCGCCGCGCTCGGCCGCAAGGTCGACGATCACCGAACCCGGCTTCATTGCCTTGACCATGTCATCCAGCCAGAGCTTCGGTGCTTCCCGGTTGGGGATCAGGGCCGTGGTGATGACAATGTCCATCTCCGGCGCCAGTTCACGGAACTTGGCAAGCTGGGCTTCGCGGAATTCCGGCGAGGAGACGCTGGCGTAACCGCCGGTCGCGGCGCCATCCTGCTGTTCTTCCTCAAAATCCAGGTAGACGAATTGCGCCCCCATGGATTCGACCTGTTCGGCCACTTCCGGGCGAACGTCAAACGCATAGGTTATTGCGCCAAGCGACGTGGAGGTGCCGATGGCTGCAAGGCCTGCGACGCCTGCGCCGACAATCAGCACCTTGGCCGGCGGAACCTTGCCCGCAGCGGTGATCTGGCCGGTAAAGAAGCGGCCGAAATTGTTGCCGGCCTCGATGACGGCCCGGTAGCCAGCGATGTTGGCCATGGAGCTGAGAGCATCCATCTTCTGGGCACGCGAGATACGCGGCACCATTTCCATGGCAATGACGTTGGCGCCCGATTCCTTCGCTTTTTCCAGCCCATCGGCGTTGCTGCCGGGATTGAAGAAGGAAATCAGGGTCTTGTCCTTCGTCAGATAGCCCAATTCCTTGTCGTCCGGTTGCCGGACCTTGGTCACGATGTCCGAATTTTTCCAGAGGGTTGCGGCAGTCTTGACGATTTCGACACCGGCTTCTTCATAAGCCTGGTCGGAAAATCCGGCGGCGGTTCCGGCTCCGCTTTGCACAAGGCAGGTGAAGCCGAGCTTCTGCAACTGCTTTGCGGATTCGGGTGTCATCGCCACGCGGTTCTCCCCGGGGAAGGTTTCCTTTGGTGTGCCGATCTTTAGGGCTTCTGGCATACGTCTCTCCAGCAAGTGTCGAGGAAATGGCCTGTGGTGAGGTCAAGTTGGCCGGTTCGGCGAACAAGCTCCCCCCGTGCGCCCTGTCCCTCACAAACGTGCTGCGAATTTAGAAACGAAAATTTTACTTATGACAAGGTGTCTTCCGACTGAATTTGGAGGGTATTACCGCACTGCACAGTCAGAGCAGCGCGATATAAATTTCACGGGATTTACAAAATAGGGGTATCGGAAACTGTGTCAGAGGGTATTCCGGAGTCGGAATACTCAAAAAGCGCCGGGAAATAGTAAATTTTCCCGGTCGCCTGCAATATCCAGCCTCTTTGACCCAAAACGGGGCGTGTAAAAATTCCGGCGGCGGTTCCTGGGGACAGACCCTCCGCTAAACGAAATTTTATTCTGCAGCCGGGTCCAGGGCCACTTTGGCATCCAGATCCGCGGCATCGTGACGCTCTGGAAGCTGCTCGTGATCTTCGCCCCAGGTCCGGTTCACCTTGCGCCCGCGACCAACTGCCGGGCGTGCATCGACCTTCTCGGCCCAGGCCAGAAGGTTCTTGTATTCGTGAACAGACAGGAACTCCGCAGCATCATAGGCGCGGCCGAGCACCATTCCGCCATACCAGGGGAAGATCGCCATGTCGGCGATGGTGTAATCGTCGCCGGCGATATAGGGACGTTCAGCCAGAGCCTTGTCCAGAACGTCGAGCTGACGCTTGGCCTCCATCGCAAAACGGTCGATGGGGTACTGGTACTTTTCCGGCGCATACGCGTAGAAATGGCCGAAGCCGCCGCCAAGATAGGGGGCGGATCCCATCTGCCAGAAAAGCCAGTTCAGCGTTTCGGTGCGCTTGGCCGGGTCCTTGGGCAGGAACTCGCCGAACTTCTCGGCCAGATACAGCAGGATGGAGCCGGATTCGAACACGCGTGTCGGAGTTTCGGTCGAGTGGTCGACAAGGGCCGGGATCTTGGAGTTCGGGTTGGCTTCCACGAAGCCGCTGGAGAACTGGTCGCCTTCGTTGATCTTGATCAGCCAGGCGTCGTATTCGGCGCCTTTGTAGCCGAGCGCCAGCAGCTCTTCGAGCATCACCGTCACCTTGACGCCGTTCGGGGTCGCCAGGGAATAAAGCTGAAGCGGATGCTTGCCGACGGGCCGGTCCTTTTCATGGGTCGCACCTGAAACGGGCCGGTTGATGTTGGCAAACTGGCCGCCGCTTGGCTGTTCCCAGGTCCAGACTTTGGGCGGGGTGTAGGTCGGGTCACTCATAAGGCAAGTCTCCGGAACGGGTCGTGCGATTAACGGAAGCTAAGAACAGAACAATGGTCGGTGTGATCCATCGCAATCTTACGATTAGATAGGCGGCAATCGCAGGATTGCCTAGGGCCGTTTTTAGGGCAAGGGTAAATAATTGCGTCGCTGCAGCCCGCTTGGAAATCTCGTTGCAGCAGAAAACGATGTTGAGGTTTTCTGTTCTGAGCATCCCGGAAAAGTTGGGATGCGTTTTCGCCATCGACCCGTTATCGTATTTCGGGCATTCTTTTGGAACTGCAATCGGAATGGCCGTTGGTCCGGCAAGTGATCATCGGCAAAATCCGGATACATGACACATGACGAGCAGCATTGGAGACGTATTCGGGAGGTCGGCAAGAACAAGAAAAGGAATGCGGACATCCCGTCTTGAATTTCATCACGTTTAGGGAGGACGACATGAATTTGAGGCCTGATCCGAGTTTTTATCCGACACCGCGCATGGCGATGGAAGCGCCGGTTGAAAAACTGGCTTTCACCCTGATGCTCAGTCCCGATTTCTCGCAGCCCGATGGCCTGGCCGTCGTCAATGTCGATCCGCAAAGCCCGGACTACGGCAAGATCGTGCACTCCGTCTTCATGCCGAACAAGGGCGACGAATTCCACCATTTCGGCTGGAACGCCTGTTCCTCGGCCCTGTCGCCCTTGACGGGTCATGCCTTTCTCGAACGCCGCTATCTGATCATTCCGGGTATCCGGTCGTCGCGTATTTACATCATTGATGTAAAAGAGCCGCTGCAGGCGAAAATTCACAAGATCATCGAACCGGAAGAAGTCTTCGCCAAGACAGGCTATTCCCGCCCGCACACCATCCATTGCGGACCGGAGGGGATCTATGTCTCCACCCTTGGCGGCAGCGGTGCTGACGGCACCGACGGGCCTCCGGGCATTTTCATCATGGACTGCGAGACCTTCGACATTCTCGGCCGGTACGAAATGGATCGCGGCATCCAGGACAAGCACTATGATTTCTGGTGGAACCTGCCGCGCGACTACATGGTGTCTTCCGAATGGGGGCTGCCGCCGCAATTTGAAAACGGGCTTGTCGCGGAAGATCTTCTATCTAACAAGTATGGCCACAAGCTGCATTTCTGGGATCTTCGCGGGCGCAGAAACATCCAGACCATCGATCTCGGCGAAAACCACCAGATGGCCCTCGAGGTCCGTCCCGCCCACGATCCGGCCAAACAGTATGGCTTTTGCGGGGTTGTCGTCGACACCACCAACCTGCAGGGGGCGATCTTCACCTGGTGGCGCAAGGACGATGGCTCGTTTGAAGCCAAGAAGACCATCACCATAGACCCGCAGCCTGCCGACCCGGCAGACCTGCCTGAACTCCTGAAGGGCTTTTCCGCGGTTCCGCCGCTGGTGACCGACATCGACCTCAGCCTTGACGACAAATATCTCTATGTTGCCTGCTGGGGCACGGGCGAGATGCACCAGTATGATGTCTCCGACCCGATGAAACCGACGCTTGCGGGCAAGGTCAAGATCGGCGGCATTGTGAAAAAGACCAAACATCCGAACGGCAAGACCTTCGGCTATGGACCTCAGATGGTCGAGATCAGCCGGGACGGCCAGCGCGTCTACTGGACAAATTCCCTCTATTCCACCTGGGACGATCAGTTCTATCCCGGAGAGGGCGGGGCAGCGATGGTGATGGCCCGCGTGGCGGCCGGCGGCGGTTTGACGCTCGATCCGGATTTCTGGGTCGAGTTTCCAAAGGGATACCGCTCGCATCAGATCCGCCTTGAAGGCGGTGACTGCTCGACCGACAGTTTCTGCTTCCCGTCGGTCTAGGTTTTGGATGAGGCAAGTGTGACGGCTCTTTGGTGGGCCGTCATTGCATCGGGGCTCTATCATGGCCTGAACCCTGGCATGGGATGGCCTCTGGCGGTGTCGGCTGCCTTGATGGAGCAGCGTGCGCTGGCCCTGCCGCGTGCGCTGGTCCTGCTTGCCACCGGGCATCTGGCGGCAATGCTGGTCATTCTGCTGCCCTTTTCGGCGATGGCAGCGCTGGTCAACCTGGAACGGGAAATCCGCATTGGGGCCGCTTGTCTGGTGATCGGCATGGGGCTTTACCTGCTGATCGTCGATCGACATCCGCGCTTTCTGGCCCGGATCTCACCGGCGAAACTTGGCCTCTGGTCCTTTCTGGTGGCGATTGCCCATGGTGCGGGCCTTATGCTGGTGCCGATCTATCTGGGCATCTGCGCGATGGAGCAGGAGGCGGGCCACGCAGCCGCAAGCACACTCATGGGTGCGGATCTCAGGATGGCGTTGCTGGTCGCCGCGGTTCACACGCTCGCAATGGCGCTTGCCGGTGGTCTTCTTGCCGTCGGCGTCTATTTCTGGCTGGGCCTGCGCTTTCTGCAAAAGGCGTGGTTCAATCTGGACCGGGTCTGGGCCGCCAGCCTTGTTCTTGTCGGTGTGTTTGCTCTGGTCCTCGCGCTCAGGAGCTGACCAATATGACTTCCTAGGTCAGCAGATGCGCTTCGAACGGAAACCGGGACAGGGTCTCAATGCCGGTTTCGGTGATCAGGACCTGCTGTTCCAGCTTCACGCCTTCCTTCGCGCCTTCCTCGCCAATGAAGCTTTCAACACAAAGCGTCATGCCTGGCTCCACGATGCCGTCATAGCCGGCATCCGGAAAATCGCCGTGGTGATAGAGATAAGGGTATTCGCCGGTCATGCCGCAGCCATGGGCGGACAGGTAGTAACGGTGGGCATAGTAGCGCTCGGGGATGTTCCACGCCCGGTCGGCATAATCACGGAAGCTCATGCCGGGCTTGAGGATGCCCATGTTGTGGTGAACCTGCTCATAGGCAACCTTGTAAAGCTCGCGCTGGGTGTTTGTCGGCCGATCCGGACCTGAATGGAAGGTGCGGGAAAAGTCAGCGTAGTAACCATGGCAGCCGACGACATCCGTATCGAGGGCAATCAGCTCGTTTGCGCCGATGACATTGTCCGATGTTTCCTGGAACCACGGGTTGGTGCGCGCGCCAGCGTTCAGGAGCCGCGTTTCGACATAGTCGCCGTTCTGTTCGATGATCGATTTATGCAGCACCGACCAGAGTTCAGCCTCTGTCAGCCCGGGGCGGATTGCCTCTCGCAGCTTGCCGACGCCAATCTCTGTGGCACGCAGGGACGCTATCACGCATTTCATTTCTTCCGATGACTTGATTGCGCGCGCCATCTCTACGGGATGCTGCGCGTCGACCACGTTCAGACCGGCTTCTTTCAGCGCAATAGCAGTTCCCGCATTGAGCCGTTCCAACCCCACCGTAGCGTGCTTGAGGCCCGTCAGGTCATGGATCGTGTCTGCCATCTCCGTTGCCCAGGCGCGCTCCCGCTCGGCAATGTGAGGGCCGGCGGCGACGAAGCTTGCGGTTTTCGACGGACGGACTTCATCGACGGTTTCATACCCCTGGCCAAGATGAAGGCAGCCGGTGAATTCGAACAGGATGGAGCGGTTCTGGGTCAACAGCAGGTAGCGCGACGGTGCGTTGCGCATGGAAAACACCTGCATGTTCCGTGTGCCGGTCGCGTAGCGGATATTGACCGGATCTGACAGGATCACCGCATCTACATTATATTCGGCCATCTTCTGCCGTACCCGTTGTTGCCGATAGGTGCGCACGGCCACCAGGTCGACCCCTTCCACCTCGGGGGGGCGGTCGAGCTGCGACAGACCCTGAAGGTCACTGCGCTCCGCGTGCCAGTCCAGTTCCGCCATCTGTCATCGTCTCCAGTTCAACTAAATGGAATATTGAACAGACCCCGGTTCTTTGAAAGGTTGGAAAAAATCGGATCATTCGATAACCTGATGTAATGCAAGCCTATCGTAAATCACTTCCGCCGCTCGACACATTGGTATTCTTCGAAGCCGCCATGCGTCATCTGAATTTTACGGAAGCCGCCGATGAGCTGTTCGTGACTCAGGCTGCGGTTTCCAAACGCATCCGTCAGCTGGAAGACTGGCTGGGCGTTGACCTGTTCGAGCGGTCGGGCCGCAGGCTTCAACCAACTGAAGCCGGGGCCTATCTGGCAGAGAAAACCGGCATGACGCTGGATTATCTGACGCAGGCGCTGAGTGCGCTGAAGGTGCCAGAAAGGCCCATCGTGCGGATCGCATCAGTGACGGCACTTGCCGCCTTCTGGCTCCAGCCGAAACTCAAGGACTTTGCGCTGTCCGAAGAAGCCTGCCTGTTCAATCTGGCAACCGCAGACGATCTGGGAGACCTGTTGAAGCCCGAGCATGACCTTGTCATCCTGCACGGAGACGGCCGGTTTCCAGGCTGGCACTCGGAGCTGCTGTTTCAGGAGGCTCTGACACCCGTGGGGGCGCCGGAGATTATAGAATTCCTGCGGTCGGGAGGAGACGGTAAGCCATCATCGCTTCTTAACTATCCGCGTCTGGCACCGAACTGGATCGACTGGGCAGGCTGGATCCAGCGCACAGGAAGAACGGACCTGAAGGATTGGCCTGTTCACATGTGTGCAAGCTACAACCAGTCCATAGGGCGGGCGTTGAAGGGGCGGGGGATCGCGCTTGGCGCCTTGCCGTTATTGCGGGAAGAGATTTCCTCTGGACGGCTCGTGCCACTGGATGGCGCTACGCTCAAGACGGGACTGGGCTATTTCATCGCCTGGCCGAACAAGCGACCGCTCGGCACAGACGCAGAGCGGCTGAAAACCGCGCTTCTGTCAGGTGACTGAGGGTTTAGTCACGCACCACATAGACCGAGCACTTTGAGTGACGCACCACCCGGGCTGCGTTGGGCCCAAGCAGGAATTCACTCAGATGCGGCTGGTGAGCCCCGATGACGATAAGATCCGCCCCGATCTTCTTCGCCACTTCCAGGATTTCCTCGTAAATCGAGCCGGTCGCGACCAGGTGCCGGATTTGGCTGTTTCTCTCGGCCCCCAGAATGCTTGAGACCTTCTCGACCAGCTTCTTCTGGGTTTCCACCACCATCTGGCCCTGGAAGTTCTCATCGAAGTAGGACGCGACAAGATTGATGCCGGCGCTCGGAACAACGGTGATCACATCGAGCTGGGCATCGTCCAGACGGGCAAGTTTGTCGGCCGTCTGCAACACCATGGTGTCGTTGTCTTGCTGGATGTCGATAGCGCACAGGATTGATTTGGTCATGCCGCTACTCCTTCTTCACGGGTGGTCCGGCCTGCGCGGGCGCGCTGCAGCAGATAGACGAGGACAAGAAGCAGAATCCCCGGAATATAGATCAGTTCCTTGGGCAATTGATCCGCTTCGAGCCGTGCTTCCTTCACGACCACCGGTTCATCACCATAGAAGTCGAACGTGCCAAGCTGGTCGAAGTAAGGCGTTCCCGGGAAGGGTTCTTCCAACTTCAGAACGCCATCTTCCTCGATGGTGGTCAGGCCGAGCGCCTGCAATCTTGCTTCCCCGCCGTCTTCGGTCCCGGGCGCGATCGCGATGCGTGTTTCCATCGTGTTGCCGGTGTCGAAGTCCGGGCCACTCAGAACCAGACGAATTTCGCTTCCTGCCGGTGCATCGCCAACCGCCTGGACGAAATGATCCGGTGGGACGATTTCAAACGGAGGCTGAATCCGGTTCATGAAGAAATCCGGACGGAACAGAATGAAGGCGATGAGTACCAGGGCGACGCTTTCGTAAATCCTGTTCTTGGTCAGGAAGTAGCCCATCGTGCCGGCGGTAAACACCAGGATCGCTATCGTTGCCATGATGAAGACGAGTATGCCCTGGGTCACTGTCACATCGATCAAGAGAAGATCGGTGTTGAAAATGAAGACGAAAGGCAGGGCGACGGTCCGCAGGGAATAGAAGAATGCGGTGAACCCCGTCTTGATCGCATCGCCTCCCGACACCGCTGCCGCGGCAAAGGAGGCTAGCCCCACAGGTGGCGTCACATCCGCCATGATGCCGAAATAGAAGACGAACAGGTGCACGGCAATCAGCGGAACGATCAGTCCGGATTGCGCACCGAGTTCGACCACCACACCGGCCATTAGTGAAGACACAACGATGTAGTTGGCCGTTGTCGGCAGGCCCATGCCCAGCACCAGCGACAGAATGCCGACGAAAACCAGCATCAGCACAAGATTGCCGCCGGATACGAACTCGACGAGATCCGCCATCACCTGGCCGATACCGGTCAGGGTCACCGTGCCGACGATAATGCCGGCCGTTGCGGTCGCAAGACCGATGCCGATCATGTTGCGCGCGCCGTCGATCATGCCGTGACCGAGGTCAACGACACCTGCCTTGAAGGCTTCGACGGTCTCGTTCTCGCCCCGGAACATCGCCTTGATCGGCCGCTGGGTCAGGAGGATAGCGAAGAGAAGTGCCGTTGCCCAGAAGGCGGAAAGGCCCGGCGACTTCTGTTCAATCATCAGGAAGTAGACCAGAACGACAATCGGTAGCAGGTAGTAAAGCCCGGCCTTGTAGATCTGCGAGATATCCGGAAGCGTGATTTCCTTGGCGTTGGGATCGTCCGGATGAAGATCATCGACGCTCGCGGCCAGTTTCAGAAGGGCGAGATAGGCAACGAAAACCAGCAGAGCGAGAATCCAGGAAGCGCCTTCCGGCACCAGGGCGACAATCCAGCCGACAGGGTATTGCACGCCGTAACATAGTGCGGCAAAGGCGGCGAAAAACACGAACATGCCGATGATCGTACGCAGGGTTGAAACGGTCTTGTGCCCGATGGTGGGCATGTTCCGCTTAACGGCTTCCAGGTGCACGATATAGACCAGCGCGATGTAGGAGATCACGGCCGGCAGAAATGCGTGAGTGATCACGTCGACATAGGAAATGCCGACATATTCGACCATCAGGAAGGCCGCAGCGCCCATCACCGGTGGCATGATCTGGCCGTTCACGGAAGACGCGACCTCAACGGAGCCTGCCTGCTCGGACGTGAAGCCCACCCGCTTCATCAGCGGAATGGTGAATGTGCCCGTGGTGACGACATTCGCGATGGACGAGCCGGAAATGAGGCCGGTTGCGGCAGAGCCAACGACGGCAGCCTTGGCTGGACCGCCCTTCAGGTGACCAAGCGCCCCGAAGGCCATCTTGATGAAGTAGTTGCCCGCACCAGCCTTATCTAGCAAGGCACCAAACAGCACGAACAGGAAGACGAACTTGGTGGAGACCCCGAGCGCGATGCCGAAGACACCTTCCGAAGTGATCCACATGTGGCTCATCGCCTTTTGAAGCGAAGCGCCCTTCCAGCGGATGACCTCCGGGACCCATTCGGAAGAGCCGAAGAAGACGTAGAGCAGGAAAACGGTTGCGACGATGGCCATGGCCGGGCCGAGCGCCCGTCGTGCGGCTTCGAACAGAACGACGATGCCGGCAAGCGCAAACCACTTGTCGGTGTCGTCCGCGAGCCCGCCGTTGGCAACGATCTTGTCGTAGAAGAAGAAACCGTAGAGCGAAATGAAGGCGCCGAAAATCGCAAGGGCCCAATCCTGAATCGGAACGCGGTGTCTCGGGCTGCTCGAGAGCGCCGGGTATGCCATGAATGCCAGGAACATCGCGAAGGCCAGATGAACCTGGCGGCTGTTGTTGATGATGTCCGACGGCAGCACGTAGTAGACGATGGGCGATGCGAGCAGAACCTGGAAACAGGACCAGATCAGCGCTACGGTGGCGATCATGATCCCGACGGATCCCGCGGGGTTTCTCGACCCGGAATCGGAGGAGGCTACGAGTTCCTGAAGTTCCGCTTCGGATAGTCCCTGTCGTTGGTCCCGTCCGTTCGGCTGGTTCTGTTCAGACATGAAGTTCCCCCCGGTCTTCCGGCTGAAGCGCAACGGCAGTGTTGCGCGAGGCTGGCACCCGAAAGCCACGCAGGCCGTGGCATCTGTCAATTCTTTCAAGAAAAGCCTTGGCCCGCGTGTTGGTCAATGGGCCGCAGCAGAGAAACGGGCCCGGAAAAGATCCGGACCCGCATTGCGTGAAAGGGCTTAGTTGATCCAGCCCTGTTCCTTGTAGTACTTCGCAGCACCCGGATGCAGCGGCGCGGACAGGCCGTCCTTCACCATTTCTTCCGGCTTCAGGTTTGCAAACGCAGGGTGCAGCTTCTTGAAGGCATCGAAGTTCTCGAACACCGACTTGACCAGCGTATAGACGACTTCATCGTCCACCTTTGCGGAGGTGATGAAGGTTGCGCCGACACCGAAGGTGGTGACGTCTTCGTCATTGCCCCGGTACATGCCGCCCGGAATGGTGGCCTTGCGGTAGTAGCTGTTGTCTGCGATCAGCTTGTCGACAACCTCGCCATCCACGTTCACGAGTTTGGAATCGCACGCGGTCGTGGCTTCCTGAATGGAACCGGACGGGTGACCGACCGTGTAGACCATCGCATCGATCTGGTTGTCGCACAGGGCTGCAGACTGTTCCGCGGCTTTCAGCTCAGTTGCCTGGGCGAAGTCATCCGTGGACCAGCCCATGGCTTCCATCAGAACTTCCATGGTGCCGCGCTGACCGGACCCCGGGTTGCCGATGTTGACGCGCTTCCCTTTCAGGTCCTCGAAGGACATGACGCCGCTATCGGCACGGGCAACGACGGTGAACGGCTCCGGATGCACGGAAAAGACGGCGCGCAGGTCCTCAAACGGGCCTTTTTCCTCGAACTGGGAGGTGCCGTTATAAGCATGGTACTGCCAATCGGACTGGGCAACACCGAACTCCAGCTCGCCTTCGCGCACCGTGTTGATGTTGTAGACGGACCCGCCGGTGGATTCCACGGAGCAGCGGATGCCGTGATCCTTCCGGCCCTTGTTGACCAGCCGGCAGATGGCTCCGCCCGTCGGATAATATACGCCAGTCACACCACCGGTGCCGATGGTGATGAATTGCTCTGCAGAGGCTGCGCCGGTGAATGCGATGCTGGTCGCCAGAACGGCGCCCGCAAGGTTCAGTTTCATCATCATTTGACTTGGCTTCCCTTTGTTTCAATTCTTATGTCCGGCATGGCGATCCACGCTAGACGTTTTCAAATTCGTCGAGCAGACGATTGTGTCTGTCGACCTCCTGGATCCGGGCTTCCGCCTCGGCTCCGGCCCGCGCAACCAGCATGCCTGTGATGGTCTCGATAAGCACAAGCGTGGCTGCGTAAGACGAGAAAAAGTGAGGGCTTTCAGTGCGTTGTATGAAGTGGTAGGTCGCGAATTGCAATCCCGGAAAGGCGTGGCTGTCGGTCAGGACAATCACCTGTGCACCATTTCCTGCCGCCACTTCGGCCGCGCGCACCGAACGGTGGGCATAAGGGTGTTTGGAGAGGACGACGACGGTGTCGTCCGAGGTAATGCCGGCAAGCGTGCTGCCCAGTGTTGCGCCATTGCGCCCGGCGACAATCCACCTGTCGTCGAACCACTTGGCCAGATAGGCGAAATAGTCGGTAAAACCTGCTGAGGCGAGGGCGCCGATCAGGATGATCTTCCGGGACTGGCTGAGCCGGTCGACGGCGGCATCAAGGACCGCCGGATCGATGTCGTCCACCAGCGCCTTGATGTTGTCGATACAGGCGGAAACCTGGCGCGGCAGCAAAGGCTGGTCGGCATCGGAGCGGAGCTTCCGGGCCTTGTCCTGAAACGTGTCCCGCCCGCGATGGCTCAATTCGTTCCGGGCCTGCTCGCGCAGGGCTTCGTAATCGGAAAAGCCCAAGGCTCTGGCAAGCCTTGTGTAGCTTGCCGGCGAAACGCCACTGGCCGATGCGACCGAGCGCAGGCTGCGGGTGGCGATTTCAACCTGATTTTCTGCGATATAGTCCGCCGCCGTCCGCAAAGCATCGCTCAATTCGGCATAATTGGCCGAAATGGCGGTGCGCAGATGGGGCGGCGAAATGGTTTCCATCCGGTTACTGTTCCATTTGTTTTTTGCATTGTCAATTTGTGAAACAAATGTTTCGCACCGAGAGCCGCCTGTGCTCTGCGGTCGTAATATCTGGCTGTTTTTCGGCAGTCCCGGGTCTCGTCAGAAGCTAGAAGCTATTGCCGCAAAAGACGGACTCGGCGCGGCAGATCCCGGAAAAAGCTCAGATCCACCCTGATGAGAATACATGCATAAATTGATTTTATGAAAGAATATGCATCTCAAGGTTTTGTTGACGTTGGCGATGGCAAGTCCGACAGCGGAAGGTCTGGTCTTGAGGCCCAAACACCGAACACCGCGGCGCCCGCCTTGGGCGACCACATGATTTTCCGGGTGTCCAAGGCAGAGCCAACAAGACCCTGGCCGTTTTCAACGCCCAGATCGAATAGGTTTTCAGGCAAAGGCGCTGCTTCGGTCGTGGGCGAGGCTTCCCAGCGGATGCCTCGCCCGTTTGTTTGCTCCGTCCGGCCTATGCGGCTTGCAGCGTATAGACGGAGAACCAGTCGTTCTCGTCGCTGTCGACATCGGTAATCTGCCAGCCGCCTTCACGGGCGATGCCTTCAAAAGCGTCCTCGCTGTATTTGTGCGAGTTTTCTGTGTGGATCGTCTCGCCCTTTGCAAAATCGATGGTTTCACCGGCGATGGAGACCGTCTGCTGGGTAAGGCTTTCCAGGTGCATTTCAATCCGGCTTTCGCTCACATTCCAGATGGCCTTGTGCGCGAAAGCAACGAGATCGAAATTGCCGTCCAGTTCCCGGTTGATCCGCTGCAGAAGATTCTGGTTGAAGGCTGCCGTGATGCCTGCCGGATCGTCATAGGCTTCTTGCAGGACCTTGGCGTCCTTCGGCCGGTCGACGCCGATAATCAGGCTGGCCTCCGGCATGGCGGAACGAATGTTCGAAAGCAGCGCCGCTGCCTCTGTCTTTTCGAAGTTTCCGATCGTGGAGCCGGGAAAGAAGATCAGCACGGGCAATTCCGGCAGCAGCGGAAGCTGTCCGAAGGGCTGCGTGAAATCGGCGGCGACTGGAATGACCGCCAGAGACGGGTAGGCACGGCGCACCCGTTCTGCGGCAGCTTTCAGGTGGTTGGCCGAGATGTCGACCGGCATATAGACGGACAGATCCGGAAAGGCGTCCAGCAGCAGATCTGTCTTGCGGCTCGATCCGCTGCCCAGTTCCACCATCGCACCGCGTGCACCGGGAAGGCGGCGGTATTTCTTTGCGTTTTTCGCCAGGATCGAAATCTCGGTGCGGGTCGGATAATAGGCGTCCAGTTCGGTAATCGCTTCGAACAGATGTGAGCCCACATCGTCATAGAGCCACTTGCTGCTGATGACCTTCCGGTCTTTCAACAGCCCGGCAAGAATGTCGTCTCGAAACAAATCTGCCTGCGACTCAGGGGATACATGCTTGGTCATCATTGATCTCCTGCCAGCCTCAGGCCGAGCATCTGCCAGCGTTGGTGTGGATAGAAGAACGTGCGGTAGGAGGCCCGCATCTGTTCCTTCGGCGTTGCACAGGACCCGCCGCGCAGCACCATCTGGTTGACCATGAACTTGCCATTGTATTCGCCAATGGCCCCCTCGGGCGGTCTGAAGCCGGGATAGGGACTGAAAGCACTGCTGGTCCATTGCCAGACGTCCCCCCAGAGGCCAGGCCTGCGGCCAACCGGCAGAAACGCTCCGCTTTCCAGAAAATTGCCGTCGATGCGGGTTGGTTCTGCCGCGGCTTCCCACTCGGCTTCCGTCGGCAATCTGTGTCCCGCCCAACGGGCAAAGGCGTCTGCTTCGTAGTAGCTGACATGAACAACCGGTGCTGCAAGATCGACCGGGCGAGGGCCCTGCAAGGTGAAGGTCCACCACTGATCGTCCTGTTGCCACCAGTAAAGAGGGCTGTCCCAGTCGTTCTTTTCCCGAACTGCCCAGCCATCCATCAGCCAAAGCGTCTGGTTGGTGTATCCGGCGTCTTCCATGAAGGCGATCCATTCGCCGTTGGTGACAGGACGATCCGCCAGCCGGTAGGGCTCCAGCCAGACCTTGTGACGCGGGCCTTCGCAGTCATAGGCAAAGCCGGTCCCTTGATGGCCGATTTCAAGAAGACCGCCGTCATAGGACACCCACTTGGCATCTTCTACCGCGCTGACCGGAGCCGGTTTTGCTTCGACATAGGCAGGCAGCAGGGGATTGAAGGAAAAGGCGTGCAGAAGATCGGTTACCAGCAGTTCCTGATGCTGCATTTCATGGTGGCAGCCGAGGGTAATCAGCTCTTCAAGCTTGTCCTGCTCCAGGGAAAAGGCGTTGCGGGCCAATCCTTCGAGCAGGGCGTCTTCCACATGGGAGCGATATTCCAGCACATTGGCTGCGCTCGGCCGCGAAAGCAGACCTCGTTTTGACCGGGTGTGCCTCGGACCTGCCTGCACATAATAGGAATTGAACAGGACAGCGAAGCGATCGTCTCGCGGCCGATAGCTGGGCAGCGAAGGCTTCAGGATGAATTCTTCGAAAAACCAGGTGGTGTGAGCCAGGTGCCATTTCGGCGGACTGGCATCTTCCATGGATTGCAGCCCCATGTCCTCAGGAGAGAGTGGTGCGGTGAGCGCGAGTGTTTGTGCCCTGACCTGATCGAACAGGTCCGTAATGTCGGAACGCGGTGCTTCCTGCATCCGCTCATCCAGCAAAGTCATATCTATCCCTCCACGCGGGAACCGGCTGCTGAGCCTCCAGCCGAACCTGTGTCTGCCACCAAGCGGTCTCTAGATAGGCAGCGAACGAGGCATTCCAATGCCGAAAATCGCACCCACCCTGTGCATAAATGCGCGATCAAAGCTGTTGGTTGCGTGGCATTGACCAAAAAGAACATTGTTTCAGTTATTCATCATTTGATGGGTGAATGTTTATAAAGTCACCAAGTCGTTGAAGGTGATGGCGTTTTTTCGGTTTGCGATCGCGCGGGTTAGGTGCCGCTGCCTGCAAGCATCCTAAATGAGACCTACTGACAGTGAGTGTCAGGAGTTGCCGCAACCGCGCTTCACATTGATGTGAGACAGAACGAATTCGCAGCGCTGCTGCCTCTGAAACGTCTCAAAGCGTTTGTGAGCCCTCGTGTTCAAAAGCGCTTTCCATCTGCATTCAAATGACCTTGACGAAATTGGACAGTCGTCCTAAATGTTGTCTAGGGCAATTGTCCTATAGGCGTGTGCGGGAAAGCAGGAGGAGGCAAATATGGTGGCGGCAGTTGAAACAAGGCGTCAGATCGTCGATGCGGCGGACAGCCTTTTCTATGCGCAGGGGTTCGCGCAAACGTCCTTTGCCGACATTGCCGCAGCGGTCAAAATCTCGCGCGGCAATTTCTATTACCACTTCAAGACCAAGGACGAGATCCTGGAGGCGGTCATCGACAAGCGGCTGTCGGATCGCAGAAAGCTGCTCGCCAAATGGGACGAGACGGCAGACGGCGCGAAGAAACGGATCGAATGTTTTATCCGGATCGTTATCGTCAATCAGGCAAAGATCATGGCGTACGGCTGTCCTGTCGGCACGCTGACAACGGAACTCGCCAAGGTCGATCACCCCTCCAGAGAGAGGGCAAATGAGATCATGGTTCTGTTCGGCGACTGGCTCGAGCGCCAGTTTCGCGAACTCGGTTGTGGCGAAAGCTCCCGTGACAATGCCTTGCATGTCCTTGGCTGGAGCCAGGGCGTTGCGACACTCGCCCAGGCCTTCAAGGACAAAGCCTATGTCGAGCGCGAGGTTTCCAAGATCCTGACCTGGCTGGACGGCATCACAGCCGGGCCGGAGCAGAAACACAGCCAGTAAATCCCCTTTGCCTTTCACATGAACTTACATGGAGACGGAAATGTTTGTCGTTACACTGACTTTTGCAGACAAAACGCGGGCAGGCGAACTGATGGAAGCGCACAAGGCCTGGATCCAGCGTGGGTTTGAGGAGGGATATTTCCTGATGGTTGGCAGTTTGCAGCCGAACCGGGGCGGCGGGATTCTCGCTCACGGCACCAGCCTGGCAAAACTCGAAAGCTTTGTTGCCGAGGATCCCTTCGTCGCAGAAGGCGTCGTGACACCCGAAATACTGGAAATTACGCCCGCACGGCTGGCTGATCGTCTGGAGTTTCTGGCGGCCTGACCACCAGGCCAATCGCAGGAAGGTGTTCATGCAGGGGCGAGGCTGGTTGCCAGCGGCAAGCTTTTGGTGGCACATCGGTAACGCCAGTCAATCGATGGACACGGGGCGGCGCTCGCTGGCAGCATGGCTCCGGGAGGATGCCACATGCTCGAACTCAAGGGATCCATTCCCGCCCTTGTCACGCCGTTCAGGGACGGAAGTATCGACATCGAAGCACTGGAACGTCTTGTTGAGTGGCACATAGCCGAGGGAAGCGACGGGCTGGTTGCTGTCGGGACGACCGGTGAGAGCCCGACTGTCTCCAAGATCGAGCACAAGGACATCATCAAACGTGTCGTCGACATCGTGGCAGGGCGCATTCCGGTTATCGCCGGCACGGGCTCCAACGCGACGGCACAATCCCTCGACATGCTTCAGCATGCTGAAGCCGTCGGCGCAGACGCAGCGCTGGTGGTGACGCCCTACTACAACAAGCCGAACCAGGCGGGCCTGCTCAGCCACTACAAGGTCCTTCACGACAACAGCGCGATCCCTATCATCCTCTACAACATTCCCGGGCGTTGCGTGATCGATATCCTGCCGGAAACCATGGCCGAAATGGCGCGCTGGCCGCGGATCATCGGCGTCAAGGATGCCACCGGCAGCATGGAGCGGGTCAGCAAGCAACGGGCCTTGTGCGGCAAGGCGTTTCTACAGTTCAGTGCCGAAGACGCCGCTGCGCTGGGCTTCAATGCCCACGGCGGGCGAGGATGTATCTCAGTGACCGCAAATGTGGCACCCGGCCTTTGCGCGGAATTCCAGAGCGCATCGCTTGCCGAAGATCTCGGCCTTGCCCGGGACTATCAGGACCGATTGTTGCCACTGCATTCGGCGATGTTCCTGGAGCCGCCGGCTGCTTGCGCCAAATACGCCCTGTCCAGACTGGGCCTTTGCAGGGAAGATGTCCGCCTGCCGCTGACCCCGGTTACCGAGGCAACACGCAGCGAAATCGACAAGGCGATGGAAGTCGCCGGTCTTCTCTAGGGCATTTGCTCGTTTGCCTGTCCTCTCACTGGGCTGAATTCACATTATCAGAGGTTCGTCACGCTCGAGCGGCATGGCTCTTTTCGCGCCGTGCCGCGCAGAGTGCCGTTATTTGACAGCGCCGCTCGCCAGCACCAACGCCTCCGACGACTACAGCGATCCGGTTTCCTGGCCGGTCTTTGTGCCCGGGATCACGTCATGTTGCCCGAAGCTGTGGTTTAATGGCTCCCCAGCCTGCGACTGATGAGGTGTCTTGCACCCGGTAGGAGAGCATCATGGGTTCCGGAAACGTCAACACCGACGTGTTGAACTGGCTTGCGATCATTGCCGGTTTTCTGGCCGTCCTCGCGTTTGATGTTGTCCATGACCGCCAGCCGCTCGCAAACAGGCCGATCAACAGCAATCACGGCTCCATCATGATGTATGTTGTCTGGCAGGCAGCCATTGCTGTTCTTCTGTCGGCAACATTGCTGGGACTGCTTTTTGCCGCCTACAGGTATCTGCCGGACGGTTTTTCCGGCCTTTTGCCCTGGATCTCTGCCGCCGTCTCTTTCGTAGCCGGCTGCGCCTATGCATGGGTTGCCGTGCTGCGTGCAAGGGACGCGGGAAGGGGGCATGCGGTCGCTCTTCTGGGCATCATTCCCATCGGCAATCTGTTTCTGATTTTTCTGCCGCCACGCGAGGCGCCAGAGCGGCCTCGCTACACACCTTCATCGAAGATTGCACGTATCCTCGTGGGCGTTCTTGCCGTCGCCGTCTTCATGTCTCTTGGGCAGATCAATTCTCTGGCAGGAGGGGAGTTGATCCGATTGCGTGTCGAGCGGATCGCAGAGCGGAGCAGCTTCACCGCACAAGCCATGCCGCCCACGGGATTGGTTGGTGCCGTGAACTTTGAGGGTGCGGACATCGACCCGCAGTACAAGGCGATCTATTTCACCTATCGATTGCCGGAGCCCCAGTCCAGCGCGAAGGATCTGGAGGAGTGGTTGGAGACAACCATGAAGCCTGCCTCAATGGACGCGGTCTGCGCGGAAATGATCGTAACCATCGCCGGCTGGCATATCTGGTACGAATATTACGACGGTGATGATCGCGAAGTCGCTGAAATTGGTATTTCCAGGCGAGATTGCAGGGAACGGAAACTGCAGGGGAGTGGTGGTTGAAGGCAGATTTTGCGTAAACACCGCCTGGCTTCGGAAGCGCCCCTGTTTGGGGCGCTTCTTTTTTGTTCAAGCTATGGTGAGGCTTACTGAACGCGCGGATAAAGTGTCTCGATTTCACCGAGATCGCTATTGCCTTCCAGCCGGTCAAGCTCCGGCTTCCACGGGCTGGCGACGGCCGGGGCGTTCAGCATGGCCAGCGCCTTGCCGGCGGATGCCGGGATCACCTGGGTCAGCGCTTCCATGACGATGCGCAGGCTGTCCAGCGTCACGTAGATCACCGTCTGGCAGCGCTCACGGGTCTCTTCGTTCTTGATCAGATCCCAGGGAGCCTGCTCGGCGAAGTAGTTGTTCATCTCGTCGGCGACGGTGATGATCGACTGCACGCGAGCCGGTATTTCAGCCAGGTTGATCCATTCGCCCATGCCCTTGGTCGCCTCGAGCACGGACTTGCGGATTGCTTCATCCTCGGGTGACAGAGGGCCGGGGGCAGGCAGTTTGCCGTCGAAGCGGGCCTTGGAGAACTTTGCCGCACGCGACAGCAGGTTGCCGATCTTGTTGCCCAGTTCCGTGTTGTAGGACTGGGTGATGAAGTCGACCGAAATCTGGCTGTCGCTGTCCGCACGCATGTGCCGGGCGAGGTACCAGCGCAAGGCGTCGACGCCCAGCTTCTCGATCACCTCGATCGGATCGACGACGTTGCCGATGGACTTCGACATCTTCACGCCGCCCGCACCAACCCAGTGGCTGTGGACGGACAGTTTCTTCGGCAGCGGCAGACCAGCGGCCATCAGCATGATCGGCCAGTAGACCCCATGCGGCTTGAGAATATCCTTGCCGATCAGATGCTCGCATTCCGCCCACCAGCTTTCGTAGCCTTCTTCCGGCCAGTTGATGTTGGTGAGGTAGTTCGCCAACGCATCGAACCAGACATAGGTCACGAACTCGGTGTCGAACGGCAGTTCGATACCAAGGGTCACACGGGCTTTCGGCCGGGAGATGCAGAGATCTTCCAGCGGCTCGGACAGCATCTGCTTCAGTTCGTTCTTGAACGCTTCGGGTTGAACGAAATCCGGGTTGTCGGCAATGTGCTGCAGAAGACGCGCGCGGAACGGCTCCATCTTCAGGAAGTAGTTGGTCTCTTCGGTCTGCTCCACCTTCATCGTCGGGTGCAGCGGACACTGACCATCTTCGGTCAGATCGGATTCCTTCTTGAACTCTTCACAGCCCTTGCAGTAGGTGCCGGTGTAGTTCTTCTTGACGATCAGATCCTTGTCGAAGATCGACTGCTCCATTCCGGCAACGGCCGTCTTGTGGCCTTCGCGGCTGGTACGCACGAAATAGTCGTAAGCCACATCCAGCCGGTCGAAGACGGCCCGGAATTCCGCGCAGCGCATGTCGAGGTAGTCCTCAACGGACATGCCTTCTTTTTCCGCAGCTTCCTGGTTCTTCTGCCCATGCTCGTCCACGCCGGTGGACAGCATCATGTCATACCCCAGCGCCTGCCGGTTGCGTTTCAGGATATCGGCCATCACGGACGTGAAGGCGTGACCGATATGCGGAGAACCGTTGACGTAGTAGATCGGGGTGGTGATGTAGCTTTTCATCCAAACGCTTTCGAAATGTTTGGGCGGAAACAAGTCCGGTCCGGCTTGTCCCGGCGTATTTGCCGTTCCGCCAAAAGAGGTGCGAGCTATATTCCATACTCGCCCGCACAAGAAAAGCCCCGGCCCTTGAAAAGAACCGGGGTTTCACGTGCTGATATGGGGTGCCGGAAGGCCGATGAGAAGATCAGCCGATCAACCAGATCCCGCCGATGACGAAGAGCGCCAGAAACGCCGTTTGTGTGACAAGCATCCAGATGGCCGGACCACCGACTTCCAGAAGTTTCGGGATCGAGGTTTTCATGCCCACAGCCGCAATTGCCGCCAGCAGCGCCCAGCGGGAAACATGACCGGCGGCTTCCTTGGCAACTTCCGGAATGAAGCCGAATGAATTGAGTGCTGCAAGCACAAGAAAGGCCACGACAAACGCCGGCATGATCGGCGGACGGGCGCTGCCCGGTTCCGAACTCTTGCGCAGGATGAGTGCGGCCACCAGCACGATAGGGGCCAGCATGGTGACGCGGATCAGCTTCACCAGCGTCGACAGGTCTCCGGTTTCTTCGGAGATCGAAAAACCAGCACCCACGACCTGGGCCACGTCATGGATTGTGCCACCGAGAAAGACGCCGGTCGCGTCCATTGATAGGCCGAGGGAGGAGGTGAGGATCGGATAGAAAATCATCGCCAGCGTGGACAGGACAGTCACGGTAATCACCGTGAAGGCAAGATCGCGTTCGGCATGCTCGCGCTTGGGCAGGATCGAGCCGATGGCCATGGCTGCCGAAGCGCCGCAAATGGCGACGGCTCCGCCGGTCAGGAATGAAAACAACCTGTCCCGGCCGAACAACCCGCCGATCAGCAGCGAAAAACCGATGGTGGCCAGAACGCCGAGGATAACAAGCAGCAGAAACGGCAGGCCCAACTGCTGCACCATTTCCACGCTGATGCGCACACCGAGCAGGGCAACACCGATACGCAGCAACGTGCGGGCTGCAAAGGCGATGCCTTCGCCCGTGCGCTGTTCCTCCGACAGGAAGTTCAGCGGCATGCCAAGCAGGATGGCCATCAGCATGGCCGGCGCACCGTAATGCTCATTGAGGAACTGCGCGGCGATGGCGACAAGCCCGGCGATCGCAATACCCGGGAACAGGCGGCTTGCCTGGTCTTTCAATGGACTAACCATAAAAAGCTCTAAATCCTTGTTGATGTTTACCGGTCGACCGGAAGGCCGCTCGGGACAGTGGCAGGAATGCCGAAGGGCGGAGACGTGACAGACTGCGAGCCGGTCAGGCTTTTCAGGAAAGCCACCAGATCGGCAATCTCCGCATTCGAAAGGGAGAGAGGTTCAATATCCCTGAAACGGGCCTGGCGCGCCATCTCACGAGCGTCATTCCAGACCACGAAATCGATGGCTTCCAGCCACGGTGCCTGAGGAAGGGCTGCGGTTTCCGGCTTCCAGGCCTTCAGCATCCCGTCGGGGTCGAGGTGATGCCGGATGATCCCTTCCAGTGTGGGATAAGCGCCATTGTGCCCGTAAGGGGCCGTCAGCTCGACGTTCCGCAGCATCGGGGTCCGGAACCCGTAGGCATCTTCAAGGCGGTCGGTCTCGCCCATCACCCCGACATCGCGGACCATCGGATCAAAGCTGCGCGTGCGGCCCGGGCCGAAGGGCGGAAGGCCCAGGGCGTGGAACTTCTGATCGCTGAGCAGTTTGCCCGAGTGACACGAGGAGCATCCGGCTTTGCCGTAGAAAAGTTCAAGACCGCGCTTCTGGGCCGGACCGAGAGCGGTTTCATCTCCGCCGAGATACGCGTCGAATGGGCTGTCGAAGCTCTGCCATTCGACCGCCTGAAAAGCCGCCAGCGCGTTGGCGATTTCAACGATCGTGACCTCTTCGGGGGCGTCGATATGGTCGAACGCCTCAACAAACAGGCGGCCATATTCGGGAATGATGCGGACCCGTTTGGCCAGGATCGGCCAGGCATTGTCGATGCGGTCGTAAATGGCTCCCGCGACTTCGTTTTCCTTCGGGTTGCCAGCCATCTCGAATTGGGCCGTTACCGGAAAGACGGCCTGGGCTGCGAGCAGGGAATTGAAACCCGTGGGCAGCCATTCTTCGGCCGGCGAATTGAAGCCGTTCTCGAAGGTGTCGGCAATCGACAGACGGCCGTCGTGAAACAAGACGTGAAGCTCTTTTGCCCCCAAATTCCAGAGACCTGGAGCGTTTCGCGGAATCCGTTTCTTAATGCGGCTGTCGCCGGTTCCGGCACTCCGCTGCAGCCCCAGTCCTTCGCCACCTTCGCCGATGCCCAGCGACAACCGGTCACCTGTGCCAAGGCTCGGATGGTGGCATGTGGCGCAGGCAATATTCCTGTTGCCTGAGAGGATCTTGTCGTAAAAAAGCAACTGGCCGAGCGCTGCCTGCTTGCTGTCGAAGGCGATGAAGTCGTCCTGTTTCAGAGGCGGTGGCAGTTCGGCGGAAACAGCCGGTGCCGACAGGCCGAACATCAGAGGGAGCAATCGCAAGATATGAAGACCACGCTGACCGCCGCTCTTCTCGCCTTTGGGCTTTGCACGGCTTCTGCTCAGGCCGAAATCGAAGCCGCGCGCGACCTGATGGAGGCCAATCGATACGAAGAAGCGATGAAGGAACTCTGGCCCGCCGCCCGCTCTGGCAACGCGGATGCGGAAGAACTGATCGGTGTGATGTACGCCATGGGGCTGGGTGTCGAGCGCGACGACCAGCGGGCGTTCGAGTGGTATCTCAGAAGCGCGATGAAGGGCCATCCCGGAGCCCAGTCCGGCGTCGGCTGGTACTATGAGGTCGGCCGGGGCATGCCCGCGCCGGATCTCGTACGGGCTTACATGTGGTACACGCTCTCTGCCATCGGGGGAGACCCCGACGCCGCTATCTCTCTGGAAGAGGTGGTCAAGAAGATGACCAAAGACGAGATTGAGAAGGCGCATATCCTGGTCGGCGATTACAAGGTCTGGATGTATCCGTTCAATTGAAGGTCTGTTCTAGCCGGGACGCCAGGAGATGCCGTCGCGGCGCAGCGGCAGAATGTGTCACGCCCCGCTTGAGCAGGGCGTGACACGGTGTTTCGTCAATTCAGATCGGCAGAGCGATCGGCGTTGATATCGGCTTCGGCCGCAGCCACGGCTTCTTCCAGAGCGCCGAAGATCTCGCCGCCACGTCCGACATTACCCTTGAACCAGTCATAGACCGGCGCGGCAGCTTCCTTGAAGGCTGCCTTTTCTTCAGGGGTCGGAACGTAGAGATCGCCGCCGCCGGCCACGAAGTCCTCATAGGCCTTGATCGACTTGCGCTTCGGCGAGGCGAAGGTTGCCTGCTGAAGGGCATAGAAACCATCTACCACGACACGGCGAAGGTCTTCAGGCATCGACATGAACTTCTCGTTGTTCATCCACCACAGGGCGCCCATGTAGGCGTGCCCGTCCAGGGTGACATACTGAAGACCGGCATCGGGGAACTTCATGCCCATGATGTCGGTGATGCCGTTCTTGGAACCTTCGACAACGCCGGTCTGCAGCGAGGTGAACAGTTCCGGCCACGGGATCGGCGTCGGAGCAGCACCAAGCGCCTTGACCAGTTCCTGCGGCAGGTCGGCCACCACGGTGCGAATCTTCAGGCCCTTCAGGTCTTCCGGCTTGGCGACGCGGTGCTTGGTGTTGGCGAAGTTGCGCCAGCCGCCGGTGTTGCCAATGGTCATCAGGCGGATGGTGTCGCCGGAATCTTCCAGCGCCATGGTGCGCATGGTGCGGGTGAATTCGCCGGACAGGACATGCTCGGCAATCCGGTCGTCGCTCATCATGTAGGGCAGGTCGAGAACCTGCACATACGGGAAGATGCCCGCTGCACCGCCGGAGGTGGAGATGTAGATGTCGATGGCACCGTCGGAAATGCCCTGAAGGCATTCGGCGCCGTTGGAGCAAAGCTGCGTGCCGATGAACAGTTCGACCTCGATGGCACCGTTGGAGGCGGCTTCAACGAAGTTCTTGAAAACGACGAGGCCGTCGTAGTCTTCGTCGTTTTCGTTCGAATTGGCGGTTGCGCGCAGCGTGTAGTCCGCGGCAAGCGCGCTCAGCGACGATCCGGCTAGCATCGCCGCGACGGTGAGCGTTTTCAGTGCAGTTTTGAGCATTAGGTTCCTCCCTTTGAAAAGCTCAGGATCAGTTGGCAAATCCGGTCAGACGCGGGATCGTCATCGAAAGTGCCGGAATGTAGGTGATCAGGAAGATCACCGCGATTTCCACCGCCAGAAACGGCAGGATGGCCTTGGCAATGGTTTCAACCCGTTCTCTTGAAACCGAAGCCGCAACGAAGAGCACCAGACCCATTGGCGGTGTCGCCAGACCGATGGTCAGGTTGACGCTCATGATGATGGCGAAATGGATCGGATCGACGCCCAGGTTGGCGAAGATCGGTCCGAGGATCGGCCCGAGAATGATGATCGCCGGGCCTGCGTCCAGGAACATGCCGACCACGAACAGCAGCAGGTTGATCAGGAACAGCAGGATCAGCGGGTTTTCCGACAGGGTCAGGACGAACTCCGCCATGATTTCGGGCGCATGGCTGAGGCTGACGACGGTCTTGAAGGCCATCGCGGCACCGACCAGCAGCAGCACCACTGCAGAGGTTATGCCGGCCCTGTTCAGGACACCCGGGATCTCGGACACCTTGATGGAGTGCAGAACGAAGAAACCGATAACGAGCGCATAGGCAACCGCGACCGCTGCCGCTTCCGTCGGCGTGAAGACACCCAGCAGAATACCGCCGAGAATGATGATCGGCGTTTGCAACGGAGCGACGGCCTTCTTGCACACGACCCGGAAATCCGGCGAGACGGCACTTCTGAGGCTCCAGAGAAGCATGTGGGAGACCACCAGGAAGACCGCGAACAGGATGAAGGAAGTCGTGGTGGAAAGAGGCGCGAACCCGGTCAGGCCTATCAAGAGATCCGCGAGTACCGTGAACAGGGCGGCCAGGTTTGCCCGCAGTACGATGAAGGAGAACCAGTATTCCACCGGTGCCAGGGTTTGGCCGGGGCTGACGATCCTCTGCGCTTTTGGCAGATCGTATTTGTTGGCCATGAACTTGACCATGAGCATCAGGCCGATACCGACCATGACGCCGGGGACGATACCTGCCAGGAACAGCGCGGCAACACTCTCTCCCATCACGTAGGCATAGATGATCATGATGCCCGACGGCGGAATGATCGGGCCGATGACGGAACTTGCCGCGGTGATTGCAGCAGCAAAACGCCTTGTGTAGCCCTGCTTCTCCATGGCCGGGATCAGCATCGACCCGAGGGCGGAGGTGTCGGCAACGGCAGACCCGGAGAGACCGGCAAACAGCATCGACGACAGGATGTTCACATGGGCAAGGCCGCCGCGCAGATGTCCCATCAATGCCTGGCTGAATTCAACCAGCCGCATGGTGATGCCGCCCTTGTTCATCAGCTCGCCTGCGAGCATGAAGAACGGAATCGCCATCAGAGGAAAACTGTCCATGCCGTTGTAGACGTTGCGGTAAAGCAGCGTGATGTCTTTTTCCTGCCCGTTCAGCCAAAGCAGCAGGCCAGGGGCCGCCAGAAGGCCGAAGAAGACCGGCAGTCCGATCAGCAGGAAAACGAGGAAGACGGGAAGGAACCAGATCAGCATCAGTCAGCTCCTGCCATGTCGGGGTCGGGAATGACCGGCATGCGGTCGACACCACCAAAACTGGCGATGATATTGCGCAGGATCAGTTCGATGTTGACGAGCGTCAGCAGGAAGACCCCGACGAGGATGGACGCCATCATCCAGCTTCGCGGCACACGGATCCATTCGCTGAAGGAGAGATTGGCCGGTACGTAGAGGGAGGCGGTCGCGAAACGGCCACCGAAGCCTGTGACCTCGGAAAATCCGATCTTCAGGGCAACGACGAGCACCAGGAGCGAAATCAGCAGAAGGAGCAGCGAAATGACGCTGCCCACGATGCGAGGCAGGGAATGGGTGAACATGTCGATGGCAACGAAACCGCCTCTTCGGAACGCGGTTGGCGCCATCAGTCCGGTCATCCAGAGCATACAGAAACGGGCTGCTTCGTCCGGCCAGGGCAGGGCATTATTGAAGACATAGCGGAACACGACCTGAACCAGGATCGCGATCACCATCAGAGCCACGGCAACGATGCCGATGCCCCGGCCAATTCGCAACAGCAGCGAATTGACGAAGTCGAGCGGTGCAAGAACCGCCAGCAAAATGCCCATCCGGGCTCCTCCCTGGACCAACTGGTTACCATGTGCGCGAACATGAGAACCGGAAAGCTGATCTTGTTTAAAGTAGCGAAGCGGTCTTCTGCGATCTCCTGAAACAGAAGGCCCGTCACGTTCCTCCACGACGGGCCGGTTGCCGCCCCGTTTCCCGCCCTTACCTTGGAGCGATTTGTCCGAGTTTGCCTGCATAAAATGTCAGGGCTTCTCCCGAGCGCATCTCGGCCTGCAGAACCTGGCCGAGAACGATCAGATGATCGCCGCCCTCATAGGCGGTGAACCGCTTGCACTCGAAACGGGCGAGGCAGTTCTCGATCAGGGGCACACCGTTGCCGTCGATCGTGTAGGTGAGCTGATCGAAGGCATGGGCGTTGCGCACGAAACCGTTGCAGACTTCGGCCTGTTCGTGGCTCAAGACGTGAATGGCGTAATGCTCGGCCGTTTCGAAGTAGCGGAACCTGCGCGATCCCTTGTCCGGCATCCACAGGACCAGCGGCGGTTCCAGGGAGACGGACGAAAAACTGTTTGCGGTAATGCCGACAGGGCCGTCGGCCGATCCGGTTGTCACCACGGTGACACCGGTGGCAAACCGGCCGAATGCATCGCGTAACAGGCGAGTGTTGTCGGCGTCCGGTTCGAAGGTCACGGTATGATTGGCATTCTGCATGGTCATCATGGCACCTCTGTTCCAAGCGCCGCCTCGTAAAGGCGGTACCAGGTTTCACGATCCAGGCTGACTTTCAGCGCATCGGAGATCTTGGCGATGCGCTCCAGATTGTTCGTGCCCATGACCGGTAACAGCTGTGCCGGATGAGCCAGCAGGAACGCAACCGCGACTGCGGACCGGTCGACACCGGCCTGCGCGGCGATGTCATCCATTACGGCGCCCAGCTTTCCGCTTTCGGAAATCAGCGACCCGCCGCCGAGGGGCGACCACGCCATCAGCTTGGTGCCAAGGCGTTGGTGAAAGGCCAGATCGCCATTGGTGAAGGGAGAGATTTCCTTCAGCGAGATCTCGATCTGGTTGGTGACAAGCCGGTTCGACATGGCCGACTGCAGCAGTTCCCAGTCCCAGGGGCGGAAGTTGGAGACGCCGACGTTGCGCACCTTGCCGCTCTTGACCAGGTCGTCGAGCGCGGTCCCGGTCTCGTGATGGTCCATCAGCGGATCCGGACGATGGATCAGCAGCAGATCAATGGTCTCGATGCCCATATCTTGGAGAGACATCTCGACCGATTTTTCGATATGGGCCCGGGAGGTGTCGTAATGTTTCACCTTGGCATCGGTATACCGCCCGGCCGGCGCGACGATGTCGCATTTGGTGACGATTTCCATCTGGCCGCGCAGGGACGGATTGGCCTTCAGCGCACCTCCCAATACAGCTTCCGCCGTGTATCCACCGTAGATGTCTGCCTGGTCGAACGTGGTTATGCCCTGGTCGAGACAGGTCTGGATTTTCCGCTCCACATGAGCGGGCGACGTATCGCTGTCGTCGCCGATGCGCCACATGCCATAGATCAGGCGGGAGAATTCAAGAGTGTCGGAAAGTTTCACGCGATCCATTAGCGGCGCACTCCTTTGCCGAGCGGCGTTGCCGGGGTTTCAGCCGGGACACGGCCATAGGCGTGCGGCAGGGAACAGGTCTTCAGGTTGGACAGAACCCGCGATCCGAAATGCTTGGCTTCTTCCAGATGCGGATAGCCGGAGAAGATGAAGGCGCGGATACCCATCTTCTGATAGGCCTCGATCTTGGACATCACCTGATCGGTTGAGCCGACCAGCGCTGCCCCGCAGCCGGATCTTGCCCGGCCGACACCTGTCCACAGGTTCGGTTCGATGTAGCCGAATTCATCGGCAATCTCGCGGTTCTTGGCCTGATGACTGACCCCAAGAGACCTGGCGTCGAGAGCCCGCTCGCGGATGGCCGTTCCCTGGGTGTCATCAAGTTTGGAGACGATGTAGTCCGCGTATTCCTGCGCTTCCTTCTCCGTGTCGCGCACGATCATGTGCACACGCAGGCCGTAGTCGAGGGTGCGGTCGTATTTTTCGGCAACCGCGTTGACCGCCTTCATGCGGCCTTCCAGCTCCTCAACCTTTTCCGGCCACATCAGATAGACATCGCAGTGCTGGCCACACAGGTCCAGCGCATCGGGGGAATAGCCGCCGAAATAGAGCAGGGGACCACCGGTCTGATAGGGACGCACCGGATCCGTGGTCAGGCCTTTGAAGTTGTAGATCTGGCCTTCGTAGTTGATTTCGTCCTGGGTCCAGGCCTGCTTGAGGATTTCCACCACTTCCCGCGAGCGCTGGTAGCGGTAGCTGCTGTCGGCCTGCTCGCCCGGAAAGTCGGACGAGATGATGTTGACCGTCAACCGGCCTTCCAGCATGTGGTCCAGCGTGGCAATGGTCCGTGCCAGCATGATCGGCTGCATCTCGCCGCAGCGGACGGCCGCAAGCAGGTTGATCTTGTCTGTGATCGGCGCGCAGCCGGCCACGAAGGACAATGTATCCTGGCCGACCTGATAGGACGATGGGCACAGGATGTTGCGGAAGCCCTGCTGCTCGGCAGTCTTTACGATGGAAGAGCAATGCTCCCAGGAGGAGCGCAGGTGGCCTTCGGGTACGCCCAGAAACTGGTAGTCGTCGGAACACAATGCGGCGAACCAGGATACCTCCGCTGCATCGAGATCCGGTGACGTGACTGGGATTACGGTCATGAAGTGCCTCCCTTGGACCATCTTTTCGAATAGCGAAACACGAGATCGCCGAATGAGGCGCGGTTGAGGTTTCGCTATTTTCGTTTGTTTTCGAATGGCTTCATTTAGCGTTCGATTTCTTCTTGCATATCACCCGGTTTGATGTAAATCAATAGTGTATCAATTTTGAAAACGAGACCCTCGAACCACCATGCCAACCGCCTCGCAATCCTCGACCGCGCTGCCGTTATACGTGCAGATAAGCGAGCTTTTGATCAGGGATATTGCGGCTGGACGGCTGATCGACGGTGAACGCTTGCCGCCGGAACGGGAGATGGCGGAGGAGCTCGGCATCTCCATCGGCACCCTGCGCAAGGCGCTTGCCGACCTTACGCAAAAAGGCTTACTCGAGCGGATCCAGGGGTCGGGAAACTACATACGCCAGGGCGGCACGCATGAAAGCGTCTACGCCATGTTCCGCCTGGAGCTTCTCACGGGCGGTGGTTTGCCGAGGGCAGACATTCTTGACGTGCAGCGCATGGTCAAGCCTGACGACCTGCCGCTCTTCGGTACCAGCGCGGAAGGCACCCGCATCCGGCGTTTGAGGTTTCTCAACGATGTGATGATCGCGGTGGAGGAAATCTGGCTGGACGGGGACGCCGGCTTCGTCCGCCGCGAACTCCTGTCCGATTCTCTCTACCGCTTTTACCAGAAACACCTGGGGTTCTGGATCGTGCGTGCGGAAGACCGGGTCACCATCGGCGCGCTGCCGGACTGGACACCCGAGATCTTTCAGAAGACGGCGGGAACACTCACAGGGTTTATTGAACGGTTCAGTTGGGCGGATCGGCCCAAGCCGGTCGAATATTCGCGAACCTGGTTCGATACGGACCGGGCGCATTACGTGCAGCGTTTGAAATAGGTGGACAGGGAATGCCACCGAGCATGGAGGACTGAATGCCTGCAAGGGTAAGATATGGCGTCATTGGCTGCGGAATGATGGGGCAGGAGCACCTGCGCAACATTGCGCTGCTGCCGGACACCGAAGTTGCAGTGATCTTCGAGCCGGACGCCGGAATGGCGGAAGAGGCGGCAAGATTTGCGCCGGGAGCGCGGTTTGCCGGTTCCATTTCGGAGTTGCTGGACGTTGAAGAGCTCGACTGCATCCTGATTGCCAGCCCGAACCACTGCCACGTGCCGCAGATGGAAGAAATCCGCCGCAAGCGACCGCTGCCGATTCTCGTGGAAAAGCCGCTCTTCACCGATCCGAAGGACGTTGCCGAGCTGGAGGCTTTCAAGGCGTCCTATCCTGCGCCTGTGTGGGTGGCGATGGAATATCGCTACATGCCACCGATCGCAGCGCTGATTGAACAGGCGGAAACAGCCACCGGCGGCATCAAGATGCTGACCATTCGCGAGCACCGCTTTCCCTTCCTCGACAAGGTAGGTGCCTGGAACCGGTTCAACCGGTATTCGGGTGGGACATTCGTAGAGAAATGCTGCCATTTCTTCGACCTCATGCGGCTGATCATGAAATGCGAACCCGTCCGCGTGATGGCCTCCGCCGGCCAGGATGCGAACCACAAGGACGAGATCTACAACGGCGAGCAGCCGGATATCCTCGATAATGGCTATGTGATTGTCGACTTTGAAAACGGTGCCCGGGCCATGCTCGAACTCTGCATGTTCGCCGAAGGCGCCCGATATCAGGAAGAGGTTTCGGCCGTCGGACCGGAAGGCAAGATCGAAGCCTTCGTGCCGGGCCCCGGCCGCTTCTGGCCCGAACACCTCGGCGAGCCGCCAGTGCCCCAGCTTGTCGTGTCGCCGCGGCATCCCAAGGGGCCGCGGCAGATCGACATTCCGGTCGATCCGCTGCTCCTCCACGCAGGCGACCATAACGGCTCAACCTTCTACCAGCACGAAGGTTTCGTTGCAGTGGTGCGCGGTGAAAAGCCGGCACCTGAAGTGACGCTGGAAGATGGATGGCGGGCCGTCGAAATGGGGCTGGCGGCGCAGCAGTCCGCCCGCACAGGGCAGGCCGTCACGCTGCGGGCTCAGACGCTTTCTTCCGTCGCCTGCTAAAAACCTGGTTTTCCTCTGGAGGCCTGGCCGGTGCGATGTGTCGTGCCGGCCTTTTTGATTTGTGCCGGGCATGAGGCCATGGCCTACCAGCGTTCCTTCGGCAACAGGGACTGAACGTTGTTGGAACTGAAGCCGTCCCGTCCGCGGCGCAGGTTGATGGCCCGGATCGGTACCTTGTATTCTCGCCCCGTGTCCGTCGTTTTGGACTGCTGCTTGCGGTAGGCGAAATTGTCCGGCACGTTCCTGTGGTTCTGCACCAGGACGCAAAACACGTCGTAGCGGCCGTTGACGTCGATGTCCCGGCGCGCTCCCTGAGCGACGATCACCTGCATATGGCGGGTGAACGCCTTGTCGAAAAGCAGAAAGTTGCAGTAGGGCTCGCTGCCGTTGGGTGTCCGCGTGCTTTCGCAATAAAAGATCTCTGCCCAGGCCTTCTGCGGAGCGGCAGGCGGGAAAGCGCCGATCGAGATGATCCCTGCAAGAACGGCTGGCAGAGCGTAGCGCTTTAACATTCCCATAAACTCCTGGTCGAAATGCAGTTTCTTTCAACGTGATCTTGCGGATAGAATATCACTCCACGTAAGATTTAATGGTGACGACCCTCACAGGGAATAGGCGTTGCCACGATTTTTAGTTTGCTTCGGGGCCGAGCAGGTTCCGGAGCGCGCGGGCAGAAACATGCACCGACATCGGCAGAGCTGGCCGAACCAGCCCCTGGGAGGTCCAAATGCGTAAGTCACTTTCCGTTCTTCTGTCTTCAACGCTGATTTTGCAAACAGTTTTCATCAATGGCGTGCTTGCCGCGCCAGCCCTGACGACCGCCAACGTCAATTTCAGGCAAGGACCGGGAACGAACTTCGGTTCACTGGGAACCGTGCCCTCCGGTACGCAGGTTGAAATGGAAAACTGCGACGACAGCGGCGCGTGGTGCTCGATCAGCTACAACGGCCAGAACGGCTTCGTCAGCGGTCAGTATCTGCAGCTCAGCGAACCGGAACAGACGACAGGCTGGCCCCGGTCCTTCCAGACCGATGCCGGAGCGACACTGGTGCTCTACCAGCCGCAGTTTACCGAGTGGGACAACTTCAAGACGCTGAAGGCGCTCGTGGCTGCGGAATACATCAAGGACAAGGATACCAAGCCGGTGTTCGGTGTGATCGGCGTCAGCGGCGTGACCGTGGCCGACCCCGACAAGAGCGAAGTGGACATCAACCAGATCCAGGTGACGGAGCTGGATTTTTCAGCTCTGGACCGGCAGTCCCTTACGGATCTGTCCCTCCAGGTCGGCAAGATTCTGCCGACCGGAACTATCACCGTGAAGGAAGACCGGATTACCGCCGGTCTTGCCGAATACAAGCGCATGGACGATGTCCAGGGCCTGAATTCGGAAGCACCGCCGATTTTCATCTCCACCGAGCCGTCCATTCTCGTCCAGACCGAGGGCGCTCCCATTTTTGCGCCGGTCAAGGGCGACCAGGGGCTCAGCTTCGTGGTCAACAGCAACTGGGACATTCTGAAAATCGACGAGAGCGGCGAGCTTTATCTTCGCGACGAAAAGTCCTGGATGAAAACCACGGATGTGTCGGCCGGTTGGCAAGCGGTCGACAAGTTGCCGGATCTGATCGGCTCTCTGCCCGATGATGACAACTGGAAGGAAACCAGGGAAGCGATCCCAGGGGAGCCCTTTGCCGACAACGCGCCGCCGAAGGTGATCTATTCCGACAAACCGGCCGAGATGATCGTCTTTGACGGTGAGCCTGCGCTGGAGCCGGTGGAAGGCACCGATCTGGAATGGGCCTCCAACACCGACAGCGATGTCTTCTTCCTGAAATCCACGTCCACCTGGTACATTCTCGTGTCAGGACGCTGGTTCAAGTCTGACTCGCTTCAAGGGCCATGGACCTTTACGACGCCAGACATGCCGTCCGATTTCCAGAACCTGCCGGAAGACGCGCCTTACTATTCCGTCCGCTCATCCATTCCGGGCACTTCGGAGGCCTCTCAGGCCCGGTTGAAGGCCAGCATTCCGACCACCGCCCGCGTCGAGGTCGGTTCCGTCAGCGCGGATGTTTCCTACGCGGGGGACCCGGAATTTGAAAAGATCGACGGCACGTCGATGTCCTACGCGGTCAATACCAGCGACCAGGTGATCCAAGTCGGCGCGAAATACTACGTGCTGCAGGACGGTGTCTGGTTCGTCGGCGACAGCCCACAGGGACCCTTTGCCGTCGCAACGGCCGTACCGGACGAGATCTACACCATTCCGCCGTCTTCCCCGGTCTACAACACCACCTATGTGCGCATCTATGACAGCGAGCCGGGAGCGGTCTGGTACGGTTATACGATGGGCTATCTGGCCGGGTTCCTGTCCTGGGGCGTCTTCGTTTATGGCACCGGATATTATTACCGGCCCTGGTACCGCCCGGGTCTGCGTCCGATCTATTTTCCGCGCCCGGTGACCTATGGCATCGGCGCCTTCTATAACCCGGTCCGGGGCACCTTCGGACGCTATGGTTACGCCTATGGCCCGCTGCGCGGCATTGCCGGAGGCGGCATCTACAATCCTCGTACCGGCGGTTACATCCGCGGTGCCGCTATCAGCGGGCCGCGCGGCAGTGCCGGCTTCATCAGCGCCTACAATCCGCGCACCGGCAACCGGGTCGTGGTTGGCGGAGCAAGGGGCATTTACGGTTCCTGGGGCGGCAAGGTGGTGAGCGGGCCGGAATGGTCGCGCACGCGTGATCTTCAGGCGGGCGCCGTTCAGCGCTGGAAAAAGGACGGCAATCTCGGCCAGGTGGCAAACCTTGACCGCCGGGGCGATGTTTTTGCCGGCCGGGATGGAAGCGTTTATCGCCGCGATGGCGAAAAATGGCAGAAGTTCGAAGGCGGCCGCTGGGGAGAGGTAGCTGCTCCCTCCCGCGACGCAATCCAGGACCGTGTCGGGGATATTGGTGCCGGACTGGCAGGTGGCGCAATCGGCGCGGGCGCAGGAGCCGCCCTTGCCAACAGGCCGTTGGGCGACAAGGTTCAGAACCGTCCCAACATTCAGCGCCCGACCAACCTGCCTGCAGGCCAGCGTCCGAATGTTGAACGCCCCAACGTCCAACGCCCGAACGTGCAAAGGCCAAATGCGCAACGACCGGCGGAACGTCCCAATGTACAGAAGCCGAATGTGCAGCGTCCAAACGTGCAGCGGCCCAGTGTCCAGCGGCCGAACGTCCAGAAGCCGAATGTGCAACGCCCGGCGACCCGCCCTGCCACACGTCCGGCGGCGCGTCCCCAGGCACCGGCGCATCTGAGCCGTGACCAGCGGGCCAGAACGGCCGGCAACCGGCAGGTCAATCGTCAGCGCAATGTCCAGCAATCACGCCCGCAGGCGCGGGTACAGCGTCCCAGCGGCGGCGGTAGTGTGCGCAGGGGAGGCGGCGGGCGCCGCCGTTGATGCTGGCTAAATCGGAAGATCGCGGGCATCCGCGATCGATTCCATGGTCATGTACGACGTGACCGTATCCAGGTCGACCTTCTCGATCAGGCGCTGATACACCCGGTCGAAGGCATTCATGTCTTCGGCCACCACTTTCAGCATGTAGTCGTAGTCGCCGGCAATCCGGTAGAAATCGATCACATTCGCAATGGCCACGACTTCACCCCGGAACCTTTCCAGCCACTCCTTGGAATGGTGCCGGGTCCGGATCATCACGAAGACGGTGAGGTTCAGCCCAAGCCGGGCCGGATCCAGACGGACCGTGTGCCCTTCGATCAAACCGCTGTCATAGAGCGTTTTCAACCGACGCCAGCACGCGTTCTGGGAAAGACCAACCTTGTCTGCAAGGTCTCTTTGCGACAGACGGGCGTCCCGTTGAAGGGCACGTAACAGCGCACGGTCAATATGATCGAATTTTTTCTCCATCTTCGATCAAATGACACAAAATATGAAACAAGACAATTGAATAAGGTGAAGAAATCCCATTGGTAGTGGTCGTATGATCCGGAAAAGTCGTTTCGGAGCACATGATGACCCACAAAACTGGTACGGCACTCGATCATTTCGTCGATGATCTGAAAGCCCCGGATCTGATCTCCCGCCTGCGGGCGGGATTGATCGGCGAGGGGACATCCATTTCCGGCCCGTTCGGTGAACGGGAGCTCATCTATGCCGACTACGTTGCCTCCGGACGGGCCCTGCGCCAGATCGAGGAATTCGTTCTGGAAGAAATCCTGCCGGTCTACGCGAACAGCCACACGGAAGCGTCCTACTGCGGCAGTGCCATGACGCGGATGCGCGAGGCGGCACGGTCTGAAATCGCACGCATCTGCGGGGCTGATGAGGGGTATGCGACGGTCTTCTGCGGCTCTGGCGCAACCGCGGGGCTCAACAGGCTGGTACATCTTCTTGGCGTTTCCGCTGCTGCTGAGCGCGGTGAGGAGCCGCTCGTCGTCATCGGACCCTATGAGCATCACTCCGACATTCTTCCCTGGCGGGAAAGCGGAGCCGAGGTCGTTGAGGTAGACGAAGCGGCGACGGGAGGTCCCGATCTTGCCGAATTGGAAGAGGTGCTGCGCGCCGCGGGCCCCGGCCGATTGATCGTCGGTGCGTTCTCGATGATGTCCAACGTCACCGGCATCGTCACCGACGACGAAGCGGTCACGCGTCTCTTGAAGCGCTACGGCGCTCTCAGCGTCTGGGACTGCGCCGGCTCGGGTCCTTATCTGCCGATCGACATGAAAGCCGGGACGGATGTCCAGAAGGACGCCGTCGTCGTCTCGCCGCACAAGTTCATCGGCGGGCCTGCTGCCTCCGGTGTCATGATCGTGCGCAAGGCGGCGGTCAGCAAGGCGACCCCGGTCTTTCCGGGGGGCGGTACCGTTCGTTTCGTCTCGCCCTGGGCTCATGACTACTCCGGCAACCTTTCCGCCCGTGAGGAAGCTGGAACGCCGAACGTCATTGGCGACATCCGTGCGGCCCTGGTCTTTCTGGTCAAGGAAGCCATCGGGCAAAGGTTGATGGACGAGCGGAATGCCGCCTGGCGGGCCAGGGCGCTGGCCGTCTGGCGCGACAATCCGGCAATTGAAATTCTCGGCAATGACAACGCCCGTCACGTGCTGCCGGTGTTCTCGTTCCGGGTGCGGGATCTGGAACGCGGCGGTTATGTCCACCAGCAGCTTGTCACCCGTATGCTCTCGGACCTTTATGGCATCCAGGCCCGCGGCGGTTGCGCCTGCGCGGGGCCTTACGCCCACCGGCTGCTTGATATCGGCCCGGAACAGTCCGAAGCGCTGCGTTCCGGCATTCTTTCCGGTGAAGAACTGAAGAAACCCGGCTGGACACGGCTCAATTTTTCGGTGCTCATGACAGTAGACAAGGCGGACAGGATCATTGCCGCTGTCGAAGATCTGGCGCTGCATCCCTATCCGGCCGCGGACTATTACGCGTGCGACCAAGCCACGGCCCGGTTCAAGGCGATGCAAGACGCCGCTTGAAGGACACCAAGTCGACATGTGCCGCTGGGCTGCCTGGAGCGGAGCTCCGAAGTATCTGGAAGAAGTCATCTGCGATCCGGCGCATTCGCTGATCGACCAGAGCCGTAACGCACTTTCCTGCAAGACATCCGTCAATGCCGACGGGTTCGGCGTCGCCTGGTATGGCGACCGGGAAACGCCCTGCGTCTACAAGGACGTACGGCCGGCCTGGTCGGATCCGAATCTGTTGCAGATTGCCAAGCACATACGCTCGCGCCACTTCCTGGCGCATGTGCGCGCGTCTACCGGAACAGCGACCACGCGGGACAACTGCCACCCGTTCACGTTTCAACGCTGGACCTTCATGCACAACGGTCAGGTTGGCGGCTACGACAAGGTGCGCCGCCGCCTCGACAATATGATCCCGGACGATCTCTACCGCGACCGCATCGGCGGCACCGACAGCGAAAGCCTGTTTCTGGTCGCGCTCGCCTATGGCCTCAATCAGCACCCGCGCGCGGCCATGGCCAGAGCGGTGTTCGAGGCTGAAGCTCTTTCGAAATACGCCGGCACGACGCCGCACATGCGTTTTGCCGCTGGCTGGTCGGATGGCGAAACGCTCTTTGCCGCCCGCTATGCGTCGGACAATCTGGCACCGACGCTCTATTACCGCGTCTATGACGACGGCGTGATGGTGGTGTCAGAGCCGCTGGACGAAGCACGCGGCTGCTGGATGGAGGTCCCGCAGGGCCAGATGATCGAGGTGAGGGACGGCCAGGTGAAACAGGTCGCCTTCCTGAGCGAAGAGCAACTCGTCGATGCCTGATCTGACCGGATCGAAGGTCCGGTCAGGCGGAGCTGCGATATTGGACGGGGGCTCTTTGCCGAAAGGCTTCAGGCCGGACTTTCGACCCAGTGCCAGGCAATGTCGATTTCGTCCCGGTCGAAGTGTTTTTCCTGAATGCCGAGCATCTTTGCGAACGTTGCGTCAATCGCAATAAGGGCGGCCAGCAACTTGCTGTCCGTCACGATGGCGATTTTGTTGAGATGCTGCATGTTGGCCAGCACCCATCTGATGTCCTCCTTGGCAGCCTCGAAGGATACGCCGACATGATCGCCCAGAACGACCAGCACGCTGATCTTGCCCTGTTCCTCGATCAGTTCTTCGGCCTTGGCGATCAGGCTCTTTTCCTGATCGACATCGACTTTTCCGGAAATTTCGACCCCGAGAACGGCACCCTGGCTGCGGGGCAGGATTGTGTACATGCTGCTTCCTCCGGCAGTGTGTGACTGGCACATCGGCAAGCGTAAACCCAATCGCGGCAAATAAGAACCTGCCTGACCGTGCCGGAAGATTGTTCGGTAAGTAACGAGGGTGTCCAAGCCGGAAATGAGGAGGGCGTTCAGGCGCTTTCCCGGCCCGCGTCCTCCATCAAGGCCCTTGTCAAACCATCGACCTTGTCCCGGATCTGGCGCGTAAGGGGGCTGCAATCGGTGCGATCAACGCCGTAACCCAGGTTGAAAGCGTAAAACGAGGCCTCCTGCCGCGGCATCAGAACGTGCTGAAGCATGGTTTCCAGCTTGTCGAACGCCTTGGCAATTCGCGCCTCCGCCGTTACTGCCGCAGCATATTCATCCCAAAGGGAAAGCAGCTCTTCAGCGATGTCTGCCGGCAGTGGTTCGCACAGGGTCAGAAAGTCCCGCCGTTCCCGTTCCTGACGGTTGTCGCCGGGCGTCTGGAGAGGAGCAGGAACATCTCCCGAAATGGCTTCGCCGAGATCATGCACCAGAGCCAGTTTCAGGAGTTTGAGCAAGTCGATGTCTTTCAGCTCCGGTTCGAAAAGAACAACCATCAAGGCGAGCCGCCAGCTGTGTTCGGCTGTGCTTTCGGGCCGACCGTTGGCGGTCGTCCCCGAGCGAAGCGTGTCTTTAAGCTGCTCGGCAGATTGCAGAAACTCCAGCAGACCGGTCAGTCTGGCCGATGAGATTTCCGGAAGAACGAGGGAAGGGGCAGTGTTCGTCATGGTGCCAGATTAGGACGGGTCACCGGGGCGGGCGATGTTCCGCATAATTTATGCGCCAGCAATACACGCCGGCTCACGCGCCTGGCAGCTCCTCCCGGACAAGGCGGGCAAACCGCCCGTCCGACAGCGGCAGGCGCGAAATCCGGATGGTGCTTTCCGGAATGGTCATTTCCGGAAAGTCGACATGTTCCGTCCTGTAGACAATGTCCGGGGCATCCGGCTCGAACCAGCCATAGTCAGCCAGCCGGTGCTCGGTTGCCCTTATGCCTTCGGACGCAAAGCGCCACAGGGGACGGTTGAGAAACTCGCTCACCGGGGCGCGCCATTCACAGGCGCGCGGGGCGGACATGGCCAGCAGCCTGTGTGTCAGGTCGCAGACCAGATGCACGGGAACAGCGGATCGGGACACGAGATCGAGTAGGGCATTGTCGGCAGCACTCTGCGGACGGGCACGGAGCAAGCGGGTGATTTTCGCCCGGTCGTTGTTGTCTGGCCGGGCCTTGCCGCTCTCCCAGCGCGAAATCCGCGTCTGCGAAACGCCGAGCTCAAGCGCCAGGGCTTCCTGTTTAACCCGGTTCAGCACGCGCCAGCGCCGGAGTGACGGGCCAAGACTGCTTTCAAGAACGGCGGTTTCTGTTCGCATGCGACGAGTGTAACGTGTCCTTGGCATTTTGGGCAGCAGGAAACGGCGGCACGGCCACTTGCGGCCGCGCCTCTTTAAAAGTCAGGCTTAGCGGTATTTCTCGATGAATTCGTCGATGGACAACTTGCGAAAGTCCGGAAGCCGTTGCTTCAGCTCGTCATGGTTCCAGTCCCACCAGGAAATATCGATCAGGGCCTGTTCCTGTTGTTTTGTGAAACGCCGTTTGATTTCTTTGGCGGCCACTCCACCCACAACGGTATAGGGCGCAACATCCTTGGAAACGACGGCCCCGGCAGCGACAATCGCCCCCGTGCCGATGGAAACGCCGGCAAGCACCGTCGCATTGTGGCCGATCCAAACGTCGTGGCCGATGGTCACCCAATCGTCCTTGCGCCACTGGAAGAAGTCCGTGTCGTCGTCGCCAAGGTCATAGGCAGCCGCGCGATAGGTGAAATGGTGCTGGGAGGCGCGCCAGGTTGCGTGGTTGCCCGGGTTAATGCGCACGCGCCGGGCGATGGAGCAGAACTTGCCGATGGTCGACCAGACGACATCGCCTTCCTGCACGATATAGGAATAGTCCCCCATGTTGCTTTCGCGCATTTCCGTGCGTGCACCGACCTCGGTCCAGATACCAAGATCACAGTTCAACACCCTGGCATCCGGATGAATGTTCGGGGCTTCGCTCAAGGCGGGCTTCTGGGTCGGCGCGGACATTTGGTCTCCATCGATAGTGGTAGGGACAGCAGAGCCGCCTTTTAGCCGTGCCAGTGTCGTCCGTCATGACGCTTTGATGACGTTGAGGTGACTTCCTTGTCTTTTTTCACACGCGTCTCCCCAAGCGAAAATGACCGCGGGCAGGTGGATGCTGTCATTTTGAGCACGGATTTCTGAGCTGATTTTAGCCAGGCAAATGGAATGACGATTGCTCCCGGAAAGTGCTGAGAGACTTGCGGAATCCCTGGCTCGGACAGTCGATTAGTCTATGGCCAGGGCGGGGATGTCATTGATTTGTCATAAAATTTTAGGCTTCCCGTCAAAGGAGTGTCATTTTTCTGTAATCGTCCGGTGGCTCTTGTCGCGCAGCACAAAGAACACAACGGACAGGGCTGACGCGTGATTCAATTTCAGGAAGTCACCAAGACCTTCGGGTCTCGGACCGCGGTCAACAAAGTAACTTTTAATATCGAAAAACCGCAGATGGTCGGGATCATCGGCCGGTCCGGTGCCGGCAAGTCCACGCTGCTGCGCATGATCAACCGGCTGACGCCTGCAAGCTCCGGGCAGATCCTGTTCGAGGGCCGGGACATTCTCGGTCTGAAGGGCGGTATGATGCGCCGCTGGCAGCGCGATTGCGCCATGGTGTTCCAGCAGTTCAACCTGGTTCCGCGTCTGGATGTGGTGACCAACGTTATGCTGGGCCGTCTCAACGGTCACGGCACCTTGAAAAGCCTCTTCAACATCTTCAGCCAGGAAGACGTCAATTCCGCGCTCGCTGCGCTCGACAGGCTGGGCATTGCCCAGGAAGCCACCAAACGGGCCGAGGAACTGTCCGGCGGTCAGCAGCAGCGCGTTGCCATTGCCCGCGCCCTGATGCAGGACCCGCACATGATCCTTGCGGACGAGCCGATTGCCTCGCTTGATCCGATGAATGCCAAGATCGTCATGGATGCGCTGCGCGAAATTCATGAGCGCGACAACAAGATCGTCATCTGCAATCTGCACACGCTCGACACCGCACGGACCTATTGCGACCGGGTGATTGGCATGCGCGACGGTTTCCTCGTGTTCGACGGGGCTCCGGAAGCGCTGACCACGGCTGTCGCACGCGAAATCTACGGTGCCGATGAAAGCTTTAACGAGGCGGCGACGTCCACCGCCATCGATGCCGGCCAGTCCGGTTCCAGAGAATCCGCCGGTGCGATGACCCCGGCGGCAGCAGCGGTCTGACCCGCCTGCGCACCCGCTTAACGTCATCAATATTGAGAACTCTCGGGGAGTGTCCCAAATGAAACTCGTTGCTAAAGTTGCTGCGCTTGCTGCCGTCAGCATGATCGCCCTGAACGCTTCTGTTGCCGGTGCAGCGGAAATCACGGAATTCCGTATCGGCCTGCTCGGCGGCGAAAACGCTTCCGACCGTCTGCGTGCCAACGAATGCCTGCGCGAAAAGACCGAGGAACTGCTCGGCGTTCCCACAAAGCTGTTCGCTCCGGCTGACTATAACGGCGTTATCGAAGGCCTGCTGGGCGGTAACCTCGACATGGCGTGGCTCGGCGCTTCCGGCTATGCAAAAGTCTTCCTGACCGACCCGGAAGCCGTTGAGCCGGTTCTGGTCAAGGTCAACAACGATGGCAGCTACGGCTACTATTCCATCGGCTTTGCCCGCGTCGACAGCGAGATCAATTCCCTTGAAGACATGAAGGGCAAGACCTTCGGCTTCGGTGATCCGAACTCCACGTCCGGCTACCTGATCCCGTCCATCGAAATCCCGAAACTCGGTTACTCCATGAAGCCGGGCGAGTATTTCTCCGACGTCGTCTTCACCGGCGGTCACGAGCAGACCATCGTTGCCGTGTTCAACGGCGACATCGCTGCCGGTGTGACCTGGGCTGACGGTCTCGGCGAATGGGAAGACGGCTACAACTCCGGTGCGCTGCGCAAGGCAACCGACGCCGGTCTGGTCGACATGACAGAGATCAAGGAAATCTGGCGTTCGCCGGTGATCCCGGAAGGCCCGGTTGTTCTGTCCAAGGAGCTGCCGGACGACGTCAAGGCGAAGATGACCGAACTGATGGCCAACCTCGTCAAGGAAGACCAGGAATGCGCCTATGGTGTCATGGCCGGTGAAGCACGCGGCTTCGAGCCGATCACCCATGAAGCTTACGAGTCGATCGTCGCTGCCCGCAAGGCAAAGAGCGAATAATCGCCGACTTCGAACTCTGCGCGGGCCGGTTTCCGGCCCGCGTTCTGTCCTGAGGACCGGTAACGGGCCTCAACACCGCCCGAAGGGCCTGGGCTCGGCAGGGTTTAGCCTGCACCGCCACCCCGCTCCGGTTGAAGCGAGCATCAAGTAAAGGTTCCAAACAATGGCTGTTGCCGCACTCGAGCAGGAAATCCTGTCCATGCGCAAACGCCGCCAGCTCTATTCTTTGATAGGGCTGTTGCTGGTCGTCGCGGTTCTGGTCTCCGGATATTCGAAATCCAATGCGATGAATTCCGGCGGATTCATTCAGGGCCTGTCCAAGTTCTTCGACTATCCGGGCGAAATCGTCGTTGAAGCCTTTGACGCCGGCCCGGCCTTTTTCTCGCTGATACTGCAGTTCGTTCCGGCCATGCTGGAAACCTTGAACATTGCCGCGGTTGCGACCCTTCTCGGCGGCGCGATGGCAGTGGTGCTGGCCATGGCCTCAACGCGCAATGTCGATAGCTGGGGACCGCTGATCCCGGTCGTGCGCCGCATCATGGACATCACGCGCGCCTTTCCCGAGCTGATCATTGCCCTGTTCCTAATCTTCGTGCTCGGCTCCAGTCCGGTGCCGGCCATGATCGCGGTTGCCTTTCACACTGCCGGTGCGCTTGGCAAACTCTTTTCCGAAGTGAACGACAACATCGACCGAAAGCCCATCGAGGGCCTGTCGGCCTGCGGGGCCAGTTGGCTGCAGCGCATCCGCTTTGCGGTGCTGCCCCAGGTCGCCCCGAACTATCTCAGCTATTTCCTGCTGCGACTGGAGATCAACGTGCGGGCTTCGGCCATTCTCGGCTTCGTCGGCGCCGGGGGTATCGGCCAGGAGCTGCGCCGCACCATCGGCTGGGGCAAGGGCGCGGGCGACGAAACCGCCGCGATCTTTGTCCTTCTGTTCATAACCATCATGGCCATCGACCAGCTTTCGTCCTATCTGCGCGGCAAGCTGGTCGGCACCGGCCGGGCGCATTGAGGGGATTTCTCATGACCGTCGATACGCTCGAAACTCCCGTCACCCAGGCTTTGGTCTGGAGCAAGGTCCGCCAGCGGGCGCTGATCACCGTGGCCGTACCCCTCGCGATCCTCACCTACCTCGTCTACACGTGGTTTGCTTTCGGCGTGCCGGACCTGCTGTCCCGTGCCCAGCCGGAGCGGGCCTTGATCCTGGCAACCGATTCCGTTGCCTACAAGGTGCACGTCACCAAAGATTTCCGGCGTAACGAGTTCGAAGTCGCAATCGAAGGCGAGCGCACCGCCACTTACGACAATGCGAAAGTGCCCGAGTGGGTTCAGCTCAACGGCGAAAACGGCGTGGTCGACCTCGGCGACGGTTACCGGGTCGAGATCGACGGCAGGACGGCTCTATTCACCATCCCCGGCTATGGGGTGGTGGAGGGCACCGCGACTGCCAAGGGCGTCGAAACGGTTCTGCCGGAAGGGCCGGCTCCCGACTGGATCAAGGTCGACCCGCGCAAGCTTGACGTTCGCCCGACGCTTGACCGGCGCCTGCAGATCACCAAGACGAAGATCGAGGTCCACAACTACTTCGGCGGCTGGGAAAACTTCTGGTTTCCGTTCCGCTCGCCGCTTTACGGCATGTCCTTCAGTCAGCTTTATGCGCTTGCGCTGAGTTCCGATCGCATGGACCCGGACACGTCGAACCTCTGGTTCATCGTCGACGAGTTTCTGGAAAACCCCGACTGGCAGCACGGCAAGGTGTTCACTGCCTTGTTCGAGACCATCATGATGGCCGTGCTCGGCACGCTTACAGCCGCGTTCTTCGGTCTGCCGCTGGCGTTTCTGGCCGCGCGCAACTTTACGCCGTCGAAACTGCTTCGGTTCGGAACCCGCCGCATCTTCGATTTCCTGCGTGGCATCGACATGCTGATCTGGTCGCTGATCTTCATTCGCGCGTTCGGCCTTGGACCGCTCACCGGGGCGCTGGCAATCGCCTTCACCGATACCGGCTCGCTCGGCAAGCTGTTTTCCGAAGCGCTGGAGAACATCGACAACAAGCAGGTTGAGGGCGTGAGGGCGACCGGCGCCAACCAGATCCAGCGGTATCGCTACGGGGTCATCCCGCAGATCCTGCCGGTTTTCGTCTCCCAGGTGCTTTACTACCTGGAATCCAACACCCGGTCAGCCACGGTTATCGGCGCACTCGGGGCAGGGGGCATCGGTCTCCTGCTGGTCGAAACCATGAAGACCTCGCGTGATTGGGAAAACACCAGCTACATCATCATCCTGACCATTGTCGTGGTGATCCTGATGGACCAGACGTCCGGCTGGCTGCGCCGGAAGCTGATCGAAGGCAAATAGAGCCTTCGAACCTGAAAAAGAGACGACCCGGCCCGGCGAGGGGCCGGGTTCGTCTTGATAACTCCCGCTCCCCCCTTTTTGCCGCATTTATGTCGCGCTAGCGTGGCAGCGTTCGGAAACTGCTTCGAAGCTGCGGAGGGGCCTGTGCATCAGGGCATGCGAAATCACATTGTGAATGTTGCGTTTGGAACCGGTCTGTCGATGATGGCCATGACGGGATCGGCTTTTGCCATCGAAAGCTGCGTGGCCTCCCTGAAAAAGCAGGCGGTTGCCGCCGGTGTCCGTCCGGACATAGCCGAAAGCATGTTGTCGGGCGTAACCTTCGACGAGAAAGTCATCCGCTTTTCGACGTCCCAACCCGAACACAAGACCGAAATCTGGGACTACATGGCTTTTCTGGTCGATACGCAGCGCATCCAGGATGGCAAGGCCAACCTGAAAAAGCACAGCAGCACGCTTTCCTCCATCGAAAAGAGATACGGGGTCGATCGGCACGTGGTCCTGGCCGTCTGGGGCATCGAGAGCGACTACGGCAATTTCCGTGGCGATTTCTACACCCCGCACGCGCTTGCAAATCTGGTCTGCGCCGGCAAGCGTCGCCAGAAGTATTTCCAGGGCGAACTGATCAAGACCATGCAGATCGCCTCGCGCGGCGATGTTCCGGCCAAGGATTTTGTCGGTTCCTGGGCAGGAGCCTTTGGTCAGACCCAGTTCATGCCGAGCACCTACAACAGCCTTGCCGTCGACTTTGATGGCGATGGACGCAAGGATCTGGTGAACTCTGTTCCCGATGCGCTGGCGTCAACGGCGAACTTCCTGAAAAACGCCGGCTGGAGCAACAGCCGGCCCTGGGGGTACGAAGTCAAGGCACCGAAGAGCTACAGCGGCCCGTCGGGCCTGAAGAACTACTCCTCCCTGTCAACCTGGGCCAAACGGGGCTTCACCAAAATCGACGGTGGCGGTCTTTCCGGCAATCTGGATGCAGCCCTGATCCAGCCGGCAGGGGCGGGCGGTCCGTCCTTCCTGGTGACGCGCAACTTCCGGGCGCTTCGCTCCTATAATGCGTCGACCTCCTACGGTCTGGCGATTGCCCTGTTGTCGGAGCTCGTGTCCGGGGGGGACCCGTTCAAGACCCCCTGGCCGACGGATAACCCGGGCCTTTCCCGTGCGCAGCGCGTGGAGTTGCAGAAGCTCCTCAATCGCAATGGCTTCAATGTCGGTGAACCGGATGGAAAGGTCGGCCCGGCCACACGTGAAGGCATCCGCAAGGCCGAGGCGCGCCATGGCCTGCCGGTGACGGGCCGTCCGTCGTGGAACGTCTATACGGCGCTTGGCGGAAAATAGCGGCAAGGGGTTCTTGCCCGCTCTTGCCGGTAACAGGTTTGGTTTTCGGGTCAGGAAGCGTTGGCACCCTGTGGCAACGAAACATCCAGGCTGGAATGGAGGCAACTCCTGTTCCGGCCAGTTTTCTTTGCCTGATACATGGCTTCATCCGCGTTCCTGAGCAGCTCATATTCCAGGTCAGGTCCGTTGGGCTGAACCGCGACCCCGACGCTCGCACCGACTGTCCTGTCCTCGGAACCCTCGATTGAAATCGGCAGGTTGATCTCGCGGACGATCTCCTCGGCCAGGGTTGAAAGGCTGTCGGCACCAATGCGCCGCGTCGACAGGATAAGAAACTCGTCCCCGCCCATCCGGACAATCGTCTCGTCCTCGTGCAGCAGATCCGACAGCCGGGTGGCGATCGCCTTGATGACCTGATCTCCGACTGAATGGCCGTAATGATCGTTGACGCTCTTGAACCGGTCCAGATCGATCAGAATGGCGGCGATTTTCACGCCCGGAGCCATGCCGGTTCTGGTCGTTTCGAAGAATTTCGACATCATCCGGCGGTTGCCGATACCTGTCAGGGCATCATGCAGGGCATTGAACTCGATCCGGGCGTTGAGTTCCCGCAAGCTGGTATTGGCTTCCTGCAGTTCCGCATTCAGGGTTTCGGTTCTGGTGCGCAGTTCCCGCTCGTAATCGGCCTTGCTGTGCGCCAGCCGAAATTCCATGCGGTTGCGAAAGTCGTTGCTCTGACGTTCCGTTTCCTCAGTAAACATCTTTTTCTGAAGGGTCACATAGGCCTTCAGATAGTCCAGTGCGCTGCGATGCTCTTCCAGAGCTTCATGGGTCTGGGAAAGCTTCAGGTAGAAGCTCCGCATCCAGTGGTTATAGTCGGCGCCCACCGCATTCAGAAGACCGTTTTCCAGTTCTGCCCGCGCTTCATCAAAGCGTTTTTCTTCAAAAAGGCTCAAACCCAGCACGTAATAGAGGTGGCAGGCGACCCGTTGGTCCTGGCTGAACTGAGATGCCGCAAGGCCCTTGGCGGCGCATCTGCGCGCTTCTTCCAGCGCACCTGCTTCCACCAGCGCGGCCCCCAGAACCTCGTAGGCGTAAGGCAGATTTACGGCGTTGCGATGCTCGAGCGCATCTGCCAGGCAGGCCTTCGCCGCGTCAACGGCGGCTTCAACGGTGCCGCAGCGCAATTCGGTTCGCGACAGGGTTTGCAGGATGTGAGAGCGTTCATAGACAAGGCCCAGCCGATCGGCGATGGACATGGCTTCCTGCAGCTTGGACTGTGCCTTTTCATAGTCGTGATAATAGGCGCACATGTTGGCGAGCACGGTCAGCGGTTCGATGCCGGCAGGGCCATGAGCCCCGGCGCCCAGGATTTCAAGGCTTTCCCCCAGAATTGCGTCGGCCTTGCTCAGTTCACCGAGGCTGTAGACGCAGACCGATTTGATCACCAGAAGTTCGGACCAGCCTTCCGGATCCTGCTTCGGATCCATCATCGAAAAGGCCTCGTCGGCAAGCTTTGCCGCCGCATCGAAATGACCGGACCAGCGCTCCAGCCAGGCAAGATTGAACTGAAGCGGACGGTTGCCGGGATCCGGTGTCGGGTCCTGTTGCAGGGCGTCATACAAAAGGCGCTTGCAGAACGCCGGATTACGCCATCGAAGGGCCCAGCTTCGCTCTTGCAGTTCCTTCAGGTGCGCCTCCATCAACGGTAGCTTTTAAAAAACACCAAGTCTGATCATAGGCATATTTCCGTAAACGCGGCGGAAATTCATTTGGATAAGCCATAGATTTGTTGCGTTGCGAAAAACAACAGCGCAATATATTGGTGAAATTCTGGAGGTTTAGGCATGTCCGGGCGGATATTGACTGTTGCACAGCAAAAAGGCGGGTCAGGGAAAACCACCCTTGCGGCTCACCTTGCCGTTGCGCTTGCCAAACACTCCGGTGAACCGGTGGCGATCCTCGACGTGGATCCGCAAGGGTCCCTGGGAACCTGGTTCGAGGCAAGGGAAGACAGCCTGGGCGAAGACAATACCGGCCTTGAGTTCCGGACAGCTTCCGGGTGGGGTGCAAGGCGCGAGGCCCGCTCGCTCGCCAAGTCTCATGGCTATGTGATTATCGATACACCGCCCAAGACCGACAGCGATGCCAAGCCGGCCATCGATGCGGCGGACTTCGTGATTGTTCCGATCCAGCCGACACCGGTCGATCTGTGGGCAACGTCGCAGACCATCGAGATGGCCGCGCGGGAAGACACGCCCGCACTGCTGGTGCTGAACCGCGTGCCGCCCCGCGCTTCCCTGACAGGCGAAATGGCCGAGGCCATAGCAGCCTCCGGCTATGACGCGCTCAATGCGCGCCTCGGCAACCGGACCGTTTTTGCTTCCGCTATGGGCAAGGGATGCGCCGTGACCGAGGATGCACCGTCCAGCAAGGCAGCCCAGGAAATTGCGTTGCTGATAGAGGAGCTGGTCGGCAGGATCGGCTAAGGTCTCAAGGCGCGGAAACGCATCAAATATAGCTTGTTTTGAGGCATTGATAACACCGCTGAAGACCAATCCGGTCAAATCCGAATGACATGAAAATGGCGTCGCTGCATTTCGTCAGCCTGCTTGACCGGGCATAAAGCCTGCACCGGGAAACGCTCCCGACTCGGTCCGTCATTTCTCTTGCCATTTCGTTTTCATTTACGGAGCGACGCCCTAGCGTCAGCAGAGTTCACTCTAAAATCTTTTTTGCCTTGTCCTTGTCACGATCCGGTGCCTTGATAGGGGAAATTATAGGCCCCGGAGGATTGGCCATGTTCGTTTTTTCGATTGTTTCCCAAAGGCTTTCCATGAATTTCAAGCATCGCTTCAAGACGGCCGCGAAGACCACGCTGCTTGCTGTGGCAACCGCAGGCATGGCCGGTATCATGGCCACATCCGCAGGTGCGCAGGACCGGCGAATAGTCACCATCGATGATGCCGATTTTTTCGGCGGTGACTATCGCACCGTGAAAGATGTCGATCTGGATGGCTGCAAGTCCGTCTGCCTGGGCGACTCGCAATGCCGCGCCTTCACCTTCAACACCTCCGCAGGCTGGTGTTTTCTGAAAACCGACCACGGCGAATTGCAGAGCTTTGCCGGTGCTGTCGCCGGCCGCGTCGTCGAGGTAAAAGCACCGCGCGCCGACCAGAGCGCAGACCGCAAGGCCGAGCTGGTTTTTGTTCCCAAGTCTCAGTTGGAAAGCGCACAGACCTATTCCCTGAGCATTGCAAATTCGGTGCGCCCCAATGGCCAGACGGCAGACCAGTTGCGTCGGAGCGGTCAGGACGCCCTCGGCGCGCGAAACGGTGCGCTTGCCGAAGCTGACTTCCTCCAACTGATCAAGCTGGAACCGGGTGAGTTCGATGCCTGGACCCAGCTCGCCACGGCGTTGATGCTGCAGGATCCTGATAGCTGGGAGGAAAGGGAAACCAAACGCAAGAACGCGGTTTCCGCCTCGATCAATGCCTATCTGCGCTCGGTGAGTGCACCTGAACGTGCCTTGGCGCTGGAAATACTGGGCCGCTCGCTGATCCGCAGCAGCGAATACAAGACTGCGATCAAGGCCTTGCGGGCATCGCTGGTGGCTGAGGAAAACTCCAGTGTCCGCCGCCAGTATGCGGATCTTGTGGCCGAACATGGCTTCCGGATCGTCGATCACGAAGTGGATTCTGACAGTGCGTCCCCGCGCATCTGTCTGGTCTTTTCTCAAAAACTGCCGCTCGGCCAGGACATGAGCCCTTATGTCAGCGTAAGCGGCGAGGGCACCTTTGCAATCGAGTCGGAAGGCAACCAGATCTGTGCCGACGGGCTCAAGCATGGTGGCCGCTACCAGATCACAGCGCGCAGCGGCCTGCCGGCCGCCGATGGCGAGAAACTGGAAAAGACCGCCGACCTGACAGTCTATGTCAAGGATCGCTCGCCGTCTGTCAGCTTTCTGAGCCGCTCCTACGTTCTTCCCGCCGGTGGCGACCCCACCATTCCGATAGTTTCCGTAAACACCTCGGAAGTCGAAACCTCGATCTACCGGATCGGCAACCGCTCCATCGCAGATATCCTGCGTGACAACCGCTTCCTGCGGCAGCTCGACAGTTGGCGGGCAGACCAGATCGAGGACGAATTGGGCGAGAAGGTCTGGTCGGGGATCGTCGAGACCGGCAACGACCTCAACCAGGACATCACCACCGCCATACCGATTTCCGAAACCGGCATCGAGCTGAAGCCGGGTGTCTATGCCATGACCGCGCGCTCCAAGCTGGATCAGCAGAACCGCTGGGGCACCCTCGCGACCCAATGGTTCCTGGTGTCCGATCTTGGTCTGACGGCCCTGTCGGGCGACAACGGCATTTCGGCCAACATTCGCTCTCTGACGAGCGCCGAAGCCCTGGAAGGCGTGACCGTGCGCCTTTTGGCCGTCAACAACGACATTGTGGGGGAAACCGTCAGCAACGCAGAAGGCTTTGCGGATTTTGCCGTTGGCCTCACACGTGGCCGGGGCGGTCAGGCACCCGGTATTCTGGTCGCGGAAACGTCCGAGGGCGACTATTCCTTCCTCGACCTGCGCAAGCCTGCGTTCGATCTTTCCGACCGCGGTGTCGAAGGCCGCGCAGCACCGGGGCCGCTCGACGTTTTTGCCTGGACGGATCGCGGTATCTACAAGGCCGGCGAAACCGTGCACGCACAGGCACTGCTGCGCAACGCAAGTGCAACCGCGCAGGAAGACTTCCCGCTCACCTTCATCTTCAACCGCCCCGACGGGGTCGAGCACGCCCGCTTTACCGTGAACGACGGCGGGCTCGGCAGCCATCTTCAGGATGTGACGCTGACTGCGTCCGCGCAACAGGGCATCTGGTCCTGGCAGGTCTTTGCCGATCCGAAGGGAAGGGCGCTCACCGAACAGACCTTCCTGGTGGAAGACTATCAGCCCGAGCGTGTCGATTTTGACCTGAAGACCGATGCGAAGGCCTTTAACCGCACCGGACCGACAGCGGTTTCCCTGGATGCCAAATATCTCTACGGTTCGCCGGCGAGCGGCCAGGCGCTGGAAGGCGATGTCATCGTAAGGCCCATCCGTACGCTTGAAGCCCATCCTGGCTATCAGTTCGGCATTGCCGATGCGGATGCCTATTCACAGCGCGGGTCTCTGTCGTCCGGCCTGAAGACCGACGACGACGGCAAGCTCACCTTTGACGTCTTCATGCCCGACCTTCCCGAAACGACCATGCTTTATACCGGCGAGCTGATTGCACGCCTTGTGGAAGCAGGTGGCCGTTACGTGGAACGGGATCTGGATCTGCCCGTTGCCATCGACGGACCGCGCATTGGCGTGAAGCCGGCCTTCGACGACGGTGGTGTCGACGAAGGCGGCCCGGCAGACTTCTCAGTGATCGTCATCGATGAGGACGGCAAGGAGATGGATGCGGCCGATATCGGCTGGACCCTGTCCAAGGTCGACCGGCGGTATCAGTGGTACCGTTATGACGGCAACTGGTCCTACGAACCGATCACCACGACCCGCCGCGTCGCCACCGGCACCTTGCAGGTGAGCGCCGGGCAGCCGGCACAGCTTTCCCTTCCGGTGGAATGGGGCGAGTACCGTCTCGATGTCGAAGGCAACGGAACGCTGCAGACATCGACACGCGTCACCTTCAACGCCGGCTGGTATTCCGCCGATGCGTCGTCCGATACACCTGATTATCTGGACGTTGGTCTCGACAAGACCAGCTACCGGCCGGGTGACACGGCCAAGCTGCGCCTGAAGCCGCAGATGGCCGGGATTGCCGTGGTCAATGTCGTTTCCGGCGGGCTGCTGGCCAGCAAGACCGTTGAAGTGGCTACCGAGGAAACCGAGGTCGAGATACCGGTCAGTGACGACTGGGGGGCAGGGGCCTATATCACGGCAAGCCTCTACCGTCCCATGGACCTGGACCAGAAGCGGATGCCGTCACGCGCCGTGGGCCTGTCCTGGCTGCAGGTCGATCCGGGTGACCGGGCGCTTGACGTGGAATTGTCGGCACCGAGCAGGATCCTGCCCGAGACGACACTGGACGTGCCGGTGAAACTTGCGAACCTGAAAGCGGGAGAGCAGGCCTATCTGACGGTTGCTGCCGTCGATGTCGGTATCCTGAACCTCACCGGGTTCAAGACACCCGATCCCGAGAAATGGTACTTCGGCCAGCGGCGCCTTGGCACTGATTTTCGTGATCTCTATGGCCAGTTGATCGACCGAATGGCCGGTACCCGCGGGCGGGTCCGATCCGGAGGAGATGCCGCAGGCATGCGGCTCGATGCACCCCCACCAGACGAAGAACCGCTTGCCCTTTTCTCCGGACTGGTGACCGTTGGTGACAACGGCGAAGCGACGGTCTCCTTCGATATCCCGGCCTTCAATGGCGCTGTCAAACTGATGGCGGTTGCCTGGACAAAGGACGGTGTCGGTTCTGCCGATCAGGAAGTGGAAGTGCGTTCACCGGTCGTGATGACGGCAAGTGCACCAGCCTTCCTGGCACCTGGCGACCAATCGCGCATCGCGCTGGAGATCGACAACGTCGACGGCCCGTCGGGCGCTTATACTCTCGACGTCTCCGTGGCGGATGGACTTCGCCTGGAAGGCGGCAGCGCGGATCAGTCGCGCACGCTTGATCTGGAAAACGGCAAGAAGGAAATGGTTCTTCTGGCTGTTTCGGCAGAAGACATGCTGACCAGGGCAGAAGTCGTGGCGTCTCTCACCGGGCCCCAGGGCGAAGTCTTCGTCAAGCGTTTCAGCCTCGAGGTTGAAGATACCCAGCCCGAAGTCGTCCGTCAGTCCAGCTTCTCGCTGGCGTCGGGCGACAGTCTCTCGGTGGATGCGGATACGTTCGATGGCCTGCGTGCGGACACGGTCGATATCACCCTGTCTGCGGGCGGCGCGGCAAGTATCGATGTCGCTGGCCTTCTGGCGGCACTTGACCGTTATCCCTATGGCTGCACCGAGCAGACGACCAGCCGTGCCCTGCCGCTGCTTTATCTCAGCGAAGTTGCGGAGGCTGCCGGCCTGGGTGGTGACAGCGCCATTCGGGAACGGGTGGTCAAGGCGATTGCCAGGATCCTGTCGAACCAGTCCTCTTCCGGTGATTTTGGTCTCTGGAACAGCTATGGCGGCGGTGACACCTGGCTGAACGCCTATGTCACCGACTTCCTGACGCGCGCTCGCGAGAAAGGCTATCTGGTTCCCGACCTCGCGTTCACCTCGGCGCTGGACAATCTGGAAAACAGATTGGCCTATTCGTCCGACTTCCAGGATGGCGGCGAGGACATCGCCTATGCGCTTTATGTGCTGGCCCGCAACGGCCGCGCCTCGATGGGCGACCTTCGCTACTACCTGGATGCCAAGCTGCAGAACTTCGCAACACCGCTCGCCAAGGCACAGGTTGCCGCGGGGCTTGCCCTTTATGGCGAGCGTGAGCGGGCGGCCACCGGTTTCCGCGCGGCACTTGCCGCCTTGCCGAAGGAAGCTCCGCAGTATTACCGCGACGACTATGGCTCAGTCCTGCGCGACAGCGCCGGCGTGACGGACTATGTCGTTTCGGCATCCATGGACGACAGTCTGAAGACAGACGCCATCGACTTCCTGAAAACGGCCCAGGCCAACAAGCCATACCGGTCGACACAGGACATGGCCTGGCTGCTTCTGGCTGCCAATGCGCTCAACGAATCCGCGCAGGACGCGAAGATCTCCGTTCGTGGTGAAGTGACACCGGGGCGTCTGGCCTGGTCGCTTGCCGGCAGCGAAGTCACGGGGTTCCCGGCGGAGGTGAAGAACAACGGTGACACCGCAACGGAGCTTCTCGTTTCCGTCGCCGGTCAGCCGCTGGTACCTGAACCTGCCGGTGGTAAGGACTATGCTGTCGAGCGGACGGTCTACGACCTGGACGGCAACCCGATCGACCCAACCGCTGTTCCGGTCAATACCCGGCTTGCCGTTGTCGTGACCGTGCGGGCCCTGACGGATCATCCGGGCCGGCTTATGGTGGTCGACCGCTTGCCTGCCGGTCTCGCGATCGACAATCCACGGCTTGTGCGGTCCGGTGATCTCGGCGGCCTTTCGTTCCTTGATACGATCGATCAGCCCGAGCATTCGGCCTTTTACAAGGACCGTTTCGAAGTGGCTGTCGACCAGACCCGTTGGAGCAGCAAGGAACTGACCTTCGCCTATCTTGCAAGGGCGGCAACGCCGGGGGACTATACGCATCCGCCGGCGTCGGTCGAGGACATGTATCGTCCGGACCGGCGCGCCATCACGGCAACCGGCAGGTTGGTTGTTCTCGGGCCGACGCGGTAAGGCCGGACGATGAAGACACTGGCGCGGCGGGACTGGCAAATGACCCGGCGGTGGCTGGCTGCCGCCGGTCTTGGCGCTGCCGCGCTGTCGCTTTGCCTGTTTGCAAAGGTGGGGCACGACTACGCGTCGCTGCCGGTTCCGCCACGTGTTGCAGATCTGTCGTTGTCGGTCGTCGTTCTCGACCGGAACGACCGCCTTTTGCGCGCCTTCACCAGCCACGACGACAAGTGGCGCTTGCCGGTGGAATTGGCCGAAATCGATCCGCTTTATTTCCGGATGCTGCTGGCCTTCGAGGACAAGCGGTTTTTCGAACATGGCGGGTTCGATCCGCGGGCGTTGATTCGCTCCGCCCTGCAAAGTCTCAGGAACGGCCGTATCGTCTCAGGCGGGTCGACGCTCACCATGCAGGTTGCACGTCTGCTGGAAGAGCAGCCGACAAAGTCGCTTCAGCGCAAATATGAGCAATTGCTTCGAGCCATTCAGCTTGAGGCGGCATTCTCGAAAGAAGACATCCTGCGCCTCTATGCGTTGCGGGCTCCCTTCGGAGGCAATCTGGAAGGTGTGCGCGCGGCAAGCCTGACCTGGTTCGGCAAGGAGCCGGGCCGTCTCACACCTGCGGAAACCGCGTTGCTGGTGGCGTTGCCGCAAAGTCCGGAGGCCCGGCGGCCAGATCGTTTTCCCGAACGCGCGCGCGAAGCCCGAAACCGGGTGCTGCGCCGGGCAGCGGCCGCCGGTGTTCTAAGCAGGGAAGAGGCGGCTTCGGCTGCGGCCGAGCCGGTCAGGTCCGTCCGCTACGCAATGCCGTTCCTGGCACCGCATGAAAGCCGGCAGGCACGTGCCGATTCGCCTCAATCGCCCGTCCACCGGTTGACCATCGACCTTGAGCTTCAGCGCGCGCTCGAAGCGTTGGCCAGGCGCAAGAGCGAGACGATGCCTGCGCCCGTCTCTCTGGCAATCCTGGTGGCGGATCACCAGAGCGGGGACATTCTGGCAAGCGTCGGCGCGCCCGACCTGCTCGATACCCGCCGCCAGGGGCATGTCGACATGACCCGCGCCACACGTTCGCCGGGTTCAACGCTGAAACCGTTCATCTACGGCCTTGCCTTTGAAGAAGGTATCGGTCTGCCGGAAAGCTTCATTGAAGATCGGGCAACCAACATCGGCGGATACCAGCCGACGAATTTCGACCAGTCCTACCAGGGGACGGTCACCTTGCGCGAAGCGCTGCAGTTGTCGCTGAATACACCGGCCGTGAAACTGTTGGAAGCAGTGGGGCCCGCGCGGCTGATTGCGCGCCTGAAACGGGCCGGTGCCAATCCCGTCATGGAAAAAGGCATCGCACCGGGTCTTGCCATCAGCCTTGGCGGTCTCGGACTGTCCCTGCGGGATCTGACCCAGGCCTACGCGGCAATGGCGCGCGGGGGCGAGCCGGTCGCTCTGTCGGTCTGCCGCGCGGATTGCGGAGGGGACAGGCCGCCGGTGTCCTCAGCCCGTGTCCTGTCTGAAAAAGCCTCCTGGCTGGTTGGCGACATTCTGTCTGGATTGCCGCAACCGCAAAGCGCCGAAACGCACCATGTCGCCTACAAGACCGGCACGGCCTACGGCTACCGGGATGCCTGGGCGGTCGGTTATGACGGACGGTATGTGGTGGCGATCTGGTCGGGACGCCCGGACGGCACGCCTGTTCCCGGGGCGACGGGTGCTTCTGTCGCGGTTCCGGTTCTCTTCGAGACATTTCAGATCCTGGGGCCGGACAGGGTTCCGCTCCCCGACGGTCCGGCGGAAGCCATGGGTTTTGCCGGGCGGCAGGTTCCCGAACCGCTTCGCTTTGTTCGCTTGCCGCAAAACCGCGGCACCATGCGCACAGGCGACACCTTGCAGATTTCCTATCCACCGGACGGTGCGGAACTTGATCTGGGATTCGCACAAGACAGCACATCGAACCAGGCGTCGCAGCCTCTTGTGGTCAAGTTCAAGGGTGGCGCCGGGCCGTATTCCTTCCTGGTCAACGGCCACCCCCTTCACACCGGCCAGCGGGAGCGGCAACTGATCTGGCAGCCGGACACACCCGGTTTTGCGGATGTGACCGTGCTCGATGCCAATGGAAACAGTGCCGGAATAACCGTACTTCTGCGTTAGGGGACATTGATCATGCCCCAAGGATCACTCGGTTTACTGGAGTGGTGAAATGATCTCCGCCGAAGGGAATGAGGTAGGCGAGGCGGCTTTACTGCTTCAGCCGACGAATCTCTATCAAACGCGTTGTTTCATCCAGTCACCGCGAATCTTTCTGATTCAGAATGAGCTGCAAAGCATGTGGAAGACGAGATTCGATTTACGTATTCGGGTTTCAAAGGTTTTTCTACACTCGTCTGAGTGGTGCCTAGCCTTCCCAAAGGGAAGCGTGTGAATTTCTTTGTTATTTCTCGACTATTTCGTTAAAAGAGAATAAATAAAGAAAAAATGAAAAACATCACTGATGTATACAATTCAAAACTTGAAGTATGTGGTGATTTTTGTTTTGAATTTATCTCAGATTTCGGTTGTCTTATTTTTTTCTTTGTTGTGTTACGCCGAAAAGGGCGTGAGGTCTGCCTCACGTATCCGTGAGTTTTGCAGAGTTTTCCTGGGGTGATTGCTTTTGTATTCCCTTGGGTAATGAAAAACGGGTTGCAAAACAGCATGTTGCAGAAAAAACACACAGATACCTGACTATGCTTCCCCAAGGCAGTTTGGGCTTGCTGTGCCACGTCGAGTTTGGTTCTTAGCTTCTGCGACGGCGAGTAATCGCCAGTAAAAACGGTTCTGACTTTTCTGCTGAATTGTTTTTGTACGAAATCGCGGGGATGGAGCCCGCCGGTCCTTGAGGGTCAGGTTCGGTTCCAATGAAAATTGACTTTTGGAGGTCAGATATGAAACTCAAGAGCTTGATGCTCGGCGCTGCAGCTGCTGCTGCTGCCACCACCGCACAGGCAGCCGATCTTCCGGTTGCTCCGGAGCCGGTTGATTACGTTCGCGTCTGTGACGCTTACGGCGCACGCTTCTACTACATCCCGGGCACCGAAACCTGCCTCCGCGTTGGCGGCCGTGTTCGTACCCAGGTAACCGTCAACAACACGCTGGACAACGGCGCATGGGGCAACCGTGATTCTGACGGCTACTCCTGGCTGTCTCGCGGCTACCTGTACCTGGACGCTCGCACCGCAACCGAATTCGGTACCCTGCGTGCATACGTCTCCATGTACTCCACCGTTACGAACGCTGCTGGTTCCGCAACGCTCGACAACGCTTACATCCAGTGGGGCGGCCTGACGGCTGGTCTTCTGACCTCGAACTTCGACATCTTCACCGGTCAGACGTTCATGGGTGTTGTTAGCCGTAACTGGTCCGACCAGACGGTCAACCAGATCGCTTACACCGCAGCTTTCGGCAACGGCTTCTCCGCTACGATCGCTCTGGAAGATCGTTCGCATCGTGAAGTTGGCACCTACGGCGGCACGCGTGCACCGGACCTGGTCGCTGCTCTCGGCGTTTCCCAGGGCTGGGGTTCTGCACAGCTGTCCGGTGCTCTGCACCAGGTTTACCCGGATCGTGCAAACGCACACCAGACCGGCGCAACCAACAACGGTGCTGACGATTCCCTGGGTTGGGCAATCGGCGGTGGCGTAGCCATCAACCTGCCGATGCTGAACTCCGGTTCCAACATCTTCTTCCAGGGCTTCTACGCAGACGGCGCTCTGTCCTACATCGGCGCAGGCAGCACCGTTGGCGGCGTAGCAGTCTCCGATTACGGCCCGACCAGCGGCACCTCCACCGGCTACTCCCTGTCGGCTGGTGCTTACATCCAGGCAACTTCCACGATCGGTCTGGCACTTGACGGTTCCTACATGGACATCGATCAGCCGAACGGCGCAACCGATCTGTCCCGTTGGGCAATCGACGGTTCCGTACAGTGGGAGCCGGTCTCTGGCTTCGTAATGGGTGCTGACGTTGGTTATGCCAACACCGACCCGGACAACGCATCTGACGTTGACGAACTCCTCTTCGGTGTTCGTATGCAGCGCACCTTCTAATCATCTGATTAGATTTCTGGCTGTGATCCTCTGAACTCCAGTCAGTCTCGCGGCCCGGCAGGCTTCAATCTGCCGGGCCGTCCCCATTTTGATTCCCCGAGAATCTGCATGGGAAGAGGCTCCTGGCCTCCCGGTCAAAGGCCGGTCAGATCGGCGTTTTTGCCGAGAATCCTAACAGTTCCTAAATTTCCCATCTGTTTTTGTGACATTCGCGCAACACCGGTTTTTGAAAACAGCCGCTGCGGTAGGTCAGAACCGTATTCTGTGTTGAACCGGGAAATTGGATGCGTATGGTCATCCTTGCGAGCGGCTTCGAGCCGCACTGATTTGTCTGCCTCGGACGTCCAACCTCCGGTCGGTGACAAACTCAGAAACAATTCGCGGGGACAATGGCGCTTTTCTTTGGTGCCAATTGAAATGACTGATTGGAGGTCAGATATGAAACTCAAGAGCTTGATGCTCGGCGCTGCAGCAGCTGCTGCTGCCACCACCGCACAGGCAGCCGATCTTCCGGTTGCTCCGGAGCCGGTTGATTACGTTCGCGTCTGTGACGCTTACGGCGCACGCTTCTACTACATCCCGGGCACCGAAACCTGCCTCCGCGTTGGCGGCCGTGTTCGTACCCAGGTGATCGTCAACAACACGCTGGACAACGGCGCATGGGGCAACCGTGATTCTGACGGCTACTCCTGGCTGTCTCGCGGCTACCTGTACCTGGACGCTCGCACCGCAACCGAATTCGGTACCCTGCGTGCATACGTCTCCATGTACTCCACCGTTACGAACGCTGTCGGCTCTGCAACGCTCGACAACGCTTACATCCAGTGGGGCGGCCTGACAGCTGGTCTTCTGACCTCGAACTTCGACATCTTCACCGGTCAGGCGTTCATGGGTGTTGTTAGCCGTAACTGGTCCGACCAGACGGTCAACCAGATCGCTTACACCGCAGCTTTCGGCAACGGCTTCTCCGCTACGATCGCTCTGGAAGATCGTTCGCATCGTGAGGTTGGCACCTACGGCGGCACGCGTGCACCGGACCTGGTCGCTGCTCTCGGCGTTTCCCAGGGCTGGGGTTCTGCACAGCTGTCCGGTGCTCTGCACCAGGTTTACCCGGATCGTGCAAACGCACACCAGACCGGCGCAACCAACAACGGTGCTGACGATTCCTTCGGCTGGGCAATCGGCGGTGGCGTAGCCATCAACCTGCCGATGGCTTCTCCGGGCTCCAACATCTTCTTCCAGGGCTTCTACGCAGACGGCGCTCTGTCCTACATCGGCGCAAGCAGCACCGTTGGCGGCGTAGCAGTCTCCGATTACGGCCCGACCAGCGGCACCTCCACCGGCTACTCCCTGTCGGCTGGTGCTTACATCCAGGCAACTTCCACGATCGGTCTGGCACTTGACGGTTCCTACATGGACATCGATCAGCCGACTGGCGCAACCGACCTGACCCGTTGGGCAATCGACGGTTCCGTACAGTGGGAGCCGGTCTCTGGCTTCGTAATGGGTGCTGACGTTGGTTACGCCAACACCGACCCGAGCAACGCGTCTGACGTTGACGAACTCCTCTTCGGTGTTCGTATGCAGCGCACCTTCTAATCAACCCTCACTCGAGGTTTGATGGAAAACCCGGCGGAAACGCCGGGTTTTCTTTTGTCTTGTCGAGGCTTAAAAGTCTGCAAAGAGCTGCGCATATTGTGTTGCCCAAGCTCAGAAGCTCAGAAGCTCAGACGCGCACACACCGGGCCGTCTGATCAGGGTCAGACGGTTTTCAGAAATTCCGAGATCGTTTTATGCGTCTCGCCATCCCACAGAACCGGGGCATGTCCCTGGCCGGGAACGGTTTTCAACGCCGCGTTGGGGTGAGACTCCATCATGCGGCGGCAGGTGTCCGGGCTCAGCAGATCGGAATGTTCTCCGCGAAGAACCAGAACCGGCCTGTCGGACAGCTTTTCATAGAGTGGCCAAAGATCAGGCGTCGGCGTGGAATCATCCAGGCTTGCCAATTGATGGGCGAGGGCGGGATCATAGTCCATCACCACATGGCCATCGCGTTCCGATGCTAGCTGGTGGGCCAGTCTGAGCCAGTCGGCCTTGACGAAACCTGGAAACTGATAACCGAGCGTATGTTCGAGCTTGGCCGCGATCTCCTCATGGGAGTCGTTTTTCATGTGATGGCCAAGTGTCGCCGCAATCCGGTGGATCGCGCGCATCTCGATATGCGGACCGATATCATTTAAGATCACGGCGGCCATTCGGGACGCCGGATAGCGCAAGCCCATGGCAAGGGCATGCAAGCCGCCACGTGACGTTCCAAGTACGGCAAATCGGTCCAGGTTCAACTTTGCTATGGCAGCGTCGATGTCCTTGTCTTCAACGGTCAGCGCGTAATTTCGCCAGTCAGGATCCCAGTCGCTCTTGCCGCGCCCCCTGTAATCGAGAGCGATGACCCTGTGGCCGCAGCATTGAAGAAAATGGGCAATCTCATTGAAATCTCGCGTGTTTCGCGAAAGCCCTGGCAGGCAAAGAACTGGAACGGGAGGCGTTGCGCTTTTGGGCGCAGCCTTTGCCGCCGGCCACTCGCGCCCGGAAAGGGTCAGGCCGTCGGGACTTTGCCAGGTAAACTCGACCACCGGGGGAGCTGGGGCAGTGTCGGCGTTGACAAGCGCTTCTTGTGGCGCAGAAGCCATGGGTGTCTCCCGTTACGTTTCCATCCAAAAGTTGTTTTTTCAAAGATAGAGTGGAATGCGCAGGGCTGCCAATAGGAAGACTTCTTATCCGGGTTTGAAAAGAAGGGGGCAGGTGTCGCTCGAAGAACGCAGTTGAGGCAAGAAAAGTCGAAAAGCAGCAGTTCTATGGCGTTGGAACCATTGCTCCTTGTTCAGCAGATGAGTATGTTGCGCCTCCATCTGAAACAGATACCCTTCCGCCCGTCGGAACCGCGACAATCATCCAAGAGGAAACCGAGATGTTTAAAGGTTCAATTCCAGCGCTGATTACCCCGTTCAAGGACGGAGCGCTTGATGAGAAACGGTTTCAGGAGTTTGTCGACTGGCAGATCGCCGAAGGCTCATCCGGTCTCGTGCCCGTGGGAACAACCGGCGAAAGCCCGACGCTGACGCACGACGAACACAAGCGGGTGGTGGAGCTGTGCGTGGAAGCGGCTGCCGGCCGCGTTCCCGTCATGGCGGGCGCAGGCTCCAACAACACGATCGAGGCAATCGACTTCGCTCAGCACGCCGAAAAGGCTGGCGCTGACGCCTTGCTGGTCGTGACGCCCTACTACAACAAGCCGAACCAGGCCGGGATGAAGGCACACTTCAAGGCCGTCAACGATGCGGTCGGTATTCCGATCTTCATCTACAACATTCCGGGCCGGTCGATTGTCGACATGCTGCCGGAAACGATGGCCGAGCTGTTTGAAACCTGCGAGAACATCAAGGGCGTCAAGGATGCGACTGCCGACATGGCCAAGGCGAGCCGTCAGCGCCATCTGTGTGGTCCGGATTTCGTTCAGCTTTCCGGTGAAGACATCTCCGCGCTTGCCTTCAACGCACATGGCGGTGTCGGCTGCATCTCCGTGACCGCCAATGTGGCGCCTCGCCTTTGTGCCGAGTTCCAGGCTGCCACGCTTGCCGGTGACTACAAGAAGGCACTTGAGTATCAGGATCGTCTGGCACCGCTTCACCGGGCCATGTTCCTGGAGCCGAGCCCGGGCGGCGCAAAATACGCGCTTTCCCTGCTTGGCAAGGTGGATGAAGAGCTTCGGCTGCCGCTGCTGCCGGTGACCGAGGCCGCACAGGCCGAAATTCGCGCTGCGATGGCGCATGCCGGACTGATCAACTGATCGGAATAGGAATGGCGCTTGCCGCCGGGAACTGACGTTCGTCTCGATTGTTTGCCTGTTCGAGACGAACTCAAATCCATGGCACAGACGCCGGAAGGATAAAAATGGCTCCGAGAAAAGGGGGCGATCCGGGGCGGACCATCATTTCCGACAACCGGAAAGCCAGGTTCAATTACGAGATTGAAGATACGCTGGAAGCAGGCATCGAGCTGAAAGGCACCGAGGTCAAGTCTCTGCGCAATGGCAAGGCGAACATCGCCGAATCTTACGCTGCCGAGCATCAGGGCGAGATCTGGATCTACAACGTCTATATTCCGGAATACCTGCAGGCCAACCGGTTCAACCACGAGCCGCGCCGTCCGCGCAAGTTGCTGTTGCACAAGCGCGAAATCGGCAAGCTCGCAGGTGCCGTCCAGAAGGAAGGCAAGACGATTGTTCCGCTCAAGCTCTATTTCAACGAGCAGGGCCGGGCAAAGCTCGAACTGGCACTGGCCCGCGGGAAAAAGCTGCACGACAAGCGCGAGACCGAAAAGAAGCGCGATTGGCAGCGGGAAAAGTCCCGTTTGATGAAGAACTTCAGCTAACTGCCGCTATCCACAGCAACACCGCACGACAATTCCATGACTGTGCGTAACCTGTTGAAGACTTGCGCATAACGTGTGGATGGGCTGTGCAGTTCCTGTGGGTAGTGAAACCGCCTGTCCCGCACTTTTCCCGTGGATTGCCTGTGACCGTTTGCAGCGAAACTGTCTCGCCTGGCCGGTTCAAGACCTAAGCCGTCAAACCTTCCAGAATGTCCCGTTTCCAGTCGGGAATGGGGCAGGGCCTGCGTGTTTCGCGGTTCACGTGGACATGCACAAAGCGGCCGTGTGCCGCTGTTGTCTCGGCTTCGCCGGCAAACAATCCGACCCGGAAAACCACTGATGTTGAGCCGAGTTTCTCCACTTTGAGCCCTGCGGAAACGACAGAGGGAAAGGTGAGTTCGGCAAAGTAATGGCAGCCGGTTTCCACCACCAGAAAGATCTCGGGGCTGCTGAGTGGGTCGAGCAATTTCTTTTCAACGTACCAGCTGTTAACGGCCGTGTCGAAAAAGCTCAAATACTGCACATTGTTGACGTGCCCATAAATGTCCACATCCATCCACCTTGTGGGGATATGTAGAAAAGCTTTGAAGTCGGACCGTTTTAAAGGTTGCGGTCTGGCTGCTTGTGGAGGAGCTGTGAAATTCATAGGGCCGCCTTGTAGATGTCAAACGCGTCCATTTCGCCAAGTTCCCGCGGATTGTTGACCAGAAGGCGGGTCTGTTTCATGGCGTCGCTTGCCATTTTGGGCAGGTCCGCCTCGCTGATGCCGACATCACGCAAGCGTGTCTGAAGTCCCAGTTTTGCGGCGAGGTCCGCCAGGTGTTCTGCGAACAGGTCAGAGCGCGCCCTGGCATCGCTGACCTCGGCAAGTGCCGGGAAGACAATTGGGGCAATCTCGGCATAAGTTTCTGAGGCAACTGTATTATTGAACTTCAGAACATGCGGCAGCACCAGCGCGTTGGACAACCCGTGCGGCACGTGAAATGTGCCGCCGATGGGGTAGGCGAGCGCATGAACCGCAGCCACCGGCGAATTGGCGAACGCCATGCCGGCAAGCATGGATCCCAGCAGCATGGCACCGCGCGCGTCCTTGTCGGCAGGTGTGAACACCGCCTTTTCGATATTGGCGCCCAGCAGCTTCAAGGCTTCAACGGCAAGGGTCCTCGAAACGGGATTGTTGTTCGCGGATTTCGAGGCGTAGCCTTCAATGGCATGGACCATCGCGTCAATGCCGGTCGCCGCTGTTACCGGCCCCGGCAGGCCAAGGGTCAGCAGAGGGTCGAGGATCGCAAGATCGGGCAGCAGGAAAGGGGAAACGACGCCACGCTTTTCTTCCTCTCCGACCGTGATGATCGAAATCGGAGTGACCTCCGATCCGGTTCCTGCGGTTGTCGGAACAAGGATCAGTGGCAAACGCGGGCCCTTGGCATTTCCGATACCCCAGGCATCGTCCAGTTCCTCGTTGCTTCCCAGAAGAAGCGCGACCAGCTTGGCGACATCCAGCGACGAGCCGCCACCGAACCCGATGACGGATGTTGCCCCGTGAGCGCGGGCCGCATCCACGGCTGCATCGACGAGTGATCGCGGCGGATCGGCGACGACGTCGCTGAACCTGGCCAATTCATGTCCGGCATCAGCCAGCGCAACCTCGCTGGACGCCTGCAGCCCAAGGGAAACAATGCCCGGATCGGTAACGAGAAAGGGGCGGGGCCCCAGAAAAGAAGCTGCGTGGCTTGCCAGGTTCGCGGCCGCTCCATTCTCGAAGACGATGCGCTGACTGGTGTTGAACGTGAACGCCCCTATCATATGTCCTCCCGGGTTCTGTTTGCCCAAGAGTGCCCGGAAAAGACATGCGCAGTCGAGTGGAGATTGATCAGACTTTTGATGAAGGCGGGGAGGGCAGAACAGTCCATGGCTCTGCCCCTTGAGGGCTTCGCAGGGTGGGCAAACCGCTGAAAGGTCTCCCTTGGCGGCAGGAGGCCGCTGCGCCGGCCGCTCAGGCGTGCATCTTCGCGCCTTTTGAAACCTTGTCCGCGACCTTCTTGTCCGCATGAAAGGCAATGCCGACAACGTTCGCGTCGTCCGGACCAAAGCGTGCAAACACCTCCCGGTTTGCGCTGTCGTGGCCCGTCGTGAACATTTCCTCGATGTAGAGGCTTGCCGGAACCGAACGGTCCAGCGTGCGCTGGTGTATCTTGCCGAGTGTTTGCGCATCGGCGCTCAGGACGATGATCGGCTGAACACTCATCGGGTGATAGACATTGGCTGCCGCGTCGCTATAGGGTTCGCCGATTATGCCGGGCTTTGCCGCGGCAACGCCGGTCGACAGGAATGCCGTCACATTCAGCTTCTGCCAGACAGCGAGATCTTCTCGGACAACAACGACGAATTTGGTTTCGAACATGACTTTCAACTCCACGCGGGGATTTCATCCAGAAAGGGAAGAGCAGGATCTAGCTGAGCTGAAGCCGGGTGGTCTTGAACGTTTGTGCGCTGGTGAAGCGGACAGGATCCACGTTGCACCACCGGAACAGGGGATCGAGCGCATTGAGGCCCGGTTTCACGGCAACGGCTTTGCGCCGCACCGGCACGACACTTACGCCATCGGTTTGACCATCATCGGTGTTCAGACCTTCAGCTATCGCGGTGAGAAACGGGCTTCGCTGCCGGGACAGGTGATCGTCATTCATCCGGACGAACTGCATGATGGCGGTGCGGGAACCGAGCGCGGGCTCCGCTATCGCATGATCTACATTCCGCCGGAGTTGATCAGTGAAACGCTGGCTGTCTCAGGCAACCCGCGCCTGCCGTTTATCAGCTCACCGGTCCTCTCGGATGCTGGCTTCAGGAAAGATCTGGCGGATGCCCTGTCCGACATCGATTGCGAGATGGGCGACTTCCGGCGAGACTGTCTGGTGACGGATCTGGCCGCTTGCCTGGCCCGTCACGCCGATGCTCGCAAGGCAGGTGCCGCTTCGTTGAACTGGCCGTCCCTGAAGGCTTGCGCTGATTACTTGAGAGAAGGCTGCGCCGAGCAGATCAGCATGGAAGAACTGGAGGATCTGGCGCAGATGGACAGGTTTTCCCTGTCGAGGCAGTTTCGCGATGTCTTTGGAACGAGCCCGCACCGGTATCTCGTCATGCGGCGTCTGGAGAGGGCCAAGACGGAGTTGCATCAGGGAGCGTCCCTTGCCGATGCGGCCTTTGCCAGTGGCTTTTCCGATCAAAGTCATCTGACCCGTCACTTCAAGCGCACATTCGGGATGACGCCCGGTCACTGGCGGCGGCTTTGCGCCGCCAGCATGGCTTAGCTCGGTCACGAAAAGGACCGCGTTATCGCCTTAGAGCTTGCTCGGTCCAAACTTGTTCGACCGAGGGAAACCTGTCGGGGGGAGGCGGCCGGCCTGGCCACGTTCGCCGCGCCAGTCGGCAAGCTCGTCCAGCGACCGGGTGAAGCTGCGGCCGGAACTGTCGGTCCAGGTCAGGCCGTCTTCGCCCTTGAAGACGCGAATGTCCGAAATGTTGCCATCCCGGTAGCGCTGCAGGCGAACACCTCGGCCACGGCCCATCTGCGGGATCTGCACCAGCGGGAACACCAGAAGTTTCCTGTTCTCGCCAATGATGGCCACGTGATCGCCGGATGCCTCCACGCAGATCGAGGCTTCGGCCGGTGCGCTGAGGTTCAGCACCTGCTTGCCCTTGCGGGTGTTGGCAACGACGTCGTCCTCGCTGACGACAAAACCACGCGCTTCGGTGGTCGCCAGCAGCAGGTTGCGCCCGGGCTTGTGAACGAAGGCGTTCACCACATCCTGCGCCTCGTCCATTTCCACCATCAGGCGGATCGGCTCGCCATGGCCGCGCCCGCCCGGCAGGCGGTCCGCGCCCAGCGTGAAGAACTTGCCGCCGGTGGAGAACAGCAGGATTTTGTCCGTCGTCTCCGCATGCAGCGACAGCTTCAGCTTGTCGCCCTGCTTGAAAACGACGCCGGAAAGGTCTGTCTGATGACCCTTCATTGCCCGGATCCAGCCCTTTTCGGAGATGATGACGGTGATCGGTTCCTTTTCGATCATTGCCTGCTGGATATCGATCAGATCCGTTTCCGGGGCTTCGGACTTGTCGGTCCGGCGTTTGCCGATTTCGGTTTCAGGGCCGTAGACCTTGGAGATATCCGCAATCTCCTTTGAGATCTTGGTCCACTGGCGCGCATCAGAACCGAGCAGCTTGGTCAGATCGTCTTTTTCAGCCGACAGCTTGTCGTGCTCCTTGCGGATTTCCATTTCTTCCAGCTTGCGCAACGACCGCAGGCGCATGTTGAGGATGGCTTCCGCCTGAACATCCGACAGCTCGAATGTCTGCATCAGCTCGGCTTTGGGTTCGTCCTCTTCGCGGATGATGCGGATAACCTCGTCCAGGTTCAGATAGGCAACGAGATAGCCTTCCAGAACTTCCAGACGGTGGTTGATCTGGCCGAGCCGGTATTCGGACCGCCGGATCAACACTTCCTTGCGGTGATCGAGCCACTCGCGCAGAACCTGCTTCAGGCCCATCACCATAGGCACCTTGCCCATGGACAGGACGTTCATGTTCAAGGAGAACCTGTTTTCCAGGTCCGTCAGCTTGAACAGGGACTCCATCAGGATATTGGCGTCGACGTTGCGCGAACGCGGCACCAGAACGATGCGGATGTCTTCTGCAGATTCATCGCGGACATCGTCCAGAAGCGGCAGTTTGCGGGCCGTCAGCAGTTCGGCGATCTTCTCGATCAGCCGCGACTTCTGCACCTGATAGGGGATCTCCGTGACGACAATCGCCCACTGCCCGCGACCGAGGTCTTCCACTTCCCAACGGGCACGAACGCGGAAACTGCCGCGTCCGGTTTCATAGGCTTCGCGAATGGAGCCCTGATCCGACACCAGAAGGCCGCCGGTCGGGAAATCCGGGCCCTTGATGTACTCCAGCAGTTCGCCGGTTTCCGCATTCGGGTTCTTGATCAGGTGCTGGCACGCCTCGCAAAGCTCGAACGCATTGTGCGGCGGAATGGAGGTCGCCATGCCAACGGCGATGCCCGACGAACCGTTGCCGAGAAGGTTCGGGAAACCGCCCGGCAGAACGATCGGTTCCTTGTCCTCACCGTCATAGGTCTCGCGAAAATCGACGGCATTTTCGTCCAAGCCATCCAGCAGGCGCTTGGCGGTGTCGGTCATGCGAGCTTCGGTGTAACGCATGGCCGCTGCGTTATCGCCGTCAACGTTGCCGAAGTTGCCCTGGCCGTCGATCAGCGGATAGCGCTGCGCAAAGTCCTGGGCAAGACGGACAAGGGCATCGTAAACCGCCTGGTCGCCATGCGGATGGTATTTACCGATAACGTCACCAACAACGCGGGCACATTTCTTGAAGCCGGACCCCGGGTCCAGTTTCAAAAGGCGCATCGCGTAAAGCAGGCGTCTGTGCACCGGTTTCAAACCGTCGCGCACATCCGGCAAGGCCCTGTGCATGATGGTCGACAAGGCATAGGCCAGATAGCGCTCTTCCAGCGCATTCTTGAGATTGATGCTCTCAATGCCGCTTGGCGGCGGTGTCGTCTCTTTTCCCATGAATATCTGCTAACCTGTTCGGCGCGCGGGTTCAATTCGCTTGCACACGGAAAGGGCCGGGACTGGCCGATTTTCAACGGAAATCGGTAGGGTTGGGGAAGGCGTGGCCGGCGATGGCTGGCGAAGAAATCTATTGCAGCTGTTCCCGGTTGTCTTTTGCAGGCAAACCCGAAATCATCAATGCAATGGTGAGCAGGCGCTTGAAGCCCGGCAAGACCTTTTTCGTTCGGAGAATGAACCAGTGATAAAATTGACCTTTGCGGCAAGCGGTCTTGCTTCCGCACTCCTGCTCTTTTCTTCATGGGCCGCCTTCGCGCAATCCGAACCATGGAACACGCCCTACGATCCCTACTTCGACCGGGCGGAATTGGCACCCGAGTACAAGGTTTTGCCCGATGGAACCGAGATCCGGAAAGTGATGCTTCCGGGCGATGTTCTGCTGGAGATGGAACGCAAGGACGGCAAAATAAAGATCGCCACCTTTGATCAAAGCGGCCATGGCGCGGTGCTCTGCGCCAAGGGGATCTATCAATTGGTGCGGGCAGCGCTCGATACCTGTCAGGACGTTGAAAACGAACGCGTATCGCGTCTTGTGGACGAAGCGCTTGACCGGATGGATCATTTCATTCTCGCCAATTCGATCGAGCCCGTTACGATGAGCCAACTGCAGGAGCGCGATCAGACGAGGCTCAGGAAACTCCGCAACGATCTGATCGGACCGGATGCATCTGGACAGTTGAAAAGCTGCAAGGCGGACGTTCCCGAGCACGTGCAATTCCCTGCGCGTCTGGTGTCTGAGTTTGACAAAACCTCGGACGAGGAGTTCACGGCGAGGGTCGATGACCTGCTGTCAGTTCCGCGCCTACCGGCAATGAATCCGTGTCTTTAGGACAAGAAGCCTCCACAAGAACCGCGGACTTGCCGATGACGACGCGAGCCGGGCGATCCTGGCTTTGACGGAAACCGGCATCCGCCTGTCCCTCGATGATTTCGGCACCGGGTATTCAAGCCTCACTCATGTCCACAAGCTGCCGCTCGATTGCATCAAGGTCGATCGCAGTTTCGTCCACGGTATTCGGCCGAATACAGCAGGATATGGCATCGTCAAATCCCTGTTGGCCCTCAGCCGGGACATGGGCATTGCCTGCGTTGTGGAAGGTGTTGAAACCGAGGAAGAACTGTCGATCCTCAAAAGCCTCGGCACAAGCGAAGTGCAGGGCTACCTGTTTTCCAGGCCGCTTTCAGAAGCGGATCTTGGACGTCTGTTCGCCAAGGGCATGACCCTGTCGAGCAGCACCGTCACGCCGGACATTTCTCCCGCTGCTCAGAAAACCGCACAGGCAGGATGAAGACACGCCGCGGGAAAACCTTCGGTTGCGAGAAAGAGTTGTGAGAATCAGCTTCACCCTTTAGCGGATCGTCAGGTTTTTTCGATCACGCAGGCAACCGCGTGAGGTCTTTCAAGGTGGTGCATGACTTCCAGACGCAAATCTTTTCGTTGGCTTATCGTCGTTTTGGTGGCGCTGGCTCTTGCTGCTGTAGTGGTGTCCTGGAACGATTTTTACCTGCTGCGCCTGAAAACCTATTCCATTCCTTCAAGCAACATGCGTCCGACCCTGGAGGTCGGTGAAGTTGTTCTTGCGACAAAAATCTTCCCCTCAATGGGCGAGCACTATGAGCCAGTCCGCGGAGACGTAATCGTTTTCACCATCGCCGCCAAAAGAGCGAACGATTTTCTGAAAAGGGTCATCGGCTTGCCTGGCGAGCGCATACGGCTTCAGGACGGCGTGGTGCTGATCAATGATGTGCCTGTTCCACGTCAGGCCCTTGCAGACTATCGCTACGAGGATCCAGACGGCTCAGAGAACTCTGCTCCGCGATTCAGGGAAACTTTGCCGAACGGCAGAAGTTACGAAGTTCTGGATCTCGATCCGCAAGGAGAAATGGACACGACAAGAGAATATGTCGTGCCCGACGGTCATCTGTTTGTAATGGGCGACAATCGGGACAATTCGGTCGACAGCCGTTACACGGATTACATCGGATATGTACCGCTGAGTGGGGTCTCCGCTGTCGTTGAGACGATCCTTCTTCGCAAGGGCGAGAGCAGTTCGCTTTGGCAGCCGGTGCAGCCGGAAGCAAATTAGGCGTGTTTCTGGAGTTTCAGAAATTCCAGGGAAATTCGGTTCGGTAACGCTTTTCAAGGGCGGTGAGCACCTGGTTTCGTGTGCCGCCGTCCCTGGTGCCATGTTCCTGCAGGTATCTGTTCAGAAAAAAGCTTGTCAGGTCGAAGCCTTGGGTGACATCGGCCCAGGTCAGCTCACTGCCGGCCTGCCGTTGCCCGTCAAGAAGAAAGCCGGGCAGGGGAAGTAGGCGGTCATGATAGGGCAGGCCGGCTTCCCGGCAGACCGCACGGGCGGATTTTGGTGAGACGTAGGCAAGGTCTTCGTTGCTGCCTGTGGCGGCGCAGGACGAAAGATCGAGACCGATGCCGAGGTCGCGCAAGACCTCAAGCTCGAAGCGGATCAGAAGCGCGGCTGCCGCGTCCGAAGCCTCCAGATGGTCCAGAACCACGGTCAGCGCATTGAACAATCTCGGGTAGGTATGTCTTTCGGGCAGGAGACGGAGCAGAAAGGCCAGATGCTGAAGCGCCGCCAGACCGAGACTGCTGGTCATGAGGTCACCCGCCCGCAAGGTTTCCGGCTCTATGTGAAACTGGCCGAGATGGTCGGAAAGACGCGCCTTCCAGGTGAGGGTTAGCTCGTTGCCAGGCTGCAGGACAGGCCGGTGCCGCCGGGAACGGCCACCACGCACAAGGCCGAGGTGGCGGCCATGATCCAGCGTCATGGCCTCCAGAATGACATCGTTTTCGCCGTGTTTGCGGGTGGTCAGCACCACGCCGCGTCCGCTCCATTCCAAGGGCCGTTTCCCGTTTCACATCTGGCCGGGAGTTTGGCGGATTCGGGGATCCGCGCAAATTATTTCGGAAATTCGAGCCCCATTTCCCGGTAACGCTCCGGATCGTCCGCCCAGTTCTCCCGGACCTTCACGAACAGGAACAGATGGACGGGAGCTTCGATGATTTCCGAAAGCTCTTCGCGGGCTGCCTGCGAAATTGCCTTGATTGTCTGGCCCCGTTTGCCGAGCACGATGGATTTCTGGCTGTCCCGTTCCACGTAGATGGTCTGCTCGATCCGTGCCGATCCATCCTTGCGGGCCTGCCATTGTTCCGTCTCCACGGTGGAGATGTAGGGCAGTTCCTCATGCAGGCGCTCGAACAGCTTTTCGCGGGTGATTTCAGCCGCAAGAATGCGCAAGGGCAGGTCCGACGGCTGGTCTTCCGGAAAGAGCCAGGGGCCGTCAGGAACCTTGGACGCGAAATAGTCCAGAATGGTCTGGGTTCCGTCGCCAGTCAGAGCGGACACCATGAAGGTCTCTTCAAACCGGACGAATTCGTTGATCTTCTGCGCAAGCTGAAGGAGCTTTTCGCGCTTGGCGACATCGGTCTTGTTGAGGATCAGAACCTTGGGTGCCTGCTGGCTGGAAAGCCGTTTGAGGATGTTTTCCACTTCCTCGGTCAGGCCTTTGCGGGCATCGACCAGAAGCGCGATCAGATCGGCATCGCGGGCACCACCCCAGGCAGTGTCGACCATGGCGCGATCAAGCCGGCGCTTGGGTTTGAAGATGCCCGGCGTGTCAATGAACACCAGCTGAGCCGCCCCATGCATGGCAACGCCGCGCACGATCGTACGTGTGGTCTGCACCTTGTGTGTGACGATGGATACCTTGGTGCCGACAAGCTGATTGATCAGCGTCGATTTGCCGGCGTTGGGCGCGCCTATCAGGGCAATGAAACCTGCCTTGGTGTCGGCCGGCATCTCCGGCAACGGCGCGGGAAGCGGCATGTCGAAACGGCCGGTCGGGGCCTGAAAGCCGTTGTCATCGTCCTCGTCCATCGGACCGCCGTTGGTGGTGTCGTCGCTCAACCTGTTCTATTCCTTCCACACGCCTTCCCGGCGCAGCACGGCCTCTGCCGCATTCTGTTCTGCAATTCGTTTGGAGCCACCCTTGCCTTCGCCCGGAGGCAACCCCTGAACGGTGACCGACACGGTAAAATTCGGAGCGTGGTCCGGTCCGTCCCGGCTGGTGACATCGTATCGCGGCGTCGGCAGGCTCTTGGACTGTGCCCACTCCTGCAACGTTGTCTTGGCATCGCGCAGCGGACCCGACCAGGATAGCATACGCGGCTCCCAAAGGCGCGTGATGAAACTTTCGGCCGCTTCGAAGCCGCCATCCAGGTAGATCGCTGCGATAACGGATTCGCAGATGTCGGCGAGAAGGGCGGTTTTCTTGCGGCCACCTGTCTGCGCTTCTGCAAGGCCGATGCGCATTGCATCGCCGACACCCAGTTCCTGCGCGATTTCCGCACACGTCTCGCGCTTGACCATATGGTTGAAGCGACGGGCCAGTTCACCTTCGTCTGCCCGGGGAAAATGCTTGTGCAGCATGGAGGCAATCACGAGGCCGAGAACACGGTCACCAAGAAACTCGAGACGCTGATAACTTCCCGCAACCGTTTCGGACGGGGGCAGGGCGCTGGCATGGGTCAGCGCGACCCGCAACAGCTCCAGGTCACGGAACTCGTATTGCAGCGCGTTTTTCAGGGCCGAAATCGGCCCTGGTTGATGAAGTTGTCTTTTCATGCTGCCTGCTTCGGCGACGTACCGCCAAAGCCCCGGTTAGAGTGTCCGGCCAATCCGTTCCCAACGAACGCTCCACGGCCACGACCAGATATGCCAGGCTGGCGTTCCTTCCTTGACGGAGAAGAACAGGATTTCGGCACGGCCCATGAAGTTTTCGAACGGAACGTAGCCGACCCTGTCCAGATAGCGGCTGTCGACAGAGTTGTCGCGGTTGTCGCCCATCATGAAGAAATGGCCTTCAGGCACCTTGTACTCGCGGGTGTTGTCCTTCTCTCCGCGTGTCGTCAGGTCCAGGGTTTCGTAGGAAACGCCGTTCGGCAGGGTTTCCCGATAGCGCGGCACCCGGCGCACGAGACCAGAGGGCGATTGTTCGATGTAGTCGTCGATCCGCTCGCGTTTGACCGGTTCGCCGTTGATCTGCACCACGCCCTCGATGACCTGGATGGTATCGCCCGGCAGGCCGATCACGCGCTTGATGTAGTCCACGGACGTATCGGTCGGCAGCTTGAAAACGGCGACATCTCCCCGCTCTGGCTCGGCGGACCAGATACGGCCGCTGAAGGGGCCCAGGCCGAAGGGGAAGGAAAAGCGTGAGTATCCGTAGCTGTATTTGGAGACGAACAGATAGTCGCCAACTAGCAAGGTGTCCTTCATCGAGCCGGACGGAATGTTGAACGGCTGGAACAGGAATGTTCGCACGATCAGGGCAAGCAACAACGCCTGGACAATAACCTTGATGGTTTCGGCAAGGCCGCTGTCCTTATCCTTCTTGTTTTCCGTCACGCTCATCTTGTCCCTTGATCAAATTTGTCCGGCGTTCTGTTCGGCACCGCCGTTCACAGCCGGACTCTTATCCGCTAGCGCCTGCCGACGCAATGAGAGGAAGGCCCATAAGACAGGGCTTTCAGGGGGAATCCGCCTTTTGTGGCTCGGGCCAGTCGGCCGGCCAGGCTGAAATAACGACAAAGGCCTGCGCCAGTGGGTAGTCGTCCGTAATTGTGAGATCGATGGTGGTCCTGAAACCGGAGGGCACCATCGCCTGCAATCGCTCCGCGGCGCCGCCGGTCAGGGCGATGGTCGGCTTCCCGGACGGCAGGTTTACGACGCCCATCTCGCGCCAGGCGACACCCATGCGAATACCGCTGCCAAGTGCCTTCGAGCAGGCTTCCTTGGCCGCGAAACGTTTTGCATAGGAAGCAGCGCGTTCGGCGCGTCTGTCCGATTTGGTTCGCTCAATTTCGGTAAAGACCCGGTTGGTGAAGCGCTCTCCGAACCTCTCGAGAGTTTTCTCGATCCGGCGGATGTCAATCAGATCGCTGCCTATTCCAAGGATCATGCCCTGCTTTCCAGGTTGCGGCGGGATGGAGACCGTGTTCGCACACTAGTTGGACCGGCCGGCCGTGAAAATCAAGCGCTGCCGTCTTCTTCCACGGTGTTGCCCGGGGCGGGAAACAACCGGCCATGTTTGCCAGCGCCCTTGCCGGCGAGTTTGTTCCTGCGCCGTCGCTGATAGACCTCGACACTCTTGTAAACGATCACGTAGGACACCGTTCCGACGATAAGACCGAGTGGAACAGCACCGATGAACATCGGCTTGAGCATTGGCCACAGTGCGTCGAGCGACTTTGCGAAAAGGCCATTTTGAAACTGCTGGTGGACCTGGTGGGGGTCGGCCTTCGGCGCCCGCCCGTAGAGTATCCATTGCCCCAGTTTGAAGGTGAAAGCCCAGATGAACGGGAACGTCAAAGGATTGCCGACGGATGTTCCCAGCGCGGCAGCGATCAGGTTGCCGCGTACCAGGTAGGCGATCCCGAATGCCGTCAGGAAGTGGAAGCCGACCAGGGGTGTGCAGGAGGCAAAGGCTCCCGCGGCGAAGCCCAGGGCAATTGCGTGGGGGGTCGCGGTCAGGCGCAGGACACGCTTGCCGAAATAACGGGTTGAGCGTGCCCAACTGTTCCGGGGCCAAACGGCGACACGCAGCCGCTCGATCCTTGTTGGCCTATTTCTCCGGCGAAACAGCATGGTCTAAGGTACGATCCCGTGTTTTTCGTTCAGCTCAATCCGCGGCTGCCCGGCTTGACTGCAGGCAGGGCGGCCAGTTCCGGCGGCAGGTTATCCGGTTCATAGGCCGGAACCTTGTATTCTGCCAGCGCAATTACCGGTACGGAGGCGTCAGCCTCGCCACCGGAGCGGTCGATCAGGCAGGCTACACCCAGGACTTCAGCACCAAGAGCTTTCAACGAGGTTACCGTTTCGCGGCTGGAAAGGCCGGTTGTAACGATATCCTCTACAACAATGACCCGGGCACCTTGCGGCATTTCGAAGCGCCGCAGGCGAAATTCACCATCTTCCCGCTCCACCCACATGGCAGGAACGTTGAGGTGGCGGGCGGTTTCGTAACCTGGAATGAGGCCCCCGAGCGCCGGGGAGACGATGTAATCGATCCTGCCAAGACCGGAGGCGCGGATCTTTTCGGCAAGCGCCTTGCAGAGCTTTTCCGTCTTGTCCGGATACATGAACACGCGTGCCTTCTGCAGGAAGACCGGGCTGCGCAGACCGGAGGTCAGAATGAAGTGGCCTTCCAGAAAGGCTCCGGCCTCACGGAACACGGCCAGAACTTCATCGCGTGTCATTATCAGATCCCCTCAAAATTCTTCGGCGGCTGAGCGCCTGCCCATTTTCAATCGGTATTGTTGTCCACTCGAAAGCGGCTTGGTCCTTTTTGTGGCGGCCACCTCTGGCAGCCTAACCATTCACACGGCTGACGCTGGAAACATTCGGCTTGCTTCGAAGCTGATTTATGATCCTGTTCAGGTGTTTCAGATCCCAGACTTCCAGATCGATGATCATCTGGTGGAAGTCCGAGGCGCGCTGCATCATCTTGACGTTGTCGATATTGCCGCTGTTTTCGCCGATCACCTGCGCGATGGTTGCCAGGGAACCGGGCTCGTTTGCAGCCGAAATGTCCAGGCGCGCAGGGAACCGTTCCGGATTGTTGACGTCGATGTCCCAGCGAACGTCGACCCAGCGCTCCGTCTGGTCGTCGAATTCCTTCAGGGACGGCGATTGTATCGGATAGATGGTCAGTCCCTCGGACGGGGTCAAGATGCCGACGATACGGTCGCCGGGAACGGCCCCGCCATCTGGCGCGAAAGTGACCGGAATGTCGCCGGACAGGCCGCGGATCGGCAGGGCAGGACCTTCTTCGGCTTCGCCATTGGCGTTGGCGGCCGCCTTGTCTGCATCCAGTTCCCCTGGCGGAATGCGGAACTTCAGGCCATGGCCCTGCTTCAGGCCGAACCAGCCTTCTTCCAGCGGTGGGCCGGAAATGGCCACGCGCTCGTCCTGATAATCCGGATGGGCCGATTTCAGAACCAGTTGTGCCGAAAGATCACCGCGCCCGACCGCAGCCAGCAAATCTGCGACGCTGGCCTGGTGCAGAAGATCGAGAATGGCTTCCAGAAGATCTTCCGAATAGGCCTTGTCCGCTCTGGCGAAAGCACGCTTCAGAATGTGTTCGCCAAGGGCTCCATACTGCTTGCGCACGGATTCCCTGGTGGCGCGGCGGATCGCGGCACGAGCCTTGCCTGTGACGGCAATCGCTTCCCAGGCCGGCGGCGGCGTTTGCGCGGGCGAACGGATGATTTCGACTTCATCGCCGTTATGCAGCTCGGTCACCAGCGGCATGATCTTGCCGTTGATCTTGCAGCCGACGCAGGTGTTGCCGATGCCGGTATGAACCGCATAGGCAAAATCGATCGGCGTCGCGCCGCGGGGCAGGGCGATCAAGCGGCCTTTGGGGGTGAAGCAGAAGACCTGGTCGTGGAAGAGTTCCAGCTTGGTATTTTCCAGAAATTCTTCCGGCGTGTCCCCCTGGGCCAGCAACTCGGTGGTCCTGCGCAGCCATTCAAAGGCTCGGCAGTCTTCCGTGTGGCGTGCAATGTTGCGCCCGCCGAATTCGCCGTCCTTGTAGAGCGCATGCGCGGCGATACCGTATTCCGCGACCCGGTCCATGGCGATGGTGCGGATCTGCAGCTCCACGCGTTGGCGCGATGGCCCGACGATGGTGGTATGGATCGACTTGTAGTCGTTCTGCTTGGGCGTGGAGATATAGTCCTTGAACCGGCCGGGAACGGTGGGCCAGGTCGTATGAATCACACCCAGAACGCGATAGCAGGCCTCCACGGTGCCGACTGTGACGCGGAACCCGTAGATGTCGGAAAGCTGCTCGAAGCCGATGGCCTTGCGCTGCATCTTGCGGAAGATCGAGTAGGGACGTTTTTCACGGCCCTTCACCACGGCGGCCATGCCCCGCTCGCTGAGACGCTCCGTCAGCGTTGTCTCGATGTCCAGGATCAGGTCGCGGTTGCGCTCGCGCAGATCGACCAGACGGTCGGTGATGGTTTCATAGGCTTCGGGGTTGAGCGTGTGGAAGGCGATGTCTTCCAGCTCCTCGCGCATGTCGTGCATGCCCATGCGCCCGGCGAGCGGCGCATAGATTTCCATCGTTTCTTCGGCAATCCGCCCGCGCTTGTGCTCCGGCATATGGTGGAGCGTACGCATGTTGTGCAAACGGTCCGCCAGTTTGACCAGAAGCACACGGACGTCATCGGCAATGGCAAGCAGAAGTTTGCGGAAGTTTTCGGCCTGCTTGGCTTTCTGCGAGACCAGGTCCAGTCGCTTGATCTTGGTCAGACCCTCGACCAGCTTGCCGATTTCCTCACCGAACAGGGAGTCGATCTCGGCACGGGTCGCATCGGTGTCCTCGATCGTGTCATGCAGCAGGGCGACGGCAATTGTTGCGTCGTCCAGGCGCAGGTCCGTGAGGATCGCGGCAACTTCGAGCGGATGAGAAAAGTAGGGGTCGCCGGACGCACGGGTTTGGGAGCCGTGTTTCTGCATGGCATAGACGTAGGCCTTGTTGAGCAAGGCCTCGTCGGCGTCCGGATTGTAGCGCGTAACCCGTTCAACGAGTTCGTATTGACGCATCATGGCCGCAACCGACCCTGGCAAACGGCTGAGACATCAGCGGGACAGACAAAAGCCGTCGGAAGCGCCGGGGTATTCCCGCCGCGCTTCAGACGAACTTGTGAACTCAAATCAGACGTCGTCGGTCCGCTCCGGCGGTACGAGGCCTTCCAGGCCACGCAGCAGGTCTTCTTCGGACATGCGGTCGAACTCGACAGCGCTGTCGTCAACATTGTTGACCTGCGTCATCTGATGCTGGTTGGAGGACGGAACCATCGGCACGGCATCGGCCTCCGGCTCATCCACTTCCACATATTTCTGCAGAGAGTGGATCAGGTCCTCTTTCATGTCTTCCGGGCTGACGGTCTGCTCGGCAATCTCGCGCAGCGCAACAACGGGGTTCTTGTCGTTGTCACGATCAATGGTCAGCGGCGAGCCGCTTGAGATCATACGAGCGCGATGCGCAGCAAGCAGCACCAGCTCAAACCGGTTTTCGACCTTGTCGATGCAGTCCTCGACGGTCACGCGCGCCATTCGACGTCTCCATAGGCTTAAGGAACTTGAAGAACCAGCGTATAGTGTTCACGTTTCCAAAAAGCAACCCCTTGTCAGATTTGAGAGGCGCAACCCAGTTCCCGGAACGCACAGACAAAAAATCCGATGTTTTTTTGCCTGATTTCGCGCGCCCTATTCGCTTTTGCATTGCGGCGCTCCAATATAATGGTGTAGGCCACTAGTAACGGTCGTTTTCAGAATCAGAAGGCCGTTGACAAAACAAAATGATAAGCTGTGTGACGCCACGGAATACGCGGTAAACTTACAGCAAAATATATGTCGCCTTATAGCGTGCGCCTGGAATTCGGTCGCGGGAAACCAGTTCCTCCTACGCAACATTGCAAGAGCGGCGTGTATGACTCGGAAAGGTTTCAAATAAGATGTTTGACGCTCGAGAAAAAGTTGCTTTGTTCATTGATGGAGCGAACTTGTACTCAACGGCCAAGGCAATTGGCTTTGATATCGACTACAAACGTTTGCTGAAAGAGTTCCAGGGACAGGCGTATCTGCTGCGTGCGTATTATTACACTGCGTTGATCGAAGATCAGGAATACTCCTCCATACGTCCGCTGATCGACTGGCTCGACTACAACGGTTACAAGGTCATTACCAAGCCTGTGAAGGAATTCGTCGATAGCGCCGGCCGCCGCAAGGTGAAGGGCAACATGGACATCGAGCTTGCCGTGGATGCCATGGAACTGGTTGAATCCGTCGACCATGTGGTCCTGTTCTCCGGTGACGGCGACTTCCGCTCCCTCGTTGAGGCCCTGCAACGCAAGGGCCGCAAGGTGAGTGTGGTTTCAACGCTGAAGACCCAGCCGCCGATGATCGCCGACGACTTGCGTCGTCAGGCTGACCATTTCATCGATCTGGCGAGCCTTGCAAACAAGATCGGCCGGGATCCGTCCGAACGTCCTGCCCGCCCGCAAACGCCTGCGCATGTCGATGAAGACGACGAGGACGACGACTACTGAGGCCGAACCGGGCAATGTCCGAGCGTATTTCAGATAGCTGGCCGGTTGACCCTCCGCCGGACTGCCCGGCCTGTCCGCGCCTCGTCGCCCTGCGCGAGGAGCTGAAGGTTACCTATCCAGACTGGCACAATGCACCAGTGCCATCATTCGGTGATGCGTCTCCGCGCCTTCTGATCATCGGTCTGGCGCCGGGAATGAAGGGGGCCAATTGCACGGGCCGGCCTTTCACGGGCGACTACGCCGGGGATCTTCTGTACCAGACCATGATCGAGTTCGGTTTTGCCGAAGGAACGTATCTGGCCCGACCGGACGACGGGTTGCGGCTGAAAGATGCGATGATCACCAATGCGGTGCGCTGCCTGCCGCCACAGAACAAGCCGACCGGCGCCGAAATCAAGACGTGCCGCCCCTATCTCCTGTCGACGCTTGACGCCAATCCATCGATCAAGGCTGTGCTTGCGCTCGGCCGCATTGCGCATGAAACCTTCCTGACGGCGCTCGATCAGCGCAGGGCATCCTTCGCCTTTGCACATGGCGCACAGCACGAGCTGCCCGGAACGGGACTGACGCTTTTCGACAGCTATCACTGCTCGCGCTACAACACCAACACCGGCCGCCTAACCGAAGAAATGTTCCACTCGGTCTTCAGGCAGATCCGCGCGTTCATTCCCTGAACGGGCTAATGCCTTCGGTGAAGTATGCGCCGATCGGTTTTGCTGGAAAATAAGATCCTGGGAAAGCCGCAGGCAGTGGCCACACTTTCTGCCTCATATTGAACAAGCACGAAGTGCTGTCGCCAGGGATGAACCACTTACTTCTGCGTATGCCGCCCATCCTTCGATACAACGCTGACGCGCTTACTCAGGATGAGGGGTGAGGTGAGAAAGGTAGTTCTGCAGCCGTAAAGCTCTGAGCCATGCATCGGGCACCCGGCCGAACCATGCCGCCCGCCGTCATTCTTCCGAATGCGGTGCCTTTTGATAGGCTTCCGCGTCGACAACCAGCCAGCCATTGGGGCCGAGATGTTCCTGCGGCTTGAAGCGGGCCTTGTAGGCCATCTTCTGAGAGCCGTTGACCCAGTATCCCAGGTAAACGTAAGGCAGGTTCATCTTACGGGCGCGCTCGATGTGATCGAGGATCATATAGGTGCCGAGAGGCGTCTTGGCGTATTCGGGATCGTAGAAGGAATAGACCATCGACAATCCGTCCGAAAGCTGATCGGAAAGGGCGACGCCCAGCAACGGGCCTTCGCCCGCTCCGGTGATGAAGCTGTTCGGGCCGCGTTGCCGGTATTCCAGAACCAGCGTTTCGACATGGGTGTCTTCAACCATCATGGCATAGTCGAGAACACTCATTTCCGTCATGCCACCATTCTCGTGCCGGGCCTGCAGATAGTCACGGAAGAGATCGTATTGTTCGGCTGACGGGCTGGGTGGAAGGCGGGCGCCGACGATGTCGGATCCGGATTTCCAGACGCGCTTGAAGGATTTGCTCCACTTGAAATCGTCAACGCGCACGCGAACCGAGATACAGGCCTGGCACCGTTCGCAGGCCGGGCGGTAGGCGATGTTCTGGCTGCGCCGGAAACCGCCCTGCGTGAGCACCTCGTTGAGCGCGGGAGCGCCATGGCCGACAAGATGGGTAAAGACCTTGCGCTCTTGTTTTCCCTCAAGATAGGGGCAGGGTGCGGGTGCAGTAAGATAGAACTGCGGATGATCTGTGGGGTGCCGTGTCACCGTTTTGTCCCGCGAAACCTTTTGATTTGTTCTCTATTCCGGGTCCTATAGTCCGTAATACCATGGCGCGACCAGTGAGAAGGTCAACCATAAAATAAGCGCAAGCGGGGTACCAGCCCGCACAAAGTCGTTGAACTTGTAGTGACCCGGACCCATGACGATCAGGTTGGTCTGATAGCCGATAGGGGTCGCGAAGGACGAGTTGGCCGCGATGATCAGGCAGACGACAAAGGCTTCCGGGCTCGCGCCGATCTGGTTTGCCAGATTGATCGCAATCGGAGTGAACAGAACGGCGGCCGCGTTGTTCGACAGGAAGTTCGTCAGGATCATCACGATAAAGAACAGCGCTGACAGCATCACGGTTGGCGATGCTCCGGCCAGCAGGTGAACAAGCCCGGTGGCAATGGCATTTGCCCCGCCGGTTCCCTCCAGCGCAACGGCGGCGGCCAGCGAGGCCCCCACCAGCATGAAGATGCGGCTGTCGATGGCGCGCATGGCCTGCCGGATGTTGAGACAGCCCGAAACGATCATGGCGAACGTACCGGCGACGGCCGTGGTGACAATGGGGACGAGACCGCTGGCAGCCAGCGCAACCACAAAGGCAAAGATCACGAGCGCCCGTGGCGCGTAACGCTTGCGCGGCACCTCGGCCATCGACCAGTCCAGCAGCAGAACGTCGCGATTGCCGCGCAGGCGCGCGATCGCCTCCTCGCTGCCGGCCACAAGAAGCACGTCGCCGGCTTCCAGGCGGATGTCGTTCATGGCCATGCGCGGCATGCGGCTGCGACGCTGGATGCCCATCACCAGGCAGCCTGTGTCCGTGTAGAAGCCCGACTGGGGCAGGGTGCGGCCCATCAGGCGGGAGGCAGGAGCCACCACCGTTTCCGCAAGGCTGATCGTGCCGGCAGGGGCCGGTGTCTCGCGGCCTGAGCCGTTGGTATCGGAATCGGCCTCCATCAGCGGCTGCCTGCGGGCCAGCGCATTGGCAAGGGCGGCGCGCGTTGCAGCCACGATCACCGTGTCGCCGGGCGACAGCACAACGTTTTCAAACGGGGGCAGAATGGGCTTCTGGCCACGCTGAACCAGCCGTACAGTCATGTCCTTCAGTTTCGGGAACATGCCGGACACGGATTCAACACCTACCAGCGGGTGACCGTAGGTGATTTCGATCTGGGCGATGAACTGCTTTCCGGAAGAGCTCTGGAACTCTTCCGCCATGGTTTTGCGCACCGGAAGCAGTTTGGGCATGATGAACAGCACGTAGATCGAGCCGACGCCGGCCATGATCAGCCCGATGGGTGTGAAGCTGAAGAAGGTCAGCCGCAGATCTGAGCTCTGCGCCGCGAAATTCGCCACCAGCAGATTGGTCGATGAACCGATCAGCGTCGTCATGCCGCCAAGAATTGCCAGGAAGGACAGCGGCATCAGAACACGGGCCGGGGACTGGCCTACCGTTGCAGCAACGGCTGTCAGGATCGGCAGGAACATCACGACGACGGGGGTATTGTTCAAGAACGCGCTGAGCGCGGCGACGGTCAACAGAACCGGGATCGCGGCTCGCAGCGAGCGCCCCCGCGTCATCTTCACGATGGCCTTGGCCGGTGCTTCCAGGGCGTCGGTCTGGAACAGGCCCTGGCCGATGATCAGCAGACAAATAACCGTAATCAGCGCGGGGTTGGAAAAGCCGGACAGGAAGTCGCCGGTGCTGATGAGAGAACCGTCCGGCCTCTCAACCGGAAACAGCGAAAAGATGACAATGAAGGCGGAAACGGACCCAAGGGCGATTGTTTCGATCGCATAACGCTCAAGGGCGTACAGGACGACAGTGGACGCGATCACCACGAAGGTCAGCGCCATCGCAATATCAACTGAGTGCATTCACCTGCCCAAAGCCATCTTGGCCAATTTCACGAAGCAACACTCTAAAGCAGGCGGTCCCGGCAATGGAAGAGCCTTAAGATAATATTGCCGTTGATATATTCCCCTTACCAAATGACACTTCTAAAGTTCGTCTGCCGATAATGCGATTTGGCCGGAAGAACGGGAACCCTTGATGACAAGCCGCGTTGAAAAAGTCATGAGTTCAGAAAATCCAAGTTCGCCGCCGTCTGCCAGACATCTTCCCTTGCTGGTCTTGTTTCTGGCCATCGTTCTGGGGGCTGGCATCACGATCGGCATCCTGAACACGCCGGGGGCCTGGTACGAAGCTCTCAGAAAGCCGCCGTTCAATCCGCCAAACTGGGTTTTCGCGCCAGTCTGGACAATACTTTACGTGATGATTGCGATTGCGGGCTGGCGGACGTACCTGCGTGGGGGCAACAGCCGCATCATGCAGATCTGGTACGGGCAGATGATCCTCAACTGGGTCTGGTCGCCGCTCTTTTTCACGCTCCACTACATGTGGACGGCCTTGGGCGTCATCACTGTGATGCTCTACCTGATCCTGAATTTTATCGGCGGAAACTGGCGCGCGGACCGTTTGTCTGCGCTGCTGTTCATTCCCTACGCGCTGTGGACAGGCTTTGCTGGCCTGTTGAACTTGTCGCTCGCGCTCTTGAACTGACGTTACGCCTGCACGCGCGCATGTTCCTGATGGTAGGCGGAGTTGATCACCACTGTTCCGAGGATAAGGTCGTGCAGCAGGCGCTTGCGGTCGGAGAATAGGGACACCAGCAGAACCAGTGGCGTCAGCAGAGAGACCGAGAACCAGAACAGGATGACATGGACGGCTGCCAGAAGCGGGTAGGGCTTGGCGCCATACCAGAGGCGCATTTCCAGCCCCATCGCGCGCATGCCCAGAGTTGATGCCTGCGGGCCGCCAAGCGTGAAGGCGACATAGAGCAGAGCGACCGCGGTGGGCAGAATGCCATAAAGCAGGAAGCCGAGGCCGAGAGTGAACACGCCCAGGAAGAACACAACGATGCCGGCGGCAAAGGTGAACAGCGTGATCACGATCAGATCAATACAGAAGGCGAAGATGCGCCGGCTGCGCACACCGGAAAACAGCTCCGGATTGCTCACAGGATCGAAGACATCCTGACGGGCATAGTCGGAGGTGGTTTCTGCAGACATGGCGCGGCTCCCTTAGGTTCGATGATCAACATGTGGTGATTGGGAGCGGGTTTCGCAATTATCTGCCGGTAGCCCCAAGCTTGTCTGCGTGCCATCTGCACTCCTGCCGATCCTTCAGGTCCGATCTGACAGTTCAACCTGCGATGAAATTGAGGTGTCCATTGACTTTGAAAAATGGAAAAGCCGGGGTCCGCCTCAGTCCATCCGCTCGCCGATTTCCAGATAACGCACCACGAAGGCACGTTCGCGCAGTGCGGCGACGATGCGCTCGCCATGCGGACGGTCGAAAGCCTCGAAAGTGACATCCAGCGTCGCGCCCTTGGCGGGAACATTCAGGAACAGGCGGTGGTGTTCCACATCAACCACGTTGCCCTGCATGTCGCCGATGACGGTCGCGATTTCACCGAGTACGCCCGGCCGGTCCGGCGTATCGATCCGGATCGACACCAGTTTGCCGTCGCGGGCAAGTTCGCGAACCACGATTTTTGACAGCAGTCTCGGATCGATGTTCCCGCCACACAGGACCAGGCCAACCCTTTTGCCGGCGAAGCGCTCTGGATCTGTCAGCAACGCCGCAAGACCGGCTGCGCCTGCGCCCTCGGCAATGGTCCGCTGCAAGGTCAGATAGGCGTTGATCGCCCGCTCGATGCTGCTTTCAGAAACAAGCAAGATGTCATCGACGGCCCTTTTGACGACTTCCGTTGTCAGAATGCCGATGTCGCGCACCGCAATGCCTTCGGCGATGGTCGCACCCTCGCAGCGTACGTCCTTGCCATAGAAAGCGCCCCACATGCCGGGGTAAAGCGTTGTCTCGACGCCGATCACTTCAACGGAAGGCTTGAGAGCCTTTGCCGCCGTTGCAATGCCCGCGATCAGCCCGCCACCGCCGATCGGGACGACGAGCATATCGAGGTCCGGCTGCTGTGCCAGCATTTCAATGCCGATGGTGCCCTGGCCGTGAATGACATGAGCATCATCGTAAGGATGCACCCAGACGAGATTGTTCTGTTCGGCCAGCCTGTCGGCTTCTTCCTTTGCCTCAGCCAGCGTGTTTCCGGCCAGCACGACCTCGGCGCCATGGTTCCGGGTTGCGGAAATCTTCACGAAAGGCGTCAGGACCGGCATGACGATGGTCGCCGGTATGCCGAGACGTCCGGCATGATAGGCAACGCCCTGCGCGTGGTTGCCGGCCGAGACCGCGATGACGCCACGCTTCTTTTCATCCACCGTCAGGCTTGAGAGTTTCACCAGCGCGCCGCGTTCCTTGAAGGCACCGGTGACCTGCATGTTTTCGTATTTTACAAAGACATCCGCCCCGGTGAGCTGCGAAAGCCGCGGCGCAGGCAGGCACGGGGTCTCGATCACGGCGCCTTTCAAAAGCGCGGCCGCCTCCTGAACCTTGTCGAATGTCACCTCGTCAGCGCGGCTGGCCTCGGCAGAGGTCATTTCCCGCCTGCCAGCATCTCGGCCACCTTGGGGGCGAAGTAGGTCAGGATGCCGTCGGCTCCGGCGCGCTTGAAGGCAAGCAGGCTTTCCAGCATTGCTTTGTCGCCGTCCAGCCAGCCGTTAGCGGCGGCCGCCTTGATCATCGCGTATTCGCCGGACACCTGATAGGCGTAGGTCGGAACCTGGAATTCGTCCTTGATCCGGCGGACGATGTCGAGATAGGGCATGCCCGGCTTCACCATCACCATGTCAGCGCCTTCCGCAATATCCAGTTCTGCTTCTCGCAGAGCCTCGTCGGTGTTGGCCGGGTCCATCTGGTAGGTGCGCTTGTCGCCGATCAACGTGCCGGACGAACCGACAGCATCGCGGAACGGGCCATAGAAGGCAGAGGCGTATTTGGCCGAATAGGCCATGATCTGCGTTCCACGGTGACCTTGAGAATCGAGAGCCTGGCGAATGGCGCCGATGCGGCCGTCCATCATGTCAGACGGAGCGATTACATCCGCGCCCGCTTCCGCCTGCACCAGAGCCTGCCGGCAAAGTTGATCGACAGTTTCGTCGTTCAGGATCGTCTCCCCCTCCATCAGTCCGTCATGGCCGTGGCTGGTGTAGGGGTCGAGCGCGACGTCGGTCATCAGGCCGAGGTTCAGTCTTTCCGCCTTGATGGCGCGCAAGGCGCGGCAGGTCAGGTTCTCCGGATTGAGCGCCTCGGACCCGGTTTCGTCGCGCAGACCAGGATCGGTATAGGGAAACAGCGCCAGTGCCGGAATATTCAGCTTTGCCGCCTTCTCTGCCTCGCGCACGGCTTCGTCCACCGAAAGCCGCACGACATCCGGCATCGACGGGACCGACTGGCGGATATTCTCGCCATCCACCAGGAAGATCGGCCAGATCAGGTCATCGACCGTGAGATTGTTTTCGCGCACCAGACGGCGCGACCAGTCACTCTGGCGGTTGCGGCGCATACGGGTGCCGGCCAGGAGCGTGTCCATGTGGTCGGAGGTGATCTGCGGGAGGGGAGATTTTGACGGCATGGGCCCTGTCTGTTCGCTAATCGACGTTGGAAGGCGTATTCTGATCGAAGTGATCCGCCAATCTATCACGCAGATTGACGCAATCAAACATTCTGGAAAATAACTGAATTTAATATAGAAAAAGAGATTGTTTGACGTTTGCGTCAAATATGCTTTAGTGCTGCCGCGAAGTCAGGGCGCAGACCTTTTTGGAGGAGGAATCGCGCCGCCACCGCTTGAGGGAGGATAACCCGTGGACTTTTCACTGAACGAAGATCAGCGCGCCTTTCAGGACATGGCTGCAAGCTTTTCGCGGGAAGAACTGGCACCTTTTGCCAAGGAGTGGGACGAGGAAAGCCATTTCCCGATCCCCACGCTACGCAAGGCGGCAGAGCTGGGTTTCGGCGGCATCTATGTGAAAGAGGACGTCGGCGGCTCCGCACTCACCAGGCTGGATGCGACACTGATCTTCGAGGAATTGTCCAAGGGCTGCACGTCGACGGCGGCATATATCGCCATTCACAACATGGTTGCCTGGATCATCGATACGTACGGGTCGGAAGACCTGCGTCAGAAGTATCTGCCACAGCTTTGCACCATGGACCTGCTCACCAGTTACTGCCTGACCGAACCGGGTTCCGGGTCGGATGCAGCGAGCCTGCGCACCAGTGCCAGGGATGATGGCGACCATTATATCCTGAACGGCTCCAAGGCATTCATCTCCGGCGGCGGCGTCAGCGATCTCTATGCGGTCATGGTCCGCACGGGCGGCGAGGGGCCTTCCGGAGTTTCCTGTCTTCTGGTCGAAAAGGGGACCCCGGGTCTCAGCTTCGGCGCCAACGAGGTGAAGCTTGGCTGGAAAAGCCAGCCGACGGCCCAGGTCAACTTTCAGGACTGCCGGGTGCCCAAGTCGAACCTCATCGGGTCGGAAGGGCAGGGCTTCAAGATCGCCATGGCAGCGCTCGACGGTGGCCGTCTCAACATCGGCGCCTGTTCGATGGGGGCAGCTCAAGCCTGTCTCGACCACGCCCTGGCTTATGTGCAGGAGCGCAAGCAGTTCGGACGCCCGATAGCCGACTTCCAGGCGCTCCAGTTCCGCCTCGCGGATATGGCGACCGAACTGGAAGCAGCCCGCCTGCTGTTGCACAAGGCAGCTTCCGCGGTGGACGCGAAATCTCATGACGCGACCAAACTCGCCGCCATGGCCAAGCGGCTTGCCACTGACACGGGCTTCAAGGTGGTCAACGAAGCGCTGCAGCTTCATGGAGGCTACGGCTATCTGCGAGACTATCCGATCGAGCGCTATTTCCGCGATGTGCGGGTGCACCAGATTCTGGAAGGCACCAACGAGATCATGCGATTGATCATTGCGCGGCAGCTCTTGAAGGACTGATCGAGTTTTCCGATCCATTCCGTTGAAACGACTCTTCTTTTTGCGAGGCTCCAGTGAGCGACGAGATTCTTTTCCAGAAGCGTGGCAAGGCCGGATTTGTCATTTTGAACAGGCCCAAGGCGCTGAATGCGATCAATCATGCCATGGTTCGCGCCATGGCCGAGCAATTGACGCGCTGGGGGGAAGACCCGGAAATCGCACACGTCGTCGTCACGGGTGCCGGCGACAAGGCCTTTTGCGCAGGGGGCGACATTCGCAGCATCTACGATGCACGCATGAGCGGCCAGACGGAGGGACTGAGTGCCTTTTTCCGCGATGAGTATATTCTCAACGCTCAGATCAAGGCCTATCCGAAGCCTTACATTGCGCTTATCAACGGGATCGTCATGGGCGGCGGTGTCGGGGTGTCGGTTCATGGCAGCCATCGGATCGGTACTGAAAAGACGCTGTTTGCGATGCCCGAAACCGGGATCGGTTTTTTTCCGGACGTCGGCGGAACGTACTTCCTGCCGCGCATGCCCCGCAGCAGCGGCATATATTGTGCGCTCAGCTCAGGCAGGCTGAAGCAGGGCGACGCCCTGGCTACCGGTGTGCTGACCCACGCTGTTTCGGAAGCATCCCTTGAGGACCTGGAACGGGATCTGGAGACCGCGGACGATATCGGCGCCGTGCTTGCTCCCTATCTCGTTACGCCGGAGAAGGGGCCCGTGTCGGAAAATCTTGATGCGATCGGCGAAGCATTTTCGGCTTCCTCTGTGGAAGACATCCTGTCTCGCCTGGATACGTCGGACGCGGACTTTGCCGGAAAGACCGCGGCCGCCATCCGGCAAAAGTCGCCGACGAGTGTCCTGATCGCTTTTGAGCAAATGAAACGAGGCGGCCAGCTTTCCTTCAACGAATGCATCAAGCTTGAGTATCGCATCGTGTCCCGCATTCTGCAGGGGACAGAGTTTTACGAAGGCATACGCGCAGTGCTGGTCGACAAGGATCAGGCACCCAAATGGTCGCCTTCCCAGTTTAGCCAAGTGGACAGCGCCGAGCTGGCGTCGTATTTCGAGGAACCTGCTGACGGAGACCTGCCGCTCAGCTAAGCCTCTTCTGACCCGGACGTGACATGATTACCAGCTTTCAGGACCTGATCGATTCCCGCCCGCCCTGGAGCACGCTGCTGATCTGGTACCTGCGCGGCATCGCGATCATTCTCATTGGTGGCGGCATGATCTACTGGGCGCGCATCATTGGCATTGTCGAATGGCGGGGCCTGTGGTTCTGGGACATGCCCGTGACCATGCAGGGGGCAATTATCTTTTTCGCGGTTCTGGATCTGGTGGCTGCGACAGGCCTTTGGCTGACCGTGTCGTGGGGCACGGTCATGTGGATCTTCCGCTGTGTGTGCCAGATCGTCATGCACACCGCCTTTTCCGATCTCTACGGGCGACGTCCCTATGAGATCGCATTCTATCTGCTGACAATTGCGATCTACGCCGCGCTGGCTTTCCTGATGGACAGGGAAAACAAGGCCAATGCTGTCTGACGGCAGTTGAATCAGTTTTTGAAGAGGCTGGAACAGTGGTTCAAGACGGCCAGCCAACAGATTCAAAACCAACATGAAATCTCTCTGGGAGGAAACCATCATGAGCACTATCGGATTTATCGGCCTCGGCAACATGGGTGGACCGATGGCGATCAATCTCGTCAAGGCCGGGCACAGGGTCCTTGGCTTCGATCTCTCCGATAAGGCGATGGCGGCGCACGAGGCGGAAGGCGGTGAAAAGGCCGCCGGAGTTGCCGACCTGGCCGCCGCTGCCGATGTGATCGTCACCATGCTACCGGCCGGCAAGCATGTCCGCCAGATCTATGAAGGCGAGGGCGGCATTCTGGAGAACGCCAAGCCCGGCATTCTCATGATCGATTCCTCCACGATTGACGTCGACAGCGCCCGAGCGGTCAGCGCGGCGGCGGAGGCCAAGGGCATGAAGATGGTCGACGCGCCGGTCTCCGGCGGTGTTGCCGGCGCTGCCGGTGGCACCTTGACCTTCATGGTCGGCGGATCGGTGGAGGCGTTTGAAGCAGCCAAGACCTATCTCGACATCATGGGCAAGACCATCGTTCATGCAGGCGATGCGGGAACCGGTCAGGCGGCGAAGATCTGCAACAACATGATCCTCGGCATTTCCATGATCGCCGTCTCGGAGGCATTCGTGCTTGCCGAGAAGCTGGGTCTCGACAAGCAGAAGTTGTTCGATATCTCATCGACGGCCTCCGGCCAGTGCTGGTCCCTGACATCCTACTGCCCGGTGCCGGGGCCGCTGCCGTCCTCGCCGGCGAACCGGGATTATCAACCTGGGTTTGCAGCCGCGATGATGCTCAAGGATTTAAAACTTGCTCAGGAGGCAGCAAATTCGGCAGGCGCGGCAACGCCTTTGGGCGCGGAAGCCGCGGCGCTCTACTCTCTCTTCTGTAACTCGGGTGGCGAAACCCAGGATTTCTCAGGGATTGTGAAGTTCCTGCGTGGAACATCATGAACAACAAGTTAAAGGGAAGTCTAAAACGGCCCTGAGAAGTTAACGGATGATTCAGCGTGTCTCTTAAGCGGATTTTAGAATCGCTCGGTTAGATTGCGAAACAAGGCGGGAAAATATCCGTCGAAAGACAGGTACTATAAGAGGCGCAATCACATGATCACCGCAAGTAGGGCAGTCGACGCTGTTGCACAGAATGAAGGGGAAGAGCTTGAGATCAAGCCGCTTTACCTGGAAGCTCTGACACTCGTTGAGAGACTGCATCGGCGTCTGCTCGACGTCATCAAGGACGAATTCGACCGTATGGGCCGGTCCGACGTGAACAGTGTGCAGGCCCTGCTGCTGTTCAACATCGGCGACAGCGAACTGACGGCAGGTGAGCTGCGGACACGCGGCTACTACCTGGGGTCGAATGTCTCCTACAACCTGAAGAAGCTGGTCGAGACCGGTTACATCCACCATCAGCGTTCGCGCATGGACCGCCGGTCCGTCCGTGTCAGCCTGACGGAAAAAGGACGGGAAGTGGCCAAGATCGTGAACGATCTTTACGAGCGTCACATGCTGTCCGTGGAACAGGTCGGCGAAATCGGCCCGCAGGACTTCGTGGCACTGAACAAGTCCCTGCGCCGCCTGGAGCGGTTCTGGACCGACCAGATTCTGTACCGCCTGTAAGACTTTCGCGGCACATTCAGATGACAAGGCACCGCCCCTCGGGCGGTGCTTTCTGTTTTTGAGCCAGAAGTTATCGACCTCACGCAAATTTGCACGGTGAAGAGTCCCGTGCGGTAGAGAAACGAAGCTATGGTTGGCCGACTTTCACCTGTTCGCGAAAATTTGACATCTTGTGGTCACATTGAAATGGCTTTGTGCGGTGCTCCTGAAACCGAGATGGTTAAAAAATCAAGCGATTTGTTAACTCCCTTCCGCTAGGACTGGGAGCAGGAACCGCCGGGGTGGTCCCATTGTGTTGGTCTGACCCCGAGTACATGAAGAAAATTTGCGCAGAATTGCGCTGCAACATGGGGTCGGCGATGAACCTTTTATCCGGATCGTTCAGGATAAAGCGTCACTGGAAGTGGACTGCTGGAAAAACGCTCAAGAGCATGATCATGCTTGGCGTGGCGATGCCGGCCATGGTTGCAACTGCTGCCCAGGCACAGACGGCCCCGATGACATTCGCGCAGAACCAGCAGGTTGAATGGGCGGATAATTTCGACATCGCGACAGACCACATCACCGAAGTTAAGTCTTCCGCCCCGACGTTGTCGCCCCAGACGGCTGACTACATCGCCGCGGCCATCGACCGATATCAGCGCATCGTCCAGGCTGGTGGCTGGGGAACCGTCTCCACAGGTGGCAAGGCGCTTCGCATCGGTGCCAAGGATCCGCGCGTTGTCGAACTGCGCCGCCGATTGATGGTGTCTGGCGATCTGGAACAACAGGCAGGCCTGTCCGACACGTTTGATTCCTATGTGGACGCAGGTCTGCGACGCTTTCAGCTTCGTCACGGTCTGATTCCGGACGGCGTGATGGGCGACAGCACCGTGACCGCATTGAACATTCCGGCCGACGTCCGTCTTCGTCAGCTCGAAACCAACATGATCCGCATGCGATCCATGTCCGGTTTCCTGGGTGATCGTTACGTGATGGTCAACATTCCGGCTGCAGAGATCGAGGCCGTCGAAAACGGCATGGTCCGCTCGCGCCACACGGCTGTCGTTGGCAAGATCGACCGCCAGACGCCGATCCTCAACAGCAAGATTTACGAGCTGAACTTCAATCCGTACTGGACGGTGCCGAAGTCGATCATCCGCAAGGACCTGATCCCGAAGATGAAAGAGGATCCGCAATATCTTGCGAAGAACAACATCCGCATCTTCGATTGGAGCAACAACGAGCTGACCTGGCAGCAGATCGATTGGAACACCGACGAGGCGACCCAGTACCGGTTTACCCAGGATCCCGGTTCTGAAAACTCGCTCGGTTCGGTGCGCATCAACTTCCATAACAAGCACCAGGTCTATCTGCACGACACGCCGTCCAAGACCCTGTTCGGCGAAGCGAACCGGTTCCACTCTTCCGGCTGTGTGCGCGTTCAGAACGTGCGTGAGCTGGTGACCTGGCTGTTGCAGTCGACCACTCCGGACTGGGATCGCGGCCGTGTCGACGGCGTCATCCGCACCGGTGAGCGGGAAGATGTGAAGCTGAAATCGCAGATACCGCTTTATCTCACCTATATCACCGCCTGGGCGAACGCCGACGGCGTGGTGCATTTCCGGGATGATATCTACGACCGCGACGATCTCTACGGAACGGGTGAGCAGGCGCGCCTTTAAGCGGTGCTCAGCATTCTGCAATTCTTTCTTGTCATGAAACGCCGGTCTTGATCAGGCCGGCGTTTCATGGATTCTAGCTCCATTCGCACACCTGTTCGAGGACTGGTGGCTGAATCGGGAGAACGGCAATGAGTCGCGACGAGCGGCGTGGTGAAATCTATCTTGAGTTCCGGCCGATCGGCCAACAGGTCAAGGTCACTGCCATCGACGCGGAAACGGGTCTTGAAGTGTCTGTTTTCGGCCCGGCTTCTGCCGCGCAGGAAGATCTCAAGCGTCTTGCAGTCCGCAAGCTTCAACGCCGCCTCGAACAGGAAGCCCTGACCGCACAGGACAGGCCTGACCCGACCCTTTATTGATGGGTCGTCTCAATCAGCAGCTACTGCAATCGATTACAACGAACAAGCTATCCATTTAAAACGTTTCAACAAAAACCGCGCTGCAATTCATTTTGCGGCAACTGAGTCAGTTCGCGGCAACGTATATCTTAGGTTCACGCCGAATTGACAACGTGAAACGCCTCTACGGTTACAAATGTAACCTGTACGGGCGCCATAATATTTCCTGTTCCGGACTACGAAGACTTAATTTCTGAAAGATCTGTCACCTGTGTCGTTTTCCAGGCTCGACGCGTCGGTATGCCCCTTGGTTATGGCCGGGGGGTGTGTTAATTCCTCGCCTCACACAGGCATGACGGTCGATTGCGTCCCTCAGGACATTGGCCGCCGATGCTCCTGATCTATCAAAAGAACACAAGGATGGCGCTATGTCTTTGATGGAAAGCTCCGATCAGTCCCTGCAGTCCGGTTTCTTCACCCGCAGCCTCGCTGAGGTCGATCCGGATATCTTCGACACGATCGGCAAGGAACTCGGCCGTCAGCAGCATGAAATCGAGCTGATTGCTTCAGAAAACATCGTGTCCCGCGCTGTGCTGGAAGCACAGGGCTCTATCTTCACCAACAAATATGCCGAAGGCTATCCGGGCAAGCGCTACTATGGTGGCTGCGAATTTGCGGATATTGCCGAAACGCTGGCAATCGAGCGCGCGAAAGAACTGTTCGGCTGCCAGTTTGCCAACGTTCAGCCGAATTCCGGCAGCCAGATGAACCAGGCCGTGTTCCTGGCGCTGCTGCAGCCGGGCGACACCTTCATGGGCCTGGACCTGAATTCCGGTGGTCACCTGACCCACGGTTCTCCGGTCAACATGTCCGGCAAGTGGTTCAACGTCGTCTCCTATGGTGTGCGTGAAGACGATCATCTGCTTGACATGGATGAGGTCGAGCGCCTTGCCAACGAACACAAGCCCAAGCTGATCCTTGCTGGCGGCACCGCCTATTCCCGTATCTGGGACTGGAAGCGGTTCCGCGAAATCGCCGACAGCATCGGCGCTTATCTGATGGTCGACATGGCGCATATCGCCGGTCTGGTTGCAGGTGGCGTTCACCCGTCGCCGGTGCCGCACGCTCACGTCGTTACCACCACCACCCACAAGTCCCTGCGCGGTCCGCGTGGCGGCATGATCCTCAGCAACGACGAAGCGATTGCCAAGAAGATCAATTCTGCGGTGTTCCCGGGTCTTCAGGGGGGCCCGCTGATGCACGTGATCGCTGCCAAGGCCGTTGCCTTCAAGGAAGCGCTGCAGCCGGAATTCAAGGCTTATGCCCGCGCCGTTCAGGAAAACGCCAAGGTTTTGGCCGAAGTCCTGAAAGAGCAGGGTCTGGACATCGTTTCCGGTGGCACCGACAACCACCTGATGCTGGTGGACCTGCGTCCGAAGAACGCCACCGGCAAGGTGGCCGAAAAGTCTCTCGGCCGTGCCAGCATCACCTGCAACAAGAACGGCATCCCGTTCGACCCGGAAAAGCCGTTTGTCACGTCCGGCGTGCGTCTCGGCACCCCGGCAGCGACCACCCGCGGTTTCGGCGTTGCGGAATTCCGCGAAGTCGGCCTGCTGATCACGGAAGTGTTGGACGGTTTGAAGGCCGCAAACAGTGAAGAGGGCAACGCGGCAGTTGAAGCGGCGGTCAAAGCCAAGGTAGAAGCACTGACGGCCCGGTTCCCGATCTACGGGGGCTAATCGCGGGCTCGGTCAGGAGCTTTAAGACATGAGATGTCCGTTTTGCGGGGGCGAGGAAACCCAGGTCAAGGATTCCCGCCCGACCGAGGACAATACAGCCATCCGCCGCCGCAGGATCTGCAATACCTGCGGCGGCCGGTTCACCACTTTCGAGCGCGTGCAGTTGCGCGAGCTCCTGGTGCTTAAACGCTCCGGACGCCGCGTTCCCTTCGACAGGGAAAAGCTGATGCGGTCTGTGCAGATTGCGGTGCGCAAGCGGCCGGTGGATCCGGACAAGATCGAACGCATGGTTTCCGGCATCGTTCGCCAGCTTGAAAGCTCGGGCGAAACGGAAATCACGGCGGAAACCATCGGCAATCACGTCATGGAAGGCCTCAAGGGCATCGATGACGTCGCTTATGTCCGCTTCGCCTCCGTCTACAAGAATTTCCGCGAGGCGAAGGATTTCGAAGCTCTTCTCGATGAGCTGAGCGATCCCGACGGACATCCGCTCAAGAACTCCTGACCCGCAGTATCCGGTTTTACATGTCCGAGCTTTCCAATCTTGATGCCCGTTTCATGGCGGCCGCCGAGCGCCTTACCCGTCGTGGCCTGGGCCGGGTGTGGCCCAATCCGTCCGTTGCCGCCCTCATCGTCCGTTTCGAAGACGGTGCTGCCGTTGTCGCGGGCAGGGGTGTCACCTCGCGTCCCGGCATGGCGCATGCGGAAGTCAACGCCCTGAACCAGGCGGGGGAAAAGGCGCAAGGGGCGACCTGCTATGTCACCCTGGAGCCATGCTCCCACTATGGCCGAACACCGCCATGCGCCAAGGCATTGATCGAAGCCGGTGTGAAACGTGTTGTCGTTGGCATGCTCGACCCCAATCCGCGCGTCGCTGGCCGGGGCGTTGGCATGCTGCGCGAAGCGGGAATCGAGGTGGTGGTGGGCGTGCGCGAGAAAGCCATGCAGGCGCTCTACCGAGGCTTTACATACAGGCAACTGAAACAGCGTCCGGTGGTGTTCCTGAAACTTGCGGTGTCCCGGGACGGATTTATCGGCCGGGCGGGCGAAGGGCAGGTCAAGATTTCCGGGCCCTTGTCGATGCGAAAGGTTCACGGATATCGCGCTGAATGCGATGCGATTCTGGTCGGATCCGGTACGGCACTTGCCGATGACCCTCAGCTCACCTGTCGACTGCCGGGCCTGGCCGATCGCTCGCCTGTGCGTGTCATCATCGACCGGTGCGCCCGGTTGTCACTGACCTCCAAACTGGTGCAAACCTGCGTGGACGTGCCGGTCTGGCTTGTCTGCAGCAACACTGCGGATGCAGACAAGATTGCGGATCTGGCAGCCGCAGGCGTCAACGTCATACGGGTACCGGCGGAAGAGACCGGCATAAAACCATCCGTCATCCTCAGCGCGCTGGCGACACGCGGCATAACGCGGGTCATGGTGGAAGGCGGCTCCCGCCTGGCATCGTCTTTTCTCGCGGCAGATCTGGTGGACGACCTGTGCGTCGTGACCGGGGATATCGTAATCGGCGAAGGCGGTATACCAGCTCTGCACGGTCTCGACCTTGCAGATGTTCTCAAAAACCCCAAATTCGAGCGGGTCGACGCCGGCCGGTTCGGTCCCGACAGTTTTGTTTATCTCAGACGGCGCGGAGCCTGACATGTTCACCGGAATTGTGACCGACCTTGGCGAGATTCTCGCTATCGACAAGATCCCCGCCGGGATGCGGACGCGGATTCGCACCGCCTACGATACCGAAAGCTTCGACATCGGCGCTTCGATTTCCTGCGCGGGCGTCTGCCACACGGTGACGGCCAAGGACAATGGCTCCAACGGCAACTGGTTCGAGGTGGAATCAGCCGCCGAAACCCTGGCCCTCACCAACGTCGCGGCGTGGAAAGTGGGACAGAAACTCAATCTGGAACGTTCGCTGACGATGGGCGCCGAACTGGGCGGACATCTGGTCCTGGGTCATGTCGACGGACTGGCGACGGTGACCAAACGGGAAGATCATCCGGATTCGGTCTATTTCCAGTTCGAGGCACCGGCGGAAGCCGCCCCGTTCATTGCCAAAAAGGGCTCGGTCGCGCTCGATGGCACATCCCTGACAGTGAATGAGGTCGACGGCCTGCTGTTTTCCGTCTTCCTGATCCCGCACACTCTGGAGGTCACCACATGGTCGGACCGGCAGGTCGGCGACAAGATCAACCTGGAAGTGGATATGATGGCCCGCTACGCCGCCCGCCTTGCGGAATTCTCCAAGACCGGATAGGTGACGTCCCAACACCTTCGAAAAGAGCTAATATCATTTACCGCCTTAACCACGGGACGAACTCGTCACCGGGATGTCGCGGTCCTTTACGAATGAGACTGGACAAACCGGGGCAGACGTGGTTCCTGTCGCGGCCTTACATAGGAACGAAAACCCATGAGCGCTGCACCGAAACTTCTGATCATCGAAGCCCGTTTCTACGAGGATCTGGCTGATGCGCTCGCTGAGGGCGCGATCAAGACCATCGAGGCTGCCGGCGCAAGCTATGACCGGATCGCCGTGCCGGGCGTGCTGGAAATCCCGGCCGCCCTGTCCATGGCTCTGACGGCAATGGAAAATGACGGCGTGCTCTATGATGGCTTCGTTCTGCTGGGTGTCGTCATCCGCGGCGAAACCACCCATTACGACATTGTTGCCAATGAATCGAACCGGGTGATCATGGATTTGATCGTCGATGCGGATCTGGCTGTCGGAAATGGTATCCTGACCGTTGAAAACGGTGAGCAGGCATGGGCCCGCGCGAAGGTGGACGACAAGGACAAAGGCGGTGCGGCTGCCCGTGCTGCCCTCGACATGATCGCCCTGCGCGAGCGTCTTGGAGTATAAGAAGAATGACCGGAAAGGCCGACCCGGAAAAACCGGCTGGAAAAACTGTGCGTCCCGCCAACAAACGCGGCGTGGCACGCCTTGCCGCCGTTCAGGCTCTTTATCAGATGGACGTGGGCGGTGCGCCGCTGACCAGTGTGGTCAGCGAATTCACCGCCTTTCGCCTCGGCAAGGAAATCGACGGCGAGCAGTACCGTGAAGCCGATGAGCAATGGTTCAAGCAGATCCTTGCCGGTGTTGTGGAAGACCAGAAGTTTCTGGACCCCTACATCCACACCGCGCTGGCTGAAGACTGGCCCCTGAAACGGATCGACAGTCTGCTGCGGGCAATCCTGCGCTCCGGTTCCTACGAACTGCTGCGCCGCAAGGACGTGCCGGCCAAGGTGATCATTTCGGAGTATATCGACGTCGCGAAGGCCTTTTTCGAAGACGACGAGCCGGGCCTTGTGAACGGCGTCCTCGACCGTCTTGCGCATGAATTGCGCGGTGGCGAACTTGAGGAAAAGAAAACGGACGGCGCCTCCTGATCATGGACGCTGACCGGCCAGGCGAATTCGAGCTGATCCGGCGTTTCTTTGCCCCTCTGGCAAAAGACCCGGGCAGCCTCGGTCTGACCGACGATGCCGCGGTGCTGACACCACATCAGGGCTATGACCTCGTTCTGACAAAGGACGTGCTGGCGGCCGATATTCATTTCTTCGCTGAAGATGCACCGGAGGCAATCGCTGCCAAGGCCTTGAGAGTCAATCTTTCGGACCTGGCCGCGAAGGGGGCCCGCCCGCGCGGCTATCTGATGGGTCTGTCCTTGCCGTCGGACTGGACGGTCGACTGGCTGGAGCGGTTCTGCAACGGGCTTGCTGCCGACCAGGCAGCCTATGATTTCCATCTCTATGGCGGTGACACTGTTCGCTCCGGCAACGGACTGCAGGTGTCGATCACCGCAATTGGCGAGGTTGAAACCGGCAAGGCAGTCCGGCGTTCCGGCGCGCAGCCCGGAGACCTCCTGTTTGTCACCGGCACCATTGGCGACGCTGCAGCCGGTCTCCAGGCGCGTCTTAACCCTGACTTCTGCCGCGATCACGATCTGACCGAGAGCGAAGAAGGGCATATTCTGGACCGCTACCTGCTGCCGCGACCCTGTACCCGGCTTGCCGGGGCAGTAGCCGATTATGCTTCGGCTGCGATGGATGTTTCCGATGGCCTGATTGCCGACTGTGCCCATATGGCCAAGGCTTCGGCACTGGAACTGACGATCGACCTGGACCTTGTTCCACTGTCACAAGCGCTCACCCATCTCAAGATCAAGGCCCCCGAGGACTTCGCCCGTTGCCTGAACGGCGGCGACGATTACGAAATCCTGATGGCAGTGCCGCAGGAGCGCTCCGATACCCTTCGCCGGGTCGCCCACCTGGCGGGGTGTCCTGTCACACAGATCGGTTATGCGCGGGCAGGAGAGGCCGGGCTTCGGCTTGTGGACGCCGGTCAGCCCGTCGACTACGGCCGTTTCGCGGGCTTCAGCCACTTTTGAGCATCGCCACGGACGGTCTTGAGAATTTACCAGGCTGATGCAGTACGGTCCGGGATCCAGGTAATGACCGTTCCTCCCACGTGTTCACCGTCCATAAAATCGCCAGCCTGAATACCTGCAATCCTTAGAAACCTGGAATTTGGAGTTCTTGCAGGATCCATGACTTGGATACCGGCGTCCGATCCGGTTACTCCCGCTCCCCACATGACCACGACATGTCCGACGCGACCTCTTTCGCGAAAGACACCGAGAAGCAACGGGCCGTGCTGCTGCAGCCTGCTGGCACATATTTCGGCATAGAAATTCTCGAAGGGTTCCTCAATCGGTGTCAGTCCAAGTCGGTCTTGCCATTGGGTCTGGCCAAGGGGAATCCGAAGTGCGCCACCGAAGGGGTTGGGTACATTGATGCCAAGCCGCTGCACGGTAATGGGGGTGGCCCCTCCCAGGGCAATGAGCCGGTTCAGAATGTTGACCTGGTTACGGTTGGTGAGCGTAGGCCGTGTTTCCAGCCAGCTCTCCGAGGACGCAGCCCAGCATCTCATTGAAAGCCCCTGGGTGACATCGCGTGGACGAGGTGCCAACGTCGCGATTTCCCGTTTGAACAGGACCGCGTTTGTAAATTCGCCGACGACACCGTCGACATAAAGAAAGAAGTCTTTTTGAAGCTGTATTACAGCTTCCTTGGTATTTTTCCCATAATCGCCGTCCGGTATGAGCGGTTTTCGGCCTTCGTCCTTGAAAAATTTATTGAGTTCTTTTTGTATTCTTTCTACGTGGCTGCCTTTGCTGCCGTATTGCGCAATAATACGTCCCATGACAGGTACTCCTTGGAGTGTATCCGCAGATAAATTCTTGTAAGCAAAATCGAGTTCCTAAAATTGGCCGGTCGACCACCGCTATCGGTGACCGTCGCCTCTGTTTCCCTGATGCGATCTTGGGTTGCTCAAGGCTGTTACGCCTTTGTCAGTTGGCGTTCCAGTCGAGGATTTCCCTGAAGGATGACTATCGCTAAAATTGAACCGCTTCGATGATGCACATCACGTTTTTGCGGCTTCCGCTTAGGTAGAGTGGCATGTCAGCATGCCGGTAGTTTTCTGGTTGGTCGCCAGTTACAAATGAAACTTCCGGTCTTTCCCGCTCAGGCCTCGGCGTGGTATGTGCGATGCAAACTTATGCCTTCCTGAAAGTATCCGAATGACCGTGACAACCCCCGATAGCTTTGTCGACGACAGTCTGGCAAAACGAAACGCGCTGCTTCTGGCTCTGGCCCAGGCTATTGGCGGGGCCTCCGCGTCGATCGTGATCGCAACGGCGCCGCTGGTCGGGTATTCGATGCTGGATACGGACAAGTCACTGGCAACCTTGCCGGTCTCGGCCATGGTCCTGGGAACCGCTTTCGGAACCATACCTGCGGGCATGATCATGCGCCGCTATGGCCGCCGCACCGGCTTCATGGGCGCGGCGCTTCTCGGCGCCACAGCGGGGCTGCTGGCAGCCTTCGCGGTTTTTCAGGATGCGTTTTTGCTGTTCGCGCTCGGGTGCTGCATCAGCGGTTTTGCCGGCGCGTTCGTTCAGCAATACCGCTTTGCGGCGGCCGATACCGCAAGTGACGCCTTCAAGCCCAAGGCGATCTCATGGGTGCTCGCAGGGGGTGTTCTGGCCGGTGTCGTCGGTCCGCAAACGGTTATCGCAACCAAGGACCTGTTCTCGCCGATCCTGTTTGCCGGCACCTATCTGGCGCAGGCGGGGTTGTCACTGATTGCATTCTTCCTGGTGGCATTCCTTAGAATTCCCAAGCCGAAACGGCAAAGCCATGCCCAGGCGGGCGGGCGTCCGCTGCTTCAGATCATGACGCAGCGCCGTTTCATTGTCGCCGCTGCCTGCGGTATCTGCTCCTACGCACTCATGAGCATGGTGATGACCGCAACACCGCTGGCCATGATCGGTTGCGGTCTGTCGCAGAACGACGCCACGCTTGGCATTCAGTGGCATGTTCTGGCCATGTTCGGTCCAAGCTTCTTCACCGGGAACCTCATCACCCGCTTCGGCAAGGAGAGGATTGTGTCCATCGGTCTGTTGCTGCTGGCCGGGTGTTCGACGGTTGCGCTGATGGGGGTAGACCTTGCCAATTTCTGGATTGCGCTGATCCTGCTCGGCCTCGGCTGGAATTTCGGTTTCATCGGCGCCACCGCGATGCTGACGGACACCTACCGGCCCGAGGAGCGGAACCTGGTGCAGGCGGTCAATGATTTCCTGGTTTTCGGCTTCGTTGCCGCTGCCTCTTTCTCGTCGGGTGCACTTTTGAATGTTTATGGCTGGGACACTGTCACCACCCTGGTGTTTCCGTTTGTGGTGCTGTGCATCGGCTTGCTTGTATGGCTTGCAGTTGCGGAAAGAAGAGCAGATACAACCTCTTAAAGTACCTTCGAAAATCCATTTCGTCAGCGCAGCATAAATACTGCGTTGCACCAAAAAATAACGCAACGGAAGTTTTGAATTAAACCATGTGAGAGCTTGACGAGGCGCTCCGCTTTGCTGCTATCGTGACCTTCCCTCACGTCGAGGAATTGGTGTGTAGGGCCGTCAGGCGGCAAAAAACGACAAGAAAATCAGTCCGCCGCAGCTTTGGGAGGAAGTATGATCGAGCTTGTCGTCATCATTTGTGGCCTCTTGTCCATTGCCTATGGGGCGTGGGCTATCCAGTCCGTTATGGCAGCGGATGCAGGGAACGCGCGTATGCAGGAGATCGCCGAGGCGATCCAGGAAGGGGCTAGCGCTTATCTCAATCGTCAATATACGACTATCGCCATTGTGGGGGCCGTTGTTTTCGTGCTCGCCTGGCTACTGCTGTCCGGCACCGCGGCAATCGGATTTGCCATCGGCGCCATCCTCTCGGGAGCTGCCGGTTACATCGGCATGATGGTTTCCGTCCGGGCCAATGTACGCACCGCCCAGGCGGCCAGCCAAAGCCTCGGGGCAGGGCTGGAGATTGCGTTCAAGGCCGGTGCTGTCACCGGCCTTTTGGTTGCCGGCCTGGCCTTGCTTGGCGTTGCCGTCTATTTCGCCATTCTCACCGGAATGATGGGCTATGACCCGACGGACCGGACCGTGATTGACGCGCTGGTCGCGCTTGGCTTCGGGGCGTCTCTGATTTCCATCTTCGCACGACTCGGCGGCGGTATCTTCACCAAGGGGGCAGATGTCGGCGGCGACCTGGTCGGCAAGGTCGAAGCCGGAATTCCGGAGGACGATCCGCGTAATCCGGCCACCATTGCCGATAACGTCGGTGACAATGTCGGCGACTGTGCAGGAATGGCGGCCGACCTGTTCGAAACCTACGCGGTGACGGTCGTCGCGACCATGGTTCTGGCGTCGATCTTCTTCACCAGCAGCCAGGCCATCGACCTTATGCATCTGCCGTTGCTGATTGGTGCAAGCTGCGTGGTGACGTCCATCATCGGCACGTTCTTCGTCAAGCTCGGCAGCAACAACTCGATCATGGGGGCACTTTACAAGGGCTTCATCGCCACAGCGGTCCTGTCCGCGGTTGCCCTTGCGATCATCATCTTCGGCTGGATCGGTGCGGGCACCGAGTTCACCACGTCGGGCGGAACGACCTTCACCGGGTTCGATCTGTTCGTCTGCGGTCTCGTGGGGCTGGTGGTGACCGGTCTGATCATCTGGGTGACCGAATACTACACCGGCACCGAGTACCGCCCGGTCAGGTCCATTGCCCAGGCGTCGGTTACCGGCCATGGCACGAACGTCATCCAGGGTCTGGCCGTCTCGCTGGAAGCAACAGCCTTGCCGGCGTTGATCATCATCGCTGGTATCCTGGTGACGCATGCCTTCGCGGGCCTCTTCGGCATCGCGATTGCAGTCACGACCATGCTGGCGCTGGCGGGCATGGTGGTGGCACTGGATGCTTTCGGTCCGGTGACGGACAATGCCGGCGGGATTGCCGAAATGGCCGATCTTCCGGCAGAAGTGCGCACCACCACGGACGCGCTCGATGCGGTCGGCAACACCACCAAGGCGGTCACCAAGGGCTATGCCATCGGGTCCGCGGGCCTGGGGGCGCTGGTGCTGTTTGCGGCCTATACGGAAGACCTGAAGTTCTTCTCCAGCAGAGCTGAAGAAGGCTCGATCTTCTACGGCATCGACGTGAGTACGCTGTTCACACTGTCCAACCCCTATGTGGTCGCGGGTCTCCTGTTCGGCGGCTTGTTGCCCTATCTCTTCGGCGGTATTTCCATGACCGCCGTCGGCAGGGCGGCCGGTGCGGTGGTGGAAGAAGTCCGCCGCCAGTTCAAGGAAAAGCCCGGCATCATGCAGGGGACGGAGCGGCCGGATTACGGCCGGGCGGTGGATATGCTCACAAAGGCGGCGATCCGGGAGATGATCATCCCCTCGCTGCTGCCGGTGCTGTCGCCCATCGTGGTGTTCTTTCTGGTCAAGGCCGTGGCAACACCGGCGGACGCCTTTGCCGCGCTCGGGGCCATGCTGCTCGGTGTCATCGTGACGGGGCTCTTCGTGGCGATTTCCATGACCGCCGGTGGCGGGGCATGGGACAACGCCAAGAAGTCCTTTGAAGACGGTTTCACCGACAAGGATGGCGTAACTCACCATAAGGGCAGCGAGGCGCACAAGGCCTCGGTGACAGGCGATACGGTGGGCGATCCCTATAAGGACACTGCCGGTCCGGCTGTGAACCCGATGATCAAGATCACCAACATTGTGGCCTTGCTGCTGCTGGCGATCCTGGCGCATTGACGCTGCAAAAATAAAAAAGCCCCGGCCACATTGGCCGGGGCTTTTTGCATTGGACTACAGCTTTTGGCTTAGAGGCCGAGGCTCGGGTTGGTCGCGCCGCGCAGGATCTGCGTCAGGAAGCCGTAGTCGGCGCCGCCGGTACGGGTCTTGCGCGTGACGATGTCGACGATCTTGCCGTCTTCCAGCGAGTAGTTGCCGAGATCCTGAACGTACCCGTCCTTGTCGAAGTAAACCGCGACCACGCGCTGCTCGACGATATCCGGAGCCATGAAGGCGGTCGTGGCGGTTTTCTGGGAGATGTAATAATAGGCGTCGCCGTTGAGGCTGGACGTGGTCGACGGGGTTCCCAGAACGAGCTCAACCTGTTCGCGGCTGGAGCCGACCTGAACCTGGTTCAGCATGTCGCTGGTGATGACATGTCCGTGCGTATAGGTGGATGTAAAACAGCCGCCGAGCGGTAAGGTGACCAGAAGCGGAAGGATCAGGGCGCTTGCCTTGAAGTTCATCTAAGAATTCCCGTTTCGCCAGAGCGGTCTGGCTGCTCTTGAATTTCGTTGCTTGGCAAAGTCACTATCGTGGGATAGGGCACAAGGCAACACCTGACTTAAAAGGAGACGCCATGCTGTTTGGCCTGTTCCGCCGTCGGACCCGCGATGCCGAGCACAAGGTCTATTGTGAAATCGTGGCTCAAGCACGGCAGCCAGTCTTTTACACGGACTTTCATGTGCCCGATAGTGTCGATGGCCGTTTTGACATGATCGTGGCCCATGCAGTGCTGTATTTCCGCAGGATGCGCGGGGAGGGAAAGCGGGTCTCCCAATTCACGCAGAACGTCTTCGATCTGTTCTTTCAGGACATGGATGCCTCCTTGCGCGAAATGGGCGTCAGCGACACGCGCGTTCCCAAGAAGGTGAAAGTCATGGGCGAGGCTTTTTATGGCCGTGCCGATGCCTATATTCCGGCGATCGAAACAAAAAGCGTTGATGAGCTGGCGGACGCAATCGGCCGCAACATCTATCCCGATGCGCCGGAACCGGTCGCGCAGAAGCGTTTGGCGTATTATATGCTGGAAACAGCCGAAAGCCTCGAGGGGCAGACGGTGGAAGCACTGATGAACGGGAGCATCGTCTGGCCCGACCCTGAAAAATTCAAGGCATTGCCGGTCTGAGAGCCAAGCCGGCGGTGTAAAAGGCCGCGACAAAGGTGCCAAGGTAAGAACAAGAATGACAAAAGAAACTTTCCCCTATTCGTACAAGGTCAACGCCGCCCGCGTTGTCGACAAGGACGAACGCGTCACTGTCACTCCGGATGAGGCATCGCTCAAGGCCATCGCAAAGACGTATGAGCTAGATGGCATTCGCGACCTCAAGGCGGATTTCCTGCTGAAGCCATATCGCAAGGCGGGACTGCGTGTCGTCGGTCCGCTGACGGGAACGTTGGAGCAGACGTGTGTGGTCTCGCTGGAACCGTTCGAAAGCAAGCTGAAGATCGATGTCGACCGCACCTTCGAACCCCAGTCCAGTCGCCCGCGCAAGGCCAGCGACCTCAACGAAGATGGCGAGATTGAAATCGACCTGGAAACGCTCGACCCGCCCGATGTCATTCTGGACGGTGTTCTCGACCTGGGTGCCGTGATCTGCGAGGAACTGGCTCTGACGCTTGACCCGTTCCCGCGCAAGCCGGGCGTGGAGTTCGAAGGCGGTGATGGCGAGGACGAGAGCGCTGGTGAGGAGCCTGAGGCCAAACCGTCGCCTTTCGCCGCACTGCAGGCGCTCAAGGATCAGACGGATAGCTGATATCCATTGTATTTACAGTTGCCCGAACGATATGGACTGGGTCTTCATGCAGGTTTTCAACGTCAGAACTCTTCGCGAACAGGAAAACGGTTGTCAGTCTTGCCAAAACCGTTATGTTCGCGCCCGTTCTAGGCCCTTGCCGGACCTGCAGAACTTTGTCTGGAAGCACCGCTCGGTGCTGTTCTTGGTAGCGAAACGTCAAAAGACCTTCTAGATGGCGAAAACTATTCCGATTTCTCTGGATGCCATGGGTGGCGATCATGGGGCTGACGTCGTCATTCCCGGGGCGGAAATCGCGCTTGTCCGTCATCCCGACATCCGCTTTCTGTTGTTCGGTAACGAAAAGGTCGTGCTGCCCCTCCTGGAGAAGTATCCAAGGGTTCGCGACGCTTCGACCTTCCACCATTGCGACGTCTCCATTGCCATGGACACCAAGCCAAGCCAGGCGCTGCGCCAGGGTCGCTGGCGCTCGTCCATGTGGCGGTCCATCGAAGCCGTGAAGACGGGCGAGGCTTCCGTGGCCGTTTCCGCCGGGAACACTGGCGCGCTCATGGCCATGTCGAAGTTCTGCCTGCGGACGATGGCCAATATCGAACGACCGGCCATCGCGGCCATCTGGCCGACCATGCGCGGCGAGTCCGTCGTGCTTGATGTCGGTGCGACGATTGGCGCCGACGCCCAGCAGCTCATCGACTTCGCCATTCTCGGCGGCGCCATGGCGCGGGCCCTGTTTGGCGTTCAAAAGCCAAGCGTCGGCCTGCTGAACATTGGCGTGGAAGAGGTCAAGGGTCTGGAAGAGGTACGCACCGCCGGCCGGCTCCTGCGCGAAACGCCGCTGCGGTCGCTGCATTATGCCGGTTTCGTGGAGGGCGACGACCTTGGCAAAGGCACGGTCGATGTCGTGGTGACCGAAGGCTTTGCCGGTAACATTGCGCTCAAAACCGCGGAAGGAACCGCCAAACAGATCGGCAGTTACTTGCGTTCGGCCATGAATCGGACCTTTATGTCCAAAATCGGCTATCTCTTCGCCAAAGGCGCCTTTGATCTGCTGCGCGAGAAAATGGACCCGCGCAAGGTCAACGGCGGCGTGTTCCTGGGACTGAACGGCATCGTGATCAAAAGTCACGGCGGGACCGATGCCGAGGGTTATGCCTCGGCCATCGACCTTGCCTACGACATGGTCAAAAACGAACTGACACACAAGATCGCCCAGGATCTTGTGCATTATCATCGCGGCCGCTTCGCTGAAGCCGCGCCGACATCGGAAGGTGATTTGTGAGCGTAATCCGTTCCACCGTAACCGGCTGCGGAAGTTTCCTGCCGGAAAAAATCCTGACCAATGACGATCTTTCCAAGATGGTCGATACGTCTGACGAATGGATCGTTCAGCGCACTGGTATCCAGCAGCGGCACGTTGCCGGCGAAGGCCAGGTGACCTCGGACCTTGCCCTGGAAGCCGCCAGGCGGGCGCTGGAAAGCGCCGGCAGGGACGCTCAGGAGATCGACACCATCATTCTGGCGACCGCCACACCGGACAACACCTTTCCGGCAACGGCTGTCACTGTCCAGGCCAATCTGGGCATCTATCACGGGGCTGCATTCGATGTGCATGCCGTCTGCTCCGGCTTTGTCTACGCTCTGACGACCGCTGATGCCTATATCCGGGCCGGCCTTTCCAAGCGTTGCCTGGTCATCGGTGCGGAGACGTTCTCGCGTATTCTCGACTGGACCGACCGGACGACCTGCGTTCTCTTCGGTGATGGCGCCGGTGCTGTCGTCGTTGAAGCCGGCGAAGGTGAAGGCACCACGGCCGACCGTGGTGTTCTGACATCTCATCTGCGCTCAGACGGCCGCCACAAGGAAAAGCTCTTCGTCGACGGCGGCCCGTCCTCGACCCAGACTGTGGGCCATCTCCGGATGGAGGGCCGCGAAGTCTACAAGCACGCTGTTGGCATGATCACCGACGTGATTGAAGATGCCTACAAGGCCACGGGCACCACATCGGACGACCTCGACTGGTTCATTCCGCACCAGGCCAACAAGCGCATCATCGATGCCAGCGCGAAGAAACTCGGGATCGCGCCGGAGAAGGTCGTGACGACCGTTCAGCTTCACGGCAACACCTCCGCTGCGTCCATTCCGCTTGCCCTGGACACAGCCGTCAGGGACGGGCGTGTCAAAAAGAACGATCTCGTCATGCTGGAAGCAATGGGCGGTGGATTTACCTGGGGCTCCGTCCTGCTGCGCTGGTAAGCCACGACTTTCTTCTTACGACAAATCTGACTTCGACCAAGACTTCCGGTTGACCGGCCCGCCGCAACGCCGTACCGTATGGCCTTGCATCTGAGTTCTTGTGCAAAATCAGCCAGATGATGGCGTCGTTGAGGAGGGGTTATGGGCAATCGGACTATTACCCGCGCTGATCTGTGTGAGGCCGTTTATCAGAAGGTGGGTCTGTCTCGGACCGAATCTTCTGAATTGGTCGAACGTGTTCTTTCTGAAATTTCCGACTGTCTTGTGACAGGAGAATCAGTAAAATTATCAAGCTTTGGGTCTTTCGTGGTCCGCTCCAAGGGGGAGCGTATCGGCCGCAATCCAAAGACCGGCGAGGAAGTACCTATTTCACCGCGCCGTGTGATGGTGTTCAAACCGTCCAACGTCTTGAAACAGCGGATCAATGATGCGCTGACAGGGCAGGCCAGCAAATAGTAAGAAAACAATAAGACCGGATGAGCTCGCAGGAAAAAAGCCCCGACGCCTTTCGTACCATCAGCGAAGTCGCAGAAGATCTGGATCTGCCGCAGCACGTGCTGCGTTTCTGGGAAACACGCTTCTCGCAGATCAAGCCGCTGAAGCGGGGTGGCGGCCGGCGGTACTACCGTCCGGACGATGTCGAGCTTCTGAAGGGCATCCGCCATCTGCTTTACGGTGAAGGCTACACGATCAAGGGCGTGCAGCGCATCCTGAAGGAGCAGGGGCCACGTTTCGTCATGCAGATCAGGCATGAGGACATGACGGCCCTGCAGGCGGTTGCAGCGTCTGAACCGGTTCCTGCGGAGCCGGCTCCCGCACCGGTGGCGGTTTCCCACAATGGCCAGCATGAAAGCCACAACGGCCCGCTGCCGAATGGTGTGCTGGCCGATGATGAACCCGAGCCAGCTTCAGCCCACAGTCATGGTCACTTCAGTATCCTCGGCCGTCTGCGCGGAGAAAAACCGGCGCAGGGCGCAGGGTCTCACTCGTCCGTGACCAAGGAAGACATCCGCCGCCTTCAAGCGACCCTTTTTGAATTGCTGGAATGCAAGCGCACCCTGGATCAGGCGCGCTGACGGCTGAACGTCGCCTTACCGGTCTGCCTTGCGCTTGAACAGCTTCGCCAGGAAGCCCGGTCCTTTGCCTGCTTTCCCTGAAGAATCGTTCGAAACCTGCGCCTGCTTGGCGAATTCACGCAATTCAGCAACCGACATGCGCTTTGTCGACGCAGAAACCTTTCGGGCAGCACCAGTGTCTTCCGGCCGAAAGGGGGGCGTGGTGATGGTCTCATCAACATGGGGCACGGTCGAAGGCGGAACGGTCTGAGAAGCTCTGGTGTAAGCCGGTATCGCTGCTGACTGCTCAGTCTGATCCAGTTCCGACATTTCCTGCTCGAGAGTTTCTTCATCCCGGATTTCAGCCGTCTCCGGAATCGGCGTTTCTTCCTTCATCTCCTGCAAGCGTTCCAGGATAGCCGCGTCCACCGGATCGTCAGGGTCCAGCCCGGCGTCTTCACTGTCCATGGCGAGGGGGACGGTCTCTTTGCTCTCGACGTCATTGTACTCGTACATCGCAGGCACGTATTCGCGGACAATGCCGTAGTTGGGATTGTGGACGACCTTGAGTTCGATCGCGCTCAGCCCGTCATCGTCTTCGTCGTGATAGATCACCTGGATCTTCTCGTTTTCATCACGGCCGAAGACGTCTCCGTCTTCGATCATGTCGCCGCTTTTGCGTGTGACCTTCGCAAAGGCGACGATGATCTCTGCAAGATATTCGGGAGGCAAGCTGCAAGGCAGGACTTTTACCCGGTAACCGGTCAGCCACTCGGCCCCGATTCCCTCCATGCCGATCAGCCGCTCGCCGGTTTCCGGATCCTGTTGCGCGACAGGGTTGGGCAACAGATAGAGATCGTCGTAATTCGAAGCACGGGCGAGCGCCGAGAAGGCGTCCGGTTTCAGCAAGAAACGGCTTGGCACCCAAAACACGGCATCCGGCTGTGATCTTTCCACGATGATCGCCGTGATCAACCTGGCGATCTCCATCGCCTGCAAGGTTTCTTCCACCTCACAGAAGGCAATGTTTTCCGCACCGGAAAATGTCTTCAGGTTTTCGGGAAGCGCATCCGTCGGAATGACGCTCTTTCTGACCGAAATCTGCGTACACGCTGCAATATCGTAGATCAGGTCGGTCGCCTCCGGAAAGGCGGTCCGCGCATAGTAGGTCTCGAGTGCAACGTCTATCAGCGGCGTGTGTTCGAAAGGTCCGGACTGTGTGACAAGGATATGGAACTTGCCGCACAAGAAGCGTTTGTCGATCTCGTCCGACGTGTTCAGCAACTGGCAGGCGCTCTGCGGTACACCCACCTTTTCTGCTACCGCGAGAATGACAGCCTTGATCTCTTCACCGTCAAGCGGCTGGTAGCGCTTGTAGAGAACCTGGGAATCGACGCTTGGAAGCGGGTGCGTTTTCAATTTCAAGACCACACGTGATTGGCGGAAACAGACCACAGGTTAGGCAACTTTGGTGAAAAAGGCATTATCGCCCACGTCATTTCAGTTGCCGTAACCGGGTCTCCTGTTCACTCCAGCCCGAGGCAGGACGCGTAGAAGCTAGTGGTTGCGGGCCAATCGGAGAAGATGCCCTTGACGCCGACCTGACGCGCCAGCACGTCGACAACCTCATAAAGCTTGCCGTCGCCGTCGATGGCGTCGTTGACGGTCTGATAGTACCAGCCTCCGCCAGACGACAACGGGCCGGATCGTTCCAGGCTCCAGGCAATCAGCTCAAGACCCGCTTCCCTGGCGGCCTTGGCATAGGCTGAGGGAACGATCTTGCCGTCTTCCTGGGCGAGGAGAGCGAAGAGCGGCGGCGCGAGATAGTTGACGCCCATCGCTTTCAACTCGGCCATGGAAGGGGAGAAGGTTTCCGGATTCGCGGGATCGATATCGCGGCGGCCTTCCAGGTAAATGGCCTGCTTGCCGTAGTCCGGTTCGTTTTCGATCCAGTAGAGAACGTCCTCGAGGTTGAAGGATTGAGGATAGACGTCTTCTGGCGGAATGCCTGCGGCCTTGTAGTCATCGATCAGCTTTTGGGCGTAGGCGGCCTGGGTGAAGCCGTCAAACGGCATCTCGACTTCGGGAGCTTTCAGTTCGGGAGTGAACTTCACACCAAGATCCTTGAAAAGACGGATCGAGGCCTCGTGGGTCATCAGCGTTCCCGTGCCCGCATAAAGTTCGGTGCGCCAGGGGGCTGTGCCTTTCTGGTAGGCTTCAGGGGTTGTTGCGGACTTGTCCGCGCTGTCCATCTTGCCCTGCAACGACTTGAATTCGGCAAGGGTCAGATCGCTTGTCCGGCAGTCGGCCGATGCGGGCGTGTCACCGGAGGCCGCCGTGAAGGTCTGCGTGCATTTGCTGGCAAGATCGGTCGTCAGAATGTTGGTGGTCGTGTGCAGATCATTCTGGGAATGCCGGCAGACCAGTTCCTTGTCCTTGGTGAAGGTGACGTCGCATTCCAGGATGCCGGCTCCCATCAGCGCAGCGGCGCGATAGCCTTCCTCGGTATGTTCGGGAAACTGCAAGGGAGCACCGCGATGGCTGATCGAAAACTGCGTGCGCTTCGCGGGTTTGCCGATGCAGGCCGTCAATGTGTCCTTCAACGCACCGTCCGCCATCTGGGAAACGAGATAGGCTGGACGGGGTCCAAGTTCGACGGTGTCCGCTTGGGCAGGAAAGGCGGCGCACAGCCCGGTCAGGCAGAAAAGAACTGGTTTGAGGCGCATGAGGTATCCAATGGCTTTGTGGAAAGAAGGGAATTAACTAGCGGCACGCAGGGCAGGAACAAGTGCAGCACCGCCAACTAGGCGGGCTGCCAGGTAAGTCTGAGCGATTCCGGGCCTCTCACCGACAGGCCGCGTTTGTAGGAGACGTTGTCTTGTGCAAGGTCAATCGACTTGAACCTTCTGAGCAGCGTTGAAAAAATGATGTCCATGTCCAGCCGTGCAAGGTGGTTGCCGAGGCAGAAATGCGCGCCGCGGCCGAAGGCAATGTGCCAATTGGGCGACCTGCCGGCATCGAAGCGGTCGGCGTCGGGAAACTGGGCCGGGTCACGGTTGGCTGCTCCATAGAGGACGCCGAATTTCGTGCCGCGCGGATAGTCGTCGCCGCAAACCGTCATGTCTTCGGTAGAGTAGCGATGGAAGAAGGGCAGGGGCGATTCATACCGGAACATCTCCTGTACCGCCGTTTTCATCAGCGACGGGTCCTGGCGCAGACGCTGCAACTCATCCGGAAATTTCAACAGCGCATGCATGCCGCTGCCGAGAACATCGATGGTCGAACCGTGACCGGCCATCAGGATCAGCATGGCGGTCGAGATGAATTCGTCCTCGTTCATCTGACCGGCCCGTTCCGCCTCTATCATCAGTGACAGAAGGTCGTCCTTCGGGGAACGTTCGCGCTCTGCCTTCAGACTTTGCAGATAGAGGTAGAACTCGGTCGTATTGCGTTCGGCAAGTTCCTTGCGCGCGTCCGTCCGGTCGATGTCGAAATACTGGACGATGTTCTCCGACCAGACACGCAGTTGCGGGCAGTCCTCGTCGGGTACGCCGAGAACACGGCCGATGATATGTCCCGGAACGTGAGCCGCGAGATCTTCGATAAAGTCGATTTCGCTCCGGTCCGCCAGACTGTCGAACAGACGATCGACATAAGCCTGGATGTCGTCGCGCAGCTTGCCGACCATCACCGGCGTAAACAGCTTGAACACCTGCTTGCGCAGCCGGTCATGAATCTCTCCGTCGCTGTCCAGCAGCGAGAACTGCACGAAGCGCGAATGATGCGGCATGTCGTGCCAGTTCTGGGCTCGTTTCAGGGCCGCGATTTCCTCCGCATCGGCAATGTGGTCCATGGACCTGACCATCTTGCCGTTTTGCACGATTTCCGAAACGTCATCGAACCGCGCGGCCAGCCAGATGTCGAAATCCTCGAAGTAAGTCAAACCCTTGCGTCCGCGCAGCGCGGCGTAGAACGGGTAGGGGTCTTGCGCGAAGGCATCCGACAATGGGGCGAAGGAAAGGTCTGTGGACGGGCTCATGAAGGGCTCTTGAGGTCGGTTTGGATGGGGTAGAATTGTGATTCTTGGCAGGGTCGAAGATTTGGCTGGCCAAGTGCAAGCGAAAAGCGGGAGCTATGGGCCATTTTTGTGGTCTTTGGGAAAGTTATCCCAAGCCAGACCTTTAGCTCCTGGGGATTGTGAGGAAATGACATTTCTGACGATATCGGCAAAGGGCTCGAAATCTTAACAATTTCTAAACGCGGGCCGGCAGGCCTGCTTGCACAAACCAGCAGAACCGTGTGTGCGTGGGGCCGTAATGCGTGTGCCAAAGGCTTTCAATGACGAGTATCAAACCTTCTTGCGGGAGACGGGCCTGGACAATCCCAATCCGCAAGCTCTCCTCATGGAACTTGCCTCGCTTTCGATGGAAGTCTACCTGAAGGAAATCGCCTGGCTTTCCGAGTTCATCGGCAAGATCGAACGCGCCAAAAAGGCCGCTGCGTAATGGTAAGGGTCCACACCCTGGCCAGTTTACGTTATTTCCGACACCTACTTCACAAACACCAAAACATCCCACCGGAGATTGTAAGCGTCTCCGGTGCAATTTTGATGACGAGCGGCACGCCTTGAAGCATACTCTGACGGTATACCGTGCGGAGCAGCTGTGTCAGGTCCATCAGTCAGTTCTCCACCACCAGGGAAATCCTGAAGTTCGAGGGCGCCAACAAAGCGGCCTACTGGCGAAAATTCGCCCTGCTGCTGTCGCTTGCCGTGATCATCGCTACGATGGGACTTCTGCGAAATTCAGGCGCCGTGGTGATTGCGGCCATGCTTGTCGCTCCCCTGATGACGCCGATCCTCGGTATTGCCTCATCTATCGTCATGGGATGGGTCGGCAGAGCGCTGTTCCTTATACTCACGGTCTGGCTGGCGGCGGGGGCCAGTATCATCATCTCATGGCTGATTGTCTGGATAGCCGATGCCCCTTCGACATTGTTGCTTCCGGATGAGGTGCTGAGCCGGAGCAACCCTGGTGCGGAAGACATGGTCGTCGCGCTGGCGGCCGGTATCGCGGGTGCCTATGTCCAGATACGGAAGTCGGAAATCAGTCTGCTGCCCGGTGCGGCCATTGGCGTTTCGCTGGTTCCGCCGCTTGCGGCGGCCGGTATCCTGCTTTACTTAGGCGAACAGGAAGCGGCCTATGAGGCAACGCTGCTCTTTGCCACCAATTTCGGTGCGATCATCTTCTCTGCCAGCATTGTCTATATTGTCCTTGGCCCACGGGAGCGTGGTCTTCCGCAAGGCGCATCGGGGCGTCAAGTTTACCCTCGGCATGGCGGTAACGCTGGCCTTCCTGACCGTCGTTCTGGTCCAGCTGCTGGCAGCGACTTACCTGCGTTACATCGAAACCGGAACAGATGCCATCCTGGCACAACGTACCAAGGAATGGGCAGGGGACACCCCTGTCGAGATCATCCGGGTGGATGTGCACGCGCGCACCAAGATTGCGGAGATCTGGGTTCTTCTCGATCTGCCATCGGACGCGCAGTACAAGATCGGTTCTCTTGATGACTTCCTGCCGGCAGCGATGAAGGAGCATCCCTTCAGGAAAGCCGCCCGCGACGTTCTGGGAGAAGACGACAAGGTGGTCGTCAGGTATCAGACACGTATCGCCTGGCAGGTGGATCTCGCAACGGAAGCGATTGATGTCGCGCCTTCGGTCGATGCCGTGCAGGAGGATTGACGAGCACTACAAAATAAAACCCCGCCGAAAAGGCGGGGTTTTGAACAACTGCGTGTCCGGTTCGGTCCTAGGCAGTTGCCAGCAGTGCCCGGCTGGCGAGATAGGCAGCTTTGGCCGGCACCGAAAGCCATGCCTTCGCCTGGGCAACGCGTTCGGGCGTATAGTGATGCTCTTCATCAAGCATGTTGAGGGTGCCCACCAGCGTATCGCCCAGAACGACAGGCAGGTTGATGACCGAGCCGCAGCCGAGGCGGCCGATCAGTTCGTAGTCCGGAAACACGCTCGCGATGTCGGCAAGCGTATTGGCAACGAAGCTCTGCCGGTCCTTGTGCACGGTTTCGAACCAGCGGTCATAGGTAATCTGCTTGGTGCCGGAAACCGGATAGTCTTCCGGATGCGAGGTGTAGGAGCGCTGTGCCAGCCCGGTTGTCATGTCTGCTGTCATGAAGGTGAACAGCTTCGCGCCGATGGTTGCCCGTGTCAGGTTCATGAGAGCTTCAAACGCGGCGTCGGAAGTGGTTGCGATGGACAAGGCATGGTCAAACGTGGCCAAAGGGCCGGAAAAATCGGTCATCTATCGAATTCTCGAGCAAATATGGTTGAGGGTCAGGCGGATTGCAGAGTGCCGCCGCTGGCGGCATAGAGTTCGCGGGAATAAGGCTCGGACAGCCGGCCCGACTTGAGGGCGTCGACACCGGCAATCTCCACCACGCGGCCATAGCGCATGACGGCCAAACGGTCGCACAGGAACGAGACCACGGGCAGGTTGTGAGTGACCATAAGATAGGTCAGCCCCTGTTCGCGCCGCAGTTTCTTCAAGAGGTTCAGGATTTCCGCCTGCACGGAAACGTCCAGCGCGGACGTTGGTTCGTCCAGCAGCAGCACCCGTGGTTCCAGCATCAAGGCGCGCGCGATGGCAACGCGTTGGCGCTGACCGCCGGAAAGCTGATGCGGAAAGCGGAAGCGGAACCGCTGGTCCAGGCCGACTGCGGCCAGCATGTCCTTGACCCGGCTGTCCCGTCCGCCAATGCCATGAATGGCCAGCGGTTCGGCAAGGCAGGTGTCTACGGTCTTGCGCGGATGCAGCGAGCCATAGGGGTCCTGAAACACCATCTGGCAGGTTTCGGCGAAGGCCCGGTCCGGGGCATGGCCGCGGGCCTTGCCCTCAACGCTGATGGTTCCTGTCCAGTCAGGAGCCAGTCCGGAAATCGCTTTCAGGATCGTCGATTTGCCGGAGCCGGATTCCCCGACAAGTGCAAAGCTCTCCCCTTCGGCAACATCAAAGGTGACATCATGAACCACGGCCGTGTCGCCATAGCTGATGGAGAGATTTTCCAGATGGATAGCGGTATTGGTCATGTTCCGGCTCCCGTGGTCCAGGTGCTGCGGTCCAGAACGGGCAGCTCATCGCGATCTTCATCCATGCGCGGCATCGCCGCGATCAGGCCGCGGGTGTAGGGGTGCTTTGCCTTGTGCAAGTCGCTCGCCTTGCATTGCTCGACGATTTCGCCGCTGTTCATCACCAGAATACGATCGCAATAACGGGACACCAGATTGAGGTCGTGGCTGATCAGGATCAGCCCCATGCCCTTGCCGGTGACCAGATCGTCGATGATGTCGAGCACCTGGGCCTGCACGGAAACGTCGAGTGCGGAGGTCGGTTCGTCGGCGATCAGCAGATCCGGTTCAGGGATAAGCATCATGGCGATCATGATGCGCTGGCCCATCCCGCCGGAAACCTCATGCGGATAAAGATCGGCGACACGGGACGGTTCGTTGATGCGAACCGCTTCCAGCATTGCCAGCACCCGTTCCTTCAGCTCCCGGCGTGGCAGCTTCTTGTGGGTGACGAGGGCTTCGGCGATCTGCTCGCCGACGGTCATGACCGGGTTCAGCGAGAATTTCGGGTCCTGCATGACCATGGAAATGCGGGCCCCGCGCAGATCGCGCATCTGGCGTTCGCTGCGGCTGAGCAGGTCGATGCCGTCGAAGGTCATGCGTCGGGCAGCGACCTTGCCGGGTTTGCGGATCAGGCGCAGGATCGCCCGGCCGGTCATGGATTTGCCGGAGCCGGATTCGCCCACGATCCCCAGCCGTTCGCGGCCAAGCGTGAACGAAATGCCCTTGACCACATCGACCGGGCCGCGCGCTGTCGGGAAGGTGACGGTCAGGCCGTCAATCTCGAGAAGGGGCGCGCTCATTGCTTGTCTCCCTGTTTGGGATCGAGCACGTCGCGCAGGCCGTCACCGAGGAAACAGAAGCCGAGGCTCACCAGGATGATGGCAAAACCCGGCATGGTGGCGACCCACCATTGGTCGAGAATGAAGTTGCGTCCACGCGAGATCATCGCGCCCCATTCCGGCAGGGGCGGCTGCGCACCCAGGCCGAGAAAGCCGAGACCGGCCGCCGTCAGGATGATGCCGGCCATGTCCAGTGTGACGCGAATGATGGTGGAGGATGCACAGAGCGGCAGCACGTGGCGCAGGATGACGCGCGCGGATGACGCCCCCTGCAGGCGTACGGCGGCAATGAACTCCGCATCGCGGAAGGTGATCGTTTCCGCGCGGGCGATACGCGCGTAGGCGGGCCACGCGGTGATCGCGATGGCGATGATCGCGTTTTCGATACCGGGTCCAAGGGCCGCCACGAAGGCAAGCGCAAGGATCAGTTTCGGCATGGACAGGAAGATATCGGTCACGCCCATGAGCACCCGGTCTGTCCAGCCGCCGAAATATCCGGAGATCGCACCGACAATGAGGCCGATGGGAGCGGCAATGACGGCCACCATGGTGACGATCATCAACGTGATCCGTGCCCCGTAGACCACCCGGGAATAGATGTCCCGGCCCAGCTCGTCGGTGCCCATCCAGTGAGCTGCGGATGGAGGCATCAAGCGGTTGGCCAGATCCTGGCCGATGGGAGAATAGGGGGCGAGCAGGGGCGCGAAGATCGCCATCACGATCAGCACCAGAATGATGAAGCCACCCACCACGGCAAGCGGATTGCGCAGCAGCGCTGCAAACACACGCCAGGCGCGGCCAAGGTATGCCTGCAGGCGTGAAGAGGGACTGTCGTCGAGAAGCCAGTCGATCATTTGCGGGCCCTCGGATCGAGAATGCGGTAAAGCACGTCGGAAATCTTGTTGATGAGGATGAAGACGGCACCAATGACAAGGGTCGCGCCAAGCACGGCGTTCATGTCGGCATTGAGCAGGGCATTGGTCAGATAGTTGCCGATACCGGGCCAGGAGAACACGGTCTCGATCATCACCGATCCTTCCAGGAGCGCGGCATAGGACAGGCCGATCACGGTGATGAGCTGAATACGGATCGGATAGAACGCGTGGCGCCAGATGACGCGGCGTTCCGGCACGCCTTTTACCCGCGCAGTGGTCACATATTCATGGCCAAGCTGGTCGAGCATGAAGGAGCGGGTCATGCGGGCGATATAAGCAAGGCTGAAGAACCCGAGGATCGATGCCGGCAGCATCAGGTGATCGAGCGCGTTCCAGAAGATGTCCCACTCACCGGCGACGAGGCTGTCGATCAGGTAAAGTCCGGTAACAGGATCGACGATGCCGTCATAGAAGATGTCGATCCGGCCCGGGCCGGCAACCCAACCAAGGCCAGCGTAGAACACCGCCAGGCCCACCAGACCAAGCCAGAAAGCGGGAACGGAATAACCCAGAAGTCCGAGCACGCGGATCAACTGGTCGACCCAGCTTCCCTGACGCGTTGCTGCCAATACCCCCATTGGCACGCCAAGCAGAACGCCGATCAGGATGCCGATGGTTGCCATTTCCAGGGTGGCGGGAAAGAAGCGCGCCAGATCTTCAGTGACGGGCCGTCCGGTGGAAATCGACGTGCCGAGATTTCCGGTGAAGACATCGCCCACATAGGAGAAAAACTGGATGATCAGCGGACGGTCGAGCCCCATCGCCTGCCGCGCGGCCTCATAAACCTCGTTCGAAGCCCTGTCGCCGACAACCGCCAGCACCGGATCGATCGGCACCACGCGGCCGATGAAGAACGTGATCGCAAGCAGGCCGAGAAACGTTGCAGCCGTCACGACGCAAAAGCGCAGCACCGCGGCGGCGCTGCCCAGAAGCTGGCTCGTCAACAGGCCTTCCCGCGCGTCGGTCGCACTTTCAGAGGGCTCAAAAGACATGCCGGTATCGGCGTATCGCCGTTCCCTGTTCAACCGGTTTCTTCAAGTCGGCTCTCCACGCTTGTGTGACTCAATTTCTGAAGCTGGGCTTTCAGGTTGTTGTTTTTAAACAGTTTTGAGAAAGCGCCTCAGGTGGGTTCGTTTCAAAGCTGCCTAAAAAAGTTCTTGGAGCATACAAAAAAATCTGGTTACATCAAAAAAATTTTGATGGGAGTAAAAATCTTTGAGCAGTTCGACGGCACGTGCCGCCTCCGATGTCGACACAAAGGTTGGTGCGCTGATCCGGGCGCGGCGGCGGCAATTGGGTCTGACACTGCAACAACTGGGCGACGCTTCGAACCTGTCGGTCGGCTATCTCAGCCAGGTCGAGCGTGACCATGCCACACCGACACTCGGTTCTCTGGCTGGCATTGCCCGGGCACTCGGCGTTGGGCTGGACTATTTCGTTGCCCAGCCGCGTGCCCAGGACGCGCTCACCCGCGCCGCGACACGTCCCAATTTCTCCATTTCCGGTTCCGCGGTCAGCTATGAGCGGCTGGCCACCGAGTTTCCGGGAAACCAGCTTTCCTCCTTCATCCTCACGGTGCCGCCTGGATATGCTTCCGAAACGGTGAGCCATGAGGGTGAGGAGCTGATCTACATCCTGGAAGGATCCATCACCCAGTATCTCGACGGGGTGGCGATGGTGATGACCGCTGGCGACAGCCTGCATTACCGGGGAAACACCCCCCATGCCTGGTCCAACCCGAACGACGCGCCGGCGAAGATCCTGTGGACCGGCACCCTGACGATTTTCAACGCCGGTGACGAGAAAACCAGCCGTATCGAGCTGGTGTCGCCGGACAAGAATGCGGTGAAGGCATCGCCTGGCCGCACCAAGAACAAGAACAAATCCTAACCCCTGACAGACGGAGACGAAGGAATGAAGCTTTTAAGGACCGCACTTCTGGCGGCCACCCTGGCACTGCCGATTGCGCAACCTGCCAGTGCCGCGACGCCGGACAACATTCTGGTTGTGGCGCAGAATATCGATGACATTGTCGCCATTGATCCGGCACAGGCCTACGAGTTTTCCTCCGGCGAACTCGTGACAAACGTCTATGACCGACTGGTGCAATACGATGCCGAAGACCCGACGGTTCTGGCACCGGGCCTTGCGGCCGAATGGCAGGCCGACGCTGACGCCAAGACCATCACCTTCACCCTGCGCGATGGTGCGAAATTCCATTCCGGTAATCCGGTTCGTGCGGAAGACGTCGTGTTTTCCTTCGCACGCGTCATCAAGCTGAACCTCACCCCGGCTTTCATCCTGGCCCAGCTCGGCTGGACGGCGGAAAATGTCGAGGACATGGTTGCGGCGGACGGCAACAAGGTCATCGTCAAATACGAAGGTGATTTCTCGCCGGCTTTCGCCCTCAACGTCCTGGCAGCCCGCCCGGCTTCCATCGTCGATGAAAAGACGGTGATGGAGCATGAAGAAGACGGCGACATGGGCAACAAGTGGCTCAATGCCAACTCTGCCGGTTCTGGTCCTTTCGAACTGCAGACCTACCGCCCGAGCGAACTGGTGCGGTACAAATCCAACGCCGATTACTTCAAGGGCGCTCCGAAGGTTGAAGGTGTCATCATCCGTCACGTTGCCGAAGCTGCCACCCAGCAGCTTCTGCTGCAGTCTGGCGATGTCGACATGGCCCGTAACCTGACGCCGGACCAGATTGCCGGTATGGAAGGCGACACCGTCAAGGTGGAAACCTATCCGCAGGCCGCGGTCCACTTCTTGTCCTTCAACCAGAAGAAGGACGTTCTGCAGCCTGAAGCGGTGTGGGACGCGGCGCGTTACCTCGTCAACTACAAGGGCATGACCGACAGCTTCCTGAAGGGCCAGATGGAAATCCATCAGGCTTTCTGGCCGAAGGGCTTCCCGGGATCCTATGACGAAACGCCTTACACCTATGCCCCTGAAAAGGCCAAGCAGATCCTGGCGGATGCGGGCATCGAGACGCCGATCACGGTAACCCTCGACGTGATCAACTCCACACCGTTCACGGATATGGCCCAGTCGCTGCAGGCAAGCTTTGCCGAAGCCGGCATCAACTTCGACATCATCCCGGGCACCGGTTCGCAGGTCATCACCAAGTACCGCGAGCGCAGCCACGAGGCGATGCTGCTGTACTGGGGCCCGGACTTCATGGACCCGCACTCCAACGCCAAGGCCTTTGCCTATAACAGCGACAACTCCGACGACAACTACCAGGCAACCACCACATGGCGGAATGCCTGGGCTGTTCCGGCAGAGATGAACGACATGACCAAGGCAGCGCTGGCCGAGAGCGATCCGGAAAAACGCAACGAGATGTATGTCGAATTGCAGAAGGAAGTTCAGGCCAAATCGCCGATCGTCATCATGTTCCAGGCAGCCTATCAGGTCGCCATGGACCAGAAGGTCGAAGGCTACGTCAACGGTGCCACCTCCGACTTTGTCTACTATCGTCTTGTGACGAAGAACCGACGCGAAAGATCAAGCCGTCCCGGTCTCCGGGGCGGCTTTTTGTTTCTTGCAGCCGGTCACCGATTGACCAATCTTTCCGGAGTTTCCTGAAATGTCTTCCCTTTCCGATCAGCGCCTTGCCGCCCTGCGCGATCGCATGTCCGCGACCGGGACCGACCTCGTGGCCATTGGTCCTTCCAGTCACATGATGTATCTGGCCGGTCTCGACCCCCATGGCGATGAGCGACCGGTGATGCTGCTGGTTTCGAAAAGCCATGCCGGCTTCCTGATGCCGGCGCTCAATGTCGACAGCTCGCGCCAGAAGACAAACTTGCCCTTCTTCCCCTGGCGCGACGACGACGGCCCCGATGCCGCGCTCGCCATGCTGCTGGCAGCTTCCGGTCTTCCCGAAACGCCGAGTGTCGTTATCGACGAGACCATGCGCGCTGATTTCGCCTTGCTGTTGCTGGATGCCCTTCCGGGCGCTTCGCGCCGGTTTACCGGCGACACGGTCGGTTTCCTGCGCGCCCGAAAGGAAGAGGACGAATACCGGCGTCTCAAAGCCAGTGCCGTTCTGAATGACGCAGCTGCCATGGCTGGTTTCGATGCGCTGAAACCGGGCATTACCGAACTTGAGATCGCTGCCGTCATCCGCGACGTCTACAAGCAGGCTGGCGCAACGCCGGTTTTCACCTCGGTCTGCTTCGGCGGTAATGGGGCTTTCCCGCATCATCACACCGGCGAAACGCAATTGAAAGACGGCGATGCCGTGCTGATCGATACCGGCGGCCGACTTGAGGAATACCCGTCCGACATGACCCGGGTCGGTTTCTTCGGTACGCCGACAGAGGAATTTGAAAAAGTCCACGCGATTGTGGAAAAGGCCGTGGAGGCAGCTCTTGCGGCGGCAAAGCCGGGTGTTGCTGCGAAATCAATCGACAAGGCCGCCCGGGATGTCATTTCAGCGGCAGGCTATGGCGAGTTTTTTACACACCGCACAGGCCACGGCCTTGGAATAGACATACATGAGCCTCCATATCTGACGGCGACTTCCGAAACCGTGCTCGACGAGGGCATGGTGTTTTCAATCGAACCTGGAATTTACCTTCCCGGTCAATTCGGCCTGCGTCTTGAGGAAATCGTGATCCTGCGCGCCGATGGACCGGAGACCCTCTCCGACTTGCCGCGCACCGCGGTGGTGAGGTAAAGGCCCTTCAATAGGCGGGCACGAAGCTGTTTCGGGTACGGGGTCGGATTGCCGCTCCTTCGTAAGGGAAGGGGCACGAAAATCTTGTAAGGGTTTGCGGGAGGCCTGCTTTGAAGCGGGACTTTCGCGAAGCCTGACCGCGAAGCCGAAACGGATTCATGCTTGAAGTAATTGAACTGGACATTCCCGAAGTCAGAATTCTCTGCCCGAAGCGGCATGGTGACAGCCGTGGTTTCTTTTCCGAAACCTACAACAAGGCTCTGCTGAGCGACGCCGGAATAGACATCGATTTCATACAGGACAATCACGCCTATTCCGCGGAAAAGGGAACGGTTCGCGGGCTGCATTACCAGATGCCGCCCTTCGCACAGGACAAGCTGGTGCGGGTTGTGCGCGGCGCGATACTGGATGTTGCTGTCGATCTGCGGGTGGGGTCTCCGACCTACGGCCAGCATGTGTCGTCGGTCATCTCCGCTGAAAATGGAAAGCAGATCCTGGTTCCCACAGGGTTTGCCCACGGACTGGTGACGCTGGAGCCGCACACCGAGGTTCTTTACAAGGTGTCGCAATACTACGCCCCGGAGCACGACCGGGGCATCTTGTGGAACGATCCCGAACTCGCCATCGATTGGGGTCTGGCTGAAGCCGATGCCGTCCTCTCGCCAAAAGACCGAAAATTGCCAAGGCTTGCCGAAGTCGCCGCCTGTTTTTCTTACCCGGAGGCAGCGGAAGCATGAAGGTTCTCGTTACGGGTGGTGCCGGCTTTATCGGATCCGCGGTCGTGCGAAAGCTGGTGTCGCAGCAGCTTGCGGGCGTCGTAACAGTCGACGCCCTGACCTATGCCGGTAACATGGCATCACTCGCGCCAGTTTTGGATACGCGACAGCACCGCTTTGTGAAGGCTGACATACGCGACGGTGCCGCAATGGCCAGTCTCCTGGAAAAGGAAGCGCCTGACGCGGTGATGCATCTGGCCGCCGAAAGCCATGTCGACCGGTCAATAGACGGCCCGGCTGCCTTTATCGATACAAACATCGTGGGAACCTGCACCTTGCTGGAAGCGGTGCGAGGATATTGGTCCGGCTTGCCACTGCCACGCAAGGAAGCGTTCCGGTTTCATCATGTGTCCACGGATGAGGTCTATGGCAGTCTCGGCCCGTCGGGCGCCTTCAAGGAAACAACCGCATACGCACCGAATTCGCCTTATAGCGCCTCAAAGGCTGCGTCGGATCATCTGGTCAGGGCTTGGCACCATACCTATGGGCTGCCGGTGGTCACCACCAATTGCTCCAACAACTACGGGCCTTATCAGTTTCCCGAAAAGCTGATCCCCTTGATGATCCTGAACGGGCTTGAGGACAAACCGCTGCCGGTTTACGGCGCGGGTGCCAACATCCGGGACTGGCTTCATGTCGAAGATCATGCGGACGCCTTGTGGCTGGTGCTGACGCGCGGCGTGCCGGGGCAGGTCTACAATATCGGCGGTGACGCCGAGCGGCGGAACATCGACGTTGTGTACCTGATCTGCGATCTGCTGGATGAGCTGGTGCCTTCTGGCAAATCTCGGCACGAATTGATCACCTTCGTGACCGACCGACCCGGCCATGATGCACGTTACGCCATGGACATTTCCCGGATTACTGCCGAGCTGGGCTGGCGGCCCAGCCATTCCTTTGAAAGCGGATTGCGCCAGACGGTCGACTGGTATCTTGCCAATCGCAGTTGGTGGGAAGCAGTTCGCACCGGCCGCTATGCCGGCAACAGGCTGGGGCTTGGTGCCAATGGTGTTTCAAGTGCATCTGCTGGTGCCCCATGACGCGCATACTGCTCACCGGCGCGAACGGCCAGCTTGGCTATGAAGTCGCCAGGAAAGGCCGGGAAATGGGGCTCGATCTGGCGGCACTCGACAGATCGCAACTGGATATTACAGACCGCGCGGCCGTTGCGGATGTCGTGCAGCAGATTGCCCCCGATCTGATCATCAATACGGCCGCCTACACCGCCGTCGATCGCGCCGAAACCGACAGTCAGGCGGCCTTTGCGGTCAATCGTGACGGACCACGCAATCTTGCGGAAGCTGCGCAAAAGCACGGATCGGTGCTGATACATTTTTCGACGGACTACGTCTTCGACGGGTCACAACCTCATGCTTATGTCGAACAGGATGAAGTCGGCCCCATTGGCGTATACGGCGAAAGCAAGGAGGCGGGAGAAGCCGCCATCCGCGCAGTCACTGAGCGTCACCTGATCCTGCGCACGTCCTGGGTCTACGGCGTTCATGGCGCCAATTTTGTTCGCACGATGCTGAGGCTCGCGCAGGAGAGGGCGCACATTCGTGTTGTCAACGATCAGAGCGGGTGTCCGACCTATGCTGCGGATCTGGCGGAAGTCGTGCTGCGACTGGCCGAACGGGTCCTGAACGGGCAGCTTCAACAAGACGGCTACGGGACATTTCACTGTGCCGGTCAGGGCCAGGTGACCTGGCATGGGTTTGCGGACAAGATTTTCCAGCTTGCCGGCGAGCGGTTCGGCAAAAAGCCTGAGCTGATTGCCATTCCAGGCTCCGAATTTCCCTCGCGCGCCAGGCGGCCGGCAAACTCGGCACTGGATTGCTCAAAACTGGCGCGGGTTCACGGGCTTGCCTTGAGACAGTGGCAAGAAGCATTGTCGGACATGCTGGACCATCTGGATCGAAATGCCTGATTTTACTTAAGCACTTGGACGGAATTGGAGTTGGCAAATGAAAGGCATCGTACTCGCGGGGGGAAGCGGAACGCGTCTTTTCCCGGTTACCAGATGCATCTCCAAGCAACTGCTGCCTGTCTACGACAAGCCGATGATCTACTATCCATTGAGCGTCCTGATGCTTGCGGGGATAAGAGATCTGCTGATCATCACGACACCGCGGGATGCAGCCGCCTTTCAGAGCCTTCTGGAAGACGGTGCGCAATGGGGCGTCAATATCAGTTATGCCGTTCAGCCCGAGCCGGCGGGCATCGCGCAGGCGTTCCTGATCGCTGAGGACTTTCTCGCGGGGCAGGAATGTGCCCTCATCCTGGGGGACAATCTCTATTATGGCCACGGTCTGACGGACATTCTCGCGCGGGCGTCTGAACGAAAGTCCGGAGCGACCCTGTTCGCCTATGAAGTCGCCCAGCCGGAGCGCTATGGCGTCATTTCTCTCGACCCCTCCGGAAAACCGTCTTCGATAGAAGAAAAGCCGAAATCCCCGCGCTCTTCCTGGGCCGTGACAGGACTTTACTTCTACGACAAGGACGTTGCCGCCATCGCCTCCGACATCCGTCCAAGTGCACGGGGTGAACTGGAAATCACGGATGTGAATGCCCGGTATCTGGAACGTGGGGACCTCCATGTCGAACAACTTGGCCGCGGATTTGCGTGGTTCGATATGGGAACGCACGACAGTCTCATCGAGTCCGCAACCTTCGTCCAGGCCATCGAAAAAAGACAGGGGCATCGCATCGCCGTGCCGGAAGAAATTGCATTCAAGAACGGCTGGATTACTGTGAACGATCTGGAGCGCCTGAGCGAAGACTATTCCAACAGCGGGTATGGCAGTTATTTGCTGAAGATCGCGCAGGCAACATAGCGGCACCAGATCCGGCTTCTTCTTTCGCCGGCTTGGTGCGCCGATTAGTTTAGTTTCTTGCGGAATTTGAAGGATTATTATTTATGACAGTCCTTCGCCGGATTACCCAGGTTTTCGGATCTCCTTATACTTTCGGGGCTGCTTGCTGGTGGTATCTTTTGGGCAAGAGGGTACGTGCACAGAACAGATTTCGTGCAGTCTTCAGCAGCAATATCGTCCAGGCATATAATGATCGCATTGCGAATGCCGTCTGCATGGCTCAGGCAAAGCTGACTGACGAGGAAATTGCGGGCATTCGCAAGGAAATTGAGGGTTGGGACGAAAAGCCCCTCATTTCCATCGTCATGCCGGTCTATAATTCTGACGGAGAGCAGCTTGGAGCCGCAGTTGAATCCGTCAGGCAGCAGATTTATCAGGACTGGGAACTCTGCATAGCGGACGATTGTTCGACTGTGCCGCAGGTCCGCACGATCCTTGAAGCTGTTGCGGCTGAGGACAGGCGCATCAAACTCGTCTTCAGAAACACAAACGGCCATATCTGCGCGGCATCAAACTCAGCTCTTGAACTTGCTGAAGGCCCATTTGTTGCCTTCATGGATCATGACGACCCGGAAACCCAGTTGATCATAGATCTCGTACAAGGCGTGTGAGGCGACTACGATGGTTTCGGCTGCCGTTGATAGCATCTTGTGCTGTCCATTGCGGAGGCCAAGCAACCGCTCCCGGTAATTTTCGGGAAGGGACAGGTCGTGCTCTGCGGCTCAGAGATTGTCATCGATCACATAGTAGAGCCGCTTGTTCTTCTCGCCTAAAAGACGCTGGACGACAGCAGGATGATCCCGCCGGCAAACGACGATGGCCCTGCGGGTTGAAAACGAGTTGATGCCCTCACGACGCAAGCCGCTTTCACGATTTGAGTTCAGGAAATAGATGTCTGTTGTAGGAATGGTTTTGAATGAGGAGTGCATATTGCGAGCAAAGAGGCTGTAGCAATAATATAAATCTTCTGAAGACCTTATTGGTAATTTTTCGGATATTTTCATAAAGAAAATTGCTCGAAAGATCGGGTTGAAATACTGTAGCTCAATATCACGCGAGACTTCATAGATTGTCGCTGATTTTTTTCGGGCGCCGCAAGATGAAATTCAATGTCACTATAGGTAAGTTTACCCATGGTGAGCCGTGCACCGCAAGCAACTCCGGGAGGCGAAAGCTCTCCGCGGCAAAACTTATGCGAGAATATTTTGATCCAGAACCGATACGCCCAAGGCAAGGCTGAAAAACAGCCGCCACTCGTTCTGCAATTAACAAATTATATGGGGAAGTTGGTGTTGGTCGGGCAGGCCGGATTTGAACCGACGACCCCTTCACCCCCAGTGAAGTGCGCTACCAGGCTGCGCTACTGCCCGAACGGACCCTACCTAGCTTGTTCGCATGACAAGCGCAAGCAGGTTATTGCGCTTGGGCAGGGGCTTTTCCAGACTTCTGTAACTTCCGGCCATTGACCGCGCCGACGTACGCCGCGGAGCGGCCGTGACCCAGCTTTTCCGCGGCAATCAGCCCCCATGCGAGGCCGTAGAGCATGTACATGTGCCGCCAGTGATCCGTGTCGATGATCGCGGAGAGGATCAGATGCGCCGTAAAAACGGCAAAGACGCTCTGTGTGAAAGCCGTCCACGGGCGTGATTTGAACAGGAGCGGCGCCAGGGCGCAGAACGTCCAGAGGGCCATCAGAATATAGATCGAGCCGCCAAGCCAGCCGTAGGTGGTGTAGCCCTTCAGATAGACGTTGTGCTCGTCCTCCGGGAAATACTTGTTGAATTCCAGCGGACCAAGACCGAGCGGATGGTCCATCACCATCTGAAACCCGAGCGAATATCGAGCGAAACGGCCAAGGCGGGCGCCATCGTAGGATTGCACGAGCTTTGCGCGTTCGGCGAACATGTCGGCAACCGTGTCAACGGAGAGCGCTGCGCCTATCAGTGCCAGGACGGCAAGAATGCCGATTGCACCGAGCAGCACGAGGCGTGCCCGGCGGGGGCCGGGTTTTTCGGTGACAAGCGCCAGAAAATAAATGAGCAGAACCGATGCCAGCAGAACACCCCAGGCACCGCGCGAGAAACTCAAGAAGACGCCAAGCATCAAAATGGCGAGCGGCACCAGCAGATGCAGGTTGTGCAGGACAGACTGGCGCAGCAGCTTCTGGATCAGGAGCACGGTCGGTAGCACAAGAAACGGGCCGAACACGTTGGGGTCCTGGAAGGTGCCGCGGGCTCGATCGTAGAGCGTGAAATAGGATGCGCCCGGGAAGAGGTGGAAATATCCGGCGATCCCGATGGCCGCCACCAGCACGGCACTGGCGATATAGCCGCTCTGGATGACCCGGAACCGCCCGGGGTCTTCCGCGATGATGGCGGCATAAAATATGGCTGTGACCGCCAGAAAGCCGGAAACGGCGATGTACATCACCGCATCGCCCATTTCCTTGGCCATCGGAATGGAGGCAATTCCGCCGGCGATATAAAGCATCAGGCAGATGATCAGTGGACCGAACTCTCGCCGAAGCTTGAGGCCGCAGGCAAGCCAGACGACCAGAAGAAGCGCCATATAAAGTTCGTAGGGCGCCGGTTCCTCAATCACGAAACCCGAGAGAAAGGCAGCAAGCCAAAGCGAACCGTTGCCCAGACTTTTGGCCTGAAGACCGATGGGCGCGCGCGCATGGGGCGTGCCGCCGAAAGGTTCGGTCGCAAGGCTCAATAAGCGTTCTCCGTATTGAAAAGTCGAAATGGTGTTTGAAGAAGGATCTTCAGGTCAAACAGGATCGACCAGTTCTCGATATAGTAGACGTCGCACTCCACACGCTTCTGGATTTTTTCCGGCGTGTCGACTTCACCGCGCCAGCCGTTGATCTGGGCATATCCGGTCACGCCGGGTTTCACCTTGTGCCGCGCGAAATAACCGTCGACGACGTCGTCCCAGGTCTTGTTGTCGGTGTGGGCGTTGACCGCATGCGGGCGAGGGCCGACAAGCGACAGGCTGCCGCCCAGAACGTTGAAAAGCTGGGGCAGTTCGTCAATCGAAGTCTTGCGGATGAACCGCCCGACCCGGGTGACGCGCGGATCGCCCTTTGTAACCACTTTCTTTGCGTCCGGATCGGCCATTTCCGTATACATGGATCGGAATTTCAGAACTTCGATGATCTCGTTGTTGAAACCATAACGCTTCTGCCTGAACAGGACCGGCCCCTTGCTTTCCAGCTTCACGGCGATGGCTGCCGCGATCATGACCGGGAACAGCATGATGAGAGCCAGTGAACCGAAGACCAGGTCGAAGATGCGTTTGGCCACCATGTCCCAGTCGGCAATCGGCTTTTCGACAACATCGACAAAGGGAACCGTGCCGATGAAGCTGGATCCGCGGTTACGGAAGCGAACCTTGTCCGTGTGGGCCGAAAGCCGGATGTCGACCGGCAGGACCCACAGTTTTTTCAAAAGCTCCAGCACCCTTTTCTCTGCGCGCAAGGGAATGCAGACAATGAGCATGTCAATGCGTGCAAGCCTTGCGAACTCCACAAGGGCGCTGATGTTACCGAGTTTCGGATATCCGGCCACGACTGGTGGTGAACGGTCGTTGTTCCGGTCGTCGAAAATACCGCAAATACGGATGTCGTTGTCTGGCTGAGCTTCCAGATCGTGGATCAGTTCCTGGGCGGCCGTGCCGCCGCCGACAATGATCGCACGCCTTTCCAGGCGGCCCGATTTCATCCAGTGGCGCACCAGCCGGAAGACAACGAACCGCGACAGGCAAAGTCCCGTCAGACTTGTGGCGAACCACGCGCCAATCCAGGCTTCAGAAAGCTCGGCGCCAACACTTGTCGTGGTGCGCAGAAGCGCGAACATGGCAAACACAAGGGTCCAGCCGGCAGCTACGCGCCCGATCTGCGACAGACCCTGGCGCATGACCGGTACCTGATAGAGATCGGCCGCCTGAAAAAAAGCGAGCGCGAACAGGAGGGCGGCGCTGGTGATAAAAAGATTGCCAAGTCCGAAGCCGGCGGCTTCCGGACTGCTAAAGCTCGCGACAAGGGCTGTCCCGGCAATAAGCAATACATCCGTCAGGCGCACCATGCCCGTAAGAACGGTTGCAGACAGGCCTTTTCCGCCAAGACCCTGTGCAATTTCAAAGGCTTCGGCTGAAAGGCTGCTGTTGGCGGCAGACAGAACCTTGATGTTGCTTTGTCCGGTCGTGCCTTGAACGGAGTGTCTGAGATGCTGTTCCAGCCGGTTGCCAAGACCGGATACACCGCCCGGAACAGGCTTCGGTTCAAATGGATCTGTAGGTTTTAAAACTGGACTTCTCATTATTGATTGCTCGATCTGGCAAGAACAGTCTGCGCACGGCTTACGGCAGAGACACTTTCAACCTTGGTGGATGTCGAGCTGTCGGTCGGAGCGATGCCCTGGATTTCCTGATAGAGGGTCGTAATTCTGTCGTTCATCAGGTCGACCGAGAATGTTTCGGCAAGACAGCTGCGCAGTTTTTTCGCCTGCTTTGCCATCTCGGCCGGATCGGCGAGGGCTTCTTCCATGGCAACGGTCAGTTTGCCGATATGGCCCGGCGCCACCAGGCGATTGACATAGCGGCCGAATATTTCCGGAATGCCTCCGACCCGTGTTGCGATCAGCGGCCGCTCGGCGGCCACGGTCTCCAGAATGATGTAGGGCATGGCTTCCGCACGCGAGGGAACAACAACGGTTCTCGCAAGTTTGAAAGCCTCCCGGGCGGGCAGGGCGCCGTGGAACGTAATTGAACCTTCCAGCCCCAGCTTTTTGACCATGTTTCGATAGCGCTCTTCATCCGGGCCTTCGCCGACGATATGAGCCTTGGGCGCGATGCCGGTTTTCAGGCGAATGTTGTAAAGCGCCTCGATGAACAGGTCAGGCCCCTTCAGATCCCGCAGCATGCCGATATAGAGAAAATCGGCGGCCTCATTATTGACGGGAACCGGTTGGAATTCCTCTGTCGTCAGCCCGTTGTAAACGATCCGCGACCGTGCTGTCGGGTGACCGACCTTGCTTTCATAAGCCGCGGCTTCATAGTCGGAGACGAAGATCAGCCCGTCAGTCATCCGGCCCAGGAGCCGTTCCAGCATGTGATAAACACGGCCTTCGAACCGGTTGGGGTCGTAATGCAGGCTGCCGCCGTGCGGGCAATAGACCCGGGCGGTTTTCTGGCCTCGCAGCCGCAGCACAGTGCCGATCAGGCGCGCATAGGCCCCGCCTTTGGCACCATGTCCATGCAGGATGTCGGGGTTGAGATCCCGAATATGTCTGTAGAGAGAAACAGTCGCCGTCAGATCCTGAACGGTTAGCTGACGTTGCATGGGAAAGCGTGCAAGGCCGAGAGAAAGCTTCGGCTTCAGCTCTTCAAGAAGTTTATTGTCGAACGCACTGCCCGTGTTGCTGTCGCATACGAGCCCGACATCGTGTCCCGCTTCCGACTGGCAGATGGCCAGATCACGGATGTGGCGGAAGATACCGCCGATAGGCGAGCGTACGCAATGCACGATCCGCATAGGGGGCGTTGTCATAATGCATTATCCCTGTTTCAACCCCCAGGTTTCTTTTTGAACCTGTGGGGCACTGAGACTGCATCCTAACAAAGGGTGGTGAGTCCACTGTTAACTTGGCGAAGCCCTAAAAATAACGCTCGCGGACGTAAATTGTGTCACCAGGACGCACCGGGTCCGAAATAGGAACACGGCCGTTTAGAATTTCACCGTTGAGCTGGCGGGTGATATCCACATTGGATTGAAGCGCCCGCGAGCTGAATCCACCCGCTGTTGCGATGGCATTTTGAACGGTCATGCCGGCAACGTAGTTGTACTGGCCCGCATTTTGCACTTCACCCATGACGAAGATCGGGCGGTAGGTATCGACCTCCACCGAGACGTCCGGATCGCGGATATAACCCTGGCGCAGCTTGGCTGCGATTTCGGCTGCCAATCCTTGCTGGGTCTTGCCGCGCGCAGCAACGCTGCCGACCAGAGGGAAGGAAATATATCCTGCCTGATCAACAACATAGGTATTGGACAGGTCATCCTGGCCGAACACAATAATGCGCAGCTTATCGCTTGAGTCCAACCGGTAAGGCTGGGTCAGTGTTTCGTGAAACGCTGTCGGCGGCTGTCTGTACCCGCTGCATGCAGCAAGGCCCAGGCACAGGCCCAGGACAACAAGCGCTCTCGTTCGCATCAACGACTCTCCTACAATTCGGAGACAGGATCGCGCTTTATGGTTAATTGAGGGTGAAGAGCACAAAAGACATGCTGGAGCCCCTGTCAAATTTGCGCATGCATTAATTAACAGGGCTGCCTGGGAGACTGTACCCAGCTTAACCGAACGCTTACCATAATTCGACATAGTTTGCCGGTATTTTGGAGTTTCAATCGATGAATGCTGAACGGCAGACACATTCCGAAGACGATATGGCGCTGGATCTGGGTGGTCTGTTGCGGACGATCGCCCGATCTCTGGGCTGGCTGTTGCCGCTCACGCTTTTCGTAACCGTTGCCGTCTTTCTGGGGCTCCAGTTTGTTGCGCCCAAATACAAGGGCGAAGCGCGGCTCATTATTGAAAGCACGGACAATTTGCCCGGTGCCTCGCGAGGGCAGGAGGAGGAGCGGGCCCTGCTGGACAGCGAAGGTGTTGTCAGCCAGGTGCAGCTTCTCAAGTCCGCTGACCTGGCGCGTCGCGTTGCGAGCAAGCTCAACCTTGCTGCAATTCCCGAATTCGATGCCAATGACGACGGCAGCCTTGTGAACCTTCTGTTGTCTCTGGTCGGGCTCGGCACCGAGACGGAAGGCAACAGCCAGGAGGAAAGGGTCCTCAAACACTATTACAAGAACCTGGAAATCTACCGGCTGGAAGGCTCCCGCGTCATCGCGGTCGATTACACGGCCGAAAGCCCGGTTCTGGCTGCCAAGGTAGCCAATACGATTGTCGATGAATATCTGTCGGTTCAGTCCAGCGCCAAACGTCAGACGACCGAGCAGGCCTCAGCCGCTCTGGAACCCCAGATTGTCGAACTTCGCAGGGAGGTTCAGGCCGCCCGTCAGGCAGTGTCTGATTTCCGCGCCCGCGCCGACCTTCTGATTGGTGCCGACAATATCCCGCTTAATCAGCAGCAGCTTGCCGAAACGAGCACGGCTTACTCCGACGCCCAGTCCGCCAAAGCCGAGTCGCAGGCAAAAGCCGATCTCATTCGCGAACTGTTGAATTCGGGCGCTTCGCTTGAAACTGCCAGCGATGTTCTGAATTCCGCTCTCATTCAGCGCCTTCGCGAGCGACAGGTCGAAATTCAGTCGAACATTGCCGAACTCTCCATCACGCTGCTGCCCAACCATCCTCAACTGAAGGCTTTGCAGTCTCAGCTTGGCGACTATGACCGGCAACTCCGGTCGGAAGCGCGCAAGATCCTGCAGGGTCTGGAAAACGATGCCAAGGTGGCAGACCAACGCGCGAAGGCGCTTGGAGAACGCCTCGACGAGTTGAAAACGGCGGCCGCGAAGTCCAACGCCGACCAGGCGCGCCTCGCGGAACTGGAACGGGGGGCCAATGCCAAGGCAGCCCAACTTGATCAGTTGCTTTTAAGTTATCAGGAAGCCGATTCCCGCTTGCGGGCACAGGTTCTGCCCGCCGATGCCAGGATCATCTCCCGGGCCAGTGTGCCGGTCGAACCGGCTTCGCCCAAAATCCTTGCCAGCACAATCATCGCCGCACTTGTGACCTTCATTCTGGGGTGCGCCTTTGTGCTCATGCGTGAATTCCTGAACGGCAACGCGCTCTACCGAATGCAGGATGGCACTTCTGCGGGACAGCGCGTTGCACCGCATATGGAAGACCGCCCGCAGAGCGGACCTGACGAGTTCATGCGAGGTGAAAACCCTGGCTGGGGAGGGGGCTATGGTCAGACCGTCGCCAGTTACAGGATTGAACCTGGTGAATGGGGCAAATCCGATACGCTTCGCGCAGCAGAACCGGACCTGCCTGAGAGCATAGAGAGCAAGGAAAGCATTGAAAGCATCCGGGAACCTGCCGAAGAAGCAGGTTCTGGGCAAACGCCGGAGTCACAAACCGGGCCACAACCCGAGCCATCGGAAAAAACCGTGCGATCAAAAAGACGCGTCGGGCTTCTGTCCGGCAAGTTTCTTAGGCGCAAAACAAAGACCGGCGATGATCAGGAGGGCAATCCAGATCGGGTGGGTGACATGCGGGGCTCAAAGGACCCCGATGCGGATGCTCCGGAAGCGGACGTGACGGCAGTCGCTGCTGTCGCGGCAACAAAAACCGGCAGACGTGACAAGCGTGAAGAACAACTGAAGACGACGCATGCGGACGATGTCGAAGCGGCAGGACGCGTCGTTGTTCTGAGTGTCGATGACGAAGCCCTGTCTCACGAACTCGCATTCGACCTGATCCGGAAGGCCGCAGGACGCGGCAAGTCCTCGCTCATCATGGAGGTCTTCCCCGACCAGTCCAACCCGAAGGGCGCGGAAGGGTTTTCGGACATCGTCGCCGGGTCTGCTCCCTTCGCCAAGGTGGTCTACAGGGATGCAGGGTCGAAGGCGCATATCATCGAGGCGGGCCGGGTCGAGATCACGGACGAGATGGTGAATTCGGAGCGTTTCAAACTGGCTCTTGAAGCAATCAAGTCGACATATGAAACCGTCGTCGTTGATCTTGGCGCGATTGATGGATCGCTGGCAAGTGCCCGCATGTTGAGCTTCGCGGACAGGGTCCTGATCGCCGCGTCCGCCCCCGATCACAGTCACGAGCTGCAAAGCGCGGCGAATCTTCTGGCGCACAACACAGGAGCCAAGGTGGAAGTCGTGATAGCAGGTGGTGCCGGTCCGGGGCCTCGGCAAAACGGCGATGGCCACGCCGCCTGAAGGTGGGGCCCACACTGGCGGGCAGGCGCTTTACTCAGCTGCGTTGACTGAAGTCTGCTTTCCACTTTCGCAGACGCCGGATCAGCGGCCAGAGGGTTGCTGAATTGCGCAGATGGGCCTTGGTTTTCAACCGCGCAGCCTCCAGGCGCAAGCGTAACGCCCCCTTCCAGCTTATCGCGAGCAGACTGTCCTTGAGCAACACAGGCTCCGCCCAGTCGGTCTTGTAACGTTCTTCCCCAAGGCCGAGATCAAGTGTGTCGAGCGTTGGGTCCATACAGGCCCGTTCGATGATTTCCTTGATCAGCACCAGACCAGGGCTGTTGGGCAACATGTCGTCGTGGGCAACGCTGTTGCTGTAAGCGTAAAGGGTCTTTCCATGTTCGGCGCACAGATAGGTTGCCCGGATGTGACCTCCCGCTTCTAGGTACCAAAGATCGAGCGGATGACTGGCCTCACCCTTCATGTCGGTGGTTGCGTTGAGCCCTAGCGCGCTGGAGAGAAACGTCCTGGCCGGGGCTTGCGAGAAGGCATTGGGGATGCCCGCCGCTTTCGCTCTGACGGCGCGTTGTTCGAAAAAGGCGTCCAGGCCGCGTTGCCTGTCTGCGCGGTCAACGGCCTTGGCAACCCGGTAGTCGCCAGCGTCACGCAGATGCCGCTCCTTGCGCAGAAGGTTCTTGCGTGCCGACTTGCTGTGTGTGGCGTTGAACAGTTGACCGAAATCGGCGGGCAGGGCGCAGGCAAAAACAGGGCTCGGGCTTGGTGTTGCACTCTCCAAGACCAGCGGATGGCCGCGTCCGTGCCAATTGTCTGGAATGTTTTCCAGTTTCAGGAGATCTGCCCCGGTCTGCCGGCAGGCGGAAGACAGCAGGTCTTGCATCTCTGCCGGAGTGACCTTGCCATAGAAATCGGCATTCCAGAGCCCGGTATTCTGGTTGCCGTTCTGGTGACCTAGAAATGTCAGGGTGGACGTGCCGGCGGACCTTTCCAGTTGCAGAGGCAGGATGACGACGGGCTCACCCTGATGTCGGGCGACGACGACTACCGGGGTGCAATTCAAGCTCCTGCCAATCGTTTCGAACCAGCAGCAAAGCCAGGAGGGGGACTGGTACGGATTGCTGTGCGGCACACTCATTAGTTGTTGCCAGTCGGCCAGTGCTTCGCTAAGCCTCGTGAATATGGACAATTCAAGATCGGCGCTGACCATGGTGCTCACCTCACAACCGCGCGCATGGTGAACAGGCTGAAACGGCTTTTGAAAATTGGATAAACCATTTTGAACGAACATAAAGGACACACTGGACGCCGCGCTGGCAGATCGAGCTAAGTCTCGATAGATTTAGCAATAATTGTTAAAGAAACCGTGCCTAACTGGCACATTCTAGCAAAGTGGACATCTCGGCCACATGGGCATGCGGCAAAAAACGATTACACGCGCATTCAGTGTGCTGAAGGGAACAGGGCTTGGCCGTATGCTGGCGCCGTTTACCCAGGGCTGCGGTGCCGTGTTTATGATGCACCACGTCCGGCCGCCACGTCTTGATGCTTTTCAGCCGAACCGTCATCTGGAGATCACGCCCGAGTTTCTGAAACTTGCGATCGAGCGGATCCGCGCCAACGGTTATGAAATCATCTCCATGGACGAAGCCGTCGACCTGCTCAAGTCCGGTTACGGGCATCGCCGCTATGCGGTTCTGACATTCGACGACGGCTATCGGGACAATCTGACTGTCGCCTATCCGGTCCTGAAGGAACTGGATGCCCCTTTCACGGTGTTCGTCACCACCGGATTGATCGACCGCACCAGTGAGCTGTGGTGGCTCGCCCTGGAGCAGATCATCGCGGAAAACGAGGAAGTGGTCTTCACCGAAGCGGACGATACTGCCGGTATCCCGTGCAGAACCCTGGCGGAAAAGAACGCGTGTTTCGATAAGATCGTCGATCATCTGACGCTGGAAGTCGGCGAACTGGATCAGCGCAAGATCATTCGGGCGCTTGCCGAAAGATACGGCGTTGATCTGCAAGCTCTTGCGGACGCGCAGATGATGACCTGGGACGAGACGCGCCAACTGGCTGGCGATCCGCTGGTGACCATCGGTGCACACAGCCACAATCATTTCGCCATGGCGCGGCTGGACGCGGACGCTGCCTGTAAAGACGTGAGCAAGGGGCTGGAACGGCTCGAGGAAGAGCTTGGGCGCCGGCCGAAGCACTTTGCCTATCCGTATGGAAAATCACACGCGGTCTCTCAGCGCGATGCGGATATTTTGCGGGAGATCGGTTTTGCTTCGTCTGTAACGACGCTTCCCGGGGTGCTGCAATCCATCAACGCACGTGACTTGATGATGTTGCCGCGCGTCTCGCTGAATGGGCGTTTTCAGGACCCTGCAGTCATCGACCAGTATCTGACAGGCGCACCTTTCGCGCTGTACCGGGCCGCCCGGTGGGCCGCCAACGGTTTTGGCGTCAGGTCCGGTTTTTCCCGCCTCTTTCCATCCACCAGATAATCGCCCCCGCAGGGATCACCCAGGCCAGGCCGGCGATGCCGAAGTAGATGAAGCGGACCGTGTTGGAGGACTGCTGCAGGGTCATGTCGCCGATCACCATCGCGATGAGCGCGTAGACCACCACGAAAACAACCAGCAGCACCATGCCGATAAACTTGCGAAACGAGGGAACCATTGTCAGGCGTGTCCGTAATGCGTGAGTGAAGCCGCGATGAGGGACCTTTTGCCGCAAAACGTCCCGGACCGCTTGCCGTCTTGCTTCTGCACCTATATCTCCGCAAGCCAAAGGTCAAACTCACGATAAACATTTCCGGAAGCGGGTCATGATTGCAGTTGCAGAAGGTGTGAAGAGCGAACAGATGCTTCCGGCCAGATTGCAAAAGGTGAGGCAGAACAGGGCTCTCATCCGATGGTGGCTTTACTGCGTGTGTGCGCTGATCCTGGCCATGGTCGTTGTCGGCGGAGCAACGCGGCTGACCGAATCCGGCCTGTCGATTACCGAGTGGAAGCCCATTCACGGTGTCATTCCTCCGCTCAGCGAAGCCGAGTGGGAAGAAGAGCTGGAAAAATACCGGCAAATTCCTGAATACCAGCTCATCAACAAGGGCATGAGCCTGGAGGAATTCAAATTCATCTTCTGGTGGGAATGGGCACATCGGCTGCTTGGCCGCTTCATCGGTGTCGCGTTCTTTGTGCCAATGGTGGCGTTCTGGGCGACCGGAAGGATCGAGCCCTGGCTGAAACCCAGATTGCTTGTCGGCCTTGCGCTTGGCGGCCTGCAGGGGTTCGTCGGCTGGTGGATGGTGGCGTCCGGACTGGTCGACCGTGTGGATGTCAGCCAGTACCGGCTGGCAACCCATCTGACGCTCGCACTGTTCATTTTTGCCTATCTTTTCTGGATCGCAAGGCGGCTCACACCGCTGCCAGAACCTGAGAGCGTAGAACAGGAGCGTCTCGCCGGGCTGGGGAAACTGGTCCTTTGCCTGGTCTTTGTCCAGATTTTCCTGGGCGGTCTCGTCGCCGGGTTGAACGCCGGTTTGACCTTCAACACCTGGCCACTGATGGATGGCCAATTCATCCCACGCGGCATGTTGGCCATTCAGCCGATCTGGCTGAACTTTTTCGAAAACGTGATGACGGTCCAGTTCCAGCACCGCATGATGGCCTACGTTCTGGTGTTCACCGGTGTTGCGCTGGCCTGGGCGACGTTCCGGGTGAGCCGGCGCAAGGAACTGCGCCGGGCAGGTGCTCATGTCGGTGGGTTCGTGCTGCTTCAGGCACTCTTTGGCATTCTGACACTGCTGTGGCACGTGCCGCTGTCCATCGCCCTGGTGCATCAGGGCTTCGCGGTCATCGTCCTGGCGGCTGCGGTCGACTATGTGGCCGTGCTGAAAGGCCCGTTTGCCATCCGCACCTAGGCTCTGGAAAAGGTACGTTTACGCGGAAACAGGCTGGGGTGAGGAAACTCCTTACTCCACGCTTTATGTTCCTCCATTGTCATCCCGACCAAGCGAAGCACGCGCCTGGATCGGGGAGGAACAGGGCTGAGTATGTTCGTGAAATCAGTTGAGCCGCAGTGGTTCGCCGACCCCCGATTTTCGTTTCACCTAAGGCCTTGAGGACTGACCGGGAATGGAGACCACAAAAAAGCCCGCCAATCGGCGGGCTTTTTGTTTTTTAGGTTGTTGCTTCTTATCCGGCGAGCGCCTGATCGAGATCGGCGATGATGTCATCGACGTCTTCCAGCCCGACCGAGATACGCACCACATCCGGGCCTGCTCCGGCAGCAGTCTTTTGTTCGTCCGAGAGCTGGCGGTGCGTCGTGGACGCGGGATGGATGATGAGGCTGCGCGTGTCGCCGATGTTGGCCAGGTGCGAGAACAGCTCCACCTTGCTGACCAGTGCCACGCCCGCATCGTACCCGCCTTCCACGCCGAAGGTGAAGACCGCGCCTGCACCCTTGGGCATGTACTTCTGCTGCAGGTCGTGGTGCTTGTCCTCCGGCAGAGCTGCGTAGGACACCCATTTCACCTTGTCATGGGCTGCAAGATGAAGCGCGACTTTCTTGGCGTTGTCCGAATGACGCTGCATACGCAGAGGCAGGGTTTCGATGCCTGTCAGAATCATGAAGGCGTTGAAGGGAGAAATTGCGGGGCCGAGATCGCGCAGGCCAAGCACACGGCAGGCGATGGCGAAGGCAAAATTGCCGAAGGTCTCGTGCAGAACAATGCCCTGGTACTCCGGCCGCGGCTGGGACAGCAGCGGATAGTTGCCGCTGGCAGACCAGTCGAAGCTCCCACCGTCGACGATAATCCCGCCCATGGAATTGCCGTGGCCACCCATGAACTTGGTCAGCGAGTGCAGAACGATATCCGCACCGTGTTCGATCGGGCGGCACAGGTAAGGCGTTGCCATGGTGTTGTCGACTACAAGCGGCACACCCTTGGCCTTTGCGATTTTCGCAATTGCCTCGATGTCGACAACGATGCCGCCCGGATTGGCGAGGCTCTCGATGAAGATTGCGCGTGTGCTGTCGTCAATGGCAGCTTCAAAGGACGACATGTCGGCCGGATCGGCCCACTTCACGCCCCAGCCGAAGCTTTTGAAAGAATGTTTGAGCTGGTTGATCGATCCGCCATAGAGCTTGTTGGCAGCCACGATGTTGTCGCCCGGCTGCATCAAGCTGTGGAAGCACAGGAGCTGCGCTGAATGGCCGGAAGCCGTTGCAAGCGCGGCGGTGCCACCTTCAAGCGCTGCAACACGCTCTTCCAGAACGGCTGTCGTCGGGTTGGTGATCCGGGTGTAGATGTTGCCGAAAGCCTGCAGACCGAACAGGGAAGCGGCATGATCGACATCATCGAAGACGAAAGAAGTGGTCTGGTAAATCGGCGTCGCCCGTGCGCCTGTCGATGGATCCGGCGCTGCGCCAGCGTGAATCGCAAGAGTGGAAAAACCCGGAATATTTTCGCTCATAAAAGACCTCCCTGTTGGATTGGCGGCCAGTTTGACCGAAGCCGCAGGACAGGTCAAAGAACGATTTTGCGGTTTTGTAAGCTAAAGGAAATTAAGTTTGTCAAAGCTTTAGGCTGAATTGGCCTGGGTCGACACCGGCCGCACCATGGCGAAAGTCCCTAATGGTGGGAACGGGTGTTGCGGTTCTCCAGCTTTACGCCGAAATAGACACCGAACAGCAAAGCGGCCGCCAGAAGCGGCAGGCCCCAGGCCAGAAAGGTCATATCTCCGAGGACAGCAAACAACGCGGCCTCCCTCGCGTTTCAGAAATGCCAATACGAGGGATAAAGTTAACGATGTCTTATGGATGAAGCGCAAAGAAATTCGCCGGTATTCGGGGCAAATTGAGTGAAAGCTCTTATAAATAGAAATTAAAATTTTCAGATTTCGTCGGACGGAACGCCTTTCGAGCGTTTGGCATCGCGGGCTTTGCCCGCAGCCGTTTTCTGCAGATATATCAGCACCGCAATACAGACGACGAAAGCGACAGTCGCCAGCCCGAAAATCATCACCCATGCCCTCTTGAAGCTGCCTTCAAAGGCGGATACCCGCCGGAAAGCAGACCAAAGCCTCACCCCGATCGGGTGACTATAGCAGAAACATGCAGGGCTTTGCAGCAAGAGTGCATACATTGCCCCCGACTTAACCGCCACTTTGTTCCCGCTCGCCGGAACCGGCTTGCTCGCGTGTCCAGGTTTCGTCGCGATGGGCGAAGGGCGAGCCGTGTTCGGCTCTGTTCACGAAGGCAAACAGCAGCAGGGCGACCAGACCCGCCATGGCCATGAGAACCCACTCGAATGCGGTAAACAAGGTCGGGTCCTGGGTCATGCTGCCTCACGCTGCTGATGCCATCCGGTTGAGTATCCGGGACGCCCGGATCTCGGTCAACGAGCTACCGGGCGGGCGTTGTGCGAAGCTGGTGTGTCGGGGAAATCAGCTTTCTTTTTTCCCGGAAAGCCCACGATGCTGGAACCCGGATTTCAGGGCAGGGCGCTTGGAGGAAAGCGTTCTGGAATTTACGCCTGCCCAGCCGATTTCGCCGGACAAGCGGCCGTATTCGATCTTCGGACAGCGGTCCATCACCATCTTGATACCGGCTGCTTCCGCACGCGCCGCAGCCTCGTCATGGCGGACGGTCAGTTGCATCCAGATGACCTTGGGCAGCTTTCCGCTGGCAATCACTTCGTCAACGATTGCGCCGGCAGCTTCGGAATTGCGAAATATATCGATCATGTCCGGCACTGCAGGCAATTCGTCCAGAGACGCATAGACCTTCTGACCCAGGATCTCCTTGCCCGCCTGACCCGGATTGATGGGCCACACTTCGTATCCCTTGGACAAAAGATACTTCAGCACAAAATAGGACGGCCGAACGTTGTTGGCACTCGCGCCGACCATGGCGACGGTTTTCACTTCGTCGAGAATGCCCTTGATATAGGCGTCCGCATAAGTGTCGTGATTCATGGAATGGAGATCCTCAGATTTGACGGGCTATCCAATGCGAAATGCCGCCGGGCCGCAAGGGGCCTTGTGCCGCATTCCGGTCTTCCTCGAAGAATTGTGAAACGGTGACGGCCGGGTCAGTTACCGGCAAAGCCTCAGGCCAGCTTTGCCGCCTGATCCTTTCTGAGTTCCTTGCGGATCATCAGCTTCAATCCGGACCAGGTTTCGTCGACCGCACAAACCTTGACGTCCACAAGGCCCATCGGCAGGCAGAGTTCGCGAATGGTATCTTCGGTGATATCGGTTGGAACCTTGCTGGCCTTTTTCGGCCAGGACACCCAGATCATGCCGTTGGGGGCCAGCAAGTCCCGAAGGGCTGCCAGATGGCCGGCGAGATCCACCCGTTCGGTGATAAACACATGTGCGCAATCAAGAGCAGGCTCGGGCGCGGCAAGAAGGACCACGCCAGGTTCTTGTATCTGCAGCAAGGTGGAAATGTCTTCCGGCATCTGGTGACGCCAGCAAACCATTCCGGGTTTCAGTCCAAGTTTTGCGGACAGCGGACGTCCGGAGTAACCGGCTTCAGGCATATGTTATCCTTGATGCCTCGAAGCGGCAGGCCGGATCAGCTGTCTGTCCATTCAGGTTTGCGTTTCTGCAGAAAGGCGTTGATGCCTTCTTCCGCGTCCCGGGCCATCATGTTCTCCACCATGGTTTGTGCTGCAAAATCATAGGCATCCGACAGTGGCATTTCCAACTGACGGTAGAAGGCTTCCTTGCCGATCTTCAGCGTCTTGGAGGACTTGGAAGCAATCGATTCAGCGTATTTCTGAACGACCTGCTCCAGGTAGTCGCGCGGGACGATGCGGTTGATCAGGCCGAAATCCTTGGCCGTGGACGCATCTATGCTTTCGCCGGTCAAAAGCATTTCCATGGCCTGCTTTGGCGCGACATTGCGCGACAGCGCGACCATGGGCGTGGAGCAGAAGAGGCCGATATTGACGCCAGGCGTGCAGAAGGTGGCCGTGTCGGTGGCAATGGCAAGATCGCAGGAGGCAACCAGCTGGCAGCCGGCTGCGGTTGCAACGCCCGTCACCACGGCAATCACCGGCTTGGGCAGGCGTACGATCTGCTGCATCAGGTCCGAACACTGACGCATGATCCGCTCATAGGTGGCCTTGCCGCCGTCTGCTTCTGCGCGGGCGGCTGTCAGTTCCTTCAGGTCGTGCCCCGCACAGAACACCTTGCCCTCCGCACCGAGCAGGACAACACGCACGGCGGGGTCTTCACCGGCTTTGCGCAACTCGCCGGCAAGAGCGGTCATCATCTCGCTCGACAGCGCATTCATCCGCTCCGGCCGCTGCATCACGATCCGGTAGACGCCTTCATGAAGAAGCGTTGCGAGCATCGGCTTCTGGATCTCGTCATTTGCGGCGGTTTCAGACATGGAACGCTCCTTCAGGGTTGGCTTTGCTGTTGTTATAGCCGAGGCGGGCACGGCGGCGAAAGTGTCCCTTCGGCTGGTGACGGCCTCCGATCACAGATGGTTTATCTGACGAAGCGTCAAGTTGCTGGCGGTTCCTCCGGTTTCGGCTATCCTTTCGGCATGTGGAGGCTTTCCAAAGTCCGCTCGCTTGCTGGCGCAGCCGCTTTGCTGCTGGCGTCTCTTGGTCCCGCGCTCGCGCAGGAACAGGTCGACGTCGCTCTGGTTCTGGCGGTCGACGTGTCGCGCTCCATGTCCCCGGAAGAACTCCAGATCCAGCGGCGCGGCTATGCCGCTGCCATCGCCAGTCCGGAGGTGGTCCGGGCAATCGGCTATGGTGCTCACGGTCGGATCGCTCTCATGATGTTTGAATGGGCCAATGAAAGCCACGCGCGTGAGATTGTCGGGTGGTCGGTGATTGAGAATGCGGAGGACGCTGAGGCGTTTGCCGACAAGGTTCTGGCAGACAACACCTACGGGCAGAGGCGAACCTCGATTTCCGGCGCGATCTGGCATGCCTCGGCCTTGCTTGCCGACGCCCCGTTCAAGGCGGACCGGCGGGTGATCGACATTTCCGGGGATGGTCCCAACAACCAGGGAGCACCCGTGGTGCAGGCCCGCGATGCCGCGGTGGAGGCCGGGCTGGTGATCAACGGATTGCCGCTGATGACCACCGGAGGCATGGGCTTCCAGTTCAATATTCCGGATCTTGACGTCTATTATCAACGCTGTGTCATCGGCGGACCCGCCAGCTTCGTCATTCCGGTGAACGACTGGGAACAGTTTCCCGAAGCCGTCCGCCGCAAACTCATTCTGGAGATCGGCGGTGTCAAACCGCCCGAGCCGCAAGTCATCCCGGCCCAATTCACCTTCGAGGAACCTTACGATTGCCTCGTGGGCGAAAAGATCTGGCGGCGCATGCGCGAGCAGTATTTCTGGGATCAGTAGCGGCAAATCCGGTCTGCCGCCGTATCGTGCTTGCCGGCTTTTGCGTTCAGACCGTCAGCCCCGGCGCCGCCTCCGCCTGCGTTCTCCACCGGCTGCATCCGAACCGGCGTCGGCCTCCTTGCGCTCCGGCAACTCGACGGCCGCCCGGAGGTTGGGGAAGGGATCGACCTTGTTGGGCAGGGCCATGGCATTGACGAAATGCTCCTGGAACTTCGGCTCCAGCGCCGTCTCGATCTTTTCGATATCCCGCACGGTCTGTTCGATCTCGCGTCTGTAGCCCCGGTTGAGCAGCGCCATGCGCGCGCCTGTGCCGGCTGCGTTGCCGACGCCGGAGACACCTTCCAGCGGGCAATCGGGAATGAGCCCAAGGATCATTGCGTATTTGGGGTCGATATAGCTGCCGAAGGCACCGGCCAGACGAATGCGGTCCAGATCATAGGTGCCAAGTTTGTCCTGCAGCAGTTTGACGCCGGCATAAAGCGCGCCCTTGGCAAGCTGGATGGCGCGAATGTCCGTCTGCAGGATCGAGATTTCGATCCCTTCGCTGGCAACCAGATACGAGAACGTCCGGCCGGTGGATTGAACGCGCGATGTCCGCCCCGCCATCGAGCCATTGATCACGCCATCTTCGGTGATGAGCCCGGCTAGATACATCTCGGCAACCGCCTCGATGATGCCCGAGCCGCAGATGCCGGTGACGCCGACAGTGTCGACCTTTTCGGCAAAACCTTCTTCGTCCGACCATTCGTCGACGCCGATCACCTTGAAGCGCGGCTCGAGCGTTTCCTTGTCGATGCGGATGCGTTCGATAGCGCCGGGTGCAGCGCGCTGGCCGGAGGAGATCTCAGCGCCTTCGAACGCGGGGCCGGTGGGAGAAGAAGCTGCCAGCAGCCGGTTCTTGTTGCCCAGCACGATTTCCGCATTGGTGCCGACATCCACAAGCAGTGTTATCTCGTCAAGCTTGTACGGGCTTTCTGCAAGCGTTGCAGCCGCCGCATCGGCGCCGACATGTCCGGCGATGCAGGGCAGCATGTAGACACGGGCTCCCGGGTTCAGTTCAAGGCCCAGATCGCGCGCGTTCAGCACCATGGCATCGGAAGCCGCCAGTGCAAAGGGAGCGCCGCCAAGCTCCACCGGATCGATGCCGAGGAACAGATGATGCATCACCGGGTTGCCGACAAAGGTCGCGTCGAGCACATCGGAACGTTCCGCCCCGACATCACCGACCAGCTTGCCGATCAGCGCGTTGATGGCATCGCGCACGGCCTTTGTCAGATCCGGCAGTTTCGACGGGTTCATCTGCACATAGGACACCCGCGACATCAGGTCTTCGCCGAAGCGGATCTGCGGGTTGGATGTGCCGGCAGAGGAAACCGTGCGGCCGTTCTGCAGGTTGCACAGATGGGCGGCGATGGTGGTGGAGCCGATATCGACCGCAAGACCGTAGACCGCGGGCTTTTCACCGGGCCAGAGCGCCACCAGCGTTGGCAGGACGCCTCTGTCCTCGTGGATGGCGGCAGTTACCTGCCAATTGCCCTTGCGCAAGGTCGTCTGCACACTCGTCAGCAGGATCGGGTCGATTGTGAGGTCGGCAATTCCGGTCTTGGCAATCAGGGCTTCGCGCAGCCGGTCAACGTCTCCGCGCGGCGTCTCCATATCTGGTTCGGCAATCGCAACGGATACCAGCGAGATCGCGCTGTCGGCTTCGATGTTGCGAGCCTCTGCGCGTTTGCGCACGACCTGGCGGTTGGTCTGTGCATCGGTCGGAACATCGACGACAAGGTCGCCCAGGATCTTTGCCTGGCAGGAAAGCCGCCTGTCCGCAGGAAGTTTGCGCAAGGTCGCATAGCGGGTTTCCGCTTCGGTGGCGCCTTCCAGGTTCTCCGCTGCGCTTGTCAGGTTTTCCTTGGTAAAAGTGCCCTCGGAAATCGTGATCTGGCAGCGCCCGCAGATCCCGCGCCCGCCACAGACCGATTCCACATAGACCCCGAGAGAGCGGGCTGCATCCAGCAGCGGTGTGCCGACGGGAAAGGTTCCCCGGCGCCCACTTGGCTGGAAAACGACTTTGGCGTGTTTGACTGTTTCGGTCATGGCTGCGGTTCTTGCGCTATCAGTTTTGTAAACTCTGCGGGGATATCCCCCGACCCGTAACCTCTCTCGGTGAAAGGGAGGCGGCTTTGGGCTGTACCTGTCGTAACGAAGTCATCCTGACGACGACTTCGGCTCTTGCGGATTGAAACGTGCCCCTGGACACGCAAAACCCCTCCCCCTTGTGGGGAGGGGATTGGGGTGGGGGTCCCATCCTGAATTTGGTGAAAAGCCACCCCGTTTGCGGAGGGGAGAGAACCGCAAACTGTTATGTCTTAAAGCTCAGCCTGCCGAGCGGCGGGCTGCGCGGCCTCCTCGGCGCCGGCCGCCAGCGGACGCTCCGCCTTCGGATGGTGCCGCCACAGCACCGGGAGCCGCCGGTTGGTGGTCGCGATAGGCCATGATCCATTCCTGGCAATTGGGGTCGGCACCGTTGAGCACGTTGGCAGCACGCACGGCTTCCATTTCCTGGGGGCGGCACGGATTCATGATCGCGGACGTCATGCCGGCGCCGATGACCATCGGAATGAAGCCGGCATTGATGCCGTGGCGATGCGGCAGGCCAAAGGAAATGTTGGAAAGACCACAGGTGGTGTTGACCTTCAGTTCCTCACGCAGTCGGCGCAGCAGACGGAACACCTGCTGACCGGCCGTTCCCATGGCACCGATCGGCATGACCAGCGGGTCCACGACAATGTCGTGCGCGGGAATGCCATAGTCGGCTGCGCGCTGGACAATCTTCCTGGCCACCTCGAAGCGTACGTCCGGGTCTTCCGAAATGCCGGTCTCGTCGTTGGAGATCGCCACAACCGGCACGTTGTATTTCTTGATGAGAGGCAGGATCGCTTCCAGCTTCTCTTCCTCACCGGTCACGGAGTTGACCAGTGGGCGGCCCTTGGCAACCGCAAGGCCTGCCTCGATGGCGGCCGTCACCGATGAATCGATAGACAAGGGAACGTCGACAAGCTCTTGAACAATCTCCAGAGTTTTGACGAGAAGCGGCGGTTCGGTCTCGTTCGGATTGACCGCAGTCACGCCGGCGTTGACATCGAGCATCGTCGCGCCCGCGGCCACCTGGGCCAGGGCATCGGCCTTGACGGTTTCGAAGTTGCCTTCGGCCATTTCCGCCGCCAGCTTCTTGCGGCCGGTCGGATTGATCCGCTCGCCGATCACGCAGAAGGGCTGATCGAAACCAATGATGATTTCCTTGGTGGCGGAGGCGACAACAGTGCGGGTCATTTATGCGCTCTCATTGGCAGTCAGGATTGAAGACGAGGTCTGAAAAGACCAACTCCCGCGGCTTAGCAGCCACTCAGCGGTTTTCTGGATACCGCCGAAGGGATAGGCGTGAATCTGGGCCAACTGGGTGTCGGGCTGGCTGGTGACGCGGGTCTCCAGCGGATCGACCATCGTGTCCGGGTCGTAGCCCGAAAGCATGGAGACAACCGCACCGCCGCGTTTTTTCAGGAAGTTGAAGGAGTTTTCAACACCGGCAAAAGCGGCGTATTTCAACAGGGTCGTCATCTTGGCCGGACCGGCAACGCCGACATGAACCGGAAATTCGTTACCCCATTCGCGCAGCTCGTCCAGCCACAGGCTGACCCGGTGCGGATCGAAACCGAACTGGGTCACGATGCGGAACTCGGCATCGCTTTGGCGGGCGAGTTCGTGCTTGCGCTGCAGGAAGCTTTTGATCACCTCCGGCTTGATGTCCGGCGCGCCTTCGGGGTGCCCTGCAACGGCGATCTTCTGGATGCCGAGCTGGTCGAAGAGGCCTGTCTCCAGGAGAGCAACGGACGAGGTGAGGGGCCCTGCCTTTTCAGCTTCGCCCGCAATGGCCAGAACTTCGGTCACACCGGCTTCCTGGGTCAGCCGCGTGATGCGGCGCTCGAAGTCCTCGCGGCTGGCATAGCGGCGGGCTGCCATATGCGGAACGGCGGTCAGCCTGTTGTCGCGCAGGGTGCGGGCGGCATCGATGATCATGTCTTCCGAGCAGTTGCCCAGATCCGTGACATAGACCTGCGTGCCGGCTGGAATAAATTCCAGAAGCTCGGTCTTCTCGACCACCTGCTTGGGAGACATTTCGGTAGAGGCGGGAAGCCGCCCATTGGCCAACAGGCGCTGATCAGTCATGTTCCGAGCCTCCATTTGCGAGCAGGGTTTTCAGTCTCTCTTTCGGATAGGCAGAGACCAGGTCGGTCAGGGCCGCGTCCGCTTCCGTTTCCAGGTCGTCCGAGACGGACACGGGGTCGGTCCGGCGCCACTCCGCCATGTAGGCGTCGCTGTCCTTCGCACCGATCCGCATCGCACAGGCGTCAATGGCTTCCATGAACATTGCCGGCAGCTCCCGTCGGGCGGATTTACGCCCCTGTTTCACCAGGATCTGTGCCGGGATGTCCCGCCAATAAACGATGATTTTCTGCGCCATTCTCGGAACTTCCTCCTGAGAAACATAATTGCCGGAAGCTTGCTGACCCAGGACGCCTGATACCGGCATCATCACGTGAAAAACCGACTTGTCCGGATGCTATTTTGCGACGCTCAGTCCGCCGGGCCCTTGCCCAGAAACGGCTGGAGCAATCCATACCCCGTCCGGCGCATTTCAAACGGCAGGCCGAGCCTGTCCGCAGCGCGCCGTGCTGCATCCTCAAGTGCCGGATCATCGGTCTGTGCGAGGTAGAGAACGCGGGTGTAATGGGCGAAATACATGTCCCGCAGGTGCGGGTGCCAATCGAGGCCCAGCGGCTCGATGACCATGGTCTGGAAATGCCGGGCCAGGAAGTCGGTCAGATAGAAAGTGCCGAGCTGGTCGTCTTCCATCTGGTCGAATTCGTCTATGCCGGTGAAAAAGGCATAACAGTGCGCACCCTCGATTCGCCGCGTGCCGGTTTCCTCCAGCACCCTGTCGAGCAGGCCGCCAGTGCCGCAATCGCCATAGGCCACCAGAATGTCGGAGTAGGTGTCCGCGTTCTTCAGGATGGTCCGGCGGACTTCATCCGGGATCTTGTCCGGGGTGTTATGCAGCTTCGCCGGAAGGCAGGTGATATCGAGATGATCGAGGCGGTTCTTCTCGCGAATGGCGACGATCTCGCGCGCAAGAGCGCCGCAGGCAATAACAAGAACGCGGCCGACCTTGTCGTCCGCGCTCCCATCCGTCTCAACCGGAAAGAGAGGCTCGCCCACCAGCATTTCGGCAGCCTCCTTGAACATTGTCGTCAGCCCTTGTTGGCCAGCATGTTGTGGCGGCGTGCGATCAGATCTTTCGCCATTTCCACAGCAACGGCCGCGTCGCGGCAATAGCCATCCGCACCGACAGCTTCACCGAATTCCTCGTTCAGCGGCGCGCCGCCGACGAGCACGATATAATCGTCCCGGATGCCCTTGGCCTTCATTTCGTCGATGACGACCTTCATGTAAGGCATCGTGGTGGTCAGCAGGGCCGACATGCCGAGAATGTCCGGCTGGTGCTCTTCGATAGCAGCCAGATAGTTTTCGACAGGGTTGTTGATGCCGATGTCGATCACTTCAAAGCCGGCGCCTTCCATCATCATCGAGACGAGGTTCTTGCCGATGTCGTGGATGTCGCCCTTCACGGTGCCGATGACCATCTTGCCGACCTTCGGTGCGCCGGTCTCCGCCAGCAGCGGACGCAGGATGCTCATGCCGGCCTTCATGGCATTGGCCGAAAGAAGCACTTCAGGAACGAACAGGATGCCATCGCGGAAGTCGACGCCGACGATCCGCATGCCTTCGACCAGAGCCTTTGTCAGGATGTCGTAGGGAACCCAGCCGCGTTCCAGAAGAATGTTCACGGCATCCGTGATTTCTTCCTGAAGACCGTCGTAAAGGTCATCATGCATCTGCTCGACAAGTTCGTCGTCAGAGAGGGAGGCGAGATCGATATCGTCTTCGTCAGACATGGGTAGCTCCAACCAGGCGCAACAGGCCATCAACTTAGTGTAAAACCTTATGCCTCAAGCCGGATTCGCCGATATCTCCAAAGCGACACGGCTAGTCGTTTACGCGACAGGCAAATCAAGCCGTGCCATTCAGTGCCAATTTTGCGCACTGACGGGAAATGTTTGTAGCTGTCTAAACTTACGAGGCGTTGGCAGTATTGCCGCCTGAAAGCAGTCGCACCGCGTGCCACGCGCTGTCCACACGGGCGTCGATGTCGGTTTCCGGCAACTGTGGTAGCGCTCTGGTCACCAGCCGGATTTGAAGATCCCCGATCAGAAGAGACAGGTAGAGTTCGGCGGCCGCCGCCATTTCAATGTCTGCCAGAAATCCCTGGTCCTGCACTTGCGCGATAAGATCCTGCACGAGCGGCAGGACCGCGTTGCGGCCGCTTCTTGCAAGGGCTGCTCCGAGCGTGCCCGTGGTATCGGCAGCCGCCGCGCGGTTGAGAGCGATCGCTGCCGGGTTCGTCAGGACACCCAGCAGACTTCGGCCAAAGTGTTTCAGCGCCTGCTCCGGGGCAGAGGCGTTGCCCATACAGCTTTTCAGCGCCAGGCGGATGTCCTCGGCGTTGCGGTCCACCAGCGCCGCGAACAATCCGGTCTTGTCGCCATACCAACGGTAAAGTGTTTCATTTGAGGCCTTGGCTTTTCGGGCGACGGCCAGCATCGACATGTTGTCATAGCCTTCCTCAAGCAGCAGCTCGATCGCCGCCGTTTCAATGGCTGTTTTCCGTCTTTCTCTGGCTTCCGCCCGCATGCCGGTCTCTCCGTTGCTTGCCTGAAACCGTAATCAATGTTACGGAAAATACAATCCGTACACTAAATTACGGTCTTAGAGGCTGCGATGTATAGACTTGCACTTGGAACCGGTCTTCTGGCTGTGCTGTTTGCCGGGGCCATTTTCGGTTTCTTTTACGCCTGGATCTGCTCAACCATGTGGGGCCTAGACGCTGCAGATCCCCGCATTGCGATCGCGGCCATGCAGGCGATGAACGCCTCGGTTCGAAACGCGGTCTTTGCCCCCGCCTTCTTCGGCACGCCATTCGTTCTCGCGCTTGCCGGGGTGTTCAGCCTGATGTGCGCGCAACGCGCGGCGGGGGCCTCGTTTATCGCCGCTGCGCTCACCTACGCGCTCGGCGGGATGATGCTGACGGTTATGGTCAACGTGCCGATGAACCTGGAGCTTGCCGGTGCCACAATCCCAGAAGACCTGAATGATGCGGCTACGCTCTGGCGGTCCTATTCCGAGCCGTGGCAGATGTGGAACCAGACCCGGACACTCTTCTCAGGCCTCTCGTTGCTGCTGGCGGCAGTCGGTCTGGTTCTGCTCGGCCGAAATCCGCAGCGCTCTGCCTAGCCAAAATCTCAACTTTCTTCATGCATGGCTCAACCATGGCATCGACGCTGTTTCACCTACGCAAGCGCGGCCTTCGTTCGAGGCGATGTTTCGGCATGGATTGCAGGGGCGAGCCCTGCAATGACGGAGGAAGGGACGGGTTGGTACTTTCTATGATGGTGTATGCAATTTGGTGGCAGGCAAGCCGCTCCATCTTTGCCTTAATCTTCGTCATGCCATGGCTCGACCATGGCATCCATGCCGTTTGACTTCTTCTTGTGCAGCCTTCATTCGAGGCAATTTCACCGCTTGGTTCGCAAGGGATTGTCCTGCAATGATGCGGGGAGGGGGATTCACTCTGCCGCAGGCTAAGTGACTGTGAAGAGCGTGCCACGCAAAAAAGGCGGGTCCATAGACCCACCTTTCCTTTGGAAGTCAGCGTCAATCTCAAGTGATCAAAACAGTCCTTCGATCTGGCCGTTTTCGTCCAGCTTGATGTGGTTGGCTGACGGCACGCGCGGCAAGCCCGGCATTGTCATGATTTCCCCGCAGATCACCACGATGAAACCGGCACCCGCCGACAGCCGGACCTCGCGGACCGGCAGGCTGTGGCCGGTTGGCGCACCGCGAAGCTGGGGGTCGGTCGTGAAGGAATACTGGGTCTTGGCCATGCAGACCGGCAGATGACCGAAGCCGTCCGCTTCCCAGCGTCTGAGCTGGTCGCGCACCGACTTGTCCGCCAGCACTTCGTCGGCCCGGTAGATGCGCTTCGCGATGGTTTCGATCTTCTCGAAGAGAGACAGGCTGTCGTCGTAAAGCGGGGCGAACTGGGCTGCGCCGCTTTCGGCCAGAACTGCCACGCGGTTGGCAAGTTCCTCCGTTCCGGCTGAGCCGTTGGCCCAATGGGTCGCCAGGATCGCGTCCACGCGGTACTCGGCGCAGTAATCCTTGACCGCTTGAACTTCGGCGTCGGTATCTGCGGTGAAGTGGTTGATGGCAACAACCGCAGGCACGCCGAATTGCTTGATGTTTTCGATGTGGCGGCCAAGGTTTGCGCAACCCTTTTTGACGGCCTGGACGTTTTCGGTGCCGAGGTCTTCCTTGGCAACGCCGCCGTTCATTTTCAGAGCCTTGATGGTGGCGACGATCACCACGGCATCCGGGGTGAGGCCAGCCTTGCGGCATTTGATGTCGAAGAATTTCTCGGCGCCCAAATCTGCACCAAAGCCTGCTTCCGTCACCACATAGTCGGCCAGCTTCAAGGCCGTCTGGGTCGCGACCACAGAGTTGCAGCCGTGAGCGATGTTGGCGAACGGGCCGCCATGGATGAAGGCCGGATTATTTTCCAGTGTCTGAACCAGGTTCGGTTGCATTGCTTCTTTCAGCAGCACGGTCATGGCACCGTCCGCTTCCAGTTCCCGGGCGGTGATCGCCGTACGGTCACGCCGGTAGGCAACGATGATATCGCCAAGCCGCTTCTGCAGATCATCGAGATCAGTCGCCAGGCAAAGGATCGCCATGATTTCAGACGCAACCGTAATGTCGAACCCGGATTCGCGCGGGAAACCGTTGGCGATGCCGCCAAGCGAGCAGACGACGGAACGCAGCGCCCGATCGTTCATGTCGATGACACGGCGCCAGGCGACGCGGCGAATGTCGATGCCTAGTTCGTTGCCCCAGTAGATGTGGTTCTCGATCAAGGCGGCGAGCAGGTTGTGCGCGGAGGTGATGGCGTGGAAGTCGCCGGTGAAATGCAGGTTGATGTCTTCCATCGGCACGACCTGCGCATAGCCGCCACCGGCAGCGCCGCCCTTCATGCCGAAGCAGGGGCCAAGTGAAGGTTCGCGCAAGCAGATCATCGCGTTCTTGCCGATCCTGTTGAGACCGTCGCCAAGGCCGACTGTGGTGGTCGTCTTGCCTTCGCCGGCCGGGGTCGGGTTGATCGCGGTCACCAGGATAAGCTTGCCATTCTTGCGGCCGTTCAGGTTGGCAATGTACTCGGCGGAAATCTTGGCCTTGGTGCGCCCATAGGGCAGGAGAGAGTCTTCAGGAATATTCAGCCGCGAGCCGATTTCCTGAATAGGTTTCATCTTGGCTGCACGGGCAATTTCAATATCGCTGGCCATGGGGTCTCTCTCCGAAGCGTTTCCGAATTCTTGTTTTCCGGATGCGGTTATGCACCGCCCCAGCTTATGCGGGAACGCTATGGGAGAGGGCGGTGCAGCAAATGTTCCGAAAGCGACAGGATGCGCCCCGGAAGCGACGGCAGCTTAATCGGCGCGGTTGCGCAGCACTGTTACCAGAAAAACAAGCATGGTCAGAACCGCCAGAACGGAGCCGGCCTTGGCCATGATTTCCCCTTCTGCGTTGATCGCAAATACGATCCCCGGCACCAGCACAATGATGGTGAGAACCGACAAACCGTAGTGAATGAGAGCAAGGCGCGCGGCGGCCGCTTTTGGGGCAAGAGCGTAGTAAGCCCCGAAGACGGACATCATCACGAAACCGATGAGGTTCAGGTGCCCATGTGCAGGTGACAATGTGTGATCTGTGGTCGCTGACATGTGGATGCCCCACCCCATGCCGATCAGGGCAAAGAGTGCGGCCGTTGCAAAATAAAGACGCGGTATCGCTTTCATGTGTTCCCCCCGGAAGACAATGGCCATTTTTGCTTTTTTTGAACTGGCCGATGCGAAGCTAGCACGATTTGTGACAGTTGGATGACGGGAAAAGAAAATTGCAATATCTGGCGAAACGGATTTTAGTTCCGTCATGACAGATTCAGACATTCTTTCCCGCTTGCCGGCCCGCCTCAAGAAAGCGCGGCGCGCGCAGGGCCTGTCGCTTGAGGCGGTTGAAAAGCTCTCGGGCGTTTCCCGCTCCATGGTCAGCCAGATCGAGCGTGGAGAATCCAACCCGACCGTCGCGACCCTGCTCAATCTGACCAGAGCCCTGAATGTCGACTTTGCAGGTCTGCTGGGAGAGGAAACTGCTGAAGACCGGGTCGAGATCGTGCATGAACATCAGACCCCAGCGCTCGACAGGGCAGGGGATGGCTGCCGAATCCGCATCCTCTCGCCGCCGCAGGACACGGGCCGGTTCGAGATCTACGAGTTGATCTTCACCCAAGGCGGCAAGCTGGAGAGCAAACCCCACGAGCGCGGAACACGGGAACAACTGATAGCGGAAGACGGCCAGCTTGAAGTCACTTCGGGTGTCGCCAAAGGCGTCATCGGCAAGGGTGACACGGCCCGTTACGCCGCTGACGTGCCTCACTGCATTGCCGCGGTGGGCGGCCCGGCACGGGCGATCCTGATGGTGGTGAAGTTCTGAACGTAGCGAGCCACGCCATATCTCTTACCCAACCGGCAACGGAACGTCAGGCCATGTTTCCGTGACTTCTGCCTGGACCGGCCTGTCGAGATACGTCGTCAGCACCACATAGCTTCTGGTCGCCCTTACGCCCGGCAGGGCATAGACCTGGGCGAGGAAGCGTTCCATTGCATCGGCATTCGCCGTGCGCACTTTCAGGATGACACAGCAGTCGCCCGTGACCGAGTGGAGCTCCTCCACTTCCGGAAAGTCCCGCAGCTTCATCATGCGCTCGCTTTTGCCCCAGCCGCTGGCATCCACATGTACGAACGCCAGAAACGGTTTGCCGACGGCCATCGGGTCGATGGCGGCGTTGGTGGAGGAAATGGTACCGGACGCGATCATCCGCTTCACCCGGTCATGTACCGCTGGCGCCGAGAGCCCGACCTTGGTTCCGATCTCGGCATAGGTCTGCCGGGCGTTGCGCACCAGTTCGCCTAATATTCTTCGGTCGAAGGCGTCCACGGGGCGGCCAGAAGAGCTGTTTTTCTGAACGGTCTCTTTATTTGATTTCATTCGGTCAGATCCTTGTTGCGATGAATTCTGTTCGATCAGACAGTCATTTCCGGAAAGAAATTCGGCAAAAGGATCTTCAGCTTGATAGAGCGGACAATCAACCCGGGTGAGGGCATTTATCCGGCCACTCCCGACTATGTGCATGCACTCGAAGTGGCAGGTGCACATCGACAGCTATTCGTCAGTGGCACCATGGGGCTTGAGGCATCCGGGAAGGCCCCGGAAAGCCTCGAAGAACAGCTCGATCTGGTCTGGGCGAACCTGCGCCGGATCCTGACTGAGGCTGACATGACCACCGACAATATCGTGCGCGTCACAAGTTATCTGACAGATCCGGACATTGCCGAAAGGAACCAGGCGGCGCGCCTGAAGGCGCTGGGCGACCGGCGCGTGCCGACCACGGCCATTGTGGTCCAGACACTCGCACCAGACTGGCTGATCGAAATCGAGATCGTCGCGGCCGCCTAAGTGAAGCAGGAGCCAAGGCCAAATCAGGCGGCGGCAGGAGAGTGCAATGCAGTTCGATACGTATCTGATCTTTCTTGTCACGACAGCCGTCGTGGTTTTTTCGCCGGGGGCGGCTGCGGTTGCTGTCGCGTCTCAGGGCGCGGCGAACGGTGGTCGCAGGGCCTTCGGAGGTGTCCTTGGCATAGCGTCTGCCAATGCTGTCTATTTCGCATTGTCGGCAACTGGCATCGCCTCCTTGATCATCGCGTCCAACATGGTGTTCTCGGCAATCAAGTGGGCGGGTGTTGGATATCTCGTCTGGCTGGGGCTGACGGCGCTGTTCACGCCGGCCGGTGCCATCCGTGTCAAACGGGGAGGGCGGCAATCCAGCCTGAAGGCCCTGTTCGCCCAGGGGTTTGTGATCGAGTTCGCCAACCCGAAGGCACTGCTCTATTTCGCGGCCATTCTGCCCCAGTTCCTGAACATCGATAGTGCGATCCTGCCGCAAATCCTGATCATGGGCCTGACCACCTTCCTGATCGATCTGACCTCCTATACCGCTTATGCCTTCCTGGGAGATCTCCTGACCCAGGGTGGGGTGAAGAACTGGGTTGTAAACCTCGTCAACAAATGTGCCGGTGCTGCGTTGCTTTACGCCGGTTTTCGCATGGCGGGTGTCTCAGTTATGCGTTAGTATCTGCGGGTATTTCCTGGCCGGAAAGGCTGATGCGGCCGCCTGGATCTTGAAGAGAGATGGTTGCAAAAATCCGTGATACCGGAAAACGCATCTTTTATTCCGGACAAATATCCGGCATAGTGGAGGAAATATCCATTTTGCCGGAGGAAACCCTGTGTCCGATGCCTTTCTGTCGCATATCTCCGAGACGCTTAGAGAAATCGAAGCCGAAGGGCTCTACAAACGCGAGCGGTTGATTACCTCGCCGCAGGGCGGCTTGATTACGGTTGGCGGGCGTCAAGTCATTAACCTTTGTGCAAACAATTATCTGGGATTGGCCGATCATCCGGCCCTTGAGAAAGCTGCCCGCAACGCTCTGGAACCAAAGGGCTACGGCATGGCGTCTGTACGCTTCATTTGCGGAACCCAGGACATTCACCGCCAGCTTGAACAGCGTCTGGCCGAGTTTCTCGGCAAGGACGACTCCATTCTGTTCGCGGCCTGTTTCGATGCAAATGGCGGCTTGTTCGAGCCGCTGCTCGGTCCTGAGGACGCGATCATATCGGACGCGCTCAATCACGCCTCGATCATTGACGGCATTCGCCTGTGCAAGGCCCAGCGCTATCGCTACGCCAATTCCGATATGGCGGAACTGGAAGCGAAGCTGAAGGAAGCCCGAGCCGCCGGTGCACGTCATATCATGATCGCGACCGACGGCGTCTTCTCGATGGACGGCTATCTGGCCAACCTGCCGGGGGTGACCGAACTTGCCAGGCAATATGATGCCGTCGTGATGGTCGACGATTGCCACGCGACCGGTTTCATGGGGCCGAAGGGCGAGGGCACGCCGGCGCATTTCGGGGTTGATGTCGACATCCTGACAGGAACGCTCGGCAAGGCGCTTGGCGGCGGCATCGGCGGCTATATTGCCGGGCCCCAGCCGGTCATCGATCTGCTGCGACAGCGGGCAAGGCCCTATCTCTTTTCCAATTCTCTGCCGCCGGCTGTGGTCATGAGCGGGCTGGAAGCCATACGCCTGGTGGAAGAAGGCGACGAGCTGCGCAGGAACCTCTTCGAAAACGCCAACTATTGGCGAGCAGGCCTGGAAGCGCTCGGCTTCACACTTCTGCCGGGCGAGCATCCCATCATTCCGGTGATGCTGGGCGAGGCAAAGCTGGCTCAGGAAATGGCGGCAAAGCTATTTGAAGAAGGGGTCTATGTCTCCGGTTTCTTCTTTCCTGTCGTGCCGCGCGGTCAGGCCCGCATCCGCACGCAGATGAATGCAGCCCTGACCCGGTCCGATCTGGACCGCGCACTGGAAGCCTTTGAAAAGGCCGGCAAGGCGACGGGGGTCCTGTCATGAGCAGCAACGAAATGAAGGCGCTGTCGAAGTCCGAGCCCAGGGAAGGTCTCTGGATGACCCGTGCGCCGGTGCCGGAAATAGGTCCGGACGACGTTCTCATCAAGATCCACAAGACCGGCATTTGCGGCACGGATATTCATATCTGGAACTGGGACGACTGGGCGGCGAAGACCGTTCCCGTTCCGATGATCACCGGTCACGAATTCGCGGGCGAAATTGTCGAAATCGGCAAGAATGTCACCGACCTTGAAATCGGCCAGCGCTGCTCCGGCGAGGGTCACCTGATTGGACGGCACTCGCGGCAGTCTCGGGCGGGCAAGTTTCATCTGGATCCGGAAACCCGCGGCATTGGCGTCAACGAGCAGGGTGCTTTTGCCGAATATCTGCGCCTGCCTGCGTTCAATGTTGTGCTGTTACCGGATGAGATCGACGATGAGATCGGTGCCATTCTCGACCCGCTCGGCAACGCGGTTCATACCGCGCTCAGTTTCGATCTGGTCGGTGAGGACGTGCTGATTACCGGGGCAGGGCCGATCGGCATCATGGCCGCAGCCGTTGCCCGCCATGTCGGTGCACGCAACGTCGTCATCACTGATATCAATCAGGCCCGTCTCGACCTGGCGACAAAGGTTGCCGATGTTGTGCCGGTCAACGTGGCCAGGGAAGATCTGAAAGGCATCGAAAAGAAGCTCGGCATGAAGGAAGGCTTTGATGTTGGCCTGGAAATGTCGGGCAGCCAGGTGGCGCTCGATCAGATGGTCGAGAACCTGGTGATGGGCGGCCGGATTGCGCTGCTTGGCATACCTCCCGGAAAATCGCCGGTGGACTGGTCGCGCATCGTCTTCAAGGCGATCACCATCAAGGGCGTCTACGGCCGCGAAATTTTCGAAACCTGGTACAAGATGATTGCCATGCTGCAGAACGGGCTCGACGTGCGCAATGTCATCACGCACCGGTTTGGTGTCGATGATTTCGAAAAGGGTTTTGCTGCCATGAAGTCCGGCGAAGCCGGCAAGGTGGTGCTTAGCTGGACGTAAGTAGCTTGCGGACGACGCGCAGTTCATCCGGTCCATTTGTAATCGCGTGACGCTGGATCGCGCTCGATCAGGTCGGGGGCGATCTATTCGTGTGCGTTATTCTTGCCGCAGGCGTCTCTTTGCTTCAGGCGAACCCGGATTTCTGCGGCAAACCCATCTTTTTCAGGATCATCACCACCGGGCAAAGACCGGTGAAAGAGGCCTGGACGAGATGGGCTCCAAGAATTCCGGTGAGCCATAACCAGTTGAGATTGACGTAGACAGCCAGCAAAACTGACGCGACGATCAGCAGGCCGACCACGAGAAGAATGGCGCGTTCGACGGTCATCGTGCTCTCCCATGTTTCAGTCATTCGAAACCGGAAAATTATGCGCGCATTTCACCTGGTTGAACAGGTGTTCATTTCCGGCGAAACAGATCGCTGAACGCGGGTTTTGCTGACGCAATCGCGGCACTTTCCTGATTGTGAAATGAATAATACTCATTTGGAGCATTATCTCTCTTGCTAATGCTCCAAATGAGTATTAGGTGTTGTGTAGCCGAGGAGTTCGGCAGCATTCCAATAATTCGAGGGAGTCTCGAATGTCCAAATATCACTACGGCGTTTTTGTCGGCCGTTTTCAGCCGCTGCATACGGGCCATGAGGCCGTCATCAGAGCTGCGCTGAACGAAGTCGATACGCTGATCGTGCTGATTGGGTCTTCCGGTCAGGCACGGACCCCGCGAAACCCTTTCACCTGCACCGAACGCGAAGAGATGTTCGCCAAGGTGTTCAAGCACGAGCTGACGACCGGTCGTTTGATCCTGAAGCCTGTTTCGGATCATCCCTATTCGGACGCGGCCTGGTGTGCCGAGGTCCAGCGGGCCGTCAATGAAACCGTGCTCGCCCATTATAACAAGGGTGGCATCGTTCTGCATGGCTTGCAGGACATCAGGATAGCTCTCGCGGGCTACGGCAAGGACCGCACGAGCTATTATCTGAAGCTGTTTCCCGAGTGGGGCAATGTGCAGTTGGCCAGCCAATACGGCACTTTCTCGTCGACAGACGTGCGCAGGCAGTTGTTCCAGCGCATCCCGGTCGTCTCCCGGTCGGTTCTGTCTGACGGCGTGGCGGAGTGGCTGGAAGGCTTCGTCATGACGGAAACCTTTCGCGCGCTTCTGGAAGAGGCCGAGTATCTGGAAGCCTATCCCAGGCAATGGGGCAGGGGGCCGTTCGTGACGGTCGATGCCGTTGTCATCCAGTCCGGCAACATTCTTCTGGTCGAGCGCGGCCAGGCACCCGGCAAGGGATTATTGGCTCTGCCAGGCGGGTTCCTTGATCCCAGCGAAAGCATCAAGGATGCCGCAATCCGCGAGTTGAAGGAGGAAACCGCGATCAGCGACCACAAGGGAGAAATTCCCCCGGCCATGCTGGCGTCCTTCATCGACGGCACCAAGACAAGGGTCTTCGACCATCCCGACCGGTCGCTGCGTGGCCGCATCGTCACCCACGCATTTCTGTTTCGCCTGCCGGAACGGCGCGAACTGTTTTCCGTTTCTGGTGGGGACGATGCTCGGTCAGCCAATTGGCATCGCCTGGGAGATCTGGAGCCCGAGCAGTTCTTCGAAGATCACTGGTCCATCATCCAATTGATGGCGGACCTGTAACAGCGCCTGCGGGGGAGGCCCGCAGACAATCGCATCTGTCACGTGAGGAGTTCACAATGACAAATCCACTTCTGGCGACCGACAGCTACAAGCAGTCGCACTTCAAGCAGTATCCGCCCGAGGCCCGCAGGATCTCGGCCTATCTGGAAGCAAGGCCCAATCCGTTTTCGGATAGCGTCCTGTTCTTCGGGCTGCAATCTTACCTGAAGGACGTGCTTCTGAGGCCTATTACGGCAACGGACATCGAGGCGGCTGCCCGTATCTGTGCGGCCCATGGCGTTCCGTTCAACCGGGAAGGCTGGGAACAGATCCTGACGGATCACGGCGGCCTGTTTCCGCTGGAGATCAAGGCTCTGCCGGAAGGAACACTGGCACCGAGCGGTGTGCCGCTTGTACAGGTGGAAAACACCGACGAGCGCATGCCCTGGCTGACGACCTGGGTGGAAACCGCCTTGTTGCGGTCGGTCTGGTATCCGTCGACGGTCGCGACACTCTCCTTCAAGTGCAAGGAGATCCTGTATCGCGGTCTTCTGGAAACCTCTGAGGATCCAGCCGGACAGATCCCTTTCAAACTGCATGATTTCGGCGCGCGCGGGGTTTCCTCTGCCGAAAGCGCCGCACTTGGCGGCATGGCCCATCTGGTGAATTTCTCGGGCACCGACACCATGGAAGCTCTGGAAGCTGCCATGACCTGGTACGGTGCGGATGTGGCGGGTTATTCGATCCCCGCCGCGGAACACTCGACCATGACCAGTTGGGGACAGGAGCGGGAAATCGACGCCTACCGGAACATGCTGGTGCAATTTGGCCGGCCCAATGCGCTGGTGGCGGTCGTTTCCGACAGCTACGACCTTGGCAATGCTGTCGAGCACCTGTGGTGCGGCCGGTTGAAGGATGAGGTGCTCGCCTCGGGCACGACGGTCGTCATCCGCCCGGATTCCGGAGATCCCGTCGAAATGCCGCTGAAGGTCATGGAGACCCTTTGGCAGCACTACGGCGGCTCGGAAAACAGCAAGGGCGCACGTGTGTTGCATCCGTCGGTTCGTGTCATTCAGGGGGATGGCATGAAGCTCGATACCATCAGGCAACTGGTGGAAGAGCTGGTGCGTCGCAAATGGTCCGTCGACAACATTGCCGTCGGCATGGGCGGTGGTCTGTTGCAACAGGTCAACCGGGATACGATGCGCTTTGCGATGAAGGCAAATGCCATGAAAACCGCGGACGGCACCTGGCGTGATGTCTCCAAGACCCCGGTCACCGATCCCGGCAAGGCCTCCAAGGCCGGGCGGCAGGCGACGGTTCTCGAAAACGGTGTGCTGACCGCAATTCGTCTCGAGGAACTCGGTGGCAGAACCGACCAGTTGCAGACGGTCTACCGCAATGGTGCACTGGTGAAGGACTGGACCTTTGATGAGGTCCGCGAGCGGTCCCATCAGCATCTGCTGGAGAGGGTCGCAAGCTGACCTCTTGATTGCCCAGGAGGCTGGCCGGGGGAACTCGGCCGGTCATTGAGCCAAAGACGCGGACGGTCCATACCCTAAAGGGCCGTCCGTTGCCAGTCCGGCTCGTAGGTGATGTCGGAAACGCCGGCAAAGCGGGCAGTGCGTTCAAGCTCCGCCTGAAGCTTGACCTCACGGCCCTTCGAGGCTCTGATGCCTTGCTCTGGCCAATAGGCCCGAACGTGAAGCCTGTCCTCGCTTCTCAGCGCCTTCATGTCGATCCGCCCGATCAAACGGTCGCCCTCCAGGACCGGGAAGACATAATAGCCGTATTGGCGCTTTGGCTCTGGAACGAAGATCTCTATCCGGTAGGAGAAGCCGAAAAGCCGTTCGGCACGCTTGCGGTCACGCAGCGCCGGGTCGAAGGGGGACAGGATACGCACGCGCGAAGGTGGCTCGGGAAGCGCATCAAGGGTGTTGAGCGTTTCCGGATAGGCGAAGACTTTCCGCCAGGATCCGTCGACACATTCAACTTCAATCTCGGCAATCGTACCCTCGGCCAGTGCCGCCGTGCACCAGTCCTTGGCTTCCTGGGGCGTGATCAGGTCCCAGAAGGCTGCAATCTCGCCGGAGGTCGCGAAACCAAGCCGGTCGAGGGCGGCGCGGGCTGCCCAGTCCGTCGTTTCATCGAAATCATGTGCGGCGTTAAGGTGCTGCACTGGAATGACCCGTTCCGTGAGGTCATAGACTTTCTGAAATCCGTTCCGGCCGGAAACCGACAGTTCGCCAGTGCGCCATAGAAATTCGAGTGCTGCCTTCGAAGGGTGCCATTCCCACCAGCCGCCACTGCTGCGTTCTTCGTCTTCACCGACAGTTGCAGACGTGACCGGACCATGGTCGCTGATCCGTTTGAGTATCTCGTCGAATTTCCGTTCGAACTCGTTCTGGTGCCAGTTGCGCCATCTGTTGATGAGGTTTTCCTTGTCCCGGCTGAACCTTAGGCGCCAATGCCGGAAGAACTCGGTCGGTATGACAGACGCATCATGGGTCCAATGCTCGAACAGATGCCGGTCACGCTCGGTGAGAAGTTTGAGGTTCTTCTCCTTGTAGGCAGGTCGTCTGGCAGCCAGGATCATGTGGTGGGCGCGGGCGACGGTGTTGATGCTGTCGATCTGGACGAAACCGAGCTGGTCTATGACAGCGGCAAGATCATCACCCTTTCCGCTTCCCTTGGGGGCGGAGGCAAGGCCGTGTCTTTCCAGGAAGAGGTGCCGTGCGAGACGATTCGGCAGCCGGGGCAGGGAGGAGACATTCATGAAACGAAGCTAGCATCTTCCCCGGATCAAAAAAACGGTCGCCAAGCGGTATTGTCAATTTTGTCGATGCGAATGATGCAGCTGGTCGGAATGATTTCGTAAATACAACGCAGGTACACGTAAAACGTGTTTTTTTGATTGACCGATTAGTCAAAAGAAGTTTCACTCGATTGCCTGGCTTCAACCGAGGCGTTGTTCGAGCGGTCAAAATGAGAGTTTTCAATCGATTAGGAAGGCGATTGTTCATCACGGCTCTGGCGTATGCGGCTTTGTCGCTGGCGCCTGCGAGCTCTGCGGACACAGATGGCTGCTCAAAGGTCAAGCTCAACGGATCAAGCGTCTGGTACCCGGTCTCCATGCGCGAGCAAGCGGACGGCAGTCTCAAGGGCGTGTTTCCAGACCTTGCCACGGAAGTCTTTACCGCCTTGGGCGTGCCGCTGATGGTTGGCCCGGAGCTTCCGTGGAAACGGCTTTTGACATTGCTGGAGCATGGGCAGATCGACATTCTCGCCGGGGCGTATCTGACCGATGAAAGGCTCGCAAAGTACGGTGTCAGTCAGCCGGTGATGCAGGAAGAGGTCGGTGTCATCATCCGGTCCAATCTCGGTGTCCGCCCGCAATCACTGAAAGACCTTGCAGGACTGAGAGGCGTTGCACCGTTCGGGGCTTCATTTGGCGAGGAATTCGAAAACTTTGCCACATCCCATTTGTCTATCGACAGACAGCCGTTCGAAGATTTCAAAACCAACATACTTCTGGTCGCGGAGGAGAAGGCGGATTACCTGATAATCGCCCGCCAGGAAGGCGAGAGGATGATCAAGGAGGCGAGGGTCGAAGGAAAGGTCGAAGTCTTGCCGTGGGTTGCTTCGGTCAACACGCTTCATTTCATGTTTTCCAGGGCAACGCCGTGTATAAAGATGCTGGAAGCGTTTGACGAAGAGCTGCTTCGCCGCCGGGAGACCGGCCGGTTGGATGAGTTGATCGAAGACTACACTCTGCCAGTTGGCGACGGGTAGCAGAACCAAGAGACCCACATGCAGCATCAGGTAAACGCGTGACGGATCTGGGTGCATCCGGCCTGGGGCTGGTTCTCGTTGCCGTTGTGGTGTTCCTCGGTGCGGGGTTCGTCAAGGGGCTCGTGGGGTTCGGTTTGCCGACGATCGGGCTCGGGCTGATGACCGTTTTTGTCGGTGTCGAAAAGGCGATGGTCCTCATTCTGTGGCCGGCATTTCTGACCAACCTTTGGCAAAGCGTGTCCGGTGGTCACCTGCGCGTTCTAGTGCCTCGCCTCTGGCCGTTTCTGGTTTCCGCTGTCGCAACGCTTGCAGCCGGGACATTCATCCTCACACAATTGCCGGACGGGGCTGCAGATCTGCTGCTCGGACTTCTTATGGTTTTCTATGCCGTACCGATGCTGGCTGGTCTTGTTCTGCGTATTCCGGAAAACCGTGTCATTCCGGTGGGCGTGGCCATCGGGCTGGTCAACGGTGTCATGTCAGGCCTGACAGGGTCCTACACGGTGCCGGGGGTCATGTATCTGCAGGCACTTGGGCTCAAGCGGGACGAGTTGATCCAGGCGATGGGCCTCTTGTTCCTGTTGTCGACGATTGCGCTTGGTGTATCGCTTGGTGGCTTCGGATTGATGGGGGGGCAGGAGGCACTGGCTTCCGCTGCGCTGGTCGTTCCGGCACTCTCCGGCGTCTGGGCCGGACAATTCACGCGGCGCAGAGTGTCTGAGGCTGGCTTCCGCCGACTCGTGCTCGCCGCCATCCTCGCACTCGGCCTCTATCTCATTCCCCTCGGTCTCTGGCGGCTGTATTAGCTTTTCCAGCAGATAGGGGGCTTGGTGACAAATTCCCGTCTGGTCATCCCGGACGCAGCGTAGCGAAGATCCGGGATCGGAGAGCTGGGAAACTTGGAACCTGAAGCCCTGAAAACAAATTCTCAAACACGATTGAGTTTTGTGCCTGCCCGGTCGCGGCTCGCGCTTCGCTTGGCCGGGTGACAATGGAGAGGCTTTTTTCTGCTAAACACAGAAACGCCGCGGAAACCGCGGCGCTCACACTCTCATGATGTTGGTGAATCTGTCTTACTTCGCGATCAGTCGCATGGGTGTGGCCGTGCCGACACCGGATGTCGGCTTGGTGTTGGCCCACTGGTAGGACTGGCGCTCTTCCGTCGGCGTGCACAAGAAGCGCTCACGGTAGCACTTGGTGAAATGAGACGTTGACGCGAAACCGCAGGCAAGCGCGACATCCAGCACCGGCCGGCTGGTCCGGCGCAACAGGTCCCGCGCGGTTTCCAGGCGCAGACGCAAATAGTACTGGCCCGGTGTGCAATTGAAATGCCGGCGGAACAGACGCTCCAACTGGCGCGGCGACAGGTTGACCGTCATGGCGAGCTGCTGGCAGCTCAGCGGGTCCTCGATATGAAGATCCATGATCCGGATCGCGTCGAGGATCTTGGCATTCGAGATGCCGGTCCGGGCTTCGATGTCGTGGCGCTGTGCAGATTCGCCGGAGCGCATGTTCTGGTAGAGCGCAACTTCAGCGACTTCATGGGCCAGATAAGCGCCATGCTGGATGGCGATCAGGCGCAGCATCATGTCGAGCGAAGCCATGCCGCCGGCGCAGGTGATGCAGTTGCGGTCGATCGCGAAGATGTCGGAGGTCACTTCGACGTCCGGAAATTCTTCCCGCAGGGACCTCAGGTTCTCCCAATGGATGGTGCAACGGCGGCCGTCCAGAAGATGGTACCGGGCAAGCAGATAGGCCCCGGTGCAGATGGCGCCGAAGGTTCGGCCCATGGCATTCAACCGGCGCAGTCTGTTGCCGAGTTCCGCGTCCAGCGGCAAGCGTTCAACGTCGATGCCGGTACACAAAAGTGTAATGTCGGCGTCATGCAGGTCGCGAACAGATTTTTTAACCGCGACCTCGCAGCCATTGCTTGCCGTGACTGGATTTCCGTCAAGCGAATAAGTCGTCCACTGGTAGTATTCTCTCCCCAGAAGGCGGTTTGCTATTCGCACAGGCTCGATAACGCTCGCGAAAGCGTTCATGGAAAACCGCTCCATGAGCACGAATGCTATTTTCTGGCCTGTTTCTTCGTGCGCGCGTCCGGACATTTACTGTGCCTCAGTGGAAGGTATTATTGCTGTTTGTCTTTGGTTTTCAGCAAGTTTTGCAGTTTGTATTTATCTGTCAAATAAAAAACGCTTACAGAACTGATATTATCGTAAATGTCATAAACGAATTGGCGATGTTGCCCAGCCTGTCATCCAGGTGCGGAACATTTCATCGGCAAATGTCGTCTTTTTAACCGCGACGCCAACGCTGCGGTGCTCCAGGCCCTCATGGTCCAGCGGAATCCCCCTCAAGGAGCTTTTCAACTTCAGATGACCGGCTGGCAGAATGGCGGCACCAAAGCCAAGTCCGGTCAGTTCCAGCACCTGCTGATCGTTCACGGCTTCTGCGGAGACTTTTAAGGGGGCGTCCGCGAGGGCGAATTCGGCCAGCATTGCATCGTGCCTGGGGCAATATCTGCGGGAAACCAGCGTAACCGAGCGCAGGTCCTCAATCGAAATCCTGTTCCGTCCCGCAAGCGGATGAGACCGTGCAACGGCAAGGACATAGGGCTCTGTGTAAAGTTCCGTGAACCTGTGCCCTTTCGGTGCGCAGACCTTGTCGACAATTGCAAGTTCCGCATCCTTCGCCGTCTGCTCGAAACGCATTTCCAGCGTGGGGCAGGAGGTGCGAAGGGCATGGAACGCGCCTTGATAGGCGGACAGCAGGACATCGGGAGCCGTGTAGAGGCTCAAATGAAGAGGCGGCTCTTTGAGGAAGCGACGTTCGGCATCCCCGACCGCACGAAGGATCGTTTGGGCATGATGATAAAGATCCCTGCCGGCCGGTGTCGGACGTAGGCCCGTGCGAGAGCGGACAAATAGCGGCGTTCCCAACGTGTCTTCGAGTTTCTGCAGGGCTTGCGACAGGGAAGGTTGGGAAATGCCGTGCCCGGACGCTGCTGAACTGATCGTTCCCATTTCAAAGGCGCTGACGAAATAACGCAGAGGGGTCACTTCAAGCATAGGAGTGGCCTATATTAAAGATAAGTCGCATAGGACTATACTATGAAAGAGCGGGAATGCACACCTCTGCCTGTCAATCACATCGTCCGGTATTGAAGGATCCCCCGCATGAATTCCGCATTCCCTCTATCTCAGTCCGAAACCTTTCCGCTGGCGCGCACAGAACGGATCGCCATTCACCGCGTGCTCGACCTCTTCGAGAAGGGTTCTCCCGAATTGTTCGCAGAACTGTCGGATCAAATCGATTTCCGCATCGATCACTACCGAGATGAAACCGATGTTTCCTGGCAGGTCGCCTCGAGCCCCGCGGATATGGCAATTGTGCTGCAGCGCCTTGCGCGGGAAGTGTTTCCCAAAGGAACACATGTGCACGGGCTGGCTTCCCAGGCCTTGGGGCAGGGGTGGTTTTTCACGCGCTTCGAGCAAAGGTTTTTCTATCCCGTCAAGGACTGCGAGTGCGAAAGTGTCACTTATATCGTCAGCCACGAAAGCGACGGAAAGCTCGATTTCTTTCGGGAAACCGTGACGACGATCGTTGAGAAGTCCTGACCGATCATGTGCCAGACCTGCGATGCCGCAATGAAGGATGGCAGGTCTGGAGCACATCTGAACGGTGTTGGCGCGCATTCCTGACCTTTTTTAGAATGATTTTTTTGCAGTAAGTGCGTTTAGTGGATCGGAGTTGCTTCAAGTCAAGGCTGGACTAGTGCTACATGAGGCACAATCTTAGAAGCGCGCTGACTTACGGACCCCGATTGACATGAACGTACTTGCCAAACCCGCCGACCTCGAAGCTGCCGCGCCGGCCGGCGCTTTCGTCGAGGAAGTAAAATTCGTCCAGCATTACACGGACCGCCTGTTCCGCTTTCGCATGACCCGTCCGGCGAGCTTCCGTTTCCGGTCCGGGGAATTCGTGATGATCGGCCTGATGATCGATAGCAAGCCGCTTTACCGCGCCTATTCCATCGCCAGCCCGGCATGGGACGAAGAGCTCGAGTTCTTTTCGATCAAGGTTCCGGACGGTCCGCTGACGTCGCATCTTCAGAAGATCCAACCCGGTGATGCGGTGCTGATGAAGAAGAAGCCGACCGGCACGCTGGTGAACGATGCCCTGATTCCCGGCAAGCGTGTCTACATGTTCTCCACTGGAACCGGCATCGCGCCGTTCGCCAGCCTGATCCGCGATCCGGACACCTACGAAAAATTCGACCAGGTGATCCTGACGCATACCTGCCGCGAAGTTGCCGAGCTGAAATACGGCGAGGACCTTGTGCAGGAAACCATCAACGATCCGCTGATCGGTGAATTCGCGAAGGACAAGCTGGTGCATTACACCTCCGTGACCCGCGAAGACTTTCCCCGTCAGGGCCGGATCACGGACCTGATCAAATCCGGCAAATTGTTCGAAGACCTCGGCGTGCCGCCGCTCGACCCGGCGGTCGACCGCGGCATGATCTGCGGTTCCATGGACATGCTGAAGGACACCAAGGCTCTTCTGGAAGAAGCTGGTCTCACCGAAGGGGCCAACAACAAGCCTGCAGAGTTCGTTGTCGAACGTGCTTTTGTCGGCTGAGTCGGCGACGACTTAATTTGTTAATAATGCTTAGATCTTTGCTCGGGGGCGCGTGTTTAACACGTGCCCCCGCAGCTTTATTAAGGGTCTATTGTGGGTTTTCCAAAGAAAGGAAGGCCGATAGCCCCGAATATGGGGTTCGCGGGTGGACAGACCTGATGGCGGGTGGCAAGAATCTGTTTAAAAAATGGCAAGTCAGCAGGGCCACTTGAACGCTGCAGGCCAAACATCAAGGTACTGAGCCATGATCTCCGACAGTCGAACCTATGTGATTGCCGAAATCGGTATCAACCATAATGGCGATATCGATCAGGCCCTCGAAATGATCCGCAAATCCAAGGAGGCCGGGTGCGACGCTGTCAAATTTCAGAAGCGCACGGTTGATGTCGTCTATTCTGCCGAAGAGCTGGCGCGTCCGCGTGAAAACGTCTTCGGCACGACGAATGGCGATCTGAAACGCGGTCTGGAATTCGGCAAGGCCGATTACGATCGTATAGACAAGCTGTGCAAGGAGCTTGGCATCGATTGGTTCGCTTCTCCCTGGGACGAAGGGTCCGTAGACTTCCTGCTGGACTACGACACGCCCTATATCAAGGTCGCCTCTGCCATGGTCACGGATCGTGACTTCCTTGAATACTGCGCGCGCAGTGGCCGCCCTTTGCTGGTTTCCACCGGCATGAGCGACATGGCAATGGTCAAGAGCTTTGTCGACGTGATCGAACGCTCCGGTGGTGAGATCGCATGTCTCTATCACTGCACCTCCACCTATCCGACCCGTGATGACGAGATCAATCTGCGCGGCATCTCGACTCTGAAGGAAGCTTTCCCCCATCTGAAGATCGGGTTCTCCGGTCACGAGGAAGGCATTCTGCCAAGCGTCTGTGCGGCCGCTCTTGGCGCATGCTCGATCGAGCGCCATGTCACGCTTGATCGTTCCGACTGGGGCTCAGACCAGAAGGCGTCGCTCGAAATGCCGGAAGTCGCCGACATGGTCTCGCAGATCCGGCGGGTAGAGATTGTGCGCGGCGACGGCGTTCTGCGTTTTTATGAAGACGAGAAGCCGATCGCGGAAAAGCTGCGCCGGAAAGTCACGCTGCAGGCGGCGTGAGACGGCAGATGTATTGGTGGGCTGACCGGAACCGGTTGGCCCTTTTTTGTTCAAGAGCTTTATATGTCCATCATTGATAGCTGCCTGAATCTCTACCGGGGGGAGAGCTACTACGTGGCGTATCCGGCCCGGCCGCTTCCACAGGACTATTGGGAAGCAAAGAAGGATCCGGACGGCAAGGTCAGGGATATTGAAGCCGAGCGAGACCAGCGCAAGGAAGACGTGCGCTACATCGCTGACTATGTGAACGCACGGGCACCCGGCCGGGTGCTGGATATCGGCTTTGGCCTCGGCGAGTTGCTGGAACAGGTGACCGGCCAGAACGACTGTTTCGGTCTGGACCCATCTCAAAAGGCTGTCGAGGTCGCCCGGCAATGGTGTTCCGCCGACCTTCGGCACGGCGTTCTGGAGAAAGGTACCTTTCCGGCGAACATGTTCGATGTGGTGACTGCCAACCATGTCATCGAACATGTCGATGAGCCGATCCCCTTTGTTGAAGCCATCTTCGAGATCCTGAAGCCCGGTGGGGAATTCATCTGCGGCACGCCGAACTTTGCGTGCGCGGCCGCACGGGTCTATGGGGACCGTTTCAGGTTGCTGCATGACCCAACTCATGTGAGCCTGTTTTCTGACGATTCTCTTGTCAGGCTGCTGCGTGACACGGGGTTCCGCATCGAAATGGTCGAATATCCCTATTTCGGAACACGTTTTGCCACCCGCGAAACGTTCGACAGCATGGTGCGGGCCGATGCGGATGTGTCGCCGGCATTCTGGGGATCCTTCGTAACGGTCTTCGCGCGCAAACCCGTGTGAGCACAGTTTTCCCGAGGTGGTTGAGCATAAAATGAAAATTGTAGCGGCCATTCCTGCCAGAGGCGGTTCCGTTGGTCTTCCGGGAAAGAACATCCGTCCCTTGAACGGCATTCCGCTTGTCGGGCGGACAGTGCGTGCCGCACGCGGATCGCGCTTCGTGTCCGAGGTGTTCGTTTCGAGCGATTCAGCGGAGATTCTGACCGTCGGCGAGAAATACGGCGCTAAATCCGTTCTGCGCCCGGCGGAACTTTCCGGACCGACCGCCAGTTCGGAATCCGCGCTGATCCACCTTCTCCAGAACGAGCCGAGCCTCGTCAGCGAACCGCCGGACATTCTGGTCTTCCTTCAGTGTACGGCGCCGTTTACCCAGGCGCATCACGTCGATCATGTGGTGGAAGCCCTGCTGGCCAAGGAAGCGACAAGCGCAATCTCGGTTGTCGACGATCACGGCTTCTACTGGGAAGTCGGCCCCAACGGCGAAGGCGTGGGTCTGAACCACGACCCCAGCAAACAGCGCGTCCGGCGTCAGGATATTTCTGCAAGATACCGCGAAAATGGCGCGGTCTATGCCATGCGTGTTCCGGAGTTCCTGGAAGCGGGAAACCGCTATTGTGGGAAAACGATCCTGGTGCCGGTGGATTCGACCTGGATCGAAATCGATACCTCGCAGGACTGGGATATGGCGGAGGCCTTTATCCGCTCCGAACCGTTCACCGGCTTCCTGACCGAATCCGAAACACCCCCCTTGCGGGCTCTGGTGACTGCCTTTGCCGGCGTGCATACCGACAATACGATTTTCGTCAATCGGGATGGCACGGAATCCATTGTCTGCAACCGCTACGACGAGATCGGTCTCGACCGGCTGCTTGGCCGGGGCATGCTGCTGCTGATGCTGGATCGGGAAGAGGACAGCCTGGCCGTCCAGCGTGCACGCAAACTTGCCATGGATTACAAGCATCACCTGTTCGACAAGATGGAAACCCTGTCGGACTGGCGCGACAAAAAGGGTCTGGACTGGTCCGAGATCGCTTATATCGGCGCCGACATTGCGGATCTGGATTGCATGAAGGCCTGCGGCCTCAGCATCGCGCCGCGCAACGCGCCGGCCGAGGTGAAGGCGACGGCAACTGTCGTTCTGGAAAGTGCCGGCGGTGCCGGTGTCCTGAACGAAGTCGCCGAATTGCTGATCGCGCGTGGGATGATCGCCGTCTGACAGCCATTGCTGCGGTGGCATTGAAGAAATTGGGCTCGGGGATCGCAACACGAGCAATCTGCAAACGCATGAGTTCCCCGGACGTCTTGCGATTGAAAAGGTGAAATATGGCCGTTGAACCTCTGCAAAAGAACGTTTCGGTGTTCGATACACTGCGGCAACTCGGCCTTGCTTCCCTGGAAACACAAAGCGTTTTCGCGCCTCGGACCCGCGATAAAGACGGACTGACCGTCTATCGCGACACGGTTTCCGGTGTCATTTACATCAACGACTATTATGTCGGCGACGAGACCTACGAAGGCGCTGAACACCGCAAGGACGATTTCTACAAGCGCATCGACTGGGACTATGAATACCAGCAGGACCAGTTCCGGCGTCTGGATGCGTATACGCAGTTCTATACGGGCAAGACGATCACCGAGTTCGGGTGCTGGAAGGGGCTTTTCCTGCGGGAAGCGGCCAATCGGGGCGCCAATGTTACCGGGATCGAGCTTCACAAGGGCTATATCGAGGCCCTCGTCTCCGATGGCTATCGCTGTGTCGACAATGCCAACCAGATCGCACCGGGCACACAGGACGCGGTCTTTGCCTTTCATGTGCTGGAGCATCTTCCCGATCCGCTATCCACCTTGCGCGACTTGCGGGCTCTTCTGACCGACACCGGAACACTTGTTGTCGAGGTTCCGCATGCTTCCGATTTTCTGCTGTCCAATCTTCAAAGCGAAGCCTTCAGGAATTTCACCCTCTGGAGCCAGCATCTCGTTCTTCACACGCGCGAAAGCCTGAAGCGTCTGCTTGCGGCAGTCGGCTTTGAGGATATCGTGATCGAAGGTGTGCAGCGGTATCCGCTTTCCAACCACCTCGGCTGGCTTGCCAACGGCAAGCCCGGTGGCCACAAGTCGAGCCTGTCTGCTCTGGAGACACCAGAACTGAGGTCTGCTTACGAGGCAGCGCTTCGCAAGATCGACGCGACAGATACGCTAATGGCAATTGCCAGGAAGACCCGGTAGCAGGCCGCGTAAAAAAAGGCGTCCGAAGCCTCGTTCAGGCGCGAAGTTGCACAGCCTGCTGACACAGACAAACGTATGGGCGTTTGATCGGTTACAGCCCCAGCCGCTCCTTCCGCTTGTCTGGATAGCCCGCCGCCAGCTCCTCGCGCATGACATCGATGATTTGCGGCACCATGTCTGCCGTTGGCCTCGTTTCATCGATGTGGAGGTATTTCATGCTTGGATACCAGGGCGGATTGGCCTGGCCGAGAAGCAGGGCAGGCTCAACCGGACCGAACCGCACACACGGAACGCCCAGAACGCCTGCCATGTCCGCAACGCTGGTATTTGCCGAGACGACGACATCGCAAATAGCGGTCAGATCGGCTGCCGCAATCAGGTCGTTGAACAGATCGATGTCCCGGAAAAAGGTGAACCGTCCCTCGGAGCGGGCCACCAGAAAATCGAGTTCCTTCTGCAGGGCCAAATACTGAAGATTGATGTAAATCGCATCTTCAGCATCGAGGATAGGCGCAAAATCCGGAGCTGACAGGTAATAGCGCGCCCGGTATTTCTCCAGGTTGCGCGAGCGCCAGGAGACGCCGATAACCGGTTTCTTGTCGGCACCCGACAACAGGCCGAGATAGTCCCGAGCCCTTTGCTGGTTGAATTTATAGACCGGGTAGGGAGCCTTTTCGTAGGCTTCGAAGCTTCGCCGGAAATAACGCGCAAGGTCGACCATGTTGGCCGTGATGTCGTAGTCCGCATCCTCCGGCGCCTGGTCTTCCTTTGGCGTGCCGGGTCTGACAAGGATTTCCGGAAATGAATTCTGGAAGAAGGGAACGGACTTTGCGGAGACTTCCAGAATAAGCTTTTTCGCCCGCGCCTGAATGTCGAGAAACATCGTGCCGCATTTCAAAGCGTCACCCAGCCCCTGATCCCCCCACAAAAGGACTGTCTTGTCCGAGATGTCCTCGCCTTGCCATTCCGGCTTGGGAAACTCGCGCCGCTGTGACGTAGCTTTCTTGTCTTCAAAACGCGCGGCGTGAATGTCCCAGCCTGTTTCCAGATCTCCCTTGGACAGATAGGCAAGTGAGAGGTTCCAGTCGAGGCCGGAAATCACGCCGCCGGGCGCTTCTGCCTTGGCCTGTTTCAGCATGTCGATGCTGTCCTGGCTGCGGCCGAGCATGAGATAGTGAACACCAAGCGTTACCTTGCAATGGTAGTTGCCCGGCGTGCCCTTCACCGCTTCTTCTGCATATGTCAGGCCTTCGTGCGTTCTTGAAAGCGAGAACAGAACGCGGGCCTTCTCATGGATCAGCAGCGGATTGTCTTTGAAGCGTTCCAGCGCCTTGTCGATCGCCTCCAGCGAAGCGTCAAACTGCTTCAGTTCCAGCCGGCACCGTGCCTGTTCGATGCAGTTCTCGACATTGTCCGGTGCCAGTAATTCTGCACGCTGGAAAAACTTGAGCGCGTCTTCGTACCGGTTGCTCTTGCGCAGCAACAGGCCATAATTGGTGAAGATTTCGCCGTAGTTCGGGTGGGCCACGATCAGGCTTTTGAAGATCTCTTCGGCCGCTTCAAACTGCTTCAGACCTGTCAGCGCGATTGCCTTGATGTTGAGCGCTTCGCGCTCCGCCGGATTGAGCGAAAGGGCCTTTTCCGAAACGGCGAGCATGCTTTCCGAATCCGTGCCGATGTCCATCATCGCGCGGGCAAGGTTGGCATAGAACGACGCCTGCTTCGGGTTTTGCGCAATCGCCTTCTGGATATATTCGACAGCTTTCTGGGGGGACCCCAATTGCCGGTAGGTCACGCCAAGCAGGTTGAGCGCATCGGGATTGGTCGGCGCCTTTTTCAGAACCAGCTTGTAGCACCGCTGCGCCTTTTCGATCTCTCCGGACTGATGATAGGACAGTCCCTTGACGAGTTTTTCACGTAAAGGATTTTGAGCGGTTTGCGTGGCCATCTTCTATCTGCTCTTTGGGAATCACTTCAGCCAGAATAGCAGGAAGGGTTCGGAAAGGCAGGCACGCTGGCCAAACTGCCAGGATTACCTTGGGGATTGAAGCCGTAATCTTGTCTGAGCGCGTCTATTGCCGGCGAAACTGCTGCGATTGATATTGCTGGCGCTGGTATTGTTGCGGTTGTCCCCGCTGCGGCCTGTAGTCTTCGCGCTGAAATTGCTGGCGCTGGTAGTAAGACCGGTTCTGCGGCAGACCCGAGCGCCGCTGTCTTTCGAGCTGCAGCAGGCGAACTCTTTCCTCACGCAATTGCTGAATGCGTTGAGCCTCTTCCAGTTTGCGCCTTTCCTGTGCCAGCCGTTGCCGTTCGAGTTCCAGAATGAGCATCTGCTGCTGCAGCAGCGACTGGTTGATCTGCTGCTGCTCCTCGGTCAGCAAGGGCGCTGCTGGAAACTGCGGGTCTTGCACCGTTTGCGCAGATGCAAAGGGTGCGAACGCAAAGGCCGCAGCAAATACCAAAAATGCCAAAGCTGTGTTCGTGGCAGAGCGTAACATGTCATCCATGCCCCGTGCCGGAGCACGGGGCTTTGTTGGCGGGCAGCATGGCACCGGACCACTCCCGGCTCACCCGATCATCAGGATCCGCTCAACGGAACGGACATCGCCAGTATACACACTCACCATTTGCGGGGCTGATCTTCAGCCAAATTTGCCCAGTTTTCTCGCAAGACTTGCAATCGTCGTGAACCGGGGCACTCCAAAGTCGTAAAAAACGCTAGGGCCGTGTTTGGACTTTGTAAGGAAAAATGGTGGGCGATACTGGGATTGAACCAGTGACCTTTCCGGTGTGAACGGAACGCTCTCCCGCTGAGCTAATCGCCCATGCCTTGGCGGCTGGTGGCGCGTATCTAGGGCAAATCGGCAGCTTGCGCAATACTCTTTTTGCTGAACCGGATTTGGGGTCCGGTGCTTTCCGGTTTCAAGGGCTTGTGAGCGAGCGATTGCGTTTTCCACGCACGCGCTGGAAGTTTGTAGCAAGAGGTTTGGAGGTCTGGCCTTGGCTATGAGCCGGGTCCTTTTTGAACCACTGACGTTCCTTCAAACGGGAAGCGGCCTGCCGGATGAAAAGACCTTGGGCTAGCCCGTCAGATTATGTCAGGAGGAGGGTGCCGGTTTCCCGAAAAGGCCGTATTTAAGGCAGACGATCATCGTCACCGATTGTTTTTTGGAGTGTTTTTAAATGATTACGCGCGTTTCTTCCCTCACGCTCGTGTGCCTGTTTCTGCCCGCTGCGGCGTTTGCTGCGGACAATGGGCCCATTACCAGCATCACGCTTTCCTCCGGCGGTCTCGCCGAAGTGGTGCGCAAGGCGGACATTGATAGCAGCGGCCTTATCAACATGACCGTGCCGCTCGAACAGGTCAACGATGTGCTGAAGAGCATTGTCGTGTTCGATGAGGCAGGCGTTGTCGAAGGCATCACACTGCCGGGACCGAACCCGCTGGCCGAAACCTTCAAGAACCTGCCGTTCACCGTGGAAGATCTGCAGTCGCCTGCACGCCTTCTCGCAAAATTGCAGGGCACACGGGTCCGTCTGGAAAAGGCCGGCTCCACGGTCGAAGGGCTTGTTCTTGGCGTGTCGGTGCAGGACGATGGGGACAAGGGGCAGTCCCATGTCGCTTCGGTTCTCAGCGATGGTCGCATCACCGGCGTCGGCCTGTCTGCGGATACGGAAGTCACGTTTCTCGATGAAGACATTCAGCAGAAAGTCGCCAAGGCCTTGTCAGCGGTGGGCAACGGCAAGTCGGACGGTGCGCGCACGGTCGCGCTGAAAGTGGCAGGTGAGGGGGAACGAGAAGTTGCCGTTTCCTATGTTGTGCCGGCCCCCATCTGGAAAACCGCTTACCGGGTGGTGACGATGGCGGACGACAAGGCCCGGCTGCAGGCCTGGGCGGTGCTTGAAAACGCCAGTGGGGAAGACTGGGACGGTGTCAGGATCACGCTGTCTTCCGGCGCTCCGGTGACGCTGAAACAGCGGCTCCATGACCTCTACTGGAGACAGCGGCAGGAAGTGCCTGTGGATGTGTCCAGCGGCTATGTGCCCCCTGTCGACATGGGGGCCGAACCGCAATTCGATGTTGCCGAGAGCGAGGCCCGCATGCCGGGGGCGCCGCGGTCCAGTTTCATCGCCTCTGCCGTCGCGCCGGACATGGTTCTCAACATGGCGGCCGCCAATGTGGGCGAGGTAAGCGAGGGCGCGGCGACGGCTTCCTTTACAATTCCATGGCCTGTCGATCTTGAAAGCGGGGAAACCCTGTCGGCGCCGATTGTCGACAAGGTCGTGTCCGCTGAAACGGTGTCCGTGTTCCGGCCGGAAAGCGGACTGCAGCATCCGATTGCGGCCATCCTGATCAAGAACGAGACCGAAACCAGTCTGCCGCAGGGCATTCTGACAGTTTATGACGAGAAGGAAGGCTATGTCGGCGATGCGCAGATCAGCGGCATGCCCTCGGGCGAAAGCCGCATGGCAAGCTTTGCCACCGACAAGAAGGTCAGGATCGCACAGTCCACGTCCGCCGACAGCCAGATCGTCTCGATCAAGGTCACCGATGGTGTTTTGAACGCCACGGTGCGCGAGCAATCGTCAACGCAATATGCAATCAAGGGAGCCCCGGACGGTGACCGGACGATTGTCATCGAACAGGCCAAACGTCCCGGCTGGACGTTTTCTTCCGTCCAGGAACTGGACAGCACAGTCACCCATCATCGTCTGAAGGTCGAAGTGCCCGCCGGCAAGACCGAGACGGTTTCGGCGCTGCAGGAACGGACCTTGTCGGAGACCTATTCGCTGATGTCCACGGATGCGGGCCAGTTGCTTTACCTCTCCAAACGCTCGCCGGACAAGGAAACCGCCGAAAAGTTGCAGGAACTGTCGGAACTTCAGAACGAGATCGCCCAGATCGAGCGTCAGATCCAGCGCCTGCGTCTGGAAAAGGATGAAGAGACCCGCGACCAGGAGCGGCATCGGGCCAATCTGGCAGCTCTTGAGCCAGGGGCCGATCTCTACAAGCGCGCCGCGCGCAAGCTGGAGGAAAGTGAAACGCGGATCGAGGCTGTCGACACGCAGATCGCTGACCTTTCCGTGCGCCGGGAAGAAATCCGCGAAACCCTGGGCGATGCCATCAGAACGTTCTGAGTGTACGCTGCATCTGTCTCAGGACTTGAGAGAGGCGACGGCACCCGCCAGCTCGTCGAAATGCGAAATCACACGGTCCGGCGAAAGATCCCGGACCGGCACGGTCGTATATCCGAAATCGACCGCTATCACCGGAATACCGGCGTTGCGTGCGGCGTCGATATCAGTGCCGCTGTCCCCGATCATGATGGAGCCACCGATCTGGCCGCCCGCCCGGTGGATGGCACCATGCACGGGTTCGGCATGAGGTTTGGCGACGGAGAAGGTGTCACCGCCGACGACGGCGTCGAAATGCCTTGCAAGATCAAGCGTTGCCAGAAGCGGATGCGTCAGGCGTTCGACCTTGTTGGTGCAGACCGCCAGCTTCCATCCGTCCTTCCGGAAGGTTTCAAGCGCCGTGACAACGCCATCGAAAGGCCGCGTGTGAACCGCGATGTTGTCGGCATAGTGCTCCAGAAAGTGTGCGAAGAGCGGGGCAACTGTTTCGTCCGTCCAGGGGATGTCGTTGAACTCCAGACCGCGCTGGATCAGCACCTTCGCGCCCAGGCCAACCATGTTCGCGACGTTCTCCTGCGGAATGGCGGAATATCCTGCGGACGTCAGGACAACGTTCAAGGTGGCGACGAGATCTTCCATGGACGACACCAGCGTGCCATCCAGATCGAAAACCAGAACGGACATGTGACCCTCTAAGCAGAAAGAGCCGGAGATCATGCGGACAGTCATGCGCACAGGCACGACTGCGGACAGGAAAACCGGCCCCGGAATGTGGGAACGGCCTGCATTCGCCCGAATGCAGGCCGCTTTCAATGCCTAGCTGCATAGCCGCTCCGCCGCAAGGGGCGTGATAGGCAGGCTGGAAAGTTAAATGGTATTGACCCATAAACGACGCGAAATGGCTTCACCTTATACAGTGAGCGTGTGGCTGGGCATGCAGCCAATCCGCGCATTTTTCCTGACATAGTTTTGCGGTTTGTCACGCCGGTATCTTCGCATTTTTAAGGCCAGTGAAAGACTACCTGCAGGATGATTTACTCGCTAACAATGCCAATAGTCTTGCGCGGTCTCTGGTTTCTGAAAGAGAGAAAGAACATGAAATATCCGATGTTGATAGCCTCAATTTTGGCGTCGACTTTATCTATCGAGTCAGCACGAGCTGATTGCTACGGAATGTTGGACAGTGATCATGAGGACGTAAAAAAAAGCAGTGAAAAGCTTCTGGCTGGTAATTACGAAGATTTTGTAGGCGTAATTAACAATATTATTTCGGCGCCGAAAGATAATTTCGATGCTGTAGTCGAACCATTTTTACGATATTTTCCAGAAGGATTCGATAAGTGTAGAATATTGGCACGAAAGAATTACTCAGAAAGCATGTCGTCGTACCTTTTTGAGTTCTCAAAATCTGGATCAATTGTATATCTTTATGAAGTCGCTCTTAATGGTGCGGGAGGTTTTGATAGTGGAGTAATACAGGTTCAAGTAACTACAAATTTCAATGAAATTTTTGACTATTTTGATTAATTAATATTTCAAGACGATAGAAAATTTTGTTGATTTCCAAGTAAAAGCTTTGATTTTGTTTATCTTGTTTTGTCCTGTTTGAGTTTGGGGCAGAGGCACATGCGGTCAATTCTGATGTTGGCCCAAGTCAATAGGGTGCCGATGACAAGGCAGGCTCAAACACGAAAATGGCAGGGCTTCCTTAGTGGCTCCCTAAGTCGACGTTGCGAAGTGTGGTAGCTGCTTCGCAATAGATAGAGAAAATCTTCGAACGGGTCCTGCGCCTGATCGGTACTATTTTATCCATAGTGCAAGACGTGTTTATTCTCTCGTTTGGACGCTCTCATTTAATGTTGGCCCATAGTGCCATGTCCGTTCTTGTGAGGAAACTGGACCATCATACTCCGCGATCAAAACGCTAGAGTTTGTACGCGGTCCGGAACCCGCCCCAGTGACGGCCCTGAACGATGATCGGGGCGTCGATTTCCTTCATCCAGACGATATTGCCGCCGCCCATGTCCCGGGCGTAGGACTGGATCAGGAAGGGGCGTGTGTTGCGTGCGGCGCTGAGGCCGGCGCGGTCGTCAAAGATCCGCTTGTTCCGGCAATTCGCGGTGTTCCAGGCCACATCGTCCGGCTTTTGAGGCTTGGAGTAGATCAGATTGTGCACGGGCAGATAGCCGTTGCGGTCGACCGAAGCGCAAAAGGCCATGCCCTGGGATTTGCCCAGGATCTCTTCCTGGATCGTGGGAAAGATCTTTTCAAGATGTCCGAGTGCGCGCGTGGACACCTGCGGCGGATTGGTTCCGGCGATATGCTGGTAGTTCGTGTCGAACAGGTCGTCCATGCTGAGCTGACGCTGCGCGATGAGATCTTCCATGGCCGCCGCAATTCGTGAAGCGCCTGTCTGGACACGTTCCACTTCAACGGCGTGGCTGACATGGATGTCGGCAATCTTTCGCTCCAGCGCAGCCTGGAACTCCTCGTCCTTGTTGACAAAGCAGCCGTGGCAACCGTGTTCGGAAACAGCGACGATGCGCACGTCCACCTGGCCTACGCCGGCAATATCCAGATGTGCATTCATGCCCGGCTTCAGGTTCACGCCGTCTTCCGGCCGGAACAACGTGCCACCTTCCGAGATGTCATGGGTTTCGATCCGTGCGGTCGTCCCGCCTGCCGTCACTGTTCCGGACAGCTTGATCGGCAGCCGGTCGTGCTGGCGCCGGTCGCCGATTTCCGTCTGCCGGATCATCATGGTGAAGCGGGATTGCAGCGCCTTGGAGGCCGTGCTCATTTCCGCTCCGGTTTCGCGCGCCAGCATGCCGCCTTCTTCTGCTTCGGCGGCAGAATCAGTAATCGTGCGCGCGGTCCGCAGCACTTCCTGAACGAAGTCTGCCGTTTGCTGCGCCTGGCCCCCAATTCTGCTTGTGGTTTCCACCTGGGTCTGAACCGCATCCTCGACGGCGGCGAAGCTTGGACGGATCTTGCCGATGACCTCGATGATCTGGTTGACCGATCCGAGACTGTGTTCCGCAGACTGATTGAGGCGGTCGATATTGGCTACGATCTGTTCCGTCGCCGACTGGGTTTCCACCGAAAGTGCCTTCACCTCGCTGGCGACGACGGAAAATCCGCGACCGGCTTCTCCGGCACGGGCCGCTTCGATGGTGGCATTGAGGGCCAGCAGATTGGTTTGTTTGGCGATATCCGAAATCAGGCTGACGACATTGGCGATGTCGTCGATGGCGTGTTTGAGCTCCAACACACCCTGGTTGACTTCGGCCGCAACGTCGCGCGCTTCCTGGGCCAACTGGTTGGAGACACCGACCTGCGCTCCGATTTCGCTGCTGGAACTGGACAGGTCCTGAATGGAAGCCGCCAGTCCGGAAGCGTTTTCATTGGCGACGGCCGACTGGTCCGCAAGCGACTGGCTGTCGCTGCGGATGGTTTCCAGCTTGTCCATCTGACTGACCAGCCGGTCCTGAACCTTTTCCGCCGCAGCGTTGATGGTCTTGGCCGCAACCTGCAGATCGTCTTCCAGACTATCGAGAACGAAGCTCATCTGGCTGTTGACCAGCGGCGCTTCCGTCTGGGCTTCGGAAGCATTGTCAGTTTCCTCAGGGGCAGGTATCTCTTTGTTTGAATTATTGTATTCGTATTTCTGTCGTGGCTTAAGTCGAAGAATGTTCATCTGATTCTGTGCTTTCCACACCCTAGGCAATTGAATGCATTATCTATTGCTCATCTGAAATGATGGTTAATAAAACCCGGATATCGGCGGAGACTGGCCGTTTAGCCGTTGAAGAGGGGGAATGTCACTGGACCGGCGGATACCGGCCATGTTAAGCACCCGGCGGCCGGATGGAGATGATTGGACAGTCTTCTCCGCCCATCAGGTTGGCCCTAGGAACGGTATATGAGCGACCAGTACAAGAAACTGGCGGCGGAACGCGCTGCCGACGATGTTACATCCGGAATGCGTCTTGGAATTGGGACCGGTTCGACTGCCGAGTTTTTCGTCCACGCGCTTGCCCGCCGGGTGCAAGACGGTTTGGACGTTATCGGTGTGCCGACGTCGGAGCGCACTCGGGAACTGGCCTCGAGCCTCGGCATTCGCCTGACCACTCTCGACGAGTTGCCGGAACTGGACCTGACCGTTGATGGCGCCGATGAACTGGATCCCCATCTGTCGCTCATCAAGGGCGGCGGGGGCGCATTGCTGCGCGAGAAGATCGTCGCGTCGGCTTCGGCCAGCATGATCGTCATTGCGGACGGCAGCAAGGAAGTTGCGACGCTTGGCCGCTTTCCATTGCCGATCGAGGTCGTTCCTTTCGGTCTGGAAGCAACGCGGCGCGCAATCCTGAAGGTGTTTGAGGGCCTTGGCCTGCCGCAGAACCTGGCACTGCGCGGCGGATCGGCCGAGCCTTTCGTGACGGACGGCGGGCACTTCATCCTGGATGCGCAGCTTGAAAGCATACCTGAGGTCCGGACCCTGGGCGACCGGTTGGTCGCCATTCCGGGGGTTGTCGAACACGGCCTCTTCATTGAACTTGCAACAAAAGCTTACGTGGCTGGCACAGATGGGGTAAAGACCGTCTTGCCCATCTAAGTGGTGTGGATTTGGCTTTCCAGACTAAGATGAAAGCCGCCTAGGAGTAGAAAAATGAAGCTTATCAAATCTTTCCCGCGGGGAGCTGTATTGGGCGCAGCCATGATGGCCGCGGGTTTCGTCGCCTCCGGTGCGGCTGCACAGGAAGCTGTTTCCGAGAGCCACCTTGCCGCAGCCAAACAGGTTGCCGTTGTGACCAAGGTTCTGGAGCCGTTCGACGACATCCTGCCGATCCTTGCTGAACAGACCCGGACCGCATTCATCCAGTCCGAACCGACGCGCGCTGAAGAGATCTCGGAAGTCGTGCAGAATGTTGCGCTGACGCTGGCTCCGAAGCGGGTCGAGCTCAACAATCTGGTTTACAAGGCCTGGGCCGACAACTTCACCGAAGAAGAGCTGAAGCAGCTTGCTGAATTCTACAGCACCGACCTCGGCCAGAAGCTGACCGAAAAGATCCCGACCATCACGCAGTATTCCGTTGGTGCTGCCCGTGAGTGGCAGGACAAGATCTCCACCGAAATGGTGACCATGGTTCAGGAAGAACTGGCCAAGCTTAACGCTGCTCAGTGAGGGCAGGGGTTCCGCATTGGCCATGCCAATGGCAGGGAACACGCTTTTCACACGAATAAGTGAGGCCGGCTTCATGACCGGCTGTTGGGCCGCGCAAGCGGCCCAATTCTTTTGGGATGAGCCCCGACCTCTCGGGCCAGGGTGTTCTCCCCAACCAGTCTTGCACACTTGTACCGCGGCTTTCGTTGCCTATCTGCTGGGCTGGCAAAACTCTGTCCGAGAGCGGCAGGCGGACTTCTGATCACGATGAGGCATTGATGACCGACTACAATTACGATCTTTTTGTTATTGGCGGCGGCTCCGGCGGCGTCCGTGCTGCCAGAATCGCTGCAACGCACGGGGCCCGGGTCGGTATCGCCGAGGAACACCGCTACGGTGGCACCTGTGTCATCCGCGGCTGCGTTCCCAAGAAGCTGTTTGTCTATGCCTCCAAGTTCTCCGAGGAATTCGAGGATGCGGAGGGCTTCGGCTGGACGGTCGGCGAACGCGCCTTCTCGTGGGAAAAGCTCGTCGCGGCAAAGGATCAGGAAATCACCCGCCTCGAAGGCATCTACCGGCGTAATCTTGAGCGCACCGATGTGGAGGTCCATGACAGCCGCGCGGTGATCGAAGATGCCCACACCGTACGCCTGCTCTCCACGGGACAGACCCTGACCGCGAAATACATTCTTGTGGCGGTCGGCGCATCTCCGAATGTCGACAAGGACCTGCCGGGCGTCGAGCATGTCATCACCTCCAACGAAGCTTTCCACCTTGCAGAACTGCCGAGCAAGATCGTGGTTGCCGGCGGCGGATATATTGCGGTCGAGTTTGCGGGCATCTTCAACGGCCTCGGGGTCGACACGACGCTGATCTATCGCGGCGAGGAGATCCTTCGCGGCTTTGACCGCGAACTTCGCACTGCGGTCCGGCAGGAAATGGAAAAGAAGGGCATCAAGGTGGTGCTCAACGACACTTTCTCAAAAATCGAAAAGTCGTCCGACGGCACTTTGACGGGTTACACCAGTGGCGGGCTCAAGCTGGAAGCAGGGCAGATCATGTTTGCCATCGGCCGCAATCCGCATACCACAGACCTCGGCCTGGAAAAGGCTGGTGTTGAAATGGACAGCTCGGGTGCTATCAAGGTTGAGGCAGATTCCCGTACCAACGTTGAGTCCATCTATGCCGTCGGCGATGTGACCAATCGCGCCAACCTGACGCCGGTTGCTATCCGGGAGGGGCATGCCTTTGCCGACACCGTCTTCGGCAACAATCCCTGGACCGTCGATCATAGCCTGATCGCCACCGCGGTTTTCTCGCAGCCTGAAATGGGCACTGTTGGTCTGACACAGGACGAAGCGTTGCAGCGCACGCCCAATCTCGACATCTACAAGTCCAGCTTCCGCCCGATGAAACACACCTTGTCCGGACGGGACGAAAAGATGCTCATGAAAATGATCGTCGACGCGGATACGCAGAAGGTCCTCGGTGTCCACATCATGGGGCCGGATGCCGGCGAGCTGGCGCAGATCCTTGGTGTCACGTTGCAGATGGGCGCGACCAAGGCCGATTTCGACAGGACGATTGCCGTTCATCCGACTGCCGCGGAAGAACTCGTCACCATGCGCGAACCAACCGAGCGTCTGCGCGGTTAATCCGGCCGGTCAGAAAAAGCCGCTGCGGGGCACAGCGTCCCGTGGCGGTTTCATTCGGCAGGCCCGGATGCGGCGCGTGGTCGACGCACTTCGCTGGAAAGGGTCAAGACGCCATCCGGCCCGACCTCCATTTCCTGAGACTCCGCGTAAAAGGAATACCGGCCCCGGCCCAGTTTCTTTGACTGGTAAAGGGCTGCGTCCGAACGGGTGACGAGCAATTCTGCCGTGCTTCCATCCTTGGGGGCAATCGCGATGCCGACACTCAATCCGATCTGCGCAATTTCACCGCTTGAGATCGGCACGGGAAGTTCACCGGCGGCAACCAGCGCTCGGCTCAGATCGATCAGACCTTCCCGCGTAACGCTGCCCCGATAAATCACCATGAATTCGTCACCGCCGATACGGCAGACGAGGCCGGGTTTGCCGACCGCTGTGGTCAGCCGTTCGGCCATCGTCCTGATGACGATATCGCCTGCCGCATGGCCAAAGGTGTCGTTCACCGCCTTGAACTTGTCCAGGTCACAGTGAATGACGGCAAAGGGTTTGTCCGGCAGGTTCTTGACCGACGATTCCAGGACGCGGTTGAATTGCAAGCGGTTTGCGAGCCCGGTCAACGTGTCGTGCAGGGCCAGGTATCTGTTCTGGTGTTCGCTTGCCTGAAGCGACGTCGTCAGCTGGCCGATACGCCAGGCAATGCCGAAGGCAAGAGCACCGAGAGCGAGGCTCAAGATCACGATGACAGGGACGATGGTCGGCCAGAGGGATTCCCCGATGGTCTGGCTGTCCCAGCGAAATACCCCCAACAGGTCTCCGTCCAGGCCGGTGACGAGATGATGCGGCCCGCTTCCAGTCGTGCCTGTCTCGGCGTCGAACCCGAAATTCGCAAAATTCAGTTGCGCGTTGAGCTGACCGAGCAGAAAGGAGTCAACGTAAAGCGCCGACAGCAGCACCGTCGGCGGTCCATCCGGCAATGTCTCCTGATAGTCGTCCGGAATGATCGGCATCGCACCAAAGATGGCCGGCTTGCCGTCAATATGGACAAAACCCATGACGGCGTATTCGCCAGGATCTGCTCCCTGAAGGGATTTGTGGCCGAAACCGCCAGGCACCCGCACCCGGTTCTGCAGGTAGAGCGCCTTCATTTTTTCGTGGATGACCTCAAGCTCGGGCGTTTCGGAGATCGGGCGCCGGATGACATGGGTGTAGTCGGCAAAGGATTCCGCCAGTACGTCGCCTTCTCCGGATATCAGCATCACCTTGCTGTGGCTATAGGTCGACCACAGGGTGTCGAAGCTGCTCCGGACATAGGCGGGATCGAAATTGCGCACGAGTTTCTGCACCGACTGGTCTGAAGAGGCGATGACGATCTGTTCGCGAACAATGGTGCGCAAGTGATCGGCCAGGGCGCTGCGAAACAGGCGTTCTTCGTTGGCAATCGCCTGTTGCCTGGATGCCTGGGAGGCGACATATCCGACGAACAGCAGCGAAACGGAAGTCACGGCAATCAGCAATCCGGCAAGCAGAAATGCCAGCCTGGAAATATGCTGCCGGGGAATTTTCGCGTTTTGGTCGCTATATCTGCGCCGGAACTCGGTCAAGTTGCGATCCCGATTGGGTCTTTCTACGTTATTCTGTATTTTTAGCAGCTAAGAGTAAAGTGAGTGTAATGACGAATACATGGAAGGAGCGAAATATTATTGAATCTTTGAATTTGTATGAGGTTTAGTCTCTGCAGACTTGTCGGTAATAGTAATAATTACAATGTCATTTGAGGCTGGTAGCGCGTGCCTGTCAGCGTGAAACCTCGTAGGCTTGCGGTGCCATCGGCTTGCGGATCTTGGTGTCTTCAACGCTGAGCGGCCCTGCGAATTCAAACGCGTTACGGCCGGTTTCCTTGGCCCGGTAGAGCGCCATGTCGGCCATACGTATCAGGTCCTGCTCGCTCATGCCCGACTCCGGTGCGCTGGCGATACCGATACTGACGCCGATACCGACTTTGTGGCCACCATCGATGTCGATGGGGTCTGCGATTGACCGGCAGATGTCCCCGGCGAGCGCGGCAAGCGCGTCCCGGTCCATTTGCTGGGTCAGAAGGACGATGAATTCGTCGCCTCCGATCCGGCTGACAACGCCATTCTCGCCCACCAGAAGCCGCAAACGGTCGGCAACGGCGCAGATGACCCTGTCTCCGGCTTCATGCCCGTAGGTGTCGTTCACAGGTTTGAAGCGGTCGAGATCACAGGCAAAAATAGAAAATCCGCGATCCGGCAGGCCGTCCAGCGAGAAGGACAGACAGTCGGAAAAGTGATGCCGGTTCGCCAGCCCTGTCAGGGCATCGTGCCGTGCGAAGTACCGGTTCTTTCGCTCGCTTTCTTCCAGCGAGGCCGACAGGCGGCTGATTTTTGTGGCAAGTGCGAAGGCCACGATGGCGATGAAGGATGCCAGCAGGACGATCAGCGGCAAGGCCATCATCCAGATTTCGCGTCCGGGTTTGGAATGGTCCCAGCGGAAGTAGCCGAATGTGGAGCCGTCCGCCGCCTGCACCAGATAGTTCGTCGGGTGCCTGCGTTCAGGCTCGCCCGGATAGAACCTGAAATCCCTGTAGCCGAGTTGTTCACTCAAACCGGTGAGCCAGTCTTCATCGATGTAGACGGCATTGACCAGAATTGCCGGATAGTCGCCCTCAAGGCGGACCTGACCTTCGTCGGGAAGGATCGGTATGGCACTGACGAAGGCCCGGGTCCCGTCTATTACGGCAAAGATGGCTTGAGACGTTTCCAAGAGGGCGGACTGAGGCAAGTACCAATCCGCGAAAACGGAATTCGAGCGGTTCTGCTGCCTCCGGAATGCGGCCATGGTCTGTTCGGCAAGTTTCCGGATAGGATTGCCGGATTGTAGCAGTTTGGTTTCAAACAGGACATCGTCCTTGATTGCCTGTGCGATCAAGGTCCCGTCCGGTGTCACCACAAAAGTCCGGTCGAGATTGAAATCTTCCCATAGGTCGCCGACCAGGTCGTCTTCGATGAACGCGCGGTCGAGCGGGGCCTGAAGGGCATTGAATGTCCTGTCCCACTGGGCCACCGTCATCTGATCGCGCGCCACCTGCCGGTGGATGTCGTTCAGGGTGCGGGTGAGGTGCAGTTGCTCGGCTTCGAGGGCGCGCCTGTCGGCCTCGCCCCAGGCCATCTGGGCGATATAGGTGAGGGAGGCTGTCGACAGGACAATCAGCAGAGCGGCAAAGCTGTAGATCCAGACGGTAATCCGCTGACCACGCTTGGGAAGGTCCTGCCCTTGAGGCACCGCAGCCGATGTCTTTTTCTTCGAATGGTACAAGAACAGTCATCCCCTCTTTCCCGGATGTGATGGCTGTCTAGTGGAAGAACTTTAACACCGGGTGGGGGAAGGTTGTTTTTGGGCCTTTACCTAGCGCAAACTACCAAGACACTTAACAAAGCGTTCAATTTCTTCTTCGCAGTTGAATGCATGAACCGAGGCACGCACCACTGCATCGAGACCTCGTTGCGGCAAGTCGATGCGGGCTGAGCTGGCCCGGCTGACGGACACGTTGATGCCGGCCTGACTGAGCCTTTGCTTGGTCTGCTCCGGGGTCTCGCCCTGCCATGTAAACGTGACGATGCCTCCCTTGCGCTCTCCCTTGTCGTGCAGCGTTGCCTCGCGGCGGGCAGAAAGCTCCGACCGCAAATGGTCGCCGAGTTCGCAGATCCGTTTGCCCAGCCGCTCCATGCCGAAGCCGATGGCATAGCTGACCGCAACGCCGAGGCCGATCTGGCCGGCAACATAGCGTTCCCAGGTCTCGAAGCGCCGGGCGTGGGGGACGAGTTCATAGCGATCCTCGTCGATCCATTCCGCGGCCTGCAGGTCGACAAACGGCGGTTCCACCTGGTCCAGCACGGCGTCGCTGACATAGAGAAAGCCGGTTCCGCGTGGGCCGCGCAGATATTTACGGCCGGTTCCGGACAGCATGTGGCAACCGATCTCGTCGACGTTCAGCGGAATTTGTCCGGCAGACTGACAGGCGTCCAGCAGGTAAAGCACACCGGTTTCCCGCGCGATCTCACCAACGTCTTCGGCCGGGTTGATCAGCCCGGAAAACGTCGGGATGTGGGTCAGCGCGAGGAGCCTTGTCTTCGGGCCAATGGCCGCCTTCAGGGCCTTGAGGTCGATTTGCCCGAAAGCATCATCCTCCACAATGTCGATCTCGATCCCCTTGCGCCGCTTCATCTGCAGCAGGGCAACGTAGTTGGAGACATATTCGGCGCGTCCGGTGACGACGCGGTCTCCCTGCCGGAAGTCTATGCCGTAAAAGGCCATGTCCCAGGCCCGGGTGGCGTTTTCGACATAGGCAATTTCGTGCGGCTTGCTGCCGACCAATGCCGCAAGGGAGGTGTAAAACGCGTCCATGGTGGCTTGGGCGGCTGCTGCTGCCTCGTATCCGCCGAGGGTGGCTTCAAGGTCTAGGTGCTGCTTGACGGCCTCCAGAACCGGGGTGGGGGCCAGGCCGGTTCCGGCATTGTTAAAGTGAATGAGCTGACGTACACCCGGAGTATCGTCCCTCAAGAGGTCGACATCCTGCTGGGTAAAAGACGAAACATTCATGACACCCTCGGGAACGGTATAAGAAAAACGACGAAGCACTAGACAAGCACCAGATGACGATCACTTATTTTGGTTATGGCTCCCTCGTCAATGTTGACACCATACCCCCCGGCGTTGAAGTCACACCCGGCGCCCTTCATGGCTGGGTGCGGGAGTGGAAGGTGTGCGGAGAGGGTGAGAACGGCAAGGGGCGTTGCGCGCTGACGATTCGCGAGCAGGAAGGCACGCGCATCATGGGCGTGATGGCGCGTGAACCGAAGACGCGTCTTGCGGAGCTGGAGCTTCGTGAGAAACGCTATCTGAAGGTCGAAGCGGTCGGCCGCTCGTTTCGATGCGATGCGGCGATGCAGCCGGGGCCAGACGAACTGTTTCTTTTCCGGGCGGCTCCCGAACATTGCCGATGGGGCACGGACACGCATCCCATCCTGCAAAGCTATCTGGACTGCGTTCTGGCCGGGTTCTTCCGGTTCTGGGGCGAGGCGGGGATCGATCATTTTCTGGAAACAACCGAAGGCTGGCATGTGCCCGTGTTGCCGGACCGGGCGCGGCCGCATTATCCGCGCAAGGTCGTGCTGGATCCCGAGCTCGCGGATCTGATTGACTGCAAGGTCAAAGCGCTCGGCGTCCGCTTTCTTCCGCCTGTTGGCTAGCCGACTGAAAGGTGTCAGCCAAGCAGCGCTTGCAGTCCGTAGCCGACACCGAAGGCGATGGCAGCTGCAAAAGTACCGATGGCGGTCGTTTCCAGACCACAGGATACCCAGTGGCGCTGCGACCAGCGCGCCCTCAGGGAACCGATGGTGAAAAAAGCAAGGATCGTCAGAACCGTCGCGGTTGCCGCACTGGCAGGCACCGGAAAGACGAACGGCATCAGCGGGATCGAGCCGAAAAGAACGAAGGCGGCAAACGTGTAGAGAGCTGCCTTGAGCGGCGACCGCGCTGAATCCGTCAGGCCGTATTCTGCCTGCATCATGGTTTCGATCCAGATGGATTTGTTGGAAGAGACCAGCTCGACCAGCGTATCCAGATCGGACCCATCATATCCTTTGGCACGGAATATCTGCCGGATTTCCTCGCGTTCGCCATCGGGCGCCACGGCGATGTGTTTTTCTTCCACGGCCTTCAGACGGGCATAATCCTCGATTTCGGACTTGGAGCCGCTGTAGTTGGCCGCGGCCATGGAAAAGCCGTCTGCAAACAGGTTGGCAGCTCCCAGGATCAGGATAATCGTCGCCGAAAGGTCCGCGCCGATCGAGCCTGCCACGATGGCAAAGGTTGTCACGGTGCCGTCTATGCCTCCATAGACCCAGTCTCTGAGGTAACTGGCGTTCGGTCCTGAAGCGAGCCGGTTCGCGATGTCGTCGGGCCTGTGGCTATGCTCCAGACGAGGTGTCGGCATGAAGTCTTCCTCTATGGTTTTGCCCAAGATGCAGCCCTTGAACCATACCCGCAATGATCCGTCTCAAAGGCACGCTTTTCGCGTCCGGTGAAGCGAACCGAAAATCATCCTGAAAACTGGGTTAAATTTGGGGGATTGCCCTGTGGCCTTGGCGGCCCATGAAGTGTATAAGGCCGCACGTTTGCCTTGAATTGGCAGACCCAAACGAACGAAAATGTCGCGGACCGCGTGATCAAGGGTGCTAAAAGTACCTGCGGGTCCAGTGAGGAGTAGGAAGTATGGCGGAGAAGTGGAGCCCGGACAGCTGGAGATCGAAGCCGATCTTGCAGGTGCCGGAATACCCGGATCAAGAGGCAGTGGCGGATGTTGAACAGCGCCTGTCGACTTATCCGCCGCTGGTTTTTGCAGGTGAAGCGCGTGCGCTGAAGAGCCAGCTTGCAAATGTCGCGCAGGGCAACGGTTTTCTGCTGCAGGGCGGGGACTGCGCCGAAAGCTTTGCCGAGCACCATCCTGACCACATTCGTGACTTCTTCCGTGTCTTCCTGCAAATGGCTGTGGTGCTGACCTATGCCGCCAGCCAGCCAGTTGTGAAAGTCGGCCGAATTGCCGGCCAGTTCGCCAAGCCCCGCTCTTCCAATTTCGAGAAGAAGGGTGATGTCGAGCTGCCGAGCTACCGCGGCGACATCATCAACGACATCAACTTCACCCCGGAAAGCCGCATCCCGGATCCGGGCCGCATGGCCATGGCTTACCGTCAGTCCGCTGCAACGCTGAACCTTCTGCGAGCTTTCGCGCAGGGCGGGTTTGCGAACCTCGATCAGGTTCATCGCTGGATGCTCGGCTTCATCTCCGACAGCCCGCAGGGCCATCGGTACAAGGAGCTGGCTGACCGGATTTCAGAATCCCTGAACTTCATGAAAGCCTGCGGCATCAATGCCGAAAGCGTTCCGCAACTTCGCTCGACCGATTTCTTCACCAGCCACGAAGCTTTGCTGCTCGGCTACGAGGAAGCTCTGACGCGTGTCGATTCCACGTCAGGCGATTGGTATGCGACCTCCGGCCACATGATCTGGATCGGCGACCGGACGCGTCAGCCGGACCATGCTCATGTGGAATTCTTCCGCGGCATCAAGAACCCGATCGGCCTCAAGTGCGGTCCGTCGCTTTCGCCGGATGGCCTGCTGGAGTTGATCGACATCCTGAACCCGGAAAACGAACCGGGCCGGTTGACGCTGATCGCCCGTTTCGGTGCCGACAAGGTGTTCGACCATCTGCCGCAGCTCGTTCGTGCTGTTCAGCGGGAAGGCAAGTCGGTGGTCTGGTCCTGCGACCCGATGCATGGCAATACCATCTCTGCCGGTGGCTACAAGACCCGTCCGTTCGACCGGATCCTGAAAGAAGTGGAAGCCTTCTTCGCAGTTCACCGGGCCGAAGGCACACATGCCGGTGGTGTTCACATCGAAATGACCGGGCGGAACGTGACCGAGTGCACGGGCGGGGCACGCGCGCTGACCGAAGACCAGCTCGGCGACCGCTACCACACCCATTGCGATCCGCGCCTCAATGCGGATCAGGCGCTGGAACTGGCTTTCCTGATCGCGGAAAACCTGAAGAAGGAACGCGACCACCGCCAGGTCGAGCCGCTTGCGGCAAGCGCCTAAAAACCTGTCGCATACGAACGTTGATTGAAAGGGCGGCACTTGCCGCCCTTTCTCATTTTTTCCGCATTTTTCCGGATGAACATGCCCGAAGGTAAGCCTCGCTTAACGCTCGCAGCGCATACATTCTCGTCAGGGAATCGGGTGAAGCGGGGAGACTGAGTGTTGCGTGAGAAGTGGGATCTATCGAGGATTTCCTGTCTGATTGCGGAAGACAATCCCCACATGCGCTCCATACTCCGCTCGGTCCTGACAGGGTTCGGCATCCGCTCGGCCTATGAGGCGACGGACGGCGCGGAAGCCCTGGAACTGGTTGTCGACCGCAAACCGGACATCGTCCTGTGCGACTGGGTGATGAACCCCTTTGGCGGCAACGAATTTCTTCGCATCCTGCGGTCCGACAGGGATCTGGTGATCAGCACCACGCCGGTGTTGATCGTGACAGCGCACGCCAAGCGGGCAACGATCCTGGAAGGTATCGAGATCGGCATTCATGGGTTTGTCGCCAAACCCATCGCTCCCGCCATTCTGTATCGCCATATCGGTGATATCCTTGCACGGCAGGAAATCCATGGACGGTCCAAGGGCATACTCGGACCCGGTCAGCAGCCACCGCTTCGCAAGCTGAACGTCACTGGCGCCGAGCCTGTGGCAACGCCGGAGACTTCGGACGATCTGGCCGGCCTCGCCTTGCTCTGAAGCAAGCGCCGGGTGGAACCGGTGCTGGCCAGGCATTTGCGGAGCGTTGGCAAAGCATCTTCTGGACGGGCGCAAATTCCGATTGGACGTTCACCGATCTAGCGGCTACACCAGAAAGCAATGTCACTTCCTGGTAATTCTCCGATGATTTCAGACCGTTTCAGACTGGCTGTCGCGCAGCTAAACCCGACTGTTGGCGATGTGGCCGGAAATGCAGACCTTGTTCGCAAGGCCCGGCTGGATGCTGCCTCTCAAGGGGCGGACCTCGTCCTGACCTCCGAATTGGTGCTCGCGGGCTATCTGCCGGAAGATCTCGTCTTGAAACCCGCCTTCGTCAGACGCTGCATGGAAGCGGCCGAAACGCTGGCCGGAGAAACCGCCGACGGTGGTCCGGGGCTGATCCTGGGGTCTCCGTGGCGGAGCGAAGAAGGCAAGGTCTATAACGCAGCCCTGCTTCTGGACCAGGGCGAGATCAAGGCTGTCCGCTACAAATACGACCTGCCGAATTATAGCGTCTTTGACGAAAAGCGCGTGTTTGCGGCGGGTCCCTTGCCCGGGCCGGTCGACTTCCGCGGCGTGCGCATCGGCCTTCCGATCTGCGAAGACATCTGGAACGACGAGGTCTGCGAGTGTCTGGAGGAAACCGGAGCGGAGCTGCTTCTGGTTCCCAACGGCTCTCCTTACTGGGAACACAGGGCAGAGCACCGTCTCCAGGTGGTCGTCTCGCGGGTGGTGCAGACCGGTTTGCCGCTGGTCTACTGCAACCAGCTTGGCGGGCAGGACGAGCTTGTCTTTGATGGCGGCTCCTTCGCGCTCCACGCCGACCGTTCGCTGGCGTTCCAGATGCCTCAGTTCGAAACCGCTCTCGGCATCAGCGACTGGAAACGGGACGGCGACACCTGGCTCTGCGAGAACGGCTCTGTTGCAAAGCTGCCGGATCTCGATGAGGCCAATTGGCGGGCCTGCGTCATGGGTCTTGGGGACTATGTCACCAAGAACGGTTTTCCGGGAGTGGTGCTTGGGCTGTCCGGCGGCATCGATTCCGCCATTTGCGCGGCCATGGCGGTTGATGCGCTTGGAGCCGACAAGGTTCATGCGATCATGCTGCCGTATCGCTATACGTCGGAAGAAAGCATCACCGATGCGGCCGCTTGCGCCAAGGCCCTCGGCATCCGTTATGACACGGTGCCGATTTCCGAACCGGTGGAAGGGTTCCGGTCGGCGCTCAGCAATCTGTTTGCCGGCACCAAGGAAGACACGACCGAAGAAAACCTTCAGTCGCGTGCGCGCGGTGTGATCCTGATGGCGGTGTCCAACAAGTTTGGCCACATGGTCATGACAACCGGCAACAAGTCGGAAATGTCGGTTGGTTATGCCACGCTTTATGGCGACATGAACGGTGGCTACAATCCGATCAAGGATCTCTACAAGACCCAGGTTTACCACCTGGCCGAATGGCGGAATAACAACCGGCCGGAAGGCCTGCTGGGGCCGGGCAGAGAGGTGATCCCCTCCAACATCATCACCAAGGTGCCGACCGCCGAACTGCGTGAAAACCAGACCGATCAGGATTCCCTGCCGCCTTACGATGTTCTCGACGACATTCTGGAATGTCTGGTGGAAGACGAGATGTCGGTGGGCGACATTGAAAAACGCGGCCATGACAGGGCGCTGATCCACCGGATAGAACATCTTCTCTATATTGCCGAATACAAACGCCGGCAGGCGCCTCCAGGTGTGAAGATCACCGAGCGCAATTTCGGCAAGGACCGGCGATATCCCATCACCAACAGGTTCCGCGACCGCTCCTGAGGGGGCGCTTGATGGGCGCTTGCCAGGCGGACGTTTCGCAGCACCTGACCGATTGAAAAATGAATGGGCGTGGCTGGAGAAATTCCCACCTCCTGAAGAGGGGCAGTCAGGTCCGTCTCGAGGGTGGGCGGCATGTTCAGCCGGATTTGGTCCATCCTTCGAGACAGCGTTACGCGCTTCCTCAATATGAGGATGTGTGTGGGTCTTCAGTTGTTTGTTAAAAGTGTGCTTTGCCTCGATGACCTATTTCTCGTTCCTGCGTGAAAATGCCCGCTGGCTTGCCGCCAGTTATCTGCTGGCGGTTTTTTCCGGCTTTGGGCAGACGTTTTTCATCTCGCTTTCGGCGGGCGACATCCGGGCGGAGTTCGACCTCAGTCACGGCGATATCGGCTTGCTCTATATGGTCGCGACGCTCGGCAGTGCACTGACCTTGCCCTATGTCGGCCGCAGCCTCGATCACTTCCCGGTACAGAGGATCGCAGCGGTGGTGATGACAGGCCTGGCCCTGTTCTGCCTGGCGATGGCCAACACGTTTTCCGTCTGGATGGTCGGGCTCACCTTTTACGGTCTTCGCCTGTGCGGGCAGGGCATGATGACCCACACGTCGGTGACCGCGGCGGGCCGCTGGTTCACAGCGCAACGCGGCCGGGCGGTTTCGCTCGCAGTTCTCGGCTTTCCGACTGCCGAAGCCCTGTTTCCGCTCTGTTTCGTCGTCCTGGCCAATGCCTTTGGCTGGCGGGGCGCATGGACGGTATCGGCCATCGTGCTCGCAGTCGTCGCCATGCCGGTTTTGCTGACGCTCCTGGCAAAGGACCGCATTCCATCGGCGCTGGAAACAGCCTCTGCCAAACCGGAAGGCCGTCAGTGGACGCGCGGAGAAGCGCTGCGCGACGTCCGCTTCTGGCTGGTCAATTGCGGCGTCAACGCACCGGCCTTCATCGGCACGGCGATCTTTTTTCACCAGGTCTATCTGGTGGAACTTAGAGGCTGGACGCTGGAACTCTTCGCGAGCGCCTTCCTGCTGATGGCCTCCGGCGTGGTTTGCGCCTCGCTGGTGATCGGCCCGTTGATCGACCGGTTCTCCGCGCGCCAGTTGCTGCCCTTCGCTCTGGTTCCCCTGACGCTGGCCTGCTTCGTGCTCGCCAATTTCCACGCGCCTGCAGCCGCATTCGTCTTCATGCTGCTTGTCGGCATTTCGAACGGCTTCAACAGCACTCTGGTCGGGGCGTTATGGCCGGAGGTCTACGGAACCAGGCACATGGGGGCAATTCGCTCGGTTGCCTTTTCCGTGATGGTGTTCGCTTCCGCCGCGGGTCCCGGTCTGGTCGGTTGGCTGATCGACAAGGGCGTCTCGTTCGATCTTCAGGTCATGGCAATGGGACTCTATTGCCTCGTTTTCTGCGGTGTCCTTGGCTTTGTGTCGCGGACCTACCGGTCTGGCGAACATTCTTCGTAAGGTCCGATAGTTTGGGGTTGCCGTCCGGTTCAACCCCGGCTAACTCATCGCCATGACTGTCACCGTACGCTTCGCGCCGTCGCCGACCGGCCACATCCACATCGGCAACATCCGTCCCGCGCTCTACAACTGGCTTTTTGCCAAGAAAATGGGCGGCAGGTTCATTCTGCGCTTCGATGATACGGACCTTGTCCGCTCGAAGCAGGAATACGCCGATTCCATCGAGAGCGACCTGCATTGGCTTGGTATCGAGCCGGACCTGAAGGAGCGGCAATCGGACCGGATCGCGAATTACGATGCGGCGGCCCAGAAGCTCAAGGACGCTGGCCTGCTTTATCCGTGTTATGAAACCCCGGATGAACTGGAGCGGCGCCGGTCACGCCAGCGTGCGCTCGGCAGACCCCCGGTCTATGACCGTGCAGGCCTGAAACAGACCGCGGAAGAACGCGCCGCCTTTGAAGCGGAAGGCCGCAAGCCGCATTGGCGGTTTGTCCTGCCGAACCACGACGGAAATCCGTTTGAAACCAGGCGTACGGATGTTGCCTGGTCGGATCTGTGCCGGGGTGACCAGACCATCGATCTGGCGTCCATGTCCGATCCGGTCCTGATCCGTGCGGATGGGTCGTATCTCTACACGTTTACCTCCATCGTCGATGATATCGACATGGACGTGACCCACATCATCCGCGGCGAGGATCACGTCTCCAACACCGGTGTCCAGATCGCCATCTTCGAGGCGATGGGGGCGAAACCGCCGGTGTTCGGCCATCACAACCTGCTGACGACGATCGACGGCGAAGGCCTGTCGAAGCGCAAGGGAGCGCTTTCCATAGGCTCGCTGCGGGAGGCCGGGCTTGAGCCGATGGCGGTCGCTTCCCTGGCCGTTCTGACCGGCACAAGCCAGGCGGTCGAGCCGGTTGCGACCATGGACGCCCTGATCGAGAAATTCGATCTGACCAGCGTCTCCCGGTCCTCCGCCAAGTTCGATCCGGAGGAACTGAAATCCCTCAACGCCCGTCTGGTGCACGACTTGCCCTTCGAGGCGGTCGAGAAACGCCTTGCCGACATGGGCATTGATGCAGGTGCTGAATTCTGGGAAACCGTGCGCGGCAATTGTGAGACCGTCGGCGATGCGCGTTCCTATTGGCAGATTGTCACCGGCCCGGTCGAAAGCCGCATCGAGGACGAGGACCGGGAGTTCGTTTCAGGCGCGAAGGCCTTGCTGCCGGAAGGCGAAGTGACCGGGGAAACCTGGGGCGAGTGGACGTCTGCCCTGAAGGCGGAAACCGGGCGCAAGGGCCGTGGCCTGTTCATGCCGCTGCGCCGGGTGCTCACCGGCATGGATCACGGTCCGGACATGAAGGCTTTGTTGCCGCTTATTGGGCGACGAAATATTCTGGACCGACTACCCTGACAGGGGCCTTCCGGTCCGGCGCCTCGTGGTAGCCGTCGTCATCCGTCTTGAAGACGGGTGAAAAGGCTGTCAGGTCCTCCTCGTTCGTTTCCTCGTGGGAACGGATCGACAGGACCGGGAACCCGTCCTTGAAACCGGAACTTGAAGCCACTTTGTTCTCGCCGCTCTCAAACCGTGTTGCGGCGAGGTCAAGCCGGGCGGAAACATTGAAACCCTTTTCCATATTCATGAGGGTATCGGGATCCTCGAAACGCGGTAACTGCGTTCTGTCGAGCGGGGTTCTTGCCAGCGGAGAGGGGAGGTCCTCTTCGTGTTCGTAGGTTCCGCCACGGCTTGGCTGAAGCGTTCGGCGCGGCAGGCCGGCGCTGATATCAGTGAAAAACACCTTGTTGCCGGAGCTGGTGCTGATATCCGTCCAGGCAGACTGCGCCTTCGACTGGCGGGTCGTGCGGCAACTGCAGCCTTCCACGAATTCGCTCTTGTAACGGTAGGCGAAAGGCTGCTCGGAGTAGAGGTGACCGGCAAGGGACATCATCTGGGACTGATCGCCGCCCGGGTTGCGATAGACGTATAGCTCTGTTTCCGCTGCCGGACAGATTTCCGAACACCGTGCCTCGTCGTAGGCAAATTGGCTCTTGCCTGTCGAAAAACTGACGGGGAAGAAATAGCCGTCGCAGGTTCTGACGCAAACAGTTCGGAACGCTCCGCCGGAAGGCAGTGAATACCGTTTGGTTTCGCTGCGGGTCTGGCGGCGCACGGAAGCAATTTCGCGGTCGCCGGTTGTCGCTGAAGTCGGTTCGACGCGAGGCTGTTCGACGCGCTGTTGCGGGTTGAAAATACGGGCCAGAAGCGATTGAGGTTTGTTTTCGCCATCGGCATTGTGTTGCCGGGCTTCCCGGGAAGGGGCGTTGCAATTCTGTTTGGCAAGCGAGGCCTTGATCTGCCGCACGCGTTTGGCGTTTTTTGACGACCCGCCGCCAGACTTTGCAAGCTGGCGCTCAATTGCGGCGAGGTTGGCCTTCATGCGTTTGATCTTGTCGTTGAGACCGTTGCATTTGGCCGAAGCGGTCGCGGCACAGCCGTAATAGTTCGCGTCCCGTTCTGCCGCACTGATGGCTTTCTGCTGCTGGGATTTGGCGGTGCTCCATTTCCGGGCCGCGGGCGACTGGGCGCCGGAGCGCTGTTCGATCCGCTGAAGCTCAGCGTTCAGGCTGGTGCAGGTGGCTGCGCTTGCCGTGTGTGCGCTCAGCACGAGGCAGGCACCAAACGCGACAGCGCGTGCCAAAACCTTCGACCTGGCAGACCAGCAACGTCTCATCACCCAACCCCCGCAGCGTGTTTTTCACGCCGTATCGGCTCAAAGCCGACGACCGGCACTATCGCTGCCGGTCCTATCAATAGCAACGAAAGCTCTCACGTTAGGTTAATGGCAAAACGGCGGAACCAGGGAAAGTTTCAGGGGGTTTCCCCGGATCGGGCAGCTTCGTGAAGACGTTCGAAAATCTCGTCCAGCACAGCTTTCTGGTCATCCGTCAGCGCGTCTTCCAGGTTTTTGGAGTAGGCGAGCGCCTGGGGGACGATTTCCTCGTACATGGCGTTGCCTTTTTCCGACAGACTCAAGCTCTGTTCCCGTTGGTCCTCCCTGTTCTTGTCACGCAGCAGAAGGTCGCGTTTTTCCAGCGCCGCGACTGCCCGGCTAACCTTGGTCTTGTGCATGGAGGTTGCCTGGCTGATGTCCCGCGCGGTCATGGCCTTGCATTCGCCGAGGGTTGCCAGGACACGCCATTCGGCAATGCCGATGCCATATGTGTCGGCATAGATCCGGGAAAAGGATCTGCTGACGGTCTCCGCCAGATGGTTGAGCCTGTAAGGCAGAAAGGCGCCCAGCTTCAGGACAGGTTTGGAAGGTACCTTGCCGGGGGAGGCAGCGGATTTGGACCCTTGCTGATCGCACATGAATAAGTCGACGCCTTGGAGCTTCGTTGTGCCTGATGGAACAGGCAGATGAACAATGCCGTTATCCGGCCATTTTCTGTGACTAGCAAGTATATCCGACTGAAGAACCCTGGAAAGACTCCCCGGCCAGCTACGAAAAAGTAGCAGGATTGAAAGCAAGCCCGACGGAGAGCTTACTCAGGTGCAGTCAAAATAAGGCGAATGAGCTGACCTATCTGTTGATAAAGAAGGAATAGTTAAGGAATTGGCGAGTGAAAAATTGCGAATCAGACACTGAAACTGAGACGCTTCAGTCAACAGGAAAAAGCGCGGCAAAAATGGCGCAGGCCGATACAGGCAGTCAGACATCTGACAGGAAAGCGAGACCGCTATGGTAGAGATGACAAACAGGTCCGAAGCCGTTCCGGGCGATAACGAACGGTTCGAGGAGCTTGGACGCGGCTGTTATGCCTATAGCGCGGACGGCTGCTCAAACACCGGTGTTGTCATCGGCGACAACGGCGTTCTGATTGTCGATGCGCAGGCGACACCCGCTCTTGCGGAAAAGGTGCTGCAGAAGGTTCGCGAACTTACGGACAAGCCCGTCAAACAAATTGTTCTGACCCACTTCCATGCAGACAACACACTTGGCGCTCTGGCCTTTGAGCCGGGAGAAGTCATTGCGTCCGATCTGACCAAGCGAATGATGGAAACGCGCGGCGTCGAAGAGATCCGCCTGGCGCGGCAGCGGGATGCCGCGCTGTTTGCTGATCTGCCCGGAAACACCGGCGTAAGCATGCCCTCCATGACCATAGCCTCGTCGATGACCATCGACCTTGGCGGGCTGGACGTTCGGCTGATGCATCTGGGCCGGGCTCATACGATGGGCGATCTGGTGGTCTGGGTTCCGCAGAGTGGCGTGATCTTCGCCGGTGACCTGGTGCAGAAATCCGCTGTTCCCTATTGCGGTGACGCGCACCTGGCCGACTGGCCCCGTGCACTCGACCGTATCAGGGCCTTCCGCCCGACCGCACTGATGCCGGGCCGTGGAAAGTCTGCCATCGGTGCACAGGCCGTTGCAACCGCTGTTGAAACAACCCGCGATTTTGTCGTCACCCTTCGGGATGCGGCCGCTGCATGTGTTGAACAGAGCCTTGGACTGAAGGACACTTTTCAGGCGGTACGCGACGCATTGGCGGGCCGCTTCGGATCGAAGACAGATTTCGAGTTCCATCTGCCCATCAGCGTCGCACGGGCTTACGACGAGGCGCTTGGCCTCGACCAGCCGCAGGTATGGACGCGGGAACGGATCGCCGATCTTTATGACGCTCTGGACGGGACCTCAGCCACGTCTGAGGCCGCAACAGGCCAGTCCGCAGAAGAGGCTGCGGTGACCGAGGCTCCGTCACAGGAGGCAGACGCTGAAGCGCCTGTTGCCACCAGCGACGCCAAGGCGTCCGATCTCGTGTCAGACAGTGATTTTGCCGCCTCGCTTGCGCTCGGCTCTGAAGACGAACTTGCGACTGACGGCAAAGACATGGAACTTGCGGCGGAGGACATCGTTGAAGATGACAAGCCGTCAGACGCTGATGAAACTGCGTCGTCGGACAAGTCTTCTGCCGACAAGGTTCTGGAAGACGCCCGCTAACAGCGCTTTCAAAACCGGTTGAGAAAATTCGTGAGACGCGCGCCATCCGGGCGCGCGTTTTGTTTTGGGATCGACGCTTGATCGCGCTTTCGTGAACCCCACATGTTGAGCGGTCGAAAATCTGGAGGATTTCTAATGCGTTTTCTGGTTGCTGCCGCTCTTGGCGCTTCTTTGCTGCTGCAAGGCGTCGGCGCTGCCCTCGCGGCAGACGAACCTGATCTGATCTTCAAGAAGTCGACCGTTTGGAAGTTCCTCACGCCCGACCACAAGCTGGCGACCTACGCGATAGACGACCCGATCGTTGAAGGTGTCGCCTGCCACTTCACGGTTCCGGAGAAGGGCGGTGTTTCCGGGTGGCTGGGTGTTGCGGAAGAAGTATCGGACGTCTCGCTGGCCTGCCGTCAGGTAGGGCCGATCACGATCAAGGAAGACTTCGAGCAGGGCGAGGAAATGTTCCGCCAGCGCCGTTCGTTCGTTTTCAAGAAGATGCGCATCGTCCGAGGCTGTGATGCCAAGCGGAATGTTCTTGTTTATCTTGTCTATTCCGACAAGCTGATTGAGGGTAGCCCGAAAAACTCGACCTCAACCGTACCGTTGATGCCATGGGGAGATCAGCCGCCGCCAAAATGCGCTGACTTTTTGAAGGACTGAGGCTGCAGACCAAATGGCTCGTGGGGCGCGGATCAGTCCGCGTCCAGCGTTTCCAGTTGTTTCGGGCCAGGCAGCTCGGCATCCGCGCAAAAGTTCTTGTACAGCACTGACATGATGTCCCGAACCGGTTCGCTGGCGAGCTGGTAATAAATTGTCGTGCCTTCACGACGGGTGGTGACGAGCCCCTGCGCACGCAGAAGCGCAAGCTGTTGCGAAACGGTAGGCATGCGCATGCCGGTCTTTTCGGCCAGCTCGCCAACGCTGCGTTCGTTGTCGAGGACAAGACACATCAACAGCAATCGCGGAGCGGATGCCATCATCTTTAAGAAATCAGCCGCAGATTGTGCTTTATCTTCTAGTGCTTTGTAGTCCATCGGAAGACCTTGCCAAACATCGGAGTAAACTGCAAGCAAAGAGGCTGGGACTTCCTCTGCGTGAATGGTCGCGGGCAAGTTTCCCACTGTTTTCGCGGTGTCTCAACTTTAAAGGTGTGCTCAGTTCCTGAGCAACTTTTACCGGTCCCTGCAATGCTCGCGAACGCGCTTTTATATCCGACTGGCCACCGTGACAATGATATTTCCGTTGCCACAGCCCGTGCCGGTAGTCAGGCACATGCCTTTTTGCTGGGCTTCCTGGCCAAAAGCCTTGGTACCGTCGGTAATTGCGATGATGGCCGCAAACGGGCCACCCAGGATGAGGGCGAGGAACATGAGGACGAAGAGGCGGTTCAGCATGGGTAACTCCAGATGGCAATCCGTATCGATTGACTGGAGATTAGTCGGGCCGGCTTGAACCCATGCTGAGTGCCATATTCAGCTAACGTTCAGATACGTAAACGGAAATAAAAATCAATTATAACAATGAGTTAATCCATCAGAGGTTCTGCGTCATCGCCGTGCGCAGTGCTTCCAGAAGCACCTTGTCACGGTTGTAGATGTCTTTTCTGAAATGGGTCGACCCGTCTTTGTTCATCCACGCAGTCAGATACGTCAGATGAACGTCGATCTCGACCTTTGGCTTGACGACGGTGCGTTCGCCGCCGTCGCGGATGGCTTCCCAGTGGCCAGGTGTTGCGTCGGAATCGACCAGGAGAACATCTGCCAGGGCGAAAGGATCCGAGACGCGAATGCAGCCGTGACTGAACGCACGCTCTGCTCTGGCGAACAGGGACTTGGAAGGCGTGTCGTGAATGTAGATGTTGAAACGATTGGGGAACATGAACTTGATGCGGCCGAGCGCATTGTCCGCACCCGGGTCCTGGCGCAGGCGGAACGGGAAGTTGCCGCCTGAATAGCTGTTCCAGGCAACCTGTGTCGGCGCGACTTCATTGCCTTCCTGAAATACCCGGATGCTCTTTCCATTAAGCGCTGTCGGGTTCTGTTTCAGTTTCGGAAGGTATTCCTTGGTGGCAATGGAATAAGGCACGTTCCAATAGGGGTTGATCTCGACATATTCCAACCGGTCTGAAAATACCGGCGTCGCATGGTAGGGCTTGCCCACGACGACCCTGGCCGTGTGTATGGTCTTGCCGTCTCGCACCACTTTCAGGTTCTGGTCTGCCAGATTGACGAACACATAGAACTGCCCCGGATCGTCCGGCATCCAGCGCCGCCGCTCCATGTTGAGCTCCATCTGGATGAGCTTTTCCTGAATGGGGATGTTGAGCTGGGCAATCGTGTCCTTGCCGATGACGCCATCGGTCTCAAGGCCATGATATTCCTGAAACAGCTTGACGGCTTCCACCAGGGCGCCGTCATAGATGTCGCCGGTATGGTCGGCTGCACCTGGGATATCTTCTTCGGCCAACCGGGTTCGCAGAACGGTCAGGCGCGGATCGCTCATGCCCGGTTTCAGAACTTCGCCTTCCGGCACCTGCGCAAAGCCACCGGCTGCTGCCTTTTCCCGGTATTGGGCGAGACGCCGCTTCAGGCGGGCGTAATTGTCGGTCTGCGGTGCAAGGCTCTCCAGAAACGCTCCGAAATCCACGGCCTGCTCGGCGTTTTCAAACAGTGTTTGGGGATCTGGCCTGTCCGGAAACAGGTTCAGGGCCTTGTTGACCTTGTTGGGCTGGACGCGGCCGGAGGAAAGGTGGGTCGCATAGCGCAGGAACTGAACGGAAAGGTCCAGATCGAACTGGGCCCATTCTGCTTCACTTTGGGCGGTTTCCGAGCGCTTGATGAAGCCGAGGGGATCATAATTGTTGGGGTTTAGCGCGTGGTCGTTTGCTGCCGCCATTGCGGCAATGGCCAGGTGAGCGTCTTCCGTCAGGCCATTTTCATTGAACCAGACGGGCGCAAATGCGCGTTCGCCATAGTAAAGTGCCAGGCCTTCGGGCACTTCCGACGACATATGCGCCTGGATGGCCTTGGCAATCGGGGTCTGCGGGTCCTTGAACGCAGCGGGCGGGGAGACTTGCGTCTCACTGCCCGACGGAGCCTCGGTCTGGGCCTGGCTGGTAGGTGCTGCAAGTGGTCCTGACAAAAACGCAGTCAGCGCAAAAAGAAGACCGAAATATCTATTACGGCACGTGCAAATCATTCCCATCGGAAATACCCCCTCTGATTCCCAGCCGGCAAAGTCTAGTGCATCTTGCACGTAATTGAACTCTGTTCAGCTACCTTGTTCTTGTAAAATCGATCACGTTTCTTTCCGTTCCCAGGAGAGTGTGCGCCGTTCTCGAAAATCTTCTCACGCAGTGACGCACCTGGGGCACAACGCAGACAAATTGGCGTTCCGACGGCAACAGCAGCCTTGACCGGGTTCTGTTTTCCGGTCCATAAAGCGCACCATGATGACGGCCACACGGAACATCATTTCGATCACCATTATTTGCAGCTAGCGACACCGCTGGCTGTGGCCGTTCCCTCTTGGCAAAATTTCCTTTGAGACGGACCGCCCGGCCAGCCGGCCAGGAGACCGTTTGACATGAGCGCCGCTGAGACAGAGACATCCGGCACTTTCAAGGGCTTGAAGCTCACCAACACATTGACGCGCCAGAAAGAGGACTTCAGGGCGATCGATGACGGGAATGTGCGTCTCTACGTCTGCGGACCGACGGTCTATGACTTTGCCCATATCGGCAATGCGCGACCGGTCATCGTCTTCGACGTGCTCTTCCGGCTTCTGCGACATCTTTACGGTGCGGACCACGTTACCTATGCGCGCAACATCACCGACGTTGACGACAAGATCAACGCACGGGCCCTGCGCGATTTCCCCGATTTGCCGCTCAATGAAGCCATTGCCCGGGTGACACAAAAGACGGCGGACCAGTTCCACAAGGACATCAGGTCTCTTGGCGTTCTGGAGCCGAGCATCGAGCCGCGCGCAACACAGCACATCGGCGGCATGGTCGAGATGATCGCGGCGCTGATCGAGAAGGGCCACGCCTATCAGGCCGGCGGCGAAGTGCTGTTCGATACGCAGTCCATGCCCGACTACGGCGGCCTGTCAAAACGCAAGCTGGATGAGCAGCTTGCCGGGGCCCGCATTGCGGTGGACGCGCACAAGAAGAACCCAGGAGACTTTGTGCTCTGGAAACTGTCTTCCGACGAGGAGCCCGGCTGGGACAGCCCTTGGGGCAGGGGACGTCCCGGCTGGCACATCGAGTGCTCGGTCATGAGTGCGCAGCATCTCGGCGAGGTTTTCGATATTCATGGCGGCGGGCTGGATCTGATCTTCCCGCACCACGAAAACGAAATCGCCCAGTCCCGCTGCGCGCATGGCACCAAGGTCATGGCCAACTACTGGATGCATAACGGCTTCCTGCAGGTGGAAGGCCGGAAGATGTCAAAGTCCGAGGGCAACTTCTTCACCATCCAGGAGCTTCTGGAAACCGACAGCTTCGGCGGCCGAAAGTGGCCGGGCGAAGTGCTGCGTCTTGCCATGCTGATGACAAACTACCGCGAGCCGATCGACTTCTCGAAGCGCAAGCTGGAAGAAGCGGAAAATCTACTGGCCCGCTGGCCGGACCCTGTCGAAACGGATGCGGCGCCCGCCGCCGAAGTGCTGGACGCCCTTCTGGACGACCTGAACACCGCAGGTGCGATCCAGGCACTCCACGCGCTTGCCGTCGAGGCGTCCAAGGATCCCGCCAAGCTGACCGTTTACTCTGCCTCCGCCGCGCTCCTCGGTGTTCACCCGGTCAAGGCGGATCTGTCCGGCGTTGATGAGGCGGCCATTCAGGCAGCCATCGAAAAACGCCTGGAAGCGCTCAATGCCAAGAACTGGGCGGAAGCCGACGCGATCCGAGATGATCTGACGTCTCAGGGAATTCTTCTAAAGGATTCAAAAGACTCAGAAACCGGTGCCCGCGTGACAACCTGGGAAGTCAAACGGTGAGACGGTGCCAGGCGGAAAGACGGGATACCCCCCTCTGTCCACTAGCGCGGACATCTCCCCCGCAAGGGGGGAGAGGGGCGTATGCCGCCCGGCTTTACTCTGGTACTCCACGCTCCAAGGCTTGGACGGGAAAACCGCTGAAGGTTGGACTGGGTCAGGATATCACTGTTTGGCTCCGAGGCGCCGCAAATACCTCTCTCCCCCTTTGCGGGGGAGATGTCCCTGCAAGGGACAGAGGGGGGTATGCAACCCTTGCGACATATGCAGAGTATCGGTCTCGGCAAGGAGGTCGCTACATGCCGCACCAGTCTGTTTCCAAGCAACTCAGATCCAACGCCAAACGCCTGCGTTCGCAAATGACGGACGCTGAAAAGAAGCTTTGGCATGTGATCCGGGCACATCGGCTGGAAGGGATTTCCTTTCGCAGGCAGATGCCGATCGAAGGGGTCATTGTCGATTTCGCGGCACCTGCTCATCGCTTGATCATGGAACTGGACGGATCCCAGCACGCAGAACTGCAGGGCCAGGTGCGTGACATCGCGCGCGACCGCAAGTTTCGGGCTCTCGGCTGGACGACCTTGCGCTTCTGGAATGCGGAGGTCATGCAGGATCTCGACGGCGTCTGCCGCAAGATCCTGAACGCTTGTGGCAAGGAGAACTTCTGATGGCAGGCGATGTTCAAAAGCTGAGCGGCGGTTGCCAGTGCGGCGCGGTGCGCTACAAGGTGACGGGGGAGGTCGGCCATCCTCACCTGTGCCATTGCCGCATGTGCCAGAAGGCATCAGGGAACTTCTTTCTGCCGTTGATCGGTGCTGCGAAGAAAGACTTCGTGTGGACGCGCGGTGAGCCCGCCTGGTTCCACTCATCCAGACCCGTACGCCGCGGTTTCTGCGGAACCTGCGGCACGCCGCTGGCTTTCGATACGGTTGGCGACGACCACATTGCCTTTACCCATGGCAGCCTGGACGACGTGGTTGCGGTCACGCCTGTCGAACAGTCCGGTGTCGAGGGCCGCGTGCCGTTCTACGGGCATCTTTTCGAACTGAGTGAAACACTGTCCAACCGGGATGACTTGCCAGGCGGGATCGATGATGTCTCGTCAACCAACAATCAGCATCCGGATCACGACACGGATCAATGGGAGGTGAGGGGCGCATGACGGAGATCCATTCTGGCGGCTGTCAGTGCGGGGCCTTGCGGTTCAAGGTTGAAGGGCCTTTGGGCGAGGCTTCCATTTGCCACTGCCGCATGTGCCAGAAAGCCTTCGGCAGCTTTTACGCACCGCTGGTCAGCGTGCCTGCAGCCTCCAGGCTTGTCTGGACACGCGGGTCGCTGAAGCATTTTCAAAGTTCCAATCATGCCTCACGGGGCTTTTGTGCAGAGTGCGGCACGCCGCTGACCTATGAAGCGCCGGACGGCATCGCCTTGGCCATCGGAAGTTTCGATGATCCCTCGCAGATCCCGCCAGGCATTCAGTTCGGGGTCGAGGCGAAGCTGCCTTACACCGATCGCATGGGGCAAATTCCCGAACGGGTGACGGAAGACGATATGGAGGCGGCCCCCTTTCTGGCGTCGCTGGTTTCTTTCCAGCACCCCGACCACGACACAGACACCTGGCCACCGGTTCGCACCGGGGCCAACGACAACGAATAAAAGACAGCCCGACGCTGCTCAGGATACGGATATGACCAAGGAACGGCTTTTTCTTTTCGACACGACGCTGCGGGACGGCGCCCAGACCAGCGGGGTCGACTTCTCCGTCAACGAGAAGGTTGTGGTCGCTGAACTGCTGGAGCGTCTTGGCGTCGACTACATTGAAGGCGGTTACCCGGGCGCCAATCCGACCGACAGCGAGTTCTTCAGCCAGAAGCGGACGCGGAAAGCCACTTTCACCGCCTTCGGCATGACCAAGCGCGCGGGCCGATCGGCCGCCAACGATCCGGGGCTTCAGGAAGTGCTGTCCGCCAGCGCCGATGCCTGCTGCTTCGTGGCCAAGGCCTGGGACTATCATGTGCGGGTCGCGCTTGGCTGCAGCAACGAGGAAAATCTGGATTCGATCTTCGAGACCGTTACCGCGGCGGTTGATGCCGGCAAGGAAGCGATGATCGATTGCGAACACTTCTTTGACGGTTTCAAGGCCAATCCGGCGTACGCCCTCGATTGCGCTCGCACCGCCTATCATGCCGGAGCTCGCTGGATCGTGCTGTGCGACACCAACGGCGGCACGCTGCCTGACGAGATCTTCGACATCGTCACCAAGGTTCAGGAGGTCGTTCCCGGAACGCATCTTGGCATCCATACTCATGACGATACCGGCCATGCGGTCGCCAATTCGCTGGCAGCGGTGGAAGCGGGTGTGCGCCAGATTCAGGGGACCTTGAACGGCCTTGGCGAGCGCTGCGGCAACGCCAACCTGATTACCCTGATCCCGACGCTCAAACTGAAATCGTCATACGCTGACCGGTTCGAGATTGGTGTCAGCGATGCGCAGTTGAAGGAGATCACCGCGATCTCCCATGCGTTCGACGAAATCCTCAACCGATCTCCGGACCGGCAAGCGCCCTACGTGGGCGAAACCGCCTTTGCCACCAAAGCGGGCATTCATGCCTCGGCAATCCTGAAGGATCCGCAGACCTATGAACATGTGACACCGGAAAGCGTCGGCAACCAGCGCCGGGTTCTGGTGTCCGACCAGGCTGGAAAAAGCAATCTTCTGGGCGAACTGGCCCGTGTCGGCATCGAGGTCGACAAGGCCGACCCGCGTCTCGACCTGCTGCTGGCCAAGGTCAAGGAACGGGAAGCCGAAGGCTACGCCTATGAAGCTGCCGACGCCTCGTTCGAGCTGCTCGCCCGTCGGGAACTGGGCGAAGTGCCGCGTTACTTCGCGGTCGAATCCTTCCGCGTGATGGTGGAGCGCCGGTTCAATGCAATCGGCGATCTGGTCACCGTTTCGGAAGCCGTGGTCAAGGTCGATGTCGATGGCGAGACCCGGATGTCGGTCTCCGAGGGCAACGGCCCCGTCAACGCCCTCGACATGGCTCTGCGAAAGGATCTGGGCAAGTATCAGTCGGCCATCGACGGTCTGGAACTGATCGATTATAAGGTGCGCATCCTCAACGGTGGCACGGGCGCGGTCACACGCGTTCTGATCGAAAGCCAGGACACTGTCACGCACCGGCGCTGGTTTACGATTGGGGTGTCCTCCAACATCGTCGACGCCTCTTTCCAGGCCCTGGTCGACTCCATCACATTCGCGCTGATGAAAGCCAACGTGGCCTGATCCTGGTCCACGCGTTTTCAGGCGTCAGAAAGGCAATGCCATGTCGCAGACGGTGACCAGCACCGAAGCGAGCACCGAATTCCGTCACGGCCTCCTGTTCGGCCTGGCGGCATACGGCATGTGGGGCTTTCTTCCGGCCTACTACAAGCTGACCGAAACCGTGCCGGCAGACCTGGTGGTGTCGCATCGCATTCTCTGGTCGGTGCTGTTTGTCGGCCTGTTTCTTTATGCGCGCGGCCGCTGGCAGGAAGTGGTGGATGTTTTCCGCCAGCCGAAGGTGCTGATGGGGCTGACGGTGTCGGCCACATTGATTGCCGTCAACTGGCTGACCTTCGTCTGGGCCATCGCTGAAAATCATGTGCTGGATATTTCGCTCGGATACTTCATCAACCCGCTGGTCAGCATTCTGGTCGGCCTGTTCGTGCTGCGGGAAAAACTGACGACCTGGCAGGGCATCGCCGTTGGCGTTGCCGCCCTTGCCGTCGTGCTGCAGGCGATCCTGGCAGGCGGACTTCCCTGGGTATCGCTGGTGTTGGCGTTTTCCTTTGCCGGCTATGGCTACGTGCGCAAGGTCGTGCCGGTGAAGGCCACGCCGGGGCTCTTTGTGGAGACCATCGTCCTGTTTCCGCTTGCTGCCGGCTACATGCTCTTGAGCCTGAGCTGGGGTGACGATGCATTGGTGCTGAACGATCCGCCGGTGCTGCTTGCCCTTGTGGGAACGGGCATTGTCACGGCTTTGCCGCTGATCTGCTTTTCATCCGCTGCCAGGCGTCTGCCTCTCTTCATGCTGGGGCTGATGCAATATATGGCTCCGTCCATGCACTTTCTGATGGCCGTCTACATCTGGGGTGAGCCGCTGGACACGACCAAGCTGATGACGTTCGGCATGATCTGGGCTGCCCTGGCGGTGTTTTCCTACGACAGTTGGCGCCGTTACCGGCTGAACCAGCGTGTTTCGCGCTAAGGGTCATGTTGCCAGAAGCGTCAGGTTAAGCGGAGCGCGTGCCTAGTCAGTGTAGACCAACTGCCCGCGCCCGCTGCGTTTAGCGCCATAAAGTCTATGGTCGGCGGTCTTCAGGGCATCGCCGAACTTACCGGCCTCCAGCCGCGCGACTCCGATGCTGGTCTTCATCAGGTGTTCGTCACCGTCCTGCCGGACAGGGGACGCCTGAATGGAGTCCAGAAGGTTTTGCAGCCCTTCGATGACCTCTGTCTCCTCCTTGTCCCTAAAGACGATGCAGAATTCGTCGCCGCCGAGCCGCGAGACGATGTCGCCTTCCTTGGCGAGCTTCATCATGTGCCGGGCGAAATTGACCAGAACCGCATCGCCGAAATCGTGTCCGAGTGAATCGTTGATGGCCTTGAAGGAGTCGAGGTCCATCAGGGCAATCCAGTGCGCGCGCCCTTCCGAAGCCGGCCAGGTCGCAATCGACCTGGTGGCCTGTTCCAGCAGGTAGCGGCGGTTGTAGAGCCCCGTAAGAGCGTCCCGCATCGCCATGTTGTTGAGTTCTTCGATCCGGTAGATGTAATCGAGGTTCTGCGACACCCTCAGCAGCAGTTCTTCCGGTGGGCAGTTCTTGTCGACGAAGTCCGCTGCGCCGTATTTCAAGAACCGGACCCGGTTGTCCGGATTTGCGTAGGACGACATGCCGATAACGCCGACCTTTTCCGGGTCGTGCACTCTGCGCACCGCCTTCAGAAAGGCAAAGCCGTCCTTTTCCGGCATGAAATAATCCGCCAGAACCAGTTTGATGTCCTTGTGCTGCTTCAGGGTTTCCAGAGCTTCGTCGGTGGAGCCTGCCTGATAGATCTTGTAAAGATGCTTGCCGACGATCTGGGAAATCATCTCCCGTTCGACGGCTGAATCGTCCAGCACAAGAATGCCGATCTTGGGGTTCTGGGCCAGTTTCCGGATCAGGTCCGCGACATAGTTCAAGCTGCCGGGCGAGTCCTTCAGGACATAGTCGATGACGCCCTTTTCCAGAAACTTGCTGCGGGTCTTCGGGTCGAACCGGCTGGTGAAAACGATGGTGGGAATGTTCCACTTTTCGCACAGATCGACGATTTCCCCATCCGGTGCGTCCGGCAGGGTCAGATCGACAAGAGCGAGATCGGGTTCGCCAATGGGCAGATTGAGGCAGTTTTCAGCTTCTTCATAGCTTCGCGCAACCATGATCTGGTGGCGGCCGACCTCATGCAGTTTCTTGACGATTGCCTTCTCGAAAAACGCTGCATCTTCAACAAGAAGGGTAGTTTGCATTGAGTAGCCTGTTTCGCCAGCGTCTTACACAACGGTCCCATTCAACTTCGAGGACAGTAACTCGAACCGGGTCCGACAGTCACAGTCGCGGGAAAGTCTTGCGATAGTCTATACAGGGTAGACCTTTAGAGATCGGTTACCGTTGCGCAGGCTTCTTCGGTAGGAAGGGGTTCGCCGTTGAGGGCCCGGCGCAGCATGGGCACGACATCGTCTACGGACCGGGCAACAAGATAGGGAACTTCCGTGTCCGGGCGGATGTATCCCTGCGCCCGCATATGATCCAGAAGTTCCAGCAGCGGTGACCAGAAGCCGTTGATATTGGCAAGTGCCACCGGCTTGCGGTGCTGGCCCAACTGCGCCCAGGTCATCATTTCAACGACTTCTTCCAGCGTGCCGATGCCGCCGGGCAAAGCGATAAAGGCGTCGGATTTCTCGAACATCAGATGCTTGCGCTCATGCATGTCCTGCGTGATGACCAGGTCTTCCAGCGTGTCCAGCATCACCTCGCGTTTTTCCAGGAAGCGCGGAATGATTCCCGTCACCTTTCCGCCGGCTTCCAGGGCGGCGTTCGCAACTGTTCCCATCAGGCCGACAGAGCCGCCGCCATAGACAAGTCGAAGACCAGCCTCGGCGATAAGCTGTCCCAGACGGGTGGCGGATGCTTCGTGTGCCGGGTCGGAACCAAAGCTGGACCCGCAGTAAACACAGACGCTTGTAAGCTGATTTTGAGAAACCGTATTCATGACGCAAAGATGTGGCATTCAGAGCGGCAAAAGGTCAAGCATTCTGTTTGAAAGGCCTTGGTTCTGAACCAGCTTTTCTTGCCGCGCCCGGAAAAGACGTTTATGCATGAAACAGGATCTGACAATGGCCGGTAACAACGCAAAAACGGGCCGGTAAGGCCAGGGGATTGGCTGAGACAAGCAGCACCCACAAGGGTGTAAACAGGGGAACGGATTTGGAGAGCGCCGCAACGGCTGGCTGCTTTCCCGGCGGGATGACAATGAACAACAAGACACTCATCTGGACTTTGATCGTAGCCGTGCCTGTGGGTCTGGCCGCCCTGGTGACAGGCTATATTTATCGTGACACAGGGCGCCTGCCTTTCCAGAGCGGTACCGACATCGCCGCAACGCCGTCCGTGTCCGGTGACGGCTCGACTTCGGAGCAATCTTCAGGGTCGCCAGCCAGCGCCGGGGACCAGGCAGCGAAGACCGCTGAGGCGGATGCTTCGAAAGACGAACCAGCAGCAGATCCGGCGATATCCGGCCCGAGCTTTGACGTTGTCGGGGTGGAGCCGACCGGGGAAACGGTTGTGGCCGGCCGCTCGGTCGCAGGCGCCATTGTTGCCCTGACCGCAAACGGCAAGGTTGTCGGCAAAAGCATTGCCAATGAAATCGGTGAATGGACCATCATTCTGGATGAGCCTTTGAAGCCGGGCGACTATGACGTTGGCCTGGAAGTGCACGACGACACCGGAAAACCGATTGCCACTTCCAAGGAACATCTTGCTGTGTCTCTTCCGGAAGGTGGCAAGGAACAGCCGCTCGTGGTTTTGAACACGCCTGACGGCCCGTCCGACATCCTGCAGAAACCGGATACCGAACAACAAGTCGCATCGGCAGCAATCGCTGCTCCCGCCGCTGAGGGCACTGCCGCGCAGGCTGGAGGCGTAGCCGCTGAGACTGGCGTTGCCGCTGGAAAAGCAACCGCAGAAACCGCCGAAGGCACGACAGAGCAGACCGCAGTAGCCTCCGCCGAGGCAGCATCATCCGCAACAGGCACTGCAGCGCCAGATGCAAACGGCAGCGGCGGTTCCGCTTCCACGGCTGCAGCACCGGCACAACCTGCCGCAGATGCGTCCGCCGGGGAGACCGAGGCTGCTTCAACGCAAGCAGGTACGGCTCCGGCAGCCGATACGAGCCAGCAGACAGCCGCTGATACGGCCGAAACCGGTGGACAGCAGGACAATGCTACAGACGTTGCGAAGGCTGACCAGAATGAAACGGCTGCGGTTCCGGAGGCGGCTTCGGATGCTCCGACCGTGACGGTGGAAGCGGTGGAATCTGAACAAGACAAGGTCTTCATCGCGGGAACTGGCGAGCCGGGCTCATCTGTCCGCGTATATGTCGGCGACGAGTTTCAGGGTGAGGCCAAGGTTGGTTCTGGTGGCAAATGGCTCGTCCAGGGCGGCAAGAATATTGCTGAAGGCAATGTCGAGGTTCGCGCCGATCTGATTGGCGAGGATGGCAATACGGTCGATGCCCGTGCCGCCGTGACCTTTGAGAAGGAACAGGACAAGCAGATTGTGCTGACCAAGGTCATCGCAAGCGGTGAGGGCGCCGGGGCTGAAGGCCAGGGCGCTGAAGTGAAAAAGGCCCTTCCGGTCGTGATCATCCGCAAGGGCGACAACCTGTGGCGCATCTCCCGGCGTCTTTATGGCGAGGGCTTCCGCTACACCACGATCTATAAGGCCAACCAGGAGCAGATCCGCAATCCGGACCTGATCTATCCGGGGCAGGTGTTCCTGACACCTGAAGGCGACCTGAACTGGCCGAAGCCGAAGGAAAACAACGGTTGAGAGCCGGCGGCACCTGCTGAAGACGTCAGCTTTGCGCGCCGGATCAACACCTGCCTGGCCTGATCGAAGGCCAGGGCCCGTTGCATAAGTTATTGGGTTCTTTTGTATCTTCCAATCGGAAAACCAAGACGTTCCAACATCGGCGCCCATCATGCAGTGTTCGGCGGGACACTTTGGCGACATGCGCCCAAGAAGGCAGGAGGCGGAACGAGCCTCTGCCTTTTTGCCGCAACCCCTTGTTTTTTTCATGATTCATCGCATATCAACGATGAAACAAACAATCGTGAATGAGGAAACCGCCCCATGAACGGGACGGATCTGCCGGCGGGTGGAAACAGCAAGGACGAAAGGGAAGATCTGGCAAGCTGCGAGGACCTTGCGGCTATTTTCCGCGCGCTCGGACATCCGGCCCGGCTGGCAATCATCAAGCAGCTCGCAAGCCGAAAGGGCGCTTGCTGCGGAGAGATCGTCAGTCATCTGCCGTTGGCCCAGTCGACCGTGTCGCAGCACTTGCAGGTGTTGAAGGACGCGGGGCTTTTGTTCTGCGACACCCGTGGCCGAAACTGCCACTATGCGCTCAATTGGCAAATGCTCAGTCTGGCCGGGTGCCGGACGAGGGATTTCTGGGAGCGCCTGAATGCGGCGCAGCCCGAAGAGGCAGAGCAGCCAGCCGGCACACTTCCGGTTTCCGCTACAGACTAACCCAAACGGCCGCCTTCCGTGGCCTGGAGATTTTGTGTGACCGATCAGACAGCGACCACGCCGCAAAAGCCTTCGGCTGCGGCTTCCGGCAGCCAATCCGCTCAAGCTCACATCCGCAAGCCAGTCAACGCAGACGAAGGCAGCACCTTCACGACGCTGGCCAATCTGTGGCCCTACATCTGGCCGTCCAACCGGCCGGATCTGAAGCAGCGTGTTCTTCTGGCCATCTTCACCTTGATCATCGCCAAGATCGTGACGGTCCTGTCGCCGTATTTCTTTGCCTGGGCAACGGACGCGCTGACAGGTGAGGGGTCCAACCTGCCTGCTTTCCTTGTAGCTCCGGTCATGCTGGTGCTTGCCTATAACGCGGCCCGCGTTTTGGCGGTGGCTTTCAACCAGTTGCGCGATGCCCTGTTTGCGCGGGTCGGCCAGCATGCCGTGCGCCAGCTTGCCATTCTGACGTTCCGCCACCTGCACCAGCTTTCCCTGCGCTTTCACCTTGCCCGGCGGACGGGCGGGCTCAGCCGGGTGATCGAGCGCGGGGTCAAGGGGATCGAGGCGATTGTCCGCTTCACCATCTTGAACGGCATTCCCACGGTTCTGGAATTTGCCATCATGGCGGCCGTGATCTGGTACCAGTTCGGCTTTCTCTATGTGGTCATTGTTGCGGTGATGATTGTTGCCTATGTCTGGTTCACTATCAAAACCTCTAACTGGCGCATCGGCATTCGCCGCGAAATGAACGACAGCGACACGGATGCCAATTCCAAGGCCATCGACAGTCTGCTCAACTTCGAAACGGTCAAGTATTTTGGCAACGAAAACATGGAAGCCGCGCGCTTCGATGTGTCCATGGCAAGATACGAAAGCGCCGCCACCAAAACCTGGACATCCCTTTCCTGGCTCAACTTCGGTCAGGCGGTGATCCTCGGCATCGGCATGGCAGCCTGCATGGGCCTGTCCGCGCAGGCCGTCCTTGCGGGTGAACAGAACATTGGCGACTTCGTTCTGATCAACGCTCTGCTGATGCAGATTTCCATCCCGCTCAATTTCATCGGCTTTCTTTACCGGGAAATCCGTCAGGGCCTTGCGGACATTGAATCCATGTTCGACCTGTTGATGGTGCCGGCTGAAATCGAAGACAAGCCGGACGCGAGCCCGCTGAAGGCTGTTGAAGGCAAGATTGCCTTCAAGAACGTGCGCTTTCACTACGATGCCGACCGGCCAATCCTCAAGGGGATCGACTTCGAGGTTCCGGCCGGCAAGACGGTTGCCATCGTGGGGCCATCTGGGGCGGGCAAATCGACAATCTCCCGTCTTCTGTTCCGGTTTTACGACGTCACCGACGGTGCGGTGGAGATAGATGGCCAGGATGTGCGCGACGTCACCCAGGAAAGTGTGCGCCAGGCCATCGGCATGGTTCCCCAGGACACGGTGCTCTTCAACGACACGATTGCCTACAACATCCGCTACGGCCGTCCGGACGCAAGCGATGAAGAGGTCCGGGAAGCTGCGCGCATGGCGCAGATCCACGACTTCATCGAGCGGCTACCGCAGGGCTATAACGCCGAGGTTGGCGAGCGCGGACTGAAGTTGTCCGGCGGTGAAAAGCAGCGTGTTGCGATTGCCCGCACGATCCTGAAATCGCCGCCGATCCTCATTCTCGATGAGGCAACCTCGGCGCTCGACACCCACACGGAACGCGAGATCCAGTCGGCGCTGGACGAGGTTTCGCAGGATCGGACGACCCTGGTGATTGCTCACCGTCTATCCACCGTGGTGAACGCGGATCAGATCATCGTTCTGGAAGCTGGCGAGATTGCCGAGCGCGGCACCCATCAGGAGCTGCTGGCCAAGGAGAACGGTCTTTATGCATCCATGTGGGCTCGTCAGCGCGAGGCGGACGAAGCCGAGGAACGGTTGCGGGCAGCACGGGAAAACGACGAACTCGGCATCGTCACGCGCGGCCAGAGGGCAGACTACGTTCCGGCGAAATAGGGGCGGTGAAGTCTTCTGTCGTCGTCCCGGCTCAGGCCGCACGGATTGTTGGCTGTCCCTGGTCATTGTCACTGGCCGAGAGGTCCGTTGAGGCCACCTTATAAGCTTGCGCGGTTTCAGCCTTGCTGAACAAAAGGCTTGAGATTGCTCCTGCCAGACGGCGCAGTTCGGCGTGACGGGCCGCGCGGGCGCGGGCTTCAAAGATATCTCCTGTATGTGTCATGGCGCTCTCCATCGCTAAGGGTGAGCTTTTATCTCATATTGCTTAGTTTCGAAGAATGAGGCTTAAATAGAAATAATTCTTCGAAAGAGTGGAATAATGAGACTGGAAGACCTGCAGTTTTTTGTCCGCATAGCGGAACTCGGCAGCATGGCAGCGGCCGGCCGGGAAATAGGCCTGTCGCCTTCTGCCGCCAGCACGCGGCTGACCGGCCTGGAAAAAGCCTTCGGATCTCAGCTTTTTGCCCGCACCACCAGGCGCACGACACTGACCGAAGCCGGCCGTGTGCTGCTGCAGCACGCGCGCACCGCGGTTGGCGAGATCGAACAGGCCCGCTCCATACTGGAAGCGTCAACTGAAGCTCCGCGCGGTTCGCTTCGGTTTTCCTGCAACACCTTCTTCGGTCGCAAACACATTCTGCCCTATCTGGTGGAGTTCCATGAGCTTTACCCGGACATTCGACTGGAAATGGACTTTTCCGACCGGATTGTGGATGTCATCGAGGAAGGCTACGACATGGCCGTGAGGGGCGCGCCGCTCACGGATTCCTCGCTGCTGGCCCGCAAGCTTGGCGGCAATCCAAGGGCCCTGTGCGCTTCTCCGGACTATCTGGCCCGCAAAGGTGTGCCGCGCACACCGGAAGATCTAGCCAACCACGACTGTATCGCCATGGCGTCGATGCCGTACTGGTATTTCAACGGACCGGAAGGCGAGATAGCCTTCGAGATCCGGAAGCCGATCATCAAGGGCGACAGTGGCGACCTGACCTATGATGCCGCGCTTCACGGCCTTGGCCTCAGCCTGAAATCGCTGGCGCATGTCTGGGAGGACCTGCGCGACGGGCGGCTGGTGGCGGTTCTGCAGGACTATACCATTGCCCGCACAGGCGCGATCTGGGCCGTTTATCCGCCAAGTCAGTTCGTCCCGCCCAAGGTAACGGCTTTTGTCGATTTCCTGATTTCAAAATACGGACGGCCACCCTATTGGGAGAGTGACTACCGAACGGCTGCAATTGGCAAAAGCGGGTCGTAAACCGTGTGATTTTCAAGAAAAGCCGGTTCTCTTTACCTTGAAAAGCCACTAGAAGCGGGGCAGAAGCTAAAGCGCAAAGGGTGCGTTAGGGCTCTTCGCCGCGACCGCGCCTGCCTGCAGGCAGCAACTGAAAGTGAAGATAACAATATGTCGATAGTCGATTCCGTCTCCAAGGCCATGGTGCCGATCCATCGTGAGGGCTGGCCCTTCATCGCGATTGCTCTGGTGGCGACGCTCGTTATCGGCTGGTTCATCGATCCCTTGTTCTGGGTCGGCCTCTTCCTCACCGGTTGGGTCTGCTACTTCTTCCGTGATCCCAAGCGCGTGACCCCGGTTGGCGAAGGACTGGTGATTTCCCCGGCTGACGGTGTCGTCAGCCTTGTCGGCCTCGCGCGTCCGCCTGCGGAACTGGAGCTGGGCTCCGAACCGCTGATGCGCGTCTCCGTTTTCATGAATGTGTTCAATTGCCATGTGAACCGCGCACCTGTGGGGGGGCGGATCGAACGGGTGGCCTATCGGGCCGGCAAGTTCCTGAACGCCGAACTGGACAAGGCCAGCGAAGACAACGAGCGCAATGGCCTGGTTATCGACACGGGTCATGGCCGCATCGGCGTCGTGCAGATTGCCGGTCTGGTTGCCCGACGCATTGTCTGCTTCGTCCGTGAAGGCGAAACCCTGTCTGCGGGTGAGCGGTTCGGTCTGATCCGTTTCGGCTCACGTCTTGATGTCTACTTCCCGGCCGGCACCCAGCCGAAGGTCGCTCTGGGCCAGACCATGATTGCCGGTGAAACGGTGCTGGCCGATTTGTCCGCGCCGCAAAGCCCGGCGCAATCCCTGACCCGAGTAAGCTGAGGCAACCGTGAACGAAACGCCCGACCATGGATCGTCCGACGTCCGCAGGACACCGCGTTTCCGGCGTGTGCCGCTGCGCCTGATCATCCCGAACATGGTGACCCTTCTGGCGCTGTGCTCCGGCCTGACAGCGGTACGCATGGCGTTCGAGGGGCGTTGGGAATTTGCGGTCGGCGCCATTCTGGTCGCCGCGGTGCTGGATGGTCTGGACGGACGTGTCGCTCGCATGATGAAGGGGACGTCGCGGTTCGGGGCGGAACTCGATTCCCTGTCCGATTTCGTCAATTTCGGCGTGACGCCGGCCTTGATGCTCTACCTGTGGATCCTCAAGGATGCCGGCAACATGGGGTGGATCGCGGCTCTGATCTTCGCAATTTCAGCGGCCCTTCGCCTGGCACGTTTCAATGTTGCGCTGGACGATCCGAACAAGCCTGCCTGGGCATCGCGTTTTTTCACCGGGGTTCCGGCACCCGCCGGGGCGCTGACCGTGCTCCTGCCGCTGTATCTCGACTTCCTCGGCCTGTTTCCCCACTGGTTTGCGGATGATGCTTTCGTTGCGGCCTACACCATCGGCGTCGCCTTCCTGCTGATCAGCCGTTTGCCGACCTATTCCGGCAAGACGCTTGGAACAAGGGTTCGCCGCGACTTCGTGCTGCCGTTGTTCCTGGTTGCCGTGCTGATCGTGGCCATGACTGTTTCCTATCCCTTCCGCATGCTTGCCGGGGGCGCGGTATTGTATCTGCTGACCATCCCGTTCTCCTGGCGCGCACACAGAAAGCTGGTTCTGGCCGATACCACCCTGGGCTTCGAAGACGACGGCGATGAATGCGACATCGATCTCGACAATATCGCCGACAGGGACAAGGACCACGGCGGCTGATACGTGTCTGCTCGGGTATCGGTAATGCTCGAAACCGCCGCACGAAGCGGTTCAGGAAAGCACCTGAACCGTTCCTCCAGGCCATTCATGCTTTGCAAAGCCGTAGGTCTCTTTCACCTTTGAGGCGCATCCACCAAGCTTACAGTCTGGCGGATGGCTTGGTCTTGCATTAAGGGAGCGGCGTCTTAGGCGCTCTGCGTCTACTTTGAACGTACCCTTATGAATTTCTGCTCGGTAACGGACTTGCCCCATTGATCGCCGTCGTATTCCTCGACGAGGGTGAAACCGTTTTTCTCGTAAAGCGCGCGTGCTGCGTCGAGCCCCTTGAGCGTCCACAGGTGGATTTCGTCGAAGCCGAGATTGTCCGAATGGTCGAGCGCCTTCTGGAGCAGGGCTCTTCCAACTCCCTTGCCCCGCAGGCGTTCGGACAGGATGAACCAGCGCAGGTGGGCGATGTTGTTGCCGAGATCTTCGCCGTCAATGGTGATTGAGCCGATGACAGCGCCGTTTTCCAGCACGCTCCAACTGTTGTTCATCGGGTTGCCGACGCGTGGCATGAATTCGGCCATGGCTTTTGAAACGACGCTTTCAAAGGTCGGTCCCATGCCGATGATGTGGCCATGGGTGCGGGCATGCATGCTGGCAATGTCACCGATCATCCCGGTTTGATAGCCTTCGGCGATGGTGAACTGCGGCTGATAGTCGGTCGCCGCTTCCTGAGGAGCGGCAAGGGCTTCCGCATACGCGGACATGGCGTCGCAAATCTCCTGGGCCTTCTCTCCATTGATCTTGTCGAGAGCCCGTCGGGCAAGAGCCTCGCCGTAGCTGTCGATTTTTGAAAAAGTCGCTTTTCCGGCTTCTGTCAGGGTCAGACCAAACGACCGGCCATCACTGTCAGACCGCGTTTGCCTGATGTCGCCGCGTGCCTCCAGCGACTTCAGCAAGCGGCTGATGGTTGATTTTTCGAGCTTGAGCCTCGCCGAGATCTCCTTGGCGGTAATGCCGGGGTTCAAACCGATCTCCATCATCGCATGAACGCCCGATCCGGACAGGTCCGTACCGGCAATGGTCTTGTCGAGAAAACCGAATTCGCGGACCAGTTGGCGCGATGCTGCGCGGATGTCGTTGACGAGGGTGGAGGAGTGCTGGGACATGCAGAAACCTATATAGTTGTATATTGCAACTATATGACTCAACTTGCGGAAGTTCAAGGGAATTTCGTGAGGTTGCGCGACGAGACCCGGGGCTTTGCGTCAACAAAAAAGGCCGCCGGAAACCGGCGGCCTTTCGAGGGATGTTTTTCGGATCATTCCGCGGCGTGCGGCAGATCCTCCCGAGGGGGGATCTTCGGCTGCGAAGGCGTCGGCATGGACACCACCTTTGCCGCCGGGCGCTGTTGTTCCGGCTGATCGCCGAGCGCCACAGGTTCCGGGGCTTCTTCCGCTGTGCCGTGACCGGACTTGGGCCGGAAGTAGGCAACGCCTTTCCGGAACGTGCCAGCCCACACACTCGGCACCGCAATCATGACCGGGATCATCAGCAGCGTCAGCAGGGTGGAGAAGGCAAGGCCCGAAATCACCGCCGTTGCAAGCTGCACCCACCAGACCGCCGTGATGCCGCCATAGGTGGTCACCTGATTGAAGAAATCGAAGTTGATCATGGTGGCCATGGGCACAAGGCCGGCAATGGTCGTGATGGTCGTCAGCAGGATCGGCCGGATACGCTGGGCGGATGTTTTCAGGATCGCGTCCACCGGTTCGAGGCCATCTTCAAGAAACCTGTTGTAGGTATCGATCAGGACGATGGCGTTGTTGACCACGATACCGGCAAGCGCAACCACCCCGGTGCCGGTCATGATGATCGAGAACGGCTGCTGGGTTATGAGCATGCCGAGCAGCACCCCGAACACCGACAGGACCACCGTCGAGAGCGTCAGGATGGTCTGGTAGAACGAATTGAACTGGGTCAGCAGGATCAGGAACATCAGGAACAGCGATGCCACCATCGCCTTGATCAGGAATTCGCCCGATTCCTGCTGGTCTTCATCCGCACCGCGGAACTTCAGGAAGACGTTGGCAGGCCATTCCTGTGTATCCAGCCACTTCTGGAGGGCGGCAACCTGTTCTGTCGGGTTGGAACCGCTTTCCGGATTGACCGCCGCCTTCACGAACATGGAATAGAGCCCGTCACGGCGCACGATCTCCGACACCTTCTGAGCCGGTTCGCGGCTGACGAAATTCGCCAGCGGCACGAGCCCGAGGGGTGTCTGCAGGCGGAGCTGGTCGAACCGGTCGATGGTCCGCTCGTTCTCCGGCAGGCGCACACGGATGTCCACCTCGTCCTCGCTGTCGCCAGGACGATAGGTTCCGATCAGCACACCGTTGGTAACGAGCTGAACCATGTTGCCGACGGAAGCGATGCTTGCCTGGTAGCGGCCGGCCTGTTCCCGGTCGATGGTGATCTGCCATTCGATGCCGGGCAGGGGACGGTCGTCCTCCTGGTTCATCAGCGTGTCCATGCCGTTGACATGCTCGCGAATGCGGGCAACAGCGGCAACCATGTCGTCGTAGTCGGTAGACTTGATCTCCAGCTGGACGTCCTTGCCCGTTGGCGGGCCGCCTTCGATCTTGCGAGTCTCCACCTTGATGCCGGGGATGTCCCCGGTTGCGGCACGGATGTCGGCGAAGATTTCCTTCGCCACACGGCGGCAGCAGAAGTCCGCAAGTTCGATGTTGATCTCGCCCATCACGTCGGCGGGCTTGTCCTGAACGTCGCCGACGGACGGGCCACCGGACGAACCACCGGGCGTGAAGGCGTTGGTGATGACGTTGTCGACACCTGGAATGGACAGGATCCTGTCTTCAACCTGGACGACGAGATCGCGGGCTTCAGAAGCCGACATGTTACCGCGGCCGGAAACCAGAACCACCGCCTGTTCCGGTTCCTCATCGATGAAGAACTGAACACCGGTCGGGTTGGCCATGAACGCACCGACGATCACCACGCAGCTACCGATCAGCAGAACGATGGCGGCAATGTTTCCGAGCGGGTTGCCGGCAAACATCTTCAGGATGCGCACATAGACGCCCGTAAATCCGCGCACCTTCCGGACGTCAAACGCTTCGGAGCCGGAAAGGGTGGCAGCCTCTGCCCGGTCGATCTCGGCCCGTTTGGCGGCACGGGCCTGCGACCAGCGCACGAACGGGCGCAGCATCTTGTAGGAGACGAAGCCGACGAGGACGAGGGCCACAAGGCCGCACGGGATAGCGATGCCGGTGGCCGCACCGGCCGGTACGACACCCTCCAGCGCCATGGGTACGAACGGCCCGAATGCGACGATGACGCCAGCCAGCACGCCGAACGTCAGCGCCAGAAGCACTGCGGCATACCGGTTGAGGAAGTGCGAAACCTGCGCCAGGATGCCGCCTGTCACCGGCAGGAACACCATTGCGGTGAACAGCGAGGCGGTCAGGACGATGATCACCATGATCGGCAGGTAGCTCATGAACTCGCCGGCAACACCCGGCCAGAGCAGCATGGGCAGGAACGCCACCAGCGTGGTGGCTGTCGAGGAGACGATCGGCCAGAACATCAGTTTCGCGGCGCGGATGTAGGCCTCGCGGTCTTCCATGCCTTCATGGATTTTCCGGTCCGCATATTCGGTCATGACGATGGCGCCATCGACCAGAAGACCCACGGTCAGAACGAGGCCGAACATGACCATGTTGTTGACCGTATAGCCGACCCCGCCGAGGATCAGGAAGCCGACCATGAAGGAGGTCGGGATGGCCAGACCCACAAGCAGGGCAGACCGCATACCAAGCGCCGCCAGAACCAGGATCATCACCAGGAAGATCGCGGTCAGGATCGACGACTGCAGCGAGCCGAGCACTTCGAAGATGTTGTTGGACTGGTCCAGCATCATGTCGACGCGAACGGTTTCCGGCCAGTCCTTGGAGGCGTTTTCGACAACTTCGCGGACCGCCGCGTTGTTCTCGATGATGTTGGTTCCGATGCGCTTGACGACCTGCAGCGCGATCGCCCGGTTGCCATTGACGCGCGTATAGGCGTTGGGGTCCTTGAAGGTGCGCCGGATTTCGGCGACATCGGCAAGGGTCACCACACCTTCACCACTTTGTTTCAGCGGCAGCGTGTAGACATCTTCCGCGGTCTCGACAAGGCCGGGAACCTTCACGTTGAACCGACCCTTGCCACCGTCGATAAAGCCGGCGGGAACGAGCTGGTTGTTCAACTGCAGGGAGTTCAGCAGCTCCTGCTGCGTGATCGAGTAGGATTCCAGCTTCTGGGTGTCGATCAGGACTTCCAGCAGCTCTTCACGGTGTCCGGTCAGATCCGCCGACCGGACGGTGTCGATGGCCTCGATCTCGTCCTTGAGCCGCCGGGCATGCTTGTAGAGCGTGCGCTCCGGCACGTTGCCTGACAGGGCGATGATCATGGTCGGCGCGAGCGCGAAGTTCATTTCGGTGATCGTCGGCTCTTCGGCCTCGTCCGGCAGCTTGCTCTTGGCCTGGTCGACCTTGTCACGCACGTCCGCCAGTGCCTCGTCCTTGTTGAACGAGATGTCGAACTCCAGCACGATGCCCGCATGACTTTCGGAAGCAATCGCGGTGATTTCCTTCAGCCCGTCAAGACCGCGCAATTCCGTTTCCATCGGCCGCACAAGCAGGCGTTCGGAATCTTCCGGGGAAATGCCCTGCTGGGTGATCGAAATATAGAAGATCGGCAGATCGATGTCCGGACTGGCTTCCTTCGGGATCGAGATATAGGTGGCCACACCGGCGACAATGAGCGCCAGCATAAGCACGAATACCGTCTTTGGGCGTCGAAGAACGCCTTCGAGCATGTCTATCATTGCCTCACCTCTGCCGTCTCAAAGACCGGTTGCACGAGCTCTCCATCCGAGACGTATTCCTGCCCCACGGTGATGGCGACGACCTCATCGGGAAGTCCGCCCACCCACATTCCGTCCTGTTCTCCACCCAGCACCTTGACCGGGTAGAAGACGGTCTTGTTGTTTTCATCGACTGCGCGAATGCCCACCTGGCCAGCATCGTTGAGGGTCAGGATGGCCGGTGAAATCTTGTGCGCCTTTTCCGCTTCCAGCTCCAGTTCGGTGACGGCCGTAACGCCGTCCCTGGCTTCGCCGTCGGGATTGGGCAGCTCGACCTCGATGCGGAAGGTTTTCGTATCCGGGTTTGCCGTCGGCGAGATGTAGCGCACCTTGCCGTTGAGCGTTTCTCCGGTCACGAGGGTAACCTTTGCCGGCATGCCGAGCGAGATATCGGCGATATTCAGTTCCGAGACTTCGCCGATGGCAATCATCGGATCGGAATCGACGACTGTGGCGCAGATGCCGCCTTGTTCGAGCTGGGCACCGATTTCAGCCATCGGGCTCTCAATGACACCGGCAATCGGAGAGCGGATGACCGTGTGTTCCAGCTCCTGTTCGGCTTCTATGAGACGCGCCTTCGCGGCATCGAGCTGGGCCTGGAGGGCTGCGACACGGGTTTGGGCGGTAAAGCCCTTGCTGTTCAACTGAGTTGCCGCCTCATGATCCAGTTCCGCCTGAGCCAGGGCGGCCTTGGCTTCCAGAATGCGCGACTCCCGCGAGCCCTTGTCGAGAACGCACAGTACATCCCCGGCAGCAACATGTGCACCTTCCTGTGCCGGACGTTGCACGACGTCATCGGTCGTCTTGGATCTGACAGCGACCTTGGCTTCCGCCTCGGTGCGCCCGCGTACCTCCAGAACGGCCCGCCGGTTCTGCGCCACCAGACGCTGGACCTGAACCCGGAAGGCTTCACTGGTGGCCTGGCTGACCCTGAGGGCCGGGGGCGGCGTTGCGTGTTCGCTGTCGCCGACACCACCGATCACCACGGAACCGGTATACATCCAGAAACCGATACCAGCGGCAATGCCGGTGGCCAGGAGGTAGGAAAACTTCACTCGCATTATCTTAAAGCTCCGAAACGTCTTGCTTACTCCGCAGCCGCCACAACCGGCTGTGCTGCTTCTTCGGCAATCTTGATCAAGGCCTCGCCATGTTCTTCCAGATAGGCGAGGGTGAAATTCATGCAGGCAATGCCGTAGTCACGTGTCCAGGCGGATCCGGGATGCGTGCATTCCTGGTCTTTTTCGTTGTCCGTCAAAAGGCGCAATTCGGCCTCTACCTGTGTTTTGCGCCGCTCGATCGCACGGCGGATCACCTCGGGAGGCAGTTTCGCGGCGTTGAGAGCTATCAACAGAAAGGGAGACTTGAAGGTGTCCGGCGCCTGGGGATCGCACAGGGACTGGATGAAGTCCTGACGGCCGGCATCGGTGATGGAATAGACTTTCCGGGCGGGCTTGCCTGCCTGCGGTTCCTCGCGCACGGTCACGAAGCCTTCCGACTCCAGACGCGCCAGCGCCGGATAGATGGAACCGAAGCTCGCATCGTCGAAATAGCTGAACCGGCCTTCGGTCGATTCCTTCCGGATTTCGTATCCGGTGGCGTCACCAAAAGACAGGATCGCAAGACAGAGGCTGCGTACACTCATTGACAACTCCGAGCCTGGGAGCGTCCTCCCGGCATGACAGCCTTCCTACGAGCCGGGTTGCGATCCGGATGACGCACGCAGCATCGCGAGAAGTGTCATATGTTGGTTCGATATATCGGACAAATATATGCTTCCGTATCCGTAATCAAGGGTGCGCTGCACAATTCACGCCCCCAGGATAAACAAACTATGAGTTGATCTTCAAATTTCTCTGACTCGATCTATTTGAAAGGTTGTTGCCAGGTGACAATCGGCGCTAGGCTGAGGCCACAACGCAACCGCAATGGAACCACAGGGAGTGTTCGGCAATGACAACGTCAATTAAGGCCCTGGTTCGCCTGAAGCTTCCTAAAGACCCTCTGTTCCGTCTGCTTGCGGTGAACGGCCTCGCGGGAACGGCAATTGCCGGGCTCGTGCTCGGAGGCATCTTTCTTGGCAACATCGGTAATCTGAGAGTGCTGGTAATGTCGGCTGAAGATCCGGTGCTGCCGGTTATCATGCTGGCATTCGGCCTGTTCATTACCCTCGGGTCCGTGGTCATGGGCTCGGCCATCATGCTGCTCGGCGACAACAGCCGAAATGGCAATGGCGGGGGTGGGTCCGCAAGGCGCAGACTGCCTGTGTTTTTCACCGGACAATTGAAACCCGTGCCGGTTCCAGCAAAAGCCGGATGCAGGCACGATCTGCGTCGGTGAGCCCGTTCGGGCAGTTCAACACCTTGCGTAAACGGTCAATGAGCAAGTTGCTGGTAGACAGACGTCGCCTTGGCGGACGCCGTCGGCTTTGATCCCAGATCAGCAAACAAGGTCATGGCCGCAGCTGCCAGGAGAAGCAGCAATCCGAGGGATGAGAGCCTCATCTCACCGGTCCTTTCGATCATGACGTCCTCCGTTTTGATGGGAGAGGGTATACAGCCGCAGGATATAAAGTCCCGGTAATACCTCTTGTAAAATTTTACGTACATTCAAATACGTAGACGCAAAACTGACAGGGTCTCATTTCAGTGTTGCAGGGAAGCCATCTGGCTATGCGATCCGCAGTCCCGCAGCGCGTCGATTTTTCATGAAATAACGCGATACGAGGGTCGCCAGAGCGTGTTGTTGCGCTTGCTGCGGCCGTTAACCATCATCCGGGAAAAACATGTCAATTCTGCAAGGCCAGGTTGCAGTCTCTCGCAGCTTCTTATACGACCAATGGTAGTTTAACGATTTGTTAATCAATTGTTGGGGTTGTAATGCGATTTCTGTTTCGCAATGTGCACATATTTGTTTTCGCTAGCCTTTCAGCCTCCGCTGCGTTGTGGATCGCAAGCAACCCTCAAAAGGCGGAGGAGCTGGCGCGGCCTCTGATTGAAGATGCCGTTGAGCTTCAGGTCATGGCGAAAGATGCCTATCGCGAAGTCCGTGAACTGGATCTGCGGGACGCAGCGGATGAGGCTGTTTCCTACTATGTCGCGGCGCTGCGTATGCCCAGCCTGCTGTTCGAGCGCCTGGCCGATCAACTCGACGATGTCGACCATACGCTGGAGCGGCGTGCGCAGGCAGAACCTGTTCCTCGTACGGGGACACCAACGGATCCCGGTCGTCCGGTACCAGTCAGGTCTGGACCGCACCAACGTACGGGGGATAGCCCCTTCGGTTCAGTGTCGATCTGATGTGCAACGGAACAGGTTCAGGCAGAGGCCAATGCCAGCGCTATGCCCTGACCGACACCGATGCACATGGTCGCAAGCGCTAGGTTGCCACCCCGCTTTTTCAGCTCCAGAGCTGCTGTTCCGGTAATTCGGGCACCTGACATCCCCAGGGGATGGCCAAGGGCGATTGCACCCCCATTCGGGTTGAGGATTTCGCTGTCTTCGGGCAGGCCAAGGTCCCGCATGACGGCAATGCCCTGTGCGGCAAAGGCCTCGTTAAGTTCGATCACGTCGAATTCCGGCAGCGCAATGCCCAGGCGAGCGCAGAGTTTGCGCGTCGCCGGCGCCGGGCCAATACCCATGATTCGGGGCGGCACACCTGCGGTGGCCCCGCCAACGACGCGGGCAATCGGCGTAAGATTGTGCTTTTCCACCGCAGCTTCCGAGGCAATCAGCAGCGCGGCCGCACCGTCGTTCACGCCTGAGGCGTTGCCTGCGGTCACCGAGCCGTTTTCCCGGAACGGTGTCTTCAACGCGGCAAGGGCCTCCAGCGTCGTGTTTCTGGGGTGTTCGTCCTTGTCCACCAGGATCGGATCGCCCTTGCGCTGCGGGATCATGACCGGCACGATTTCTTCGGCGAACCGGCCGGACTGCTGGGCCTCTGCGGCCCGCTGCTGGCTGCGCAGCGCGAAGGCGTCCTGGTCCTCGCGCGAGATCTGAAATTGTTCGGCCACGTTCTCCGCCGTTTCGGGCATGGAATCTATGCCGTACTGGCGTTTGAGAAGCGGATTGACGAACCGCCAGCCGATGGTCGTGTCGAAAATCTCAGCCGAGCGGGAAAAAGCCGCGTCGGCCTTGGGCATGACGAAAGGCGCGCGGGACATGCTCTCGACGCCGCCGGCAATAGCCAGATCGATCTCGCCGGCCTTGATCGCCCGTGCCGCGGTGATCACGGCATCCATGCCCGAGCCGCAAAGCCGGTTGAGTGTAAGGCCCGGAACGGTCTCCGGCAGACCTGCCAGCAGTGCCGACATGCGTGCGACATTGCGATTGTCTTCACCGGCCTGGTTGGCGCAGCCGTAGAAAACGTCGTCAACTTCCGCCCAGTCCGTGTCCGGATTGCGTTCCATCAGCGCACTGATCGGAATCGCGCCAAGATCGTCGGCACGGACGGAGGACAGCATGCCGCCATAACGTCCGATGGGAGTGCGGACATAGTCGCAGATGAAGACATGGTGCATGGGAGAGTTCCTGTCCGTTGCGGTGATAGCGACCTTTGGCGATGGTCGGATATGGGGAAAGTCTTGCCGCAAAGCCTCTTTCAGGGCAAGGACATGTCACGCAAAAGGGGGCTGGTTTCACGGCGTTTGTGATGTGTCCGAGTGGCGCCGGATATCGTCTTCCTGCAAATAGGTTCCGGACTGAACCTCGATCATCCGCACAGGGATCTTTCCCGGGTTGTGCAGCGTGTGCTGCGCTCCAAGAGGCACGTAGGCGGACTGGTTTTCGCTGAGCAGCCTGGTTTCACCGTTGATCGTGATTTCGAGCGTACCCGACACCACCACCCAGTGCTCTGCCCGGTGAAGGTGGCTTTGCAGGCTCAGTCTCTTGCTCGGCTTGATCATCATCGACTGCACGGAAAAGCGCTCGCCGGCGTTGATGCGTTCCGTGTAACCCCACGGGCGGTAGGACCGCGGGTGCCGGTCGACCTCGTGCCTGCCTTCTGCCTTCAGTTGCTCGACTACTGTCTTGACGTCCTGAGCCTTGTCCTTGTGGGCGACTAGGACGCTGTCGGTGGTCGCAATCACCATCACGTCTTCAAGCCCGATGACGGACACAAGCCCGCGTTCTGCGTAGGCCAGGCAATTCTCGCTGTCGAGAAAGCGCGCATCACCAAGCCCGGAATTACCCTGGGCGTCCTTGTCCAGCACTGTCCAGATGGCCGACCAGGACCCCAGGTCATCCCATTCCGGCGCGACTGGCGCACACACGACATTGCTGGCTTTCTCCATGATCGCGTAATCGATCGAAATATTGTCCAGCGCTTCAAAGGTTTCCTGGTCAAGCCGCGTGAAATCGAGGTCACCGTGCCGCGTCTTCATGACGTCGACGATTTGCTTGTAGAGGTCCGGCTGGTGCTGCTTGAAAGCGTCGATCATGGTCGTCGCCGCATAAAGAAAGATGCCGGCATTCCAGACGTAGCCGCCATCCTTCAGGAAGGCCTCGGCGCGCTCCTGGTCTGGCTTTTCAACGAAGGCTTCCACCGGGCGCACCGGTTCCGATCCACTCGCCACCTTTATATAGCCGTAGCCGGTGTTGGCTTCGCTGGGTTGAATGCCGAAGGTCACGATCTTGCCGGCCCGCGCGGCTTCTTCGGCCTGTTGGACGGCCTTCAGGAAGACATCTTCCTTGCGGATCAGATGGTCTGACGGCAACAGCAGGATAAGGGCGTTCGGATCTGTTTCGGCCGCAATCAGTGCGGCCATCAGGGCAGGCGGGGCCGTGTTGCGGCCGACCGGTTCCAGCAGGATCGACTGGGCTTCCAGTCCGAGTTCGCTGAGCTGTTCCCCGATGAGGAAGCGGTGGGCGTTGCTGCCGATGACGATGGGAGCGGCAAAGTCAGGATGATTGACCCGCTTGCATGTCTTCTGGAAGAGACTTTCCCCGCCAAAAAGTGGCAAAAACTGTTTTGGCCGGTCGGTGCGTGACAGCGGCCACAGCCGCGAACCGACACCACCGGACAAAATACAAGGGAAAATCATGCTTTGGTTCCTGTTCTGCTTCTACAAATGAGGCGTTTGCGGGCAAACCACGGTTGCACAGAGTGTTAATCAGCCGAGGGACAAGTTGCAAGCAAGCGCCTTGAACGCTACATACGTAATAACGTAACGCCGGGACGTTGGTTCCCAATGAGCGCAGCAGGCTTTCAGGACTATGACAAATTCAGACACCAGGCTTGTTCAGCTTGACCGTGCCGGCGTCCGCAAGGGCGGTGAGTGGCTGGTGCGCGGCGTCGATCTTTCGGTCTCGCCCGGCGAAATCGTGACCTTGATCGGGCCCAACGGCTCCGGCAAGTCGACCACGGCCAAGATGGCCCTCGGTATCCTGAGCCCGAGCGAAGGCCGTGCCGACCGCAAGCCGGGTCTCAAAGTTGGCTATGTGCCGCAGAAACTTGCCATCGACTGGACCCTGCCGCTGACCGTCACCCGGTTCATGCGGCTTACCAACCCCTTGTCCGATGCCGAGTGCCGCGCCGCCCTGGCGCGCACAGGTGCGGAAAGGCTGATACACTCGCAAATGCGCACACTTTCCGGCGGAGAAATGCAGCGGGTCATGCTGGCACGTGCGATTGCCCGCAATCCCGGCCTGCTGGTACTGGACGAGCCTGTGCAGGGTGTGGATTATGCCGGCGAGATCGCGATTTACGATCTCATTTCCGAAATCCGCAAAACGCTCGGCTGCGGCATTTTGATGATCTCACACGATCTTCATGTGGTGATGGCTGCGGCGGATCAGGTCATCTGCCTCAACGGCCATGTCTGCTGCCGCGGAACGCCCTCGGATGTCAGCCGCGACGACCGGTACCATGCGCTGTTCGGAAACCGGCGCAATGGGGCAATTGCGGTGTACGAACACTATCACGACCACGTGCATCTGCCGGACGGAAAGGTGCGCCACGCCGACGGTTCCGTGTGTTCCTCCTGTTCTGGTGAGCATCATCACCACTCGCACGGCGATGCACCTGCGGAAAAAGAGGACGGCATTCGAAATGCTGGATGATTTTTTCACCCGCGCGTTGATTGCCGGCATTGGCGTTGCACTTGTTGCCGGGCCTCTTGGTTGCTTCATCATCTGGCGGCGAATGGCTTATTTCGGCGATACACTGTCACATGCGGCCCTGCTGGGGGTTGCCTTGTCGCTGCTTCTCAACGTCAACACCACGCTGGCGGTTGGAGCCGTTTCGATCCTTCTTGCGGTCGTGCTGATGGCCCTGCGGCGCAGCGATACGCTGTCTTCCGACGCGCTGCTGGGTTTGTTGTCCCATTCAGCGCTCGCTCTGGGACTCGTATGTCTTGCGTTCATGACCTGGGTCCGGGTCGATCTGCTGGGGCTGCTCTTCGGCGATATTCTGGCTGTGACACCGCTGGACATTGCCATGATCTATGGCGGCGGCGCGCTGGTGCTGACTGTTCTGGTGGTGATCTGGCGCCGCCTCTTCGCCGCCACCGTCAGCCCCGACCTTGCCGCGGGTGAGGGCCTGAAGCCCGAGCAGACAGAACTCATCTTCATGCTGCTGACGGCCATCGTCATCGCCATCTCGCTCAAGATCATCGGCGCGCTGCTGATTACCGCACTCTTGATCATTCCGGCTGCCGCTGCGCGGCGCCTGTCGGCGTCACCGGAACAGATGGCCTTCATCGCGGCCCTGACCGGAGCTGCCGCCGTCGTCGGCGGGCTCTACAGTTCGCTGACCTATGATACGCCGTCCGGACCTTCCATCGTGGTTGCGGCGATGGCCCTGTTTGTCGTCAGCCTTGTCCCGGGTGTGCAAATCGTGAGAAGGGTGAGATCGAGCACGAAAGGAGATCGTCCGTGAGCGTTGAGACACATCCCGAACTGACCAAGAACCAGGCCCTGGTGTTCGGCTCTTTGTCGGACGCGGGCGGACCTCTGACGGCCTATGCGATTCTGGATCTGTTGCGCGACAGCGGGTTCCGTGCGCCGCTCCAGGTCTACCGGGCGCTCGACAAGCTGGTGGAATACGGAATGGTCCACCGCCTGGAAAGCCTCAATGCCTTTGTCGCCTGTTCGCACAAGGGCTGCTCCAGCCACGGCACGGCCGCCTTCGCCATCTGTGAACAATGTGGTGTCGTCAGCGAGTTTACGCCGGACAAGGCCATGTCCCTGTTGCGGGACTGGACAAGGAGCGAAGGCTTTCAACTGTCCCGCACGACCATCGAACTGCGTGGCACCTGCCGGCAGTGCAACGTGCCGAACTGATCTGTGCCGCGTGCCGCGGCATCCAACCGATTTCCGAGACACGGTCTTTGTCCTAGGATGTCTGCATCGAATCTCTGGAGATGTTCATGGCAGACAGATTGGGCATCGGCATTATCGGATGCGGCACGATTTCAAAGACCTACTTTGATCTGGCGCCGACGTTCAGCGGCCTTGAAATCAGGGCCTGTGCGGATCTGAACCGTCATGCGGCGGAAGCACGCGGTTCCGACTATGGCGTGCGCGCGCTGACCGTGCACGATCTGCTTCTTGCAGATGACATTGATCTGATCGTCAATCTCACCGTTCCCGATGCCCATTATCTGGTGTCTCACGAAATCCTGGCGCACGGGAAGCACGTCTATTCGGAAAAACCGCTGGCCCTGTCTATCCGGGATGGGCAGGCACTTGCTGATCTTGCCCGCAAGAAACACCTGAAGGTCGGCTGTGCGCCGGACACGTTTCTGGGCGGGGCGCATCAGATTGCCCGCAAGGCTGTCGACGAAGGGCTGGTCGGCGAGATTGTCGGCGGCACATGCCATGTCATGAGCCACGGCATGGAGCACTGGCACCCCAACCCGGACTTTTTCTTCAAGCCCGGCGGCGGCCCAGTCCTTGATCTCGGGCCATATTATGTCGCCGCGCTTCTCAATCTGATCGGACCGGTCAAGCGCGTGTGCGCCATGTCGGGCATGCCTTTCAAAACCAGAACGATCAGGAGTGGCGCTCGCAAAGGCGAAAAGATCGACGTGACCACCCCAACCACGATCCATGCCATCCTGGAATTCCAGACAGGTGCCAAGGTGACGCTGACAGCCAGTTGGGACGTCTGGGCCCACAGGCATCAGCCGATGGAGCTTTATGGAACCAGGGGTACGCTCTTTCTCGCGGATCCGAATTTTTTCGGCGGGGACGTAAGTCTGGTTGCCGAAGACGGAACGGCGAAACCGCTCGATGGCGCAGTGCATCCCTTCGGAGCAGCGAATGTCGATGACAACGGTACGCCACGGGCCAACTACCGGGCTGCGGGCCTGGCCGACATGGCCCAGTCGATCCTCCGGGGGGACGAAGGCGAGTTCCGCTGTTCTCTCGAGCGAGCCCTGCACGCGGTCGATGTCATGGTGTCCATCCTGAAATCAGCGGAAACTGGAACCTTCGTGGACATTGAACACCAGGCCAGCCGCCCGCAAGCCCTTGCTGCCGCTGAGGCAGGCAAATTGCTCGCCTGAAGCCGGTTGCGGCTGCCTCGCCGGCCTCCTATCTTCGCCGCAGGGGACGCCCGGATTTGGGGGCGAATGCCCGCCTGCGGGCAAAAGAGGGAGAGCGGGTATGGCCTTGTTGATCGCCGGCCTTGTGCTGTTTTTGGGAATTCACACGCTGCCGGTGTTTCCGGCAACGCGCAACGGGCTGGTTTCCAGACTTGGCGAGACGGGATACAAGGGGGTATTCACGCTCTTGTCGTTCGTCGGTCTCGGCCTGATCGTCTACGGTTACGGCGTGGCCCGCTTCGAGGGACCACCGGTACTCTATGAGCCGCCGTTCTGGCTGCGCCACGTTACCATGCTGTTCATGGTTCCCGTGTTCATTTTCCTGGTCGCGGCCTATGTGCCCTCCCGGATTAAGACCTCACTGAAGCATCCGATGCTGGTGGCGGTGAAACTGTGGGCCTTTGCTCACCTTCTGGCAAACGGGGATCTGGCATCGGTGCTCCTGTTCGGCGGTTTTCTGGCCTGGGCAGTGGCGGATCGGATTTCCGTCAAACGCCGTGGGCCGGGGGCAGGGCAGATCGGTGCATTGGCGTCGGCAAAGCCTGGAAAATACTCCGATCTTGTCGTGATTCTGCTGGGCCTCGTTCTCTACGGACTGTTTGTCTGGAAACTGCACGCGCTGTTGATAGGCGTCCCGGTGATGTGATAGCCGGCGCGGCGCTTGAAATTACCTAAGAAATCCGGCATTTCCTGCCGGATTGCCCCACTTGCGCCACGAAGGGCCGTTTTAAGCCCCTTCAGGGAATTGCCCGAGCCGGATCAAATGGATAATGTGCGCCACTCAAGAAGGGGCCGCGCCCGGCCAGACGTGCCGGGCAGCAGAAGTGAATGCAGGAAATAGACACGCATGTCTGACATTTTTCGTGAAGTCGATGAAGATATCCGCCAGGAGAAATACCGTCGGCTTTGGGACCGGTTCGGTCCGTGGGTGCTTGGCGTTGCGGTCTTGATCGTTGTTGGAACCGGCGGCTATCGCGGCTGGCTCTATTGGCAGGAACAGCAGTCGCAGAGCGCGGGCGATACATTCTTCGAAGCCGTGAAGCTGTCCGAAGCCCAGAACTACGAAGAAGCAGCCGCCCTCTACGGTGAACTGGACAATGCCCTGGGGGGCTATCCCGCCCTGGCGAAACTGCGCCAGGCCACCGATCTTTCAAATTCCGGCAAGACGGAAGAAGCTCTTGCAGAGTTTGATGCCCTGTCGCGCGACAGCAGCATCATGGAAGCCCTGCGTGATGTCGCGGCCCTGCGCGCCGCCTACCTTGCCGTCGATACACAATCTTATGGCGATATCGCCGACCGGATCGAGAAACTGACCGGGGACACCGGGCCGTTCCGTGCAGCAGCACGTGAACTTCTCGCTCTAAGCGCTTGGAAAGCCGGCGACATCGAGACGGCCAAGCAGTGGATTTCAGCAATTGAAGAGGACACCGAAACGCCCGCTGACGTAAGCCGACGCGTGTCGATCCTCGGTGATGTCATCCGGTCCAGCAACGGCGAAGCCACAGCGGACAGTGAAGGAAACAACCAGTGAGTTTTGTAACCGTTTCTTTCCGCAGACGCGGTGTTTTTGGGGCCCTTGCACTATCGCTCGTCCTGACCGGGTGCGGGTCGGTCAGCGAATTTACCGAGAATATCAATCCGTTCGCCCGCGAGAAGATCCTCAAGGGTGAGCGCCAGCCTGTCTTCGACGGCGCCGATCCGGCAGCCGAAACGCTTGGCCAGTCTGCCAAGATCGGCGCTGCAACGGGCGGCCAGTCGTGGACGACGGCAGGTGGCGGCCTGACCAACGATCCGGGCAACGTTGCCATATCCGTTTCCGGCAACCGCGCCTGGCGCGCACAGGTCGGCTCATCCGGTGGTGGACTGACAACATCCGCACTTCGGGTGTCTTCCCGCCCCGTCAGCGATGGCAGCCGTATCTACGTCTACAAGCCCAATGGTGAAGTTGTTGCCCTGTCGACGGGTGGTGCACGCCAGTGGACCCAGAACCTGCGTCCGGAAGGCGAGAGGGATGTCGGGCCGGGCGGCGGTGTCGCGGTTGAAGGCGGCGTCGTCTATGCGGCAACCAGCTATCGCCAGGTCGCGGCGCTCGAAGCCGGCTCCGGCCGGGAAATCTGGAAAGTCGACATCGACACACCGGCCCGCGGTTCCCCTGTTGCCGGCGCCGGGCATGTCATTGTCGTGTCCCAGTCCAACGAAGTCTATGCGCTGAAACAGTCTGACGGCAGCGTTGCCTGGACCTATGCAGGTATCGAGGAAACTGCCGGTCTCTTGTCTGCGGCCAACCCGGCCATTTCCGGCAACCGCGTCATCGTGCCGTTCTCCTCCGGTGAGATCATGGCGATCGACATCAAGTCCGGCGAACCGGCCTGGATCGACGGCGTGTCGCGCGGCTTCAGGACGCTTGCCTTGTCCGGTCTTGCGGATGTGTCGGCCAGCCCGGTTGTTTCCGGCAGCACGGTTTACGCCACCGGCGTTGCCGGTCGCACGGTTGCGGTGGATGCCCGCACGGGCCAGCGCCGATGGGAACAGAATCTCGGCAGCGTGCACACGCCGGTTGTCTCCGGCAGCACGTTGTTCATGGTTGACCTCGACGACCGCATGGTCGCCCTCAATCTGAAAAACGGGGAAACCCTCTGGGCAACGGCCTTGCCGCGCCCGGAAAAGAAGAAGAAGCGCCGCAACTGGGCTGGCCCGATCCTGGCGAACGGGGCACTGGTTGCCTTTTCCAGCGACGGCCAGATCGCAATCGTGGATGCCGCTTCCGGTAAAACCATGTTGACGCAGCGGACCAATACGGATGTCTATGTGACACCGATCGTCGCCGGTGGCCGGATTATCGTGCTGACTGGCAATGACGGCGTCGCTGCCTTCAACTAGCATTTGAGGCGGACCCGAAGAGGTCCGCCTATCAGGAGAACTGCTGTGGGCGCAACTGTCGCCATTATCGGACGGCCGAATGTCGGCAAGTCCACCCTTTTCAATCGCCTTGTGGGCAAGCGCCTGGCGCTGGTAGACGACACACCTGGTGTGACGCGTGACCGGCGGCCGGGCGATGCCCGTTTGGGCGACTTGCGCTTCACGATCATCGACACCGCCGGTCTCGAAGATGCGGACAAGGAGTCCCTCGAAGGCCGCATGCGCCGGCAGACCGAGGAAGCGATCGAAACCGCCGACGCGGTTCTGTTCGTGATCGACGCTCGTGCCGGTGTCACGCCACTTGATGCCCATTTCGCCGAAGTTGCGCGCAAGACCACCCGTCCGGTGATTCTGCTTGCCAACAAGGCCGAAGGCCGGGCCGGGGAGAGCGGGCTTTACGAATCCTATTCGCTCGGCCTGGGCGATCCGATTGCAATCTCCGCCGAACATGGCGAAGGGCTTGCCGATCTCTATGACGCGCTGAAACCTCATGTCGACCGGGTGACGGAAGAAGAAGAGGCCAAGCGCGAAGAGGCGATCACCAATGTCGATGTCGACGAAGATGGTGAATTCGTCGTGGAAGAAGATCCGGTCGGTACGGTTGAACGGCCCCTGCGCGTTGCCATCGTTGGCCGCCCCAATGCGGGCAAGTCGACGCTGATCAACCGCATGCTGGGCGAAGACCGCATGCTGACAGGACCGGAAGCGGGCATCACGCGCGATTCCATTTCCGTCGACTGGGTCTGGCGCGACCGGCACATCAAGCTTTTCGATACGGCGGGGATCCGCAAGAAGGCGCGTGTTCAGGAAAAGCTTGAGAAGCTTTCCGTTGCAGATGCCCTGCGCGCGATCAAGTTCGCCGAGGTGGTCGTGGTCACGCTGGATGCCACCATGTCCTTCGAAAAGCAGGACCTGCAGATCATCGATCTGGTTGCGCGCGAGGGCCGCGCGCTGGTGGTGGCGATCAACAAGTGGGACCTGATCGAAGACCGGGAAGAAGCCTGGAAAAAGATCAAGGACGCCAACGAGCGCTACTTCAATCAGATCCGCGGTGTTCAGATCGCGACTTTGTCCGGCCAGCAGGGGCAGGGGATCGACCGCCTCATCGAAAGCGTCTTTACCGCCTATGAAGCCTGGAACGCGCGCGTCTCGACCGCGAAGCTGAACCGGTGGCTGGACAAGGTCACGGCGAACCATCCGCCTCCCGCCGTTGCCGGGCGCCGGGTGCGTTTGCGGTACATGACCCAGCCCAAGACGCGGCCGCCGCATTTCGTGGTCTTTTGTTCGCGTCCGGAGCAATTGCCGGAAAGCTACACCCGTTATCTGGTCAATTCGCTGCGCCAGTCCTTCAACATTCACGGCACCCCCATTCGCCTGTCCTACCGCAAAGGCGAAAACCCTTACGCTCCGAAGAGAAAACGGGGCTGAGCGGGGAGTGCAGCCGGCTTGTGCCGGCTGCCGGCCGATATTCTTCTTTCCTGGCGGAAACGCTGCTTCCCGCCGCCATCGACACTTTAAGGGAGTTTGAACCATGTCCATCGACCGGCTGGAATTTGCCGTCGCCCTGGCCGAAAAGGCTGGCGAGCTTGGTCTCGACTATTTCCGCAAGCTGGACACGCTCACGGTAACGCAGAAGGGCCATCAGGACCTGGTGTCGGAAGCCGACCGCAATGTGGAAACGCTCATCCGGCAAGAGCTCGCAAAGAGCTATCCGGACGACGGCATTCTGGGCGAAGAGCATGGCATGGAAGAAGGGGATTCGGGTTACACCTGGGTCACCGACCCGATCGATGGCACGGCAAACTTCGTTGCCGGTATTCCGCAGTGGTGCGTCATCATTTCCTGCGTCCATCAGGGCCAGGTGATTGTCGGCGTGATCCACGATCCGGTCTCAAGGGAAACCTTCAAGGCAGCGGCCGGTCACGGTGCGTTTCTGAATGACAAGCCGATCCGTGCATCCGACAGCGAAAGCCTTTCTCATGGCTCGGTTGGTGTCGGTTTCAACGGCCGGACCGCCGTCACCGATGCTGTCAATGTTGTCGGTGCCCTGGTGTCAAAGGGTGGCGTTTTCTTCCGCAACGCCTCGGGCGGTCTGATGCTCGCCTATGCCGCTTCCGGACGTCTGATCGGTTATGTCGAATCCCACATGAATGCCTGGGACTGCCTTGCAGGTATGCTGATCACCAAGGAAGCCGGCGGCGAAGTTCTGGAACAGGACATCAACCAGTCCCTTTATCACGGTGCACGCGTTGTTGTTGGCGCTCCCGGCGTCTTTGCCGATTTGAAGGAAATCGCCGAAAGTTCCTTCGCGCCCTTCGAAGCTGCCTGAACAGTCTCAGACGTGCTGGTCGACAAGAACCGGGTTTCCGTCCGGGTCGACCAGCATGAAGCTGGCCCGGCCACGGCCGGTCTCGTCAGCTTCGGATACGAACGAGTATCCCTTCGATTTCAGCGCCTTTTGGATGTCCCGCACATCCTGAAAATCTTCGAGCGTCCTGGCGTCCTGGTCCCAGCCGGGATTGAAGGTCAGGATGTTCTTGTCAAACATGCCCTGAAACAGCCCGATGATGGTGTCGCCGTTCTTCAGGACGGTCCAGTTGTCCGCATTCGAAACGCCGACATCCACGAAGCCGAGGCCTTCGTAGAACGCCTTTGATTTGGCAAGATCCTTGACGGCCAGACTGACCGAAAACGCACCGAGTTTCATTTTGTGGCTCCTCCTTCAGGCGGCTGGCGATTTCCAGCATGCTGTCAAAGGCCGAGAAAAGAGACAAGCTCCTGGCGCGATTGTTCGGTAAAATGAAAGCCCTTCCAGCCGAGCGCCTTCGCCGCGCGAACGTTGGTGGCACTGTCGTCAATCAACAGGATCTCCGACGGGGCAACCCTGAGAGCATTGCTGACATGTGTGAAGAATGCAGCATCCGGTTTGGCTGACTTGATCCGGCCGGAGGAGAAAACCTGGCTGACGAGCGAGCCGAAGCCGGACTGGTGCTCGATGTAGCTGGAACGCTGGTCTTCATTGTTGGTCGCAATCACCTGAACGACGTCATGACCTGCCAGATGTTCAAGCAAGCCGCAGGTGAAACGATCCTTCAGATCATCCCTGGCGAACCAGTAGTCGAGAAGATCTTCGGCATCCAGTGTATGACCGCAGCGGTCAAGCCAGTCCTGCAGGTGGCGTTTGATGTCGCGTTTTCCGCTGATGACCTGTGCGAAGGTGGCATCGAAGACGCCGCGCTCGAATGCATCGAGTGCGATACCGAGATCGTCTTCCAGCGTGTCTGCCCAGACGAACCGACCATCGACGATGTTGCGGTTGAGAACACCGTCGAAATCCCAGGCAATAACGCTGATATCGGCGCGCATGGCTAACTTCCCTTCCGATCATCAACCGGAAGGGGTAGAGCCAAACTGGCGTGTTTGCAACCGGTGGCTACTGCCAGTTGAAGGGACCAGACTTAGGCCCGAGCCCATTCCCCGCTGACGCGGTCGTACAGGCTGCCGGTTTCCAGAACGTCTGGCATCAGCAAGGGCAGAAGATCTGCCGCGACTTCATCTGGAGCGGGAAGGTTGGTGGCAAGCTCACCCGGCATGGCCTTGGCGCGCAATCCCGTCCGGGTCGGGCCGGGGTCGGCAATGTTGATCTTCATCTTCGTCTGCAGGCTTTCCTTGGCCCAGGTCCGCGCCATGGCTTCCACGGAAGCCTTGCTGATGGACTGAAGACCCCAGAAAGGCGTGCAGGTGCTTGCGTGGACAGAAGACAGGAACAGTGCCCGGCCGGCGTCAGACTGGCGCAGAAGCGGATCCAGAGACCGGATCAGCCGCCAGTTGGCGACGACATTCACCGCCGTCACCTTCTCGAAGTCCTTCGGGCTGATATGGCCGATAGGCGACAGCACGCCCAGCATGCCGGCATTGGCAACGAAGATATCGAGTTTCTTCCAGCGCTCGTAGATCGCGGCTCCGAGCCGGTCGAGAGCGTCGAAATCGGTCAGGTCCAGAGGCACCAGTGTGGTTTCCCCACCTGCGGAGCGAACCTCGTCATCAAGGTCTTCCAGGCCGCCGACAGTCCGGGCAAGCGCAATGACATGCGCACCACGTTCGCCGAGCTGCTTTGCGATCTGATAGCCAATTCCACGGGAGGCGCCGGTCACGAGTGCGATCCGGCCTTCAAAGTCTTTGGTCATGCGTGATCTCTTAGATCAAATTGCCTTCCGGCGGTACCGCCGGAAGGCATAAATTTAAGCGGTCCAAAGGGTTTTGAACGCGTCAGCCGACCTCGACCAGACGCGGGGGGCTGACGAAGTCCTGATCTTCGGAAAGATCGGTCAGCGGCGTCGGATAATCGCCGGTGAAGCAATGGTCTGTGAACTGCGGATTGGCATCGTCACGGCCTTCGTAACCCATAGCCTTGTAGATGCCGTCCACGGACAGGAATGCCAGTGTGTCGGCCCCGATATAGGCGCGCATTTCCTCAAGACCGTATTTCGCGGCCAGAAGCTTCTCGCGCACCGGCGTATCGATGCCGTAATAGTCGGAATACTTGATCGGTGGGCTGGCGAGGCGGAAGTGAACTTCCTTGGCACCGGCTTCGCGGATCATCTGCACGATTTTGACGGACGTGGTGCCGCGCACCAGGCTGTCATCCACCAGCACGACGCGCTTGCCTTCGATCTGGGCCCGGTTGGCGGAGTGTTTCATCTTCACGCCGAGAGCACGGATCTGCTGGGTTGGCTCGATGAAGGTCCGGCCGACATAATGATTGCGGATGATGCCGAGTTCGAACGGCACACCGCTTTCCTGGCTGAAGCCGATGGCAGCCGGGACGCCGCTGTCCGGCACAGGCACGATGACGTCGGCTTCTACATTGGATTCCCGCGCAAGCTGCCGGCCCATTTCGCGGCGAACGTCATAGACGCTGCGGCCACCCACGACACTGTCTGGGCGGGAGAAGTAGATGTATTCGAAGATGCAGGGCCGGGCAGGGCGCTTGCCGAACGGGAAGAAGGATTCAATTCCCGTCGTGGTGCAGACGATGACTTCGCCGTTTTCCACTTCGCGGATGAACTTTGCACCGATGATGTCGAGCGCGCAGGTTTCCGACGCCAGGATCGGAGCGCCATTGAGGTCGCCTAGAACCAGCGGCCGGATGCCGAGCGGGTCGCGTGCACCGATCAACTTCTTCGAGGTCAGCGCCACCAGCGAGTAAGCGCCTTCCATCTGGGTGATTGCGTCGATGAAACGCTCGACGATCTTGCCCTTGCGCGAGCGGGCGACGAGCTGCAGGACCACTTCGGAATCGGAGGTCGACTGGCAGATTGCCCCGTCGCGGATCAACTGGCGGCGCAGGGTGAGGGCGTTGGTGAAGTTGCCGTTGTGGCAGACCGCAATACCGCCGCCGTCCAGTTCGGCGAACAGCGGCTGCACGTTCCTGAGGATGGTCTCGCCGGTCGTCGAATACCGAACGTGGCCGACAGCGGCCTTGCCGCTCAGCCGTTCGATTGTCTCGGCATCGGAGAAATGATCGCCGACAAGGCCGAGATGACGTTCCGCACGGAACTGCTCGTTGTCGACGGTCACGATCCCCGCTGCTTCCTGCCCGCGGTGCTGGAGCGCATGAAGCCCGAGCGCGGTTAGCGCGCTGGCATCCTCATGACCCAGAATGCCGAAAACACCGCATTCTTCGCGCAGGGTATCTGCATTGATGTCGAACGGTTCGTGCACGTCGGTTCCGCCAGCCATGGCGAACACTCCTTCGTTCTGGCCGGTGGGAGGACCGGCCTGGTCTTGCGGTCAAAGGTCTGTCATCGTCACGGCGATGGACGAGATGTTGACCGCTTTGCAAATGGTACATCGTCCCGCACCTGTCGTGGCGCGGGATGCCTCATTCAACGTTGCACCGTCAAAAGGTGCCCGATACTGCCCAGTCTCGGTTTATATCCCCGGATCGTAACCAAGGTCTGTTAGTTGCTATCCGTCGTCAGTTGTTCAAGTCCCTGACGTTCTGAATCGCTGTACGCCGGTTCTTCTGCAGGCGTTGCGCCCCCTCCGGCCTGATTGTTCTGCCGGATCTTGTCCAGGATCGCCTTTTCCGGGTCTTCGGGCAGCACAGCTACCAGCCGCTCACCGATGGACAGCAGGATCGGGCGCGACTTGGCCGTCTTGACCCAGTTCGGCTGCTGTTCCGGCTGGACGAACCAGTTGAAGAACATCATCGCCACCACGACCAGCAGCAAACCGCGCACCGCTCCAAAAACGAACCCGAGGGTCCGGTCGAGCGCGCCGATCCGGCTGTCTAGCACGAAATCGGAAATCCGCATGGTGATATAGCTGACAACAAGCAGCGTGACCAGAAAGACCGCCGCGGCAGATACGCCCATGGCAACCAGATCATGGTTGATATACTGCTTGGTGTAAGGAAGAACCCGCTCGTAGAGCAGGAATGCCGCAGCTGCCGCAGCCACCCAGGAAACGATGGAAAGAACTTCCCTGACAAATCCGCGGATCATCGCAAGGACCGCCGAAATGAACATGATGACCAAGAGCAGTCCGTCCAGCAGCGTTATCGGCATGTTCCTGAAAAATCCTCTGTCTGGCGCTCTTTCAAGAGCTTAAACCTTTCGCCCAAACCCGTCACCATCTTGCGTCAGGTCTGCCCCTTTGCACTAGCCTCCGCCGAAAGTTTGGCAACAAAGTCCCCAAGTTCCGGCACGCCTGTCGTTCTGAACGAAGACACGGTGCCATCCTTGAGATTGCCTTCCGGACAATAGGCCTGGTCGAAGCCGAGTTTCTCTGCTTCTTTCAACCTGGAGGGGGCCTGGGCGACCGGCCGGATAGCCCCTGACAGGCTGACTTCGCCGAAATAGACGCAATTGGCCGGAAGGGCAAGCCCGCTGAGCGAGGAGATTAAGGCCGCAGCAACGGCAAGATCGGCTCCAGGCTCGTTGATCTTGAGACCACCCGCAACATTCAGATAGACATCGTGCTGCGAAAAACGGACGCCGCAGCGTGCTTCCAGCACCGCAAGGATCATGGAAAGGCGGGCACTGTCCCAGCCGATCACGGCCCTGCGCGGCGTCCCGAGCGAAGATTGCGCCACCAGCGCCTGGATCTCGATCAGGAGCGGGCGTGAGCCCTCCAGCCCGGCAAAGACCGCCGCGCCGGGCGCGGTGGTGTTTCTGTCGCCCAGAAACAGCGCGGAAGGATTGGGGACTTCCTGAAGCCCCTTGCCGGTCATCTCGAAGACGCCGATTTCATCCGTCGCGCCGAAGCGGTTCTTGACCGAGCGCAGGATGCGGTACTGATGCGCGCCATCGCCCTCGAAATAGAGAACCGCGTCGACCATATGCTCAACCACACGCGGACCGGCGATCTGGCCGTCCTTGGTCACATGCCCGACAAGCACAAGTGTGGTGCCGTTCTTCTTGGCATAGCGCACCATTGCCTGGGCGGATGCGCGCACCTGTGTAACGGTGCCGGGAGGGGATTCCACCTGGTCTGTCCAGAGCGTCTGGACGGAATCGAGGATCAGAAGGGCGGGAGCCGTATCGGCTTCAAGAGTTGCCAGAATGTCTTCGACGCTTGTTTCCGCCGCCAGTGCAACCGGCGCCTGGGCAAGCCCCAGCCGCTCGGCGCGAAGCCGAACCTGGCCGATGGCCTCTTCGCCGGAAATATAGACGGTCCTGTGCCCGAGATTGGCCAGTTGCGCGGCCGCCTGAATAAGCAGTGTGGACTTGCCGATGCCGGGGTCACCACCAACGAGTAATGCTGACCCGCGAACGAAACCGCCACCGGTCACCCGGTCGAGTTCAGGCACTTTCGTCTGAATGCGCGGGGCTTCCTTAGCGTCGCCGGAAAGGCCCACAAGTGGAATGACCCGACCCTTGCTGCGGGAGGCCCGTCCGGGGCCGCCACCAACGCCGCCTCCGGTCTGCTCCTCCACGATGGTGTTCCATTCGCCACAGCTTTCGCAGCGGCCCACCCATTTGGCGGTCACAGCGCCGCAGGACTGGCAGACGAAGGAAGTGGAGCGCCGTGCCATGAAAGTTCGCCTTTCGCTCTCGGCTCAGCTAAGCGGCGCGTAGACGCGCTCAAACCGCCGGCCGAGGCTTGTCAGATATTCGTAATCGATCGTTTCGGCATAAGCGGCAAGATCGGATGCTGCAACACCTGGCCCCAGCATTTCCACAAACGCGCCGCGCCGAAGCAGATGGTCCGGCACGTCCGTGACGTCAAGGGTGATCATGTCCATGGAGATCCGGCCGAGGATAGGCGCCTTGTAGCCGCCGATCGTCCCGAAGCCACCGGGGCGTTCATCCGTGGAGCCTGCCCGCCGGATCATGCCGTCGGCATATCCGGCGGCGACGACTGCATTGCGCAAGGGGCGCGTCGCGGTCTGTTTCGCGCCGTAGCCAATGGTGTCACCCTTCGGAACGTCGCGCACCATCATGATGCGGGCCTCCACCTTGGCCACCGGTTTCATGGGGTTGGGCTCTGTTTCAATGGCCAGTCCGCCGTAAAGCGCGATCCCGGGACGAACAACATCGAAGTGGTACTCCGGCCCGAGCAGCACCCCGGCGGAATTTGCCAGCGAACGCGGAATCAGGGGGAAGGGGGCAGTTGTTTCGGTGAACAGTTTGAGTTGCCGCCGGTTCATGGGATGGTCAGGGTTGGAGCCACAGGCGAGATGGCTCATCACCAGCGATGGCTGGAACGGCCCGAGGGCGGCGGTGTCACTCAGAGCCTGGGTAAACTCTTCCGGCGTCAGGCCAAGCCGGTGGATGCCGGTGTTGACATGCACCGCGGCTGGAAAACTCTTGCTCGCGCCCCTGCAGATCTCCGACCACTCGACAAGTTCTTCAAGGCTGCCGAGGACAGGGCGTATATCGTGCTTCAGGAAATGCTCCGCCGTGCCCGGGAACAGCCCGTCGAGCACATAGATGACAGCGTCTGGAAGACTGGCGCGCAGCGTGAGGGCCTCGGTCGGCACTGCAACGAAAAACGTTCTGCATCCCGCCTGATAGAGCGCCGCAGCGGTTTTATCCTGGCCTGTTCCATAGGCATCGGCTTTCAGAACGGCGGCGCAGTCGGTGCCGCCGCCCACCTTGTCTTTCAGCAGGGACCAGTTCGAAACGATTGCATCGAGGTCGATCGTGAGGCGGCCGCCGTAAAGGTCGGAAGGAAAAGCGTGTTCACAAGTCGCAGGCACGGTCCGGATATCTCTCCAGTCAGAATCAATGTCTGAAATTCGAGTGAGAGCTTACCGCATTGCGAGACAATTGCACCAACGGCCAATCCGCTGACTGCGTGACCAAATGAAGCGCTGTAGAGTGTTTTTCGCTGTTGCCGCGGTAGTCTGGCCCGAGACCGGCCTCAATCCATATAGAGAAATTCGACGCCCGCTTCGCCGGATCGGATCCAGCGCAATTCGCCATAGAAGCGCAGCTTGCGGCTTTCGATTTCAATGGTGATGCGCTGATTTTGCACCAGCCCCTTGGTGTTGGTGGCAATGCGACAACCGCCGACGCTGATATCTTCCACCACACAGGGGCGATGGGTCGCTTCCTGCTTCAGAAGACCGGGCCACTTGCATCTTTTACGGGGAAAGATGCGAGCTTCCTCAAGGAGTTTTTGTGCCGACGAAAACAAGATGCGGTCACCTGGAAAGCATTTTTCGTGAAATTCTTTCTACTTAAAGTAAGTGAAGAGGTTTAACAGTGGATTAATAAAAGGCCGGTGCAAATAGCATTGTGAACTTCCGCAAGTGGATGAAGACGCTGGCGTGCCCACGGAATGAAGAGGCCCGCTGGCCGTCTTGCGAAGACGGCCTTTTTGCGGACGCGAGCCGCCGACCTATTCGTAGCGTTCGGGCAGGTGATCTTCTTCCGCAAGGTCGGAAAAGCGGGTGTACTGGCCTTCGAAGTGAAGGTTGGCGGTGCCGGTCGGGCCGTGACGCTGCTTGGCGATGATGACTTCGGCCTTGCCCTTGAGCCGCTCCATATCCCGTTGCCAGTTTTCATGTTCCACCGTTCCGAACTCCGGTTCGGTCTTGGACAGATAATATTCTTCGCGGAACACGAACAGAATGACGTCGGCGTCCTGCTCGATGGAACCTGATTCACGCAGATCCGACATCATCGGCCGTTTGTCGTCGCGTGATTCCACCTGACGGGAAAGCTGTGACAAGGCGATGATCGGCACATGCAGTTCCTTGGCGAGCGCTTTCAGGCCCGTGGTGATTTCGGTGATTTCCTGAACACGGTTGCCTGAGTTCTTGTTCGAACCAGACAAGAGCTGGATATAGTCGACCACGAGCAGATCAAGACCGCGCTGACGTTTGAGGCGGCGGGCCTTGGCCACCAGCGAGGCGATGGAAATACCACCGGTCTGGTCCACATGCAGCGGAACGGCCTGCATGGTCTGGGCGCAGGCGGCCAGCTTCTCGAATTCCGCTTCCGTGATATCGCCACGGCGGATCTTGGAAGACGAGATTTCCGCCTGTTCTGAAATGATACGGGTGGCAAGCTGTTCGGCGGACATTTCCAGCGAGAAAAAGCCGACGACGCCGCCGTTGACCGTTTTGAGCGAGCCGTCCGGCTGTTCCTCGGCCTTGTAGGACTGGGCGATGTTATAGGCAATGTTGGTTGCCAGAGAGGTTTTGCCCATCGCGGGACGGCCGGCAAGCACGATCAGATCCGAGTGCTGCAGACCACCCATCAGCCGGTCGAGTTCGCGAAGTCCTGTGGAAATGCCGGAGAGGGCGCCTTCACGGTTGTAGGCGGCATGCGCCATTTCGATTGTTTCGGTCAGCGCGTCGCCAAAGGCAACGAACCCACCCTCGCTGCGCCCGGTCTCAGCCAGTTCAAACAGGCGGCGTTCGGCATCGTCGATCTGCTGGGACGGCGGCACGTCGATCGGGGCATCGAACGCGATGTTGACCATGTCCTCGCCGATTCGGATCAGATTGCGCCGGATGGCCAGATCATAAATGGTCCGGCCATAATCCTCCGCATTGATGATCGAGGCGGCATCGCCTGCCAGGCGCAGAAGAAACTGGGTCGCGGACAGATCCGCAATCTTTGCGTTGGCCGGATAGAAGGTCTTGAGCGTGATCGGCGACGCGGTTTTACCCGCGCGGATCAGATGGCTGATCTTCTCGTAGATGTCCTGGTGAGCCGGAACGAAAAAATGATGTGGTTCCAGAAAGTCTGAGACCCGGTAGAACGTCTCGTTGTTGACGAGAATCGCTCCCAGAAGCTGACGCTCCGCCTCGGCATTGTGTGGTGCCAAGCGCTGGATGTCTTCTTCCGTTTCGACCTTCTGCAGCGTGCCCTTCATAGCGTCCCCCGTTGACCCAAGTTCATTGGGAATACTCTGTGACGGGTAAGGGCTCAAGGTTCAAAAAGGGGTGTTTTCGATTCTCACCGGCTTGGGCAAATCAGCGGGGAAAGAATCGAATCCAGCTTGACTCTGAACTCGATTGCAGACTCAAGGGGCTAAGTCTTAGTTGTTGAATTTTATGATATTTTCGCAGAGGTTAATGGTAGGTTAATGAATTTTCGATAAGTTTCAAGGCCTTGGGCCGGAAACTGAAACGCCAGCATTAGGCGTCGTGCGCGGTCTTCCAAAAAGTTGCCGGCAAACAAAAAAACGGCGCTGAAACCAGCGCCGCTTTCTCAAGTCAACCGGAGAAGGAAAGCGATTAGGCTTCTTCTTCTTCCGTTGCTTCTTCAGAAGCTTCTGCACCTTCTTCGGCGTCTTCTGCTTCTTCATCTTCTTCGAATTCGAAGACGTCCATTTCCGGGGTGGAGAGATCTTCACCGGCGGCCTGACGGACAGCTTCGTCTTCAGAACGGGCAACGTTGACGCTGATGGCGACTTCGACTTCCGGGTGCAGCTGGATCAGAACACTGTGCAGACCGATCGTCTTGATCGGGTTGCGCAGTTCAACCTGGCTGCGGGAAACGGAGAAGCCTGCCTTGGTGAGGCCGTCAGCGATATCGCGTGTGGATACGGAACCGTAGAGCTGACCGGTTTCGCCAGCGGAACGGATCATCACCAGGGACTCGCCGTCGAGCTTGGAGGCAACGCCTTCAGCTTCGCTCTTGCGCTCAAGGTTACGAGCTTCGAGCTGAACGCGTTCGCGCTCGAAACGCTCGAGGTTCGCCTTGTTGGCGCGCAGCGCCTTGCCCTGCGGCAGCAGGAAGTTACGGGCATAGCCGTCGCGCACGCGAACGGTGTCGCCCATCTGGCCGAGCTTGGCGATACGCTCAAGAAGGATAACTTGCATGTCATTTCTCCTACTGTCCCACCCGGTGAGGGTGGTTAGAGGCCGTTTGCCCGCGGCCCCAATTCGGGTCTTCCGGGAACCCCCGAAAGAAACGTCTCAAGATTTTCGAGAAACGCTTAGCTGATTACGAACGGCAGCAGGCCGAGCAGGCGGGCGCGCTTGATCGCACGAGCCAGTTCACGCTGCTTCTTCGCGGAAACCGCGGTGATGCGGCTCGGGACAATCTTGCCGCGCTCGGAAATGTAGCGCTGCAGCAGGCGGATGTCCTTGTAATCGATCTTCGGCGCATTGGTGCCGGAGAACGGGCAGGTCTTCCGGCGACGGAAGAACGGACGGCGGCTCGGGAGCTGTGCAACATCAACCATCAATCTTACTCCCCTTCTGCGCGGCGCGGAGCGCGCTCACCGCGGTCACCACCGCGTCCACCGCGGTCACCGCCGCGATCGCCACCACCAAAGCGGCCACCACGATCGCCACCACGGCGGTCGTCACGGTCACGCTTCTGCATCATTGCAGACGGCTCTTCGTCCAGTTCATCAACCTTGAAGGTCATGAAACGCAGAATGTCTTCGCTCAGGCCCATCTGACGCTCCATCTCGGCAACCGCGGCGTGCGGAGCGTTGATGTTCATGAGGGTGTAGTGAGCCTTGCGGTTTTTCTTGATACGGTATGCCAGGGAACGCAGACCCCAGTTTTCCACCTTGCCGACAGTACCGCCGGCGCCTTCGATGAGGCCCTTGTACTGTTCGACGAGTTGTTCGACCTGCTGGGCCGAAACGTCCTGGCGAGCCAGGAATACGTGCTCGTAAAGAGGCATGGAAATAGCCTTTCTTCGTGTTGACAACGCGGGGTCGGCGCAGAGCCTCCTCGTAGCCCCGGAAAGGCACGAGAATTCTAACGAGAGCGGGAACACGGGAAGTCGGATCCGATCAAAGATCCTGGCATCATGCCCTTCCGTTCAGCCCCCGGCCAAACCCCGGATGAAGCGCGCTCTATACCCTGTTTTTTGGAAAATGCAAGCAAGATACGGCGGAAGACACCGAAAAGAGGCCAGCAGCAGCAAGGCTCGCAGTTTGGAAGATCGTCTGGCTGTCTATATATAGCATGTTCGCGAGACAGGTAACGGGAGGATCGGTTTCGCGCGCAAGACAAGACCCAAAGGTTTGCCGGATATTTCAGGGACAATCAGGACAAAGGAAAACCGGCAAAACCGCCTGAAAACGGGAAATGATTGGCCTTCGGGCCTTGACAGTTTGGGCAAGACCGTATCATAGCCTCGCGCCAAGTTTGATTTCAGCCTGCATGGGCTGTCTTCCCCGCTTTCTAGAAAGCCGTCGACCTGTCGCTATAAGAAGAACAAGGTCCGCTCACGAGTCACGGAGGCGTTTCCAGATGACCATTGCATTCACATTTCCCGGCCAGGGCAGTCAAGGCGTTGGCATGGGCAAGGCCCTTGCGGACGCCTTTCCCGAAGCCAAGGCCGTGTTCGACGAAGTCGACGAGGCGCTTGGTCAGAAGCTGTCCGACGTCATGTGGACCGGCCCGGAAGAAACGCTGACGCTGACCGCAAATGCGCAACCGGCCCTGATGGCCGTCAGTCTTGCGGCAATGCGCGTTCTGGAAGCCCGTGGTCTCGATCTCGCCGGTAGCGTTTCCTTCGTTGCCGGACATTCGCTGGGTGAATATTCGGCTCTGGCCGCTGCCGGCAGCCTGGACATTGCCACTGCGGCGAAGCTGCTGCGGGTGCGCGGTGACGCCATGCAGAACGCAGTTCCGGTGGGACAGGGCGCAATGGCGGCACTGCTGGGACTTGAGTTCGATGTCGCTGTTGAAGTGGCTGAAGCTGCCGCGCAGGGAGAAGTCTGCCAGGCTGCAAACGACAATGCACCGGGACAGGTGGTTGTCTCCGGTCATCTGGCCGCTGTCGAGCGCGCCGTCGAGATTGCCAAGGCCAAGGGCGCGCGCCGTGCGGTGATGCTGCCGGTCAGTGCACCGTTCCATTGCTCCCTTATGGGACCGGCTGCCGAAAAAATGGCGGAAGCACTGGCAAATGCTGAAATCCGGTCTCCAGCGGTCCCGCTGGTTGCGAATGTGCTGGCACGTCCGATCACCGATGCTAACGAAATCCGTGATCGTCTCGTCCAGCAGGTGACGGGAACCGTGCGCTGGCGGGAAAGCATCACCTGGCTTGCCGAAAACGGCGTCGACACCTTTGTCGAGATCGGGACCGGCAAGGTGCTGACCGGCATGGTCAAGCGCATCGCCAAGGAAGCGACCGGCATGGCGGTCAACTCTCCGGAAGATATCGACTCTCTTATGGAAAAGATCTCCGGATAAGGCGTATATCGGCCGGGACGTCGATTTGGCCCGCCGAGGGCCCAACAGGAACAATGGAAGGATCCCAAATGTTCAGCTTGGAAGGGAAAAACGCGCTTGTCACCGGTGCAACCGGCGGGATCGGCGAGGCAATCGCCCGGTCGCTCCACGCACAGGGCGCAACCGTCTCCTTGTCCGGCACGCGGGCTGAAAAGCTGGAAGCGCTGGCTGCCGATCTTGGCGAACGCGCCTTTGTGACCCCGGCGAATCTGTCCGACCGCGCGGCGGTCGATGCCCTGTTGCCCGCAGCCGAAGAGAAAATGGGGTCTGTCGACATTCTGGTGAATAATGCCGGGATCACGCGCGACAACATCTTCATGCGCATGAAAGACGAAGAGTGGGATCAGGTTCTTGAAGTGAACCTGTCGTCCGGCTTTCGCCTGTGCCGTGCCGCGATCAAGGGCATGATGAAGCGCCGCTCTGGCCGCATCGTCGGCATCACGTCCGTGGTCGGCGTTACCGGAAACCCGGGGCAGGTGAACTACGCGGCGGCCAAGGCCGGTATGATCGGCATGTACAAGTCGCTTGCGCGGGAAGTCGCCAGCCGAAACATCACGGTCAATACGATTGCCCCCGGTTTCATCGAAACTGCGATGACCGATGTGCTGAACGACAAGCAAAAAGAATCGATTTTGACGAGTGTCCCTGCAGGGCGTTTGGGCACTTCCGCCGAGATTGCTGCAGCCGCCGTCTATCTGGCCAGCGATGAAGCCGCTTACGTGACCGGGCAAACCCTGCACGTCAACGGCGGCATGGCTATGATTTAAAAGGAATTTTTGCCGAGCAGGCAAAAAGAATCCGGGCCGCTGAGAAGCGGTCTGGATCGGCTGGTAAAGGTCAACAAAGTGTGTTACCAACCCGCCGATTGTTTCGAATTGCATATTTGGGTCAAATAAACCGGCCTGAGTGTGCGGCGACATCTTAAAGACCGCGACTTCGCGCCACCGCTTGTTTGCAAACCGGATGGGGGCAGTTTCGCGAGTAACGAATAGATGAAAACTAAGGAAGTGAAAGATGAGCGATATCGCGGATCGGGTAAAGAAAATCGTCGTTGAGCACCTCGGCGTAGATGCTGACAAAGTTGTTGAAGGTGCAAGCTTCATCGATGACCTGGGCGCAGACAGCCTTGACACCGTCGAGCTGGTCATGGCCTTCGAAGAAGAATTCGGCGTTGAAATCCCGGACACCGCAGCAGAAACCATCCTGACCGTTGGCGACGCTGTCAAATTCCTGGAAGCCAACAAGTAAGGGCGAAGCCTTTCTTGTGAATGTTTGAAGATCGGGGCCGGCGGGGCGAAACCCCGCCTGGCCCTTCCAACGTAAGTGCGGGTGTATGAGGCGAGTTGTCGTAACTGGGTTGGGCATGGTGACGCCGCTTGGCTGTGGTGTCGATGTCACTTGGAAAAAGATCCTCGAAGGAAAGAGCGGGGCCAATAAGGTCACGAACTTCAAAGTTGACGATCTGGCTTGCCAGATCGCATGCCAGATCCCGCGTGATCCCTCCGCTGAAGGCGCGTTCAATCCGGATGACTGGATGGACGTCAAGGAACAGCGCAAGGTCGATGATTTCATCGTCTACGCGATGGCTGCTGCCGACCAGGCAATGGCTGATTCCGGGTACAAGGCAGAGACTTACGAACAACAGGCCCGTTCGGGCGTTCTGATCGGCTCCGGTATTGGCGGCCTTCAGGGCATCGAACAGGGGGCTCATCTGCTGGCCGAAAAAGGCCCGCGCCGAATTTCTCCGTTTTTCATTCCCGGCCGCCTGATCAATCTTGCCGGCGGGTATGTCTCGATCCGTCACAGTCTGAAGGGCCCGAACCACGCTGTCGTGACTGCGTGTTCCACCGGTGCGCACGCCATTGGCGATGCGTCCCGGCTGATTGCCTTCGGCGATGCGGATGTCATGGTTGCCGGTGGAACGGAATCCCCGGTCTGCCGTCTTGCGCTCGCGGGCTTTGCTGCCTGCCGCGCGCTGTCCACGGCTTTCAACGACACCCCGGAAAAAGGATCCCGTCCCTACGACGTCGCACGCGACGGCTTTGTGATGGGCGAGGGCGCCGGCGTTGTCGTGCTCGAAGAATACGAACATGCGGTCCGCCGCGGGGCGAAGATCTACGGTGAAATCATCGGTTACGGTCTGTCCGGCGACGCCTATCACATCACCGCTCCGTCCTCTGACGGCGACGGCGCCTATCGTTGCATGGAAGCTGCGCTGAAGCGCGCCCAGGTAACGCCGGCCGATATCGATTATGTGAATGCTCACGGAACGTCGACGCCTCTTGGCGACGAAATCGAACTTGGCGCGGTGACGCGTCTTGCGGGAGAGCATGCTGCCGATCTGACAATGTCGTCGACAAAGTCTTCGATCGGTCATCTTCTGGGGGCTGCTGGCGCGGTAGAGGCCATTTTCTCCGTCCTGGCCATTCGCGATGGCATGGCTCCGCCGACGATCAACCTCGATAACCCGTCCGTCGAGACGGTCATCGACTTGGTGCCGCACAAGCCGAAGAAGTTGGACATCAATGTCGCCCTTTCGAACTCGTTCGGTTTCGGCGGCACAAATGCCTCGCTTGTCTTCCGCAAAGTTGCCGCATAACCCATTCAAGTTCTTCAGGCCGGTCCGATTCTTGCGGGCCGGCCTGAAACTTTGATTGTGACAACTGGTCCGTTTGAGCCTAAGTCAGGGATTTGGGGGCTCAATCTTGGAGGTGCGACCCAATATGCGCATTAAGCCCAAAAGCCCGCGTGAAGCCTTGCAGCCCGAACCGGCGCCTGCGCCTCCGCAACGCTCCCGGCACGTACGCAACCCCTTCGTCATCCTGATCAACATGGTCATTACCTTGACCGTGTTCGGGCTTGCCGCATTCGGGGGCGCGCTTTATTTCGGTAAACAGAAGTTCGAGGAAAAGGGCCCGCTGCAGAAGGAGGCCACTGTGGTGATTTCCTCAGGGGCAGGTCTTTCCGGCATCACCGACAGGCTTTCGGGGCAGGGGGTCATCAGTGACAATCTGCTGGACGAGTGGATTTTCAATCTGGGCATCCGCTTCTACAAGAATGCCACCAAGCTGAAAGCCGGCGAATACGCCTTCGCGCCCGGTGTTTCCATGCAAGAGATCATGACCGATCTGGTGGAAGGCAATGCGGTCACCCATTCGGTAACGATCCCGGAAGGCTGGACAACTGCCCAGATCATCGAGCGTGTACGCGAGCATCCCGTGCTCGTCGGCGAGATCACCGAAGCGCCGGCGGAAGGGGCCTTGCTTCCCGAGACCTATACGTTCGCGCGCGGGGCTTCCCGCCAGGAAGTCCTGAACCAGATGAAGGCAGCACAATCCAAGCTGCTGGCCGAAATCTGGGGTCGCCGTACCGAGGGGCTGCCGGTGAAGTCACCCGAAGAGCTGGTCATCCTTGCGTCCATCGTGGAAAAGGAAACGGCCCTTGCGGACGAGCGCCCGCGTGTGGCAGGCGTCTTCGTCAACCGCCTCAACAAGAACATGCGCCTGCAATCCGACCCGACGATCCTCTACGGGCTTTATGGCGGCGAGGCCTGGCTCAAGGATCGCTCGGCGATCAAGCAATCCGAGCTGAAGGCGGAAAACAAGTATAACACCTATCAGATCGACGGCTTGCCGCCGGGACCGATCGGCAACCCGGGCCGGGCGGCCATGGAAGCTGTCGCCAATCCGTCGCGCACGCAGGATCTCTACTTCGTGGCCGATGGAACCGGCGGGCATATCTTCGCCGAGACCTACGAACAGCACCAGGCGAACGTCCGCAAGTGGCGTAAGGTGGAAAGAGAACGCCGCCAGGCGGAACAAGATCAGGAAACGCAGCCGGCCACATCCAATTGACCGGAGCCCGCCGTGACGGCGGGCAGGAGGCGGCACTTTCGCGAAGGGGCACACATGGCACTTGCCAGCATGACGGGCTTTGCACGGGCTTTGGGTGAATCCGGAGCCGTGCGCTGGACCTGGGAACTGAGGTCTGTCAACGGCAAGTCGCTTGACCTTCGCATCCGGATCCCGACGGGGCTGGAGGCTCTTGAGCCGAAGATCCGCGAGCGCTGCGGCAAGCTGCTTCGGCGCGGGAATGTCTCCATCGGGCTCTCCATGCAGCGGGACCAGTCGGAACAGCAGCTTCAGGTCAATGAATCGGCGCTGGAAGCCGTTCTGGCGACCATCGATCTTCTCAAAAACCGCGTTCCGGATCTTGCTCCGCCGTCTCTCGACGCCATTCTGGCGCAAAAGGGCGTCTTCGAGCTCAAGGAGCCTGAAGAAGACGAAGACGTTCAGGCGGCGCTTCACAACACCTTGCTGACGACACTGGATGCGGCGCTGATCGATCTCGTCGACATGCGCCACAGCGAGGGGCAGGCTATCGGCAAGGTCGTGCGCGATCAGATAGACAGGATCGCCGAACTGACACAGGCCGCAGAGGATCTGCCGGCACGCAAACCGGACGCCATCAAGGCGCGGCTGAAGCGCCAGCTTTCCGACCTGATGGATGCCTCGGACGGGCAGTTGGATCCGCAGCGCCTGCATCAGGAAGCTGTCTTTCTGGCCACCAAGGCCGACATTCGCGAAGAACTGGACCGACTGCATGCGCATGTGGCGGCGGTGCGCGAACTGATGGACACCGGCGGAGCGATTGGCAGGCGCCTGGACTTCCTGGCCCAGGAATTTAACCGGGAAGCCAATACCTTGTGTTCAAAGTCCAACGACGTCGACCTGACCGCCATTGGACTGGACTTGAAGTCCTTTATCGATCAAATGCGTGAGCAGATACAGAATCTGGAGTGAGCCACATGTCCGACGCACCTGCCGGGACCTCAACTGGAACCATCGTCAGTGCGGAGCAGGCCGAGCAGCAGCGCCGTGGCCTGATGCTGGTGCTGTCGTCGCCGTCCGGAGCCGGAAAATCGACCATCGCGCGTCTCTTGCTGCAGAACGAAGACAATCTTGCCCTGTCCATTTCCGTGACCACGCGCCCGCGCCGGTCCAGTGAAGTCGATGGCGTTCACTATCACTTTATCGATGCTGGCCGTTTCGAGCAGATGCGCGAGCATGACGAATTGCTGGAGTGGGCTGAAGTGCATGGCAACTACTACGCCACACCGCGCGGACCAGTCGAAAACGCCATCGAGAACGGCAAGGACATCCTGTTCGACATCGATATCCAGGGCACCTTCCAGCTCTATGAAAAGATGCGCGACGACGTCGTCTCCATCTTCATTTTGCCGCCGTCCATTGCGGAAATGAAATCGCGTCTGAAGCGGCGTGCGGAAGATGAGGACACCGTTATCCTCAAGCGCATGAAGACCGCTGTCGGGGAAATGCGTCACTGGTCAAAATACGATTATGTCGTCGTCAATGACGATCTGGAGCGCGCCTATGAGAATGTCCGCGCAATCCTGAAGGCAGAGAGACTGAAACAATTCCGCTCGCCGAAGATCGGGCCACTCATCCAAGGAATGGTCGACGATCTCGAAACGGAACTTGCTGAAAAGTCCTGACTGATTAAACGCCTGCGGATAGAGGCATGTCCTGGCATTTGAATGAAGGCCAGAAACGGAGCCCGGTAGGGGACGCCGAACGGTGCGCGTCAACTATGACCTCGGCCCGTTGAGAGTGCTTTTCCAATTAGTCCTTTTCGTCCGTTTTGTGACTTTCGACAGCGTCGATAGATCGGGCAGACGCGCGTGAAAGGTGATTTAGACTTCGCCACCCGTGGTTGGGGCTTTTGCCAGACGCGTTAGCCCCAGGTTTGGCGATCCATTCGAGCGTGACTGCGTCGCGTGAACACTCGGAAGGAGGATCGCGAGGCAAACCGGAAGAGCCTGCATCCGGTCGTTTGTTAAACTGCCTGAGCAGCCCGGAATGTGTTTGCAAGGTCGACGAAGCCTGCGATGTCGATCTCTTCTGCGCGAGCCGTCGGTTTCAAGCCGGCCTTTGTGACAAGCTCTTCAGCATCCGCAGACAGCGATTTGAGGCTCGCTCGCAGCATCTTGCGTCTTTGTCCAAAAGCGGCAGCGGTAATCTTTTCAAGGGCTTTCAGGTCGCAGGGCAGGGGCGAGGCGTTTGGTTCCAGATGGACGACTGCCGACGTCACCTTCGGGGGCGGCGTGAAGGCTTTGGGGCTGATATCGAACAGGATGCCCCCCTTGCAGCGCCAGCCTGCCAGCACGGCAAGCCTGCCATAGGCCTTTGACCCTGGCGACGCACTGATCCGTTCGCCAACTTCTTTCTGGAACATCAATGTCAGTGACGACCAGAACGGGGGCCAGTCCGGCGTTGTAATCCAGTTGATCAGCAACTGGGTGCCGACGTTATAAGGCAAGTTGGCCGCGATCCTGACCTTGTCGCCTCCGGTGAGCGCCACCGGGTCGATTTCAAGGGCATCGCCTTCAATGACTTCCAGACGGCCCGGGTAATGCGCAGAGATCTCGGCAAGAGCCGGCAGGCAGCGGCTGTCCTTTTCAATCGCAATCACCCGTTTCGCTCCGGCTGCCAGCAAGGCCCGGGTCAATCCTCCGGGTCCGGGGCCGACTTCCAGCACGGTGCAATCCTCAAGGCTACCTGCAGATCGAGCGATACGGGAGGTGAGATTGAGATCAAGCAGGAAATTCTGCCCCAGTGATTTCTTGGCGTTAAGGCCATGCTCGGCGATGACATCGCGCAACGGGGGCAAATCGTCTATCTGTGCCATTGTTGGGTGTCGCTCTAGAACCGGTCAGGATTGGCAAGAACATCGGCCATGCGCAAGGACGCGGCGAAACTGTCAACCCTGGCTGTGCCGCTTCCTGCAAGGTCGTAGGCCGTGCCGTGATCGGGAGACGTTCGGACGAAAGGCAGTCCGAGGGTCACATTGACGCTGTCATCGAAGCCGATGGTCTTCGCCGGTATCAGAACCTGGTCGTGATACATGCCGAGCACGCAGTCGTACTGCTGGCGGGCAGGCGGATGAAACAAGGTGTCGGCCGAATGCGGTCCGCTGGCGTTTATGCCCAGTGCCCGCAAGCGTGCAATGGCTGGCTCGATAACGTCACGCTCTTCCGTTCCAATCGAGCCGTTTTCGCCAGCGTGGGGGTTCAGACCGCAGATCGCAAGCCGTGGAGAGGCATAGCCAAATCGTGTTCCGAGGTCGTTCGCGGTGATCTCCGCGGTTTCGACGATCAGGTCTGTCGTAAGTGCTGAGGGAACATCGCGAAGGGGGATGTGAATGGTTACAGGAACGACCATCAACTCCGGTCCGGCAATCATCATCACCGGTTTTGCCGGTTCCCCAGGCCAATGCTTTTTGGCCAGAGCGCCCAGATACTCCGTATGGCCGGGAAATGCGAAACCGGTTCGGTAAAGAGCCGCCTTGTTGATCGGGTTGGTCACAAGCGCGCAGGCAACGCCTGATTTGATGTCCTCGACACACCCTTCAATCGCGGAAACGACAGAAGCTGCCGTTTCAGGTGCTTCCACACCCGGCTGGTCGGAAAGAGCCGGCCCGGTCTGCACGATGGGGAGCGCCTTTGGGAAAACTGCGGCAGCCTCGTCCTGTGCCACCATCTTGAGCCGTGCATTCAGCCCCATTCTTTGGGCTCGCCCTTGCAGCAGCGCTTCATCGCCGCGGATGTAGAACGGCGGCAGGCCTAGAGCCTTGCGATTGGCCCAGGCAATCAGAGCCAGATCCGGGCCGATCCCGGCAGGTTCTCCCATGCTGACGGCGATCGGCTTTTGATTTGAGCGCATGCCGGATCAGCGATAGATGATGGTGGAACGACGGCGGATTTCCAGGAGATAGCGACGGGACTGGCTTTCGCCTTCCTTCTGTCGCAGCTCGTTT